>CAVWHM010000024.1:0-105494 GCA_963754775.1 uncultured Verrucomicrobiae bacterium
CAGAGCAACGCGCTCATCCGCTGGCCGTTTTCAAAACAATCCAGATCAAACTTTTCGTTGGGCGAATGGGCGTTGTCCTCCGGCAACCCGAGACCGAGCAGCAGCGTGTCCACGCCGAGGACTTTTTTGAAATCGTTGACAATCGGGATGGAACCGCCTTCGCGCAGCAACACCGGTTCGCGGTTGAACGCCTTTCGCAATGCGCGCAGCGCCGCCAGCGCCTGCGGACTTTTCGGTGAAACGAGATACGCCTCCGTACCGTGACCGTCTTCAATCTCCAACCGCACCGTCGGCGGACAGATTTTTTTGAGATGGTTGCAGACGATCTTGCGGATGCGCGCGGGTTTTTGATTCGGCACGAGGCGGCACGTGATTTTGGCGCGTGCCCAGGCGGGCACGATGGTTTTGCTGCCCGCGCCCTGATAGCCGCTCGTCAGGCCATTGATTTCAAACGTCGGCCGGGCGCTGCGCTGTTCCATGGGCGTGAACCCGCGCTCGCCGAACAATTTCTTCACGCCGATCAATTTCTGCAGTTCGGCGGGCGTAATCGGCAGACGTTTGAATTGTTTCCGTTCGTAAGCTGAAAGCGGCGCAACGTCGTCGTAGAAACCGGGAATAGCGACGCGGCCGTTTTTATCGCGCAGCCTGGCGAGCAACTGGCTCAGCGCCATCGCCGGGTTGTCCAGCGCACCGCCAAAAATGCCGGAATGCAGGTCGCGCGACGGGCCGTGGACCGTGATTTCAAAGCTGATTATGCCACGCAGCGAATACGTCAGCGCGGGATGGTCCGCGTCGGGCATGCCGGTGTCGGAAACGACGACGGCTTCGCAGAGCAGTTCGCGCCGGTGCGATTTGAGAAATTTCGCGAGGTTCGCGCTGCCGACTTCCTCTTCGCCTTCGATGACAAATGTCAAATCGCAGGGCAGGGGAGTGCCGGTTTTGAGGTAGGCTTCGACGGCTTTGAGATGCGCGAAGTGCTGTCCTTTGTTGTCAACCGAGCCGCGGGCAAAAATCGAGCGGCCCTGGATGCGCGGTTCGAACGGCGGCGATTTCCACAAGTCGAGCGGCTCCGGCGGCTGGACGTCGTAGTGGCCATAAACCATGAAATGTGGTTTGCGCGACGAATGAGTTCGGGGCGTTTTGGCGAGCACAATGGGATGGCCATCGGTCGGGCAAACCCGCGCGTCGAGGCCGATGTGGCGGCAATGTTCCGAAAGCCATTCGGCGCACGCGAGCATATCTGTTTTGTGTTGGGGCTGCGCGGAGACGCTGGGAAACCGCAGGAACGCGCACAACTCAGCCACAAACCGGGCCTGGTTGTGTTTCAAATAATCGAGCACGACTTGCATGGCCACCAGCTAATCCTCGAAACGCCCGTTTGCCAAGCAGAACCGTCGGGAAAATCGCTTTACCGCAAACGCAGGGCTCGTACTCCGAGTGAGCGACAGTGCGGTACGTTCCTGTTCCCATTCCGCTTTCGCGGTTGACATCACCGGCCCGGCATGGCTGAGTTCTCGTCGCCAAGCTGCGAACTCCGTTACCTCAAGAAAGGCATGGGTGACCGAAAAATGCCCAAAAATGTCAAAATTAAATGGTTGAGCAAGCCGGAAGAGCACGACTATCCGGCAGCCCTGTCGTATCTGACTCTGATATACGATAAAAAGACGGCCACCCGCTTTGTAAACAAATTGAAAGGGGCATCCATGTCAGAGTTCAAAGCGAAGGATATTTTCAGAGCGTCCGGATTATCATTGCTTGGGGTCAGCAATTCTCATGTCAAAAAGGACCAGATGAGAATAAAGTCCGGCTGCGGAGTGTCGCCTCTGCTGCTGATAAGAGATTCGGCCAATGGAAAAGTAGTCATTGCCGACGGCTACCATCGGATGTGTGCGGTGTACTCTTTCGACGAAGACGCGGTGATTCCCTGCAAGATCGCATAGCACCGGTGCCGCCAGAAGCTGCAAAACACCTGAGTGACGAAATTTATAATGTTCCATCCGGTTTGCGGCCAAGCACGCCAGGAGAACCAATGCAGGTTGCCCACGATTTTCAACACCTCTCCCGGTTTGACTCGCTCGCGCCCGCTCGCCCGGCCCTCGCGGGCCTTTGTCCTGAAATGTCGGACAAAAGGAACTCGGGTTCTTGCCAAATGTCCCCCAACGTTGAATAGCCGCTGTCGCGGCCTGCAAACCTTTCACCGCTTCCCAAGGTGCTTCAAGTCTGCTAATCTATCGGTGTAGTTTAACCCATTGTTTGTCCGTTGAAAGAGCCGAACAAAATATCCGCCCGTGAGGTAACCGACCCCGCCGTTTACTTCAATCGCCGGACATTCATACGGGCCGGAATCCTGGCGGCCAGCGCCGTGGCCACCGGCCTGGTCTATCGCCGCCTCAATCACGTGGCCACCGGCACGATTGACACGCCCGTGATCCAGGGACTGACAAAGCCCGCAGTTGCGGCGGGGGACGCGTCCGGCTTTCGCGTCGCCGACTCGGAAACCTCTCTGGAGGACATCACGCATTATAATAATTTCTACGAATTCTCGACCGACAAGGACGGGGTTGCGCCGGCTGCGGCCAAATTTGAAACCAAAGGCTGGCAGGTGTCGGTCGAGGGCCTGGTGAGGAAACCCAGGGTCTTTGACCTCGACGACCTGTTGAAAATCAGCCCGCCGGAAGAACGGATTTACCGCATGCGCTGCGTCGAGGCCTGGTCCATGGTCATTCCCTGGGTTGGGTTTTCGCTGTCCAAACTGCTCGATCTGGTCGAACCGCTCAACGATGCGAAGTATGTCGCCTTCGAAACGTTGCTGGATCCCAAGCGCATGCCGGGACAGCGGAGCGACGTGCTCAAATGGCCTTATGTTGAGGGTTTGAGAATGGATGAAGCGATGCACCCGTTGACCCTGCTGGCCAGCGGGCTGTATGGACGTGCGCTGCCGGCACAGGATGGCGCGCCGCATCCGGCTGGTCGTCCCCTGGAAATACGGTTTCAAGGGCATCAAATCCATTGTCAAAATCAGGTTGGTGGCGACGCAACCGCGCACGACCTGGAGCGAGTATGCCCCGAACGAATACGGCTTCTACGCCAACGTGAACCCGCACGTGGATCATCCGCGCTGGAGCCAGGCCACCGAGCAGCGCATCGGCGAATCGGGCCGGCGTCCAACCCTGATGTTCAACGGCTACGAAGAACAGGTGGGCCATTTGTACGCCGGGATGGATCTGCGCAAGAATTTCTACCGGCCAATCCGCCATGAAAGAAAAAGACATCCAGTTTGCCAAGCTGCTCATCCTGGTCAATGGCGCCGTGCCCTGGCGCTTGCTTGGCTGGGACGCCTGGCATCACAAGCTGGGGGCCAACCCGGTCAATTTCGCCATCCTCACGACCGGCATGCCGGCGTTGGTTTTTTTGATGCTGACCCTGCTGGTGACGCCGCTGCGAAAAATCACCGGCTTGAACTGGATGATTTTCTCCCGGCGCACGCTCGGACTTTACGCCTTCTTCTACGCCTGTCTGCACTTCCTGATTTTCTTCAGCCTGGATCGGTCGTTCAGCATTTCCGGCACGTTGTCGGAAATGGTCAAACGCAAATACCTGTTCGTGGGAATCACCGGGCTGCTGGTCATGGTGCCGCTGGCCGTCACCTCCACCAACGCCATGATCAAGCGCATGGGCGGCAAACGCTGGCGGGCGCTGCACCGGCTCGCTTATGTGGCCGCCATCGCCGGCGTGATTCATTATTACATGCAGGTGAAAGCCGACGTGCGCCAGCCGCTGGCGTTTGCGGCGGTGCTGGCCATCCTGCTCGGATACCGGCTGATGGTTTACTGGCGCCGGCCCAAGCCGGTGCCAGCGCCAGCCGCCGCAGGCAAACAAGGATAGCGGACGGCGTGGCATCACCATGCAGAGAAATGGGCATTGATTTTTGCGCTCCGGGCTGAGTTCGTCAATCAACCCGAAGAAAATTTTGCCCCCGCTCATTCTCCACAAGAAAGCCATCGAAAAGCCCGGCATCAATCCGCAACCAAAGCATTTTTTTGAGCCTACACGTAGAGCGCGGTCGGATGCAGGGCTACGGGCGGGTGACCTGCAGTCGGATGAAGCCGCAGGTGGACGAGTTAACCGGGGTGTTGTAGTGCACTTGGAGCAGGGCCGGGGTGTTTAGATCAATGGTGGTTCCATTGGTCGTAAAGGGTAATGTCAGGTCGCCGGTCACTTCGACAAGAAAGGTTACATCGGTGGCGTCCGGGTTTCTGGGCACGGTCAGCCGGAGGTATCCGGTGTCAATGTCGCCGACGACCGGGTTGGCGGCGGGAACCAACGGAGCCAGGCCAAGGGCGTATTTTAGCAGGTTGGGCATGCCGTCGCTGGTTGTGATGGCGGAGTCGGCTGCCGCGCCGCTGTCGCCGGTATTCCCGAACCATTGCAGCCGCCAGAATTGAATAGGGGTGAGCGCGATGATAGTGGTCGGGTCGCTGGCGGTGTCATTGGCTGTGTTGATTTCACCGCCTCCGAAGACGTTCGCGACGTTGGTAAGACTGTCGGAGGCGTTGGTGGATACGTCCACAATGACGGTGATGGGCGGGTAACCGGCGCCTGTGGCCAGACTTTCGGAGCGGGTGCAGGTGAGCGTGCCGAGATCGGTTGTCCAACCCGCACCGCTGATGGCCGTGGCGGTAAGCCCGGCAGGAAGTGCGTCAACGACACTAACCGTGCCGACGGTGGCCGCGGTGCCGATGTTCGTGACGGTGATGGTATAGGCTGTCACCGGTGTCACCCTGTGTGAAACTACTCGCATGGGTCGCGTAAATGACGAGATCCGGAGTATTGGTCGGCGAGACGGTGCCCTGGATTACAAGGTCAGGAGCCGCGCTATTCGCCACGTCGAAAACATACCAGGTGCCGGCCGGACCGCCGCCGTCATTGACGATGCGGAAGGAGACGTTGGTTCCCGGGCCGACGTTTTGCAAGGCGGGGATTCCGGTCAGATTGATTGGACCCAACGATCCGCCACTGCTGGAGTTTGACGGGTAGGACAATGCAGTGATGTCGTTAAACGCTCCCGACCCGATCTGGTACTGCAAGGCGCCGGTGGCCGGGCCGGTGGCGGAGCGCCGGTAATCGAATTTGCTGATTGAGGCAAAGGATACCCGATTACCAGCTTGGGCCGTGACGGTGAAGGTGGCATATTCGTTGGCGGCAACGGCCGCCGGCTCATTGGTGCCCGCGAAGTCGTTGCCTCCCCAGGCCCGCCCCGCGCCAGTGCCACCGGTGCCCACGCCCGAACCGCGTGTCAGCCCACCGATCGCAAGGTTGGGGGCGTTGGTTGTGGGTGACAGGGGTGAAGGGCCATAGTTACCTGTGCCTCCGGTAAGCCCGCTTACATCCCAGCCGGCCAGAGTGATTGCGTTGCCGCTGCCGGCGGATGCGTTAATGGCCGTGACGTCGCTGACAGTATTGTTGGCGGGGTTCGCATCGCCCCCGCCGGATACCGTGGCGGCATTGGTGACGCTGGCGGGAGCATTGGAAGAGACGTTCACGGTGACGACGATGGGTGGATAGCTCGCGCCAGGAAACAGGACATTGGAGCGCGTACAGGTAAGAGTGTTCAAATTCGCATTCCAGCCGATGCCACCGATCGCAGTGGCGACAAGGCCGGCGGGGAGCGCATCGGTGACCGTAATCAAACCGGTCGAGGCCAAATTACCGACGTTAGCGACAGTGATAGCGTAGGTGTCGCCAGTGTCATTTTGGGAGAAGTTTCCAAAATGGGTTTTCGAAACAGCGAGATCAACGGTCGAACCGGTCACGATAAAATCGTCGGAACTGAGGGCGGTGCCGGTCGGGGTCGTGACGCTGATTGAACCCGGGAGTGGCGTTGGTGGGGACAGCGGCGGTGATTTGGCTGGCGGAATTCACGGTGAACGCCGCACTGACACCATTAAACGTCACTTCCGAGGCGGAAGTGAAATCCGTGCCGTTGATGACAACAGAGTCGTTGACCGCGCCGTTATCCGGCGAGAAACCGTTGATGACCGGCGGTGGACTGGCCTGACCGTCCACTTTGTCGAGCAGGGCCGACGCCACGTCGGGGGGCAGGGCGGTGAAGAACGTATAACCGGTATCAACTTCGATCTGACGGGCGGAGGTGACGTAATTCTGCCAGGTACTGCTCACTGCATTATTGTTTGGAATTTTGATCGCGATCACCCGCGTGGTGGCGTCAATCCGGCTCAGCGCGGTGCCGCCGCCCGGAGGAACCACCACGACGATCTTCCAGGTGTATGCGGGAAGGAAGACACGCTGGCTGGGCTGGATGAGCGAACCGTTGAAGCCGCTCGGCCCGCAAATAATCAGCAATTCATCGCCGGATTGCGCGAGCGTGCGGCAATAGTCCTCGAAGTTTCCCCACACACCCTCGTTGTTGTTCGGCGCCTGCGGGATGATGTTCGACATGAAGAATACCAACTGGTTGTCGTCGGTGCTGTCAGTGCGATCCGCCGAGGGGCACATGTGGCCGCGATCATAGCCCGACCCGCTGTAATCGTCGGTGTTCACGTGATAGAAGTTCGCCGGCAGATTCGTGTCGGTGTAAAATGAAGCTGTTGCGCCCGCTGGAACCAAGGTCGCTGGCCGTCAAATCCCAACTCGCCCAATTCGGCTCGCCAAAATTATCGCTGTAATCAATCGCCTCCACCGTCCGCTGAATCAAATAATGGTCGTGGTTGTTGGTATCGGCGGTGGCATCGCTGGGATTGCCCAGTTGCATTTGCAGGGAGACATCAATGGTCGCCCCGGCCGGAAGAACGGTTAAGAACAACGTCAGGATGCTTACAGAAAATACTGAAAATCTGCGTGCAACGGTTAATACACGACACCAAGATAAATAAGAATTACTAAATAAATCCATTAAGGCCATTTGAACATAATGCATTCATTCCCGTTGCGCCACTTTTTTTATTGCAACCCGGCTGCGAATACTTTCGTAGCGCCCGATCGTTCACCCGTTCCCACGCGCTCCAGCGGCGTTGTCGGGATATCGCCGCCTCTGTCGGCGGACGTCAACGGACGGTCACGACTGGCTTGACAGCTGCGGGAAGCCATGGCCCACCCTTCGGGGCAATTCAATTTCTGCGTTGTCGCAGCCGGCAAAATCAGCCTATGAAAATCGTTCCAAAGGAATTCCGGGTTCGCGAAGGCGAAAAGGTGAAGCTCAAACAATGGCCGGCGAAAGTGACGCCATTCTACCAGTCGAAAGAGGATTATCAAAAAATCCTCGCCGGCCACATCAAGGAATTGAGCGCGCTCCAAAGCCTGCTTTATGCCGGCAATCGCCATGCCCTCCTGTTGATTTTTCAGGCGATGGATGCGGCCGGCAAGGATGGCGCCATCAAGCACGTCATGTCCGGCATCAATCCGCAGGGCTGCGAGGTCTTCAGCTTCAAGCACCCCAGCGCCACGGAACTGGAGCACGATTTTCTCTGGCGCACGACGTGTTGCCTGCCCGAACGCGGCCGCATCGGCATTTTCAACCGCTCTTACTACGAGGAAGTGCTCGTGGTGCGGGTGCATCCGGAGATTCTCCGCGCCCAAAACCTCCCGGAGGACCTGCTGGAAGGGGATCGGATTTGGGAGAAACGTTACCGTTCGATTGTGGATTTGGAAAAGCACCTGCATCGCAACGGCACGCGCATCCTCAAATTTTTCCTGCATCTTTCAAAAGAGGAACAGCGCAAGCGGTTCCTTGCCCGCATCGAGGACCCGGCGAAGAACTGGAAATTCAGCCGGTCGGACATTGAGGAGCGGAAGTTCTGGAAGGATTACGTAAAGGCGTACGAAGCCTGCCTGGGCGCGACCAGCACAGAACACGCGCCGTGGCATGTTGTTCCCGCCGACGACAAGGAGAACGCCCGGCTGATCATTTCCCAAATCGTCCTCGACACGCTCAAGGCGTTGAAGATGAGCTATCCCCAGCCGGACCGGGAGCGGCGGAAGGAATTGCAATCGCTCCGCAAACTGTTGGCGAAATAAAATTGCCCATTGTCATGCCTGTCCTGATTGCCACCGCCAATCCCCGGGAGCCGGTCATTCTGGCGATTTTTGCCATCACCTACATCGGCATTGCGATGGGGCGCTTTCCCGGATTGAAGCTCAATCGCGCCGGCATCGCCCTGTTGGGCGCCATCGCCCTGATGATTTTTGGCGACGTTACCACGGCCGATGTCGTTTCCTACATCAACTGGCCGACCATTTTTTTGCTGTTCGGCTTTTTTGTCATCTCGGCGCAACTCCGGTTGTCGGGATTTTACGACAAGGTCGCCAACGGCATTTCTGCGCGCCTCGGTCATCCTGCGCGATTTTTGCTGCTGTTGATGGCGGTGACCGGCGCCCTGTCTGCCTTCCTCAATCACGACATCGTCTGTTACGCCTTTACGCCCATCGTTGGCCTGGCGCTGTTGCGCAAACGCATCAATCCGGTTCCGTTTCTGATTGCCCTGGCGATTTCGAGCAACATCGGCGCGGCGGCGACGCTGATCGGGAATCCGCAGGACATGCTGATCGGACAGGTCGCACACTTGAGTTTTGGCCATTACCTGCTTTGGTGTAGCGTGCCGGTGCTCGTGGCGATGGGCGCCGCCTACGGAATCATCTGGCTGATGTCGCATAAGAAGCTTCAGCCTCCGTCACCGGTCCAAAATGGATTGGATTGCCCGACCATTCCTTTCAACCGGCCGCACACCATCAAGGGGCTGGTCATTCTGGCGGTGGTCGTCGGTTTGTTTTTCTCGGGTGTGCCCAAGGAAATTATCGCGCTGGCCGCCGCCGGCATTCATCTGGCCAGCCACAAGTTTCGCACCGAAGATTTGCTGGGTCTGGTAGAGTGGCCCATTTTGATTCTGTTCATGGGATTGTTTGTTGTGGCCGGAGCATTTGAATCCACGGGCTGCGGGGACCAGGCCGTTCAATGGTTGGCCGGCAGCGGATTCAATCTCAACGCGCCGCACAATCTGGTTTTGACGACGGCTGTGCTGTCCAACCTCATCAACAACGCCGCAGCGGTGATATTTTTGCTCAAGGTCATCCCGCTTTCCCAGCCGGTCATGGCTTACATCCTGGCTTTAGCCAACAGTTTCGGCGGGAGTTTGATCATCATCGGCAGCGTGTCCAACATCATCGTCGTTCAACAAGCGCGGGAAATGGGGATCAGCATTTCCTTCTGGGATTTTGCAAGGCTGGGCATACCGGTGACGCTGGCCGCCCTGGCCGGTTTGATTGTCTGGGTGACACTGATGGCCGGTTGAAATCCGTGCCCGTCGGCGGAGCGAATCACCGCCAATACCCCGGCGACCGGTGCCAGCCGTGATAGTCCTTCCACCAATAACCGCTCACCCAGACGGCGCGCGGATACGGTGGATACGCCCAATGACCGCCCGCCCAGACCCATCCGCCATTCCACACCCATTCGCCGGCAATCCACACGTAACCCGGTCCAGGCGCCACGACCACGGTTTCCGGCGGCGGCGATGGCGGGGCTTGCTCCATGACGGTGGTCTGCGGCGGCGGCGCGGCCGTCGCGGTGCTGGGCGTGTTAAGCATATAATTCACCAGCCGGTCGCTCACGCCGGAGTTGTGCAAGTCAATGATGTCCGCCGCATTCAAGCGGAAAACCGTGTGCGAACTGATGATCTGGCTGATGATGACATCTTCGCTCACGCCCGCCCGGGCCATGGCTTTGATGTCGGCGAGGCCCAACGGCTGGCCTTGTTCGACGCGGACATAAGTTTGCGGCGCCTGCGCGCGCAACTGCGCCTGCTGCTGCTGGTCTATCTGGTGTCCCATCAAACCGCCGGCAATCACGCCTGCCGCCGCGCCAATCAAGGCGCCCTCGCCGCCATTCCGCGGTCCGCCGATGGCCGCGCCTGTAATCGCGCCAATGGCGCCGCCCATCAAGGCGCCGGTGCCGGTGTTGTCCGGCGCGCCTTCCGGTGTGTAACAACCTGTCACCAACATCGCGACCGCTGCCACCGCTAGAGCTAAAGGATGCCATTTCATAATTCGAGTCTCAATTTACTGACACCAAACAATGCCGCTCATTCAAAAAAATGCAACTGCGGCCTGACACCGGACCGTTGGCCGGCTGGATTTGAAAAAGTGCTTGCACAGGGAACGGAAGCGATTATTGTGGCCGGGTCTGTGAGATAACTTGTCATTTCAGGTCATGGCAAATCTTCAAGTGAACTTTGGTTCGGTGATGATTTGAAACCCGATGGTCGGGAACAGTCCGGAAAAACGGTTAGTCTTGAACAGCGAATGAACTATGAGCACGAAATTGTTTGTGGGAAATCTTTCCTTCAACACGACAGAGAATGACCTGCAGGAGGCGTTTGCGGCGCACGGCACGGTCGTGGAAGCCAACCTGATGATGGATCGGACCAGCGGCCGCTCGCGCGGCTTTGCGTTCGTGACGATGTCAACGCCGGAAGAAGCGCAAAAGGCGATTCAGGCGATGAACGGGACGACGCTGGGGGACCGGCAATTGACGGTGAACATTGCCCGCCCGAAAGAGGAACGTCCCCGCGGTGATCGCGGGCCGCGCCGGGACTTCGGTGGCGGTGGCGGTGGCGGCGGCGGACGCCGGGACCGTTACTGATCATTGCCGCAAACAGCTTTGATCGGGCGACGCTCGCAACGAGCGTCGCCTGATGTCCTTTGGTTCGTAGTCAATTCCCCTCCCTCAAAAGCGACCGACAACTACCGCCTCGATGTTCGTCCTCAGGGTTGCCACCCGGCCCTGGCTGACAAGGATCAACGGGTTGAATTCACTCCGGTGATTTGCTGCAGAAGTTCCTCGGCCTGGGCGCGTAGCTTGGCTTCAACCGTTGGCAGGAGCAGCGCCGTCAACGTGCGGCGTGCCGCTTCCGGATCTTTGTTCCTTGCCTGCGCGTCCGCCAGCGCCAGCAGGTAATACGGATTTTCCGGTTCCAATTGGACGGCCAGTTGCAGGTGCTGCATCGCCAGCGGGAGATTTTCACCCTGCGCCATTTCCAGGATGCCAAACAACTCGTGCGACGGCCCGAAGTTCGGCATCAGTAAGATGGATTTCAGGCATTCGGCATGGATTTCCGCCGCGGTTTCCCTGGGCAGCGAACCCCGCCCGCCCTGGGCATCGGCGGCCAGCCGGAACTTTTCCCGGGCGTAAAGGTAGTGCGCGAGGAAGCTGCTCGAACCGCGTTGCAACGCTGCCTTGAATTCGCGCAGGGCTTCATCGGTTTGTTCGCGCCGGACGGCAAGCAGGCCAAGTCCTTCATAGGGCAGGGGACTGGCGGGCGCGAGTTTTTGCGCGTCGGTGAAAAATGTTTCCGCGTCGTCGAGGCGGCCAATGCGCAACAGTTCGTCGCCCAGACGGAAATAATTTTCCACCGGCGTGAGGTTGCGCATGGAGTAGATTTTGGCCCCGGCAACGTTTTCCCGGAGGTTGTACTGAATCGGCACGAATTGGCCGCGAGCCAGGTAACGGCGCAGTCCGAATTCGACGGCCGGGAGGGTGGTTTGCAGCGCATTGGTGAAGGCCTGCACGGGGGATTGTCCGTCGCGCAGGAGCGTGGTGAAATTTCCGAAGCGTGATTTGTATGCGGGATTGTCACCGGCCACGAGGTAATGCGTAAGCAGCCACGATTCGGCGTAGAAAATTCCCTGGCGCTCGCGTTCGTTGTATTGCGGTGAATCATGGCCGACGGCGAACAGTTCGGTCAACGGCATCAGCGGTTCGTGCGCGAGCAATTGCAGGTGATGGTCAATCGGCCGGGCGATGATCACGCTGTAGCCGGTCGTCGCAAACGTGGAATAGACCTCGGCCATGCCTTCCTTGAGCCACAGCGGCCAGATGCGATCATTGCCCCGGAACAGCAGATGGGTGTATTCGTGGAAGACAACCGTCATGTCCATCGAAGCCGCGCCGGCTTCCGGCAGGGAAAGCACGATGAGATTTTCGTCATCGCCGTGTTGAAAGAAGCCGGCGAGGTTTTCGGGCTGGCCGTGGTACAGCGGCAGGAACGGTTTCATGGATTCATGGTCGGGAAAGGCCATCACCACAATTGGCGGCGAAGCAACGGCTTGCGCTCCGGCCAGCAGCGAAAAGGCTTCGCAAAATTCCTCCAGTTGCCCGGCGACTTTATTGGCCGCTTGTGGCGCACCGCAACTGTAAACGTTGAAATGCACGGTTTGCGTCTCGAACCACTGCCGTTGCACGAGCGGAACGTCGCGTGATTGGGCGTGGACCGGGGAAATTCCCGACGCCAGCAACGAAATAAAAATGATAAATACTCTGCGGCTCATGAACCGCGTCAATCTACGCGACGGCGCGGCGGATGTCACTCTCCCGGCTTGTCCCGCCTGCATGGCGGGCACGCCGGCCACCGGCCTTCGATTTTCCGGTTGACTCACACGGCAACCGATTTATTTTCACGTCATGAGAACCACAAAAATCTGGAATTCATTCGCTTTTTTGTTCGCTGCCGCCGCCATCACCCTGCTGGGCATCGCCACGGCCAGGGCTGATGACATCCGGTCGCCGTTTCCGCCGGCCAGAAGGCGCCGGCTTTCCAAACCCGGACGGTGAACGGCAAAACGGTCAATTTCCCCGGTGATTACAAAGGCAAGGTGGTGTTGCTCGATTTCTGGGCCACCTGGTGCGGTCCTTGCCGCGAGGAACTCCCCAACGTCGTTGCGACCTACCAGCAGTATCACACCAACGGATTTGAGATTTTGAGCGTGAGCCTTGATGCGCCGCGGCAAGGACCCGCCCTCCTCAAATTCATGCATGATCACAATATGACCTGGCCGCAAATCTATGATGGCCAGTATTGGAAGGCAGCCGTGGCGGTGCGATACGGCGTCCGTGCCATTCCCTGTCCCGTCCTCGTGGATGGCGACACCGGGGTGATTATCGCCCAAGGCGCCGGCGCGATTGGCGAAAGACTTCCTCAACTGGTTTCAACCTCGCTGGCGGCCAAGGCTAGGAAGTAGCTTTGCCTATTGGGTCAAAGCACGGCGTCACCTGACCAAGCCAGGGCATGAAAGTGGTCCGGCTTTTTCGTTTCCAAATTGCTCAAACGTGCCCCATCTTTTGCGCCGGAATTTATGAACCAGGAAACATGGACTGCGGTTGACCGTTATCTTGCCGAATTGTTTGTGCCGTCCGACTCCGCCTTGGACGCGGCGCTCGAGGCCAGCGTCGCCGCCGGCTTGCCGCCCATCAACGTTTCGCCGAACCAGGGCAAGCTGCTGCAACTTCTGGCGCGGATGCAAGGCGCGCGGAACATTCTCGAAATCGGAACGCTCGGCGGCTACAGCACCATCTGGCTGGCCCGGGCGTTACCAGCCGGTGGACGGCTGATCACGCTGGAGTTTGAACCCAAACATGCCGAAGTCGCCCGCGCCAACCTTGTCCGCGCCGGCCTGGCCGGTGTCGTTGAGCTGCGCGTTGGCCGGGCGCTGGACACGCTGCCGCAACTTGCCGCCGAAGGCCGCGGCCCGTTTGACCTGATTTTCATTGATGCCGACAAGGAACGTGTATCCGGATTACTTCGCTTGGGCGCTCAAGCTCGCCCGGCGCGGTACCGTGATCATCGCCGACAACGTCGTGCGCAAAGGCGCGGTGAGCGACGCCGGCAGCCGTGATACCCTGGTTCAGGGTGTGCGCCGTTTCAACGAACTGCTTGCCGCGGAAAAACGCGTCAGCGCCACGGTCATCCAAACCGTCGGCAGCAAAGGCTATGACGGCTTTGCGATTGCATTCGTAAACCCTCCCATCTCCAACCCACTTCCCCCCCCCCCCACCCACCGCCGACCTCACGAACGGTTATCACAGGAACCGGTGCCGGACACAATCGAGAAAATCACCAGCGCCCGCGCGTACTGAACCGGCATCGTCAGCGCATCTTTCCGGCCAAGGATGCGCGCCGCTTTCAACGGCCAGTACGGTTCGCGCAAAAACTCCCGCGCCAGCAGCACGAGGTCGGCGCGACCATTGCGAATGATTTCATCGGCATGAGTCGGCTCGGTGATGCTGCCGACCGCCGCCGTCGCAATACCCGCCTCGCGCCGGATGCGTTCGGCAAACGGCACTTGATAACCGGCGCCGACGGGAATTTTTGCGTGCGGCACCGTGCCGCCGGAACTGCAATCAATCAAATCCACGCCCTCGGCCTTCAACCGGCGCGCCAGCTCGATGCTTTGTTCGATGTCCCAGCCGCCTTCCACCCAATCCGTACAGGAAATCCGCACTGTCAACGGCAGTTTGTCCGGCCACACGGCCCGGACCACGCGGGTCGTCTCCAGCAAAAAACGGATGCGGTTCTCGAAAGTCCCGCCGTATTGGTCCTTGCGTTTGTTGGTGAGCGGTGAAAGAAATTCGTGGCTTAAATAACCATGGGCCGAATGCAATTCCAGCCATTCGCAACCGGCGGCGAGCGCGCGTTTGGCTGCGGCCACAAATTCATTTTGCACTCGGGCGATGTCTACCTCGCTCATGGCGTGCGGGATCTTTGGCAGCTCACCGCCGAAGGGCAGGGGACTGGGCGCCAGCGTGGGCCAGCCGCCCGCATCGTCGGCCAGATGCGCGCCACCATCCCACGGTCGCGCCGCCGAAGCTTTGCGGCCCGCGTGGGCAATCTGGATTCCCGGGACCGCGCCGTGCGCCTTGACGGACCGGTTGATGCGCGCAATCGGTTCCACATGTTTGTCGGCCCAGATGCCCGCGTCACCCGGCGTGATCCGGCCTTCCGGCGAAACCGCCGTGGCCTCGGCGATGACCAGGCCCGCGCCGCCGACCGCGCGCGACCCCAGATGCACGAGGTGCCAATCCGTCGCCGTGCCGTCCTCGGACGAATACTCGCACATGGGCGACACGCCGATGCGATTGCGCAGTGTGACGGATTTGATGGTCAGCGGTTGAAACAGGTGCGGGGAACTGATGTCAGTGCTCATGCGCGCACACTATATCATCGCTGAGTGAAAATGAAAGGATGGTACCGGAGGACGGGTCTGTGGTTAAACCTCCTGTTCTTCCAATTTCTTTGCGATTTAACTGGCGCAATGGATCGTTCCGGTGCAGCATGAGCCATGAGAAATAGCAAGTTGGGCCGCCGCTTTCGCCCCAAACCTTTGGAAGCGGGTCAAGTCTGGCACATGCCGGAGGCCCATCTCCGGGTTGGAATGGTTGGCAAATTGCTGGTACATTACAAGCTGGGCAAACCGAACGCCCTCCGCGTCGCGAATTCCTGCAGTGGCATATCCACAATCGAAAAATATCTGAAAGATCACAAAGCTGTTCTGGCTTAAGCCGGGTCGCTTCAAGTTGCCGGCTGGTCTTGCCGGTGAATTGGCTTTTCTCCAATCAGCGGTTGGCTATGATTGCGGCATGAATGCGGGCAAGACCATGAATTGTCCGGAGTGCGGCAACACGGTCGCGGTAACCGACCAGTTCTGTTCCAAATGTTTTGCCCGCCTCGAACCGCCCGGCTTCTGGCGGAAGCTCTTCCTCTCCCTGTTCCAGGTCGCGAACACACCGCAAGGGCGCATCTTAAACATCAAAAAGGCAGTAACGATCAAGACGGTGGGTGAGGATGGAGAACCTCACGAGTATCATTCCCTGGACGAAGTGCCGCCAGGAATGCGGGCTGAAGTTGAAAAGCTGGAGTCGGAAGTGTTGAAGAATGAGGCCAGTCCATCCGCCGAAACAGTGGAAAAAACCAAAGGCGCGCCGAGAATCATCAGCAAGAAGAGCGTTTCTGTGTTCAAGATAAAGGACGCTTCGGGGAACGAGCACATTTACCATTCGCTCGATGAAATGCCGCCGGACATCCGGGCGCTGGTGGAGCGCGCCCAAAAGCAGATCGACGCGCAGAAATAACGCTCGCCAGAAAACCCCGGCAGGGGAAATTGGATATGACGCGGCGAGTCAGGACCAATAGCAGGCTCGATACTGTATTCAACTTCCAACCGTCACGAGCAATTGTCCTTTTTCGTTCACAAACACCGGGAGGGTCGGCAGGTCGCGCTTTGCCGGCCCTGACGTTACCTTGCCGGTCGGATCAAAGGTCGAGCCGTGGCATTTGCAGTAGAACGAACGGTTTGGCTCGGCGAAAAGCCTGCATTTCCTGTGGGTGCAGATGGCGGAGAGCGCAATCAGTTTCTCACCGTTCCGAATCACAAAGAATCCCTGGTCGCGGAAACCGGCGTACACTCCGTCGGCGGCATAATTGCCGGCGGGTCCCGCGTCCACCACACGCTCCGTATGGGTGGTGATGGAGCCGTTACCGTCCAGTGCGTGGCAACCGGTGGCCACGGTTGCAGCCGTCAGAATCAGGAATTGTCTCCGGTTGATGTCCATGTTCTCAAAATTCGAATACCAGGCTGGCGATGACACCCCAATGCAAGTCCGCGCGCGCCGCTTCGTCAATCGGGAAAACAAAGCCAATTCCCGGCCGCGGTTGGATCGAACCAATGGTTTTGAGGTTGAGGCGGAATCCCAGGTCGCCGACGAGGCTGTTCTGGCCGGGGTCATCCTTGTTTAGTTGCGTTTCGCCCATCAATTCAAACACGGGTATTAATTGTTGAACACCGGGCAAAGGCAGTTCCTCGTGCGGAATTGTGTAGCCGAAAACAAAGCCGTATTCGAATGTTTGCAAACCGCCATCATCTCCGGCGCCCAGGAGCGTGGACCAGCCCACGATGGATTGAAGCGTGAAATGTTCGCCGAGCTTCAGGTCATTGAAAATCTTGGGGACGACTTCGCCGTTTTTGCTGACCTCCGAGTTGACTGGAATGCCGACTTCCAGCGCCGCGCCGAAAGTCGTGTCGAAAAATCCCCTGCTCGAGACGAATTGATAGAAGGGATAACGCGCGCCCAAATCAATGTTGCCGAAGCCTTGCGAGGTCTGGCCGGACGCCGTATCGCGTTCGAAAGGAACTTCCAATTCCAGGGTCAGCAGGCCAAAACCCTTTTCCACTTCGGCGGTGACCTGGTCACTATGATCCGCGTCTCTCCCGGTATGCAACCAGTCCAAGCGGGCTTCACCCGTTTCCAGGTCCGAATCATCCACCAGAAATGGCTCGGGAAATACGTCCTGGCCATAATCGCTACGATGATCCAGCCAATCAAAGAGACCGTAGCGCGTGCCGGCCGATGAGGTCGCGGTGGAAGATGCGGCGGATGCGGCCGGTTCATCCGCCATGACCGCGGTGGGAACGGATTCCACAGTGACCGCACACAGGCAACTGAGGATCAAAACGCTCTTCATGGCGATAAGAATAACTGGCGCCTGAAAGTCCTGCTATCGCTGGTTTGCTATTTATTGACGGTGCCTTGCGCCGGGCTTTTAACTTATTGACGACAAGATGGTTGCCCATTGCGATAAAACGGGCACACTTTCGCGGTGCCCAGAACGGCAAAGCAATTAATCGAAACCGGCGGCGGCGCCGAACCCGGTGTCGTGCCTGCGTTCACCGAACGTCCGGTGTGGCGCCCGGTTGGCGACGGCTGGCGGCATTTGTACGGCAGTGTGCATGGCGGCGGTGTGAGTTTTGAGTGGCATGACTTCAAAACGGGCGGGGAATTTGACTGGGGCAGAAGTTTTCATCCCGGCAGCATCGAAGTCTGCCTGAATCTCGAAGGCAGCGGGCAGGTCGCATTCAACCGTTGCGAAGCGGTGTTCACTCCCTTGACGGCCGGATTTTACCGGCGCGGAGAACAACCGTTGCGTGCAACACGACAGGCACAGCAACGACATCAATTCCTCACCGTTGAGATGTCGTTTGATTTTTTGCGGCGGCATTTGAGCGACTTTGTCACGTCGCTGCATCCGCTGGTGCGCGACGTGGTGGCCGGGCAATCCGAAAAATCCGCCGTCACGCCGCCGAAGCGGCTGACGAGCCGGCAGCAACAATTACTGGCAAGTCTGCGCGCGGCCCCGGTGCTGGCCCTGGCGCAATCGGTCTGGTATCAGGCCAAGGCGCTGGAGGTGGCGGCGGAACTGTTCTTCGTCGCGCCGGGCGAACGGGAATTATTTTGTCAGCGACACCAACGGCTGTCTGCCGAGCGCGTGGAGAAAGTCATCGCGGTGCTTCGCAAAGATTTGTCGAATCCGCCAAGCCTTGAAGACCTTGGCCGGCTGGCGGGTTGCAGCCCGTTCCATTTGAGCCGGACCTTTTCGGCGGCGACGGGCCTGACGATTCCGCAATACGCGCGGCAGTTGCGCCTGGAACGCGCGGCGGAATTGCTGCGGTCGGGCGAATTCAACGTCACCGAGGCGGCGATGGAAGTCGGGTATTCGAGCCTGAGCCATTTCAGCCAGGCATTTCACGAGACGTTCGGCTGCTGTCCCGGGCTTTATCCGCTGCGCACGCCCACGCAAACGAAAGGGCTGAGGCGAACCCCGGCCAGTTGAGGGCCGGGCCATTTTCGCCCTGCTTTGCAGGACTACGCCGCGACAAGTCTGTGGTCGTTGCACTTACGGCTTCACGCTGTCTCGACACGACGAGCCGGTCTGAAATTCGTCATTTATCCGGCGGTTTGCCGCCGGATTGGACCTGCTTCACCAGTTCATTGTATTTTTCCACGATATTGTTCCGGTCTTTCACCTCATCGTTGTATTTCTGGACAAGGTCGTTGCGCTGGGCGACGAGATTGGTGATGGCTTCATTCTGCTTGTCAATCCCGGCATAAACTTCCTTCAGCTTCGATTCCAGCGCGTCCACCGCCTGTTTGTATTGTACGACTTCGTTGGTGAGGTTTGCGTTCGCGAACTGCAGTTGCGCCATTTCGGCCTTTTGCGAAATGATGAGTTGTTCGTTGGTCGCGGCGGCAGCCTTGACTTCGGTGAGGCGCGTGTCCATCTGGTTCACCTGATGATTCAGCGTGGCGATGGAATTGGTGTAGCTTTGGATGGCGGCGTTCTTTTCATAGACCAACTGGTTCAAGGTCTGGATTGCGTTGCGTTGCACAGTTTGTTCATACCATTGCCGGGCGCACAGGCCGCAGAGCGCAAGGGCGAGGATGATGAGCAGGTTGACTTGGAAATTTTTCATGGAATTGGATGGTCGGGGGCCGCCTGGACGGCGATGGCGACGCGTTGGATGCCGGCGCGTTTTACATAATCGAGGACGAACATCACCGAACCGTGCGTGGCGTCCTGCGCGCCGGTGATATAAACTGGCAGATTGGTATTCAGGCTGTAACGATTCGTGAGCATCGTGAACAATTCGGGAAAGGCAATGGGTTTGTCGTCGGCGGAAACCTGGCCGTCCCGGTTGACGGTGAGATTCACAATGTCGGGCTTCTTCGAGGGAGTGGCGAGCGTGGCGGTGGGCAGGTTGGACTTGAGCGTGCGGACAATCTGCATCTGCAAAGTGACCATCATGAACGACGCGAGCAGGAAAAACATGATGTCAATCAGCGGGATGATTTCCAGCCGCGACTTTTTTTCCAGAACGGGTGTGCGGATTTTCATGGCGTCGTCGGGTTTTGCCGGCTGTCGGTCATGAACGCGACCTTCTGGATGCCCGCGTTGCGGACGGTTTCATATACTTTCACCATGTCGCCGTGCAGCGTGTCGCGGTCGCCGCTGATATAGACTGGCAGATTCATATCGGCCCGAAAACGATTGCTCAAGACCAGGCCGAGTTCCGCCAGCGGAATTTCCTTTTTTTCCAGCCAGACGGCGCCGGATTTGTCCACCGCGATGTTGATCATGCCCGGACGGTAATCCTGCTGCGATTGGGTGGCGGGCGGCAGATTGACCCTGATGTTCTCCGTCCTGCTCATCTCCAGTGCCACCATCATGAACGACGCGAGCAGGAAAAACATGATGTCAATCAGCGGAATGATGACAATCCGCGAACGGCGTTTTGGGATGGGAGAGGGGATCTTCATTTGAAAATGACGAATGACGAAGCCCTGAGACTAAAGAATGACGAAGCTCGAATGGCAAATGTTCGAACGCAAAATTCGATCGGCATTCAATTCATTTGAAATTGTTTAGTCATTCGGATTTAGGGTTTAGTCATTTCAGTCAGTGGCTGGTGGCCTGGCCCGGGGATGCCGGCTTGTGCAGATGGACGGTATCACCCTTTTTCCCGCCGCCGCCGGCCATTACTTCGACATTGGTTGCCGCCGTTTCCAGTTCGAATTGCAATTGTGCCACCTTGGCCGAGAAAAAGTTAAAGGGAATCAATGAAAAGATGGCAATCGCCAGACCGCAGGCCGTGGCAATCAACGCCTCGCCAATGCCGCCGGTGACGCCCACGACGGACAATTCCGCGCTGCCGATGTTGAGAAAGGCGCGCATGAGGCCGGTCACGGTGCCGAGCAGGCCGAGCAGCGGCGCGAGCGTGACGAGCGTGTCCATGACCGTGAGAAAACGCCCGGCGCGTTTGAGCTCGATGCCGGCGGCGATTTGCAACGCGCCCAGCAACGAGGTGTGGACATGACCAACGTGGCTGAGGCCGTGATGAATCATGCGGATGACCGGGTCTTCCGAGCCTTCGGAGATCTTCTTCGCGGAGGCGAGATCGGAGTTTTCCAGCGCGGCGAGGAGTTGCTCCAGTTTTTGCGGGTCGCGCCTGCCGGCTTTCGCGCCACCACCAGAACGCGCGTTCGCCGACAACGGCAACGGCGACGATGGCGCTGATGAGAATCGGCCACATGACCGGGCCGCCTTTGAGGAAGAATTCGAGAACGATGTTTGCGAGGATGGGATTCATAGGTTGGGTTTGGTTGTGTAAAATCAGTTCAATTGCAACAGATAAGTGATGCTGGTTTCAAAAAGGCGATTGCCTTCGCCCGCCGGAAGCCGCCAATGGCCCTTGATGAAGTCCACCGTGGCGCGGTCGAGAATGGGAAAGCCCGATGATTCCTTCACTTCCACGGAAATGACGTTTCCCGCCGCGTCGGCGCCGAGCAGAAGTTTCACCGTGCCCTGTTCCCCGGTTTCCTTTGCGATGGGCGGATAAGGCGGTTCGGGCCGTTCGCCGCCCGTGCCGGTGTTGTTGAGCGAACCAACGCGCTCCGGGGTCAATTGCGGCGCGGACGCAAGCTCGGCGGGCACGACGAGCGTGCCAATGGTCGGCACACCGAAGTTGACGTTCGGCGCGGTCGGCAGGGCGACGAGGATGCGCGGCTGATTGTTTTGTTGCGGTTGCTCCGACTTTTGGGCGATTGCCTGCGGCGGCAACACCGTCGGCTGAATGACCACGGGAATAATTTCCTGAATGGGCGGGACCGGTTTGATGGCGATAATACCGCGCCGCGCGCCAAAGATGCCAATCAGGAGAAAGAAGATGCAAATCGAATTCACCCAGGCGAGCTTGAGATTCGCGTCCCGTTTTGCCGATGGCAGGCAAAGCCGGGCCAGCTCGTCTTTCAGCTCGTAGCCGGGCAGGATTCGATTTGCATCCGTGTTTTTCATGGGAGGAACATTTCAGAAGACGTAACTGATCGAGCCGAAGAACCCGATGCGTTCGCCGTATTGGGCGGCGTTGACGCCGACGCCCGAACCATTCCGCAGTTCATAACTGTTGTCAGTCAAGTTCACGACATCGAGCCGGGCCTTCAAAAATTGACTTCTGCCAACCTTAAAGCTTTGCTCCGCGCCGACGTTAACCGAGTAATAAGCCGGAACGGTCGTGCCGTTGGGAATGGGATTGCTGGTGCCAGGCTCAAATCCACCGCCGTCAGCCCGCAACCCGCTGCCGTAAAGCGCGTCCACATACATGCGTGTGCTGGTCTTGGAAGATTCGTTCCAAGTGTAAGCCATGCCGAACGAGCCGGTGACTTCCTGGTCATGATCCAGATAAATCCGGTTGTTTCTGACATAAGCCAGATCGGTGCCCGGACCATCGGGACCAAACAGGAATTGTGCTGAATTCCAGTTTTGGCCTTGAGCGACCGAGTAGGCGACGTTGGCGTAAGCGGAGAAACCACCCTGGTTGTAAGAACCGGTGAATTCCACGCCATACACCAGACCCTTGGCGTAGTTGAACGCCGAGAGGATGAGTGTCTGCCCGAACAACCCGTCGTCGAGCTGTTCCCGGGCAGTCTTGTAATAGCCGTCAACACCGACCTGGAGGTGCTTCGTGATTTTCTGCGAAATGCCGGCGTCGAAATAATTCGCGCGTTCGGCCTTGACCCCGCTGTCGGTGTCATTTCCGGTTGAACCCGACGTGTTGTCGAATTGCGACACGTTTCCCGCCGGCACGTTTTCCACCGGCGGCGGCGTGAAGTAACGCGCGTAACCGGCGTGCAACGTCGTCGAATCCGTGGGCGTGTAAATTAAATTCACGCGCGGACTCGGCTGGTTTTCATGGTCGAACGACGCGTAAAATTCATCGAACCGCGCGCCGTAATTGATGGTGAAGTTGGAAAACAATTTCCATTCATCCTGAATATAAATGCCGGCGAAAATGCCGTGCAACACGTTTTGGTTCACGAATGTTTCCGGAGGCATGCCGTTGGGAGCCCACGTGCCGGGATCGTTGCTATCCATTGGAATGACCGTTGTGCTGGAGTGGGCGGAAACGGCTTCGTCAATGGCCAGCACGCCGCCGCGGATCGTGTGCTTGTCACCCAAAGCGTAGCTGGCGTCAATCTGCAATCCGCCGGAGTAAAGCGTGCGTTCCACGTCGCTGGCCACGCCGTCGTAAAATAGATCGCCGATGGGATCGGGTGTGAAATGCACGCTGCTGTTGCGCCCGAAAACAGAGGCTTGAAAATTCAAATCGCCCGCCGATTTCTGGTAGGTCACCACGCCGTAATAGTTCTGTTCGTTTTGATTTTCATTGATGCCGGTGGAATCGGGCGGCGCCCCCGGCTGCCACGGAGTGCCACTCTGCGTGGAGTAGTTGGCCGGGTCGTTTTGCAGGCCGGGTGTGTTGGGCACTTGAAAATCACTGTAGGACACGCTGCCCATCACGGTGATGCGGCTCGTGTCGTCAATGATGTAGGAGCCATACAAAAACGACCTGTATTGGTCCGTGTTATCGTGAATGGCGTTCTTGCTGGCTGTGGGATTTTCAATGCCCAGCGCGTTGTGGTCGTAACTGCCGTCTATGAAGTAATTCCATTTTCCCTGCGACCCGCCGTATTCAAAACTCGGCCGCAACGTGTCATAGCTGCCGCCGTACATTTCCGCCGCGCCGCCGTTCTCGAACGCGCCGCTTTTCGTGTGGATGTCCACGACCCCGGCGGTGCGGAAGCCATAAGCCGCCGGCAGCGAGCCGGTGATGAGTTGCATGGAATCCACGAAACGCGGGTCAAGCTCCAAGCCGAATCCCGTGATGCCTTCCGGCAACAGCACGTCATTGATGCGATATTGCAGGTTGGCGTGCTCGCCGCGGACGTGCAGGTCGCCGTTCGCCGCCGAATCCTGCGCTACGCCCGGTGCGCGCAAAATGATTTCGTTGAACGGCGCGTTGGCGCCTTGTGACAAGGTTTCAATCTGCTCCTTGGTGAAGGTATGCGCCGTCGCGCCCAGGTCGGGAATGATTTGGTCCCGTGCCTGGTCCAGCTTGCCCACGACGGTGATGTTGCCAAGCTGGGTGACGTTGGTTGAACTGCCCGATGCGTCAGCGTTCGACGCCGCCACATTGTTCGTCTGCGCCAGAGCCGTCCCACCGCAGGACAGCGCCACCGCCGAAATCACCGCCCAATACTTTTTTCTGCGATCTCGATCTCTTTTCTCTGCAAAAGCTTTCATAAATTTCAATGGTTAAGGTTTTCAAAACATTTCCGCGAATTTTTCAGGGATTCGCGCTTTGTGAAACGCCATGCGGGCGAACACAAAGATTTGGTTACGGAAAACATTTTCAGACGAAGCAGACTGCATCGTCCAAAACCGATGAATCAGGAAACTGCGGATGGAACTGGCGGGGCGCGGCCATCAGGGAGGAATGCCACGACCGTGTGATAAGCGGAAAATTCGATGCGCGGAACAATTTCAATCCAAGTCACCGGCACGACGGCGGGAGCGTCGCAGGCTACGGAATCAATGTTCCCGTGCGAGATGGCGACGATGGCGCAATCGTCGTCGTTGTCAGGAATTGAGCCGCCGTGCAGCCACGCATGGAGCGGCGGATGGATTTCAGCCGCCGCCAGGAACAGCCATATCGCCAGCGACAAAATTCCCGTGGCAACGTAAAAACGCTGCCGCATTCGACGATTTATCTGGCACGTCTTGTATTGCAAACCGTTTGCAATATAGCAAACGACGTGCCGTCAGCAAGCCTTATTTTAAAAATCAGCGCCCAATCGCCCGGGGCTTTGGTACCGGCGTGTGACCGCCAAAAGTCCCGTCAGGGAGAAAAGACCTGTTGATGCCCTGTTTCCACCGCTCCATCGGGATTTTTCCGCATGAGATGAACACCCTTCCCGGTCCTGGTTGGCTGATCTGTTGCCGGACAGTGTCCCCGGTCAATTTCCATTCGCCGCTTCCTATCGTTGAATGACCGGACCAAACAGCAATGGCATGTGTCGGCAGCTCAGGGCGGAGCCATGATTTTGGGGAATGCGCGCGGCTGATTATGGTTTGCGCAGCCGATAGAACGTTGCGCCGCTTGATGGGCTGGCGTTGATGAACAACGTGGCTCCGTTGGTCTGATATTGCGACGCTAAAACCTGATTCCAGGGCGGCGGATTTCCCGCCAGCGTCGTGGTTGAATCCAGCACCCACTCGGAATAGGTGTTTGGCCAGGAGACATTCACGGTGCCGTTGGTTGGCGTAATCGTCAACTGCGGCGGCGCATCGGGCGTGGGCGACAGGATCAGTGCGCTGTAAGGCCCGATGACGACGCTGGCCATCGGCGGATTACCGCCGGCGGTCACGACGGTGCTGCCGTTATTGCCGAAGTCGGAACTGTAATTGGTGGAGTCGGTGTTGAAGTGGACATACCAGGTGCCGGCGTAGGGGAAGTTCAGATTGTAACCGTTGTTGTAGTTGACATTGGCAAAATTGGCGATGACCACCGCGTCCTGGTTCGTGGTGCCGGATTTCCAGCGATGAAAGGCAACCAGCTTGCTGGTGTTGTCCGACCAGAGCACGCTGCATTGATCGCCCTCCAGTCCCGGTGTGTAGCCCTTCAAATCGCGCCGCGCGGTGATGAGGTCGCGATAGAGTTGCACGATGCCGCTGTAAGTGTTCGTTTTGGTCCAATCCAGGGGGGTGTAGGAATAGAAGGCGTTACTCTCAAGCATTTCCTGGCCTTGATAAATCATCGGCACGCCGGGTGCCGTCAGTGTCACGGTGGCGCCGAGGGTGGAACGCTTTCTCGCCCAGTAGCTGTTGGGCGTGGTCGGATCAATGGCCGTGACCAAACGCTTGCCTCCGTTCGGACCGTAAACGACATCATGCGATTCAAGATAGGCCACGCGGCCGTAATTTGCGGTGTAGCCAGAGTAACTGATGTCGTTCTGAATCGCATTGGAAACCACGTTCATGTTGCGACTGGAATCCGACGTGGCTGCCAGCACCGGCGTGAAATAGCCGGGATAGCCGGTGTCCCAGGAGCTGTCGAATCCCCAGGTATCAATGACGTCCTCGGCAATGCTGATTTTGCCCGGGTAATTGGCGTGAGTCATGTTGTTGATGCCGTTGAGGAGATTGCCCGCGTTGGAGATATAATTGCCGGCATTGTCGTGCGTCAGGGTATAGGGGTCGTCCCAGCGGAAACCATCCACGTGATATTCGCTTAACCACATGACGATGTTGTTCGAAACGTAGTTGTCAACCTGCTGGCTGTTAAAGTTTGGCCGCGTCGCCCCATAAGGCGTGATTTGAAGGTTAATGTTAGCCGGGGTCTGGAAAAAATAAATGCCGCCGCCACCTTGCGAGTTGGTGCCCGCAAAGCCATCGAAATTCCACATGTCCAGATAACCTGTCCCGTAATGATTGTGGACCACGTCCAGCAACACGGCCAGTCCAGACGCATGGCACGCCTTGACAAAAGTTTTGAACGCATCCGGCCCGCCGTATGAGGCGTTGCCGGATGTGGCGTTGGTGTATTGCACGGCGAAGGGTTGCGCCGGGTCATAGCCTTCACTGTTGCCATTGTTGCCAAATTCGCAAATCGGCAGGACTTCAACGGCGCTGACACCGAGACTTTTCAAATAATTCAGCTTGTTGGTAGCCGCGAGAAAATGATAGACGGACCCATTGGTGTAGAACGTGCCGATGTGGAGTTCGTAGACAAACAAATCATTCAAAGCCGGGTTGGTGAAGTTGTCGCCGTTCCAGTTGAAGGCCGTCGGGTCGTAAATAATATCGTTATTGCCGCTCCCGGGGCCGGGAAAGGTCACCCAGCGCGCGCAGGGGTCGTGCTTATAGTCGCTGTCGCCGCTGGTGTAAGGGTTGTTGATGTAGTATTTATATTGCTGGCCCGGCGAGGCGCTGGTGACATCTGCCGACCAGACGCCATCCACAACCCCATTGGTCTTCTCTTCGACTAGAGGAGTTGCCGTCGTGGACCAACTGTTGAACTGTCCGGGAAGATAAACACTGGTCGCATTGGGCGCCCAGACGCGAAAGGTGACGCCGGTGCCTTGCGTGTCGTGATAGGGAATGGAACCCCACCCCGGACGGCTCGACTGCGCCAATCCCGTATTGGCCAGCGCAAACGCGGCGAAAAACAGGGCCGGGCGGAGTTTCAACTTTTTCGAGAACATATTCAAACATGCCCTAATTCCGCCGGAAATGCTACCGCATGGATGTGCGAGTGAAACCGGCGGTGGAAACGGTCTTTGTCAAAGCAGTGAAACCAACGCCAGTTCTGTCTTTCGCGGGCAAATTTCCTTTTCTTCACCCGCATTGCGGTTATTCTGTAGCGCTCTGATTTGAGATTAAGAGCAGGATTAAGATTACGATTAAGAGGCATACAGGATGGACGCAGCGCATATTCGCAATTTCAGCATCATCGCCCATATTGACCATGGGAAGACGACGCTTTCCGACCGTCTGCTGCATCGCACCGGCACCATCTCGACCCGCGACATGGAGGATCAGTTGCTCGATTCGATGGACCTCGAAAAAGAGCGCGGCATCACCATCAAGGCCCACCCGGTCACCATGCTTTACATAGCCAGGAACGGCGAGACGTACGAGCTGAACCTGATTGATACGCCGGGGCACGTGGATTTTTCCTACGAAGTGTCGCGCAGCTTGAGCGCGTGCGAAGGGGCGTTGCTGGTGGTGGACGCGGCCCAGGGCGTCGAGGCCCAGACCGTCGCCAACGTCCATCTGGCGATGAAGCAGAACCTCGAAATCATCCCGGTCATCAACAAGATTGACCTGCCACACGCGAATGTTGCTCAGGCGAAACAACAACTCGAAGACATCCTGGCCATTCCCGGCGACACGGCGATTCCGTGCAGTGCGAAAGAGGGCATCGGCATTGACGAGATTCTGGAGGCGATTGTGGCACGGATTCCGGCGCCGAAGCCGACGGGCGCGCCATCGTTGCAGGCGCTGGGCTTTGATTCGTATTTTGATACTTTCAAGGGTGTCGTCACGCACGTACGTGTGTTCAACGGCGAGTTGCGGGCCGGCCAACACGTGAAGCTGTTGCATTCGGGCAAAACGGTCGAAGTGAAGGAGGTCGGCAGCTTCAATCCCAAGCCTTACGTCCGCGAGAAACTGGAAACGGGCGAAACGGGCTACCTCACGGCCAACATCAAAAGCCCGCAGGAAGTGAAGATGGGCGACACCATCACGGACGTGCGGCGGCCGTCGGAGGCGTTGCCGGGGTTTAAGGAAATCCATCCGATGGTGTTCAGCGGGATTTATCCGATCAACACGGCGGATTACGAGCATCTCAAGGTAGCCATGGGCAAATTGCAGCTCAACGACTCGGCCTTTGTGTATCAGGCGGAGACGTCGGTGGCGCTGGGGTTCGGTTTCCGGTGCGGGTTCCTCGGCCTGTTGCACCTGGAAATCGTCCAGGAACGACTGCGGCGCGAATACAACATGGACATCATCGCGACGTACCCGAGTGTGATTTACCGCGTGACGATGACGGATGGGACGGTAAAGGAGATTGACAACCCGGTGTTCCTGCCCGAACCGAATTACATTCAGAAAATCGAGGAACCCACGGTCAAGGCGTTCATCATCTGCCCGAACGAAAACATCGGCGACATGATGGCGTTGATTTCCGAAAAGCGCGGCCTGCTGGACGACACGGAAACGCTGGACGCGCGGCGAGTGATGATGACGACGATGCTGCCGCTGAATGAAATCCTGATTGATTTCCACGACCGCATCAAAAGCCTGACGCGCGGGTACGGCTCGATGGATTACGAGTACGCGGGTTACGCCGAGAGCGACATGATCAAGCTGGACATGCTGGTGAACGGCGAGGTGATGGACGCGTTTTCGTCCATCGTGCACCGGTCGAAGGCGGAGGGCAGGGGACGGGCACTGGCGGAAAAGCTCAAGGAAGTGATTCCCCGCCAGCAGTACCAGGTGAAAATCCAGGCGGCCATCGGCGGTAAAATCATCGCGTCCGAGCACGTGAGCGCGTTGCGCAAGGACGTGACGGCGAAATGCTACGGCGGCGACATCACGCGCAAACGGAAATTGCTTGAGAAGCAGAAAGAGGGTAAAAAGCGCATGAAATCCATCGGGAGCGTGAACATCCCGCAGGAAGCGTTTATTGAGGTATTGAAGGCATGAACAAAAGTCGAGGGTCGAAGGTCGAAGGACGAGGGCAGGGGACTGGCCGGCGGCGGGTTTGTTGGAGTTCACGCTTTAGCGTGTGTTCCGGGAGCAGCCTGAAGGCTGAACTCCAACCTGCATTGGCTGCTTGTCACTTGCCACCTGTCACTTGTCACATTTTATGATACTACGCTGGTTTTATTCCAAAGCGGTCCGCGAAGCGTGTGCGATGCGCAAGCACGTTTATCGCCTGCTTTCTGCGCAACGCGATTTGCTTTCGCCGATGGCGCTGGGCGCGGTCATGGCTGCGATGAACGAAGTGCAAAAGGCGATTGCCGAAGGTGCGAACACAGGCCGGATCCGGATCAAGGCGGAGGAACTTGAGTTTGCCGCCAACAAATGGCTCAAGCCGTATCCGCACCCCGTGTGGCGCGAAAACGTCGAGGTGCTGCTCGTGGCCATCGCCGTGGCGATGGCCGTCCGCACGTTCTTCCTGCAACCGTTCAAGATTCCGACCGGCTCAATGCAGCCGACGCTTTATGGGGTCCAGTCGGTGCCTGACTTCAGCCGCATCAACTATTCAGAGGACAGACCCAAAGTCCAGGCCCAGTTCAATGAACAGCTAAAGCGGCGGACCAGCCTGACCATCCCGACCGGCTGGGAACGCATTAAAGAATGGTTTGAGGGAATTTCCTATGTTCGGGTCGTTGCCGAAAATGACGGCGAATTGCAAGCCGTTGACCCGCCGGTCGGAATTAAGATTTTCAACCTCAAGCAGACGATCTGGATCGGCGGCATTGCCCACACGATCTGGTTTCCCCCGGACTTTGGCGAGGCCCCGCTGGAATATCGCGCCGGATTGCACAAGCATACAGCCTTTGAAGATGGCCAGTTTTTTCACAAAGGCGATGAAGTCATAAAAATGCGGGTCAGCGCCGGCGACCATTTGTTTGTGGACCGGTTTACCTACAATTTCCGCAAGCCGGGACGCGGTGACATTGTTGTGTTCGAAACCAAAGGAATTCCCGAAGAGATGCGTGATCGTTTTCGCATTCCCGCTGATGAATTCTACATCAAGCGGCTGGTGGGCCTTGGCGGGGAAACGCTTTCGCTGGCAAAGGATTATGACGTGGCCGGCGCCCCGCCGTACGGCACGAGCGTGCCGGTCGGTCATCTGGTGGTGAACGGCAAGCCGCTGTCCGCCTCAACGCCGCACTTTGAAAACCTTTACTCGTTTTCCAATCCGCCCGCCCGTACGAACGTTTTGGTTTATCACGATAACCAATATTACGGCCATGCGATGATGCAGAACCTTTCCCCGGGCAGTGAATTTCAAGTTCGCCCGGATGGCGATTTTGTGATGGGCGACAACACGATGAACAGTCTCGACTCGCGGTACTGGGGCGATTTTCCGGCAACCAGCATCATCGGCAAATCCTTCTTTGTCTATTGGCCCATCACCAGCCGGTTCGGATGGGGAAACCAATGACGGCCACAACCCGATGAGCGCGGTCAGAGGCGAAACAGTTGGTGGCAGACCCGTTGGGGTGGGGCGAGCGTCCCCGCGTGCCGGTTCCGACATGCCAATCCGGGGCAAAGGCTCATCAGTAACCTCGCCCCGCCAAAATAAAACATGCAAAGCGAAACGGTTTTGATCACCGGCGCTTCGTCGGGCATCGGCCTGGAACTGGCGCGCTGTTTCGCGGCGGACAAATGCCGCCTGGTGCTCGTCGCACGCAATACCGAAGCGTTAGAATCCCTTGCCGATGAATTGCGCCGCGCGCACGGAATCCAGACCATGGTTTTGACCGCCGACCTTTCGCAGCCGGAAACCCCGGCACGATTGTTCAACGAATTGCAACAGTCCGGAGTGACGGTGGATGTTTTGGTGAACAATGCCGGTTTCGGCGCGCACGGCGCTTTTGCCGGATTGCCGTTGCGGCTACAGTTGGAAATGATTCAGGTGAACGTCACCGCCTTGACCGAGCTGACCGGATTGTTTCTTCCCGGAATGATTGAGCGCAAACGCGGTGGCGTGTTGAACGTCGGTTCGGTTGCCGGATTTGTGTCCGGACCGGGTATGGCGGTCTATTTCGCGACCAAGGCTTACGTCCTGTCATTCACCGAGGCGCTGGCCGAGGAACTGGCCGGCACAGGATTGACCGTAACGGGGTTGTGTCCCGGCCCGACCGCGACCAATTTCGGCCACGTCGCCCGCGGCGAAAAGGAGCGGCAGTTCAAGTCGCCCAAAATGTCAGCGGAAGCGGTTGCTCGTTGCGGGCACCGTGCCTTTCGCAGCGGCCGGGTGCTGGCAATTCCGGGACTGCAAAATCATTTTCTCATTTTTCTGACGCGCATAACACCGCGCCGGTTCCAACGGAAAACTGTCAAATCACTGAACAAAACACAGGATTGATCCACAGGTTTGGCAAGGGGGCGGAGACGGGCTGCCTGGATATAAGATACACATTTTCAAAGCGCAGTAATTATAGTTACACAATGTTTGCTGTGGTTTATGAGTTTTCCTTCATCAGAAAAGCCATAGCAGGGGGTGTGCCAGGTGAGTGATTACAAAAATAGTCACTTGCAAAGTTGCTTCCCGGCCTACTTAAGGTGAAGGGACAAATTTTCCAATGCAATCCAGTTTGATTTTAAGCGGTCGTGAGAAGCCTTCGGGCAAGTCTGCGCTCCTTGCTGAAAGGGGAAGGACTGTCAACGCTCTTACGGCCGCTGATTCAATTTCTGTGAGTAGGGCTGAATTGCGCTGGGTGGCCTCTGAGACGCATCGGATGTTGGATGGGCTGTCCAGAGACGTTCGGGAGTGCAAGAACGTCATGCTGGCCTCCCTGTACGCAAGGTGGGTGCAATTCTCCGGCCTCATGGTCCTCCTGGAACGGGGGACCGGCGATAAAACGGTTCAGAAGAAAGTGGAAGACCTTCTCTGATGAATGTGGCGAGCTTTTTCGCGGTGGCAAACATGATCCGAAATATGCGGCGTCGGATATTGCCGAGATAAACCGCAAGCTGGATATGCTCCTTGGTTGCGCTCGTCCTGCTGTTCAGGATGCCGTGGCCTTGGAAATCGAGAAGGGCAGGGCGGATTCGGAGCTTGTCTTAGCCCTGCCCCCTTCTTCCTCTAAGTGACTCTGCTCGTTTGCAGTGGCCTTCCTGTTCGTTTTCTTACTTGAGGGTGATGACTTTAAGCGCGGCGGACGTGGAGCGCGCCAGCGCGACACGCCCGCCCGCTTGGATTTATTATATAAGTGGTTATCGTTTTCTGCTTCTCTGGAACGAAATGAGGATTTTGGATGATGAATGGAGTGAAGGAGAAGCCGAGAACTGCTTATGAGGGCAAACGCGTTTCTGTTCGTTCAACTGGCCTTTTGCTTCAGTGATGGAGTTTAACGCTGGAACCCGGTGCGCTCGGAAGGATGCCAACCCTATACTTGGGGGTCGTATAGCACTAAATGTGTAATGGATTGCTTCAAAAAAATAAATATTGACCTCGGCTTAATTTTCCTCTTGACGATACGGATTTCTTATGCTAAAGATATGTGCGTGAGTATTAATAGTTACACAATGTTTGTTATATTCAATTAGCTAGTGCTCCGTTTGTTGCGCTTCCGAGATATTACATGGTTGTTTCGCTGCGAGGCTTCAGGGGCCCTTTGCATTTAGCCATTCAATTGCATCCTCAAACGAAGTGAACACATTTACCAGAAAGCCTCTGTTTTGAGCGCAGAGTGCGAAAAATCCTACCCGGTCGAATCGTTCACGTGGACAAATAATGGCCGTCTTTCGGGAAAAAGCCTTTCCAAGATTGCTGAGTTCAGCCGCCAGAGACCAAAGGTCGGATGCGGACATTACCGATTGCGCCTTTCGAGTGTCCAGGATTATTTGGCAGTCACCCAAATGGGCCGAGGCGGACGCGATTTCCCTAAGCAGTTTCTTCATATTTTCGCGATCGAGTTGTCCTTCCGGGGTCGCCTTGATGAAGTCTTGCGTTTGGATGATTCTAATGTCGGTAAACATTGTTGCCTCCTTCTTCTTTGGTTGCCCCATGCGTCGTTTTTTTCATGGAATTATGAAAGCAGCGTTGTAAATTCCCATCAAGGAATATTACCAGAACATTAAATAACCTCAAATTCAGCTTGCTGCCATGTTAAAGAACGTGACTGCGTTCCGGCCCTGATTCCCAATCATCCCGCGTCCTGCGAGCGTCTTGAACCCTATAATTAGACCTTGAGAACCAGGTCGTAAAAGAGAAAAAGCGGCGCGTGAATTGCTTAGTTTTGCCCCGGGCTTGCTCCGGCGAAGGAGATGATCGCTGGGGTGAAATCGGGGTGCGCCGTGAACCCACTACGCGGCGCGCCCCTAAGCCTTCTTCAGCAAATTACCAATCGAAACGACAGTCGTTGACATTTCGTGTTTGGCAGCCTTAAACTGAAAATGAACACTTTTGGCTTGCGACAGAATTACAAATCCAGTATGGAAAATGGCAGTCGCCGTGCCTTTCAAATCCTTAGCAGTAGCAAACCGGTTTATTGAACTCAGCAATGAATCGGGGAAGAAGCTCATGATGATGCAGCTGCTGGAAGTTATTTATATTGCACATGGCTGGCATTTGGCATTAACGGATGGAACCCCCCTTATTGACGATACATTTGAGGCCTGGAGGGTTGGGCCGGTCGCGCCAACCGTGTATCATTCATTCAAGGAATATGATTCTGAACCAATATCCAGATTGGGTTCGGAGGCTGACATAACCCGATTGGGTTTCGGAGCGGACCTTAAGGATTTTGTTGAAAAGCATATCGTCAATTATATAACCCCGGTTCTTGAGCGGAGCGATTTTATTGATAAGTTCATCGGGAGAATTTGGGAAATTTATTGTTCGATGAGCGCCACTCAGGTGTCTCAATTGATCCGTCAAGCCGGCACACCGTGGCATACAATCTGGTTTGAAAAGGGCGGCTCAAAACACAAGGGAACCGTTATCCCGGACGCTTTGATAGCCAGTTATTTCAAGGGAGAACTTGCTCCCCGAAACGAACCGCTGCCATTCCAGGCTGACCAATCATGGAGACCCACCAAGGAGCTGCAAGCCTAGGTACCGCTGCCACGGAAACGGCAAAACTGGCTTGACGCGCTGCATTTTTACCCGGCCCCGGGACAAACTATCACCAGTTTCTTTCAGCAAAAGTCATGGGACTTATTCACCGGGTTATTCACAGTGGAGCTTTGGCCTGGCCATGAAAATTAGTGTATTGTAAGCGTTAATGTCGGCACACAAAACGCGATCAGTTCATCGGCATGCAATGAGAGTTCAACTTGCTATTCTGGTTCTGGCTGGATTGGGGCTGGCGGCAACCGTGTCCGCCATGGACCGGTGGGCCGCGCTTTCCATGATTGAAAGCGGCGATAACGACTTTGCCGTCGGTCCGGGCGGCGAAATCTCCCGTTATCAAATCCGGCCACAACTTTGGCCGGGCGGCAATCCGACAAACGCGCAGATTGCGTTAACTGTTGCGCAACAGATCATGCTCCCGCGCATCGAGGAGTTCAGGCGATCCCATCAGCGCATGCCGACGGACTTTGAATTCTACGTTTTGTGGAACGCGCCGTGGCAGGCGGACCACCCGAGCGCCGCCGTCACCGAACGCGCCCGACGTTTTTCCAATCTGGTTCAACGCTGACCTTTTATGGTGGCGTAAACTTTCAGATATTCGCCCACGGTCTGGTCCCAGGAAAAATCCGATTTCATGGCATTCCGCCGGAAACCTTGCAGCAAATCAGGATGCTGGTAAAGCGCCAGTGCCTTGCGAATTGCCTTGGCCAGCGCCCGCGAGGAATATTCGTGAAATTTAATTCCATTGGCGCGCGCCGCGTCCTGCGAAAAGTCAATTACGCTGTCGTCGAGACCCCCGACTGCCCGCACAATGGGAATCGTTCCGTAACACAGGCTGTACATCTGGTTCAGGCCGCTCGGCTCGAAACGGGACGGCATGAGATAGAAATCGCAACCGGCTTCGATGCGATGCGCCAGGCCTTCGTCGTAACCCACCCGCACGGCGACCTTGGAGGGAAACCTCCGCGCGAGTTCGTAATACCCCCGTTCATACGCCGATGAGCCGCTGCCGAGCTGGACGAATTGTATGTCCGTGCTCAACATTTCCTCGAGTGCGCCAAGCTGGATGTCCACCCCCTTTTGTTCGGCCAGCCGGGAAATCGTGCCGAACAACGGGGTGCCCCCGTTTTCCGGCAGATCCATTTCGTTTTGCAACGCCAGTTTGCAGGCAGTTTTCCCCGCCAGGCGTCTGGCCGAAAACGTCTGCGGCAAAAGTGGATCGGTTGCCGGGTTCCATTCTTCGTGGTCCACGCCGTTGAGAATTCCGAATAGCCGGTTTTGCCGCTGGCGCAAAAGTCCATCGAGGGCGCAGCCGAATTCCTCGGTCATGATTTCGCGGGCATAGCGCGGGCTGACCGTGGTGATGGCGTCGGCAAAAGCGATTCCGGCCTTGAGACAATTCAGTTGTCCATAAAACTCCGCGCCTTCCACCGTAAAAAGTTCTCGCGGCAGGTTGGTCAGTGCAAACGCGCCGGGCGCGAAAATACCCTGATAGGCAAGGTTGTGAATGGTCAGGCACGTCGGCGGCGGATTCCCCCACCCTTCCGCTCGCCGTTGCTGCAACATCAACGCCGGCACGAGGCCGGTCTGCCAGTCGTTGATGTGGACCACGTCCGGCCGCCACGGCAAATAGTGCGCGAGATGCGCGATGCATTTCGAAAAAAAGATAAACCGCTCCGCGTTGTCGGGATAGCTGATGTCGTTTTCCTGATATAATCCGGCGCGCTGGTAAAATCCCGGCTGGTGAATGAAATAAACCATCGGCCCGTTTTCGATTTCGAGCGACCACAATTCGGCCTGCACGCGCCGCGCGCCCAGCGGCAAATCGAATCCCCAGTCCACACGCCGGATTTGTGGATATTTTTCGCGGATGCCCCGATACAACGGCGTGACGATCCTCGTTTGGTGGCCGGCGTGTGCCAGTGACTTGCCCAGCGCGCCCACCATGTCGGCCAGCCCGCCGGTTTTGGAGAACGGATGAACTTCGCTGCTGGCCAGAAGGATGTTCATTTATGATTTGGGATTGATGATTAATGATTGGTTCGCCTTGGAGGCAATCATCAATCGTAAATTCAGGCGACAATCCGGTCTGATTTCAAATACGGCTGAAGCGGTTTTGGTATCAGCACACTGCCGTCCGCTTGCTGGTGCGTTTCAATCAAGGCCACGAACAACCGCGCCAGTGCCGTGCCGCTGCCATTAAGGATATGCGGAAATTTGTTTTCGCCCGACTCGGTTTTGAAGCGCAGGCTCATCCGGCGCGCCTGGAAATCCTCGCAATTCGAGCAGCTCGAAACTTCCAGGTAACTCCCCTGCCCCGGCGCCCAGACTTCGAGATCATAAGTCTTCGCGCTCGCAAATCCCATGTCGCCCGTGCACAACAACAGCACGCGATAATGCAACTCGAGCAGTTGCAAAACCTTTTCCGCGTTGGCCACCATCTTTTCCAATTCCTCGTAACTGTGCTCCGGCTTCACGATCTTGATCAGCTCAACCTTGTCGAACTGGTGCACGCGAATCATGCCGCGCGTCCCGACGCCCGCCGCGCCCGCCTCGCCGCGAAAACACGGTGTGTAGGCGCAATACCGGACCGGCAATTGCTTCTCCGCCAGAATTTCCTCGCGATGAATATTCGCCACCGGCGTTTCGGCGGTCGGAATCAGATAAAGTTTGCCGAGCTTCTCCTGGTCGTCGCCCTCGGCCACGCCATAATACTGGTCTCTGAATTTCGGGAATTGCCCGACGCCTTCGAGGCATTGCGGCCCGACCATGAAGGGCGGCGACACTTCCGTGTAGCCGTGTTGCGTGATATGCAAGTCCAGCAGAAATTGGATCAACGCCCGTTCCAGCCGCGCGCCCCAATTCGTGTAAAGAATGAAACCGCTGCCGGAAAGTTTCGCCGCGCGCGCGAAATCCACCAGCTTGAGCGATTCGCAAAGCTCGACGTGCGATTTTGGTTTGAAGGTGAAACTTGCCTTCTCACCATGAACCCGGACGACCGGATTGTCTTCCGCGCTCTTGCCGGTTTTGACCGACTCGTGCGGCAGGTTGGGTAGTTGCAACATGAGCGCGGTGCGCGCCGCCTCAACCTCGGCGGCCTGCTGGTCGAGCGCGGCAATGCGGTCTCCCAACTCGCGCGTCTCCGCCTTTTTCGCCTCCGCCTCACCGGTTTTCTTCTGCCCCATCAATGCGCCGATTTCCTTTGAAACGCGATTGCGTTGTGATTTCAGCGATTCGACTTCCGCCAGAATTTTCCGCCGTTGCTCGTCGAGTTTGAGCAACTCATCAATCCGGGATTCATCCCCTGTTCCGCGCGTGGCGAGTCGTTGCCGGACGAAGTCCGGTTTTTCGCGAATCAATTTGATGTCGAGCACCGGGCCATTATAGAAATGAAACCAGCCACGGCAAGGCCAAGTCCGCGACCCGCTACGGTCGTTTATTGTTCCAGCACTTTATAAAACCGCTGCGGCGCATTGCTGATGGAATCCTGAAAAATCATGGAGCCATTCGTCACCGTGAGCGCGTTCGTGATAGTGAACCAATCAACGAGATTGGTGCTGGCCGAAACAGTGAAAGTGGCGAGGTCGTTGGTGGTCAACAGCGCGCCGCCGTCGGCGTCGTTGAAGAGAAGCTGGATGGTGCCACCGGGCAAAAGTGTTGGCTGGCTAAACCGTTCCGGCATAAGAACGCGCAGCACGGCGTTGCTGCTTTGCAGGCTGGAAAAGCCGTTGGTGACGAAAACCGAATAAGTTCCCGCGTCCGTCCGCAGCACGTTGGTCAAGGTCAGCGTGTCGTCGATCGCGCCAGAGGTATTCGTCCCATTCTTCTGCCACTGGTAACTCAACGGCGGATTGCCGACGGCGGTGACGGACAAAATCACATTGGTCGGACCGATGACTGTTTGGCTTTGCGGCTGAGTGATGATGCCGAGCGGCACGCTGTAAATATAAAGATTTCCGCCGGAGGCAAAACCGAGTGAGGAGCTCAAGAACCGGAAGCGGTTGACGAAGAAAGTGTCGTTGAATCCGGCGGGCGACCAAGTCGCGCCTCCGTCGGTTGTATGCAGAAAGCTGTTCGTGTAATTCGGCAGGCCCGAAGCACCGCCGATCCAGCCTTCATTTGTGCTGACAAAACCAATGCCTTGCAAATAAAAATTGTAGCCGTTGGTATAAAGACCGACTGATGTTTCGGGAATCCCATTGGAAACCCAAGTCATGCCTCTGTCAGTTGTCTTATAGAAAACAATATTGCTGTAAGAACCGTTTTGCTGGAGTGAAACGTAGCCGATGTTCGTGGACGGCCACGACATTTTCCAAAAGTAACAATTTGAAATGCTCGTGGTGACCTGCGTTTGCCATGACGCGCCGCCGTTCGTCGTGAGCGCGATGCGTCCGTAATACGGCGGCGACAAGTATGCGTTTGTGTCCATGCCCACGACCCAGCCGGTGTTCGTGTCGCGGAAATAAATGTCCATGATGCCGTTCATCACATTCGACGCAGTCAGGTTTTGCAAACTCCAGTTCGTGCCGCCGTCGCTGCTGTTGATGACAAACGCCGGCCCGCGCACGCGCCCCGCGCCAAAAATGTGCTGTGAATCCAAAACATAAAACACGCACAGCCCTTTCATGCCCGCCTCGGCAAAGCCCGGCACGTTCGACCACGTCACGCCGCCGTCAAATGAACGATACATGACGTTCGTGTTGGAAACCGCGGCGTCATATGAGCCGACGCCCAGGTTGCCGGCAAAACCGACCAGTGGGTTGGCAAAACTGACTGAGCGGAAATGCGTATTGGCTATGATAAGGTTCGTCGTCCACGTCACACCGCCGTTGGTGGTGCGATAAATATCATTGTTCTGCGACGCCCAGCCGTTCGTCGGGTCGGTGAAATAAATGTCGTCGTGACGGACATTGTTTGGGCCAGGTGATTGGGGCAGTTGCGACCAGACCGGCGTTTGGGAACGTACGATCATTCCGACCAACAGGATCATCAGGCAGACATAGGATTTCAATTGCTACAACCTTTTGTATGAAATTGGGAACACGGAAACCATAGCTTATTAAGGCTATTACTACAAGCAATTCTTCGCGTTGGGTTCGACTGGAAGGCATCAGCGTTGAAATGCGATTGAAAACCGCGGGCATTCACGGCACATTGACTCAATATGCAATCTGTTTTTACCGGACCGGTTTACGTGGTGCGCGACAATATTGACACCGATCAGATCATTCCCGCGCAGTATTTGACGCTCGTGCCGACGATACCCGACGAATACGAGAAGCTCGGCGGCTATGCGCTTGCCGGACTGCCCGAATCGCTCTATCCCACGCGCTTTGTCAAGAACGGCCAGCTCGACAGCGAATATCCGATTGTCGTCGGCCGGAAAAAATTTCGGCTGCGGCAGTTCGCGCGAACACGCGCCCATCGCGCTTGGCTCGGCCGGATGCAAAATTGTTTTGGCCGAAAGTTTCGCCCGCATTTTCTTCCGCAACAGCGTCGCCACCGGCGAACTCTATCCGTGTGAACTCACCGAACGCCTCTGCGATACGCTCAAGAACGGCGACGTAGTGACGGTTGATCTCGATGCGGCCACCGTGACCATCAAAGCGACCGGCAAAGTCATCAAATTCAAGCCGCTGGGTGACGTGCGCCCGGTTGTGGACGCCGGCGGCTTGTTCAATTACGCGCGGAAAACGGGAATGATTGCGAAGTGAAAATCACTTCTCGCGATGCAACAAATGTAATATGAGCAAAAAAATTGGCATCATTTACCTCGCATAACAGTGCGGCAGATTAATCGTATTGAGGCAAAAGAACATTGTCAAGCCCGAGATTGCCAACGGACCAAAGTTCAACGTTTACAGTATTGCAAGGCTTGAATGCTAAGGTTGGCTTGGAAAGACCAAGCATTCTGGCGAAATGAAAGAAGAATAGCACGGTAAAAGGCGAATGTTGACCCGCTTGTTTCAAAGCTCTAAATTCATCACTACCCGTGAATAACAGCAGGAAAACGATTGATAGCCTCGGAAAACTGGCTTGATGACAGCGCGCAACAAGGTGGCAATGTATGAGGATGCTTGAGCAAATCGCGGAGCGCGATGATTTGAAAGCAAAATGATAACGGCGCCGATGCGAAGTAAAATTTACGACAGTCTAAGCCGAGACTGTCATAGTTCGTGATCGCTATGATCCAGACCCCATTCATGGTGAAAAAATTGTGATCCAAGCAAAGCGATACACCAACACTGTCGGCGTCGTGCGTTAGTGCGTGGAATTGTCGGGGACGGTCCTCAACGAGCGCGCGATGAAAGGGATTAACTTACAACGGCTCGACTACGGCCCAGTTGCTTATGAATTCGCCAAAGGGATAACCGCTTACTTTGATGAATGACGCGAACCTGCTTTTCTTCTCGAAAAGAATGCAACATAAGCCAAGATTGAATCAAGGAATCAAATGAACTATAGGAGAGCGAAGCTTGATTGAACCTGCTCCCCTGCCCTCGCTCGCTGAAACGGCTTCCCGGCACGTTCACGCTGCCAAAAAGGCAGGGACGCCCCGCCGGGGCGTCTGGTCGGCTCGGCGAGCCGACCTCCATTCAAATCGTCCGCACCAAATCCGCGCCGAATCATCCCGAAGGCTACACACTGACGATTTCCAAAAGTGGGATTGAAATTGCGTTTCGCGAAATCGGCGGCTTGTGCGCCGCCACCGCCACATTGCGACAGATTATTCGCGAATGCGCTTGTGCCACAGACCTCCGGTCTGTGAACTCACAGGCGAAGACGCCCGTGCCTATTCGTCTGCCGTGCCTGAAAATCCGTGACTGGCCGGATTTTCCGCGTCGCGGCGTGATGCTCGACATCTCGCGCGGGCGCGTGCCCAAGCTCGAAACACTGCTCGAACTCGCCGAACATCTGGCCGATTTCAAAATCAACGAGCTGCAACTCTACACCGAGCACACGTTCGCCTACCGCAAATACAAATCTGTCTGGCAAAGCTGGGGTGCATTGACCGGCGCCGAAATCCGCCAGCTCGACGCGCGCTGTCGCGAACTTGGCATTGATCTCGTGCCGAACCAGAATTCCTTCGGCCACCTGCGCTATTTTCTCGAGCACCTGAAACTTAAAAAACTCGCCGAAGTTTCCAAACCTTACGCAGACGCGAGCGGCGAGTTCGTCCGTCGGCCTTCCACGCTTGCACCAAATCATCCCGGTGCCCTGCCCTTTCTACGCGGGCTTTACGACGAGTTGTTGCCGAACTTTTCGAGCCGGTTCTTTAACGTCGGCTGTGACGAGACCTGGGACCTGGGCCGCGGCCAGAGCAAGAAACTTTGCGAAACCAAAGGCAAAGGCCGCGTGTATCTTGATTTTCTAAAAGAAATCCACCGCGAAGTTTCCGCGCGCGGCAAGCGAATGATGTTTTGGGGTGACATCATTTTAAAATATCCCAAGCTCATCAAGGAGTTGGCCAAAGTTAGTAGGGACGCGCTGCCGCTCGTCCAGGCTGACCGGCAGGTCAGCCCTACCAAAAATGGCGGCAATCTTATCGCCCTGAATTGGGGTTACGAGGCAAACCATCCGTTTCCAAAGGAAGCCGCTCAATTCGCGAAAGCAACAATTCCCTTTTACGTCTGCCCGGGCACTTCGACCTGGCAGACGTTGATTGGGCGGCACGACAACGCGCTGGCCAATTTGCGTGCAGCGGCGAGAGCGGGGAAAAAGTTCGGCGCGATAGGTTATCTCATCACTGACTGGGGCGACGGCGGCCATCCGCAACCGCTGGCCGTAAGCTGGCCGCTCTTTGCCGCCGGCGCGGCGTTGGCGTGGAATGCCAACATCTTTGACGAACAAATACTCGTTTCGGTTTTAAGCCGCGATGTTTTTGAGGATTCGACCGGCGGAGTCGCCGCCGCCGCGTTCAAACTCGGTTTCGCGCATCAAAAGCTTGGCGTGAAGGCGCCGAATGAAACACCGCTCGGCACGGTCATCGCCGCGCCGCCGCCGGAAGACCGTGAGTTGTTTTGCCGGAACGGTTTGAAATGGTTCGCCAAAATTACCGCCGGGAAAATTCACGCCGCGCTGAAAGAAATAAAAAAACAGCGCTTGATTTTATTGCGGGCAGAGCCGAAGCCGGATTCAGGAAAAACTCTGGTGCGGGAACTGGATTTGGCGGCGCGCATGGCGGTGCAATCGTGCCAGTTCATGCTCTGGCAACAGGCGCGCGCGGCTGGCAAAACATCAGAGGCGAGGCGGTTGGCGCGAAATGGCATCCGCGAATTACGCAAACTGGACAAGGAATTCAACGCTTACTGGCCGTTACGAAACAAGGCCACGCCGCGGCATTGCTCGGCATTTTTGAAATGGCGGATCCGGGACTTGTTGGAGTCCAAACTTTAGCTTTTCCCTCCACGAATGCCGAAGGTTGAACTCCAATGCGCGGAAGTGGCGCGTTTGAAAATGGCCAGCGCGTTATTTTGATTTCGTCGGCGCGGCGGGCGCGCTGGTGGGTGCGACCGGCGTGCCGGGTGGCGGTGTAATCGGCGGCAAGAGCAGATTATTCGTTGGCATTGCCGCCGGCGAATTCGCCGGGGCAACCGGCGGCGGAGCGCTAATGGGTATTTGCGTTTGTTTTTGCTGCACTGCCTTTTCGAATTCGGACCCGCTGTTCTGGTTGTGCAGGCGGTCTTCCACGTAACCCAAGCCCAGGGCCAGCACGAAAAGCGCGATGGTAGCGTATCTGGTCGCCTGGGTCAGAAAATTGCCCGTACCCGCGCCAAACAACGCGTCTGCGGCCGCGCCGCCGAACGCCACACCCGCCCCGGCGTCCTTCTTCGGCAGCTGCATCAATATCAGGAAAATCAGCAGCAGACAGTTGATGATCAGCAAAAACGTCAAAACTCCAGCAATGAAACTCATACCCTATTTTATATCGAATTCTTGATGATGTCAGCAAAACTTCGCACTTCGAGCGCCGCGCCCCCGACCAGCGCGCCGTCCACGTCCGGCTGGCCCATCAACTCGCGCGCGTTCGACGGCTTCACGCTGCCGCCGTATTGAATGCGGATTTTTTTGGCAGCGGCCTTGTCGAACATCTTTGTCAGCACGCTGCGAATGAAGGCGTGCGCGCCCTGCGCCTGCTCCGTCGTCGCCGTTTTGCCCGTGCCGATGGCCCAGACCGGTTCGTAGGCAACAATGGTTTCAATGGCCTGTTCCTTGGTCAAACCGGCGAGGCTGCCGCGCAACTGAGTTTCCAGAACCTTTTCCATCTGGTTGGCTTCGCGTTCGGCCAGCGTTTCACCGACGCAAACGATGGGTTTGAGCGCGGCCGCGTGCGCCGCCGCCGCCTTTTTGGCGATGAGCGCGTCCGGTTCCTTCTGATACTGCCGCCGTTCGGAATGGCCGAGAATGACGTAGCGCACGGAAAATTCCTTGAGCATCCCGGCGCAGATTTCACCGGTGAACGCGCCAAAATTGTTCTCACTCATGTTCTGCGCGCCGAGGCGGAGATTGGAATCCAGAACCGCCTTCGACACCGACTCCAGGGCCGTGAAGGGCGGGCAAACCACGATGTCCACCTCCTTGACGTTGGCCAGTTCCAGTTTCAGTCCGTTGACGAGGGCCAGCGCCTCGGCGACGGTTTTGTTCATCTTCCAATTGCCGGCGATAATCAATTTACGTTCTTTGTTCATGTTTTAAATCGTTCTCGTTCTCGTCCTCCTGCTCGTCCTCGAACCTCGATTACGAGGTGGATAAATTCATTTCTCGCTCAGTGCCGCAACGCCGGGCAGGACCGCGCCTTCCAGAAATTCCAGGCTTGCCCCGCCGCCGGTGCTCATGAACGTTACCTGGTCGCCGAGCCTGGCCTTGTTCAGCGCCTTCACGCTGTCACCGCCACCGATGATGCTCTTGGCGCCGTTCTTCTGCGTCGCATCCGCCACGGCCAGCGCAATGGCGTTCGTGCCGATGGCAAACTGCTTGTTCTCAAACAATCCCATCGGGCCGTTCCACAAAATCGTCCTGGCCTTCGAAATCTCGGCCGAATACGCCGCGACCGTGGCGATCCCGATATCGAGCCCCGCCGCGTCGTCCGGGCAATTCATGTCCGTGCTCGTGCGCGGATTTTGCCATTCGATGACCGGTTTACCCTTCTTGTCGAGTTTGTCGGTCTTGACCGGCATGGCGACCACGTCGTCAACGGGCAAAAGGAACTTCACATTTTTTGTCTTGGCCTTTTCGAGCGCGGCCCTGGCAATGCCGGTCGCGTCCGGTTCCACCAGTGATTTGCCGGTCCTGTAGCCCTGCGCCAGGCGGAATGTGTAAGCCATTGCGCCACCAATCAAAATCGTGTTCGCCTTTTCCAGCAACCGGTCAATGACTTTGATTTTGTCCGAAACCTTTGCGCCGCCCAGAATCACGACGAACGGACGCGCCGGTTTATCCAATTCATCGCCGAGAAACTTCAATTCGCGTTCCATCAACAGACCGGCGGCGCATTTGCCGCCGCGTTTGGCGATGAAACGAGCCACGCCCTCTGTCGAAGCGTGCGCGCGATGCGCCGCGCCAAACGCATCGTTTACATAAACGTCTGCCACCTTCGCCAGTTTTTCGGCAAACGCCGGGTCATTCTTTTCCTCCTCGTTGTAATATCGGACGTTTTCGAGCAACACCACGTCGCCGTCCTTCATTGCCGCCACGGCCTGCTCGACTTTTTCGCCGATGCAATCATCCACAAACGTCACCGGTTTGCCGAGCAATCCGGACAAGTTTGGCCGCAACCGGTTTCAGAGACATGGTGGCGTCGCGTTTGCCTTTGGGCCGGCCGAGGTGAGCGGTTAAAATAAGTTTCCCGCCCTTGTCCATCAAAAGCTTCAGCGTCGGCAGCGTGGCGACGATGCGCGTGTCGTCGGTAATGACCATCTGCCCGTCTTTTTCCTCGAGCGGCACGTTGTAATCCACGCGCAGGAAAACACGCTTGCCGCGAACATCCAGGTCACGAACTGTCAATTTAGCCATAAAATCGTCCTGATTCCGAAAAATACGGAAACGGGAGAATACGCCGGAGGCGCGGCGAGTAAAGTGAATTCAGTGCAGGATTTGTTGACGCAATCTCCCCGCTTCAACCGGCATTAACCGCGGATTACGGGTATGTGGTTTGACAAGCAATTTTTTCATTAAAAACTGAAATTTTGATCAAGCCTCAACTGGGCTGAAGGTTTTGTTGGGATTAGATAATAAACTCTCCCCGTCTTGAGCGCGTGGTAGGTTGTTGACGGACTGCTTTTCGAGTTCGGCCCAGTTGCTGGAGTGCTTGGTTCAACCTGACTGATGATCTTGCCCACTTTGATGACCAAGCGGTTATTTATTTCTTCCAGCGGCGTCCAACGGCCCTCATCAGATACCAGACGGCCACCGTCAGTTTGCGGGCGATGGCAGCCACGGCCAGGTTGACGTTGCCCTTCAGCAGCAATTTCTTCCCATCGGGCCAAGGGAGTCTTGGCGCAGCGCAGGATGGCCTGGGCCGCCTCAATCAGCAGGCAACGCAAAAGCTTATGGCCATGGCCGCCGATCCCGCCGCTCCACTCCGACTCCCCACTATCGTCGAAGGCGGGATCAGCTCGACGTACTTGACTAGCTGCTTGGGAGAGGCAAAGCGCTGGATGTCACCCACGAAGGCGCCCCAGGCAAACGCGACCACTTCGAACAAACCCCGCACAGTCGCACGAGGGAGAGCAGATCGGGATCGGCCAGCACTTCCTGGGCCATGAGGCTGTGCCAGTGTCGACGTTGTTGGTCAGCGTGGCGCAATTCTGCCAGTAAGATTTCGATCACCTGCCATTGGCGCGAGGACCACGAGTGGGCGTGGCGAATTGGCTCTTTGTTTTTTTCGACTTGGGTCAGGCGGGGGCCTGGGTCGAGTCGGACGCCGTTGTCACTCAGGAAAGAACGCAGCCTGGGTGGCGCATCCGCTGGTCCGTTTAGTGGCTTCGGCGTAGGCGTGAAACCAATCGCGCCGTTCCTGGCGCTCCTGACATTGGGCACCCAAACCTCTTTAGCCGTGCCAGCCAGATAGGCCTTTACCAATGCGCACGGCACTGATCTTGTCATTATTGGCGTGCGCTTCCTTGAGTTTGCCCAAGTGGCAACTTTCCAGGACCTTGGCTTTGCGCCCGCCGGTCGCCAAGGTGCGGACCGACTTGAAAGCTGTTGCCCGAAGCTTCCAGTACAAACAGATCCTGGGCGGTGGTGAACTTAGTGGCTGAGCCGGGAAGTTCAGCCAGTGGCACCTTGTTCGGAGAGCTTTTCCACCACGGCGGCCGCCGGGCTGGGACCACGGATACTGGCCGCCGTGAAACTATCGGGGTGAGCGTCCAAGCCAATCACCCGCTCGCAGATATATTTTAGCTTTCGTTCATCTTGTCTCCTTACGGTTGTGCAGACGGACGGAAACGGGTCAGGCGCTGACAGGCACTCAGGTATGCGGGGCGATCCCCATGTAGGTGCTTTGCGCCGGTGCTCATTCACAGAAACGGGGAATTACCCTTAGCGTGATCCTCGAGCATCTCCCGAAAGCCCACCTGCGGGTTAGCTGACCAACAGGTCCTTACGGTGACATCGTTCCCGTCCGTTCTGCAACTGCTTCCTGATGTTTGATGATGCCCCGTTGACAAAACTCATACCCTCGCAGATCGTGCCGACGCGCATATCGACTCCCGAGGGAATTTATCTCGCGAAATCCGTGTCATCCAGCGGTTCATTTGTGAAGCAGGCGTCTCAGTGGGAGTTACAGAGCGGCGGACAGCACTTTGAGACCAGCGCGTGAAACTTTGACGTCATCCTCGGACGGCCCTCCACTAAAAGCGGCAATCAACAACCCTGATTTCCCCCGGGCCACCACGCCTCCTTTCCAGCCGGTCTCGCCGGTCATCGGAGGGCGCACCTGGCTGCCGCTGTCCTTTTGCGTGGACGCCATTTCCGAGGCCTTGGTGTAGGCGATAGCCAGAAAGTTACTCCCCGCCGGACGTTTGGATGACGGCGCGGCGGTCAGATGGCCCACCACCAACATTTTTGAGGACCAAGATTTGACGGTGCGGCTTTTGCTACAGGCCACCACGGCGACGCCCTTGATGTTGAGTTCTTTCGCGCGTTTCTTCATCGCCAGCAGCGCTTTGTCCGCGACGGCACCGAAATCGTTGATTGCCTTGTAATTCATATCAAACAAATGGAATCTGAAAACCGCGTCGAAGCTGGCGAATGCAAGCAGGCTCGTCAATCATATCGTGGCCATTTGTGAACACGGCTATCTCTGAATCGGGGAATTCAACCGCAACCTGTGCCAAGCGGCATGATTCTTGATTTACCCGGCAGATTTGCCTTGTTAAGTTGACGGCGTTTGAAGCCGAAAAAGCATTTTCCCCGAAAAGCGCGTTCAACGAACGGGAAAAGCCCCTCGCCTGAAAAGCCGCCACCCCCAATTTCTGCACGCCGCCTGTGGTTGTTTCGATTTTGCGCGGCAATTTTAGTCCCGCTGACAATTGTTGGCGGACTTGAGCTTGGTTTGCGTTTGTCCGGCTATGGCTATCCCACAAGTTTTTTTCTTCAAATCAAGATCAACGGGCAGGATTATTATGTCCCCAATGACAAATTCGGTTACCGATTTTTCCCGCCCGCCCTGGCCCGCACACCCGCACCCCAGCGCATGGCCGTAAAAAAATCTGCTAATACCTATCGCGTATTTGTGTTCGGCGAATCGGCGGCGATGGGCGATCCGGATCCGAGTTTTGGCGCCTGGCGTTATTTGCAAACCCTGTTACGCGAACGCTTTCCCGGAACGGATTTTGAAGTGGTCTGCGTGGCGATGACGGCCATCAATTCACACGCGATTTTGCCCATTGCGCGCGAATGCGCCCGGCGGGACGGCGATTTATGGATTCTCTACCTGGGCAACAACGAAATGGTCGGCCCTTTCGGCGCGGGCACCGTCTTCGGTTCGCGTGCGCCGGGAGTGGGTTTAGTCCGGGCCGATCTGGCGGTAAAAACCACACGGATTGGGCAGTTGTTGGACAATCTGATGCAGCGCTGGGGTATTCATTCGTCAACCCCGAAAGCCTGGGGTGGGATGAGCATGTTCGAAAATCACCAGGTTCGGTATGATGATCCGAACCGGCTGCGCGTTTATGAAAATTTCAAAAAGAATATGGCGGATATTTTGCGCGCGGGGCACGAGGCCGGGGTGCCGATTATTTTGAGCACGGTCGGAAGTAATCTAAAGGATTGCGCTCCGTTCGCTTCGCTTCATGCGACCACATTAAGCGAGACTCAAAAGGCGGAATGGGATGGAATTTACCGGGCTGGCATCGCTCTCGAATCCGCAGGCGATTATCAGAAGGCGCTGAAGCATTATGCAGAGGCGGCGGCCATTGATCCTCAATATGCGGAGTTGCGGTTTCGCCTGGGAAGCTGTGATCTTGCGCTGACGAATTCCGCTCAGGCCCTGCGCGAATTTGAACTGGCCCGGGATTATGACACGCTCGCTTTTCGGGCGGACACCCGCATCAACCAAATCATAAAAGATTCAGCGGACGCTTACGCCGGCAAGGGCGTTTATTTTTTGGATGCCGCCCGGATGCTGGCACAGAATTCTCCGGAACAAATTCCCGGCAACAAATTGTTTTATGAACATGTGCATTTGAACTTTGACGGCAATTATTTGCTGGGCCGCGCGTTTGCCGAAGAAACGGCGAAGCTGCTTCCGAAACCCATTGTAGCGCAGGACAAAGGCGGATGGGCGTCATTGGAATTGTGCGACCGCCGGCTGGCGGCTTCAACGTGGGATCGCTCCCGTGTCTGGCAGGAAATTCTTAGCCGCGTGTCCGAGCCGCCTTACACCGAACAGTTGACCCATACAGCCACTGTCAAGTTGTGTGAGGAAAACATTGAAGAATTGAAATCCCGCGCGAATTCCGAGGCACCCGAGGCAAACACGGCAATTGTACAAACAAGCACTGGCCGTGGCTCCCAACGGACAGCTTTTTACATCAGAATTTTGCGCAATTTTTGGCGGCCCGGGCAGAACTGGCGCAAGCCACCGAAGAAGCTCAACGCGTCTGCGAATTGCTGCCACAATTACCCGCGCAGTATTATGATATTGGCAATCTGTTGATTCTTCAGGGGAGAATTGACGAAGCGGCGGAATATTTTTCACGCGCGCTTGCCCTTCAGAGCGATTTTGCGCACGCGCTGAACGGGCTGGGGCAGATCCGGGCAAACGAGCAGAAGACAAAGGAGGCCGTCGCATATTTCAGACATGCGCTCCGGGCGGATCCAGACGACCCGGAAACATGCATTAACCTGGGATTTCTGGAGCAGAACCGGGGTAATTTGAAACAAGCTGCGGTCTATTATCAGCACGCGGCCCGCCTTCAGCCCCAAGGACTGGCAGATTATTTTAGCCAGGCGGTTGACGCCAGTGCGCTGGGCCAGAGGGCCAAGGCGATTGAATTGTTTGAAGCCGCTATTCAGTTCAAACCGGAATTCTGGCAAGCACACTATCTGCTTGGAGTTGAACTGGCGGCCCAGGGAAATATCGAGGAAGCGCGAGGGCAATTTTCGGAGGCTGTCCGCTATCGTCCAGATTTTGCCAAGGCGCACCTGAATCTCGGTTTGATGCTTGCGAAGCGGGAAAGGCTGGATGAGGCGCTCGCCGAGTTTCGAACAACGTTGCAGATTGATCCAACCAATCAATCGGCGCAGCAATACATCGAATCCCTTCACGCGCCAAAAAGGTAGCGGGCTTCGGGGCAGTGCAAAATAGTTGTATGCGAGGTGACGGTCGGTGCCAGTTGGTTTGCAGTTCAGCGGTCAACCGCAGTTCACTTCACTGTGCCATAACGCGGTAAAACCGGTTGGTTGCGGAAGTTGAATCGGTGACCATCTGCAGCGTGTCGTTCCCTCCAACGGGACTGCCAAGATTCGACCAACTCGAATCAGTCAATGCGTTCTTGTACTGTAGTTGATAAGAATGCCAAGACTCGCTGGGGAATGAAACAGCGACGTTTGGCCCGCTCAGATCTGCACTGGCGTAAATTGTCGGATTCAGCCACAGGTAGTTTGCGTAGGCCGTGCCGCCCCAACCGGGACCGACGACCGCGCTGCCGGTGCCATTGATGATATGATAGATTTCAGTGGGGCCGCTCCCGGATCCATTCCCGGCGATATAAACATCCATCATATCGTGCACATTGACCTGCTGCGAATTGGCCGGCGTCTCAATGGCGTTGAAGCAACTTATATTGGCATTGCCGGTGTTGATAAATACCGCGTAGATGCCAAGCCCGTAGGCTTGATGACTTGTGACACTGTTCGCAACTTTGTAGGACGCATAACCAGGCACGCCAAGAGCCTCGGACCATGCGCTTTGAGATGGCGGGTCATAGGGCAATTCGGACTGGTAAAAATAGAGTCGTCCGCCATTGCCATTCCACAGCGTCTGGTACTGCTGATGATGCTCCACGAAAAGTCCGTACATGGTCACATTATTGCCATTCACTACCAAGCCGCTCTGGCTTGGATTTCCGGTCCAATACGGAGTTGAGCCGGCGCCATGATCCGCCCGCCACAACCAGAGGTTGTCACCGATGACATTGTTGGCGTTAATTGTCACGCAATTGGTCGTGGTCCCGACGAACTGCCCGCCCACCCGGCTGCAAATGTCGTACAGACATATTGGATCCGCGGAATGATCCACGGAATTCGTCGCAGTCCCAACCTCCAATAACGAGGGCGACGCGGTGGTTCCGGCATCGAATATTATACTCGACACCTTCACGCCATTGACATCAGAAATCACCATGGCGGGATTTCGATTGGTTGGTATCAACGTCGGGAATCCAAGCCCGAGAACGATCGTATCCGGCTGCGTGATGAGAATGCTGTTCGTCAGATGATAAATCCCGGGAGTCAAAATCAAATTCAGCCCCGAATTCAGCGCGGCGTTGATGGTGCCGGCATTGTCCACCCCGGGTTGCGCCAGATAGAACCGGCTGATGGGGACTGAAACTCCGGGTGTCGGGCCGTTTGCCCAGGTGGTTCCCAGAATGTTGGTTTCAAGATTTGGCACCATGACGAAGAAATTGGTATTGCCATCCACGTACAAATAGGGCTTTTCCCGGACCAATGGTGTATTGGTGATGACCGAGTAGGGCGTGCCGGGCCACATTCCGGAAGGCGGATTTGAAACGCCTACAAACACCATGTTCCACACCGCTCCCGACCAGCCCGCCCAAATATCGTTTCGGGACAGCCATTGTTGCTGTGTATTGGGATAGACCCAGGAATCAATCTTGGAATCAGCCAGGAAGCCGCCGCTCGAATAGGCATCGCCTTCAAAATCCGAGAGGAACAAGTTGCCTTTTACATGCATACGGCGAAAGGAAGTGCCCTGTGACACGGCCCACTGGCTGTAACCACCGCTGTTGGTTGGAAACACGGCCAGATTCTCAGCGGCCATCCAGAAATTGCAGGTAGCGTTGTTATCTGCCAAAAATCCGTGAGCGTCCAGCAAGCCATTGATGGTGACATTGTCGGGCGACTGTCCCAAACCGAGCACTTGCATGTAGTAGCCCATATTGATGGCCACGTTATACGTCCCGGGTTCGAAAAGAATGGCGTACCGGTTGGCGTCGAATTGGCTCGCGTTCACATCATCCTGCAATGCAAATATGCTGTTTAGAGTGCTCTGAATCGTTGCCGTCGGCGTCGAAGGACTGAACAGGAAGACGTTCGGACCAAAATTGGGACCAGCCGGATTGGTAACAACTGTGTTCGTTGAAACAAATACGAGTTGAAGGCCACTGAGGTCGCCCTCGATGTTTCCCGAGAAAGTGACATTGGCGTTGGACGTCCAGGTAAAGGTGATCGTCCCCAAGGTCCCCACGACGATATTGCTGAATATCACGTAGTCAGCGCCCAGTATGAAGGTAGCCAGGCTCGCTGGCGTGTTAGAGGTGCTCTGGGTAATGGGCGCCATCACCGGGGTGGAAACCGTAAAGGTTGTGCCCCGTGTGCCCGTATTATTGATGCCATAAAGATACAGATTATAAGTGCCAGCGGGAACATTATTGAGCGTGTCTGTGCGAAGAGCGGCGTTATTGTACTCATAGGGTTGTTGCAACGCCGCCGGAGTGCCCTGCGTTCCCTGAGTGCCATAGGTACCGCCCAGTTGGGATGTCAGCGTGATCGGACTGGCGGTAATGCCATCAGACAGTCGGTTGGTAGCGCCCGTAGTGCCACCGCCGAAAATCGGATTCCAATAATTGTTGCCCGGATTAGAATAAGCACCTTGCCCGGAATAATTTGCAGCACCAGCAACACCACCTGGCACGTCGAAGTTGATAACTTGAGCTTGGGTCGCGTTGTTGCATAGCATAATGCCGCCAGCCGCCAAGATTAAAATTCGCCAATGAGTGATCATATTTTGCTTAACGGCACAAACTTTCCGACGCAGTTGGTATGGTTAATCTACGCCTGCGCGTCTTAAATGTGGCAATCAACACCCCAACAGATACTATTCTTTAAAAAAGCCGCGGAAGCTTCGCATCCCTCACTCAGTTGCCTCAATCAGGCTGGGTTTCACTTATCATTTCGGACGCTACAATACGTTTGTCTCTCATACCCAGTGTCTTATTCGTTAACCCGGCCGATCATATCCGTTGACCAAAATCCGCTGTTACCCAAGTTAGAAACGCAACTGCATCCGGCTTTTTGTAGTGGAATATATTACAAATAAAGCAATTGAGCAAGAAAAAGCGGCGTGCAAATGCTCACCATCCATCTGGCGGCATTTCGCAACTACAGCGCGTGGAAGGCTTTGCGGAATTGTGCTTCTTGACCAAGTACTCGTCATTTGCTCCATAAGCCCGGTCCACTCAAGGCCATTGTTCGAATGAAGGAAATAAACAACGCCAAGGTAGAGAATTGAAGTCAGCGCATGCACCCGGCTTTTGATCGGGTTCAGCACCGCTGTGAGGCCAGTTCGCTGCGCCCCTTGCTCGTTCAAGCTGAGCAAACCGGCATTCGGTCGAATTGTAAATTATTTCGGCGAGGCGCCGGCAATGCTCAGGGTGATTTCGATGGCATCGGAAACCTTGTCTTCAAATTGACCCGGGTTGATGTTGAAATCGCTGCGCTTGATGGCGAAGTTGGAACGGATGACCAGCAGATCGCCCTTCTGATTCGGCACGCGCTCGGTCAGTTTGTCCTTAAGATAGGTCAATTTCACGGGTACGGTAAGTTCCTTCGACACCCCCTTGAGCGAGAACGTTCCAGTCACGTCCGCCGTTGTGGTGTCGCCGGTGGTCTGGACATTTTTGAATTCCTTCGATTCAAAAACGATGGTGGGGTGCGTTGCCGCATCGAGCCATTTGTCGCTCAACATGTGCTTGTTTTGCATCGGATTGGGGACGATGAGCGACGCGGTGGCCACGGTGATTTTACCTTTGGTTGCGCCGGGGTTCTCCGGGTCGAACGTGACCGTGCCGTAAACGCCGCTGGCGCTGCCGTTGATGGACTCCAGCGGTGCGTCGAGTTTGAACCCGGCGTTGTTGATGCCCTTGGGGTCCTTGAAGTCGAACGTCAGCGGCGCAGCCAGCGCCACGCCCGACATGGTAATGAGTGCCAGAATGGTGAGTTTCGGTTTCATGGTTTGGTTCGGTTTGTGGATCACTTTGATTGTGCCGGAACAAAAATGGAAATGCCAGCCAGAATTCCCGCGCCCAGCAAGGCCGCGCCCAGAAAATCAACGCCCGGCACGAATTTATCCTGCCATTGAACTCCTTCCAGGCCCGTGACTTTATCCACGACTTTCTCCGGGACGCGCGTTTTCGTCCAACCGCGATTCGCTCCGGCTGCCGCCCAGAAAGCGATTGCGCCAACGATAAGAACCAAGGCGATGATGCGAAGGGTCCTTTTCATCGGTTCGTCCCGGCAGTTCAGGTCAGGTCGAACAAAATCACCTGCGCCGGCCCGGTTGATTCGAGAACCAGTTTGTTTTCGTCTGAAACCGCCGCGCCGTCGCCGGCCTTCAACGACTGGCCATTCAATTTCACGCCGCCCTCGGCCACCTGTAGCCAGGCGTGACGGCCAGGTTTTAAAGAGTGGTTGAGTCGGTCGCCCGCGCCGAGTTTGCCGATGAACACGTCCGCGTCTTGATTGATGGGTATCGAACCGTCGCGTCCTGATTTGGACGCGGCCAAATACAATTTTCCCGGTGCGGCCCCGGCAAAAGACCTTTCGGCGTATGCTGGTTTCACGCCTTTGCGATCGGGTAAAATCCAGATTTGCAGCAGATGCACCGGTTCCGCCGGTGATGGATTGAATTCACTGTGCGTCACGCCGGTGCCGGCGGCCATGTATTGGACTTCACCGGGGCGGATGACACGGCCGTTGCCCATGGAATCCTTGTGCTCCAAAGCGCCGCTCAAGACGCAGGTGATGATTTCCATGTCTCGGTGCGGATGCGTGCCGAAACCGCCGCCGCCCGCAATGGTGTCGTCGTTAATCACCCGCAACGCGCGGAATCCCATGTGGTCCGGGTCGTGGTAATCAGCGAATGAAAACGTGTACCACGTGTTGAGCCAGTCAAAATGGGCGTGGCCGCGTTCGTCGGCTTTGCGGATTGTAATCATAAGGTTCAAACGTAACGGACGAGGTCCTTGATTTCAAAACGCACCTTGGGCAGGGCCGCGTATTTGTCGCTGGCCGCGCGATAACCCAGGGCGCAGCAAACCACCGATGCGTAACCGCTGTTTCCCAGGCCCAGCACACGGTCGTATTCCGCGGGAACAAAACCTTCCATCGGGCAGGCATCCACCCCGAGCACGGCGGCACAGGTCATCAAGTTGCCCAACGCAATGTAGGCCTGCCGGGTGGCCCATTCGTGGGCGATCTGGCTGCGCGGCCCCTTGACGAGGTCGCCCAGCATCATGTCGCGGTAAAAATTGAGGGATTCGGCGGGAATTTTTCGGATGTCGGTGGTGCGCGCGATGAGTTTGTCCACGTCCGCGTCGGTCATCCTGGTGCGGGCAGTGAACACGACATAACGTGAACAATCCACGACTTGCTTTTGGTTCCACGAATGCGGCAACAATTCGGCGCGCCGGGCCGGATTATCGATGACGAGAAAACGATATGGCTGAAGTCCGTAGGAGCTTGGCGAGAGCACAAGTGCGCGTTCCAGGGTTTGCCAGACCTCCGCCGGGATTTTCCTGCCGGAATCAAAAGCTTTGGTAGCGTAGCGCCAGTTCAACGCATTCAGGAGTTGCTGTGTGCCTGTGTTGTTCATAGTTCAATAACTTACTGTCCGCTGAAAATTGCATACCTCCGGAGAAAAGCAAATCGTGCTTTACGGAAAAGATTGTGCGCGGCTTTGACTTTTGCTGTCAAGCAGGCAAATTAAACATCAATATGAGACTGCCTTTTGCTCGATTTGCCCTGGCATGTGCCGCCGCCGGCACGCTGGCCGCCAGCGTTGCTGCCCGGGCGGCAACCGCCTGGGGTTATGTTCCCACGAATGCGTTTCCCAGCCTGGTGTTCTCCAACCCGGTATGCATCACGTCACCGCCGGGTGAAACGAACCGCCTGTTCATCGTCGAAAAACACGGGCGTACCGTTGTCATCACCAACCTGGCCAATCCGACGCGCACGATTTTCATGGATCTTTCGAGTCGCGTGAGTGTCGTTAACACCAGCGAGTCCGCCGACCTCAACAGTGAGGAAGGCATGCTGAGCCTGACATTCGATCCGGGCTACGCAACGAACCGTTTCTTCTACATTTTTTACATGGGTCCGGCCACCAACGGCACGAGCGGCTTGCACGATATTTTGTCGCGCTTTCAGACCTTTGCGGGCAACCCCAACCAGGGTGACACCAATTCCGAAACCCGGCTCATTGTGCAATACGACCGTGCCAGCAATCACAATGGCGGTGACACGCATTTCGGGCCGGATGGTTATCTTTACGTTTCGGTCGGCGACGAGGGCGATGAATACAACACCCTTGGCAATGCACAGCACATTGATCAGAATTTTTTCTCCGGCATTTTGCGGATTGACGTGAAAAAACTTCCCGGCAGTTTGCCGCCGAACGCAAATTCCGAAGCCGCCGCGACGACCAATTATGCCATTCCGCCGGACAATCCGTTCGTAGGCGCGACCAGTTTTGACAATCTTCCGGTCAACACCAGCCAACTGCGCACGGAATTTTGGGCCGTCGGGTTGCGCAATCCGTGGCGGTTTTCCTTCGATCCGGCCACGGGGATTCTTTATTGCGGCGACGTTGGGCAGGATCAATACGAAGAGGTGGACATCATCACCAGGGGCGGCAATTACGGTTGGGCGACTTGGGAAGGTACGAACAGCCCGCCCAGCGGCGTTTCCACCAACGGCCAACCGGTGCCGGTCAACCCGATTTTGCCGCTGATTGCCTACGCGCATGGTTCGGGGGCATACCAGGGTGATGCCGTCATGGGCGGGGTGGTCTATCGTGGCAGCCGTTTCCCACAACTGACCGGTGCCTACGTCTATGGCGACGATGAGAGCGGAAACGTCTGGAGCTTGACTTATAACGGCGCGAACGCCACCGCGGTCCAACAGTTGTTTGGCAGCGCGGGACGCATTTCTGCCTTTGGCATTGACCCATCCAACGGCGACGTGCTTTACGCCAACCTGGCCAGCGGCAACAACTCCACCATTCAACGCATTGTCTCAACGAATTCCGTGCCGCTCATCAACGCTGTCAAACTTTCCGGGACCAACCTGGTCGCCAGCGGCACCAACGGCCCGCATAACGGAAATTATTACCTTCTCACCAGCACCAACGTCATGTCCCCGTTCACAAACTGGACGCGTGCCTCCACGAACCCGTTTGACGCCACCGGCGGCTTCATTTTCACCAATCCGGTCAATCCCAACACACCGTATCTTTTTTATCTGCTCCAGTTGCAATGATGCAGGTGGAATTGTTATAAACGGGCGATGAGTTCGCCTAAACTCCGCGTGCGCCGCGCCACCACCGATGATTTTCAAAGTCTCAGGTCGCTTTGGAACTCAATGCACCTGCCGGCGGACAAATTGGAAAGCCGGCTGACCGAGTTTCAAGTGATTGAATCCGCCGACGGACAAATCGCCGGCGCGATTGGCCTTCAAATCATCCGCCAGCACGCCCGGCTCCACAGCGAGGCCTACGCTGATTTTTCCGCGGCGGACGCGGCGCGGGAACTGTTCTGGGAACGCATTCAGTTGATTGCCTCGCATCACGGCGTCTTCCGGCTGTGGACGCAGGAAAATTCGCCGTTCTGGAGCCGCTGCGGATTCCGTATCGTCATCACCGAAAGCCTCGTCCATCTGCCGGAAGAATGGAAACGTTTCGAAGGGAAATGGTACACGCTTCAGCTTAAAAGTGAAGCCGCCCTGGCCACCCTCGAAAAGCAACTCACGACGTTCAGGGAATCGGAAAAACAGCGCACCAACCAAACACTGGAGCAAGCCCGCACACTCAGGACCATCATTACCGTCATTGGTTTTGGGGTGGGAATTTTATGCCTGGGCGTCCTGCTTTATCTGCTCGTGCGCCGCAATCCTTTTCATTGACGCACCGATGGCAGATCGAGCTCGTCCGCGTGATACGAACTTCGCACCATCGGGCCGCTGGCCACGTGGACAAAACCAAGGTTGCGCGCGGTCCGGCCGTAGGCATCAAAAACTTCCGGCGCAATAAATTCCACCACCGGCAAATGTTTCAGCGTCGGCTGCAAATACTGGCCCAGGGTAAGAATGTCGCAGCTGGCGCGGCGCAAATCCTCCAGCGCGACCACCACCTCCTCCTCCGTCTCTCCGAGACCGAGCATCATCCCGGATTTTGTATAAATCGTGTCGCCGCGACCGGCCTTCGCCCTGCGCAGCACGCTTAATGAACGGTCATACGTCGCGCGCGAACGCACCAGCGGCGTGAGCCGCCGCACGGTTTCGAGATTGTGATTGAAAACGTGCGGCCTCGCCGCCAGCACCGTTTCGATGGATTCGTCACGGTCGTTGAAATCCGGCACCAGCACTTCAATCACAATGCCCGGATTCAATTCGCGCACCGCTTCAATCGTCTTCCGAAAGTGCTCCGCGCCGCCGTCCGCCAAATCATCGCGCGCGACGGCGGTGATGACGATGTGCCGCAACCGCATCCGCCGCGTTGCCTCGGCCACGCGCCGCGGTTCGTCGGCTTCGAGTGCAAACGGTCTGGCCGTGGTCACTGCGCAAAAGCCGCAGGCGCGCGTGCAGCGGTCGCCGGCAATCATGAAGGTCGCCGTGCCTTTGCTCCAGCATTCCCAATGGTTCGGGCATTTCGCGCTTTCGCAAACCGTGTGCAACTTCAGTTCGTCGAGCAGGCTGCGGGTGCGCGCAAAACTGTCCGAGGTGGGCAGCTTTGTGCGCAGCCATTCCGGCAGCCGCGGGCGCGATTTCAATTCAGCAGTGGCCATTTGTCGGGCACAGATGACCACAAACGGACCCGAATGTGAAGAAACGAATTGCGCCGGATTGGCAGGAATTCAAATCGGAAGGATGGATTTGTGAAGCCGGCGCGAATTTCAGCCGTGTGCCGGTGCACGCATGGGCGGCTGAAGTTCCTCCCAAAACACGGCCAGTTCCTCCGGCCCAAAATCCGCCAACACCTTCCCGTCCACGTCAATCACGGGGGCCAGTTCCTGGCCGGACAAACGGATCATTTCGTCATAAGCCGCCTCATCGCTGATCACGTCAACGGTTTCATATTCGACGCCGCGCTCATTCAGCCAACGGGTCGCGCGATGGCACCACGGGCAATAGGGTTTGATGAACAAGCGAACGTGTTTAGGTTTCACATTCCAAAAATCACCGGATTCCGGAATAAATGCAATCACCCCAAAGCAGAAAGAAGCGCCGCTTTATGCGTGTTTAAGCTGCGCTAAATAGTGAATGCCGCTCGTTGGAGCGGCGCATCAGGCGATAACAAAAGTTACCCGCCGATCTGGGTCTTGTATTTATCCGGCGGCAGCAAGGCATCCAGTTCCGCCGGATTGCCCAGCTTGATTTTGAAAAACCAGCCGGCGTCATACGGTTCACTGTTTACGAGTGCCGGGTCATCCACGACGGCCTTGTTGGTCTCCAGAATTTGACCGCTCAAGGGTGAATAGATATCGCTGGCGGTCTTCACCGATTCCACCACCGCGCAGGCGTCGCCGGTTTTGATCTTTCGGCCAACGTCCGGCAGCTCGACAAAAACGATGTCGGTCAATTCATGTTGTGCGTGGTCGGTAATGCCCACCGTGGCGGTGTCGCCGCTGACCCGCACCCATTCGTGAGATTTGGTGTATTTCAAATCCGCTGGAATATTGCTCATAAAATATGTCCGCAGATTACGCGGACGACACGGATTAAAAACATTTTCCTGAATCCGCGCAATCCGCGAAATCAGCGGTTTAATTTTTTCTGTAAATCGGTTTCGGCACAACCATGGCCGGGCAGCGTTTGCCGCGAATTTCGATTTCAATCCGCGTCTGCGACTTCGCCCATTCCGGCGGCACATAGCCCATGCCGATGCCAATGCCGAGCGACGGGACTTTGGGTGCCGCTGGTGACGCTGCCGACATTAACGCCGTTGGTCCAGATCGGATAATGCGGTCGCGGCGGCGCGGATTTTGCGCCCATTCTGAACGCCACCAGTTTTTTCCTGGTACCGTTCGCCTTTTGTTCGGCGAGAACAGAACGTCCGATGAATTCACCTTTGTCCAGCGACACAAAAAATCCCAACCCGGCGTCAATGGGCGTCGTAGCTTCGTCCAGCTCATGGCCGTAAAGCGGATAACAGACTTCCGTTCGCAACGTGTCGCGCGCGCCGAGGCCGCACGCTTTGATGCCGAACGGCTGACCCACCGTGAGAATTTTGTCCCACACGTCCCGGATGGCTTCATCTGAGCCGACGATTTCAAATCCGTCCTCGCCGGTATAGCCCGTACGCGAGACGAGGACGCTGTGGTTTTCAAATTTGAATCCACCGATCTGATTTTTCTTCAAACCGGTCGCGGCGTTGACGCGCATGGCGGAAATGGACGCGCCGGGAAAACAGTCGTTGATGAATTCACTGACACGCGGTCCTTGTACGGCCACGGCGGCATAGTTATGCGAGGCGTTGGTGAGGTTGAGTTCGCCGGAATATTTTGCCGCCTGCGATTGCAGCCAGGCAACATCCGCCTCGATGCGCGAGGCGTTGATGATGAGAAAATAAACGCCGTCGGAAAGTTTGTAGGCGTAAAGATCATCAATCACGCCGCCGAGTTCGTTGCACATCAACGTGTATTGACCTTCGCCGGGCGCGAGTTTGCGGATGTCGTTGGTCAGGACGGTATTGAGGAACCCCTCCGCGCCCGCACCACTGACCGTTACTTCGCCCATGTGGGAAATGTCAAAAATCCCGGCTGCGTTACGGACGGCGAGGTGTTCGTCGGTGATGCTGGTGTATTGAACGGGCATTTCCCAACCCCCAAAATCAATCAGCCTGGCACCAAGTTTCTGGTGAGCGGAAAAAAGAGGAGTGCGTTTTAACATTTATTTTGGACACGAACTGCGCTAATGGACACGCATTAACCAGGAAAAAGAGTTCGCAAAAATTGGCGCAATTCGCGGATTCGCCATCATCCCCATTTCTCCGTTTTCATCTGTTCCTTCGGGATGCCCATTTGTTGCAGAACCAGATGTTCGGCAAATTCGACCAGTTCGTTCGGGCCGCACGCGTAAAAGATTGTGTTGGAAAGGTCATGCACATGCTCCTTTATCCATTCCGGCGTGATGCGCCCGCGCCGGCCGCGCCAGGGATCGTTCTCGTCCAGCCGTGTACAAGTCACGTAAAAACTGAAATTGGGGTTCTCCAGTTCCAACTGGTGGAATTCCTCCTGGAAAATGATGCTGCGCGTCGTGCGCACGCTGTAAAGGATGGTGATTTTCGTGCCCAGTTTCCGCCGCGTGGCTTCGCGCACAAAGCCGCGAAACGGCGTCACACCCGAACCGCCCGCGATGCAAATCAAGTGCCGGTTCGGCTCATAGACCGGCAAAAACTTTCCGACCGGCGGGATGACGAAAAATTTGTCGCCGACTTTTGCCCAGTCCACAATGCGCGTGCCCATCTTGCCATCACGCTTGACGGTAACTTCGTAAAAGCCGCGGTCGAGCGCGCACGAGGAGAGCGAATAGGCGCGTTTGTAATTGGGCGTGTCCGGCCAGTAGAGCGTGATGAACTGGCCGGTCTTGAATTCAGGGTTGTGGCCGTCCGGCCATTTAAGCCGGATGGTTTTAGTATCCGGCAGTTCCATCGTGGCCTGTTCGACCGGCATTTCGAGAATTTCTCTTGCCATAAATTTGTAGGAAGACCGAGGCTATTCAATTCATGCCATGGCAGCAAGCGCCGGATGAGTTACAACTTTTGAAAATGCGTTGCTTGCCGTTTTCTGTCAAATCCCGAACCGTTATTGCCAATCATCCGGCGTTCAGCCGCGCGAGGACCTCCTGCGCGAGCACTTCATACGCCGCCGCGCCGGTGCTGTATTTGTCGTAATGAATAATGGGTTTTCCGAAACTTGGCGCCTCGGCGAGTTTCGTGCTGCGGGGTATCACGGTTTCAAAGACGCGTGCGCCCAGCAGATTTCGCACCTCGCCCACCACTTCGTTTGAAAGTTTCGTGCGGCCGTCAAACATCGTCATCACCACGCCGAAGATGTCGAGCCGCGGATTGACACCCGCGTCACGCAACTGCGTCAGCACGCGGTTCATCATCGAAATGCCTTCAAGCGCATAATACTCGCATTGCAACGGGATGAGCAGGCCGTCGCTCGCGGCAAAGGCGTTCAGCGTCAGAATCCCCAGTGACGGAGGGCAATCAATGAAAACCGCGTCAAAGCGCTGTGATTCCAGCACGGGCTTTAAAGCGGCGGCGACGCGAAGCAAATAGTTGTCCGAACGCGCCAGTTCCACATCCGCGCCGCACATATCCACCTCGCTGGGGACAACTTCAAGCCGCTCGAACGCCGTGCCTTTGATTTTGTCGAGGAGGCTGCCTTCACCGAGCAATACGCGATAGGCGCTGGCGCCTTCGGTCTTTTCCAGGCCCAGACCGCTCGTGGCGTTGGCCTGCGGATCGAGGTCGAAGAGCAACACCCGCCGGCCGACCGCGGCCAGGCATGCGGCGAGATTCACGGCAGTGGTCGTTTTCCCTACGCCGCCTTTTTGGTTGGCGACCGCGATGACTTTGGTTGGCACCCGCCTGATTAAAGGCAAAATGCGGCGCCGATTCAAGCGCGCAACGAGGGGGTTGGCACAAATCAGTGGCCCGGAAGGGAAAAGCTGACCGGCTGCGCCAGTGGGTTTTGCTGGCCGAAGAGAGAAGCGTCCGGTTCGAGGCTGAAGACCGGATTGGTGCTGACCATCAAACCCTGCTGCGCAGGCGCCGACGAAAGGACCGGCGATGTTGCATCAGCGAGAGAAACGGCAGGTTGCGTCAAAGCCGCCAAAAACGTTGCCTTCGGCGTGCCATCGGGGCCCTCGGCATAAAGGATTCCGAGCAACAACAGCAAACACAACGAGCAGGCAAAGGCACCGGCAAACGCTGGCTTTGCTTCAAATACCTGGAGGACTTTCAGCAGCCACGATAACCCGGCGATTTCCCGTGTCTCAGCAGTTTCTCCCGCGCGGATACGGGATACCACCTGGCCGGAAAAACTGTTGAAATAGCCCGGCGGTGGGATTTCATGCCGCTTGAGCGCCAGTAACCGGCGCAACGATTCGAAGTTGTTTTCGCTTTCGTTCATGTTGGTCCCAGGTAATCGGACAGAAACCCCTGCAATTGCTGTCTTGCGTAAAACAGCCGCGACCGCACCGTGCCGATATTGCAATCCATAATCTTGGCGATTTCGTCGTGCGACAATCCCTGCACATCATGCAGGGCAACGACCAATCTATGAGGTTCAGACAACTTCAGCATGGCCGCGTTCAATTTTTCCTGCAATTCCGTCAAACCGGCCTCCCGGCGCGGGGTTTTATCCGAAATCAACGCCATTAAATCCGGGTCGTGCTCGGCGTTAAAATCCAGGTCGTTCAGACTCATATGAGTGCGGTTTTTCCGTTGTTTCAGGAAATTAATCGTTTTATTGACCGCAATCCGGTAGAGCCAGGTGTAAAAACTGGAGCCGCCTTTGAAGGATTTGAGCGCCCGAAACGCCTTGATGAACGATTCCTGGGCCAAATCGTTGGCGTCCTCGTGATTGGACGTCATGTGATAAATCGTTGCATAAATGCGCTCCTGATAACGCCGCACCAAATCATCGTAAGCGCCCAAATCGCCGCGCCGCGCGCGCCGCACCAACTCCTCTTCATCCACCGGCGCGGGCGATTCCGAGTCCTGTCGTGCGGCTGGTTCGGCCATAATCATAATTTCCAATTAAACAGCCAAAGCGCGCGTTTGTTGCGCCAAATAATCCGCCAGTCCCAGCAAAGCCGCGCGTCCGTCCGACTCCGGCAGGACGCGCAACGCCTGCCGCCCCTGCTCCAAATAGCGATGGATGACTTCCAGCGTCGGGCCAAGGGTCTCGTATTTGGCCAGCAATTCATTGATGCGCGGCAATGCCGCCGGCTGCCAGTTCTGCGCCATTTCCTCCAGCTCCCCACGGTCGCCGGCGCTCGCGCGCTCCCACGCCAGCAGCACCGGCCAGGTCAATTTGCCATTCGCCAAATCCGCGCCGAGCGATTTGCCAGCCTCGGTCTCCGAACCGAACAAATCCACGCAGTCATCATAAACCTGATACGCCGAGCCGAACGCCGAGCCGAATTGCCGCAACGCCGCGCGCTGTGCCGCCGAGGCCTGGCTCAGAAATGCCGCCAAATCGCACGACAACGTGAACAACTCGGCGGTCTTCATTTCGATGATGCGGAAATAATCGCGCCGCGAAACCTGAAACTTGCGGCGATGCTGGGTTTGCAGGATTTCACCGGCGCAAACGGTGTCCGTGGCCGTTGCCACCGCGCGGCAAACTTCCGGCGTGGGAAAACCCGCCGCCAGTTTCAATGCCTGCGCAAAGAGGCAATCGCCGAACAGCACCGCGATTTCGTTGCCCCAATTCGCCGCGAGCGTGGGCCGGCCGCGCCGGATTTCGGCTTCGTCTATCACGTCGTCGTGGATGAGGGTGGCCAGATGCACCATTTCGATGATGACCGCCGCCGTCACGTGCGCGTCGGTCACTTTGCCGAGCGAACCCGCGGTCAGCGCCACCAGCATCGGGCGCAAATGCTTGCCGCCGCCCTTCAAAGCGTATTTGGCGTGGGGGACGATTTGCGGATCGAACTCGTGCACTTGCCGGAGGAGTTGTTCCGTAACGGCGTGCAGAAAAGGCTCCACCGGTTCCACGAGGTGCTTCCAGGAACTATTCGGATTGGCATTCGGCGAGCCAAGTATTGCTTTGGTCGCCACCTTTGATTCAGCCGCCAGCATTCGCCCACGAATTTACGGCGGCGGGGCCGTCTAGTCAAACTCGTTATATTTTGCGCCGGCCAAAACAATAGCTGCCAACGACGAATCCGCCTTTTCCGCACCGGGGAAGCCCGACCCGCTTGGGAAGCCTCGTTCCAGAATTATCGCCGTCCGTCATACCACAGAGTGCAAGACTCGCGATGGTAGAGTGCGCGACGGTTGAACGTCACGTGCGCCAGCAGCTTGAGATGGTCCCACGCCGTATAAAGCCGCATCTTGCGCGCGGAAGTCACCAGCGGATGCGAATGTAAAATCACAATTTCTTTGCCGGTTTCCTGAGCTAGTTTTTTCAGCCGCTTGCTCAAATCCAGTTCCTCCGCCGCGAACATTTTGTCGTTGAACCCGCCAATTTTCCGGAATGCCGTCGTCTCGACATAAATGAATGAGCCAGCCAGCAGGCGCCACAGTCGGCTGGACCAGTTCCAGGTCAACGTGAAGAAACCGGCCAGTAAAAAATGCTTCATCCATCCGGATCGTTGAGCCGCCGGCGAGACAACGGCCGGATTGGATTTGTTCGGCCACGTCCGCGAACAGTTCCGCGCACGGCTGCGAATCCGCGTCTACAAAAATCAGCCAGTCGCCGGTGGCCGCCGCCGCGCCGGAATTCCGGGCGCGGGCAATTTGATTGACTGGCTCGAACACGACAGTCGCGCCCGCTGCGCGCGCAATTTCCGCCGTGCGGTCGGTGGAATTGTTGTCGCAGACGATGAGTTCAGCCTCCCAATGGCGTTGGGCAAAGGCTGCCATCGCTAATTTCACCGCCGCCAATGACGGAGCCAGCATCCGTTCCTCGTTGAACGCGGGAACAATGACCGAAATTTTCACTCGCTTAGTCTGGTCGAGAACTGCGGATTGGAAAAGGAATTCAACAAACAACCATATTAACCGCGGATGGCGCGGATAACGCGGATATTATTTAAAACCCGCATCATCAATATTCTTTCGCAGTTTTTCGTTTACCACACGTTTCCATTCAAGTTTGGCATTCTTAAAATTGAGGAGCAGTGCCACCTCCAAGCCGGTGATATTCAGATAACCGAGCATTTGAGCAATGTGGGTTTCCTTGAAGTCAGTGACGACTTTTGGATCGGCAATGACTTTGCCATCCACTATGAGATCCGGGATGAGCTTGCCAATGAAATGACCACGATAATGCACCGGATATTCACGCTGTTGCTCAACGGAGCAACTGCGTGCCTGCAACTCGATGACGAGTGCATTTTCATATAGCTTTTCGTCGAAACCGGGTTTGAGTTCATTTAGAACCGCCATGGCAGCGCCGATGATGCTTTCAGTGATTTCTTTGTTGAGCATGAAAAAAGATTAACCGCGGATTACACAGATTTCACGGATAAATTCATCTTCATCCCGGAGTGCCTGTCAGCGCCTGACCCGTTTCCGTCCGTCTGCACAACCGTTAGGAGACAAGATGAACGAAAAACTAAAATCTGTCGAGCGGGTGATTGGCTTGGACGCTCACCCCGATAGTTTCACGGCGGCCATTATCCGTGGTCCCAGCCCGGCGGCCGCCGTGGTGGAAAAGCTCTGCAACAAGGTGCCACTGGCTCAACTCCCCGGCTGGGCCAAGAAGTTCACCACCGCCCAGGATCTGTTTGTACTGGAAGCTTCGGGCAACAGCTTTCAAGTGGTCCGCACCTTGGCGACCGGCGGGCGCAAAGCCAAGGTCCTGGAAAGTTGCCACTTGGGCAAACTCAAGGAAGCGCACGCCAATAATGACAAGATCAGTGCCGTGCGCATTGGTAAAGCCTATCTGGCTGGCACGGCTAAAGAGGTTTGGGTGCCCGATGTCAAGACCCAGGAACGGCGCGATTGGTTTCACGCCTACGCCAAAGCCACTAAACGAACCACGCAGATGCGCGCCCGGCTGCGTTCTTACCTCAGTGACAACGGCGTCCGACTCAACCCAGGCCCCCGCCTGACCCAAGTCGAAAAACTCGAAGAGCAGATTCGCCACGCCCGCTCGTGGTCCTCACGCCAATGGCAGGTGATCGAAATCTTACTGGCAGAATTGCGCCACGCTGACCAACAACGTCAGCACTGGCACAGCCTCATCGCCCAGGAAGTGCTGGCCGATCCCGATCTGCTCTCCCTCGTGCGACTGTGCGGGGTTCGCGAAGTGGTCGCGTTTGCCTTGGGCGCCTTCGTGGGTGACATCCAGCGCTTTGCCTCTCCCAAGCAGCTCGTCAAGTACGTCGGGCTCAATCCCGCCTTCGACGATAGTGGGGAGTCGGAGTGGAGCGGCGGGATCGGCGGCCATGGCCATAAGCTTTTGCGTTGCCTGCTGATTGAGGCGGCCCAGGCCATCCTGCGCTGCGCCAAGACTCCCTTGGCCCACTGGGGCAAGAAATTGCTGGCCTGCAAGGGCAGCGTCAACCTGGCCGTGGCTGCCATCGCCCGCAAACTGACGGTGGCCGTCTGGTATCTGATGAGGGGCCGTTGGACGCCGCTGGAAGAAATCGATGACCGCTTGGTCATCAAAGTGGGCAAGATCATCAGTCAGGTCGGACCCAAAGCACTCAAGCAACTGGGCCGAACTCGAAAAGCAGTCCGTCAACGAACCTACCACGCGCTCAAGACGGGGAGAGTTTATTATCTAGATCCCAACAAAACCTTCAGCCCAGTTGAGGCTTGATCAAAAAATGCTTTTAATGAAAAAATTGCTTGTCAAACCACATACCCGTAATCCGCGGTTAAAAACTTTGTTCAGCGGTTTACAGCCCTTTCTTGAGCATGTACTTGATCAGGTCGCCGACGCGGCAACTGTAACCCCACTCGTTGTCATACCAGCTCACCAGCTTGAAGAACCGTTTGTTCAACTCCATGCCGGAGCCTTGATCGAAAATCGAGGACAGTTCGCAATGGATGAAATCCGAGCTGACCACTTCGTCTTCGGTGTAGCCGAGAATGCCTTTCAGGTAAGTCTCGCTGGCCTTCTTCATCGCGGCGGAAATCTCCGCGTAACTCGTTTCCTTGACCGTGCGAACGGTCAGGTCAACCGCCGAAACCGTCGGGGTCGGCACGCGGAACGCCATGCCGGTCAGCTTGCCCTTTACTTCGGGCAACACCAGACCCACGGCTTTGGCCGCGCCGGTGGTGGAAGGAATGAGATTGATGGACGCGCTGCGACCGCCTTTCCAGTCTTTCTTGCTGGGGCCGTCCACGGTCTTTTGCGTGGCGGTGAAACTGTGGATTGTCGTCATCAAACCTTCCTCGACGCCGAACCCTTCCTTGAGCAGCACATAAACGACCGGCGCCAGGCAGTTCGTCGTGCAACTCGCGTTGGAAATGACATGATGTTGCTTCGGGTCGTATTTGCCCTCATTCACGCCCATGACGACGGTAAGGCAATCGCCCTTGGCTGGCGCGGTGATAAGCACCTTCTTCGCGCCAGCGGTAATATGGCCCTGGGCCTTCTCGACGGCTGTGAACAAGCCAGTGGACTCGATCACGAGGTCAACCCCCAGCGCTTTCCACGGCAATTCCGCCGGCGACTTGGCGCTGACGACCTTCAATTCCTTGCCGTTGACGATGAGGATGTCCGGATCGGCGTCCTCGGCCTTTTTGCCGGCCGCCTTGGCCTTGGCCACGGCTTCCGTGGAAGTTTTGCTGTCCACCTTGCCCTTGAAGCGGCCCTGAATGGAATCGTATTTGAGCAGATACGCGAGGTTGTCCGCCGGGACGATATCGCCGACGGCGACCACCTCGATGTCTTTGCCCACCATGCCTTGTTCGACCAGCGCGCGGAACACCAGACGTCCGATGCGGCCGAACCCGTTGATTGCAACTTTGACTGCCATAATTTTTTGTCCGTTTCTTAAAAAAGTTTAGCAAAAACCGAAAGCACAGTTTACGGGCAACCGCCTCAGCGTCAATGACGAATTCTGGAACGGAATTGCCAAACGCATAACATTTTTTGCAATCGGCTTTGGTTTCAAAACGTTTTAACGGCGAATTGTCGCGCTTGTCGGAAACACGATTTGCTGCTACTATCGCCTCTGTGCCAGCAACCTTCGAGGCAGCCCGCCACGTGGCGCAGCTTTACGTGGCATTCGAGCGGGTGAAGCAACTTATGGCAGATTTTCGGGCCAACGAGAAATTCCACCTGTCCCCGGCATACCGTTACGAGGGGGCCGATTGCCAGATTAACGCCTTGGTCTCTGGCTTCCACGGCTTCTTCCAGTGAAATCAAAACTGATGGGAAACTATTGCAATGTTTGAAATTGGCAAAGATCTGATTTCGCTGCTATTCAAGGGGCCAAACCTAATTATTGCTCTTTTCGCGTTGGCGGTGATGGTGGGAGCAGCGGTCTGGATCAATGCAACGAGACCCCAACGAAAAAAGATTAGAGCGCTAATCAAGGTTTACATCATAATTGCCCTAATGGCCGCAACTGCAATGTTTGTCCAACACTGCATCTATGGTTCCACAAAAGAATTTCCAAAGGGTATAACGGGCGTCCTTGTGCTCCGTATTGCGGGAGACGGTGATAACTCACTTCAACGTGATTTAGTTGATAGCTTACGCAACGAGCTGCTGAAAGTTCCTTCGACAAACGTCATTGTTGTGCGGGCTTCCGATGAGCAACTGGAAAATACCGAACTTGACCCTTCTGTTTCGCATAAAAAAGCGCGTAGCATTGGCAAGCAATTCAACGCTCAAATTGTTGTTTGGGGTGACCGCGTCGGGGAGAAGAAATTTTGGCCTTACGTTACGATTGTCAATGCACCTGATTATTCATTCTTGCCAGGGGAGCGCACACTAGCCGTTCAAGACATAAGTGAATTAAAATTACCCGCCGAACTGGTGAACGAGCCGGTTTATCTCGCACTTATCATTGCAGGTTGCCTGTCGGAAGAAAACGGCCATTATCGTCAAGCACTAGTGATTTTCCAATCCGCCACGAACCACACAAACCCGGAATCGCCCGACACTGCATTCCTGGGAGCATTAATGGGCTTTTGTTACGCTAGCTTGGCAGAAAATGAAGAAAATGGTAAAGAACTTCTATCTGCCGCCATTGATCAATATCGGTCTGCTGTCATTAGCTTCAGCGAGACAAACTCACCTGAAGAATGGGCTGCTGTTCAGAATAATCTGGGATTGGCGTTGATTAGCCAGTCCTCATATGCGGAAGGCGGTGAAGCATGGCGATTGCTGGACGAAGCAGTAACTGCTTTTCGGCAAGCACAAGAGGTTTACACCCGAGAGAAAATGCCTTTCGAACAGGCCGCGACTGAAATGAATTTGGGTATCGTCTTAACGGGACAAGCTTCTCTCGCGGCGGGACGACAAGATGACGAGGAACCGCGGTTGTTAACTGAAGCGATCACTGCTTTTCGGGAGGCGTTAAAAGTTTTTGCGTCAAAGGAGTCCGAGCATTTGCGCGCTGCGACGCAAATGGATTTAAGTGGCGCACTATTGGGACAAAGCACACGAGTACAAGGGCAAGAACAGCAACGCCTATTGGCTGAAGCGGAAAGTGCAGCCCGGGAAGCCTTAAAAGTTTTCACGCAGAAGCAATCACCTGGACTGTGGTCCGCGGCCGAAATGGATCTAGGCAATGTGTTGGAGAAGCAAGCGGTTTTCGAATCAGGCCGAAAGGAACAAACGTTGCTTGCAGAGGCAGTGACAATCTACAGAGAAACGTTAAAGGTTTGTACCAATGAACAACCCCCACAAGTTTGGGCGAGAACTCAAATGAACTTGGGCAATGCGCTGGAAGCTGAGGCAACGCTTAAAACAGGTGAAGAAAGTCGGGGGCTGTTTATCGAAGCGATTACTGCTTACCGCAAAGCGTTGAAGGTTTTCACCCGATTACTGTTTCCGCGAGACTGGTCTACGACTCAACTTAATTTGGGGGTGGCGCTATCAGAATACGGCAAAAGCTTAGGGGGTGAAAAGGGCCAACAATTGCAGGCCGAAGCGGTAAGTACCTTTCGGGAGACGTTGAAAGTTGCCACTTATGAGCAGTTGCCGCGGACTTGGGCCATGATTCAAATGAGTTTGGGAGATACGCTACGAGAGCAAGCAGCACACACATGGGGTGAAGAAGGGAAACAGTTGTTGGCTGAAGCAATGACCGCCTATTTAGAAGCGTTGAAAGTTTATGTACCTGAACACTGGCCAGAAGAATTTGCCAGTATTAAAGGCACCATAGGCCTTGTTTTTATTGAAGCAAGCAAGCGCGTAGCTGGTGAAGCGTCACAGCGGCTGTCAGCGAATGCCGTTTCCGCTTTTCGGGAAAGTTTGAAGGTGTTGATTCGCGAACAGTCTCCTCAAGAGTGGGCTACAGCGCAGGTGGACTTGAGCAATGCGCTGGAAGAGCAAGCCGCAGGCGCGTGGGATGGAGAAGCGCAAAAACTGCTCCTAGAGGCGGCATCCGCTTGTCGAGAGGCTCTGGAAGTTTTTACACGTGAACAAACACCGCAAATGTGGGCTAGCGCCCAAATGAATTTGGGCGTGGCACTCACGGATCAGGCCAGACAAGCTGGTGGTCAACAAGGATTACAATTACGAGCCGAAGGCATAGCTGCCTATAAAGAAGCAGTGAAAGTTTTAACTTTTGAACAGTCGCAGCAGACATGGGCACAGGTTCAAATTGATTTAAGCGTGGCATTATCAGAACAAGGAACGCAAATAGAAGGCGAGGAAGGTAAACAATTGCTGGCACAGGCGGTGACTGTCGACTGGGAGGTGCTGAGGTTCGTCAATCGTGAAAACTCGCCGCAAACATGGGCAATGGCGCAACAAAATTTAGGCGTTTCTCTGCTCCAACAGGCTGAACTTAGCCTTGGCAGCCGTCGTCAAGAGTTACTTACTCAGGCGTCAAATGCTCTAAATAATGCATTAGAATTCTACACCCAAAACGAATTTCCGCGTCAGCGGAAAAGTGTCTCAATTAGTCTGGAAACAGTTTCGTCTATGCTTCGGAAATAATGGTCGGTGTGTAGCGCCATCCTACAAATTACCAATCTACAAAGCTTTTGCCCCTGCCGGGGTTGGCAGGCGCCCATAGAAGTTATTTTGAACCCCGGCGGCGTCACACCGTTTCGGGATTGATGCCTTCGGCGATTTTGGTGTTTTGAAAGGCGACGATTTCCCATTGGCCCCCGTTTTTCGCGAAAACCACGTCATCCGCGCCTGACCTTCGCTCATCGTCGCCGAAGCGACCGGTGGAAGTTCCGCCTCCCATGCGCGGATCGCGCGGGCCGAGCTTCCCTACCAATTCATCACATGATTTCAGGGAAATTAGTGGATTGCGTGGAAGGCGGCGGGGCGTTGGTTGATTGATGAACCGCCGGGGCATTCGTTGATTGGAGAATTGTGGACGTGATTATCATGCCCTTTGAATCGAACACGGTCAATTGATTGGTGCTGTCCAGCGCAATTTCCGGCTTGTCGTGGTAGTTTTTAATTTTGCCGCGTATTTCGATGGATTTTCCTTCCAGCGCCTTCACGTCTGCCAGATATTTGCCTGGAAACATGACGACGGTGAACGGTGAGTTGGGGAAAGGCTGGTCCAGATTCAGGAAGATCACCTTGGGACGGATGGTGACCTGCGCCACCCTGCCGGTCACAATCATCACCTGATCGTAATACTTGTCCGCCTCACCCGTGCCAATTTTCAGCACTGCGGACGTGTTGGTCTTCGACAACGTGGGCGCGTTGGTGTCTGCCGCGGACAATCTGATTGCGAACGTCAGGACAACAAGAATCGAAAGCAATGTTCTCATGCAAACAGTGGACGCGTTTTGCCCCGTTTCGGCAATAAAAAAACGTTCTGTATCCCCTGCTCTTGCGATTATTGGTTCTGTCAGTAAGGTAGGGTCGCCTCGCCGAGGCGGCCGGTTTAGATTGCGGACGCGCGGGCCGCGCATCCCTACCTTTTTATCACGGACGGCTCGGCGAGCCGTCCCTGCCCCAAAATGTGATTTCTTGAACCAAAGCTTCTTGTCCGGTTAGAATCAACCACTCATGAAAATTTTGTTTATCGGCGGCACGGGCAAAATCAGCACCGCCGTCAGTCAACAGGCGATCACAAAAGGATTTGAACTCTATTTGCTCAATCGCGGGCTGCAGGAGAAAAATCCGCCCGGGAGCCACAGCCTGACGGTGGACATCAACAAACCAGACGACGTCCGCGCCGCGCTGGGGGATTTGCAGTTTGACGCCGTCGTGGATTGGATCGCCTTTACGCCGGAGCACATTGAACGCGATCTCGCGCTTTTCAAAGGCCGGACGCGGCAGTTCGTTTTCATCAGCTCCGCCTCGGTTTATCAAAAACCGCCTACCCATTACCTGATTACAGAGTCCACGCCGTTGCAGAATCCGTTCTGGGATTATTCGCAGAACAAAATCGCGTGCGAAGAGCTTTTGCTGCGCGCTTGGCGCGAGGAAAGATTTCCCGTCACCATCGTCCGCCCGTCATACACTTACAACCACTATTTCCCTGTCGCGGTTGGCGGATTCGGCTGTTACACGCTGGCCGATCGTTTGAAAAAGGGCAAACCAGTCATCGTCCACGGTGACGGCACATCATTGTGGGTGATGACGCACGCCGAGGACTTCGGGCGCGGCTTTCTAGGATTGCTGGGTAATCCGCAGGCCATCGGCGAGGCGTTTCATATCACCTCGGACGAGGTGCTGACGTGGGACGAGATTTACCGGACCATCGCCGAAGCGTTGGGCGTGAAAGCCAACATCGTGCATGTCCCGTCCGATTTTATTGTTCGCGTGGCGCCGCAGTTGACGGGAAATTTGTTCGGCGACAAGAGCTGGAGCACCGTTTTCGACAACACCAAAATTAAATCCCTTGTGCCCGGGTTCAAGGCCGTCATTCCCTTCAGCGAAGGCATCCGGCGCACCGCCAAGTGGTTCGATGCCGACGAAAAACGCAAGTGGCTGGATGAGACGGTAAACACCGAAATCGAACAAATCCTCAAAGCCTTCCGGGGAAACGGCGGGTAGGGTCGTTTCGCCGAAACGACCGCATTGCTGACGGCGGACTGGAAATTGTTTTCGCCACGGACGGCTGGGCCAGCTGTCCCTACCAAAATGCCAGGTAGGGTCACCGCGCCGAGACGATCGTTTTCTCGTTAGCGTTACTGGTCCTGCGCCGCCAGAAATCGTTCCGCATCAATCGCCGCCGCGCAACCCGCGCCCGCTGCGGTGATGGCCTGACGATAAACATGATCCGCGCAGTCGCCCGCCACAAACACCCCCGGCACATTCGTCATCGTGCCTTTCCTGGGGATGATGTAACCGTTGACGTCCATCTCAATCTGGTCTTTGAAAATGTCCGTGCTGGGCGAGTGTCCGATGGCGACGAACACGCCCGCGCAATTTAGAACCGATTCCGCGCCGGTCTTGAGGTTTTTTAATTTTACGCCGGTGACCTTGTCCTGTTTCGGGTCGAGAACCTCGGTCACAACCGAATCCCAAACCGGCTTGATTTTGGGATTCGACAATGCGCGTTCGGACATGATTTTCGAAGCGCGCAACTTGTCGCGCCGGTGAATCAAATGAATGATCGAACCGAAGCGCGTCAGATAAAGCGCCTCTTCGCAGGCGGAATCGCCGCCGCCGACCACCACGAGTGTCTGATTGCGAAAAACCGGCAGCGCGCCGTCGCAGGTGGCGCAGTAAGTCACGCCCTTGGTTTCCAAAAGATCCTCGCCCGGAACACCGAGATGCCGATGACTCGCGCCGGTGGCGATGATGACGGTCTGCGCCTCAACGCGTTCGCCGTCAACCGTGAGCGCGAAGGGCCGTTTGGCCAAATCGGCCTTCTCAACGGTGCCAAAACTCGCGCGCGCGCCGAAACGTTCGGCCTGCTTCTGCATTCGTGTCATCAATTCGTAGCCGTCCACGCCTTCGGGAAAGCCGGGATAATTTTCGACGATGCTGGTGGTGGTAAGCAGGCCGCCGGGCTGTTTGCCGGTGAGCACAAGCGGGGTGAGATTGGCGCGCGCCGTGTAAAGCGCCGCCGTCCAGCCCGCGCATCCCGAACCGATAATGACCACTTTTTCCATAGGCCGCGCAAGGTAGTGCCGGAACTCGCAGGTTGCAAGCCGGAGCGCCGATTTTGGCGGCTGTTCAGTTGGAAATATAAATGGAAACGTTACGCGCGTTCTTGATACATGCGCGTAGCCAACATTACGAATCCGACTGAGGCAAGAAGGAGAATCGGAGCCGCAAACGCTGCCATGACCAGGGGCAAACCCAGGATGTCATTTGCATCTTTTGAATCTGCCACCGCAAAAAATCCCCAGAGCAAAAACAACAACTCGGTAATTATGAAGCTCGCACTGATGGACAGCAATTTGGTGCGCACGAATCCAGCGAGCACTAATGAAACCAGGGCATTCACCGCCAACAAATCAAAAATGAGCAGAAACAATCCCATAACGCCCACACGAGCAAGAACCGAGCCACGCTGGAACCGCCATACCAGCCGCGCACTTTTATTCTCAATAATAAATGCGGCGATTTTTCCAAATTCCAAATATGGCCGGCGATACTATCGCCATTCGTGTTTCGGATATTTCCGCTGCAACTCGGATTTGATGCGTGGATAATGCTCACGCCAGAAGCCGGCGAGGTCCTGGGTGATTTGAATCGGCTTCATGCCCGGCGTTAAAATATGAACAATAACAGGCACGCGCCCCATCGCGATCTTCGGCGTCTGCGTCACGCCGTAAAGTTCTTGAATCCGCAATGCGATGTGCGGCGGCTGGTTGTTTTCGTAAACCACCTTCGGCGTGCGGCCATTCGGCAGCGACAATCGTTCCGGGGCGTGTTTGTCGAGCACCTGCCGTTGCGGGTCGGACAGCCACGACATCACCAGCGGTTTCACTTCGCGTTCCTTGATGTCCTTGTAGCTCACCGCGCCGTGGCAAAGTTGCTCGATGATGTGCTTGCGGTCGTCCTCGGCAAACGGTGGAAGCTGGAGTTCCGGGCAATGCCGGCAAAGCAGATTCAACCGCGAGAGCCATTGCTCGACTGCGTGGTCCCAATTCGGCAACGGCAATCGGCCGGCGATAATTTCATCGGCCAGCAATCGTGCCGCAGCATCGGCGGGTGGCGGCTCAACGCGTTTGGCGGACAAAGCCAGCCCGCGAAAGCGCACCAATTCGGCGGCTTGCACGCGCTTGGCCGTGGCATCGAACTGGACGTGCAACTCGGATTTCAAGTCGTCAGGGAAAAATTCGCGCAACCATTCAAGTTCAATCGCCGTCGCCAGTGAAAGGATGGTGTTCACTTCCCGACCCTCGACTTCGCGAACTTCGGCGGCCACAAATAATTCGTAGGAGCCGACGTGAGGAGGCTCTGATTTATTTCCGGTTTTGAAATGAGTCTCGTTGCCTCGACTCCTACCGATAACGCTATCCCGCGCCAGCACGCCGCGCCGATTGTGGACCAATTCGCATCGCAATGTTCCCTGGTCAAGCCGCCGCGCCACGCGATCACTGAACCCGATGAGAATGCATTTCTGCAACGCCTCGTCCTTGATTTCGCGCGGTTTGGTGTCCAGACCTTCGCCTTTGGCAATGCGGAGGAATTGTTCGAGCAACGGCCCGACCTGACGCGCGGTGACAGCGTGGAGGCCGAGTTTGCGGCACGCGTCGAGACGGAACTGATTATTTGCGGCGTAACTCCACGCCCGCATCAGAATCCAGAAATCCGATGACGCCTTGTCGCCAAACAAATCTTCGCGGGCAGATTCAACTTCGCGTCCGACGTTGCGCAACAGCAAATCGCGTCCCTGGGTAAGAGCGGCAACGAGACAAGCCTGGTGGACGCAACCGTATTCCTGCGCGGCGAGCAGCATTCGCGAGTAACGCGGATGCACCGGGAATGCGAGCATCTTGCGACCGATGGGGGTGATTTGTAGCACGGTAGCGCGGGCGTCCCGCCGCCTTGTTCAGCGTCCCGCTGAACATTTTCAACGATTTTGGATTGCTGTTCGGCGAGACGCCGACCAGCAGCGACCGGGACGGTCGCGCTCCCCATTCTTAACGCGCCCAAATCGAGCAACAATTCCTCGGCGTGAGTGAGCGAAATTTCGTCCGGCTTTTCCAGCCAGCGGAATTTTCTCAAATCCCCGACCCCGGCAGCTTTGAGCGTCAGGACAACTTCGGCAAGGTCGAGACGTTTGATTTCCGGCAACTGCTGCGGCGCGCGCTCGTCGTGTTCCGGCCGTGACCAGAGCCGGAGACACCGGCCCGGCGCGGTCCGGCCGGCGCGACCGGCGCGTTGGTCGGCGCTGGCTTGGCTGATGCGTTCAATCAACAGCGTGTTGATGCCGCGATTGGCATCGTAACGTGGAATGCGCGCCAGCCCGCTGTCAATCACCAGCCGCACGCCGTCAATCGTGATACTCGTCTCGGCGACGTTGGTGGCCACAACGACTTTGGGCTGGTCATAGCGCGCTACGGCAGCGTCCTGGTCGCGCGGCTGTAATTCTCCGTGCAGGGGCAGGAGAATGTAACCTTTCGATTCCGGCGTGTGACGAATGGCCTCGATGGTTTGAGAAATTTCAAACCCGCCCGGCATGAATACCAGCACATCGCCGCGTTCGCTGGAACGGACATGGTCGGCGAAAGCTTCCGCCGCCAGTTCCCAGACCGGTGGTGGATTGGGTCCGAGCCGGTGCGGGAGATACTCAATTTCAACCGGAAACACGCGGCCTTCGGAAGAAAGGACGGCGCAGGAAAATTGCGAGTGAACAAGCCCCTCGCCCTGTCCCTCTCCCCGCCAGGCGGGGAGAGGGTGGCCGCAGGCCGGGTGAGGGGTTGATTTGACTTCACTCAGGTATTTCTCCAATTCATCCGCATCCAGCGTGGCGGACATCACAGCGATGAGCAGGTCGGGGCGGAACGTTTCCTGAATGTCCAGCGCGCGGGCGAGTGTAATATCGCCGTAAAGATGGCGTTCGTGAAATTCGTCGAAGATGACCGCCTGCACGCCGCGCAAGGACGGGTCTTGAATCAGTTGCCGCAGTAAAATCCCTTCAGTCTCAAACTTGATGCGCGTGGCATCGCTCGTCACGTTTTCAAAACGGACCTGGTAGCCGACTTCACGCCCCAGCTCGACGCCCAGTTCCTTTGCGACGCGGGAAGCGAGCAAACGCGCCGCCAGACGGCGTGGCTGAAGAATGACAACCTGCCCGTTGCCGAGCAGACCGTGCTTGAGCAGCATTTGAGGGACCTGGGTGGATTTGCCGGAACCGGTCGGCGCCTGGAGGATGAGCCGCTTCGTCGCCTTGAGCGCGGCGACGATGTCGTGCTCAATTTCGTAAATGGGCAGTCGCTCGGTCATGCTTTGCAGCGCCGGTCTCCGACCCGGCGCGCAAATTCAATTGTTATGCCAAAATGCCGGGTCGGAGACCGGCGTTCCGCGGTTTTATCGGTCACGCCAGCACCCAGCCAGGTTGAATTTCAGAATCCAAGTCGGTCGCCGGCACTTTGTGAAGCAGTTTGCGTTCAGCCAGAATGCCGATCATCGCCGCGTTGTCAGTGCACAGACTTTTTTCCGCGAGACGCAGCGTAAAACCTTCACGTTTGCACGCGGCTTGCCAAGTTCACGGCGCAAGGCGCGGTTGCACGTCACGCCACCGGACGCGGTCACGCAGCGCACGCCGTTACGCTTGGCCGCGCGGATGGTTTTGGTGACGAGCACCTCAACAATCGCCGCTTGAATGCTGGCGCACAAATCGCGCACGCGTTGCGCGTCGTCCAACAACTTCGGGTTGTCGCGCAGAAAATAGCGCACGGAGGTTTTCAAGCCGCTGAAACTGAAATCGTCGCTGGCGTCGTGCAGCAGCGGGCGCGGGAAATCGAACGCCTTTGGATTCCCCTGCTCTCGCCAGCCGGTCTATATCCGGTCCGGCGGGATACGCGAGGCCCATCAGCTTGCCGGTTTTGTCAAAACATTCGCCGGCCGCATCGTCCACCGTCGAGCCGAGCACGCGATGTTTCAGTTCCGATTCCACCCGCACGAGCAGCGTGTGCCCTCCGCTGACGATGAGGGAAACGTTCGGTTGAAAGGCGGTGAAGTCGGCAAAGAATATGTCTGCCGGCATTTCCACTCCTCACGCGGTCTTCGACCACCCTCTCCCCATCGGATGGGGCGAGGGACGGGGCGAGGGGCGCTGGTTGTTGAGAAATCCATGGCGAATACAAATGTGCCTCGTGATGGTGAATTCCGACGAACGGTTTGCGCAGAGAAAAGGCGACGGCCTGCGCGGCCTTGAATCCGACCAGCAGCGCCGTCGGCAAACCCGGGCCTTGCGTAGCGGCGACGGCGTCGAGCTGTCCGGGTTCCACGCCAGCTTCGCTCAACGCGGTTCGTACGACGGGAATCAGGTTTCGCAAATGTTCGCGCGCGGCGAGTTCGGGCACGACCCCGCCATACTGGGCGTGCAGCTTGACTTGCGACGAAACGACGCTGGACAAGACCCTGCCATCACGCACGACGGCGGAGCTGGTTTCGTCGCAGGAAGTTTCGAGCGCGAGAATGGTCATGTTTGTTGTAGCGGCGGGTCGGCAGACCGTCGCATTTTCTTCGGGAAATTGAATTGTCCGGTTTTCTGCCAAAGACCGCTACGCCTGTTTTGCCGGGGACTTACTCATTTTGACGCTGTTCCTTCCGGTTTGGACAGATCGTCGTAAAGCAGGATACCCCGGAGCAAATCCTCGGCGCGGGTGAGTTGCGGGTCCTGGATTTTTGAGAGTCGCACCTGGTTGGTTTCATTGAGCGATTCAAATCCGCCGGGCTCGCGTTTGATTTGCGACAGGGCCTCCTCATCGTCGCTCATCGGCACGAGGATGTCCGGCGTGATGCCGTGTTCGTGGATGACCCGGTGACTGGGCGTGTAATACTTCGCCGTCGTGAGCTTAAGCGCCGAGCCATCGTCAAAAGTGAAGATGCTCTGCACCGAGCCTTTGCCGAACGTTTTTTCGCCGAGAATGATGGCGCGATGCAAATCCTGCAGACAGCCGGTGACGATTTCCGACGCGCTGGCGCTGCCCAGGTTGACGAGCACGACGATGGGCATGCCATGCAATTCGTCGCCTCGCCCCGCCGCCAGCCGGACGGAATTTTGCGCGGGGTCGCGGCCTTCGGTGGAAACAATCAACTGGCCGCGTGGAAGAAATTTCTGGCAAACGTTCACCGCCTCGTCGAGCAACCCGCCGGGATTCCAGCGCAAATCGAGAATCAATGCTTTCATGCCTTGAGCCTGGAGCTTTCGCAATGCGGCTTCGAGTTCGTCGCCGGTTTTGTCGCCGAATTGTGCGATGCAGATGTAACCGATTTTGTCATCGTTGAGCGGGAATTCCTCTTTGCTGTTGATGTCCTCGACCATTTTCGTCTGAATGACGGCGCGCGTGAGCGTGAAATTCTTCACCATGCCGGATGACGGCCGCTGAATGGTCATGGTCACTTGTGTGTCTGGCTTGCCGCGCAGTCTTTTCACCGCGTCCTCCAACGGCATATTGACCGCGTCTTCGCCGTTGATTTTGATGATGCGGTCGCCGGCCAGGATGCCCGCGCGGAACCCCGGCGTGTCTTCCATCGGCGTGATGACGGTCACGTAATTGCTCCGCACCGTGACGTACGAGCCCGAGTCCGCCAAATTGTCCCTCCGTGTCATCCTGGAATTCGTGATAGGCGGTGGGATCCATGAATTCGCTGTGCGGGTCGAGCACCCGCACCATGCCTTTCGCCGCCGCGTAAGTCAGGTCGCGATACGTCAGGTTCTGGCCGTCCACGTATTCCATGCGCACTTTTTGGAGCACGTCCGAAAACAAGTCCAGATTCGGATCCATGGTGTCGTTCTTCTCCGCCGCGCGCGCAGAACCCAAATAAATCCACGCGCCGACGAGAAAATTCACCGCCAGCACCGAGATCACCAGACCGTAAATCAAACGACGTTTCATAAACTTCGGCACGTTATCATAAAAACATCCAAACTTGAAGAAAAACTCAAACCTGACTCCGCAACAACGACTCGACGAACGGCAGATCGCCGGGCACGGTGACCTTGGGATTGGGCGCAACCCGCGAAACGAGCCGGACCGGCTGGCCGATCAATTCGCACGCCGCCGTGTCGTCGGTGAACACCAGTTTGCGCCGCCGCGCCTCCATCAATGCACGGCGGATGACTTCGACGCGAAACGTCTGCGGCGTTTGCACCGACCACAGCCGCGAACGGTCAAGGGTGCGTTGCACTAACCTGCCGTCGGCGGATTCCTTGATCGTGTCCGTCACCGGCTGGGCGGCGACGGCCGCGCCGGTTTCTTCGGCCCGCTTGATGGTCGCTGCCACCAACTCCTCGCTCGTGCAAGGCCGCGCCGCGTCGTGAATCGCCACGATTTCCGTCTTCGCCGACAACGCCTCCAGGCCATTCCAGACCGAGTCCTGCCGTTCTGCGCCGCCCACGACGATGCGGAAGGGCTTTTGGAATTTGAATTTTGCCGCCAGTTTCTCAAACGCCGGCTGCATGCCCTTGCGCACGACCAAAACGATTTCGTCAATACACTTCGCATCGTTGAAGCGCCGCCACGTGTGCGCGACGACGGGACGCCCGGCCACTTCGAGAAACAGTTTGTCCACCTTTGGTCCCATGCGGGAGCCTTTGCCGGCGGCGACCAGAATTGCGGCATTCATTTGAAATAAAATCACGGCGATTGGGCCGGTTGCCAATCCAAAACTTTTAACTGCACCGAGCAATTGCCATTGAATTCGTTCATTTGTGGCGCAAACGCCAGGTCAAACTTCCCGACGGGCAACGATTCGTTGCCGCCGTTCCACCAAACCGCTTCCAACACCGCGCCGCCGGCAACGCCGAAGCCGCCATGCGGCGAAGGCGTGTCCGTCACCCACATTTTCACGTGCTGCTTGTCCGCGCCGATGCGCTGGAGGGGACGCTGATGGGCCAGGTTGCGCGCGCAAAATTGCACCGATGGATTTCCCTGGCCCGTCGGTTTCAACCGCGCGAGCTTCCCGAGCGATTCCAAAGTGATTTCGTCCAGCCCGACCTCCGCGTCGAGCCGCAACGACGGTTGCAGGTCGTCCGGCTTCAATGCGCGTTGCGCAAGTTCATTCAAGCGTTGCCGCAGCAAATCAATCTTGTCCGGCTGAATGCTCAAACCCGCCGCCATCGCGTGTCCGCCGTGCCGCACGAGCAAATCATCGCAATCCCCCAACGCGGCGGCCAGATCGAAACCGGCGATGCTGCGGCCCGAGCCGCGCCACTCCCCGCCTTCGCCGCCGATGATAATGGTGGGGCGGTAAAATTCCTGCAACACGCGCGACGCCACGATGCCAACCACGCCGATGTGCCAGAGCAACTGGCCTTCGACGATGACGAAATCCGTTTGCGGGTTGAATTTCGCCCGCACCGCGCCGATGACTTCCTCGACCATGCCACGTTCGATTTTTTGACGCTCGCGGTTGCGCGCGTCGAGATTTTGCGCCAGCGGCATGGCTTCGGCCAAATCGCGTGCGAGCAAAAGTTCCAATGATTCTTCGGCGGTTTCGAGGCGGCCGGCGGCGTTCAGGCGCGGCGCCAGCTGGTAGCCGACTTCATACGTGCCGATGGGTGCGGATGATCCAGCGACTTGCTTCAATGCGACCAGGCCGGGTCGCTGCGTTTTGTCCAATCGTTCCAGACCGGCAGATACGAGAATCCGATTTTCACCGGTGAGCGGCACCAGATCGGCAATCGTGCCCAGCGCGACCAGATCGAGCAGCGGCTTTAAATCAAATTCCAACGCCCCGGGCAGACCGGTTTGGCGTCCGCGTTTGATCAAGGCGTGGGCCAGTTTGAAAGCCAGGCCAGCCGAGCACAGTTCGGTGGATGCGGTTCGGAGTTCGGAGTTCGGAGTCCGGAGTTGGACCTGCGGATTGACAAGCGCAACCGCTTCGGGCGCCGGATGGGAAACCTGATGATGGTCGAGCACGATGACGTCCACGCCGCGTTCGCGCAACGAGCGGATGGTTTCAACGGCCGTCGAACCACAGTCCACGGCCAGCAGCAACCTGGCGGGACTGGTCGAGCCGGAGCCTTGCGGTTGCGGGAATTTCCTGAGGCAATTTTCAACGGCGTCCTGGCTGAGGCCGTAGCCTTCGTCCATGCGATGGGGCAGATAAAAATCCACCTGCCAGCCGAGCGAACGCAAGACTTCAAGGAGCAACGCGGTGGAGGTGACGCCGTCCACGTCGTAATCGCCGAAAATAACGAGCGGTTCACCGCGTTCGCGCGCGAGCAGGAGCCGGTCAACGGCGGCCGCCATGTCCGGCAGCCGAAACGGGTCGGCAAGATTTTTCAGCCGCGGCTGGAGAAAATTCGAGATGGCGGACGGTTCGCTGAAACCGCGATTGAGCAGGCATTGGGCGAGCAACGGCGAAATCCTGAGTTGTGACGCCAATTGGCCGGCAAGCAACGGTTGCGGTGGCGCTAGCGACCAGCGAAATTTCATTTTTGGTTTGACCGCAGATTACGCGGAAGAACACGGATTAAAAACCAAAATGAATCCGCCCTGGAAAACCATGCCCCCCGAGGTTCATTTTTTCTTTTCACGTTGAGCGGCGGTGACGGACAGCGCGATGGAAATCAAAAATATTCCGGCCACGACCAGCAGCGAAACGGCCGTGGGAATTTCGATTTGGAACCATTTCGGTTCATGCCCGTGCGGATCGAGCAGCATTTTCACACCGACGAAGACCAGCACGGCGGAGAGGCCGGTTTTCAAATGGCGGAAATAATTGATGGCGCCGACGAGCACGAAATACAGCGAGCGCAGGCCGAGAATGGCAAAGACGTTCGACGTGAAGACGATGAAGGGCTTGGTGGTCACGGCGAAAACCGCCGGGATGGAATCCAGCGCAAAAATCAGATCCATGATTTCCACCAGCGCCAGCACGAGCAGCAGCGGCGCGGGCGGGAGCCGGTCGATCCCACTGTGCGAAGCCGGTTGATTCCAGCCATCGGCATTGGCTGCGGCAGGAAAAAACCGGCGCGCGAGCCGGATGGCAATATTTTGTTCCGGCTGCGCCTTCGCATTGCCGGCGAAGAGCATCCGGCCGCCGGTGAAAATGAGAAAGGCGCCGAGGACGTAAAGAATCCAGTTAAAACTCTGGATGAGCGTCACCCCGAGCGCAATCATTGCGCCGCGCATGATGAGCGCACCGAGAATGCCCCAGAACAGCAGGCGATGCCGGGCCTGCTCCGGCACGCGGAAATAGGCAAAGAGCAGCGCGATGACGAAGATGTTGTCCAGCGACAAAGAAAATTCGATGACATAACCGGTGACAAATTCAACGGCTTCCTCCCGTCCGCGCCATTGGCCCAACGCTACGGCAAACAGGAGTGACAACGCAACCCAAACCGCGCTCCACGCCAGGGCTTCCTTGAATTTGACGGCACGCGCGCGCCGATGAAACAGACCGAGATCGAGCGCGAGAAAAAAAAGAATGCAAAGGATGAAAATCGCCCAATGCGACGGCGTGATGGCGATCGGGCCGGACATGGCAATGGAAGCTCAGGTCTTCACCGTCGCGGCGCCTTGCATCGTCACCTGCGACGCGCCGATGGCCGGACGCTCGCCCTTGTGCCACCACAGCACGAACGCACTGGAAATGAAGACGCTCGAATACGTGCCGGTGATGATGCCGATGAGAAAGGTGAAAGCGAAGTCGTTGATGACGCCGCCGCCCCAGATGAACAGACAGGCCGTGGCAATGAACACCGTTCCACTGGTGATGATGGTGCGGCTCAACGTCTGATTCAGCGCCTGATTGATGACTTCGCGGAACGTGCCGCGCACGCCGAGTTTCAAATTCTCCCGGATCCGATCGAAGATGACGACTTTGTCGTTGAGCGAAAAGCCGATGATGGTCAGCACGGCGGCGACGACGGTGGCATTGAATTCGCGCCCCGAAACGGCATTGGCAATGCAGTAACAGCCAATGGTCAGGAACACGTCGTGCACCACCCCGACGATCGCGCCGACGGCGAAGGAAAATTCGTAGCGGAACGCGACATAGACCAAAATGCCGAACATGGACATCAGGCAGGCAAGAATGGCTGATTTCTGGATTTCCTTGCCCACGGTTGCGCCAACCTGCTGACGTCCGATGGCCCTGAACTGCGCCTGTGGAAAACCCTGGACGAGTGCCTGTTCAACTTTCTGCTCCGAACCGCTGGAAGTTGTCACACGCAGCGTTTCCGTGCCGCCGCTCGCGTCCTTTTGGTATTGGATTTGCGCGTCCTTTTCGCCGGTGGCGGTTATGGCGGAACGGATTTCATCCACGCCAAGTTTTTGGGTGAAGCTGAAAACCGTGCTGTCGCCGCCCAAAAAGTCCACGCCAAACAGTTTTTCCCCGCGCCCGATAAAACCATAACCGAGCGATAAAAAGATAAATGCCCACGTGGCGATGAACAACGGCGTGGCCGCCTTCATAAAATTGATTTTGGCGCTTCGGATGATGTGGAGCATCGGGAGTGACTTCAGCCAGTTGCGGTCGAGCAACCAGTTGAAAATCAGCCGCGTCACCACCAGCGCGGTAAACAGGCTCGCGGCCACGCCAATGGTCAGCGTGACACCGAACCCCTTGATTTCACCGGTGCCCATGAGAATCAAAATGATGGACGAGATGAGCGTCGTGACGTGCGAATCCAAAATCGTGCCGAACGCGCGGGCGTAACCGGCGTCAATTGCGCCACGCAGCGATTTGCCCTTGGCGAGTTCCTCGCGAATGCGCTCGTAAATCAGCACGTTGGCGTCCACCGCCATGCCGACGGTGAGCACGGCGCCCGCAATGCCCGGCAACGTGAACGTCGCGCCGATGGAGCACATGACACCGAGCAGGATGATGATGTTGGTGATGAGCGCGACATTTGCCGCCATGCCCGCAATGAAGTAATAGACCAGCATGAACGCGGACACGAAAAGGACGCCGTAAATCGAGGCCTTAATGCCGCTGTGAATGGAGTCTTTGCCGAGGGTCGGGTCAACATCGTTGATAAAATCGATCTTTAACGGCGCCTTGAGCGGATTTTGCAGGACATTCGCCAGTTCCTGCGCCTCTTCGATGGTGAACGACCCGGTAATCTGGCCGCTGCCGCCTTCAATCGGGCTTTGAATGTTCGGCGCGGAATACAATTCGCCGTCCAGGATAATTGCCATCCGATGACCAACATAATCCCGCGTGGTCCTGGCGAATTTCTTCGCGCCATCATCGTTAAGCGTGAAATCAATCTGCGGTTCGCCCAGGTTGCCACGCACGACCATCGAGCTTTTAACGATGTCGCCGGCCAGTCCGTTCACCGGCTTTTTGCTCACGATGACCTGCTCGGTTTTCGGCGGCGCACCGCCGGGTTGCGGTTCAATGTGTTTGAGCAATACGTATCCCGGCGGAATCGGCTGATGATTTGCGATGATTTCGTCGCTGTCATCTCTCACCATCCGAAATTCAAGGTAGGCGGTCTTTTGGATTTGCGTCTTGGCACTTTCCTTGTCGGACGGTGACAAGCCCGGCAATTGAATGAGAATTTTGTTGCCGCCGGCGGATTGGATGACCGGCTCGGCCACGCCGAAACGGTCAATGCGTTTGCGCAACACTTCCACCGCCTGGGACAACGCCGCGCTCGTCAAATCCGACCGCGCCTGCACATTGTTGGTGTCCGCGTAGAGGACGTTGGTGTCCATCTCGACGAGGAACGACGTGCCGCCCTGCAAATCGAGGCCGAGCTTGATCCGGCCCGAAGCGTCGCGCTGCAGCTGGTTCAAGATGAACGTGTTCGGGTAAAGCTGGTCCTTCGCACTGAGGAACGGGAAATACGGCTGGAGATCGTTCGTGGCGGCGGCCGCCTGCAAACACGCGAATTCAGCATTCGTCCCGGCTTTTTGAAGCAGTTCCACCCGTGCCAGAATGTTTGTGAACGTTGCGTCCTTGTTTTCCGCGCGCCGGGAAAACTCCTGCACCAAATCGCGCGCGGTGGGTGGAATATACTTCGAAAACCGCCCAGACGATGATGCAGATGACGAGGATGAATCTCCCAAAATTGTTTCTTCTCATGGCGGTTCAGGATGCGGATGTGTCGCTGCTTTCAAGAATGTCCGTCACGGAAGATTTGGTCACTTCCATTTTGGCGTCGGCAGAACGGAGCGAAACGGTTTTGTCCTTCACGGTGATGACGACGCCGATGATGCCGCTGGACGTGACAACCTTGTCTCCGGACTTGAGGTTGGCGAGCATGCGGGCTTGCTGCTTGGTGCGCTGTTGTTGCGGGCGGAACAAAAGGAAATACATCATTACCCCCATCAAAACCAGCAGCATGATGGGGCTGGCAAAGAGCGACTGCAAACCGGTCGGTTGTGGCGGCTGCGCCGGCGCCGAACCGGGTGCCTGCGCCAAAAACACGTTCAAGCCATTTAAATGCATAATTGAAAAGTGGTCGGCTACTTTAGGCAAATAAACGCAATTGGCAAGTGTTATCCGTCGTCTTTCATTCGGCGTTCCGCTTTTGCGGGACTTCCACGAAAACGAGCGAAACCAGGGCGAAAGAAATCTTCGGCACATCCAATTCTCTGAAAGAATTTGAGTTGACTCCGCCGATTTTGGGGGCCGGTTGAGGAGTTTCGCTTGGAGGTTGTCAGGCGTGACTTGCGCTGATATTCACTCAAACCCATCAAGCGCAAGAACTAATGGCAGCCTGCCCACACAGTGGAAAGGGCACGCTTCCAAGCCCCATCTTCTGGTATAATATGCTGATTATAATCACGTTAAGATAATGAATACCTGTCTGTTTAGGCATCGTAAATGCTTTGCTTCTAATGACTAATGCTGAAGTGTCGTGGTGTAGTTATGACTTCCAAACAACATAAGATGGTTGTTTTTGCAGCAATATCTATTCTTGCTGTTACTGGGCTTGTTTTGGATTTGCTAACACCGCTCGGCGTCGCTGACTGGGTCTGGTATTTTATTCCGTTGCTCTTGTCGGTTTATGTCGGCGGCCGGAATTTTCCCTATGTGCTTGCCACCCTTTTCTCGCTGCTGACGCTGGCTGGGTTCTTTCTTTCGTCACAGGGGATTGATCTTCATTTGGCATTCACGAGCCGTCTCATGGGTGTCTGCGTGCAGTGGCTGATGGCTTTTCAGATTTCTCAACGCAAGCGGGCCGATGAAGAAGTGCACAAGTTGTTGCTCGCCACCGAACATAGTCCGGCCTCCATTGTCATCACCGACCCAACCGGCAATATCGAATACGTCAATCCCAAGTTCATACAGTTGACGGGCTATTCATCCAGGGAAGTGGTCGGCAAAAATGCTCGTATTTTAAAGTCTGGCGAAACCCCGCCAGGGAAATACAAGCAAATGTGGGAAACCCTCATCACCGGCGGGGAATGGCACGGAGAATTTCATAATCGGAAGAAGAACGGCGAACTTTATTGGGAGCGAGCTTCGATTTCACCGATTTTCGACAGCGCCGGGAAGATCGCCCATTTTCTGGCGGTCAAGGAAGACATCACTGAACACAAGCAGGCCGGCGAGAAATTGGCGACGGAACAGCGCTTATTGAATAATTTGATCACAGCCACACCCGACCATATTTACTTCAAGGACCGGGAAAGCCGCTTTACCAGAATCAATGAAGGGTTTGCCCGGAGACATGGATTGTCCGATCCAAGTGCGGCCCTGGGAAAGACCGATTTCGACATCTTCGGGGACCAACACGCACGTCAAGCCTACGAAGACGAACAGCGAATCATAGCCACGGGCGAGCCGCTGATTAACCAGGAAGAGCGGGAAGACTGGAGGGATGGGCGGATCACTTGGGTGTCCAGCACAAAAATGCCGTTGCGCGACAACACCGGGAAGATTGTCGGCATCATGGGCATTTCGCGCGACATCACTGCGCGCAAGCAGGCGGAGCAGCAATTGGCTGAGGCACTCGGCTTCAACCAGAAAATCATTTTGGAGGCTCCGGACGGGATACTGGTTTACAAGGCATCCGGACAATGTGTGCTGGCCAACGAGGCCGCCGGACAGACGATCAACGCCACGGTGCCGGAACTCGTAAAGCAGAATTTCAGGCAGATCGAATCCTGGCGGGTTTCGGGTATGCTCAAAATGGCGGAGGAAACGTTGGCCACCAAAAGCCCGAGGCACGGGGAATTCCGTTTCACCAGCACATTCGGCAAAGAGGCGTGGCTGTCCTGTCAATTCAGTTTCTTTGTCCGCGGCAACGAACCTCATCTGCTCCTCCGTTTCAACGATGTCATTGAGCGCAAACGGGCGGATGAAGCCCTTGCCAACGAGCGGGCGCTCTTGCGCACCTTGGTAGATCACTTGCCTTTGGCGGTTTATCTGAAGGATGTTGACGGGCGTAAAACCCTGGCGAATCGGCTGGAACTCGACTATTTAGGCGTAACCTCCGAAGCGGAAGTCCTCGGCAAGACCGATTTCGACTTCTACCCACCGGAGCAGGCGGCAGCCTATCAGGCATTTGACCAGGAGATGATCCGTACGGGCCAGCCATTAATCAATCACGAGGGACGTTTCACCAAACCCGACGGCTCCGTCATCCATCTCCTGGCATCGGTAGTCCCCCTGCGCGACGCCGCCGACCGCGTGACCGGTCTGGTTGGCATTAACCTCGACATCACCGAGCGCAAGCGGGCGGAAGAGGCCTTGCAGGAATCGCAGGCCCTATATTATTCGTTCGTGGAGCAGCTGCCCATTGGAGTATTTCGCAAAGACCGTGAAGGCCGCTATGTTCTGGTCAACCACCGGTTCTGCCAAATGAAAGGCATGAAGGCTGAGGAGTTTATGGGCAAAACTCCGCAGGAAGTGGCCGCGGTCGAGGAGGCCAAACAGGGCGCAATGGGGCCGGCGACCAAGTATGCCGCTACGGGTGCGGAAAATCATGAACGCATCCTGCAAACCGGCAAATCCATTGAATTGGTTGAAGAGTATATGAACGCCGATGGCAGCAAACAACTTCTGCACGCCATGAAATGGCCGGTGTTTGGCCCTGACAGAAAAATTATTGGCACTCAGGGAATCCAACTGGACATCACCGAGCTCAAGCGGGCCGAGGAACATGTTCGGGAACAGGCCGCGTTACTGGACAAGGCGCAGGACGCCATTCTGGTCCTGGATTTGGATGACCGCATCACCTTTTGGAACAAAGGCGCGGAGCGGATTTATGGCTGGAGTGCAGCCGAAGCCATCGGGAAAAAACCGGTCGATCTGATGTTGGGTGGGGCCATTTCACCGCAACATTCCGAGGCCATCAAGGCCGTCAAGGAACGCGGCGAGTGGAGCGGCGAATTGCAGGAAATCACCAAGGATGGCAAGACGGTCACGGTTCAGGGACGATGTAATGTCATTTATAACGAACAGGGCCGCCTCAAGGGCCCGCTTATCATCAACACCGACGTCACCGAAAGAAAAAAGCTTGAAGCCCAGTTTCTACGTGGTCAGCGCATGGAAAGCCTCGGCACCCTGGCCGGCGGCATTGCCCATGACCTCAACAACGTGCTGACGCCACTCCTTGTCTCCGTTCAAGTGTTGAAGCAGAATATCAATGACGCCGATCGGCAAAGACTGCTGGAATCCCTGGAAGCCAACGTCCAGCGCGGCGCGGGTCTGGTCAAACAAGTGTTGGCTTTCGGACGCGGGGTGGAAGGCGAACGGATCATCGTCCAACCCAAACACATCGCTCGCGAAATCAAGCACATCGTCAATGAGACCTTCCCGAAATCGGTGGCGTTTGAACTTCATTCCGCCCCCGACCTATGGACCGTCACCGGCGACCCGACGCAGCTCCACCAGATCCTGTTAAACCTTTGTGTCAATGCGCGCGACGCCATGCCCCAGGGCGGCAAACTGTCTCTGCACATGGAAAATATGATGCTGGATGAAGCCTATGCCAGCATGAATCTGGAAGCCCGGCCCGGCCCGTATGTGTGCCTGACCGTATGCGACACCGGAACGGGCATTCCAAAAGAGATACAGGAAAAAATCTTCGATCCGTTCTTTACCACCAAGGAACCGGGCAAAGGCACCGGCCTGGGACTGTCCACCACCCTGGCCATCGTCAAGAGCCATGGCGGTTTCATCCATTGTTACAGCGAACCGGGCAAGGGCAGCACATTCAAGGTCTATCTCCCGGCCAACACCACGCCGGCTGACGCGGAAAATGTGGTGACGGGAGAAGCCAACCTGCCGCGCGGCCATAACAATCTGGTGCTGGTGGTGGACGACGAGGAGCCTATCCGCAGCCTGGCGCAGAAGGCATTGGAGCGTTACGGCTACCGTGTCCTCCTCGCTGCCGATGGGAACGAAGCACTCTCCCTCTACAAGCCCCGCCAAAACGAGATAGATGTGGTCATCACCGACATGGTCATGCCGAACATGGATGGCCTCGCAACCATTGCCGCGCTCAAAGCCGTTAATCCAAAAATTAAAATCGTCGGTTCCAGCGGTCTGGCCCTTGACGGTTATGAAGCCGCCGCAAACGAGGCGGGTGTCCGGCACTTCATTCCCAAACCCTATACCGCCGAAACCATGCTGCTCACGCTGCATGAAGTGCTGAACGGAAACGGGAAACACTGAGCTTTCACTACCGGCGCCCCGCAGCCGAACGCCGTAGGCGCGGCATATTTGTAGAACCTCAACTCACATTGCTAAGAGCTCCGTGAGGAGCGACATCGGAACATGCAGTCTATGGACCGATGTCGAATTCCTGTGAGGCTATTTCTTCTCCTTCAATGGAGGCGACAATTTTGAAATGTCCCAAACCTAACGTAAGTGCTGGTTTCCTCAATCGAACTGTGCTGAACGAACCATCGAATGAAAAAGAACATTGTTCACCACTGGATTCGGACACGAGGCGGGTGCCAGAATACCATTTGATCGCAACATCGCTTGCTTTCAATTGATTGACCAGATCATCCACTTGCACTGACAATTCAAATCCAATCATGTCTTGTGGCGCAAATGTAAGGTGCGGCAAAGGAACGCCTTTTTCGTTGGTTCTAAATCCAGTAAGACCGCCTCTGGCAAAGAAATATTTTGTGTCCCGATGTCCTGCCACGACCTGTCCTGTTTGTCCATCAACAATCCATGCGGTCATTGGAAATTTTCCGCCCCAAAGAAATTCCATTTTGTCCAAGTCATGTTGGGTTACTTGGGTAGGTGACATATAAGCACCGTAAACATGACCGGCTTCACAATTAAAACTAATTTTATACTCTGACAGGGACTGTTCAGTGCCAGCAAGAAACCACAATCCCAAAGTATGATTTCCAGGCAAAAGTTCGATATGTGTCGAGTTATTATAAACGAAGGCCTTCGAAACGTTTGTTCCATCAATGCTTCGAATTAATATGGTATGCCCTTTCATCATATCACGCGGAACTGTAAGCAGACCCACCTCATTTGTTGCTCGTTGCGGGCCTTGATACCAATTGATGTGTTCGCCGGTTGTCCCACAGCCAATCCACAAAAGTGATATTCCCAGCAAGGCCGCAACCAATGCCAATTTTTTTGCGATGAAATTGGTTGAGTTCGACATATTGCGTCTGAAACAAAAATAACTTTGCCGGGGGACGATTTTTTGTCACGCACGAAATGCCGCGTTTAATGACTTCCGACGACGGTCACAACCTCCGGCTCGACCCACTTGCTGTGTTCCTTGATAAGGTCCACCAGGCGTTCCACGGCTTCGGCTTCCGGAATGTTGAATTTGATGGCTTGCTTGCCGACGTAAAGATTGATCTTGCCGGGCGCACCGCCCACGTAGCCGAAGTCCGCGTCGGCCATTTCGCCGGGGCCGTTCACAATGCAGCCCATGATCGCAATCTTCACGCCCTTAAGATGCTCCGTGCGCGTTTTGATGCGCGCCGTCACCGTCTGGAGGTTGAACAGCGTCCGCCCGCACGACGGGCACGCCACGTAATCGGTCTTGAAGCTGCGACACCCGGCGGCCTGCAAAATGTTATAGGCCAGGCGCAAGCCTTGTCCGCCGCCCGCTTCGCCGCGAATCAAAATGGCGTCGCCGATGCCGTCCGCCAGCAACGCACCAATGACGACTGATGCGCGGAGCAGGGCAATCTTCGGCTCAAGAGGAAACCCCTCACCCGGCTTCGCCACCCTCTCGCCATCCGATGGGGTGAGGGGCGCGTCCGTAAAATTGATGCAGTCTTTCAACAAAACGGGATTGTTCCGGCCAAGCCGTTTCAGCTTCGACGCCAGCAGACGGAATGCAGTAATAGCTGGCAACTTCACGCCATCCTTGACCGTAACAAGTTGGGTTTCACAGTTGATTTCGAAATCCCGTGTCGGATCAATCTCGGCGACGTTCAAATCTTCGTAAATCGCCTCCGGTTTCACGTCGTCCTTGGGCCGAATCTTCGGTGCGACCTTGTCCCACGTGGCGCAGGTGACAACTACGCGGATGAGTTGTCCGCCACCGCATTTGGCGCCGTCGGCGAGTTCAATTTCCGGCGTTTCACGGCGCTCAAAGTGGAATGGGTCGAACGGAAATTCGGAGTTCGGAATTCGGAATTCGGAATTCGCAAGGATGGGGACCTGTGCCAGTAAATCGCGGCAGACTTCTATCTCGCGCGGCGAATCTTCCGTGAGCGAAACCCGAATCGTATCGCCCAAACCATCGCAGAGCAAAGAGCCAATGCCGATGGCCGATTTGATGCGGCCGTCCTCGCCCTCGCCCGCCTCGGTCACACCGAGGTGAATCGGGTAATTCCAATCCGGGCCTTCCTGTTCCAGCCGCGCCACGAGCAGGCGATAACATTCAATCATCACCTTGGGATTGGACGACTTCATCGAGAACTTGAAGTTGTGGAAACCGTGCTGGCGGCAGATGCGGGCGAATTCCAACGCGCTCTCGACCATGCCGAGCGGCGTGTCGCCGTAGCGATTCATGATGCGGTCGGAAAGCGAGCCGTGGTTCGTCCCGATGCGCAGGCAGCGGTTCAACCGTTTGGATTCAAGCACGAGCGGCGTGAATTTTTCTTCGATCCGTTTCAGTTCAGCGGCGTATTGCTCATCGGTGTATTCCTTGGTGGCAAATTTCTTGGAATCGGCGTAATTGCCCGGATTCACCCGCACGACTTCGACCCATTTCACCGCCTCCATGGCCGCTTCGGGCTTGAAATGGATGTCGGCGACAATCGGCACGAGGCATTTTTGTGTGCGCAATTCCCGAATAATATTTTGCAGGTTTGCCGCGTCCTTGACCGTGGGGGCGGTGATACGGACGAGCTGGCAGCCGACGGCGACGAGTTCGAGCGTCTGCTTCACGCACTCGGCGGTGTCCATCGTGTCGCACGTGAGCATGGATTGCACCACGACCGGATGGTCGCCGCCGATGATGACCCCACCGTGCGCCGGATCACCGATTACGACTTCGCGCGTTTTCCGCCGCTGATAAAAGTACGGTGATTCGCAAAAGCGCATGGATTATTTGGCCGCACCCGGCACGGATGCAGCGGGTGTAGTCGTCTGTTCGATTTGCACGTCGCTGTTGAACATCGCACGGAAAAGCTGCCATCGTTTGATGTCGAAAAATGTGATGTAGAGCATCAGCGAAATTAACAGCATCGCAAAAACGGTCGTGGTATATTCGACGAATTTGAGGCTCAAAGGCCGGCGCCAGATTTTTTCAATGATGGCCATCAGAATGTGTCCGCCGTCCAGCACGGGAATCGGCAGCAAATTGATGATGGCGAGATTGATGTTGAGCAACACCAGGAAACTCAGGGCCAGGCGATAATCCGTTTTCACCTGGGCGGCGAGGATGCTGAGAATTCCCACCGGACCGCTCAAATCCTTCGCCCCCACACCCGTCTCCCGCGAATGGACGAGCGCGCCGATGGTTGCAAAGGTTTTGTCCAACACATCGCTTACCTGTGCCCAAGGGGTCGGGCCGGGCCTTTGGACCATGTAAACTTGCGTGGAATCCACACCCAGCGCGACGCCGATTCTTCCCGCTTTGGTGGTGGGATCAGGATTCGGCGTGATGTTGAGCGCCACCTTTATCCCGTCGCGCTCGACCCGCATCACACTGGCTTGACCACCGCACTTTCGAATCAAGTCAATCAATTGATCGCGGCTGGCAATGGGTACGCCCGCAAAGGAAATAATGCGGTCACCCGTTTTGAGTCCGGCCTTTTCCGCCGGACTACCCGAACTTACTTCCACCACCTGTGGATGATCGCGCGGGTCGAGATTGAGGAGCTTGAGGCCAAGCCCGTTATCCGTCGTGGCCTTGAGGAAATACGTCTGCTCTTTGCCGTTATGCTCGATGGTTACCGGCATTACGCTGGTGCGTGCTACAATCGTATTCAGGTTAACGTCCTGCCACGTTTTAACCGGCGTGCCGTTCACCGCCACGATGCGGTCGCCTTCCTGAATGCCCAGCCTGGCCTCCGCTGAATTTGGATCAACGTAGCCGATGATGGCCGGGTTTACTGGAATGGGCAGGCCAATAAAATAAATTGCGGTTGCGATGGCGAAGGCAAACACAACGTTCATGAAAGGCCCGGCAAAAGCCACGAGAATTTTGTGCGATGGCGGCGCGGGCGGCACTTCCGTGGCGGACTGGCCTTCGAGTGCCTCGGAAGTAATCATTTGCGGCAGCTTCACAAAGCCGCCGGCAGGAATCCAACGCAAGGAGTATTCGATGCCATCGCGTTTCCAGCTGTAAGCCCGCGGGCCCATCCCCACGGCGAATTCCTCGACTTTCATGCCGAGCCTTCGCGCGACCCAAAAATGCCCGAACTCATGAATAAAAATGGCCGCGCCGAACGATACCAACACGGCGGCAATTACATAAATTGTAGTCAAAATGGTCATTTTAAATATCGGGCCCCACCAATGGGACAGTGTGATTATATCAGCAAAAATCCGGCCTGCAAATCTTAGTTGCGGGCCTCGCGCCGCGCCCAGGCGTCCGCCGCCAAAATTTGCTCCAGTGTGGGATGGGAAACAACCTGGTGCGCGTCCATCACGCGCCGGACGGTTCCGGTGATTTGCGGGAAATTGATTTTTTGATTCACGAACGCTTCGACCGCCACTTCGTTCGCGGCGTTCAATACCGCCGGCAGAGTGCCGCCCGCCTCCCCCGCCCGGCGCGCCAAGGTCAGCGCCGGAAACCGTTCCTCGTCCGGCTCTTCAAAGGTGAGGCTGCCCAGTTTGGCGAAATCGGTCTGCACACGTTCGCTCGGCGCACGGTCGGGATACGTGAGCGCGTATTGAATCGGCAGGCACATGTCCGGTGTGGAAAGCTGGGCCAGCATCGCGCCGTCCACAAACTCGACCAGTGAGTGGACGATGCTTTGCGGATGCACCAGCACGCCGACGCGTTCGATGCCAATGTCGAACAGCCAGCGCGCTTCAATCATTTCCAGGCCCTTGTTGAAGAGCGTTGCCGAATCAATCGTGATTTTCCGGCCCATGACCCACGACGGATGTTTAAGTGCGTGCTCGACCGTGATTTCGGCAAATTTTTCCCTGGGCCACTTCTTCGGCGTCACGAAACGGCCCGCCGGAGGCAGTGAGCCAGAGTTTGCGGACGGAACCGGGAGGTTTCCCGTCGAGACATTGAAAAATCGCCGAATGCTCGCTGTCCACCGCCAGCACGCGCACGCCATGTTTGCGCGCCTCGCGCATCACGATTTCACCGGCCATGACGAGGATTTCCTTCGAGGCGATGGCAATGTCCTTGCCCGCGCGAATGGCGGCCAGCGCCGGTTTCAGTCCCGCTGTGCCAACGATGGCGATGAGCACAATGTCCGCCGCCGGCAACGTGGCCAGTTTGATCAAACCGTCTTCGCCGGAATAAACTCGCATCGTCATCCCTCCCGGATTTTCCAGTTCGCGGGCCTTCTCCGGATCACTGATGGAAATCGCTTCGGGCCGGTGCTTATGCACCTGTTTGAGCAGCAATTCGGCATTGTTGCCGGCGGCCAGCCCGACCAGCCGGATGCGGTCAGGCAAATCCTCAGCCACCTTGACGGTGCTGGTGCCGATGGAGCCGGTCGAGCCGAGTAAAACTACGTTCTTCACGGGTGCGTTAAAATGTGCCGCAGATAGAGATACATGATGGGCGCGTTGAATAAAAGGCTATCGAGCAGGTCGAGAATGCCGCCGATGCCGGGAATCAACCTGCCCGAGTCTTTCACGCCCGCTTCCCGCTTGAACAGCGATTCAATCAAATCGCCGATTACGGCGGCAACGCTCAGGACAATTCCGAGAATCACGGCGTGGAGGAGATTCATTCCGGTCATTTTCGCGCTGAAGAAATGCGCGAACGCCACACTCGCCGCCGTCGAAACCAGAATCGCGCCGCCGAAACCCTCCCACGTTTTGCCGGGGCTGATGCGCGGGATCATTTTGTTCCGGCCAATGAGCGAGCCGACGGCATACGCGCCGGTGTCACTGAATTTCGTCACGAGAATGAAATAAAGCACATAATATTTTCCGCCGTCGCCGATGCCGGGGAAGAAATTGATTTTTTGGATGAAGTTCAGCAACCACGGGACATACATCAGGCCGAACAGCGTCGCGGAAATGGCCGCAATGCCGGCCGTGTTGCTGCGTGAAACAAATTGCCGCACGCACAAACCGAGCACGAACAGGATGATGAAACCGGTTTCAAAATCGTTCACGCGCGCCGGGGAACCCGACGTGCCGAGATGCCCGGTCAGGTTCAAAAAAGTTCCCAGCATCAATAACAGCCCGCCGAACAGCCCGCACCATTTGAAGCAGACCAGGCTGCGCTTTTCGGCCAGGCCGTAAAACTCCGCCAGGCCGGTCATGCCCAGAACAACCATGATGAGAATGAACACGCCGTTGGAAATCAGGGGGCTGGTGGAAAACAAGGCCGCGATGATGACCGTCCAGAGAACCACCGAAGTGAACAATCGGCGGAGAAATACTTTTGACTTTGAAGGCGTTTGGGCCGCCACCACCACGTCTGACATGCAACTGAAGGATAGCAAGCGTACGGGGTATTGCCAATTGCCAATTGCGGATCCGCCCGCCACGGCGGTGGGAACATTGGAAATAAAAAGAGGCCGGGTCACTACTCCGGCCTCTCAATGAGAACTAAGCGCTCTAAAATTCGCTTTCATCGGATGCGGCACCGCAGATTTGCGCCTCACTTCACACACGAAATACTGCGCTTTTGCACCTCAACTACGTCATCACTCTACCAAATGCCCTGTCTCCGGCCAGTCACCAGTTCTGGTTACAAACGAAAGCGGGATTATAACTTTCACAAACCCATTTAGTTTTCATCCCGAACAAAATCAATAACCCGGAGAAAACAAGGGTTCTAGTGGATTTTGTCCGGGACATAAATTCCAAATTCCCCCGGTTTCGACCAATGGTCATCTTTCACGGACTCGGGGATAATTCCAACAAACTGTGATTTGCCGCCAGGTCACGAAATGAAATCCACGCAAGCATTCGATTTTAACGGCGAAGGAATTTGGCCACGGCTTCAGTCCGGGTGCGAACCTGCAGTTTTTCGTAAATGCGGCGGATGTAGGTGTGGACGGTTTCGTAGCTGATGCCGAGTTTGTCGGCAATTTCCTTGTAGATCAGACCCTGGCTCAACAGGTCGAGCACCTGCTGTTCGCGTTCGGAAAGATTTTCCGTGGCTTGCGCCGAGGCAGCGCTTTTTTGAAACGATTGCACGACCTTGCGGGCAATGTGCATGGTCATCGGTGAACCGCCCCGGCACACATCCTGAATGGCTTCCAGCAATTCCTTGCTGGAGGTGCGTTTGAGCAGGTAACCATTGGCGCCCACCGCCAGCGCATTGAAAATATTTTCCGTGTCCTCATAAACCGTCAGCATGATCACCTGGGTTTCCGGAACCAGTCGCTTCAACTGCCGAACACATTCGACGCCGTTCATGCCGGGCAGATTGATGTCCATCAGCACCACGTCGGGACGCACCTGGGGCAGGTCCTTCACCGCGTCCTCGGCATTGGCATAATGGCTCACGCAGCGAAAGCCATCGGCGCGGTTGAGCACGCGGGCGAGTGTCGCGCGCAGCTTGTCGTTGTCTTCCACGATAGAAACGGAAATGGGCATGTTCTCGAATCTTAATCCTGGTCCTGATCTTAATCCTGATCCCGATCACCAACACGTTCAAGAATACGATCCGGGTTAAGATTAAGAAAGCTTTGAAATCGGAATGGTCAGGCGCACCAGCGTTCCGCCATCGGTTCCGGGGCCGATCGAAAATTCTCCGTGAATGTCTTCCATCCGCTTGCGCATGTTGCGAAGGCCGTTTCGCGTCGCTGCCGCGCCCGTATCCGGGCTGACCAGCCCGCGCCCATTGTCTTCGATTTCCAGGGTGAAACCGTCCGGCTGCAATTGCAATCGAATCCGGGCTTCGGACGCCTGGGCATGTTTGACCACGTTGTTGACGGCTTCCTTGAAGGCGAGAAAAACATTGTGCCGGACTTCCGGCGGGATCGTGTTGGCCGGCAACTGGGCGGGCACGTCCGCCCGGTAACGCAATCCCGCCAGCGCGAAATATTCCTGCGCGTATTTGCAGATGTAATTGACCAGGCCGTCCAGCGTGTCATTGGCAGGATTGACCGCCCAGACGATTTCGTCGAGTGAGCGCGTCGTTTCACGCGCGGTTTGAGAAATCTGCTGGGCGTGCGCTTCAATTTCCTCCGGCGCATTTTTGTCCGCCTCCGCCATTTCGCCCAACAACGCCACCTGGGTAAGGTTGGCGCCGAGCTGATCGTGCAGGTCGCGGGCAATGCGGGAACGTTCGCGTTCGAGCGCTTCCCGCTGTTTGAGTATCTGCAACTGGCGATGCAGCTTTTGCGTGGAAAGATAACGCACCACGGCAATGATGAACCCCAGAAAACACACGATGGCCGTGGCGCGAAACCAGCCGGTCTCCCAGAATTGCGGTTGCACGGTGACGTCAAGGAAACTGCCGTTTTCATTCCACACGCCGTCTTCGTTGCAGGCGATGACGTGAAAACGGTAATGGCCGGGCGGCACTTCGCTGTAATAGGCGACCCGGGTGTTGCCAACCTCCGTCCACGCGGTTTCGCGGCGTTCCAAACGGTATTTGAACCGCACTTCGTCCGGCGCGGTGAAATTCAGGGCCGTGTAATGAATTTCCAGTTGCACCATCAACTGCTTGTTCCCGGGCGCAATGGTGATGGATTGCGGCCACGCTGAAGCGAGCAGGTTGGTTCTTTGCTCATGTCCGTCAACGCGTACGGATTCGATCATGACCGGCGGCGGTCGCAGATTGGGTTTGAGTTCCGCCGGATTCACCGACACGAATCCTTTGACGGTGGGGAACCACAACCGGCCATCATGCGTGCGGATGGCGGCGGGCTGCGCGCCAATGGAACATTCGCGCGTTGGCAATCCGTCGGCCTCGCCGTAAGTCCGGCAGGAAATGGAGTTGGTCGTTCCCAGGGCGAAATCATCCAGCGATTTTTTTTGAATCCGCATCAAGCCCATGTTGGAGCCAATCCATAAATTGCCTTCGTCGTCTTCGATGATGTAACCGATGCTGTTGCTGGCCAGGCCGCCGCGGGCGGTGGAAAAGCGCGCCCATTTTCCATTTTGAAACCGCGCCAAACCGTGACCGGACGTTCCGACCCACAAAACGCCGTCTTTGTCCAGATAGAGGGTGGAGATGTCGTTGCCGGGCAGCCCGTCTTCTGTTTGCTGATAAGAAATGAATTTCCCGTCCTTGAAAAAATTCAAGCCCCGGCCTTCCGTCCCCACCCAAAAATTCCCTCCGGCATCTTCCGCAATGGCGCGAACGGTATTTTCGGACAGGCCATCCCGCGTCGTGAACATTTTCCAATTTTGCCCGTCCCGGCGTGCCAGACCGTTTTGGGTGCCGGCCCATAGTTTTCCGTTGTGATCCTGGAACAGCGCATAAACCCACGGGCCGAGAATTTCCGCGCCGGGCGCAGGTTGGAAACGATTGGTTTGAAATTGGAACAACCCTTCATAGAGCGTGCCCGCCCACACCTGCTGGCGGTCGTCAACCAGCACCGACCACGCATTTGACAAAACGCCCACGCCGAAATCCTGCACGGAATTCGTAAGCCAATACGACAGTCCCTGGGCGTTGAAGGTGGTCCACAGACCCCCCTGCGCATCCTCGGACAGGGAAAGCGCCGCCCAGGGATGAAGTTCCGCCGGCATGTTGAAAATTTTTCGTTTAACCCGATCCAGGCCGTCACCGTCCGTCCCCACCCAAAGATTTCCCTCGCGGTCCATGCACAAAGAAAGGACAAACGCGGACGATAACCCCTCGCCTTCTGAAACCTGCTGAAATTTCCCATCTGCCTCATACCAAAAAACGCCGGCGCCCCGCGTCCCGACAATCAGGTTGCCCTCTTTGTCTTCGCAGGCGGCTTTGACGGTGAATTGCCCCAGGGATACGTCCCGAAGTCTTTTTCCAGTCCGCCGGATTTCCATTTTTGAACCCGACCGTTCATCAACCGCCAGATGCCACCGTTTCGACTGGCCAGAATGAAATCCAACCTTTCCGCCCGAACCGATTCATCAACCACAATTGCCCGTGGATTAAAATTTTCCGGACGGATGGAAAACATTCCGCTGACATCCGCGACCCAAAGCGCGCCGGATTTTTCAGCCGCAATCATCCGGCAAATCGGGGGGGTGGGAAAATTAAAATTCAACACCTCCATTTTCCCATTTTGATAACGGCCCAGATGCGAATCGGCCGTGTAAAACCACACTGTGCCGGTGGAATCTTCGCAGACCGATGTCAATTTGCCTTCCTGACCCGCGCGCCCGAGTTCAAAATTTTTGATTTTTCCATCCCGTACCAGACCCACACCCCCTTTGTCCGTCCCGACCCAAAGATTTGTGTGGCTGTCTTCAAACAAACAAATAATCCGGTCGCTATTGAGGCCGGGTGTGATTTCCTCGTCGAAATTGGTGAAACGAATCCCATCAAAGCGCACCAGGCCGTTCAGCGTTCCCAGCCAGAGATAACCGTCCCGGGTTTGTATCACCGAAATGACCGAGCTTTGTGGAAGCCCTTCCCGGGTGCCCCAGGCATCCACAATGAAGTGCGAGCCGGGTTGGCCGGCCACGCCGGCAATGGCTGAAAAGGCGGAAACCGATTCGCACAACAGCAACCCGGCAAACAGCAGCGCCCGGCAATACTTTGGCCTGCCCAATTTTTCGAATGATCCCAAGTGGATGTGAATACGTTCCGGAGAAGATACGATTCCCGGGGTGAAGATGAAAATATTTTTTAAGAAATCACTTGCCACGCCCGCATGATGGGCTAGGTTTCCTTTGCCCAATGAGAACTGGGTGCTCCGCATTTAAAAGGCGGGCTTCGGCGGGCTTCGGCGATGAAAATCGTGTGTGATCGCCGGACCCGCCGATTTTTTATCGCCCGCAAAAACTTGTCGTTCGGGGCCAAAGCAGCATAGTAGCCATTGTTCCGGAACAGGCAGAATTGGCTGGGGTCGTAGCTCAGTTGGTAGAGCGGCTGGTTCGCAATCAGCAGGTCAGGGGTTCGAATCCCCTCGGCTCCACCAGTCTTCGCTCGGAGCGCAGCGCAGAGCGAAGCTGCCGCGCCGTAGCGATAGCGAAGGCGGGCCATAGCGAAAGGGCTGCAAATAAGACGCTCCGAGCTACGACTCGGCAAGCCTGTAAAATGAGGTTCTTTTACGTTTATATCCTACAAAGCAAAGCCAAGGCCGGCGGTTTCTATGCCGGATTCACTGAGGATTTGCAGGCACGCTTGAAGAAGCATAACGCCGGCGAAGTTCCGCACACGGCGAAATTTCGTCCTTGGCGAATCAAAACCGCAATTGCTTTTACGGAGCAAGAGCGAGCCATTGAATTTGAACGCTATTTGAAATCGTCATCCGGTCGCGCTTTCGCAAAGAAACGACTTTGATTAGTCTTCGCTCGGAGCGCAGCGCAGAGCGAAGACTGCCGCGCCATAGCGTAGCGAAGGCGGGCTGGTACGACACACTGCCAGCGGGCTGCGGTCCGGCAAGCCAGCCCTGCTAAAGCGCAGAGCGAAGGCGGGCGACTGAGACTGCAATTTCCCGGGCTTACATTTTCCGATGAAACATCAAAACCAATCGTCATTAAAAAACAAATGGGTTTTAATCACCGGTGCGTCGAGTCGATTTGGCGCGGCAGCGGCGCGCGCCTTCGGTTCCGAGGGCGCAAAACTCCTGCTCGGTGCGCGGCGCGTTGACCGCCTGAAAAAGGCGGCCGCCGAAGCGCGCAAAGCCGGAGAGGTGGAAGTTCATTTCCACAATCTGGACGTGTCGAAAACGCAGAGCGTTGAAACGTTCATCTGTGGGCCAAGGGGAAAATTTCCGCAACCCTCCATGTGCTCATCAACAACGCCGGCGGCGCGCACGGTCAGGACACCGTCGCAGCGGGCAAGGATGCGGACTGGGAAGCGATGATTCAATCGAACGTGCTCGGGGTATTGCGCATGACGCGCGCAGCGCTGCCACTCATGCCACGTAACTGCGGCGCAAGCATCATCAACATCGGTTCGGCGGCGCCACACGGCTTACGCAGGGGCCGCAGTGTACTGCGCCGCAAAGGCGGGCGAACTGCAAATTACCCGCGCGCTGCGGCACGAATTGCTCGGCACGGGCATCCGCGTTGGCACGGTGGACCCCGGCATGGCGGAAACGGAATTTTCCCTCGTGCGATTCAAGGGTGATGTGGCGCAAGCAAAAAAAGTCTATGAAGGCGTGAAGCCGCTGACCGCTGAAGACATCGCGGAAATCCTCGTCTGGGTCGCCCGCCGCCCGCCGCACGTGAACATTGACGAGTTGATTGTGAAGCCGGTTGACCAGGCGGAAGTGGGAATGGTTTATCGCAGAAGCCAGCTGATTATTTTGATCCCGCGGTTGGCGCGCCAAAGCAGCCCCGCGCCGACGGCTTGAAAAATGAAATTGGGCAGCCAGAGAATCAGGTGCGGCACAAATTCAGGCCGGGCGGACAGCGATTCGCCCAGCATGATGAACGCGTAATAAACCAGCACCAGCATCAGCGCGATGGCGACGCCGACATTGGTCTCGCGCCGGTGCACGCGAATGCCCAGCGGAATCCCGATGAGCGTGAACCCGAAGCACGCGAACGAAAACGCGATTTGCCGGTTCATTTCCACCAGGACCGGCTCGGTCAAATCGCTCCGCTGTTTTCCCGCTTCGCGAAGTTCCGCGCGCAATTCCGCCGAGGAAGCCCCCTCCACGCCCGGTAGCGACCCAATTTTTTCTCCAATTCATTCATCTGCTCGCGCAACTGCCAGAACGTCATGTCGCTGATCTTGGGCTTGTAAACCTGGTTCGTCGCCATGTTAAGGTCGAAATTCAGAGTCAATTCGGGAGACGAACCGATGCTGATGCGCGCTCCGTTGAAAAGTGACCGTCCGCGCCTCGAACAAATGCAAAATGAGCTGCTTGTTGGGCAGGTCCATTTCCATCCGGCCGTGCGGGGCGCGCAAGGTTGTTTCCGCGTTGGTCTCATCTCCGAGTTTCAGAATCCTCACGTCCTCCAGATTGCCATCGTGGTTTTTCGCCGTGTAAAAAACATAACCTGGAAAATCGTTGATGACCTTGCCTTCGGGCAATTGCACCTTGCCCAGATCGGAAACGAACTCTCCTTTCAGGTTGATGTCGGCGACCCGGGAGCGGGGACCGAGATCCATGTTGAACCATGCGCTCAGGCCGCAGCAAAACACGCTGAGCAGTAGCACGGGCGAAATCAGCGAAACAGACTGATGCCGCTCGCGCGGGCCGCGGTCAATTCCTGATCGGCGCTAATCCTCCCGAACACCAGCAGGGCCGCGGTAATAAATCCCATGGGCAGGGCATAAACGCACGCAAAGGGAATCAGCAGTCCGACGGCTTCCAACACCAGCCACAAGCTCACCTGACCGCTGACCAGCAAAGGAAGAATTTCATCGAGCACGTTGAAGAGCAGCACCACAAACGTGAACACCGCCACCGTCATCAGCAACGAGACAAGGATTTCGCGGATCAGGATTTGTGCAATGTTTTCACGATATGGGACGTGCGGCGCAAAAATGCCTGATTCTGCCCACCAATCAAGCGCAACTCATGGGTGACGGCTTTCACGTAAAATGCGCCCGAGTGGCTTGCCGCGGTGGAGGTCATCCGGTTGGCGGTACATAAGGAGTGGCTAGGCAAGCGTTTCTTGCCAATTAAGTTAAATATGATTTATAGGCTGTCAATATCTTTTTTGAAATAAATTGATTTGAGGCATCTTATGTGATAAAAACGAAGCTGAAACTTTGAGTAGGTCAACATGACCACCAAAGGCGATCTGCTAGGTGTAATGACACAGCCGATGCGTTTCTCAGACTGGTGGGGGAGGATTATTCTTGGGAGCACCAAATCCACGGCGACTGTTCCAACCGACAACAATCTTCACTTATGAAAACTTCAAGTTTTGTCATCACATTTGCGGCGACCGTTCTTGCTTTAGTGTTGATAGACCGATCAACGGATCCTAATAGGTCTGCCGGAGATTTGACGTGGAATTTAACTGCGCCCAAATTCAATGGGAGGCGGGCGATGTAAGCGGAGGTAGCGATGGCTTATGGACGGGGCAACCAACAGGCAACTCCCCCGCTCCGGCACGAGCGGGATTTGCGAGTAGTAATGGCGGCTCGGATTACTTCGAATTTACTGGCTCGGGTAGGCCCAATGCGGTGAAGTTCTTTAGCTCCATCGAATTGATCACCCTGCTTGCTGACTCTGATTGGTTGGACGACGCGACGAAAACTATCGGCCAATTCTGGAAACGAAAAAAATGCCCGCCGCAATGGTTTGATCACCGGAGTACGGGCGGATGCGGTCGCCGTGGTTCGCTAAATAGCAAAGTCAAAACGATGGAATTCGTAATGGAATTTTCAACTTGGATATACGACTGGCAGCCGTATATTGGAATACCAAAAGT
>CAVWHM010000025.1:0-5253 GCA_963754775.1 uncultured Verrucomicrobiae bacterium
TTTTGGGTGCAATCCTCCGGGCTGAGTCCGGAAAATTGATTCGCTGAAAATCCGCCGGCGCTGTAAATTCCGCCCAATATGGCCATGGCGGACATCAGACGGGAATACTCGCTTGGCGGCCTGCAGCGCGCGGACCTGGACGCGAATCCGGTCGCGCAGTTCAACCAGTGGTTTATGCAGGCGTCGGCGGGCGGCCGCTGGCGGAAAATCGGCATCGCCCTCTATAAACTCTGGCACGCCATCCTCGGCCATATGCCGGTTGACGTAAACGCGATGGCACTGGCGACGGTGGACAAAGATGGCAGGCCTTCAACCCGCACGGTGTTGCTCAAGGGCGTGGACGAACGCGGCTTCGTTTTTTTCACGAACCACGACAGTCGCAAGGGGCTTGAACTGGCGGAAAATCCCAACGCGGCGTTGACGTTTTACTGGGCGGATTTGGAACGTCAGGTCTGCGTCGCCGGCACGGTCACGAAATTGCCGCAGGCGGAATCGGAGGCGTATTTCAAAAGCCGTCCGCGCGGCAGCCGGCTGGCGGCCTGGGCATCAAACCAGCGCGACGTGGTCGCCGACCGCGCGGCGCTCGAAGCGAAGTGGAACGAAATGGCGGCAAAATTTCCCGATGACGTGCCGTTGCCGCCAAATTGGGGCGGTTACGTGTTAAAGCCGGAGCGCATCGAGTTCTGGCAGGGGCGACCAAACCGGTTGCACGACCGTTTTTGCTACACGCGGCAGCCGGACAATTCGTGGAAGCTGGAACGGGTGTCGCCTTGAACCAGAAAGCGGGCGGCCGATTATTTCTTTGGATCCTCGGACGGTTGCCCTTTGCTGTCCCGGCTGGAAAACAAGGTGGTATCGGCCTCTACCATTTCTTCCAACGAGATGAAATCCATGCCTGACGTGGCCCGTCGAAGTTTGGGTTGAGGCGGTTCGGCCGGAATGGGGTTGGGCGGCGGTGGGGTGGCGGCGGGGGATGAAGATGGCGGGGCGGGGGTTGATTTCTTCGCCGCCATCTTTTTTGTGACCAGGATGGTTTCATCGTCGTCGTCTGGATGGTTTTCCTGTTCCTGCACGCGGGCGGTTTCCGCGAGCAACGATTCCCACTGGCGGTGCACGGTGCGTTCAGGCGGCGCCCGGAAGGGTATCAGACGGAATTCGCCATCGGTCAACGACAGCAATTGATGAAACGCCTTTTCTCCGACCAGCTTTCCGGCCGAGGCGTGAACAATGGCGCCATCTTCAATGTAAATCTCGCCGGCGGCCTGGTGGTTCCGAATTTCAAGGATCGACGGAGTTGCCACCCAGGCATTCCAGTTGGATCACATCGAACAAACCAGTCTCACCCAGGGTGCTGATAAAATCGTTGCCGTCCGACCACCGCAGGACGTTGGTCAGCATGTTGAAAATCAGCCTCCACCCGTCCTCGTCACCCGGTTTTAAAAGGAAAAGTTCCGCTCCGTTGGCCAGACAGACTGCCCGGCGGCTTTCGTCGCTTTGTGCGGTCAAGATGACCTTTTTGATGTTGGGGTATTTCTGATGAATAATGCTCAGCAACTGGACGCCGTCCAGCAGCGGCATGCCGATGTCCAGCACGACCAGGTGAATCAACTTTTGTTCCAGGATGGCCAGCGCTTTATCTGCGGAGGGGGCTGTGTAGATTTCCCAGTTTTTATCCGCCTGGGCGCCAAACAGTTCGTTGATCATCTCAAGGAAGGCCAGACTGTCATCCACGAAGAGCACGCGATAGGTCTTCAGGCTGTCCGCGGATTCAGGTTTTTTTGCCGGCGCGGGGGAAGGAACACCAACCGGTGCCGGGGCGGTTGCCGGGGGCGTTGCCGCCGGGGCAGGTTCGGAGATTTCAAGGCGCAAATCCACAAGGCCCAGGCGCAAGGTTTGCCCGGGTTGCAGAACAGCCTCGGAAATCATCTTGCCGCCGATGAACGTGCCATTGGTGGAGCGCAGGTCGCGAACGACCAGTTCGTTGCCGCGCAACAACACTTCGCAATGCTGGTTCGAGACCGACCTTTCAACGATTTGAAACGCATTCTTGTCACCGCGCCCAATCGTGACCCAGCGCTTGCCCAGTTCATGCGACAAACCAGCCAATCCATTACTAATGACCACAAGCCTCGACATACAAACCGCTGAAATTTTCGGCCAGAGCAGTTATTGTTAACCGCCGTGCGTTAAATCAAAAGTTACTCTCAACCAAACGTTTATAACACTTGTTTCCGGTAATGCAGGCTGGTGTTGTAAAACCGGTACCAGGATTTATGCCCCAGCCGCGGCAAAACGTAAGCAACGTCCATGCCGCCGCCGGCCGGTATAGCCGGCTGGAATCAGCTTCACCCGTCGGGAACATTTGAAAATTATTTCGCCGGTTCGTCTTCGCTGGCGGCGTCTTCCTTGTCTTCGCCGATGACCGGCGCGATGGCCTGAAGTTTGTCGCCGGATTCCAGTTCGATGAGTTTCACGCCCTGCGTATTGCGGCCGGCTTCGCGGATGTCCTTCACGAAGGTCCGCACCATTTGGCCCTTGACGGTGATGAGCATGATTTCGTCCGCATCGCGCACGGTCAATGCCCCGACCACGCCGCCGGTCTTGTCGGTGGTCTTCATCGTGATGATGCCCTTGCCGCCGCGGGATTGAGCGCGGTATTCCTCGAAGTCGGTCCGCTTGCCGATGCCGTTTTCGCCGGCCACCAGCAATTTCGCATCCGGCACAACGATGGCCAGCGCGACGACTTCGTCGCCCTTCGACAGTTTGATGCCGCGCACACCGGCGGCAGGCCGGCCCATCGGGCGCGCGTCCTCCTCATTGAAGCGGATGCTCATGCCGTCACGGGTGATGAGCACGGCTTCGCTCTGGCCGGTCGTCAGCTTCACGTCAATCAGCGTGTCGCCCGGATCAATGCCGATGGCGATGATGCCGCCTTTGCGGACGTTGGCGAAATCGGCCAGCGCGGTTTTCTTCACCGTGCCCTGCTTGGTGGAGAACAGCACAAAACCCGGCTGTTCCCAGGTCACGTCTTCCTTGTTCGTGTTGGTTTTTGACAACACGCGAATCAACGCGGCAATGGTCTCGCCGGTTTTCAGTTCGAGCAGATTGGCGATGCTGCGGCCCTTGGCGGCGCGGCCCATGTCGGGAATCTCGTGCACGCGCTCGACGTAAACGCGTCCTGTGTTTGTGAAAAACATCAGGTAATCGTGCGTGCTGGCGGTAAACAAATGCTCGATAAAATCATGTTCCTCGTCGGTCGCGCCCTCCTTGGTCGTCATGCCGATGACGCCCTTGCCGCCGCGGCGCTGGGCCCGATACGAACTGACGTTCGTGCGTTTGATGAGGCCATTGTGCGTGAGCGTGATGATGACGCCCTCGTTGGCGATGAGGTCTTCGATGTTGATTTCGCCTTCATCGGGCACGAGGTCGGTCAGGCGCGGCGTGGCATACTTTTCCTTGATGGCCTTCAACTCGGCCTTGATGATGGCCAGTACGCGGGCTTCCTTCGCCAGGATATCCATCAAATCCTCGATGCGCTTGAGCAGTTCCTTGTATTCGCCCTCGACCTTGTCGATTTCCAGGCCGGTCAACTGGTACAGGCGCAGTTCCAGGATGGCGTCCACCTGCCGTTCGGTCAGCGCGTAACGGCCCTTGGTCAGGCGCGCTTCGTTGCGAATCAAAATGCCCCAGCGTTCGACCTGTTTTTGGGTCCACTCGAACGCGAGCAATTTGACCTTGGCCTCGTCGCGCGTCTTGCTGCCGCGGATGATTTTGATGAAATCGTCGAGGTTCGCCAGCGCGATGAGATAGCCTTCGAGGATTTCCGCGCGTTCCTCGGCCTTCTTCAACTGGAACCGCGTGCGCCGCAGCACGACTTCGCGCCGATGCTCGATGTAGCAACTGATAAGCTCCTTCAGTCCCAGGGTCTTGGGCCGGCCATGATCAATGGCCAGCATGTTGACGGCAAAGCTGCTTTCCAGCGCCGTCTGCTTGTACAGATTGTTGATGACGACCTTCGGAATCGCGTCGCGCTTGAGCTCGACGACGACGCGCGTGTTCTCGTCCGACTCGTCGCGAATGGCCGTGATGTCCGTGAAGCCCGTCGTTTTTTCGTTCACCAATTCGGCGACGCGCTCGACGAGCACCGCGCGGTTGACGTTGTAGGGGATTTCCGTGATGACGATTTGCTCGCGCCCACCCTTGAGTTGCTCCACGCCGACCTTGCCACGAACCTTGACGCTGCCGCGCCCGCTCGTGAAATATTCCTTGATGACTTCCAGCCCGCACACCATGCAGCCCGTCGGGAAGTCCGGGCCCTTGACGAATTTCATCAGGCCCTTGACCGTGATGTTCGGGTCGTCAATCTGCGCGCAGATGCCGTCAATGATTTCGCCGAGGTTATGCGGCGGAATGTTGGTGGCCATGCCGACGGCGATGCCCGTGCCGCCGTTGACGATCAAATTCGGGAACGCGGCGGGGAAAACCGTCGGCTCGGTGCGGGTCTCGTCGTAGTTGGGGACGAAATCCACCGTGTCCTGGTCCATGTCCTCCATCAGCGCCGCGCCGAGGTGCGTCATGCGCGCCTCGGTGTAACGCATGGCGGCGGGCGGATCGCCTTCAACGGAACCAAAGTTGCCCTGGCCATCCACGAGCCGTTCGCGCATGGCCCACGGCTGCGCCATGTGCACGAGCGTCGGATAAATCACCGCTTCCCCGTGCGGATGGTAATTGCCGCTGGTGTCGCCGCAAATTTTGGCGCACTTGCGATGCTGGCGGTTCGGAAACAACGAGAGATCGTGCATCGCCAGCAGGATGCGCCGTTGCGAAGGTTTGAGGCCGTCGCGCGCATCCGGCAGCGCGCGCGAAATGATCACGGACATGGAGTAATCGAGAAACGAATTCTTGATTTCCTCGGCCACATTGACCTTGGCGATTTTTTCACCCGAAGCGAACAACGGCGTGTTGATCACCGGCAAATCATTCGATGGTTTGGATTCAGCCATAAAAATTCCCGCAAACAAAAATTAAATATCCAGATTCCGCACGTTGAGCGCGTTGTCCTCGATAAACTGGCGGCGCGGCTCTACTTCCTCGCCCATGAGTTTGGTGAACATTTCCTCGGCGTCCACGGCGTTGGTCAGATCGACGCGCAACAATTTGCGCCGCACCGGGTCCATCGTCGTTTCAAACAGCTCCTTCGCATTCATTTCGCCGAGGCCCTTGAACCGCTTGATGGACAGCCCGCGCCGGCCG
>CAVWHM010000026.1:0-67842 GCA_963754775.1 uncultured Verrucomicrobiae bacterium
CAAACAGCCTTTTTATTAAAAGCTGTTTTTGTCTTTGGCCGGCGCGGACGGCGTTCAAGGCGCGATTCGTTCCTGTCGTTTCCATCGTTGATTCGGATGTCATCCTCCCACTTGGGAGGTGATCCGGTTAAGTCACCCATCTGGTGCCAGTGTGTCCCGACCAGTCCGGGTGTCAGACCAGCCCGCGTCATGGCGGCTTGGGCCGCTCCGACCACACACCCTCCTCCCGGGCCACCGGGAGCCAGAAAGCGTTAAGTGCCCAGCCGTGTTCATTCAGTTGGTAATGACTTGTGGCTCGCACGGCCTTTCGGCGGTGCGTCCAACCTGTCGCAGACTCACGGTTGGGTCGAATCACCATAAATACCTTGGGCCTTCCCGCCGCGGCGGGTTTGGGCTGGGGGAGACCAGCCGCTGCCATTCAGTCCTGAGGGCTCTTGCGTCCAGACCCTTTCGCCGGTTCACGACCGGTCTCCCCGAAAGTTTCTTTGCGGCCGGGCCCAAAGACCCGGTCGGCGTCAAAGGACACATTCTCTTTCATCACATGCCAGGCAGCCTTGGCCAGTTTGCAGGCCAGCGCCTTGGTGGCGATGATCGGATTGGTTTGTTTGGCCTTGCGGTCGTAGAAACGCCGGCAACGCTCGCCCATTAGCGTGAGCGGTCAATAGCAAAAAAGCGTCTCCGACAAACAGCCTTTTTATTAAAAGCTGTTTTTGTCTTTGGCCGGCGCGGACGGCGTTCAAGGCGCGATTCGTTCCTGTCGTTTCCATCGTTGATTCGGATGTCATCCTCCCACTTGGGAGGTGATCCGTTAGTCACCCATCTGGTGCCAGTGTGTCCCGACCAGTCCGGGTGTCAGACCAGCCCGCGTCATGGCGGCTTGGGCCGCTCCGACGCACACACCCTCCTCCCGGGCCACCGGGAGCCAGAAAGCGTTAAGTGCCCAACCGTGTTCATTCAGTTGGTAATGACTTGTGGCTCGCACGGCCTTTCGGCGGTGCGTCCAACCTGTCGCAGACTCACGGTTCGGTCGAATCACCATAAATACCTTGGGCCTTCCCGCCGCGGCGGGTTTGGGCTGGGGGAGACCAGCCGCTGCCATTCAGTCCTGAGGGCTCTTGCGTCCAGACCCTTTCGCCGGTTCACGACCGGTCTCCCCGAAAGTTTCTTTGCTGGCCGGGCCCAAAGACCCGGTCGGCGTCAAAGGACACATTCTCTTTCATCACATGCCAGGCAGCCTTGGCCAGTTTGCAGGCCAGCGCCTTGGTGGCGATGATCGGATTGGTTTGTTTGGCCTTGCGGATGTAGAAACGCCGGCAACGCTCGCCCATTAGCGTGAGCGGTCAATAGCAAAAAAGCGTCTCCGACAAACAGCCTTTTTATTAAAAGCTGTTTTTGTCTTTGGCCGGCGCGGACGGCGTTCAAGGCGCGATTCGTTCCTGTCGTTTCCATCGTTGATTCGGATGTCATCCTCCCACTTGGGAGGTGATCCGTTCAGTCACCCATCTGGTGCCAGTGTGTCCCGACCAGTCCGGGTGTCAGACCAGCCCGCGTCATGGCGGCTTGGGCCGCTCCGACGCACACACCCTCCTCCCGGGCCACCGGGAGCCAGAAAGCGTTAGTGCCAACCGTGTTCATTCAGTTGGTAATGACTTGTGGCTCGCACGGCCTTTCGGCGGTGCGTCCAACCTGTCGCAGACTCACGGTTGGGTCGAATCACCATAAATACCTGGGCCTTCCCGCCGCGGCGGGTTTGGGCTGGGGAGACCAGCCGCTGCCATTCAGTCCTGAGGGCTCTTGCGTCCAGACCCTTTCGCCGGTTCACGACCGGTCTCCCCGAAAGTTTCTTTGCGGCCGGGCCCGAAGACCCGGTCGGCGTCAAAGGACACATTCTCTTTCATCACATGCCAGGCGGCCTTGGCCAGTTTGCAGGCCAGCGCCTTGGTGGCGATGATCGGATTGGTTTGTTTGGCCTTGCGGTCGTAGAAACGCCGGCAACGCTCGTCATAGCGGCAGGCAAAGTGCGCCGCTTCCACAAACGCCCAAGCCAGGTAACGGTTGCCGCATTTGCGGTTGTTCTCGCCTTTCTTCTTGCCGTTGCTCTGGCGCAGGCTCTTCACGCACCGGCAGTAACTGGCGTAAGTTCCCGGCGCCGGCGAAGCGTTGGGCGTCGCCGGTTTCCAAGGCGATGGTCAGACCGAGAATCTTGCCGATCCGGGCAGTTCCTGCAGGCGTTGGTAACTGTTCCATTTTCCGGCCACGCCCAGCACATGCTGCTCAATCTGGGTGATGGCCTGCTGGAGTTGTCCCATTAGTTCGATCTGCTGGCCGCCCAAGAGTTGGTCGGCTGGTTCGGTAAAACGGGCGCGGGCGTCCTCGGCGCTCATGGTCTTGACGCGGGACAGTGGCACGCGCTGGCCTAGGGTGCGCTCGTTGAGGCTCTTGAAACTCAGAATCAAGCTGGTGCGCTGGCGCACCAGCAACAACCGGCGGCGTAACAGGTCGCGCACGGGGCGGTGCTTCCGGTCGTAGAGATGGCCGGTGGGCAGGATGCCCAGACGCAGCTGGGCTTGCCTCGAAAAAACGGACACAGAACTTGTGTAAATAATTAGTTAGTTGTTTTGGGTTTCGAAGTCAATGGGCGAACGATAATCAAGCGAGCTGTGGAGGCGTTGCCGGTTGTAAAACACTTCGATGAAATCGAAGATGGCTTGGCGGGCCTCCGCCCGCGTCTTGAAGTGGCGGCGGTAAATCAGTTCGTGTTTGAGGGTGCTCCAGAAGGATTCCATGGCGGCATCGTAAAGTTGCTTTTGCGGCTCATGGAAGCGATGGCGTGGGCACTCTGGAGGGCGTGGCGATAGTCGTGACTGGCGTATTGGACGCCGCGGTCGGAATGAAACACCAGACCTGGGGCGGGTTGACGCTGAGTCAGGGACATTCCCCAAGCGGCCAGAATCAGTTCGGTGTCAATGTGTTCACTCATGGCCCAGCCCGTGAGTCGGCGGCTGTAAAGGTCCAGAATGCCGGCCAGATAGAGCCAGCCTTCGTCGGTGGCGACATAGGTGATGTCGCCGAGCCAGACTTGATTGGGGGCGCTGGGCACCGGGAGGTCCGGCAGGCGGTTGGGGGCGATGGGTTGGTCGTGGTTGCTGTCGGTGGTGCAGACGCGGAAGCGGACTTTGGCACGTCCACAGAGACCTTGCTGGCGCATTAAACGGGCAATGCGATGGCGACCATGAGCGCAGCCAGCGTTGCGCAATGCCTTTTGAATGCGCGGGCTGCCATAGGTCTGGCGGCTGTCCTGATGGATCTGGACAATCTTTTGGGCCAGCCGGGCATTTTCCTGGGCGCGCGGTCCGGGATGGGCTTGGCGGTTGAACCAGTCGTAATAACCGCTGGCGGAAACTTCCAAAGCTTCGCAGAGCGAACGGATCGGATGCTCGGTTTTCATCGCGTTGATCCGTTGAAACCGTTGGTCGGGGGTTCGGAGAGGATGCCCAAAGTTTTTTTTAAAATGTCGCGCTGCTGGCGCAGATAGTCGTTCTCGCGCCGCAAATCCGTGTTTTCGACCTCCAGTTGTTCGGCGCTGCGCTTCGCGCCGCCGCCCCCATTCCCTCCTGGGGGCGGCGGCGCGAAGCGCTTCCTCCAGGCACTGAGTCTTTGGGCATGAATCCCCAACTCCGCAGCCACTTCCGTGGCCACTTTGCCGCTATTGAGCCACCGCTCCACAGCGTGTTGTTTGAAAGCTTTGTCGAACTTCTTCCGGGGCTTCTTGGATTGAATCACAGGTGTATTCATACTGGTATTATCTTTCGTTGTCTTTCTTTACCTGTGTCCGTCAAATCGGCGCAGCCCCACAGCAGTTCGGTCAGAAAGTAGGCGTCAGAAACGTCGTCGGTGTGCTTGAGCCCGTCGTAGGGTTTCATGCGCGCCGGATTGGCGAGCACGACCGGGTAGCCGTGATCCTGGAGCCCGTCTGCCAGCCAATACCAGTTGTAAGTGGACTCGATGGCCACGGTGGCGATGTGGTCCTTGTAGGGTTCGAGCAGTTGCAGGATGGCAGGCAGTTCACAGGGAAGCTTCTTGTGGACGAGGCGGCGGCCGCTTTCGTCCATCAAGCCGCAGAGCGCGTTATTGCTGTGCAGGTCAATTCCAGTCATAATCTTCATGGTGGTTCTCCGGTGGGTTGGGTGTTGAGTTCGAGTTTTACTACACACCTCAGACTACTCCGCCCGCCCGCTGGATGACCACTCTTCGCCAGCTCACGCTTAATGCTCTACAGTCCCACATATTGATGGATTATTGTAAATGGATCGGTTCCTGGTTTGTAGTTGTAGTATTGATACCGGGCGGGATGGCCAGTGGCTATGTTTCGCGCCGTTCTCGTTTCAAATCCCGGCTATGTCAAAACAATCTTGTCGCCGTCTTTCAACGTCACGATGGCCTTTTTCCAGCTCGGCGCCTGGCCGGCCTGGTGCGTGCGCTGGCGGCGCAATTTGCCGCGGACGTTCAGGGTGTTCACCTTGGTGACCTTGACCTTGAACAGTTCCTGCACCGCCTGACGGATGTCCGCCTTGTTCGCGCGGCGGTCGGCCACGACGGTGTATTGATTGTATTTTTCGCCCTGGCGCGTGCCTTTTTCCGTGAGCCGGACGGTTTTGATGACTTCAAAAGAGTTCATAGTTCGTCAGTCTTTTGCCAGATGCTGCTCCACTTTTTCAAAGGCGTCCTTCGTGAACAACAATTTGGCCGGGCGCAACACGTCATAGGTGTTCAGCGAATCGCAGGTCGTCAGCGCAATGTCTGGAATGTTGCGCGCCGCGAGCGTGAGATTTTTGTCCATGCCTGCCGAGACAATCAGCGTCTGGCCTTTCAAATCCAACGCGGACATCAAACTGACAAACTCCTTCGTCTTTGGCGAAGTGAGCTTCAACTGGTCCACCACCACCACGTCGCCGGCCTTGAGTCGCTCGCTCAACGCTTTGCGCAACGCCAGCGCGCGGGTTTTTTTGGAAACTTTTTTACCGAAATCACGGGGCCTCGGGCCGAAGACGACGCCACCCCCGCGCCACAACGGCGATTGAAACGAACCGGCGCGGGCGCGGCCGGTGCCTTTCTGCCGCCACGGCTTTTTGTTCGTGCCGGCGACATCGCCAACGTTTTTGGTACAGGCAGTGCCGCTGCGTTGCGCGGCCTGATAAGCCGTGACGACGTCATGCACGGCTTGCGTGCCTTTCCCGCCTTCAACCAGCGGGAACTTCACTTCGAGTTCGCCCTGGTTCTTCCCTTCGATATTCTTGATGGCAATCTTCATGGCATTTCGTGGGAGGGCCGCGCTGTTGCGTGGCCGCGGACGACCGGCTGGCCGTCCCTACCCGTTGATTATTATTTGGCCTCCGCGGGCTTGGGTTCGGCTTTCCTGGCCTCGGCGCCCTTCCGTTTCATCGGCGCGACGCTCACCGGCGGTTTCCAGCCCTTGGGCCGTTTCTTCGATTCACGGATGACGACGTAATCGCCCTCCGAGCCGGGAATCGCGCCTTTGATGAGCAACAAATTGTCCGCCTCGCGCACTTGAATCACTTCCAGGTTTTGCGTCGTGCGCTGGACCTGGCCCATGTGGCCGGGCATTTTCTGGCCGCGCATGACGGTGCCGGGAAACAGGCGATTGCCAATCGCACCGACGCGGCGGCCCCAGCCTTTTTGCCCGTGCGACGAAGGGCCGCCACGAAAACCGTGGCGCTTCATGACACCTTCAAAGCCGCGGCCTTTCGTGATGCCGATGGCATCCACAAAATCGCCGGGGGCGAACAGCGCCGGACCCACCACGTCGCCCGGTTTCACTTCCCGGGAGAAGTTGCGGAATTCCCGGATGCGTTTGACCGCCGCGCCGTTGTGTTTTTTGATGTGCCCGAGCAGCGGTTTCGTCACGCGCTGTTCCTTCTGGTCGTCGAAGCCGAGTTGAACGGCATTGTAGCCGTCCTTGCCCGCCTGGGTTTTCACCTGCAGCACGCGGTTGGGGCCGGCGAGAACGACGGTCACGGGAATCAACACGCCGCTCGCGTTATAGACGCGCGTGCTGCCGAGTTTTTTTCCTAAAAGTCCGAGTGGCATGGCAGTTCTCCTTAAATCTTGATGGTGATGTCCACGCCGGCGGGCAAATTGAGCTTCTTCAATTCGTCCACGGTTTTGGCGGTCGGCTCGATGATGTCAATGAGCCGTTTGTGCGTGCGTTGCTCAAAGGTTTCCTGCGATTTCTTGTCCGAGTGCGGCGAGCGCAGCACGGTGAAACGCTCGATGCGGGTCGGCAGCGGGATGGGTCCGGCGACGCGCGCGCCAGTGCGTTTGACGGTGTCGGCGATTTCGCGGGCGGACTGGTCTATGACGCGATGGTCATAGGCCTTGAGGCGGATTCGGATGCGTTGGGCAGCCATACAAAGAACAATTGTCTGTTAATGGTTTAATTACATTTGCCGCTTCGATTTTCAAAAGCGGACGCGAAGTGTAACAGTTAAACGGTTCCGTGCAACAAGTTTTTGGAGAAATTTCGCCGGGGAAAGAAGGACGCAACAACGCGGGCGGCCTGGGCACGCACGATTTGCCGCCGGATTTCAGAATGTTACGAACGAAGGCGTTTGTCGCGAAAACGTAACAATTCCGCCACACGGCTGTCACAATGCGCTGCAACATGCTGCGCTGCGATTCATGATGCAAACCAGTGAATAAAAATCAAGCCACGGAATTCGACCGCGGGTGGCACTGTTTGCCGGCGCCGCGGCTTTGATGTCGCTTGACCCCGTCACCTATGCGCAATCGTCTTCCGACGCGCTCATCAACAAACTGGAGCAGAAGGGAATTCTCTCAGCGGACGAAGCCAAGGAATTAAGAGCCGAAGCAGCGGAGTCGGATACCAATCTGATCAATCAGCTCCCGGCTTCCAAATGGAAACTGGCCGATTCCATCAAGAGCATTGGACTCTTTGGCGATGTGCGGATCCGTTATGAATACCGCGGCGTGGCCAATCCCACGCCGAACAACCCTGGGGTGGGCAACAGCAGCCTGACCAGCGGCGCGACCGGAAATACATATTATCGGGAACGGTTCCGCTACGCTTTGCGTCTCGGTTTGAGGGGCGACTTGGTTGATGATTTTAACTACGGCATCCGCCTGGAAACCTCATCCAATCCGCGGTCGCCGTGGGTCACGTTTGCTGACGACACCGGCAAGAGTTCTTCCAGTCCGCTCAGCGGCACGCCGACAGACAAATCCAGCGATGGAATTTACGTCGGCCAGATTTACCTCGGCTGGCACCCGACCGATTGGTTTGAAATGACCGTGGGCAAAATGCCGATGCCTCTCTACACCACGCCGATGGTCTGGGATTCCGATATCAACCCCGAAGGCGCGTTTGAAAAATTCAAGTATTCCGTCGGTGATTTTGATTTGTTTGCTGATTTTGGTCAGTTTGATTATCAAGATCCCAATCCCGCTTCGGCGTTTCCTTCGAGTGACACCTTTCTGCTGACCTGGCAGGCTGGCGGCATCGTGAAGTTGGGCAAAGACATGTCCTTCAAAATCGCGCCGATTGTTTACCTGTATACCGGCCAGGGAAACACAACCCTTCCCGGGGCCGAACTCAACTTTGATAGTCCCTATTACCCGTTCGTCGGACAGGGTGATGTTAACGGGCTTAATACCAGCTGGAATCAATCAGGCATCAATAACCTCTTGGTTCTGGAAATACCCGTGGAATTTGATTTCAAAGTTTTCAACACCGTGCTGGGCACGTTACAGGCGCGGCTGTTCGGTGACGTGGCTTACAACTTCGAAGGCGACGACCGCGCTCGCGCAGCGTATGCCGCTGGCGGCGGCAATGGGCTTGGCGGTGCATTCCCTGGATTGAGTTCCGCGGCCACAGGTCAGAACAAGGCCTATCAGGTCGGCTTTGGCATCGGCAGCCCAGGCCCAGTTTACGGCCCAACTCAAGGCTTGGTCTATGGCACGACTTCCAAGAAAAACACCTGGGAAGCCCGGTTTTACTGGCAGCACATTGAACAATATGCCTTGGACGTGAACCTCATTGACTCCGACTTTTTTGAAGGCCGCGCCAACCTTCAGGGTTTTTATACGGCGTTTGCTTATAGTCTTACAGATGCCGTAATCGGCACACTCCGCTACGGTTATGCCACCCCGATCAATGGCAGTCTTGGCACCGGCGGCAATAACCTGGACATTCCCGGCATCAACCCGATCAAGAACTACAACCTGGTGCAACTCGACGTCACTTGGAGATTCTAAAATGCGCCGACGGCGGGTCAGTCTGCCGCGGCTGCACCGCGAATGGCTCAAACTGGAATGATTTTTGTCAGTGCAGCGCGCCGGTCTGATAATCCAGATTGGCCTGTTGGATGAGAACATTGTAACGCGCGTTAGCGTCGGCGATCTGCGCCGAAGTGAGGCTCAACTGTGCCTGGCTCAATTCCACAATGGAGCTGCTGCCGATTTTGTAACGCGCCTCGGCCAGATCGTAAGCCTCGGCGGCATTTTGGACCAATTCTTCCGTAGTGCGAAGCTGCTCCAGCGCGTTGTTCACATTCAACCAGGCAATATGGACGTCGCGCACAATGTTGTCTTCCAACGCGCGCACGAGTTCGTTGTCCGCTTGCGCCTTCAATTCCGCCGCGTGCTGGCGCGCCACATAAAATCCGCCCGCAAACAGCGGCAGGCTCAATTGGATGCCGCCCGCCGCGTAATTGTCCGGCAAATGACTGTCATGGTCCGGCGCGGCGCCGGCCACGCCAACGGCAGAAACGGACGGCAGCCGTGAATCGCGTTCCGATTTCGCAAACCGCAGCGCGGCGTCGTGTTCATTGCGCAGGCTTAATAATTCCGGCCGTTCCGCCAGGGCGGTCTCCACCAATTGGGAAACGTCATTCGTGTTGGCCAGGACGAACGACGAGGACTCGGCGAGTTGAAACGGCCGCGGTTCACGATAGCCCAGTGCCGTTGAGAGCGAGGTCATCGCGTCGTCCGCGTCGTTCTGCGCTTTCTGCAGCAGCAATTCGCTTTCCTGAACGGCGACACGCGCAAAACTCACGTCCAGTTCGGACTTGAGCTTGTTGGACGCGAGCAGGCTCACCTGATCGAGCAGCAATTGGCGCGTGTCCACGGTTTGCTGTGCGACGTGCAGGACGGCCTGCGCTTCCAGCGTGCCGAAGTAACTGACGTTGACTTGCAGTAAAACCTGTTCGCGCGTGGCGTTGGCGTTCTGGTTTTCCGCCTGCGCCTGAAGTTTGGAACTGGCCGTGAGATTGGCCGTGCGCCCGAAATCCGTGATGAGTTGATTGACCTGCACGCCTCCGGCGGCCCGGTCAAAGACGCTGGGGTTGTTCAAGCCGCCGGCCAGAATCCGCGCGTCCTCGGCATTCGCGCCGACGGCGGTGCCATAAAGATTTACGCCCGGAAAGAATCCCGCGCGGGTTTCCACGACCGCTTCCTGCGCGGCGAGCGCGCGGTAATTTGCGGCGGCGATTTGCGGATGATTTTTCAGCGCAAGATTCTCCGCGCCGGCCAGAGTCAATGTCCGCATGGTGTTGGTCTCGCCGGCTTCCATTGCGCCGGCTCCAAGGGAAAAGCACAGTAAAATTGGAAGGATGTTTTTCATACGTTATGAATGGTGTTGAGTTGGTGATGTAGTGCCGGGCGTAATCGTGGAGCTTGCCGCCGGTTTCTCGGTCTTCCGGTAAATGATGTAATACGCCGCCGGGACGATGAACACGGTGAGCACCACCGACACCGCCAGCCCGCCAATGATCGCCCGCGCCAGCGGCGCATACGCCTCGCTGCCGGTTCCCAGCTTGGTGGCCATCGGTATCAAACCAATCAGCGTGGCCAGCGAAGTCATCAACACCGGACGCAACCGCACGCGGCAGGCGAGGGAAACGGCTTCTTGCAGCGGCCGGCCTTCCTCGCGCAGCCGGTTGGTGAAATCCACGATCAAAATGCTGTTGGACACCACGATGCCCACCATCATCACCACGCCCATCAGCGACATTACGTTGAGCGTCGTCCCCGTCATAAACAGCATCAACAACACGCCCGTCAATCCCGTCGGCACCGCCAGCAAGATCAACAGCGGGTCCGTGAAGGACTTGAACTGCGCCACCAGGATCAAATAAACCAGCACGGTGGACAGCAACAAACCCAGCCCGAAACTCCGAAACGACACCTGCATTGCCTGCGCCGACCCCCGCACCGCCACGCGCACGTTTTCCGGCAGTTGCGTGCCACGGATGATTTTCTGGATGCCGGTCAACACCCGCCCCAAGTCCTCGCCCGCTGGCGACACATAGACATCCATCACCCGCCGCAACTGGTAGTGATCCACCTCCGTTGGTGATTCGATATGAGTCACCTGGCTCACGGCGTCCAGCCGGGTCGGTTTGGCTGAATGCGCCGCGCGCAACAGGACGGAGGTCAGATCCGGCAGATTTTTCACCCGGTTTTCCGGGTATTGGACGGTGAGGAAATAGTCGTTGCCGCTTTTGGGGTCCACCCAGTAGCTGGGAGCAATCATCATATCGGAGGTCAGCGCCGTGATGACGTTGTCAACCACCTCCTTCTCATCCAACCCCAATTCACTGGCGCGCACTCGGTCAATGTCCAGTCGCAACGCCGGGTAATCCACGTCCTGCGGCACCAGCACGTCGCTGACGCCCGGCAGCGCCCGCGCCTCCCGCGCAATCGCCACCGCCGTCTGATGCATCGCCTCTAAATCCATCCCGCTCACCTGAATGTCCAGCGGCGCCGGCAGTCCCAGATTCAAAATAGCATCCACCAAGCCGCCGGTCTGAAAGTAAGCGGTCATCTGCGGCAATTCTTTTTTTAACCGCGCCCGCACCAGGTCCATATATTGAAAACTGCTCAACTGATGTCCGGCTTGCAATCCCGCTTGCACGAAGGCGGTGTGCGGCCCGGAGTTGGGCGTGTAAATCGAGGAGAAGCCCGGCGTCACGCCGATGTTCGAAACCAGGATTTTCAAATCCCTGGCCGGCACCACTTCGCGAACGATTTGTTCGACCTTTTCCACCAACTGGTCGGTGTTTTCGATGCGCGTGCCGGCGGGCGCCTTGAGGTTGATGACGAACTGGCCGGGATCAGTCCGCGGAAAATACGCATCGCCAACAAAAGGATAAAGAGCGAGGCTCAAAATAAAGACGCCCGTGATGCCGAGCACCGTGGCCATGGGCCGGACCAAGGCCAGCTTCAAGCAGCCTTCATAGCGGTCGAGCATTTGCTTGAACCGCCGGTTGAACCAGCGGTTGAAACGCGCGCCCCAATTTTTTGGCGCCGTGGTTTCCGCATCGTCGTGGCCGTGCTGACCTTTGATGAGCTTGGCGCAGAACAACGGCACCACCGTCATGGCGACAAGATACGAGGCAAACAACGACAGGACCACCGCCAGTGCCAGCGCCGTGAAAAGAAACTTGCTGACACCGTAAAGAAAAATGACCGGAAAGAAAACAATCGCCGTCGTCAGCGTCGCCGCCAGCACGGGTAGCGCGACTTCGCGTCCCCCGCGCTCGGCGGCGACTTCGGGTGGTTCCCCCATCTCCATGTGGCGGAAAATGTTTTCCAGCACCACGACCGAGTTGTCAATCAGCCGCGAAAAGGCCAGCGCCAGTCCGCCCAGAATCATCGCATTGACGGTGCTGTTGCCGAGCGCCAGGGCGATGAATGCCGCCAGCGCCGAAAGTGGAATGGACAGAAAAACCGCCACCGTCGCCCGCATGCTGCCAAGAAAAATCAGAATCATCAGACCGGTAAGCACAAGGCCGATCAAGCCTTCGTGAATGAGATTATCAATGGCATTGCGCACGAACACGGACTGGTCGAAGACGACCTTGGTGACGAGTTGTTTGGGGACATCGAGCAAGTGGCCGACCGCGTTCTTGATGCCGTCCACCACCGCAATCGTGTTCGCATCCCCGCCCTGCTTCAATACCGGCAGATACACCGAGGGCTGCCCGTCCACCCGCACCACGTTGTATTGAATCTGCGACGCGTCCTGCGCCTGCCCCACATCGGCCACCAGCACCGGCGCATCCCCAACCGTCTTGAGCGGCAGCGCGTTGATGTCCTTGATGTCGTTGATCTGGCTGTTGGCGTAGAGATTGTAATCCAAACCCCCGATCTTCACGTCGCCCGCCGGCAAAATCAGGTTCGCGTCGTTGACCGAACGGACCACGTCCATCACGCTCAACTGGTGCGCCTCCAGTTTCAGCGGGTCCACATACACCATGATTTGCCGGTAGCGCCCGCCGAAGGGCTGCGGCACCGAGGCTCCCGGCACGTTGGCCACTTGGTTGCGCACGTCATACTGGCCCAAGTCGCGCAACTTGGCTTCGTTCAGCCCTTCGCCTTTCAAGGTGATCAAACACACCGGCAGGCTGGAGGCATCGAATTTCAACACCACCGGCGGCAACGTTCCCGGTGGCAAACGTCGCAGGTTGGCCATGGCCAGGTTGGCGATGGTGGTGACGGCCGAATCGGCGCTTACACCCGGCTGGAAATACACCTTGATCAAGCTGACTCCAGGCAGGGAACGCGATTCGATGTGGTCAATGCCGCTGCCCAGGGTGAAGAACCGCTCAAACCGGCCGGTGATGTCGTTCTCGACCTGTTGGGGCGGCATGCCCGAATAAAAGGTGGCGACGACGACGACCGGGATTTTAATGGGGGGAAATAAATCCACCGGCATCCGCACCAAGCTGGTCACACCCACAACGCAAGTGATCAGGCAGATGACGATAATCAGATAGGGATAGCGTATGGCAAAGCGGGACATGAAAACCTGCTAGGTTGAATGCTGCGGAGTGTCCAATGGAGACGATGCCACGGATTTCCCCTTTCTATGCGCCAGCGAATATGCCGCCGGGACGATGAACACGGTGAGCACCACCGACACCGCCAGTCCGCCGATGATCGCCCGCGCCAGCGGCGCATACGCCTCGCTGCCGGCACCGAACTTTACGGCCATCGGCAGCAAACCAACCACCGTCGCCAACGAAGTGACCAGAATGGGACGCAACTGGCTTCGGCAGGCTGCTGAAATGGCTTCGTGAAGCGGCCGGCCCTCCTCGCGCAGCCGGTTGGTGAATTCCACAATCAGGATGCTGTTGGACACCACAATGCCCACCACCATCACCACGCCCATCAGCGACATCACGTTCAACGTTGTTCCCGTCGCAAACAGCATCAACAACACGCCCGTCAAGCCCGTCGGCACCGCCAGCAAGATCAACAGCGGGTCCGTGAAGGACTTGAACTGCGCCACCAGGATCAAATAAACCAGCACGGTGGACAGCAACAAACCCAGCCCGAAACTCCGAAACGACACCTGCATTGCCTGCGCCGACCCCCGCACCGCCACGCGCACGTTTTCCGGCAGTTGCGTGCCACGGATGATTTTCTGGATGCCGGTCAACACCCGCCCCAAGTCCTCGCCCGCTGGCGACACATAGACATCCATCACCCGCCGCAACTGGTAGTGGTCCACTTCCGTCGGCGATTCGATGTGACTGACTTGACTGACCGTATCCAGGCGCGTCGTTTGAAGGTGGTCCACCCCCCGGAGTGGAATGGCCGTCAAGTCCTGCAAACTCTTCACATAATTTTCCGGGTATTGGACGGTGAGGAAATAGTCGTTGCCGCTTTTGGGGTCCACCCAATAGCTGGGAGCAATCATCATGTCCGAGGTCAGCGCCGTGATGACGTTGCCAACCACCTCCTTCTCGTTCAACCCCAGTTCGCTGGCGCGCATCCGGTCAATGTCCAGTTGCAGCGCCGGATAATCCACGTCCTGTGGCACCAGCACGTCGCTGACGCCCGGCAGCGCCCGCGCCTCCCGCGCAATCGCCACCGCCGTGCGATGCATCGCCTCCAAGTCCATGCCGCTCACCTGAATGTCCAGCGGCGCCGGCAGTCCCAGATTCAAAATCGCGTCCACCAAACCGCCGGTTTGAAAATAGGCCGCTGCCTGCGGCAATTCGTTTTTCAACCGCGCCCGCACCAGGTCCATATATTGAAAACTGCTCAACTGATGTCCGGCTTGCAATCCCACTTGCACGAAGGCGGTGTGCGGCCCGGAGTTGGGCGTGTAGATCGAGGAGAAGCCCGGCGTCACGCCGATATTCGATACAATGATCTTCAGGTCCTTCGCTGGCACCACTTCGCGGACGATTTGCTCCACCTTTTCCACCAACTGGTCGGTGTTTTCGATGCGCGTGCCGGCGGGCGCCTTGAGGTTGATGACGAACTGGCCGGGATCAGTCCGCGGGAAATACGCTTCACCGACAAACGGATAAAGGCCGAGGCTCAAAATGAAAATGCCCACAATTCCCAGCACCGTCGCCACCGGACGCTGCAACGCCCAATTCAGCCACCCTTGATAACGGTCCAACATCCCTTGAAACTGCCGATTGAACCAGTGATTGAAACGCCGGCCAAGTGTCCGGCCCCCGCTTCGTTCGCGGTTATCCGACACCCCGGCGCTCTTCATCAGGTTGGCACAAAACAAGGGAACGACGGTCAGGGCAACCAGGTAAGAAGCGGCCAGTGACAACACGACGCCCAATGCCAGCGCCGAAAAAAGATATTTGCTGACGCCATACAGAAAAATGACCGGAAAAAACACCACCGCAGTTGCAAGGGTCGAGGCCAGGACCGGTCGCGCGGCTTCCTGACTGCCCTTTTCAGCGGCGACCGTCGGAGGTTCGCCTGCTTCCAGATGACAGAAAATATTCTCCAGCACCACGACCGAGTTGTAAATCAACCGCGAAAAGGCCAGCGCCAATCCGCCCAGTAACATGGCATTGATCGAGTTGCCGCCCAGCGCCAATCCGATGATGGCCGCCAAAACGGAAATGGGAACTGACAGAAAGACGGCAAACGTGGCCCGCAAGGTTCCGAAGAAAATCAGCAGCAGGACTCCGGTGAGCAAAAGGCCGATGACACCGATCAACACGATGTTGATGATGGCACTTTTGACGAACACGGACTGGTCGAAGACGACCTTGGTGACGAGTTGTTTGGGGACATCGAGCAAGTGGCCGACCGCGTTCTTGATGCCGTCCACCACCGCAATCGTGTTCGCATCCCCGCCCTGCTTCAATACCGGCAGATACACCGAGGGCTGCCCGTCCACCCGCACCACGTTGTATTGAATCTGCGACGCGTCCTGCGCCTGCCCCACATCGGCCACCAGCACCGGCGCATCCCCAACCGTCTTGAGCGGCAGCGCGTTGATGTCCTTGATGTCGTTGATCTGGCTGTTGGCGTAGAGATTGTAATCCAAACCCCCGATCTTCACGTCGCCCGCCGGCAAAATCAGGTTCGCGTCGTTGACCGAACGGACCACGTCCATCACGCTCAACTGGTGCGCCTCCAGTTTCAGCGGGTCCACATACACCATGATTTGCCGGTAGCGCCCGCCGAAGGGCTGCGGCACCGAGGCTCCCGGCACGTTGGCCACTTGGTTGCGCACGTCATACTGGCCCAAGTCGCGCAACTTGGCTTCGTTCAGCCCTTCGCCTTTCAAGGTGATCAAACACACCGGCAGGCTGGAGGCATCGAATTTCAACACCACCGGCGGCAACGTTCCCGGTGGCAAACGTCGCAGGTTGGCCATGGCCAGGTTGGCGATGGTGGTGACGGCCGAATCGGCGCTTACACCCGGCTGGAAATACACCTTGATCAAGCTGACTCCAGGCAGGGAACGCGATTCGATGTGGTCAATGCCGCTGCCCAGGGTGAAGAACCGCTCAAACCGGCCGGTGATGTCGTTCTCGACCTGTTGGGGCGGCATGCCCGAATAAAAGGTGGCGACGACGACGACCGGGATTTTAATGGGGGGAAATAAATCCACCGGCATCCGCACCAAGCTGGTCACGCCCACAACGCAAGTGATCAGGCAGATGACGATAATCAGATAGGGATAGCGTATGGCAAAGCGGGACATTATGGAAGTCGAGTTGGCTCAGGGCCGGTCCTTGGAGACGGCGGCGCGCAATTTCTCAATCGAGAAATCCGTTGACTGGCAAAGCGTGATTAATTCCTGCTCTCGCGCGATGATTTCCGCCGCCGCCAAGGGGATTTTCCCGGCAATGTCGAGCGGAACGGATTGGACGCCGTGCAGATCGCCGTGCAACAGGTCGCCGGACTGGATTTTCAACCCGCCGATTTCCACCGGCACGCCAAATTCGACGATGTGGACGTAGGCGTGCGAGACGGAAATACTGCCGGCGAACAGGTGAAATCCCAATTTTTTGGCCGCCGGTAGATCTCGCACCGAACCGTTGGTCACCGCGCCCACGCAGCCAAGGGCACGCAGGATGTTGACATGCACCGCGCCCAGCAACGAGCCGAGACCGACTTGGGTGGCCACGTCCTGCACCACCACCACCCGCGGCGCGGGCAGGGAACGAACATATTCCCACCAATCCGTGCGGTCGGTGTAGGGACTAGCGGCCGTTGGCGGCGCCGAACCACGAATCTTGACCGTGGCGGCGTAGCCCAGCATCGGCGCCGAATCGGGAAACAGGCAATGCACGGTATGGTCCACAAAACCTTCGTTGCGCAGCCGTTTATGAAAGGTTTCGATGGCGTTGGCCAGCGTGCAGGCATCCAGCCGCCGTAGAATTTCCAATTGCGCGGAAGTTAAAATAGCATTCATGAATTCAAAGAAAGTGCAGTGCGGCGAAATTTTCCGATGGATGTTGTGTGCAAAAAACGAGGAACCGGTTTCATTGCTTTCGACCGTTTATCGAGTCGCATGAAAATAATTGGTTGCGTGTAACGCGCACGGTCGTTGAATGGTTTGATTTCAATTTTCATCGCGCATGGAAAGCTCGATGAGCTTCGGTTCGACTTTCTGGCCGACCTGAAATCCTGCGCGGTTGCCGATAACGACCAGATCGCCCTCGTTCAGGCCGGAAAGAACTTCGTATTTGTCCGGTGTTTCCAAACCCAGTTTGACGGCGCGCTCTTCAATCTGATTGTCATGGTTGACGACATAAACCGTGGGCGTTTTGCCGCCGGCAACCGCCTCGGTGGGAACGGCCAGCACTTGAAGGCGTTTTTCAACTTTCAAGACCACGGTGGCATACATGCCCGGCATCAGTTCCAGATTCGGATTGGGCACTTCAATTTCCGTAATCATCGTGCGGGTGTTGTCGTCCACGTCGTGGGTGAAACGGGAAATCGTGCCGGTGAACGTTTTGCCATTGAGAGAATCCACGCGCACGTCAACAGAGTCGCCAAGTTGAACATCTTTCACGTAATCCACCGTGACGGGAAAATCCAGCCGCAGCCGGTAATTGTCCGAAACGCGCACGAGCGGCAGGGCTTGTGTGTCCGACGAGGTGCCGGCCTGGATGAGCGTGCCCGGGTCGGCGTAACGGTGGGTGACGACGCCATCGAAGGGCGCGGTGATCTGCGTGTAACTGACCATGGTTTGAAATTTTTCAACATTGGCTTTGGCGGCGGCAATGGCGGCGGCAGTGGTCAGGTCATTGGCCTCGGCGGTGTCGAGGTCTTGTTGGGCAACGAGATTGGGATGGTCTTTGTTGACCGATTGCAGCCGCGTGTAAATCAAGTGCGCGTTGGTGTAATCCGCCTCGGCTTTCTGTTCCTGGCGCTTGCGCATTGGCCAATTCATCCTGCAATTCCGGCACTTCGAGCGTGGCCAAAAGCTGCCCGGCCTTGACCTTGTCGCCAAAATCCACGTTCATCTTGCTTACATAGCCGGAAACTTTTGCGTGCAATTCCACTTCTTCATAAGGACGGAATTCCGCCGCAATCGTCACTTCTTTGTAAAGATCTTCGCGCGTCACTTTCGCCACGCCTGCCGTCGGCGCGGCGGTTAAGTCAGCACTCGCGGGAGTTTGCGCGCGTGCGTGATGCGCCGTCCAAAACACGCCGAGGCCAATGACGAAAGCCACCGTCAAAATTCCCAACAGACCGGTTTTGAAACCGAACCGGAAATTTGAGATTTTGAATTTCATGGATGAAAGATTTTTCAGTTTTTGGACAAAGGCAATTTGACGCGAAAACAACTGCCGCCGCCAACGGTGCTTTGCGCCTCCACTTCCGCGCCGTGCGCGGTGCAAATGGATTTGACAATGGAAAGTCCAAGCCCTGCGCTTTCGGAATCCGCGGAACGGGCCTGATCCACACGATAAAAACGCTCGAAGATGTGTGGCAACGCATCGGGTGGAATGCCGATTCCATTGTCTTCCACTTCCAGTACGGCGTGGCCGTTGACGGCGAGAACGCGCAATTGAATTGTGCCCTTCGCGGGCGTGTATTTGATGGCGTTGTCTAGCAGGTTCACGACCACTTGTTTGAGCCGCACGTGGTTGCCTTTCACCGGCACTGATTGGCTGACGTTACAGGAAATGGAAATGCCTTTGTCCTCGGCCAGCAGGCTCATTTGTTCCGCGGTTGTTTTGGCCAGTTCGCTCAAATCGAAGCGCGTCCATTCGGTTTGCGCTTCGCCGGCATCGAGCCGCGAAAGCGTGAATAATTGCTCCACGATTTTACCCAAATGCACGGCTTCTTCCAACATGCTGCCGGCGCGGTCGTGCAATTCCGGATCGAGGCGGGCGTCTTCAGCAAAATTTTCCAGCTCTCCGCGCAGAATCGTGAGTGGCGTGCGCAAGTCATGCGAGGCGTCGGCGACAAATCGTTTGGAATTTTGAAAAGCGTCGTCCAGCCGGGTGATCATGCGATTGAGCGAAGCCGACAGCCGCTCCAATTCATCGCCAGTGCTCGAGACCGGCAAACGTTCGCTTAAATTATGCTGCGTGATGCGCTCGGCGGCACGCGTGATTTGTTCGACCGGCGTCAAGGCCCGCCGCACCAGCAGATAACCGCCGATCGTGACGATGACGACCGCCAGTGGCAGGCCCAGAACGAGTTGCAAAAAAAGGTGGTTGAGCATCGTTTCCACTGGATCAAGCAGCGCGCCGAATTCCACGAGGTAGGCGGGATTGCCGGAGGATTTGAAATTCAGCGCGGCGATGAGCAGGGTGTTGCCGCCCGACAATTTCTGGATGTGCGAAAATTCCGTCTTCGACGACGGCGGGAAAACGGGAACTTCCGCCGGATCAAAACTGCCGTCTTTGGGCGCGGCGGAAATATAAACCAGCGTGCCATCGGCCCGGGTTATGCGGATGAAACGGTCGTTGATATCCGGGTCATACCAGTCGGCCGTCTGACGGGCGACAAAAGGCTCGCCGGTTTGTTGGACGTGGACCAGCAAGGTGTTGGCAATCTGGCGTGCCCGCCGCGCCTGCGTCTGGCGCAGATCGTTTTCCAAGAAATGCCGCAGGTCGAGATACAACAACGCGCACAGCAGCAAAAAAATCCCGGCGAGCAAGCCCGCATACCAGGCGACCAATCGAAAGCTGATGGAGCGCGTGTTCATGGCTGCGTCTCGTCGTCCAAGCTGTAGCCGACGCCGCGCACGGTGCGCAGCAGTTTGACGGAAAACGCGTCGTCCACTTTTTCCCGCAAATGCCGCACATAAACATCCACGATGTTGGTCAAGCCTTGAAAACTTTGATCCCAGACGTGCTCAATGATCATGGTGCGCGAAAAGACGCGGCCCGGATGCGTCGCCAGATATTCGAGCAGTGAGTATTCCTTGGCGGTGAGTTCGATTTTTTTGCCGGCGCGCCTGACGTTTTGCGAAAGCCGGTCAATTTCCAGATCGCCCACGCGCAGCACGCTGGAGCGATTGACCGGTCCGCGCCGCAACAATGCCTTGATGCGCAGAAGCAGTTCGGCGAACGCAAACGGCTTGGTGAGATAGTCATCCGCGCCCGTTTCAAAATTTTTAATCTTGTCGGCCATGCCGTCGCGCGCAGTGAGGATCAGGATCGGCACCTGCTGATTTTTGCGCCGGACTTTTTCAAGAATCTCCGTGCCGCTCAGTCCGGGGAGCATCAAGTCCAGAATGATGAGGTCGTAATTGTAAGTATTGGCGGCTTCCCAGGCACTTTGGCCGTCGTGATAAACATCCACGGCAAAGCGCTCCGCCTTCAGGCCGCGCAAGATGATGTCGGCCACTTTCTTTTCGTCTTCCACCAGCAGGATTCGCATAAACGATGTAGCTTCGACAAAAGAATAGACCAAACGTTGATTAAGGGGGCGTAAATCCTTGATTAAAATTCATTCAGAAATTTTCACCACTTTTGTTCGGGGCAAATTTTAATTCAGCTTTCAGGCAGCCTTAATCTTCAGATGGTCAATTAATTCGAACGGATAGGAGAGTCAGGACGGCAAGTGATTCCGAGGGCGAACGGCATGTGCGCTGCGCCGGTAAGTGAAAAGCCTGATTCTGAAAACAGTGAAAGGATTCATATGTCAAAAACAGTCAAGGACACGATAAGGCCGAGCGGTTTTTCATCCACCACTCCAAAACGGGAGGTGGCTTTCGTTTTGAATGGTCGTGAGGCGGAGGAGGTTTATTTGTGCGGTGACTTCAATCAGTGGGTTCCTCACAGCCTGCCCATGATCCGGCACGGTGAAAATCGCCTGTGGGAAAAGCGGCTGCTGCTGCCGCCGGGCCGTTACGAATACAAATTCATCGTGGACGACGAATGGGTGCATGACGATCGGGCCTGCAACAACGTGCTGAATGCCCACGGCTCGCTCAATTCGGTGGTGGAGGTAAAACTGTGAAATCCAACAATCACGCGACTGTGGAGGAGCGTGCGAAGTGTGCGGGTCCGGGCCTGCAAATCTGCATACATGGTGTCGATGGCTCCATCGCAACGTTTGCCCAAAACGATCCCGATCTGGTAAATCGCACCCTGGATGAACTCAACCCGGCCCAAATACTAACTCTGGCCAAAATCACCATTGCCGGCAACCATTCGGTAACCACGTTTATTCCTCCCCTGATCACGCGGATCGACCTGATTACCGACCGGCTTTCAGTTTGGGATTTTCCCTTCATAATCGGAGCTTTGTTGGAGTTGACCGAGACGGAGTTCCAGGAGTTTCTTGACGACCGGCAACGACGGGTTCAACCACGTTCGTCGGACGACTTTCCGGTGTTTCTTGAGATCGAAATGGTCAATGGGCAACGCTTGTTCTTTTGGATGGAGATCGTTGCCGGGTTGCCACCGGACCGGTTGCTGAGAATCTATTCCCTCCTCAAAGAACGCTGTTTGATCTTCGGGCTTCGCGCCGGCGGAATCGGGGTCCTGAACCTGGCCAACATGGTGCGCTTCTCGGTCCAACCAGATCCGCTGGCAGGACCGGCGGAGGCGTGGCCTGTTCATCGGGCCAATGGCTCGCAACCTGATCGCTGTGCCGGGGACCTGCGTGGATCGTTTGATGGCAAACAGCCGTTGTCCCGCTCGCCGCATGATCGCCGGACAAAGTTCACCCCATCCAAAGAAAATCAAAATGAAAACGAATCAAAAATGGAAAGAAAGCACCAATGAGAAGTTCTTTTTTATGAACACCACGCATGACAAAGCCAGCGATGGGATATATTCCCTGAAGAATTCCATCAAGCCGATCAATTTCTACTGTCCGGCGCCCGAGGCAAAGACCGTTCACCTGGGGGGCGATTTTAATCACTGGCACCCTATCCTGATGGAGCAACGCGATGATGGCTGGTGGTTCATCCAGGTCTGTCTGCCTCATGGCCACCACCAATACCGGTTTCTGGTGGATGGCAAACCAATGCTTGATCCGCACGCCACCGGAGTTGCCTGCGATGAACATGGCAGGCAGGTTTCGCTCATTGCTGTGAGTTGAACCCGGCGCCTCTCCGCATTAAATCAGGCTGAATGCAAAATTAAAATTCGTTCAGAAACTTTAATCCGGGGCAAAAATGTGGCAGAAAATGAAAGACGTAGTGAAAACCTTTTTGACATCCAACATCGTTGCCGCTGGGGTTCTGCTGGCGGGTTGTGCCACCAGTAAAAGCGGAATTACACTTGATACCGTCGGACCGGTTCCCGACCAACCGGCGGCCATCAATTCAACGAACGGCCTGCTGGTGGTTTATTCCGCCTTTGAAGTCAATGCCGACTTCAACAGCCGCGATCCCTATCGCCGGGAATACTCGGACTACAGGATTTTCTCCGCAGACGGGAACCTTTTACAACGCGCGCATAATGACTCCGGCTTGGACCTGGGAAGCCCCACTCGAGTCGGGTTGCCGGCTGGCAGCTACCGTGTCACCGCCCGCGCGAACGGCTATGGTTTTGTAACCATTCCGGTGGTCATTGAAACAAACCAAATCACCACAGTGCATCTGGAGGGTGGCGGTTCATGGCCGGATGAATCCGCCTTTGGTGAAACCAATGCCGTGCGGCTGCCGGACGGTGAGATCGTCGGCTGGCCGGCCGCCGGATAGGAACAGGCCGATCAGAATCCCGTAGTAGACAACACCAGCCGGATGGCTGGCGGGTTGCCGGATTTGTCACCCAATCGTAACAATCCTGCCGCGTGTTCGTAACTGAATCGTTTCATTCTGCTGCCGCATTTTGAAATCACACTATCAAATCATGAAGAATATAATTCTTCCCATGTTCAGCATTGGCGGCTTGGTGGCCACAGTTCTGGCCATCACCAAAGCCAAACGTCATCTCGCGGTCGTGGGCGGCGTGGCTTTGTTCGCCGCACAGACCAACGCCCAAATCCTGATCAATGGCGCCGGCTCGACGTTTGATTATCCGGCCTTCACCAAATGGTTTGAGGCCTACGGCAAGCTGGACCCAAACGTCCGCTTCAATTACCAATCCATCGGTTCCGGCGGCGGGCAGAAACAGTTGCTCAACCAGACCGTGGACTTTGGCGCTTCCGACGCGCCGATGACCGATGCGGCTATGTCCAACGCGCCGGGCAAAATTCTGCACCTGCCCGTCGTCGCCGGCGGCGTCGCCGTCATCTACAACTTGAAGGGCGATCCAAAATTGAAACTGGACAGCGACGTCATTGCCAACATCTACCTCGGCAACATCACCAAATGGAACGATCCGAAAATCACGGCGTTGAATCCGGGCATGGATTTGCCCGATGTGCCAATTATTCCGGTGCATCGCTCCGAAGGCAGCGGCACGACGTTCATCTTCACGGACTATCTCAGCAGCGTCAACTCCGCCTGGGCGGATACGGTGGGCAAAAGCACGTCCGTGAAATGGCCGGCCGGCATCGGCCTGGGCGCCAAGGGCAGCGAAGGCGTCGCCGGACAGGTCAAACAACTTCCCGGCGCCATCGGCTACGCCGAACTGGCCTACGCCGACCAGAATAAAATGCCTTACGCCGACGTGAAGAACGCCGCGGGCAATTTCATCTCCCCTACGCCTGACTCCGTCAACGCCGCGCTGGCCACCGCGAAAATCCCCGATGATTTCCGGTTCTCCATGGTCAATCCGCCGGGCGACAAGGCGTATCCCATCGCCGGCGCGAGCTGGGTTCTGGTTTATCAGCAGCAGAAAAACGCCGAACATGGCAGGAAACTCGTCGCCTTTTTGAAGTGGGCGGTCACGGACGGCCAGAAAATCTCGTCCACGCTCGACTACGCGCCCTTGCCGGACAACGTTCAAAACCGGGTATTGGACCTGATTGGCACAATTAGATGATGACTTCGCTCCGCTGCCCGGTAGTTTTATGAGCGTGAGCCGGACGAAGAGCGCAGTTCCTCCCGCTCTTCGTCCTTTTGATTTTCAAACAGATGGTTGGGTCGCGCTGCCGCGCGACCAGGCCGACCGGCAGGTCGGCCCTACCTTCGGGATGAGTAAGATGGAGAAATTGAAACGTGAATGAGTCCGCTCCAGTGCGACCGGCTACCATGCAAACGCGTGGGGGGTCCCGCTTTGGCGACCGTGCCTTTAAATGGCTGACGCTGCTTATGGCGTTGGTCATTTTCGCGCTTGTCGTCCTTATCGTCCGCGAACTCACGCAAGGCTCGCAACTGGCGCTCCAAAAATTCGGCTGGCGCTTTCTGGTGAGCAGCGACTGGGACCCGGTCAACGGCGTGTTCGGCGCGCTGCCGTTCATCTTCGGCACGCTCGTTTCCTCGGCCATTGCCCTCATCATCGCCGTGCCCATCAGCATTGCCACCGCCGTTTATCTCACCGAACTCGCGCCCTTGTGGGTGCGCCAGCCGTTGATCATGTTCATCGAATTGCTCGCCGCCGTGCCGAGCGTCATTCTTGGCCTCTGGGGACTTTTTGTCATGGTGCCCTGGCTCCACAATCATCTCGTTCCGGTGCTGAGAAGCACTTTGGGTTTTCTGCCGCTTTTCCAGGGACAAAACTACGGGCCTTGCATGCTGGCCGCCGGTATTATCGTCGCTATCATGATCATCCCCATCATCACGTCGGTCTCGCGCGAAATTCTGCGCTCCGTGCCCGGCTTGCAGCGCGAGGCGGCTTACGCGCTGGGAGCGACGCGTTGGGAAGTCACCCGCATCGCCGTGTTGAGTTATGCCAAAAAAGGCCTCTTCGGCGCGGTGATTTTAGGGTTGGGCCGCGCGCTTGGCGAGACGATGGCCGTGACCATGGTCATTGGCAATTCGGCACAAATCTCCGCGTCGCTGTTCGCTCCCGGCTCCACGCTGGCCAGCGTCATCGCCAACGAATTCAATGAAACCACCGGCAACCTGTATCCGAGCGCGTTGTTTGAACTCGGCCTCGTGCTGCTCGGTGTGACCGTGGTGGTCAATATCTTCGCGCAATTGCTGTTGAAAACGTTCGCCGGCCCGTCCGTCAAACCCCAAAACTGATATGCCATTTACGATTTACGATTTACGATTTACGATTGGGCCAAGACGGCGCGACGTCCGCCCGATCCGGGTCAAATCGTCAATCGTCAATCGTCAATCGTCAATCCGATGACCGCCCCCAACCATCGCTGGCGCAATTTCAAGAACGCCGTCGTCCAGACGCTGACGTTCGCGTGCGCGATTCTGGTCATCACGCCGTTGTTGCTGGTCTTTTATCACCTCGTAAAATTCGGTTTCAGTTCCATCAACCTGGCATTCTTTACTCAATTGCCCAAGCCGGTCGGCGAAGTTGGCGGCGGCATGGCCAACGCCATTGTCGGTACGTTCATTTTGCTGGGGCAGGCCGCGCTGTTCGGTGTGCCGGTTGGCGTGTTGGGCGGCGTGTTCCTCTCCGAATACGGCTCGTCGCGGTTGAATTGGTGGATTCGTTTCACCGCCGACGTGTTGAACGGCGTGCCGTCCATCGTCTGGGGCATGGTCGTTTGGACGCTGCTGGTGGTGCCGATGCACAGTTTTTCGGCGGTGGCTGGCGGCGTGGTGCTGGGCATGATGATGATTCCGCTCGTGATGCGTACGACGGAAGAGGTTTTGCAACTGGTGCCCGGCGGCTACCGCGAGGCCGCGCTGGCGCTGGGCATCGCCAAGTGGAGGACCATCGCGCAAATCGTCATGCGCACCGCGCTCAAGGGCATCGTCACCGGCGTGCTGCTGGCACTGGCGCGCGTGGCGGGTGAAACCGCGCCGCTGCTGTTCACCGCCTTGGGCAACCTGGGCTGGGCGCACAGACTGAATGAACCCCTTGCCGCCATGCCGCTGCAAATTTTCATCTACGGCCTGTCGCCCTACGACGACTGGCACCGGCAGGCCTGGGCGGGCGCTTTCGTGTTGCTTGTGCTCGTGCTGGCCGTCAACATCGGCGTACGTTTCCTTACCCGCGACCGTTTCAGCCAGCGCACTTGAAGACAGAAACCGCCATGCCCCCAACCACCAACCAGACACTCAGCCCCGAACCGGAGAAGAAATCCGCGGGCGCTCCCGCGCTGACCGTGCGTCACCTCTCGGTGTATTTCGGCAAAAACCATGTGCTCAAAGGTATTTCGCTGGATGTCACTGCCCGCGCCGTCACCGCTATCATCGGGCCGAGCGGCTGCGGCAAATCCACTTTTTTGCGCGCGATTAACCGGATGCATGAGCTGACTCCCGAGGCGCGTGTGCAGGGCGAAATCCGGCTGTTCGGCGAGGACATCTATGCGCGCAACGTCGAACCAGTCGTAGTGCGCCGCCGTGTCGGGATGGTCTTCCAAAAATCGAATCCCTTTCCGACGATGTCCATCGTTGACAACGTCACGGTCGGCCTGCGCTTGAACGGCGTGCGCAACCGCAGGCTGCTCGCCGAGCGCACCGAACAGTCGCTCCGCATGGCGGCGTTGTGGGACGAGGTCAAGGACCGCCTGCACGCGCCGGCCATCAGTTTGTCCGGTGGACAACAGCAGCGCCTGTGCATCGCCCGCGCGTTGGCGGTGCAGCCCGAGGTGCTCCTCATGGATGAACCGGCGTCCGCGCTCGACCCGCTGGCGACGGCCAGGATTGAGGATTTGATTCTGGAGCTGAAAAAGGATTACACGATTGTGATTGTGACGCACAACATGCAACAGGCGGCGCGCATGTCCGATTACACGGCGTTTTTCTATCTGGGCGAGCTGATCGAATTCGGCCCGACGGCGAAGATGTTCACCAGCCCGTCGCAAAAGCGCACGGAAGATTATGTGACCGGACGGTTCGGCTAAAATCTTAATCTTGATCTTGAACCAAATCCTGTTTGCAATTCGTCGTGGCGGTGGCAGGATTTAAGCTTATCATTACCACCTGAACTTGAGATGAGGCGGAATTAAAATTATGGAAACCCACTTCGAGATGGAACTGGACGGCTTGAAGCAGAAACTGCTGCTGATGGCCAGCCACGCCGAGACCGCCGTGAACCAGGCCGTGCAGGCGCTCGTCCAGCGCGATTCCGACCTCGCGCAGCAGGTCCGGGAAAACGACCGTGTCATTGACCAGTTCGAGGTGGAGATTGACGAACTGGTCATTCAACTGCTCACCAAGGCGCCACTGGCCGCCAACCTGCGCCTCGTCACTGTGGCGATGAAAATCTCCCAGAACCTCGAACGCGTCGGCGATGAGGCGGCGAAAATCGCCAAGCGCGCGCGCGATTTGAGCCGGGAAGCGCCCGTGAAAATCAATCTGGACCTGCCGCGCATGGCCCGAATGGCGCTCGACATGGTCAAGGCTGCGCTTGACGCGTTTGTGAACTGGGATTCCGCGGCCGCCCGCGCCATCATTCCGCGCGACAAGGAGGTGGACGCGCTCAACAAGACAAATTCACGAGGCCCTGGCGCAGCACATGGTGGCCAATCCCAGCACCATTGGCCGGTGCCTGAACTGGATGGTGGTCGCCAAAAGCCTGGAGCGCATCGCCGACCACGCCAAAAATGTCGCTGAAGAAGTCGTTTATCTCTGCGAAGCCCAGGACATCCGTCACGCCGGAGCGAAGGGGCAGGCTGCGCTCCCGACTGGCGCGTAACAGAATGCCGCGGTGAATCTGGCAAATATAACATCCAACATCGAACATTCAACTTCCAATGAAGGGAACGCGCGCCACTTGAATGTTGGGCGTTGGATGTTCGATGTTTTTCGACCCGCCGTTGCCAAACTGTAGCGCGGCAAGTCGGCGGGCAAGGTGGTGGTCCCACCCGGAAATTTTTATTTGACGCTTTGGATACGCCATTCCCCGCCGATTTTTTTCAAGTCAAAAGTGTAAAAACCCGTCACCGCATCGCCCGCAAACCATCGGCCTACCGCTTCAACTGTGCCATCCTCAGGGTCCAGCGTGTCCACACTTAGAATCATCGCCGGACGGTCCGCGTCCCGATCCAGCGGCGATCGTCCCGGGCGCATCTCCACGCGCAACAAGGGCTTGATGGGCGGAACGTGTCCCGGGAACCGTTTCATCAGCGCCTCGGTTTCGGCCTCTCCAGTCTGAAGGAAAACCGCCGAATACCCGCCGTCGTCTCCGAAATGACGCTGCAATAACCAGCCGAAGATTTCCGCCTCAATCTGGATGCGGTCCGGTTTTTCCAACGACTTTTTGGGCGGCGGTGCCGGGAGTGAATCGTTCCTGATGGACTGCCGCGGGATTTCATCGCTAAACACAATGGTCTCCCGGTCCGTCGTACAGCCGGCCAACATCAGCCCGAGCAGCAGGCCGGTGGCAGGGATCAATTTGATTTTCCTGATCGCGGCCGCGCCCCGTTCAAGCGGGTGGGAGCCGGTGCAACGGCTGCCCAATGGCCGGCAACCATTTTCACCGGGCTGAAGCCGGGGGCTAATGAGAATTGTCCGGCCCCGGTTCAAAACTCGAGATGCGCCCGCGTGCGGACGGGAAACGAGATTGCCTCTTGACATGTATCCGTCCAAAAGATTTGTGGTGGTTTCATAGACCTGCTCCTTCCGTGGCCAGGCCAACCTTGGTGATGTCCAACTGCCGGAGGACGTCCAGCACGTAGATCATGTTCTGATAATCCACGTCGTCGGCGCCCTTGACCACCACGCTCAAGTCGGGATTGTCGGCCTGCAACTGTTGCAGCTTGTCCTTGAGCGTGGGGATGGTTACGGATTCGTCGTTCAAAAAGGTTTGGCCCTTCGCGTCCACCACAATCTTGTTGATTTTGGGTTTGGGCTGGTTGGTCCTGGGCGGCGGTTTGCCCGACGGCAGTGTCATTTCCAGATTGTTCATCATCTGCGGCGTCGTGATGATGAAAATGACCAGCAGCACAAACACCAGGTCGAGCAGCGGCGTGATGTTCAACTCGCTGAGCGAACTGTGATGGCTGTGCGAAGTCTTTTTCACAACATCACTGGAGGATGGGTTCGGTTTCTTCCTGTACGTCGAAGCGCACCGTCACGTGTGAGGGGAAGTTGGTCGGCGGTGGCCGGTCCATGCTCTTCACTATTTTGAAAACCTGCTTCACCGAATCGTCCCAAAGCTTGTTCCCTGACCCCTTCTCCAGGATCGGGTCGCTGATCTGGCCTTTCCGGTCCACCGTCACTTCCACTTCCGCCAAATAACCGTCGTCGGCGACGTTCTCGGGCCGCTGCCACTTCGCCCGCAGTGCGTATTCGACCTGGCCTTTGTAAAGCTGCACGGGATCGGAACTGGTTTCCACCGTCTTGCCGCCCTCGAAGACAAAAGACGGCAATTCCGCCGCCGGTGGCGCGACGGTTGGGGGAGCGGCAACGGTGGGCGGCGCTTCTTTGGGCGGTTCAACTTTGGGAGTGGCAGCGACTTTGGGTTGCTCGATCTTGGGTTGCTCGATCTTGGGCTTTTCCGGTTCCTTGGGTTTCTCCGGCGGCTTTTCCTTGATCATCTCCACCGAAATTTTCTGGATTTGTTTGCCCAACAGGCCTCCGCGTGCGGCAAAATACAGCAGCGTCAGCACAATCAACGCGTGAAAGACGAACGAGATGAGCAGGTTCACCTTCGACGAGTTGCGCTTTTTGCGCGGTTGGGTCTGCGGCAGCATGTCAGTTCCGGTTGGCGGTTTCCGTGGCCAGATCCACCTTGGGTACGTTAGCCTGCTGGCAAACATCGAGCACGGCGCGGATCTGCCGGTATTTGGTCTGGCTGTCGCCGCGAATGATGATGTTCAGGTCCGGGTCATCGGTGCGCAGGCCGATGAGGGTTTGCAGCATGTCGGAGGCATCGGCGATTTGCTTCTGGTTCAAATACATCGCGCCGTTGGCCTGAACGGTGATGTAATTGGCCTTGCGGGGCGGGTCTTTGAGATGTTTGGCTGCGGTGGGCAGTTTCAAATCCAGATCGTTGACCGGCGGGATGGTCGTGATAATGAAGATGACCAGCAGCACGAACGCCAGGTCCAGCAGCGGCGTGATGTTCAACTGCGTCAACGACTCATGCGCCGATTTCGAACACTTCTTCATGATTCAACGAGCGCGGGAGCTTCATTGCTCTTCAATGCGCCGACGATGTGCCCGGCGAGGGCTTCGTTGGCGTCCCGGAGTTCCTCGGCCAATGGACGATGATCCACATAAACGTGTTCAATCTGGTTGGCGTAACGACTGGCAAACCCGTCGAGTTCCTGGGTGATGGCACGGATGGTGGTGACCATGAAGTTGTAGGCGAACATGGCCGGGATGGCCACCAGCAGGCCGGTGACCGTGGCGACCAGCGCCGCGGCCACACCGGGCGCCATGGACGTGAGGTTGGCAGCGTGGCTTTCGGCGATGCCCGCAAAGGTGGACATCACGCCCCAGACCGTGCCCAGCAACCCGATGAACGGCCCACCCGCCACCGCTGTGGACAACACGATCATGCCTTTCTCCAATGCCATCGCTTCCCCGCTGGCGGCCTCTTCCAGAATCACCTTCACCGCCTCGAACGACGCCATGCTGATTTTGACTGCGGTGGATTTGGCGAGATAATCTGTGTTGGTATGCTCCACGCCTTGCACAGGGTTCAGCCGCCTGACGGATTGAACCTGCACCGGATTGTTTTTCAATTGATACGCCAGTTCATCCGCGCCGCGGATGTAGAGCTGGTAGGCGGGCGCGCCATCATATTCTTCACCTTTGCGCTGAATGTCGAGCGGATCGCGGGTGGAGTTGTAGGCGGCAAAGAACTTTTTGGTTGCCTTCCGCGCGATCGATAACTGGCGGAACTTGGTGATGATGATCGTCCAACTGAACAGCGACAGGACCAACAGCACGATGACGGTGATCTGGCCCTCGACGGTTGCGTTTTTGATGGCGTACGCTGCGGCATTGGTGGCAAACAGGGGATGAACAAACATGATGATTATAATGGTTGGGTTGGGGTTTGTTTTTGAGATGAATTTGGTGACGAACTCTTGGCTGGCAAAATCACGGTGACGCGGCCAACCTTTTGCGCGAGGGCGACTTCCTTTTTCTTCTTCTTGTCGTCGTCCTCGCTTTGATCGGACGAAGCGACCGCTTTATTGGCATCGTCGGTGGACACGGCCTGGGAGGTGGCATCGGCGGCAGTGCCCTGACCCAAACCGCTCTGGCCGCTGGTCGTGCCGCTGACGTTGGCCGAAATCAAAGAAGCGCTAATGGAGTCGCCGCTGACGCTGATTCCACCGACTCCGATAAGGGTACCCATAACTTGTTGACCGCTGACGTTGACGCTGCCTATCCCCAAGGCTGTGACGTCCACAGTTTGCTGTGCATTGATGTTAATGTTGTTGCGGGCGAAAATGAGGCCGAGGATGTTGCCGGTGGCGTCGAGTTCCGCATTGCTGGTGACGATGCCTGAGCCGCTGGCGTTGATATTTCTGCCATAAACCAATATCGGATTTCCTTGGGCATCACTGGTGCCAGCCAGACTTGCAACGCTGACCTGATAACCGGCTGGATCAAGATATTGATTGACTACTATTTCACCGCCAACAAGGCTGTAAGTAATCAGCGGACCGCCATGAGGCCCGAGGTTTTCCACGTAAATCTGATTGCCCGCGGCATCAAGGGCTGGCACGCCACCAGCGTCAAGCAGTTGAGTCACAGAAATCGGATTAGTAATCGGATTGCCCTTGGCATCCACCACGGGCAGGCCTGCATTGTTGAGTTCAAATGTTGGACCAAGGGTTACAATGTTCTCGTCACTTAATGCAAATACAGGTTCATCGTTATTGTTCAGTTCGTAACCCGCCAGAACCGTGGTGGTGGCATCCGGGTAATTCAAATGGTTCAAAGCAATTTGCAAAATGCCCGCCGCGTCGGCAGTAACGTCACCGTTGGGGGCTTCGACCAGAATGTTGCCGAGAGTTGCCGTTGGCGCGGGATATGAGGCGTTGCGGGCACGAAATGTCAACGCTGCAATGCCGCTGAACGGGAGTTGGGGGCCGCTGTAATACACGGCGTGTGTAATGGGATTCTCGTAGTAAGCATTAATCGTTACGGGCAAGGAAGCGCCCGTGCCGGCATTGACGTTGCCATAGAGCGATTCAACTGTCACGTTGCCACCGTCATAGGTAACGATGCGCGAACCGTTGACGTTAATATCTCCGTTGGCAATGACAGACACATCACCCCCACTGGTCGAGTAAATGCCACGGACGCTGGCAGAGAAGACGGTAAGAACCGACGAACCGGCATTGACATCTCCCCCGGCGTTGATGGAAACATTGCCCCCGTTCAGGGTGGCGATGGAACTGGAATACATATCCAGATCGCCAACGGGCTCGCCTGCGGCAGTTGTCCCGCCGGAGTGGTTTCCAGTAGTGGTAACGTTGATGTCGGCCCCGTGGTCGAACACACCTCCGTTGCCAAACAAACTGGCGAGCGGATAACTGGAGCCAACCGTATAAAGTCCCACCCCCTCCGACAGGATGCCGGCGGAAGTGCCGAGGTCTAGGCTCCGGGCGGAAATATCGAATTGCCCCCCGCCGCCGATGATGAACCCGCTGGTGCTGGCGTTGTTGGGAATCGTGCCCAGCCGGTTGTATTGAGCCAACAACGCGTAAGCCACTGTGCCCGGGGTTTGCGGGTTGCCAAAAACGGAAACGGCGTTGGGAGTCGGCAGCGGTATGGTATCGAACGGCGGGTCAGCCCATTGGGGAACGCCATTGATGTATTCCTGGACAGTCAAATTATTCAGCAGATTCAGAACTTTGGCCAGAGTGGTTGTTCCGGTAATTCCAAGGAGGGTCTTTCCCGTGAGGTCCTGATAGGTCAATGTTTGGGTTGCCGGATTGTAATAAAAACTCGAGGCCAGCAGCGACGAGTTATTCACGGCCTCGGAAAGATAAGACAGGTTGGCGGCTTCCGCGGCGGTGACCCCCACAAGGTCGGTGAAACTGCTTCGGTCGTAAATGTCGCCCGTCACGTCAATGCTGGTCACGGCGTTGGCAGACAGGTTTATGCCTTGAAACCCGCAGTTGTTCATATTGCCACCCACGTTGATTTGCGCCGACTCGGGGACAACGAGATTGATAAGGTCCATGTCCCCTTTAATGTTCAGGACGATGGGAGTCGGGTTGTCCAGGTGAATCGGCGTGGCGGCGTGGTCGCTTGCGCCGAAGTCGCCACTGTTTTTGTATTGGCTTTTGCCGCTGTCCGAAACGATCAGATTGAAAGCCTGGGGAGCTCCGGAAGAAGACAGGTTGCCGACGAGCGAACCGCCATCCGTGGTATTGATGGTGAGGCTTCCCAGCGGAGAAGGAAACAAGATCAATTGGTTAAACGGAGCGGTGTTGCCGCCCGTTAATTGCACCCCACCCGCTCCCGCGGTGATATTCAAGATGGACGGGTAGATGAAAGGGATGGCAAGGCCGGTGGCGCGCGGCAGTACCGAGGGAGATGCACCCAACTGCACTAGATTTCCTGCATCCAAATTAACATAGTCGCCGGGTGAGTAGTCAAAATAATGATTGTAGGCAGTTCCAGCGCTGGTGTCAAAAACGCCATTGGGATTGCGGACTTCCTGCAAATAGATGTTTTGCGCGGCAGTAACATTCCAACCACCACTGATCAAACTCAAGGCCAGGGCAGATTTATTGGCATCTGTCCCGGCGCTGCCGGAAGCACCCAGCTCATAATTCCCGGATGAATCCACGATGGGATTGCCATTGGCATCCATTTCCACCCCGGCAAAAATACTGCCGGCGCCGTTGGCCACGAGATAATGCCCGGTCACATTGCCGCCGGCCACGACGGTTACGTTTCCAGGCCGGGAACCATAAGCACCGGAACCCGCCGTGGAAAAATCGGTATGGCCGGAGTTTACCGAGGTTAAAGAATTACCGTCATATACATATCCAATTTTGCCGTTAACATTGACGGGCAATACACTGGTCACATTGCCGCCGGCAATGAGGGTCACATTGCCGCCCGCCTCGGTGCTGATGCCACCCAAACCATCACTCAAATTATAAGCCTGGCTGAGGGAGGTCGCGGTTCCATAGGTATTAAAATAGTAGCCTTGGGCGTCGGAGCCGGTGTCAATGTTTCCTGCCAGGGCATGGGCGCTGATGCTGCCGCCGCCCGTCGTGATGACAGAGCCGGAGCCAACCAGAATGTTCTGCCCGGCCTCCAGATTTACATTACCGGCCGCGGTTTGTATTGAACCACTGCCGCCATTCAAGAGGATGCTGCCTTGGCCGTAAAGAATCGCATTGTTGACGAAATTGTATCCTGCCTCAAGGTTCACCGACCAATTGTTGCCATCAGAAATTGAAGAACCATTTTGCAAAATGATGTTACTGCCTGCCTCCAAAGTCAATTGTCCGCTGGTCTTGCCGCTGCTCGTGGTCAAGTTCCAGGCCGTATTCGCGTTGAGCGTGATGCTGCCCGAAGCCTGTAACAGAATTTGCGAGAAACCGGCAAAGGCCGTGTTGACGTTCACCATACCGTTTGCGCTCGACGTGCCCAGCACGATGTTCACCGGGTCGAGGGAAAAATCTCCGGCGTTCCAACCCGTTTGTGCGCCGGCATCCATGCTTGAATTCAGCGACAAAATGTTCGGCGCGCTGATTTCAACATTGCCGCCGTTGCCGCCTTGCGAGCCGCCGTTCACGTCAATCTGGCTGCCGACGCTGTCGCTGAAATTGTTGCCGGATTGCAGTGTCACACTGCCGCCGGAACTGCCACCCGCTGAATCGTCGCCTTGGGCGAGGACTTGCGAATTTGCGCCGAGGTTGAGCTGGTCGGAGGCGACGAGTTCGATAACGCCATTCTGGTCGCGCACCGAGTTGGCTTGAAGGAAGCCGTTCTGGTTCACGACCTTTGCGTTCATGGCAATCGTTCCGCCATCGGCGATAATGGTGCCGTAATTGTTCACGGAACCTTTTGGCAACGTGACCTGCATGCTCATGCCGCGACCGTCCGGGCGCTCGCTCAGCAACACCGTCTGGCCGGACGCGAGGCCGACGGCACCGCCAGGCGCCTCGATGTTGCCGTGGTTTTCCACGTTGTCGGCAATGAGAAAGGCGGAGCCATTCTGGCCTACTTGTATCTGCCCGTAATTGATGATGCTCGCCAGCGGTGGCGGACCGTTGAATTCCCAGGAGCCGCCGGTGTTCTGCGGCGGGATGCAATTCGCGGTGGAGACAACCAACCCGGCAGCGCTCACAAACGCGTTCGGTCCGAAATAAAAGCCGGACGCATTCATCAACACGACCATGCCGTTAGCTTGCAGGCTGCCGTATATTTGCGACGGGTTTTGGTCGGTAATGCGGTTCACCACGACCGAATAAGCGGACGGCTGGTTGAAAATGGTGGTCTCACCGGCGGCGATGTTAAAGCTCTGCCAGTTCAGCAATGCCAGTTGCGACGTGGTGACGGTGAGTTGTGGGCCATTGACGGCGGCGCTGGCAGAACCGCTCTGCACAGTCATGCCAGTAGGATTGGCCAGCGCTTGGCAGCCGAAGCCGGACAACGAAGCCACGGCGATCAGGCGCCAAAGCAAAAAGTCGAAATACCGGATTTTCATAAATTGCCGTCCTGTGACTCCTTGAAATTTTAGGCCACCCGCGCGGGGCGGCATGTTACAAATCGGTGACAATTTGGAATTCATGTCCGTCTAAAATTGAGCGCCAACGCCGAAATAGACGTGAATGTCGCCGACGGATGTCGCCGGTGTCGCCAGCAACGGGCAGGCAACGGTCAGCCGCGCGTCGAGGTGGGTGCCGATGTTGGCTGTGAGATTCCACCCAACGCCCCACAGCCGGGCGTGGTTGCTGGTGCCGCCGGCAGGCATTTCAATTAGCTGAGCTTCGCCATAGTCCATGAACACCGAACTGCGAACCCAAAACGGCGCGCTACCGTCCACCATGCCGATGTTCATCAGCGGCGTCTGTGGCTCAATGGACACGCGCCAGCCGCTGTCACCGTAGAACTCGCCATCGGTATAACCGCGCACGCTGGACGACCCGCCCAGGCCATATTGTTCGTTGCTGAACAACGCCCCGTTCGCCCATTGGCCATCGGCATGCAGTTTCACCGCCCAGTCCTTGTAAATGTTCTGCACCCGGTCGGCGCCGACTTGCAAGGTCACATAATTGGCAAAAGCGTTGGTTGAATAGGAAGCCTTGGCGAAATCCTTGTCTTCTGAAAAGAAAGGCAGGACGTTGAAGTTCGCTTGCACATTAAAAAAGGTCATTCCCAGGCTGTCGGGCAATGAACTGTTCAGCCCGATGTTAAAAGGGAAGTAGTCCAGGGCGGTATAAGTGGTGGGCAGCATTTGGGGGGCGGGGAAATCATCTACCTGCAAATTTCCCTGCTGGTCAAAAGTTTGAAGTTCAAACAGGCTTTCGTTTGTGTTGTAACTGGTTTGCCGATATCGCTTGAAGTCGGCGCCAAAAGAGAGGGTCGCGGCAAATGTTCCAGTTTGCGGCAGCGGGACGGACAGTTTCAAACCGAGGTCTTCGTTCAAAGTGATGTTTTGTCCGGCGCTGTTGGTCGTCAACGAAGATGGATGATAAACCACTCCGTGAAAATTGGTCGTGGTAACGAACACAAAACCCTTCGGCCCGCGCTGCACACCGGTGTCGGAAACCGAGCGGCTGGCGTAGAAAGTCAGTTCCGGCCGACCGGTGGCGGGCGGGAGATTGAACTGGTGTGTCACTTCGTTATAACCGAAGCGGCCCGGATTTGCTTCAATCTCTTCCTGCGCCGATGCTGCATGGCCCAGCGGTATCCGATAATAGCCGCTGTAATTGGCGATTTGGGGATCATCAAACGGGCTGAACCAGTAAGCATGTTTGCCCTCGATGTTGTTGAAGGAAAGACTGTATTGCAACCCGATCTGGTGTTCGAGATCCCAGAGATTGTCGTATTGCGCGCTGAAGTTGGCGCGCAGGTCGGGCGTGTTGGGTGTGTGCGTGTTATTGATGTCCAACCGTGCGTGCAATGGCAGGACGTCCTTGACCTTGAGCGTGAGTTCGCTGGTGCCCGGCTCCCGGCCGGGGCCGATGACCGGATAAATCTGCCGGTCGCGGCTGGCGTTGGCCGTGTCCAGCTCGCGCTGTAAGACGTGCGAGTTGAGCAGCATGTTCGTGTGCAGGCTCGGCAGCGCGCGCATCACGTTGTTGGAACTGAAATAGTGGTTGCCGGTAACATTGATGGCCGCGAGCCGGCCTTCCGTCACCTGCACCTTGACAGTTGCGTTGGTGAGTTTTTGTTGCGGCAGGCCGACGGACACGGTCACGTAACCACGCTCTCGATATGCCATTTGCAAGTCTGTCAGTGCCGCGCGTATTCCGTCAAAAGTGACGTTCGTCCCAAACGCGTCCGGAATGTTCGTAAAGATTTCACCGATGTCGGCCGGGGGAATAATGGAGTTTCCCATGATCGAGTATTTTTCCACGTCGAATTTGGGACCGGCGTTCGTGGAAATCGTCCGCGGACGGGCCGCCTGTTTTTCCTGCGCATCCAGTTCGGCCATTTTTTGGAACAAGGCGGCGCGCGCTTGGGCCATCGCCGCACTATCGCCAGCCGGTGAATTGGTTTGGGCGAGGGCGGGCAGGGAGAAAACCAGCCCGAGGATTGCGAGCCAGACGCAGGCACGCGCCGCCAAACGCGAGAGCTGGCGCCGCGGCTGGGCGGGAAATTTTTGGGGGGGATTTTGCCTGCGCCATTCGCTGGGTGTGAGGCCAAAACGTTTTTTGAACATGGCGTTGAACAGACCGAGGTGCCGGTAACCGCTGTCGTAGGCCACATTGATGATTTTGGCGTCCGAATCCGCGAGCAATTGCCGGGCGCGCTGGAGACGCAGTTCAATCTGCCGTGCCCGGAAGGGCACCCTGAACTCCTCGCGAAACAGACGGCTGAAATGGCGTTCGCTGCAATGAAGTTGCCCGGACAGGTCGCTCAACGAACACTCGGAAAGTTCAGCCTCGGTCATCTGGCCGACCAATTCCCGGAAATGATCGCGGAGTTTGTTGCCCCCGTTGGAAACCGGAACGGGCGATGTGAGCCAGCCGGCGACAGCGCTGGCCCAAAGTTGAAGTAATGCGCAACGCATGGGCAACCGCTCAGTGTGCGATTGCTCGGCCAGGCGTGTGAATTTTTGCCCCAACGGTTCGTTAGCGGTGAAAAGAGTGACCGGCGACGAAGGATTCCGGGGAGCGACTTCCAGTTGATGCCATTCCGTCACGGTGAGCAGGCCGTTGAGGTGTTGCGGCTGGACGATAAAAAATTGCAATTTCAGCGTTCCGAGCTGGCTGGCACGAACGACGCCGTTGGCGTTGCGAAGGGTAATCAAGCTGTCGCCGCCGGCCAGTTGCCGGGTTTCAGCACCATGTTGCAACCAGTAGCCTGTACCGTCGGCCACACGTGCCATCAGCCATCCATGGCAACGGGGGATCCACTCGGCGGAAGGCGGCAAGGTCAGCTCTTGCAAAATGAGATGTCGCTCAACCGTCATTGAGCCAAAGGTTGACGGCGGATTGTCACATTCTTGCGTCGATTGTGTCGCAGTTTTGAAACGATTCATCCCCATCACCACACGCCGAGGCCGGGACGCTAAAAGCCCGCGCGTAAAACCCGATCGGTTTGACTCGCCTGCCTCCGCTCCGTCCCGTCGTTCTTCACCGTGGTTGCCACAATGGGTGTCTTGTAACATGGCTGGGTGATCCCAAGCTGGCCGCACGGCATGATGGAAAACGTTGTCGCTAGGAAAACGGATGAGACGCGGCGACGCTGGCCGACGGCAAGGTGTCCACCAATGTTTATCTGCGGCGCATCCACAATCGCGCCCCGGGCATGGAGTGATTCCCAAGTTCTCGTCGCGCACGGCTCGACCGCAAGCCGTGTGGCACCGTTGCGCCAGCAGCAAAATGGGCGTGCTAAAGTCACTGACCTTCTGATAAATTTTGGGGGGAGTTATATGCGCAAACTTATGGCGAAATCCAAACCCGGCCCAACGAGGGTGGTTGCTCCTGTCGTGGCCCGGGCGCATTTCCCGGCGTGGCTGGCGGCGGTGTTGCTGGCGCTGGTGACGGTCCTCGCCTACCAGCCGGTATGGCATGCCGGATTCATCTGGGACGATGATGTGTATGTGACCAACAATCCGCTGCTCACGGCGCCGGATGGGTGGCAGCGGATCTGGTTCTCGCTGGACTCGCCGTCACAGTATTTTCCGCTCACCTACACCGTCTTTCGCATTGAGCATGCGCTCTGGGGGTTCATGCCGGCGGGTTATCATTGGGTCAATATCCTCCTCCACGCCGTCAATGCACTGCTGGTGTGGCGGCTGTTGCAACGGTTGAGCGTGCCCGGGGCGTGGCTGGCGGCGGCAATTTTCGCCCTGCACCCGGTGCAAGTGGAGTCGGTGGCCTGGGTCACGGAACTCAAAAGCGTTTTGTCCCTGTTTTTTATTTTGCTGACGTTGCTGGCCTGGGTTGAATTTATTGAGGAACAATCCAAGCCGTCATGGCGCTGGTATGCATTGGCGCTGGCATGCCATGCGCTGGCGCTGGCGGGCAAAACCACGGCCTGCACGCTGCCGGTGGCATTGCTGCTGATTTTGTGGCTCAAACACAAACCGATCAACTGGCTCCGGCTGGCCCAGATGGTTCCCTTTCTGGTGATGGGTGTTGGAATGGGAGTTCTGACAATGTGGTGGGAGCGCTATCATCAAGGCACGCAGGGAAAATTGTTTGCGCTGGGCCTGCCGGAACGCCTGCTGGTGGCGAGCCATGCCCTTTGGTTTTATTTGGGCAAGCTGATCTGGCCGGCCAATCTGACGTTCAGTTATCCGCGCTGGACCATCAATCCCGCCGACCCGTTCGCCTACGGCTGGGCGGTGGCGGGAGCGGGATTAGGCGTGGCGATTTATTTTCTCAGGCGATTTGTCGGACGCAGCCTTGAAGTGGCGACATTGTTCTATGTGGTGACGTTGAGTCCGTTGCTGGGTTTCATCATGCTTTACACGTTTCTTTTCACATTCGTGGCGGACCATTACCAATATGTCGCTTGCCTTGGTCCAATTGCGCTGACGGCGGCGGGCATCAGCAGGGCATTTGGAATTTGGGGGAAAGGAAAACCGTTGCTCAAACCGGTATTTTGCGGAGCGCTGCTGCTGACGCTCGGCGTATTGACCTGGAGGCAATGCCGGATGTATGCCGATGTTGAAACACTCTGGCGGACCACCCTTGACCGGAATCCCGCCTCCTGGCTGGCCCGCATCAACCTTGGCAACATCCTGCTCGACCAAGGCCAGACCGACGGGGCCATCAGCCAATTTCAGGAAGCCATCCGGTTCAAACCCGATTACGCCGACGCCCACATTGACCTCGGCGTCGCCTTCCTCAACCAGGGCCGGACCGACGGCGCCATCAGCCAGTTTCAGGAAGCCATCCGCCTCGAACCGGATTACGCCGAGGCCCACATGAACCTCGGCATCGCCCTCCTCAACCAGGGCCGGACCGCCGCGGCGATCAGTCAATATCAGGAAGCCATCCGCCTCAGAGCTGATTACGCCGAGGCCCACTACAATCTCGGCATCGCCCTCCTCAACCAGGGCCAGACCGACAAGGCGATCAGCCAATTCCAGGAAGCCATCCGTCTCAGACCGGATTACGCCGAGGCCCACAACAACCTCGGCGCCGTCCTCCTCAACCAGGGCCGGACCGACGAGGCGATCAGCCAATTCCAGGAAGCCATCCGCCTCAAATCGGATTACGCCGACGCGCAAAGCAACCTGGCGACGGCTTTGGAACTGAAAAGCAAACCCAATGTGCGAACGTCCGGCCCCGTCAAGCCGTGAGTTATGAGCATTAAAAAGGCGCTGATGCGTAACGGACACCAGCGCCTGTACGACCCCCACCTGTTCTCTCGGAGGAATGCTAGTGCAAACCTAGTCAACCACTGTCCGTTCATTTCGTCAAAGGCAGGACGGAAACGAGCCGGTGACATTTCGGAAAAGTAACCACAGCCCAGGCATCCAACTTTTAAGCCCGTAAAGACCCAAATATTTCCGTGAGCGCGTGCCATCAATTTGTAACCGTCTTGTTGCCACCCCGTCTTTGACGGGATCCCGAGAACATGATGAAATGGCAAACAGGATTCAGGCGGTGGCCCCAGTCTCGGCTACCCTTAAAAAATGGGCCGATCTCGTATTTGCCACTGCCTGAATCCGCTCAGTCTGCAATCGTCACGTAATCCGTGTAAACAGCCGATTCCCGAATGTAGCTGCTGAATTTGCCCATCACGGTCATCATCTGTTTCGAAGCCTGTTGAAAGGCCGGGTTCTTCCAGCCGCCTTCTTTTGGGAAATAATGGTCGCGCGAGGCCATGGAGTCGAATTCCCAGACCAAAATGTAGGCGCCCTTCGCGCGCCCCGGTCTCCCTTCAGAACATACATTTTCATCCCGGCTACGTCTTTGGCAATGTCGTCGGCCATTTCCTTTCGCACAAACGCGTCAAAATCCTCCGCCTTGACTCCGGGTTTCAGCTCAAATTCGCGCATCGAAAGCACCGGGCCTGACGGTTTGGGTTCCAAATCAGCGGCGTGGACCGCAGGTACCGCTGAAATGCAGCAAAGGCAGCCGATGGCAATGATGGGGTGGATGCGATGCATAGGGTTGTCTGATGTGGTTGGGCACAACTAATTTTCTGGTTGTTAATCGGATCCGGCTCACGACCCGAAGTCAGAGCCAGTTCACAGATTAAGCGGCGCTCGCGCTTGAGCAAGTTACGAACCGGTTACAAGTGGGGCGGGAGCAGCGAAGGCGGAAACCACGGATGGCAACTTACCCGGCCAGTTTCGACATAATCCCCAAACGAGGAAGGCGCCGGTGGAAAGAAGCACCAGCGCCCTTGCGTCAGTAGTGCAAGCATGCGAATACGATGAGTAAATCAAATTTTCCCGGTCCGGTCAAAGGCGGGACGGAAACAAGCCGGTGACATTTTGACAACCAAAACGGCGGACCATCGCACCGGCGTCTCACACCGATTTGAAAACGCTCAAAAAAGAGGCAATCAAAGCGAAGCCCGGTTCGTCTCACCTAACAATTCAAAGCACTGGCCGATTTTTTCGCAGGGGCAGTACACGGCGTAGCCGTTGTAACCCCTTTCAGTTTGTGTTGCTTGGGGGATAAAAATCTGTTCACATTCGTCGTATCTTTCGGGGACCACCCAAATGCCTTGCACCGAATCAGCAGGTTCGTAGTCGAGTCTGAGAATTTCCCCCTGCGGCAGGACACCCGCAAAACGTTTGCTCATGAGACCGCCGTAAGTGACGACACCTTCAACTTGCAGGCTTTCCCGTGTGCGAAGGCGCGCGTCTTTGTGAATCTTTGCCATAAGCTGGAAACTTTGTTTAGACTCTCGACCTACCTGCCACTGGCGGATTTTGCAACAAAAATTGGGTGTGTCATTGCCCACCACATTTGCGCACCTGACTTGCGATAAGCTACTAATGTTACAATTGCGTGACATGTTTCAATGCGAACAAAAACTGTGGTAGGCTGTAATCCAAACCATGGCAAGAATCGGTGGAGTTTTTTCTCAATCGGGAGCGCACAAAACCCGCGCCCGGCTTCAATTCGTGTTCGGCCAACTGCAGATTATGGGAGCGACAGCGGGTTTGTTGCTTCTGGTGGCACAAGGCATAAGCAAGCCGACCGTGATTGTGGCAGGCGTGACGCTTGTCATAACACTGGTCAGCCGACTGGTTTTTTCACGAAGGTAAACACAAGAAACCAAATTATGAAAAAACGAGTCTTGTTTGTCTGCATTCATAACAGCGCTCGCAGCCAGATGGCCGAGGCGTGGCTCAACCAGCTTTGCCCGGATTGCTTCGAGGCGCATAGTGCCGGATTGACGCCGGGCACGCTCAATCCCCTGGTGGTTGAGGCGATGCGGGAGGTCGGGATTGACATATCCAACCGCAAAACCCAAGCCGTGTTCGACCTGTTCAAGTCCGGTAAACTATTTGCCTACGTCATCACCGTCTGTGATGAGGCGAGCGCGGAACGCTGTCCCATCTTCCCCGGCGTTACCCAACGCCTTCACTGGAGCTTTCCCGACCCGTCGGCGCTCTCTGGCACCCGCGAACAGAAGATGGAACGCGTGCGTGAGATTCGTGACCTGATTAAGCGTCGGGTGGAAGAATGGTGCGCGGAGGTCTGCCCGACAGCTTGAGTCGCCCCATAAACGGCACCAGGCCGGACACGGCCTCTGCCTCCCCTGGTTCAACCAGCCATTGCGAGACCGTGAAAGTCTGTAATTGGCCACTGGCAGAATGCTCCAAAAAAATTGACCGGTACGGATGGACCGCACCGGTCATTTGTTTCAGCGCCTTGATCTAACAATCCAAGGCCCAAGCTCAGAACGGAGCAATCGTGCCCCCGACCGCCGAGCGGTTGGAGTGCATATCAGAAAGACGAATGGCCGTGGCACCGGCGGTCTTGCTCACCTCGATTTCATTCTCGATGCTGCCAACGAGGGGTGAGCCGCCGTTGATTATAGTTTGCGCATTAAACACACCCATGAAGCTGCCAGGTAGAGTCTGGCTGCCCAATTCAGTTTCGGTTATGTTCTGATCGCTGAGCGGGTCCAGGCTGGGATCAATGAGATGGACCAGCACTTCAACGCCCCAGCACGGATAATAGCCCGAAGTGATGGGCGAGAAATCGTTGGTGCCAGTGTTGTTGTGAATGCCAACACCGGCCGCCGTGGGCCACAGGCCGTTGAACGATATGACCTGCGACCAGTTGGTGGTGCTGACGATGGTCTTGGAGTCGGAAATGGACAGATAGGCAATGGCCTGGTTGTTGGCATTGTTGACGCCAAGCTCGGTTGCGATATCACCACCACCGATATAACCCGAACTCCAATTCAGGTTGGCGTTGTTGTAGCCGGCGCCTTCCGTGCCGACAACCGCAATGTTGGCGTTGCTCGAGCCTGTGGTGGCCCACACCAAGGGATTCGAGTTGGCAGGGACATAAAAGAAGTTGTTGGTCGCGTCCCAGATATAAGCACCGACCGTATCATTGAATTGATAATACTGTCCAGCAGTCTCGCAACGGCGGGTGCCGGAATCTTTGGTGCGTTGGATCAAATAGACAAAGTTGCTGCTGTCATTAACATTATCACTCCAAGCCGAGAGCGGAATCCGGCCGACCGGAATGCCGTATTCCAATTGTTCCCAACTAAGGTTGTTGATGTTGGTCATAACACCACCCACAACCGACTTGGCGATGACGAACGGCTGAACACACACGTTTTCTTCAACGGAGTTGCCCGTTGCCGTATAAGGACTGGCGGCGCCGGACGCATCGGAGAAGCCGATGGTGGGGCTGTTCGTCACATAGGTATCGGCATTCCCGCCGGCGGTGCCGTGGGGAGCAGCCCAGACCAGCGGCGTGCTATCTTCCGTCGTCTGTATGCCTTGGGTCGAGCCGGTGAAGAAGCCATGGATGACCAGCGTGGCGCCCTGTAGATTCGTGAGCGCGGTGATAGGAGTTCCGGTCATGCACCATGAGGCCGTTTTGGCGCTAAAACCTGAACCGGCGCCACCATTCGCAGCGTTGGCGAAGTAGGTGCTGCTTGTGCCGGATTGGGCAGGATTGAACAGCTTTTGGCAGGCATTATAGACGTTGGCACGAAACGCCGTGGAGCCGGTGATATACACGTCAACAGTTGACGCCATGAGCGGCGAGGCGCCGGCGAGGCCGAACGCCAGGGTGAGGAGCAGTGTTTTTTTCATATTTGATTTTTGTTTTTGGTTGATATTGTTTGTTAAAATGATTGCTGGTTTGGTTTGATGGGTTGGTTATTGGGCTTGGATGACGTAAAATTTGCTGTTGCTGGAATCTGTATCCTGAATGGTATGGTTTAAAGTATCGCCACTGCTAAGGGTGGCAATGGTTGACCACGTCCCTATCGGGGCTGTCAAATCGCTGCTGCCGAGCAGGGTATAAGTGCCATAGGTGCCGGTCGTGTAAGTGATGGTGGTCGTACCGCCCGAACGGGTGATGGATTTGATGACCGGAACAGCAGTCGGATAGGCCACATAGGTCATCGTGCCATCGGTTGCAAACTCGAAATAGCCCAGATAGGTTCCCAGTCCATAACCGCTCGTTGGCGTCAACTGATAGAAATCCGAACGCACCACCGTTCCTGACGCGGTAAAACTGGACGGTGTGGTGTTTTCCGGATTGCCCTGAAAAGTCCCGTTGAAATCGCTGCCGTATCCACCCAACAGGGCATCGCGGTAACTTTGCCCGGTTACATAAGCGAGGTTGCCCGCACTGATGTCCCCTTCCAGCACAGCGGTTGCCGTGTTGAGACTGCTGCCCGCACCGGGTGGAATGTAAGCAGCTTCGTCAACCGTGCCGGGCGGAATCGTGGCCATGCGCCCGGCGGGAAGTTGTTGAGAGCCGGAAGACTTGTCCTGCCACGGGGCGGTCTGGACATTCAACGAACTCCGGGGTCTGGTCACAAACAACGTCCAATTGGGGTTTACCGAAGTGTCATACCAGGCGAAGGCCGACCAACTGACGGCGTTGATGCTGACATAGTCGAGTTGGGCGCCGGTGTATTGGTTGATGGATATCCGCTGATTGTGGGCCGCGCTGATTAACGTGGAAACCTGCCCCGCGTCAACCACCAGATCGTTCGCCCCGCCGTTGCGGAAACACACCAACACGTCTCCAACCGCGAAACTGCTCAAATTGCCTGCCATGATTTCACTGGCCGCAAAACCTGCGAGCAAAGCAATCAGTCCTGTCTTTTTGTTTAGCATAGAATTTTACCTTTTTTTATTTAGTTACCGTGATTTCTTAAAAGCCTTCCACTTTACCGTGCGAACATCATATCGGTTCTTTTGCCCGCGAACCTCCAGAAACCAGCCAGCCGCACTCAGTTTGGTGACGGGTGGTTTGGCGATCTTGAAAGCTCAAGCCTCCCGTCACCAAAGGCTTTTGGGCGCAATGTTTCAGGCAGGTGACAACTTGATCGCGTGCGTAACCAAAATGTGACGGGACAATTTTCGCGATACTTTGAGTCTGGAGCGCCGGTTCCCGGTCCGGCATGAAGCAATCAGGTTGTCGGCATTGTGCCGGGCCGGAGGCCGGCGCATCCGGTGGCGGCGCCAAAGGGCGCGCCCCGCAAGGCGTGGTTCCCCAGATTCCGCTTGCGCGCGGGCCGGGCTTGAGTGATAGTTATTTCGTCATTTGACGAAATAGCAAATTATGCGCGAATTCATGGCCGTCACCAGGGCGCTGGCCGACCCGAACCGGGTGCGGGTTGTGCTGGCGTTGCGCCGCCGGGAATTGTGCGTGTGCCAGATCACCGCACTGTTCGGCCTCGCCCCGTCCACCGTCTCCAAACACCTTTCCGTCCTGCACCACGCCGGTTTGATTCAATCGCGCAAGACCGAACGCTGGGTTTATTACCGGCTGCCCGACCGGGCCGCGCCGGTGGCCGTGCTTGAAGCACTCGATTGGGTCAGAAAATCCCTCGGCAAATCCGCGCAAGCCGTCGCCGACGCGAAGAAACTGGACCGGGTGCTGAAAACCGACCTCGCCGAAATTTGCCGCCGGCAAAAATGTTGAACTGATTTATGAACACCATCCTGACTGATGAACAAAATGATTCCGTGCGCAAGCTCGTGCGCGAAGGTTACACCAAAATCGCGCAGGAAACCTCCGCCAGCTGCTGCGGTTCCGGCGTCTCTTGCTGCGGTTCAACGCCGAAGGAGGCCGAGAAACTTGCATACGAACTCGGCTACACCGTCGAGGAACTCAAGGCGCTGCCCGACGGCGCGAACATGGGGCTTTCCTGCGGCAATCCCGCCGCGCTCGCTGCGCTCAAGCCGGGCGAAATCGTGCTCGACCTCGGCAGCGGCGGCGGCTTCGACGTGTTCATCGCCGGACGCAAGGTCGGCGCCACCGGCCGCGCCATCGGCGTGGACATGACGCCCGAAATGCTCGGCAAGGCCCGCCGCAATATCGCGCATTACCGGAAGGAAACCGGCTTGAACAACGTCGAGTTCCGCCTGGGCGAAATAGAACATCTGCCCGTCGCCGACCATTCCGTGGACGCCATCATTTCCAACTGCGTCATCAATCTTTCGCCCGACAAGGCACAAGTCTGGCGCGAAATGGCGCGCGTGCTGAAACCCGGCGGACGTGTCGCCGTGTCCGACATGGCGCTGGTCAAGCCGTTGCCGCCGGAAGTGCTCAAGCTGGTGGAAGCACGGATCGGCTGCGTGGCCGGCGCGGTGCTGGTTTCGGAAACCGGATGCATGGCCAGGGAAGCTGGACTGACGGACTTGGTTCTTAAATCCAAGCCCGGCTACGTCGAGGCGCTGACGGATTGGGAAGACCCGCTTTACCAGAAGCTCCTCGAACTGCTGCCCGCCGACACGAAACCGGCGGACTACATCACCAGTCTGGAAGTTCAGGCGCTGAAGCCGAAAGGCGAATGCTCTCGAAAAGAATGTTGTGAATCATGAGGCACGAAATCGCAAATCCAAAGCGCCTCGCCTTCTTCGAGCGTTACCTGACGGTCTGGGTTTTCCTGTGCATGATCTCCGGCGTCGCGCTCGGCAAACTTGCGCCCGGTTTCACCGCCCAATTGAGCCAACTTCAGTTCGGCGAGGGATCGCAGGTGAACGTGCCGATCGCCGTGCTCATCTGGCTGATGATTTATCCCATGATGCTCAAGGTGGATTTCACGGCGCTCGGCGGCATCGCCCACAAACCGAAAGGCCTCGCGGTGACTCTGTTCGTCAATTGGCTCGTCAAGCCGTTCAGCATGGCCTTCCTGGCCTGGCTGTTCATGCAACATCTCTTCGCCCCGTGGATTGAACCGGAGACGGCGAAAAATTACACGGCGGGACTCATCATCCTCGCCGCCGCGCCCTGCACTGCCATGGTGTTTGTGTGGTCGTATCTCACCGATGGTGACCCGGTTTACACGCTCGTGCAGGTGGCGGTGAACGATCTTATCATGCTGTTCGCGTTCGCGCCCATTGTGATGTTTTTGTGCGGCGTGGCCAGCGTGGTCGTCCCATCGAAAGTGCTCATCACCTCCGTCGTGGTGTTCATTGTCATTCCGCTGACCGCCGGCTGGCTCACGCGCACCGTGTTGCTGAAGTCTCACGGCAAAGATTGGTTTGAGCAAAAGTTTCTGCCGAAATTCCATCCCGTGACCATCTTTGCGCTGTTGCTGACGCTGGTGCTCATCTTTGCGTTCCAGGCGGAAAACCTCACCACGCGCTGGTTCGCGGTGCTCCTGCTGGCGGTGCCGATTGTCATCCAGGTCTATTTCAATTCATCGCTGGCCTATTTGCTGATGCGCCGGTTCAAGGTGCCGCACAATGTCGCCTCGCCCGGCGCGCTCATCGGCGCGAGCAATTTCTTCGAACTGGCGGTGGCGGTGGCCATCACGCTGTTCGGCCCCGGCTCCGGCGCGGCGCTGGCCACCGTCGTCGGCGTGCTCGTCGAAGTGCCGGTGATGCTGTCCGTCTGCCACGTTTGCAACCGTTCGCGCGGCTGGTATCAGACACGCATCGCCACCGGTTAAATCACTTCTTAAAAAATTGCCGGTGAACTTATTGAAAAATAACGAATGACCAAATCCGATTGCCAAAAGAATTCCCAATGACCAAGTCCGAAACATCCGAACGCGAGGCTGAACTTGTTTTGCCATTCGAGCTTCGTCATTTTTTAGTCATTAGGGTTTCGTCATTAGACATTTCCAAGTCCCGTTCCACTATTCATGTCCAGCAACTTCATGTCGCCTCATGACAAATCCTACCAAACCTACAGTCTTGATTCTCTGTACCGGCAACTCCTGCCGCAGTCACATGGCCGAAGGTTTTCTGCGGGCGGCGGCGGGTGAACTCGTGAACGTCCAGAGCGCCGGCTCGAAATCCACCGGTTACGTTCATCCGCTCGCCATCAAGGTCATGGCCGAGGTCGGCATTGACATTTCCGGTCAACGCTCGAAACACCTGAAGGAATTTTTGGATCAGCCGGTCCACACCGTCATCACCGTTTGCGGCAACGTGGATCAGGCCTGTCCGATTTTTCCCGGCCAGGTGAACCGCCATCATTGGCCATTCCTCGATCCGGCCAAGGCGACTGGCAGCGAAGAGGAAATCCTGGCGTGCTTTCGCCAGGTCCGGGACGAAATGCGCCGCGTGTTCGAAGCCTACGCGGCGGGGATTAACGATGCCAAGGGAATGGAAAACACCGAACATTGAACATCAAACATCGAACGTCGAAGTTGCGCGACCGGCAAGATGTTCGATGTTCGACGTTGGGCGTTCGTTGTTCGATTTTATTCAAACTGTTCGCCCGCTTTGAGCGGATGACCGGCCAGAAAATCCACTGCGTTCATCCGCCGGCCGCCTTCGCGCTGCAATTCAAGGATCCGCAAAGCGTCCTTGCCGCAAGCGACGACAATGCCATCCTTGCCCGCCGATAAAATTATTCCGGGCTTTTCCAGGCAGCGTTGCACTCGCCGAGGCGACCGGCAGAAGTTTCGCCTCCCGACGGACGGCTCAGCGAGCCGTCCCTGACCACCCCGGTTCGCAACCACTTCAGCTTTCCAAACTTTCAGCAATTGCGGCTTTGATTCCACCTGCAAAAAAGTGAACGCCCCCGGCCACGGCGTGAAGGCGCGCAGCCGGTTCCAAATCGTCTTCGCCGGCAGGTTCCAGTCAATGTGCCCGTCCTCCTTTTTGATTTTGGGCGCGTGGCTCACGCCCTCGGCGGGCTGTGGCCGTGGCTGGATTTTGCCGGTGACATAATCCGGAATGGTTTGCACCAGCAACTCCGCTCCGAGCCGCGCCAGCCGGTCGTGCAGCGTGGCAGAATCATCCGCCGGCTGGATCGCCGTGCGCTGTTGCATGACGATGTCGCCGGTGTCAAGACCCGCATCCATTTTCATGATGGTGACGCCGGTTTCGGTGTCGCCATTGGCAATCGCCCATTGAATCGGCGCGGCGCCGCGGTACTTCGGCAGCAACGACGTGTGGACATTCAGGCAGCCGTGCCGTGGCAAATCCAAAATACTCTGCGGCAAAATCTGTCCGTAGGCGGCCACGACAATGAGGTCGGGCTGTAGCGCGCGGAGTTCGGCGATGAATTTTTCGTCACGGGCGCGCAGCGGCTGGAGCACGAACAAACCCAGTCGCTGTGCCAGTGTTTTGACGGATGACGATTGAGGCTTGAGTTCACGGCCTTTGGGCCGGTCGGGTTGCGTGACCACGGCGGTGATTTGAAATCCTTGCGAATGCGCCAATATTTCCAGACTGGCGCAGGACAATTCCGCCGTGCCCATGAAGACGATCCTCATTTATGATTTACGATTTACGATTTACGTGCGGGGTCATCTGCCTGTGCCAATCGTAAATCGTAAATCGTGAATCGCAAATCTTTCAGCGAAGTTTGACGATGTGTTTGAGGATGTCCAAAAGCACCCCGGCCGGCGTTCCATCGGCATTGATGCGATGAACGATTTCTTTGCCGTAAAATTTGATCACGGGCCTGGTTTCCCGCTCGTAAATTTTCAAGCGGTTGCGGATGACGCCGAGCTTCGTGTCGTCCAGCCGGTTTTCCTTGATGGCGCGGCGTTGCAGCCGGGTCACGAGATTTTTCTGGTTGGCGCAGGCAAGGTAAAAGACGGCGACCACGTCAAGCGCGTCGCTCAACATCCCGGCTTGGGCCACGTTGCGCGGGATGCCGTCGAGCACGAGCGTGTCCTCGGCAGGACGAAATCGCCCGGTCTTCGTGCTGGCGTCAATGTACTGCCGCCAAAGCTCAACCGTCGGGGCATCGGGCACCAGCCGGCCGCGGCTGGAATAGGCGATGAAGATTTTGCCGAGCGGGCTGTCCGGGCGCAAGCTACGGAACACTTCGCCGCAGGCGCAATGGAAAAAACTTGGAACGGTGCCGAGAACTTTTCCCTGTGTGCCCTTGCCCGAACCCGGCGCGCCAAACAAAAGAATCGTCCGGTATTTCATAAAAGGTTGGTAACGGGTGACAAATGGTACGGCGTTCCCGGGTCACGTATCCTTGTGTTTGAGTTGAATTTCCTGGATTTCCCCGAACGGCACCATCACCTCCTGCCGCGCCGCACCATGCATGACCTCAAAATGTATGTCGTTGGCCGCAATGCGCGTGATGCGTTGGACCTCATACTGCCCGCGCGGCGTTTTTACGAACAACACCATGTCCTTGTCGGCTTCGCGCCGGACGAGGCTGAAGAAATTGGGGAACTTCGTCTCAAAAAACCGGTGGTTGAACGTGAACTGTCCGCGCTGGAAAATCTGCGGTGCGGGCTTCTCGGTGGGCGGCGCCTGCTGCCACGATGACGAGGCAATGTGAATGCCACCCGGCGGCTGCACCAGTGTCGGCGCCGGCGCGACGACCGGGGCGCTGCTCGGCACAGCCATGGTTGTTGGGGCGGCTTCGGTTTCCGCGACCGGCGCCATTCCTGCCGCGCCTTGTGTCGGCAGGGACAAAAAAATGATTGGACCCAAAATCGGCAGCACCGCCGCCACCCCCATCACCACGCCGATGTGGCGTGAGCGAAAGACGGCGATTTCCATCGCCGCGTAAAGATTCGCTCCGTAAATCAGGAACATCACCACCAATCCGACCGATGAAGAAAACAGGGCGGCGAACAATGGGGTTTTCGGTGGCTCCTCCAGCCGCGACACCTGCTGAATTTTGATTTCCTCCTTTGGACGCGGTTGCGCCGGTGGGATGATGAACGGTTTGACAAATGGTCTGATTTTCGGGTTTTGCGCCAGTTGCTTCATTGCACCCTGCGAAAACATCGTCCAGGTCACGTTGGTATAAGTGTCCTCCGGCGTGCGGATCAGGACGCCGTTGTCATCATATTTGACGACGTCACCGGACACCGGCGAGCCGTCGGTCAATTGGTAGGTGTCCGCGCCCGCGGCCAGCAGCAGCCCGCCCAGCCAGAATCCAAAAATGATTCCCAGGATTTTGCGCACGGGGCTTTTCTAACAAATGTCCGCACGCCGCGAAAGCAAATTCAACGCGCCGAAGTATCACAAGGGCGGATGGGACAAGCATTCTCGCCGGGCGGACCCCAAAACCTTGGGACAGGCATCCTGCCGGTTTTCATCTTCAACCTTCGACGTTCGTTCCGACACGGGGCGTCTGGGCGGCGATGTTATTCACGGTCAACCGGGCCTCAGATTCGCTGCGTTGGACGGGCCACCAATGAATCACTTCGGATATGACCCATATCTGTCCGTCAGGCGGTAATGACGTATTACTGAGTGTTTTTGCCGAGTTCGCCCGGCAAATCCTCCACGACCCAATTTGGGCGCGTCGTTTGCAAACTGTCCGCCGCGGTGCCGTGCTGCCACACGGCGTAACGAAGCGTCCGGCCAATGTCAGTTTGCAACGCCGGCTGCGCCAGCAATCCGGCGATAAAACCCGCGAGCACGTCGCCGCTCCCGCCCTGCGCCAGGTGCGGATTGCCGGACGAGTTCACAAAAATTTCGCCTGCTTGCCGGGACGAAGTTTCATCGGGGCTAAGACCCGCACTCCGGCCAATGAGCGTTTGATGTCCCTTGAGCGCCACCCAGCAATTGCCGAAACGCTGCGAGATTTCGCGCACGGCCTGCGCGCGGTCCGCCTGCACCTCCGGCACCGTCACGTTGAGCAGACGCGCGGCCTCGCCCGGGTGGGGTGTGATGACGCGAATCCGTTCCCTGGGGAGGGTGAACGGTGCGAGCCAGTCCAGCGCGCTCGCGTCCACGATGACCGGCAATTCCGCATTCAACCAAAGCTGTCGTGTGATGGTCTTCAGTTCGTCCGGCAAATTCGGGGCCGCCAGACCCGGTCCGATCAAGATCGCGCTGGCGTCGTCGGATAATTCTTTTTCCGGCTTCCACACATTCACCATGACGGATTGCAGTTGTGATGTGACCGGGTAAAAGACTTCCTTCTGGGTGAACAGCGTGATGAGGCCGGGCTGCGCGCGTTGGGCCCCGCGCGCGGCCAGGACCGCGGCGCCATGAAATCCCAAACTGCCCGCGACTATTGCCAGATGTCCAAACGAACCTTTGTGGGCCGCAGCCATGCGGCGCGGCGGGTAGCCGGCGAAATCCTCCGGCAACGTCCAATTCAAATCGCCCTTCTGCAGGCAGGGAACCAGACCGACATCGGTTGCCACTTCAAGGCGCCCGACAAACGGCCAGGCATTTTGCGAAAGCAAGCCGATTTTGGGCGCTCCGACGGTCAGGGTGACCGCAGCCTCGATTGCCGCGCCCCGCACTTCGCCGGTGTCCGCGTTCAGGCCGGACGGCACGTCCACGGCCAGAATGGGGATTTTTGACTGATTGATGGCGGTGATGAATTTTTTCCAGTCATCGTTAAGCGGGCGGTCCAGGCCGATACCGAACAAGCCGTCAATGAGCAACGCCGGACGGATTTCCGGCTTCTTTTTGCCGGAAACTGAAAGGTGAGAGAAGGGCGGGAGGCCTGTCCGGCGTTGAAGTTTGGCCAAGGCCGCTTCCGGGTCGGTCACGTCGAGAACTTCCACCCGCCGATCGCGCAAGAGTTTGCGGGCGGCGCGGGCGTCGTCGCCATTGTGGCCCTTGCCGGCCAGAATCAAAATTGCATCGCCGGCGCGTGTGAGTTGCAACGCGCGTTCCGCGATTTTTTCACCAACGCGCTGGATGACCCCGGATTCGGTCTGGCCGGCGGCCCAGGTGGCGCGTTCCCATTCGCGCATTTGGGCGAGGTTGATGACCGGAACTGGCATTTTATTTACGATTGATGATTTACGATTGACGATTCTTTCACGCGCAGTCGCGCCGGGGCAAATCGTAAATCGCCAATCGCCAATCGCCAATCGAAATTGTCACCGAATTGTCACATGGTTGTCACGGAATTGAAATTGTGTGACGATTGGGCGCGTGGTATGCAAGCGGGAGTGAAACCGCGAATTTTAGTGGTGGATGACGAACCCGAAGCGGTGGAACTGGTCGAGTTCAACCTGAAACAGGCGGGTTACGCCGTCATCACGGCCGTGGACGGCGCGGAGGCGTTGAAAAAGGCCCATGCGCAGCGTCCGGATTTAATCATTCTCGATGTGATGCTGCCGGAAATGGACGGTTTTGAGGCGTGCAAAGTGTTGCGGCTGGACCCGGCCACCGTGCGCGTGCCCATCATCATGCTCACCGCGAAGGCCGCCGAAATTGACCGCGTGCTCGGCCTGGAACTTGGCGCGGACGATTACCTGACCAAGCCGTTCAGCCCGCGCGAACTGCTGTTGCGCATCAAAAAAATCCTTTCCCGCGGCCAGACCGGGGAAAAGCCGCGCGACGAGTTGCGCTTCGGCGATTTGCTGATTGACGTGCCGCGGCATCTGGCAAGCTGGAAAGGCAGGACGATTGATTTGACGGCGACGGAGTTCAAGCTGCTCACCACCCTCGCGCAACGCGCCGGGCGCGTGCAATCGCGCGACCATCTCCTGCGCGACGTTTGGGAATACGACAGCCTGATTGACACGCGCACGGTGGACACGCACATGCGGCGCCTGCGCGAGAAGCTCGGCCCGGCGTCGAAGCATCTGGACACCGTCCGCGGCGTCGGGTACCGCTTTGTCGAGTGAATGGAAAACATTCAACATTCAACATTCAACTTCGAACGCCCAATGATCAGTGGGCGAAAGTCATTCGATGTTGGGTGTTGAATGTTGGGCGTTGGGTGTTCTTCGACTTTCAAATTTTCTTCTCATGTGGTCCGTCCTGACCATTCTGGCCATCGTCGCCCTGGTGACGGTTCATTTCTGGTGGCGGCGGAAATTTCTCCGCCAGCAACGGCAGGTTCAGGCCGAGATGGAGGATTTTCAGCGGCACCAGCAGCAAACGACGACCGACGCCAAAGCCCAGCAGCAGGTTTTGTTCAACAGCATGCTGGAAGGACTGCTGTTGCTCGACCGCAACCGCCGGATTTATCTCGCCAACCGCGCGTTCAAAAATCTTTTCGGCATCAAGACCGAGTTGCGCGGCAAGACCATCGTGGAAGCCCTGCGCGTGCACGAACTGGCGGAACTCGTCGAGCGCGTTGAAGGCGAGGGGCAGGTGTTCGATTACGAATTGCAGCTGCCGGATTTGAGCGAGCGCTGGTTGCAGGTCAACGCCGCCGCCATCTCCAACTCCGCGGGGGAACGCGAGGGGACGATCCTGGTTTTTCACGATTTGACGCGGCTCAAGCAGCTCGAGCGGACACGCGAGGAATTTGTCGCCAACGTCAGCCACGAACTGCGCACGCCGCTCTCGCTCATCAAGGGCTACGTGGAAACGCTGCTCGACGGCGCGCGCAACAATCCCGAAGTCGCCGAGCGCTTTCTCAAAATCATCGAACGCAACGCGCAACGGCTGGATTTGCTCATCCAGGATTTGCTCACGATTTCCGCGCTGGAGGCCGGGCGGGTCAAATTGAACCTGCAGACGGTTGAATTGCGTCCGCTGGTCGAAAAAGTTTTGGGAGATTTGAAAGCGCCCGCGGACAACAAAAGCATCACCCTTGTCAACCAATTGCCCGACCTCGTCGCCACGGCGGACGTGGGCCGGCTCGAACAGGTCTTCGCCAATCTCGTGGACAACGCCATCAAATATGGCCGCACGCAGGGCACGGTGACCATCGGCGGTGGAAGAACCGAGGGTGGGAAGATTGAGATTTGCGTGCAGGACGATGGACCGGGCATTCCGCCGGAATCACTCGACCGCATATTCGAGCGGTTTTTTCGCGTGGACAAGGCGCGTTCGCGCGAACAGGGCGGCACCGGCCTCGGCTTGTCCATTGTCAAGCACATCGTGCAAAGCCACGGCGGCAAGGTCTGGGTGAAGAGCGAACCGGGCAAAGGTTCAACATTTTTCTTCACCCTGCCGCAGGGAGAGAAATAGTCTTGGTCGGCAGGCGCGCCGGTTTTATAGTTTCTCCATGGTTCACGTTGGCATCGGCTACGACATCCACGCGCTGGTCGCGGGACGCAAACTCATCCTCGGCGGCGTGGAGATTCCGCATCCGAAAGGTCTGGACGGCCATTCGGACGCCGACGCGCTCATGCATGCGATTTGCGATGCCGTCCTGGGCGCGCTTGGCGAATCGGACATTGGCCACTTTTTCCCGAACACCGACCCGCGCTGGAAAAACGCGCCGAGCACGGTGTTTTTGCAGGAGGCCGCGCGGCTGGTGGCGTTACGCCAGGGTAAAATCGTGAACGTGGACGCGACGGTCGTTGCGCAAGCGCCGAAAATTCATCCGCACATCCGCCAGATGAAAATCCACATCGCGGAAGCATTGGACATCAATTTCCGGCACGTTGGCGTCAAGGCCACGACCAATGAAAAAATGGGTTTTATCGGCCGTGAAGAAGGCATCGCCGCCATGGCCGTGGCGAGCGTTGATCTGTGACAAGTGACAGGTGGCAGGTGACAAGAATTTTCCATCCGTTGCGCAAACATTTTTTCCTGTTACGTGTCACCCGTCACGTGTCACCCTGAACCATGCCGAAAGCCGAGATCAGTTGGAAACGGGTGACCGACGACGGCGTGAAGCTGCAAGTCTATGCGCAACGCGTGAGCCGTGAGTGGCGTTTCTTCCGGCGCGAAAAGCGTTTCGACCAATGGCAACGTATCCCCGAACCGCCGCTGGAGGACTGGCTGGAATTGCTCGACGCGGTGCAGCGGCTCATCACACGCCGCCGTTATCAGCCCGACGATGAGGAACGTCTTCGCCGCAGGATTCGCGAGCGGTTTCCAGAAGCAAAAATTTAGTGGGAGTGGGGTTTGACGTATTCGCCCAGGCATTTCTTCGGCATCCTTGATACCTTGGCCCATTACGATAAAATCGGATCCATGTCTCGGCCGCGTACCGTGTTCGTATGCGCACTGCTCGCGTTGGTCACGCTGCTGGTTTACCTGCCGGTGCGGCATCATGCCTTCATCGTTTGTGACGATCCCGATTACGTCACGCAGAACCCCATCGTGCAAGCCGGGCTGACGTGGTCAGGATTCCAGTGGGCTTTCCGCACCCTGGACGCGTCCAACTGGCATCCGCTCACCTGGTTGTCACACATGCTGGATTGTCAGTTGTTTGGTTTGAATGCCGGCGGGCATCATCTCGTCAGCGTTCTTTTTCATGCGACCAACGCCGTGCTTTTGTTGTTGTTGATGTTGCGCATGACCGGGGCCTTCTGGCAAAGCGCGTTCATCGCCGCCCTGTTTGCCTGGCATCCGCTGCACGTGGAATCGGTGGCCTGGGTGGCGGAACGGAAAGACGTGCTTTCGACGTTCTTCGGTTTGCTGACCCTGATGGCTTACGTGCGCTATGCCCACGGGGTGACCGGTGGCATGCGGCAAGTGATACGAACGAACTCTATCAAGCCACTTGTCACGCGCCACGCGTCACGTTACTACAGCCTGGCTTTGTTGTTTTTTGCACTGGGATTGATGGCCAAACCGATGCTGGTGACGTTGCCGTTCGTATTTCTGTTGCTGGATTATTGGCCGCTCGGGAGGGTGACAGGTGACGGGTGGCAGGTGACAAGCGACAAAAAGTCAGTCGGGAAACTTTCAACTTTCAAATCGCAACTTTCAACCCTGCTTCGGGAGAAATGGCCGTTCTTTGCGCTGGCAGCGGCATCTTGTGTCGTGACGTTTGTCGCACAAAAACGCGGCGAATCGGTCGCGCCACTGGAAGCGTATCCGCTGTCTGCCCGCATCGCAAATGCGGCGGTGGCGTATGTGAAATACCTCGTTAACAGTGTTTATCCGGTGAATCTGGCGGTCATTTATCCGCTGCCCAAGGAAATTCCGTGGGTGCAAGTCGCGGGGGCCATCATGGTGTTGGCGGTGATCTCGTGGCTGGTTTGGCGGGCACGCCGGCGCCAGCCGTATTGGGTGACGGGCTGGCTATGGTATTTGGGGATGCTGGTGCCGGTGGTGGGTTTGGTGCAGGTGGGATGTCAGGCCATGGCGGATCGTTACACTTACCTGCCGCTGATCGGGGTGTTCATGGGAGTGAGTATTTGGCATCGGTGATTTGGCGGAAAAACTGCGGCTTAACCCGCGGTGATGATTTCGGTTGCGGGCATCGTTCTGGCAGGCTGTTTGTTTGCGACAGCATGGCAACTCCAGTATTGGCGGGATAGCGAAACCCTGTTTGAACGCGCCTTGGCCGTGACGAAAAACAACCCGGTTGCCCGGAACAACCTTGGCAGCGCGCTGCTCCAAAGGGGCAATGTGGACGAAGCGATCTCCTGTTACCAAAAGGCGCTGCAAATCAATCCCGCCTACGCGGAGGCCCACAACAACCTCGGCGTCGCTCTGTTCAAACAGGGCAATGTGGACGAAGCGATCTCCCATTTCCAAATGGCGCTGCAAATCAAACCCGACAACGCGGAAGCTTGCTACAACCTTGGCAATGCATTGCTCCAAAAGGGCAAGGTGGACGAAGCGATCTCCCATTACCACAAAGCGCTGCAAATCAAACCCGATTACGCGGGAGCCGAGAATAACCTGGCATGGGTCCTGGCAACCTGTCCGCAGGCTTTGCTGCGCAACGGCAACAAGGCGGTGGAACTGGCCCGACGGGCGAATCAGCTCACGGGTGATGGAAATCCGGCCGTTCTTCACACCCTGGCCGCCGCTTACGCCGAGGCCGGGCGATTTCCCGAAGCGGTGGCAACCGCGCAACGCGCTCTGCAAGTGGCCGGGACACAGTCCAACACCGCACTGGCTGATGCCATTCGATCACAATTGAAACTCTATCAGGCAGGCATCCCGTTCCATTTACACTGAACAAACACCTTAAAGATGCACTAAAGATGTCAATTCGACCGCAATCACAGACAGGACACGCATCGCCAAGGCGCTCCTTCAACTTCGTCCTGGTCGTTCCGTGCGAATCAATTGGCAAGCAGGGCAGCGCCAAACCATTCGGATTTCCATGCGCTCTTTTCGTATTCAGTCAGGGTGCTTGACATAAATTTCAGAAATTCATGGCGAATAGGTACTTGCCAACTACCGCGAAAGCGGCAAGCCCGGCAACTGCCTTTTGGGGCACGTCGCATGTCGTGCGGTCTTGGGGCGTTACGCCTTGAAAAACGGGCGCCAGAAGAACATGCTGGATTTTGCTTGGATTATTCCAGCCATTTTTTCCCGCGCTTGAGGCGGAAGTCCGGAAGGACTTTGGTGGCGGCGCTGATTTTCGGTTTGACGTTCTTCAGTGAAGCGCCGGTCGGTCATGCACAGGTTTCGACCAACGGGCCGGGTTTGCAGGTAAAACGGGTGCTGATGATTTTCAGCGAGGCGCGAGATCTGCCGGGGAACACGATGATGCAACAGGCCGTGCAGGCGGAGATGCTGGCGCGCAGCACCAATCAGATTGAGTTTTTTACGGAAAGTCTGGATGCAAACCATTTTCCAAACGCAAGCTACTACCGGGAGTTCGAAGATTACCTGAAGAACAAATATACAGGGCAGAACCTTGATCTGGTAATGGAGTTCATGGGGCGAGACTTTACGCTGGCTGACGAGCTACCGTTGTCCGTGGTTTCCAATCTGCCTGCTGTTTTTGTGGCGGTGACCGAACTGGAGGCGCCGGACGTGCTTGGCCAGCGTCCCTTCACTGGAATTGTCCAGCGCTACGACATTCAGGGGACAATAAAATTCATCTTTCAACTGCAACCGGAAACGCGCCGCGTGGTGGTGGTCGGCGGGGTTTCAAAAGCGGACCGGACCGTGCTGGATCGTATTCAAAAAGCCGCCGAGTCCGTGGACGGTGTCAAATTCGAGTTCTGGACAAACCGTCCGATGGCGGAAATACGTGTAGGCGTCGCATCGTTACCGGAAGACACGGTCGTGTTGCTGTCCCCGGTGGAGCGCGACGTGACCGGTCAGCCATTCTATACCGCGGAGGTTGCAGAAATGTTAGCTCAATCCGCCAGCGGGCCAGTGTACGTGTTGGGGGCCGGATTGATCGGCAGCGGCGCACTAGGCGGTTCCGTCGTGAATAATGAAAGTCTTGGGACTTCAGCAGGCAAGCTGGCAGCGCAGGCGGTTGCGGGAATACCCATCAGCCGGATACCCATCGAGGTGCGGACGAACGGAACACCCATGGCTGACTGGCGCGCACTGAAACGCTGGGACATAAAACAAAGCCGATTGCCGGTCGGCTGTGTGGTCCGCTACCGCCCGCATTCGATGTGGGATGAGCATCAGGCATTGATTCTGTTCTTCGGGTCGGTTTTGCTGGCGCAGGCGATAACGATCATGGCGTTGCTGGTACAACGGAGGCTGCGCCGACAGGCGGAAGCGGAAATTCAACTGCAACGGACGGAACTGGCACATGTGGCGAGGGTTTCAACCTTGGGGCAGTTGGCCTCGGCGCTGACCCATGAGCTCAACCAGCCGCTCGGCGCCATTTTGCGAAACGCCGAGGCGGCAGAAGTCCTGCTTCAGAGCGGCCCGCCCGATCTGGAAGAAGTCCTGGCGATCCTGGCTGATATCTGTAGAGACGACAAGCGGGCGGGAGACGTAATTGACCGGATGCGGACTTTATTCAAGCGGCAGAGCCTGAAGTCGAGCCGTTTGAATTTGGGCGATCTGGTGCAAGACACCGTCGCCTTGGCGCGGCCCGACGCCGAAGCCCGGCAAATACAATTAACCGTGCAAATACCGCCGCAATCGCCGGTGGCACAGGGAGACCGGGTGCATTTGCAACAGGTATTGCTGAACCTCATCCTGAATGGCATGGATGCAATGAACACCGTCCCCAGGTCCAGGCGGTCATTGGTTGTGCGGGTTGGGGAAGCAGAGGGTGGGAAATTGCAGGTGGCTGTAAGCGATCATGGCACCGGCATTGCGCCGGCCGATGCCGCTCACATCTTTGAACCGTTCTTCACCACGAAACCCAACGGCATGGGCATGGGTCTGGCCATTTCGCGGACCATCATCGAAGCCCATGGCGGAGACATCCGGATGGAGAGCGGTGGGCAAGAAGGAACGACATTTATTTTCACCCTGCCACGGATGAAGCAGGAGAAGCTGAAGAATGGCGACTTGCCAGCCACTCCTTGATGGTTAAATTGAAGTCATGACTGCCACGCTTCCCTGCCGGTCGGGCACGGTTTTCATCGTGGATGACGATGCGTCTTTCCTGAGGTCGGTGTCTCGTTTGCTGCGCGCGTTCGGTTACACGGTGCAGGCTTTTGAATCAGCACGGGAACTTCTGGACCGGCTCACCCCGGAGATGTCCGGCTGCGTCGTGGCCGATTTGCAGATGCCCGGGATGAACGGATTGGCATTACAGGAGGCGTTGAGAAATTCCGCGAACCCGTTGCCGGTCATTTTTCTGACCGGTCAAGGTGACATTCCGACAACGGTGAGCGCCATGCGAAGTGGAGCGGAGGATTTTTTGACGAAGCGCGCCCGAAAGGAAGAGTTGCTGGCAGCGGTGGAGCGGGCGCTTGAACGTGACGCGCAGGAACGGCAAAAACGCGAACAGTTGGAGATTTTGCGCCGTCGCTTCGATGACCTGAGCGAGCGCGAACTGGAGGTGTTGGAACACGTGGTGCAAGGCAGGATGAACAAGCAAATTGCCGCCGACCTGAACATAAACGAGCGCACTGTGAAATTGCACCGGACAAACATCACGAGAAAATTAGGAGTGCATTCGGTGGCTGAACTGACTCACCTGGCGGATGAAGCCGGGTTGTTCAAGATGTTGAGAGATAGCCAGATCGGTTGATCGGACTTGCCTGGACAAGCCGGCAAGTTTCGCCGACAACAAGGAGTAAGACAGTCTTTTCTTTCCGGCTAAGGGAGGAGGAGAATCTCCGGACGCAACTGGCCGACAAACTGGCTTGGCAGTTTGGGGTCAATCGAGCCGGGCACAGACTTTTCCGAACCCACATGGCCGTCGCAAAAGACGACGTTCGCCTTTTGCGAATGCCGGAAATGGCCGTTGGGATAATTGTTGGCGCTGGAATAATTCGTTTCCAAATCCAGATAATACCATTCTTCGAGCATCGGGTTTGACAGGCGAAGCGGGAGCCTGGAAATTGTTCACCTGCGCCGCGTCGGCGAACAGCGCGGTTTGAGCCGGCTGGCGAAGCTTGTGAAACATTGATCGGCGGTTTTCCGGTCGGCGCGGAAAGGTAAAAATTGTAGCCGTAACTGAACACCACGCCGTCAGCCTTCAGTTTGAATTGTGCGAGCGCATATCCCAGCGAGGGACAGAGCCGCACATCGCTGCCGTTGAGATACGGATAGAGCGCGCCATAAGACAGATCAAACGGGCGCTGGCCTTCCTGCCCCGGACCAATCCAGCCGAACCAGTAGATTGCGCCATAATTGGTCGGGGCAAAGACATAACTGAAACAATTTCCGCCGTTGTCGTCCCAATATAATTCCGCCGCGACTCCAAGCTGGCGCAAATTGCTCATGCACTTCGCGCTTTGCGCGGACAACTTGCTGTGGCTCAAAACCGGCAGCAACATCGCCGCGAGAATCGCGATGATGGCAATGACGACGAGGAGTTCGATGAGCGTGAACGCCGCACGACAGTTCTGGCTTTGGCCTGTTTGTGCGTCAGATTCACGGCCTGCTTGCGCTCACGCGGTAAAACGCCTTGTCCGCCGGCGGGTTTGCGTCCTGCAAAAACAGGTTGGTCGCGTTGCCGGGAGTTGCCGGGCAAAGGTTTGTCCACGATTGGAAATCGGACGTGCGCTCCAGAGTGTAGAGCCAGTTGCTCTGGCTGCAAAATTGCGCCTGCCAGACCCCGTTGCTGAACGCGCCGGTCAGATTTTGAATGGGCGGCGGCGGCAAGGTGACGACGAAATTATCCAGGACACCTTGCGCGTAGATGGAATCACCGAAGCCGTCGTCCTGATAGCTGTTGATGGAAACCGTGTCCACCCGGAAGTCGGTGAAAGGATAATCGGCAATGGTCAAGTCCAGCGGATCAATGATGGTCACGCCGGAGGTTTGCTCGAAATTCGTCATCGTCGTCACCATCGTCTGGTTTGACGCGGTGTAAGTCATCACGATATGATACCAGTCGCCGGGATTCGGCGCGTAAATGGCGTAATCACTGGCCCCATTCCAATTGAAGTCGCTGTTTGTATCTATGAAGACAGGCCACACCGTCGGCCCAAAGCCCACATCCGGGAAATAAGTGAACTCGACCAGATCGGGCGAATTTTCACCCGTGCTGCGATTGAAGTTTGTGCTCGTGGCCTCCGCCAGATTCAAAAAACCGATGGCCAGTTCAAAACCGTAGCCGCCGGCTTCCGCGTCATTCAATTGCAAATCAAACGCGAGACTGAAATCATCGTCACTCGTGAGAATCGTGCCCAGCGGATGATAAAAATAACTGTTGGATTGCACGAATCCCAGGTGACCTCCAGATTTTGGTTGCTCGAATCCCACTGAAACAGGTTGGTGTCGCCGAACACCTGCCAGCCGTCCTGCAACGGGTTGGTGGAGAAGTCCTCGACGATGGTCGCGCGCGCGACGCGGACACAACGCGACAAGCCGGCCAGGGCCAGCGACCGGACAAACGGACTTTAAGCATAGGCTGATCTTTCAAATGCTCCGCGCAATTCGCGGAGCGGGTTAACGATTGAGAGACCAGCGCGGGGCCGGAAAACAAAAAACCTTCAGACCCCGGCAAAACGGAGAATGAAGGCATTCAGCGAATCCCGCCGCGCACCCGCGCGACGGGCTGGCCTCATCCTTCTCTTTGACGGAGAAGTTGGCCTCCAAGCAGGACAGGCGTCCCGCCTGTTCCGCTTGAGAGCCACGACGAGCACCGCCAAACCGATATCCTGACTCCGGGCCTGGAACCTCACTCCCGCCTTCCCGGTCTCTGATGAGACCAGTGGCTTCGGGAGTTTGTAGCCCGTTACAGTGGCGCAACCGTCCCCGATTCTCACGGGGTTTCCTGACGTTTGGCAGTGTTGGGATGGACAACCGGTCCATCGGTTTCAAAGAACAGTGTCGTTTCTACGCCCGAAAAGAAAATTTGCCAAGAAATTATTTGTAAAATTTTCGTGGCACAACAAAAATATCAACATTTTCTCCGGTCCCGACGGAGCGCCAGTGGTGCCAGTCCCGGCGCGTGCAATAGCTTTTTAGGGCGCGTTTGATTGCGCCGTGAAAACGCCTGCCAGATTGATTTTGCCGTTTTTTTCCATCTTGCAATCTTCTGCGAAGCGGCGCATATTCGCGCTGAAGACGGCCTGACATGCCTCAATTTTTCCCGTCACGCCCCTCAATATGAATGAGCACGAAAAGCAAGTTAAGATTATAAGCAGCAGCTCTCAGATTACCGCAAAGCTCTGCAAGAAGCAGGGCAGAGAATGCAGTCAGCATACGATAAAGCAATAATGGCTCTGTCTGGTGGTGCGTTAAGTGTTTCGATGACATTTTTGAAAAGACATCGTTTTAGCCAAAGGCGTGCGTGACGGATTTGCCTTGCTGACCGCATGGAGTTGTTGGGGTGCTAGCGTTACCTGCATACTCATATCGTTTTACTCCAGCGAGCAGCACATCAGAAAGCTATGTTCCAACTGGACGAGAAAACCATTTATGACCAAAAGCCCGGAGGAATGTCGGATTGTGCGACAAAAGTTTTGAATTTTTCAGCAGGGACATTTTTCGTGCTTGGAGTGATTTCCATCGTCATTTTCGCCGCCTCAAACCTCCCATAAAATAAAACATTATGTCAAATAATCCAAAAACACCACCAAAGGGCACCAGTCTAGGCGCAAATATGCCACTGCCGTCAGCGCAGATAGCTGGCAAACAAAACTGTGGCACTTGGTAACGGTTACACCGTTCCTCCTCCGCCACCACCAAGTCAGGTTCCTAGACACCAAAGGGAGAAATAGTGCCACCGCCACCGCCACCACCAATACGACGTGGAAAGTGAGGTTCCATGAGCTAAGACAAGCCACCACCTAGCGGCACACCTAAGATTTTCATTCAGGGGAAATTATCAACTGATGTGTCACGAAAGATTATTACCGGCGGGGAGTTAGTGCCACATCCACCGAAACCGCCGCCGCAACCGGCAAAACCGAAACCGCCGCCGCCCAAAAAATTAAAATGATGCTCTGAACGCACGGGTGTGAAGCTGGATTGAGCTGTATCCGATACTCCGACAGGTTAGAGAGATGACATTTACTACTATTGTGAAAACGATTGTTGAAACAATAAGACCGGAAACAATTTCGTGGTTTCAAAAAGGAGAAGTTCCTTTCGGCTATGTCAGAGGATGACTTCCGTGATCGAGTTGTCCGGCCCCGCTCTTACGCCAAGGACTCAAGGATGGTCGTGATACATGTGGGCCAACCGAGGAGGGAAAAGATGCAGATATTCACGACAAACGTACTTGGGAAAGAAGAAATCTGGGTTGTCCAGACAAAAAAAGGGCCAGTCAATATGGCTGGAGATCCTGCAAAAAAACTTACTTGTATGTATTACTCAGTTAAAAACAGCTCTTAGTACGAAAATCTCTTGGTTGGGTTCTAGGAAAAAAGAATTGCCAGCAAAAGCGATATTGTGCGGTAGCGGAAAGATCAATGAAAAGGCGCGCAACTACATCATTGAGCAACTTGATGAAACGCGGGTCGAATTTTTAGACAGCAATGATCCTCATACCAATAATTGATGACAAATATTCAGAACTGTGGTTGGGGATTGACGCCGATATATTTCCTTATCTTCGTGCAGTAAAACTCATGGTTGAATCTAATGAAGCTTCACCTTTTTCTGATGTGATACCGGACGCTGGATTTGCTGATGCTGCAAGCGACGCGATGTTTGTTCCACTAAGAGTACAGCACAACTACACGAAAATAGTTAATCAGCATGGCAAAGCGACGGGTGATAGTCGAGTTTGAAGGATATTGCCGTTACGACACTTTTAAGCCGTGGAGAAAAACTTATTTTAATTGTCGGTGAAGCTGGATCGGGTAAATCAACGGCGATGAAACGGCTTGCATACATGGCAGCAGATAAAGCTACAAAAGACTTTCGCAACTTCGTAATACCTGTTCTTTTGAAGTCCCTTGAAGTCCATTCTAATTCTTCAGCTAGTCTTGTTGATACTTTAGTCGGCGCAGCAAAGCGCCTTTCACCTTTGGAGAAGTCTCCGTTTTCAGTTAAGGATCTTCAAGAAGGCAAATTGCTCGTTTTGGTTGATGCGCTGGATGAGCTTGGAAACGACCATGCTCGGAAACAAGTTCTGCAAACAATCTTGGATTTCCATCGACTATATCCTTCCTGTAAAATAATTGTCTCTTCAAGAGAGTATTCATTTATTAATTCATTTACTGAACTCAGTGTTTTCGAACGATTCCGCCTGTGTCCTATCGATTACCGTCAGACTTCTCAAATATTAAAACGCTTTGAGAAAGAAAAACACTGACAAAAGCTCAAGCAATGGGAGTGTTGCGAGGATACGGCGAACGAACTTTTGCGGCGAGTCCAACAGGTTCACGGTATCGATCTTAACCCTCTGTTAGTCACGGTTTTTGCGGCGACAGCGGACTATTCACGCCGTGACATTCCGGCCAATGTAACAGAATTATTCAAAAAATTTATGGAGATGATGTTAGGCCGTTGGAATGCCGAAAAGGGTGTTGGTCAACAATATCATGCGCCATTGAAGGATTTTTTGCTGCGGCATGTGGCATTTCAAATGCATTACGGAAAACGCACCTCCATCCCTTTGGCGGAGTTTAAAACACTCATTTCAGATGCATTGGCACGCCGTGGTCACACAGCAAACACAGAAGAGCTTTTTGATGAGCTGTTAATCCGTTCCGGCCTGCTTCGACAAGGTAACCAAAGAATGGAATTCCGCCATCATCTTCTCCAAGAGTTTTTTGCTGGTCGTGGCATTCCTTCGCGGGACCAAATTCCCATTCTAATTAAAAGCGATTGGTGGCAGCGGCCCCTAGTGTTTTATTTCGGTCAAAACGCCGATGATTCTGAGTCACTTCTTCCGTAATGACAACGACATCTCCCCAAAACGCAAATGAGGCGTTTACAGTAGCGGTGACACTTGGGCTGTCGTTTCAAGCGTGTTATCTTGTTCCGGTAGAAGACAAATTAAGAGGCTTACCTTGGGTAATAAATACGCTAGCAGAAGCAAAGGATGGCATAATAAAGGAATTGGGCGGAGAAATATATGCACTTACGCCGTTCTTGACTTACTACATGATCGCTCGTGATGCGGTAGCGTTTAATTTACTTACTGATAGATTTTCTGAAGTGCAAGCTAAACTTAATATGTATCTTGATGATCCAATCCAAGGAGAAGGGAGAAAGTTTTGGCTGATTGTGGGTTTGATTGAAGCGGGAAATTTAGAGGAGGCGAAAAGGATGCTTCACAAAGGTGAAGTTAAAGACCCTAAATTACTACTTGCAATCTGGCTGGGTTGCACGTGCACTTCAGCGCCTTAAAAGTATGTAGCAAAGAATCTAAAGCACTCGCATCGGAAATTTCAAGCGGCTTGGACCTCACAGTCGCTGGACTCCGAAAGCAGGTTCTTTTAGAATTTAAGAGTCTTGATACTGGAAATGCGCAAAGGGAATCTGACGGCAATTCCAGAAACGACAAATACTAGCGATATTTCTATTGATTCAGATCGAAAAGCGCATAATTAAATAGACGATTGTTGCTTTATTTGCTGGAAAGACCTGTTGGCGTTCGACGACGGTCATTTTTGTCTTCTAGCTCGGCGATCAGAGCGGCGGTAGTTGTTCTCCGTGCCGCAAGCAGGCCAAAGCCTGCTCATACGTTTCGCGTTTCGGGTGGTCCAGTGGCAAATAATTCGTGAAAGCATTTTGACGATGGACGACAATTTCAGCGGGTCAAAGTCTGGGCGGATTTGCCGCCCATTCTACCGCTGCTTTTTCGCGCTCGCTGGAAAGGAATTTGCGGGCTAGCAATACGTAACTGACGAGGTGCGGCAGTAAA
>CAVWHM010000027.1:0-256909 GCA_963754775.1 uncultured Verrucomicrobiae bacterium
AGCCTGTTTCTCAAGAGCGACGGCAGTCTGTGGGCCATGGGCAGAAACCAGTGGGGCCAGTTGGGTGACGGCACTTACAACAATACCAACCTGCCCGAGCAGATTGTGGCCAGCAACGTCACGGCGATTGCCGCAGGAACCATCCACAGCCTGTTTCTCAAGAGCGACGGTAGTCTGTGGGGCATGGGATGGAACAATGATGGCGAGTTGGGCGACGGCACTTACAACAATACCAACCAGCCTGAGCAGATTATGGCCGGCAACGTCACGGCGATTGCGGCAGGAAGCGAACATAGCTTGTTTCTCAAACGCGACGGCAGCCTTTGGGCCATGGGCAACAACCAGTGGGGCCAGTTGGGCGACGGTACTTACGGCATACCCCCTTACGGTGACACCAATCAGCCAGAGCAGATTGTGGCGAGCAACGTCACGGCGATTGCCGCTGGAACCTTTCACAGTCTGTTTCTCAAGAGCGACGGCAGTCTTTGGGCCATGGGCTACAACCTGTATGGCCAGTTGGGCGATGGCACTTACCCCAGTGTCGCTCCCTTTGGAACCAATCTTCCCGAGCAGATTGTCGTTAATCCAGCCTACAATCAAATCTCCATCCAGCTTTTGAGCGACGGCAATGTGGGTTTGTCCTTTGTGGGCATTGCGGGAACAAACTACGCGCTGGACTACACGTTCAGCCTGTCACCGGCCAACTGGGTGCCGCTGGCTACCAATCCCGCCGGTGCGGGCGGAGTGCTGGTGTTCACCAACACACCGGACCCAACCACGAATAATTTCTGGCGCATTCGCTCCGTGCCGTAGCGTCTGTTAACGAACAGCCCTGGCAATTACCGCTGCCGGTAAACAAGCCGCGGCGAAACGGATAATTACCGCGGGAGCAGCGCGTTCAAATCGTCCGGCAGCCACCACCGCAGCAGCGGCCCGCACATGGCCGTCGTCGCCAGCGCCATGATGACCAGCATCGTGAACAGCGCGGGCGTGAGCAGCTTAAGTTCGAGGCCGACGTTGATGGCGATGAGCGCCATGAGCGCGCGGGTGTTCATCAACGATGCGATACAAGCCGCTTCACGCGCCGGCTGGCCGGTCAGCCGCGCGCCCAGGTAGCAACCGCCCAGTTTTCCAATCACGGCGGCGGCCAAAACCAGCCCGCACGCAACCCAGGCCTCTGGCGTTTGCAGTGAACCGATTTTGGTGTTCAAGCCGGTGTTGGTGAAAAAAACCGGCACGAAGGCCACCAGCACCACCCCGGAAAAACGGTCGCGCCACGCCTTCACGATGCCGGGTTCCTGATGCAGACACGTCCCGAACAAAAACGCGCCGAAGATGACAAAGATTCCAAGATAATGGGTGACAAGGCAACTGGCGAACAGCGCGATCAACAACAGCGCCAGAAATGAGTTCGGCATTCCTTTTTCGTGCGCGTCGTGGACGTGTTTGCGCCAGAATTTCCGCAACGCCGGGCCGATGACCTTTTGCAGGAGCAGATAAAATCCCACGATGAGCGCAATCTGCCCGAGCAGATGCCAGGCATTGAAATCCGTCATTACGAGCGCGGTGGCGACGCCGAGCAGCACCCAGCCGATCACGTCGTCAATCGCTGCCGTGCTGATGGCCATCGCGCCAATGGCGGTGCGTTCGAGGTTCATCTCCAAAAGAATCCGTCCCATGATCGGCAGCGCGGAAATCGAAAGGGCGACGCAGAGGAAAAGTTGAAAGCCGAGGCGCGGTGTGTCCGGCGCGAATTCCGCGTGCAGCCACGGTCCGATGGCGAGTCCGCAAATAAACGGCCCTGCCATCCCGAACATTGAAACCGCGGTGACGGTTTTGGATCGCGAGCGCAAGTGGCTGTAATCAAATTCCATTCCGACCTGGAACAGCAAAAAAATCAGGCCGAGCTTGCCGAGCAATTGCAGTGACGTTTGCGTTTCCTGGGGAAACAACTCCGCCGGCAAAGTGAAGCTGGAAGACAGATTGAAAAGTCTGGTGATGGTATCGCCGAGGAAATGGGCCATGGACGGCCAGATGGCGCCGAGTGCCGACGGCCCCAACAAAATGCCCGCTGCGATTTCGCCGACGGCCAGCGGCTGGTGCAAGAAGCGTTTGCCGAGCCGGCCCAAAATGTAGGCGGCGGCGATGATAATCATCCACTGGATCAAAACCAGTGTCAGATGGCCCTCGATGGCGACCGGATTCATAAAAGTCCGCTGGCAGATACAAACCGGCGCACCGCAAAGCAAGATTAAATCCCAATGGTTTCGGGGCACGTCCCGGCGGCGTGTTGATTCAGGATAAATATTCCCGAGGCGGGGAGCTGGACGAGGGGTGGCGATCTATTCGGCGACGGACGGTTCGGTCATCTCACTCGGACAAAGCAGACCCGGCACCGGTGTGTTGCAGACTTACGGTTTGGCCGTCAGCGAGTTCTGATGTTGGGTGACGGCTGCCGCCATGGTGGTGACACTTTGGAGAATCTGACGCGCGATCTCGGGATCGGCAATCTTGAGTCCATACGTCTTGTCAATGGCCACCACCAATTGCAGGGCGTCCACCGAATCCAAACCCAGACCACCGGGGCCAAACAATGGCTGGTCGTCGCTGATTTCGTCCGGACGGATTTGGAGCATGAGGTTCTCCACCATCAGGCGTTTGATGTCCTGTTTAAGCGCGGCTGTATTATCCATTACAAAATCCACCATTCAGTCTGAGAAGCAGATTTTACGATAGAGCCGGTTTCAGTGCAAGCCGGGAAGCGATTGGACAGAAGCTTGATTCGGGTTGTAGGGTCAGCGCTGTGCACCGATTCATTGGAGCCAAGGGCTCGGCGGTACATTAAATCATGGCGCCGCCAACAAGTTGGCCATGGTCGAGTTTGAAATCAGCCTGCTCGCTGCGGGCAGTGTCAGGCCGCATGGCCGTCTTTTGGCTTGCCCACCAAAGACGCCAGCTTTTTTTCGGCTGTTTCCATGTCCGCCAATCCTTGGGATTGAGCGGGTTTGGCCATGGGCGCCGCGCCTTCTTCCTGGGCATGCGGATGAGGTGGAATTTTCGCCGACTCGGGGTAAGCCCGGCGTACCAGCAGTCCGCCGCTAATCAACCACCAGGCAATGGCCAGATTGAATACGATGGGCAAAATGGTATTCACGATGACGACCGTGCCAGCCGTTTCAACCGCTCCGAGGTCCAGCAGTGGTGGCATGGCGCTTAAACCGAGATAAAAAAAATAGAGTCCCAGGAGCCGGACTGCCAGACCGAAGATGTCCTTGAATATGTCCCTTGTTTTCATGGCGCGCTGAATCTGTACGTACTTAAAGTGAATGCGTTCACCGTTGGTGGTGAGTTTAAGAGGCGCCCTTGACCGGTTCAAGCACCATCCCTTTTTGTAAACAGTAACTGAAATTATTTCGTCTTAGACACACCCGACCGGATTCGCTAATTATTGGCCGCATGTTTTTTGGCCCGAGCTCCGGTGGATCAATTCGTCGCGGCGGAAAGGCAAGCTGGTCCATCTGGCTTGTTTTATTGGCTATGCAATCATTCCCTTCGACGAGCGCCGCGCTCCCCGGACGTCTGGTCCTGGGATTGGATGGCATTGCTTATCGTGACGTGAAGGCCTTACAGGCAGGGGTCACTTGCACAAACTTTTGGGGAAAACGCTTCCAGCGTCAGGCTTTCAGTTCCCAAGAAGGATATTTTCCGGTCAGCCGCCTGGTCTCGACGTTTCCCTCCACCAGCGATGTCGCGTGGACTGATATTTTCGGGGATCGCCCGTTGCCGGGCTATCAACGCACTTATTTCAGTGTGGCGGCGAATTCACAAATCGTCATCAACGGCATCACCACCACCATGGAGCACGAGAGCCAGATGCATTGGCAGTTGGAAAACAATATGATGCGCACCATGGGTTACGTGTATCCGGTCCACACGTTTGGCTATGAGATCCATGAAACAATCAAAAACTTTTGGAACGACGCGGACAACGACGGCAGCTATTACGTGTACATTCGTGGCACGGACGATGCCCAGCATCTGGACCGCGACGTCTTCGCCATGCTCTGCTTGCTTGATGACCAACTCCAGGCGATGCGCGCCCGTTATCGGGCGCAGGAGGGACGTGACCTGCAAATCCTGATTCTCTCGGACCACGGGCACAATCACGCCGCCTCCGTCAAGCGCGTCGAGGTCCGGTCCTTTCTGGAAAAGGCCGGATACCGGATCACCGAATCCATTGGGCATCCCAAGGACGTCGTCCTGCCCACCACCGGCATCGAAGACTGGGTGGAAATCCACAATGCGCCCGCCGCCACCGACACGCTTGTGCCACTGCTCACTCATCTGGAAGGCGCGGACCTCGTGACGGGCCGCGACCCGGACCGCCCCAATCGTTTCCTCGTCATGAATTCCCGGGGCGGGCGGGCCGACATTGATTGGAATCCGACAAATAACACCTACCGCTATTCAACCGGGCAGGGCGACCCGCTCGGCTACCGTCCGGTCGTCGAAGCGCTCGCCCTGAACAACCAACTTGACGCCGACGGCTTTGCCACCGCCGATGCCTGGATGGCGGCGACCATGACCAATCATTACCCGCTGGCGCTGGAGCGGATTGTCCGCGGACTCACGCGGGTCACCCTCAATCCCGCGACCATTCTCATCAGCCTGGACAATGATTACGTTCATTGCGGCTGGCTGATCCAAAAGGGCGCGGACTTGTCAACCTTCAGCAGCACTCACGGTGCATTGGACAACCTCAACTCGGACGGCATCGTGTTGAGCAATTTCACGCCCACTCGGGACACTTCGAGTGACGAGGTGGCCGGGCAGTTTGATAATTTTCCCGGACTGCGAAATTTTCGCGCCGAGGACAGTGGCGCCGAGTTGATCACCAAAAACGAACAAGCCCTGGCGCGGATTGCGCACGGGCCGTTTGACCGGGATTACCAGTTGCTGCCGGGGGATGGGGTTTTCCTGCGGGTCTGGTCGCCACAGTTCACGCACTTGGACATCAATGCTCCGGTCAATGTGACGATTGAGAAAGTAAATCATTTTTCAAATCCGCAAAACTCGCGCCGGGCTCCCAGGCCCAAGGCAGTGCTCGGACGGCACCTGACCTTCAATCAGCCGGTTTCCTTTCCGGACCCGAGCGCCTACGAAAGAATCTATGCGCTGCCGACCGATTTGATTCTAAAGCCGCAAATGGAGTACCGGATTTCGGGATGGATACGCAGTCGGAACAAAAGCATCAGCCTCTTTGAGTTCACTTTTCACACCGACAGCCACGGCCGGCCGGCGGCGTATTAACAAAATGGATTGATGGATAATTGGATTGCAACTGTTATTCATCCGTCACCTCATCAATCCATTTATCCAACACAGACGTTCAGGGTTCGGTGGCCGCAAAGATTTTTCCTTTGCCGGCACAAATCATCTGGGCGACGTACCGGCCCGAAAGCGCGGCTGACGGCAGGCCGCCGCCCGCCACCACCCAGTGGCCGGCCATGTAGAAATCCCTCAAGTCCCGGCAGCGTGTAGGGGATGCGCCGGCCCAGAATGCGCGGCGTCGGCAGCCACCCTTCGTAACTGCCCTGCCAGTTGCCGGTGTAGCGCACAAAGGTGGCCGGCGTCGCAATGTCCGACCGATCGAGATGTTGGACCAATCCGGGAAAGCGTTTGTCAAGAATGCCGATGATTGCCTGAACGACACTTTTTTTCTCGGCCCGGTAACGCTGTGGATCGCTCTTCTTCAAGCCGGTCCAGAACTCATAGCTGGTTGGCAACCTGACCGTCATGACGGTGGTGCCTTCCGGGCAGAGCGCCGAGTCGGAGCCAAACGTCTCGACCTCCAAACGGTCGTGCCGCGTTTGATCGTCCACGCGAAGGGGCTGGGGCAGGGGCAGATTGAGTGTGTGCGGCGCGTCCGGGAAGATTTTTTTTATTCCCAACGAGACCTGGATGATGGCCGGAAAAGGCCGGCAATTCTCATACAGGTAACGGATTTTTTTATCCACGAATCGGCCGTCCAACATTTTAAAAATCGTCGTGTGCCCGTCGGCGCAGGAAACGACCATTGAAGCCGGGACGACGGATCCATCGTCGCAGCGCACGCCAGTGGCATGATTGTTTTCAACCACGACCGAAGTCACCTTGGCTTTGTACCGCACGGTGCCGCCCAGACGGGTGTACCGGTCTGCAATCGCCATCGCAAAATCCCAGGAACCGCCGGCGACGAAACCGCAGTTGCTGCGAGTCCGGAACGCCAGCACCATCACGAGGACCAGGGCCGACATGTGTTCGTTGCTGGCGATGGCGCTCAAGGCTTCGCGCAGGAGATTATTTTTGTAGCGGGCGAGATAGGTGGTGATCGGCAGGTTTTTCCATCTCAAGATGACGGGCAGCATCGGCAGGTAACGCAGTCCCGTCCTCATTTTTTCGCGGTGCGTCATCAATTCCACCGGCTTGTCGAGGGGCGGCTCCAGCGGCGCACAGCGGCGCGCCGCCCGCACCAGCTTGTCAATCAGCGCGCTGTCTTCGGGCGCGATGCGTTTGAACTCGCGCGCGAGTTTGTCCAGGTCGGCGGGCACGACGAGGGTGTTGCCGTCGGCGTCTTCGACCCGGAGAATTTCGTCGCTGGCGAGAACTTTCCGCCCGGCGATGGCCCCGAGTTCCTGCCAGATTTGGTGGAAGGCCGAAGGCGGCTGGGTCCCAATCAACCAGCGCAGGCAACCGTCAAAAACGTACGGTCCGCGATGCCAGGCCGTGCATAATCCGCCGGGGAGCAGGCTCGCCTCCAGGATCTCGGTCTGGATGCCGTTCATTTGCAGGTAACAGCCACAGGAAAGACCGGCAATGCCGGCGCCGATGATGATGACTTTTCCCTTTCCCGGAGCAGTCGCGGCGGGTTCGGGCATCGTCGGCATGCTGCGCGGCTGGTCTTCGACTTGCATCACTTCAGTAGCCATCGAAATTGCCTCTCATAAAATCCCGCCGTCAACTTTGAGGACGGAGCCGGTGATGTAGCTGGCTTCGGCACTTGCCAAAAAACGGACCGTCGCCGCCACTTCTTCGGGCCGGCCAAACCGGCGCATGGGAATCCGCATCTGCGCGGCCTTTCGTTCCTCTCCGGCCAGATGGGCCAGCGCCTCGGTTTCCACGAAGCCGGGGCAGACGACATTCACGGTAATGCCGATGCGCGCTACTTCCTTGGCCAGCGATTGGGTTAACGCGACCACTCCCGCCTTGGCGGCGGCGTAATTGGCCTGCCCGGCCGGAGCCAGAAGCGCGCTCAAGGATGACAGATTCACAATCCGGCCGGCGCGCTGGCTGATCATCGTCGGCAACACCGCCTGGCAGCCGTGAAAAACTCCGTCGAGATTTGTCGCCAGAACGCGCTCCCATGAATCCGGGGGCATGGTGGCCAGCAGGGAATCTTCGTGGCTGCCCGCATTGTTGACCAGCACGTCAACGCGGCTGTGGCGCGCCAAAATGTCATTGACCGCCTGCTTCCATGATTCGGGGGAGATGACATCCAAAGCGACGCAGAAGCACCGGTCGGGATTTTCCTGCGCCAGCTTGTCGGCCTGTTCACGGTTGGAGCGGACCCCGAGCCAGACGACATTGGCGGGTGATTCCTCGAGGAAGGCACGGGCGATGGCCTGGCCCAAACCGCCGTTGGCTCCTGTAATCAGTATGACCCGCAAGCTCATGACCGGATGTTGCCGATGGATTTGCCGGCGGACAAATGAGAAATGCCGGCATCCGCGCGCACAAACCGCGCGCCGATCGCCTGCTGATTGGAACCGACCAGGCTGACGTTGGCCGCCGCAAATCGTCCGCTGGCCACCGCATCGCACGCCGCCACGCATTGCCAGGCGGCTGTAGCCATCAGTCCTTCGCCCAGGATGCGCTTGGGGCTGATGCGTGGGCCGGTCCAATCACGCCACGCAGCGAGTTCCGGGGCGTCTGCGCGCGGGCTGTTGCCGAGGCCGTCGCAGAGCAGTTCGCCGGGAGAACTTTTACCCAGTTGACCGCGCATGGTTCGGGCAGCCTGCATCCGGCTATTTTGCGCGGAGTAGGTGTGTGCGTCGGTGATAGCCGCCAGTTCGACACCAGCCGACAGTTTCGGTTCGACGGCACAAACATAAAGCTCCGGCGCCAGCAGTGAGAATGGCTGAACGTTCGAGATGCCAGAGCGCGTCCGCCAGAATCCAGTTGGTTTCTTCAGCTCCGATGACAAGGCACACATCCACGCGATTTTCATCCAGCCACTGGGCGCCGAGCGCGACGCCTTGCAAAAAAGCGGCCGGATCGCCCACCAGAGTGCTGGCCAGCGAAACATTTTCCAGGACCGCGGCCACGTGGCTGGCGGGGGCGGCGTAAACCGTTTCGGGAAACAGGAGCGGACTGGCGGTCGCCGGGTCCTTCAGTGTTTCATCAAAAAAACGGCAGGTATAATTCACGCAGCCGGACTGAAGACAGACGACCAGACCCAAACGGAATTTCGGATCAGGGTTCGCACGCAACTTTGCCATGGCCTCAAGGGCGGCTGCCACAACATAGTGTGTGATCGGACTCGTGCGCCGCAGGCGCGGATGCGCGAGAAATTCGGGACGCACGGCGGGATTCGGCACCAGGCGCGCCTGAAGCGGTTTCTTCCAACCGGGCCGTTCCATTGGTTGAGTGGGCAGGGGTTCGCCCTTATCCAGCGCTTCACTGAGAGCGGCAACATTCCAGCCGGCGGGCGAAACCGCACCCAAGCCCGCTATGAAAACCCGGCTCATGTCCACCTCCTTAAAATCAAGGTCGCATTGACGCCACCGAATCCAAACGAATTGGATAACACGACATTCACGCGCGCGTCCCGGGGTTTGTGCACAATGGGGAATTTGCAGGCCGGGTCAGGTGTTTCAAACATTACCTGAGGCGGCAGCCATTGTTCGCGCAGGGTCATCAGGCAAATCACCGCCTCAACTGCGCCCGCGCCGCCGAGGAGATGCCCGATGCTGGCTTTGGTGGAACTGACCGGCAGGGTCGCGGCGCGGTGGCCGGCCCATTCGTTGATGGCGAGCGCTTCCGAACTGTCATTGAGCACCGTGCCTGTGCCATGAGCGTTGAGGTAATCAATTTCCCCGGGTGTGACGCCCGCGGTCGCGCAGGCCTGTTTCATGACCGCCAGCGTCGTGTCTCCGTGCGGATGCGGCTGGGTGAGATGGTGCTGGTCAATGGAGGTGCCGTAGCCGATGAGTTCTCCCAAAATGGACGCGCCCCGCCGGCGCGCGCTTTCAAGCGTTTCAAGGGCGACGACTGCCGCGCCTTCACCCAACGCCAAGCCATCGCGCCGGGCATCGAATGGCCGGCAGATGGTGGTCGAGAGCGCCTGCAAAGCGTCGAACCCTGAAAATACAAGCTCACTGAGCGCGTCATAACCGCCGGCAAGAACGCATTCAGCCCGGCCATAACGAATCAGCTCCCAGGCATGGCCGATGGCATTGCCGCCGGAAGCGCAGGCATTCGAAACGATCGTGATCGGCCCGTTCGAACCGAGGGCATCGAGAACCAATCGCGCCTGGACCTGCGGTTGATAGTGGACGGCGCGCGTGGGTTGGCGGCGATGGTTGCGCGGCATTTGCACCGCCTGGCGAAAGTACGCCTCGCCGAGCGACATGCCGCCCGCGGTCGTGCCCAAAACCAGCGGCAGGCTCTCCGTGGGTTTCCAGCCGGATTGTTGCCACGCCTCGCAGGCGGCCAACAACAGCAAGGAAGCGGCGCGGTCGAGTCTGGCAATTTGTTTCGCGTTGAGGTGCGTTGACGGCAAAGCCGCCGGCAAATCAATTTCCGCCGCCCGCTTTGCCCGCTGACGGCTGACATCGAACAGCGACACCGGACGGAACGCCACCTTTCCCGATCGAAACCCCTTTGCATTATGCTTCCAACCCAGTCCCAGCGCCGTGATAATTCCAGCTCCGGTGATGACCACGCGGGCAGGCGTTTGGGGTGGAGACGTTGTCGGAAAGAGCATGACGGTTGAATGACAGTGGGATTTGGCTACGTTATGGTGCAGGCAGGTGATGACATACCACTCGCCGGCCGGATCTTGCGCTTACAGCATAACTCGCATCGTTCAATTCGGTCCCAAAGTATAATCCCGCGCCCCCATCAGGCAACGGAAAATCCGCCGGCAATTTACTTAGGCGGGCAGAGTTTTGCCTCGATTCCTGGAGGCATTCTGCTCAAGCTCCACTGATGTTTGCAGCGAAGAAATGCGCGGCGGTAATTCCCTGTTTTAACGAGGGGGCGACCATCGCGCCCCTGGTTGCAGCCGTGCGCCAATATCTTCCTTCTGTGTTGGTCGTGGACGACGGCTCGACCGATGGCACCTCGAATCTGGCCGGCGGGGCGGGCGCAGTGGTGGTCAGTCACTGGCGGAATTTCGGCAAAGGCGCCGCTCTCAGGACCGGTCTGTCGCTGGCACTGAAGCAAGGCTTTGAATGGGCTTTGACCCTGGATGGTGACGGCCAGCACACGCCGGAGGATTTGCCGGCACTGCTGCGGTGCGCTGAACAGACCGGGGCATCACTGGTAATCGGGAACCGCATGCAGAATGCGCGGGCCATTCCCTGGCTGCGCCGGCAGGTGAACCGGTGGATGAGCCGGAAACTTTCGCGGCTGGCCGGCAGGCACCTGCCGGACACGCAATGCGGTTTAAGGCTCATGCACTTGGGAACCTGGGCGGCCCTGCCCCTCAAGACGGAGCACTTTGAAGTTGAATCCGAAACGTTGATGGCCTTCCTCGCGGCGGGTCGGCGGGTCGAGTTCGCCCCGATACATGTCATTCGCAGCGGTCGAAGGAGCCACATTCATCCGGGGGCCGATTCGGTACGCTGGTTGAGATGGTGGCGGAATTTCGGCCGGCTCTCGACATCGCGCAATCCGGCGGGTTCAGCCGGCCAGACATCCCTGCCCGCCGCAGCCCAGACGGGAATGCTCCACTAGGAAAGCATGGCGGACATCGCGCCGGCTCACTTGGTGGGATTCCAGATGTATTTTCCGCTGGGGTTGATGTAACCAAACCGCCCGCCCGCCTTGACGTGCGCCAGGCCGTCGACAAAGGAGTCGGCTTCGTCGAACTGCGGGTTGATCACAATCTTGCCGCTCAGGTCCACGAATCCCCAGTGGCCTGACTGACGCACCGGCGCCAGGTCTTCGGAAAACGCCGCGGCTTCATCAAACTGCGGATTGATCACAAATTTCCCCGTGGGGTCAATGTAACCCCAGCGCTTCCCCTGCCGGACCGGCGCCAGGCCTTTGACGAAGCGTCCAGCATCGTCGAATTGCGAATTGATGGTCATCTTTCCGGTCCTGTCAACGAAGCCCCATTTTCCGCCCAGCCTGATGGCCGCGAGCCCTTCGGAAAACTGCTGCGCCTTTTCAAATTGCGGGTTGATGACAACCTTCCCGGTCTTGTCAATGAAGCCCCAACGACCCATCTTGACAGGCGCGAGTCCGCCGGAAAATGCTCCGGCGTCTTCAAATTGCGGATTGATGGCGTATTTGCCGTCCGGACTGATGTAACCATAGCGACCGCCGCCGCCGTATGGATTGTATGGACTGTAGGGTCTGGGTCGTAGGGAACGAACGGGCCGGGACCGCCGCCGAGCTTCACCGCCGCCAGTCCTTCGCTGAAAACGTCCGCCTTATCGAACTGCGGATTGATTTCCATCTTCCCCGAAGCGTCCACGTAGCCCCATCTGCCCATACGCACCGGGGCCAGGCCTTCCGCAAAAGCCTCCGCCCGGTCAAACTGCGGATTAATGACGGTTTCGCCGGATTTGTTCACAAATCCCCAGCGCCCATTGACGACCACGGGATATAGCGACGGCGCACCGACGCAAACCGGCGCCGCGCTCAAGATTGCAGCCACGAACAGCAGGGAGAACAGGATTTTTTTCATAGCGTTTCAAATTTCTCTTTGGTTGCGCGGGACGGGTGATGAAAGACTGCTCCCGTTCAGCGTTCATTGAACGCAAGTCTATTTGGCCGTGAAATCGAGTCAAGCGCGGAATCGGGCTGCGCTCGCCCATCGGCAGTTCGGATTTAAATCAGGACCCCAACCGCCCGCTCAAGGCTTGACCCAGGGCGGACGGGCAGTCATAATACTTTGCATTAGGAAACCATGAATTCTTATTTTCAGACTGAAACGGAGAGCTTTCACTAAGTGGCCGTTCAAAATTCAATCCGAACGGTTGGCATCATCGGCAGCGGCCCGGCCGGCGCGACGCTCGCATCGCTGCTTGCGATGAAGGGCGTGGACGTGACCCTTTACGACGATGGCCGCCGGCCCGATTTGATCGTCGGCGAATCGCTCATTCCGGCGGTCGTACCCGTGCTGCGGAAACTGGGCCTGGAAGAGCGCGCCGCGGCGATTTGCCAGCACAAACCGGGCGTCACTTTCACCTTTGATGCGAATGAACGGGCCGAGTTTTGCTTTCAATCGCTCGCCCATTACGGGGGGCCGACCTACGCCTACAACGCCCCGCGCCCCGCCTTCGACCGTTTGTTCGATGAACGCGCCGATGAATTGGGCGTGAAGCGCGTGCGGACGCGGGCCCAAATTGAGCGGGTCGGTTCGAACGGCCTGCGGCTGGCCGGGGAGACACTCGCGCAAGCTCCGTGGCTTCACGGCCGGCAGCCGGATTTGCTCGTTGATTCCACCGGGCGCAGCCGCTTCTTTGCGCGCACGCATGGAAATTCCCGCGGAAGTCGGCCCCCGCAAAGACGTGGCCTACTTCGCCCATTACGAAGGATTCGATGCCTGCCAGCCTGAGGGACAGGTCATCATCGGCCGGCTGGCCGCCGGTTGGTGCTGGCGCATCCCGTTGCGCGACTGCCTTTCCGTCGGTGTGGTGATGAACAAGGACGATGCCGCTCAACTCGGCGCGACCCCCGAGGCGCGGCTTGAGGGCGCCATCGTCCGCGACCCTTTGCTTGCCGCCGCCGGCAAGAACCGCCGCCGCCTCACGGAGGTCGCCACTTACACCAACTACCAGCTGGTATCCGAGCACGGCCACGGGCCGGGCTGGGTGATGACGGGCGACGCATTCGGTTTTGTCGATCCGATGCTTTCGCCGGGCCTGTATCTGGCGCTGCATTCCGCGGAGTTGCTCATCGAACTTCTGGACGATCTTCCGGCGTACTCGCGCGAGATGCGCAAACTCATCAAGGCCTGGATGGAACTCATCCAGTATTTTTATGATGGGCGTATCTTTGCCATGTACCATACCGGCATGGCCTTCGAACGGATTTTCCCCGGCAGGATCACCCGATCGCTGCACCGTTTCTTCGACCGCGAAATCGCCCTGATGGCTTCCGGACTGGACGTAACCTCGCGGTTTGGACATGGCATGCTGCAAATCATGTCACGCCCCGCTTCCTGGAAAACCAATCCCGCGGCACTGGCGATCCGATAAAATTGAGACACGTGGCAACGGCAAATCTATTTGAGCAAAAGCAACCCCGTCAAAGTGATGACGGCGGTCAAGCATCCGCAGGAAAAGGGCGCGGCGGGACGCAAGGGGTCTGCCGGCCCAGGGGGAATTGGAAGTTCGAGCTTGCAACCGAAACGCCGGTTCGCTTAAAAAAGGGCCAGATGCTTTACGAACGCTGGCAAAAGGTGGTTCAGAGCAGACGTAATGAAATCGCTTTGCGCGATCTGGCTTCGGGGCGGAGTTGGACGTTTGCACAAATGGACCGCGAAGCCGAGACTCCCTTACCGGGCGACCCGGCGATGGTTTTTCCGCAAGGTCATTCACCCGAGTTCATCTTTACCATACTGCGGGCCTGGCGCCAGCACAGGGTGGTTTGTCTCCTTGAATCGCATCACCAGCCGCTTGCCGTTTCCACCCCGCCCACGCCCTGTTGTCATCTTAAAACCACGCCGGCCACAACGGGTGTGCCGCGCCCGGTCGCCTTCACGGAGGAACAACTGGCCGCCGATGCCGAAAACATCGTAACCACGATGGGGTTGCGTCCGGACTGGCCGAACCTCGGCGTGATTTCCATGGCCTATTCTTACGGGTTTTCGAATCTGGTGCTGCCGCTTCTGCTCCACGGCATTCCGCTCTTCCTGGTGCCCGCGCCATTGCCGGAAGTCTTGCGGGGCGCGGCCAAGGCCAATTGGGATCTTACCGTGGCCGCAGTGCCGGCACTGTGGCACGCCTGGCACAAGGCCGGCGCGATCCTGCACAATGTGCGTCTGGCCATCTCGGCGGGCGCGCCGCTGCCATTGACATTGGAGCGCGCGGTCTTCGAGGAACACGGCGTCAAAATTCACAACTTTTACGGCTCCGCCGAATGTGGCGGCATTGCCTATGACGCAACGGCGACTCCGCGGACGGACGAGGCCTCCGTCGGCCGGCCGATAAAGAATGTAAAAGTGTCACTCAACCGAAACGGGGTGCTCGTGGTGCGGAGCCGGGCAGTGGGTGAAACCTATTGGCCGGAGCCGGAGGAAACTCTCGGCGGGGGCGTCTTTCAGACCTGTGATCTCGCCGAGCTCAAGGACGGGACGGTTTATCTGCGCGGTCGCACCGGCGACCACATCAATGTGGCCGGCCGGAAAGTGTCCCCGGCAACCATCGAACAGGCGTTGCGGGAGCATGAAGCCGTCGCGGAGTGCCTGGTCTTCGGCGTGCCGAGCGGGAACGCGGACCGGATTGACCAGATCGTGGCGTGTGTCACGGCGGACCAGCGCGGCACCAAGGACGAATTGAAACAGTTCCTGCTCCAGAAACTTCCGAGCTGGCAGGTGCCGCGCGAATGGTGGTTTGTGGAATCACTCGGCATCAACGGCCACGGGGAGAAAATTGCGCGCGCGCAATGGCGGAAGGATTTTCTCGAAAATCGCGCGAAACAAACGGTTGCGGTCTAGCGAATGCACTTCGCTGGTGCTCGAAGCATTCTCTTCTCCAGTAACACCCCGCTTTAAACCCGGTTTGGATTTGGTTGGGACAACCCTGCGCCGTGGCGGACTTTTCCGCTGGAAGTCATGCTGATTTCGGCAACGAAATCGAGCGAGGTCGGCACCTTGTGGCTCGAAAGCTGGCGGCGGCAGAATGCAAGAATGTCTTCGCTTGCGGCTGGAGAACTGCCGTTGCGCAATTGTACTTCGGCACAAACTGCTTCGCCCATTTGGGGATGCGGGCGGGCGAAAACGCGCGAGCGCAGCACCGCCGGATGCTGGTCCAGCACGCCGGCAATTTCCTCCGGAAAAACTTTGTGCCCGGCCACCTGGATCACTGAGGAAGTCCGCCCGTCCAGCACGATGCGTCCCCCGTTATCGCGGTGCGCCAGATCGCCGGTCAGAAACCAGCCGTCGCGCAATACTTCCTGCCCGCGACTTCGGCGGATTCAGGTAGCCGGAAAACATGCCGGGACCGCGCAGCGCAAGCTGACCCGTTTCGCCATCGGCCATTGGCTTCATCGTTTCATCCACGATCATCGCTTCAAAACCGGGAACCGGCCGGCCAATGGCTTCGGGATGTTCAGCCGCCTCGCCAATGTTCATGATGGGCAATCCCACTTCAATGATGCCAAAGCCCTGGGACACCGGGACGCGATACCTTGCAAAAAAATCCCGCGCCATCTGTGGGTCAAGGCGGCTGGATACGGACATCACCCGTTGAAGCGAAGGCGGCAGAGCGCGTCCCGAACTTTCGCTGGTCAACATGCGCACATGCATCGGGGTGACGTAAAGGAACGTGGCCTGGTGTTTCGCGGCCGCGTCCAGAATATTTTCGGCCAGATAATCGGCGTTGACCACGACCGTGGCCCCGGCCTCAAGGTAGAGGATGATGGACACGTAAAAGTGATACGCCATCGGCAGCACCCAGAGGATTTTGTCCTCGCAGGTCAACCCCAATCCGGAATTGGCGGCCTGGGTGCGCTCCAACACGTCACGATGCGTCAGCACCACACCCTTGGACTTGCCGGTTGTTCCCGAAGTGAACCGCACAAACGCGGCGTCCTTGATTCCGGGTGCGAGCGGTTGTTGCGGGCCGTCCAGCCGCGTGAAACGCAAACCGTTGCCGCCGGGATTTTCGAGAGCGATGGTCTTGCCGGCCTGGGCCGGGTTGCTGCCATCGTCAAGAATCACACACAAGGGCGCACGCGCCAGCATGTCCGACAATTCGGCCGGCTTCATCTGGTGATGGATGGGCATGATGACCGCGCCGCATCCCAGCGCCGCCAGCGCGCCGATGACGAAGGCGCGTCCGTTGCGCGCCCGCACGCCCACACCCTGTCCCTCCCGCAAACCCAACCGGTCAAGCTGGACCCGCAGCGCTTCGACTTCGCGCCAGAGCGATCGATAATCCAGCGAACCGCCGGCATCAATGATGGCCGTGCGGTCAGGCCACTGCCGGGCAGAACGGGATAGCGTTTCAAAAACATTCATCGGTTTTGAATTTCAGTTTGAATCATGAATTCGGTGTGCGTCAACTTTCATTGCTCCATCTGCTTCCGAATCAATGCCATCGCATCATCAAGTGTCCGGCCCGAAGCTTGAAAGGCGGCGGCGATTCCGGCGGCCCAGCCGGTCGCCAACGCCGTGCCGATGACCCGGGCCGAAGTCATCGCTCCCGTCGTTGCGGAGAGACAGCGGCCGGCTACAAACACGTTATCCAATTCCACAGGACGCAGACAGTCCAAGGGAATGTCATAATAGTCGCGCTCGGTGAAGTAAGTCATTTCCGGTCTCGGACTGTTCGTCCAACGTTCCATCGGCCAGCAACCACGGGCAATCCCCAGAGGTGTCTTTCGCGTACCCAACACATCCTCGTCCGCCAGCCGGGCGCGCCCCAGAATGCGGCGGCCCGAACGGACGCCGAGTTGCGGAGCGACGGAATCGAGGCGCGCGTTGCGACAGGAGGCGATGTTTTTAACCAGGAACTTTTGGAGCGGATCGAGCAGCGCGCGGGCCTCGCGTTCCCAATCCGTGACCTGTTGCCAAAGTGCGCGGTCCGGATTTGCGGGGAGCAGACTGAGTTTGAGCGCGAGACGGCCGTTGGAACCGGTGCCGGGAACCAGCGACAGACGTTCACAGAGGGCAGGCAAAGTTCCGTCTTCAACTGCCCGGTGCAATTCACGTCGCACTTCGAGCAGACCGCGCCCGGCCAGACCGGGATCAACGTTTTCCAAAACAAAAACCAGTGCCGGCGCCTGATCAGCGCCGCCGTTTTCTGCACTGGCACCAGCCAGAGCGGCGGCGGTTGCCTCGCCGGTGCAATCCACCACCGTGTTGGGACGGAAAAGCAACGGCTCGTTCCAAGCCAGGGCGCGGACCTGGCACAGGCGGGAAGCTTCGGCTTGCGCTTCCGCCACCGTGGCGTGCAGCACCAGAGTGATGTTTTCGGATTCGCTCACAACCGCGTCCGCTACACGAGCGAAGGCGGTTGGGGAATACGGCAACACCCAGAGGCCGGTATCCATCACCCGAATGGGTTTCGAGTCGGTGGCGCGCTGCAATCGCGAGGCAAATTCCTGCGCAAATCCGCCGGCGACCGGCATGGCTTCCACGCCCGTCGCGTCCCGCAGATACAATCCGCAGATGGTGCCGACCTGCGCGGTGGTGGCCAACCCGCCAAGGAAACCGTATCGCTCCAATAACACCACCCGCGCGCCGGCGCGCCCGGCCGAGGTCGCCGCCGCCACACCCGCCGCACCGCCGCCAATGACCAGCACGTCACAGGAAATGGTCGTGGGACTCATGCGGGCTGCGTTGCTCACGGTATTATCTGTCTCATATACCCGCCGTAGCCGCGGATGTACTTCCACTGCGGCCGCACGTTCAACAGGACCGTTGCTTTCTGTCCCCAACGGACCACTGCCTTACGCCAGTCTGCCGGCGAGGTCCACTCCGCGCGCCGCCGTGCGATGCGATCAAGTTTGTTTTCCGTATCTTCCGCCAACCCGGGCGAAAGGTAATAGGCCGGCTCGAAGAGGTCCTGGTCCGGCTTCACCTGGCCATCCCGCACGGCAATCCGGGCCATGGGCGTGCCTTCATAAACGCGGATGCCAATGGTGGCGAAGACGGCATTCGCTTCCGCACAATCGTTCAAAAAGTTTTGCGTCTCCTCGACATCCGCCCAGGTTTCGCCGGGACCGCCGAACAGCAGGTAGATCGCGACCGGCAGGCCGGCATCATGCGCCGCTTGCAGGGCAATCCGGGTTTCCTCCTGCCCAAACGGCTTGTTCAATGCGGCCAGCATTTTGTCTGAGGCCACATCCAGTCCGAACTCAACCCCCGCGCAACCGCCTGCCTTCATCGCGTGGGCGAGTTCCGCGTCAAAGCCCGTCGGGTTGCAGAAGGCCGACCAGCGAACCGGCAATCGCCGCCGGCGGAGTTCATTGCAGATGGCCAACGCGTGGTTCCGGGGATCGTTGAAGACACTGTCCACGAAAAAGAAATCACGCATCTTCGCGCGGGTGGCCACGGTTTCAACTTCCTGAACCACGGCTTCCGGCGGGCGGAGCCGATAGCGGCGCCCTTCCAGTTCGGGATAAATGCAGTAGGCGCATTTGAACGGACATCCCCGCTTGGTCTGGACACCGACGAACCCGCCGCGCCGGGTGTAGCGGTTGTAACTGCAAAACTCGTGGGCGGCCATGGGCAACCGGGCGAGCGACTCGATCGCTCTTGCGGGCGCGCTGCCACGGCCATCGCCATTGGTGTTGGTGATGACGCCTTCAATTCCCTCCAGTGAACGTCCGGTTTCCAATCGCGTCAGCACTTCCGGGAAGGCGCGCTCACCCTCGCCGATCACGCCGCAATCAGGATGCAACCGACGCATCCAGCCTTGCGGCGACACCGAAAAACCGCTGCCGCCCAGAATCAATGGTCCATCGAAATGATGTCGTACCGTTTCCACCAGTTCCCGCACCTCGTCGAAATACAATCGTGGCGCAAATGACCAACAGTTGTCCAGGTTGCGGATGCCTAAGGCCACGGCTTGAAATTTGTCCGCCGCCAGCGCAGTTCGCAGCGCGCTTTGCGGTGTCCGCGCCGGTCCCAAATCCAAAAACTTGACCTCGTGGCCGGCAGCGCGGGCGGCGGCAGCAACGCACAACACGCCCAGCGGTGCCACGGGATAGGGCGAGCATTCGCGGTTCGTTGCCACGAGCAGCACCTTCATGATACCCCCTCCTCCAGCAGGGCCGTGCGCACGTCCCGTTCCAGCCCGTCCACCTCGGCCGTAGTCAGGCAATCATCCACCGACGACAGCAGCGCCGAGAGCCGGTTGCCAAATCTCAAAAACACCACGGTCAACCCCGGCGGCCGCCAGGCCGGCACCAGGTGTGTGATGTCCAGAATTCGGGCGCCCCACAGTTCCTTCATCCCGGCGCAGGTCTCGCCTGAATCTGAAAAGCTGAAGGTGGCAATCTTGCCGCGGGTTGGCTTTCCGAGATGATGCACATAGTATCCCAGCGGCAGCGGCTTGAACATGTCCAGCGCCGCCATGCAGGATTCCGGGAAACGGTCGCGGATTTGATTGGTCATCTGCCGGCTCAATTCGCCGAGGATGTCGCCGAGCCGCCCGGCCGGTCGCGGCTCGATGCGATAGAAAAGAATGGAGAGATGGTTGGAAAAAATGGGGCCGTTGGCGCGGCGCCGGCGCGTGTCATGGGGCACGGGGATCAAATACGCTCCGTCCTTGTTACCGCGTCGGACCGCGACGGCGTGCAAGGCCCGGACCGTAGCCGCCAGATAAAAGTGGCTGCGCCGGAAGCCGCCAACGAGTTGCTGGCAACGCGCGTCTATGCGGACCGTCTCCGGTTCGGTAAAGGATACGACGCGATAATGGTTGCGGCACAAACGGGGGCGCGGGCCGGGCGGCACCAGACTGAAGAGCGGTTCATCGCCGGATTCATGGAGCCACTTCACCGAACCGCGCGCCTGTTTCACGTTCGGCCACCAGCCGGACAAACCCCATCCCAATTGTTTGGGACTGATCAAATCCTGAATGGCAGGCGCTCCATTCGTCGCGCCGTCCGCGTTCAGATGATTCAACAACAAATCCAAACCACGCGCATCCAGCAGTGTATGGTTCCAGGAAAGGAACAGATGGCTGGTCCCATCCGCATGACGAACCACGTCAAACGCCAGACCTGGCCCCCGAGCGGCATGCAACTCGCGCGCCGCCACCACCGGCGGCAGCGACCACGACGCGTCCACGCTGCCATTTTGATCGTTGTGCTCATAAAGAACGATTCTGGGTTTTGCCGTTGTGCGCCAGAGCGGGGGAAGCAGCGGAAACGGACGAATGATGCGCGCTCGCGCAACCCAGTCCAGGATGGGCGATGTGGCGATGCGCCGGCGCAGCCGTTCCATATCCAGCCCGGTTCCCAGCCGGATGACTGCGCAACAGACATTGCCCGGCAGCCCGGCGCGCCGCATCCGGGAATCCTGGCCGTGCATGAAGTAATCTCCTGCAGCCAATCGAATCTGACGGGGCAGGTCAGGCATAGGCACGGCTGCTCCGAGCGCTCAGGTTGAGGAGTGGTTGTTGCGGGCCAGTTCGGCGATGCAATTGGCGAGCGTGGCCATGGAGGTCAAATTGTTGCCCGTCAGGTGCGAATCCGGCACCCGGACGCCGATGACACGCTCGCAATAGAGCAGTAACTCGACCAGCGCAAAGGAATCAATGCCGGCGTGGGCCAACGGGCTGTTTTCGTCAAAATTCGTTCCTTCGACGACGAAATTGGTTCGCGCAAACTGACAGAGCTGCGCGGCGATGGTCTTGGGGTCCTTCTCTGAGGTCATTGCTGGGTTTGGTCTGTGACGAAGTGGCGGCCGTTTGCGACCGCAGCAAACAGGGCTGCCGGCGAAAAAGCCGGTTGGTGTTCGAACCCGGCCCTTACGCAAGCGACGAAGCAGTGATTGGAGTCAATGCTCATTTCGATGAGTATGACCCGACTCAAAATGTCGTCAAGCATGGAAGCTCGGAAGCGGTCGCCGGCATTATGTACTTGCCCGGCGTCACAACGTCCGAACATGCTGTGAGGTATGGCGGCGTCTGTCCCAAATCAAATTGAAGTTCCTGCCCACATCTCCAAGGCGAAGGAAATAACGATTAAAGCCGTGGCCTTGACCCTGCTCGGCGGGGCGCTGGGTTTTGGCCAGGGCTGGGCGTCCTCCCGGTATTACAAACCCGACCACGTCGCCGGCTTCGACCTCGGGGTCGTGCACGGAATCCTGATGCCCGCCGCGTTGCCGGGTTTGTTGATGGGCAATGATCTGCCGATTTACGCGCCAAACAATTCCGGGCGCACCTACAACATCGGCTTCGCGGTGGGCGTCAATTGTTGCGGCACGCTGTTCTTCGGCATCAGCTTCTGGCAGCCGCGCCGACAGCGACGCTGAAAATTTACGATATACGATTTAACGTGCGACTTGGCTTGCGGATGGACTCGTAACTCGAAAATCGTATATCGTAAATTAATAGGGCCAATCGCAAAAAATTTCCATCACGCTCAAAACGCCGCCGCCCCAATAACGGCTGGGCGCAAAGGTGAATGCCCGTCGCTTCCGCTCATAAACGAGCTTGACGGGATGTTCGGGAATGTTCGGATCGTACGCCTCGAATCCCAGGGTTTGTTCCGACTCCGTCAGTCCATACAGCACAATTCCATGATTGATGGTGATGCGGGGAAAGTGAAACAGATGCACGAGCGTCACACCGCGTTTGGGCAGGGATCGTTTCAATTTTTCCGCCATCTTTTCCTGGAATCTTCCGGAGACCCGAAAAATCATGCGCCAGTGGCTCCGCAGGAAATAGGATTGCCAGGGGCCGCCCAATTCCGCCTTTAGCAGCGGTTCATGCGCCCGGCTGAACGAACGCAATCCGTCGTAGCCGGGAATCACATCCGTTCCGATTCCGCGCATGCCCGGCGCGGATTGCGCGAAACGATTTCGCGAATGATCCGCCGGTAAACTTCCGGTTCCACCGGCGGCAGCTCCGGCGCAAAACGGGCGTGATAAAAAAACTGCCGCGTCGAGCGCACCATCACGAAGCAGCGATGATAGTAAGTAGGCGGCGGATTGGAGCGGAAGGTGGTCATCGCCCCGGTGACCGGATCGAAATGATATTGCCACACCAGTTCGTGCGGAAAAGCGAAGGTGTCCCGCTCGAATCGGAAAGTGCGGACGGACTGCTCGGTCGGCGCCATTATTTTACCTGGACACTAACCATCAACGTTTGGGAAAGCCAGACTGGAAGCGCGGCAAATGCGATGTCTCCTTTGACGAATCGCTTTGCAAGTTTTCGTCAATTCAAGCAATCTTGTGGCGCCCGGGCAAAGTGGCAAATGCCCGCGACGGCTTCATCACAACACGCATAAACACATGCACGAACAGACCACATTGATACCCGTCGGTCGAATTGACCAACTCATATTCCTCGTGCGCGGCCATCGGATGATGCTGGATCGCGACCTCGCAACCTTATATGGGGTGGAAACACGCGTGCTGAATCAGGCCGTGCGCCGCAACCTGGACCGGTTTCCGGAGGATTTCATGTTTCCACTCACCCGCGAGGAGGTTCGGAACATATCACAAATTGTGATATGTTCGACCCTGAAGCATGCCCGCAATGTTTTTGCATTCACCGAACAGGGCGTGGCCATGCTTTCCAGCGTGCTGAACAGCCCGCGCGCGGTTCAGGTGAATATCGAAATCATGCGCGCCTTTGTGCGCCTGCGCGAAGTGACCGCCACGAATCGGGAATTAGCGCAGAAACTCGCTGAACTTGAGCGCAGGATTTCCAGCCATGACGAGGAAATTCAGACCATTTTTGAAGCGATCCATCAACTGGTGACGCCGCCGGAGCAGCCGCACAAGGAAATTGGCTTTCACGTCAAGGAAGACAGCGTGCCTTACCGAATCACAAGAAAGAGCCGCTGCCGGTCCCATTGATCAGCCGTAAAAAAGCGCAAAAGGCACAAAGGGGAAAATCTTCTGCGCCTTTTGCGCCTCTTTGCGGCAATGAAATCAGTAAACCAAAACAAGGACAGCAGCATCCTATGCCGACTTGACCACGTCCGAAAACTTTTCATCCGCCGTGTTTGGCGCTTTGAGCTTGGCCGAAACATCCGGCACCGATTCCATAAAAGCTCAATCCCGACACGTCGGGACTCGCCGCCAGCGCCGCCGACGCATCCAGCTTGGCCGACACGATGCCGATGACGTTGCCCCGCTCATCCACCAGCGCCCCGCCCGAATTGCCCGGCTGCACCGGCACGCTGATTTGAAAATAGCGCGGGTCATCCCCCGCGCCGGACAGCGACGCGATTTCCCCTTTGGCCAGCTTGGGCGCGAACCCCTGTAATCCGATGTCGGGAAAACCGCCCGTCCGCCTTCAACAAAGCCAGATCATTGGCCGCATCCACCTGAACCGCGATTTTCAAATTGAACGAGGTGATGAACAAGGTGAATTCCACTTTTCCGCGCGGCGACGTTTATCAGATTTGCGAAGTCTCTTATTGCGGCGTGATTCTTGTTTGAAGTTTTGGTCGTGGTCGCCCACAGAATCCGTGTGCGCCGGCGCATTTATTTGAGGTTGGTCACCTCCGTTTTGATTTGTTATTGCAGTCATATCATCAATGGCGCGAAGTCAATTTTGTTAGCTGCATTGACCTACGCTATTGATGATTTTAGGGGCGAAATTCTAACCACTTTTGCTCCTACTCTAATTTAGAAGAAGCGAAATTCTCTGCTTGCCAAGAAATCTGACGAATTTGTTTTAGCAAAGCATTCACCGTCTTCTTTGCATCCGTCCATTCGCTTGCGTGGGCATAGGTTTTGCCAAGGTATTTGTCCGCTCCGGGATGAGCGTATGCTTTTATGCGATTGCCTTTGAAGTGTTGAATCAATCGCCACGCGGCCAAAGCCTTCAGATATTTCTTCACTTGCCGAAGGTAGCTTCCCGCGCCAGTAAGTCTTTTCGGCGGGGTTGGTTCAGGTATGAGCCTGTTTCCCTTCAACCATTGACTGAAGGCCGATTTGATTTCATCGTCACGCCAGCCCCAAGGAATTCTGAATGGAACGATTTCCGTTTCCTCATCACCATCCATGATTGGTGGGAAAGGCAAATGTGTGCCAGCATATTCAACTTCATGCCCCCAGTGCCGGTGAAGCGTGTGCCAATCCAATGAAATCCCAAACGATGCATCTCGCTGGGACTTTTGAATCCGCTTCCAGTTCCCCTTTTTTCGCCTGGACAGATAGGAAGACCAATCAGGCTTTGAACATATTCCCGCGCGTTTCTGCCCTGCAAATCTCACTCCAAACCGTCCACGTCCTTGAACGGTCGGCTCGTAAACAGGATCTGTTGGGAAATTTCCACCCGCCTCAGCTTGGGTTTTTTCGCGGCGAAGTTCCCAAACAAGACACTCCGGCCATTCGTCATTTTGAATCTGAAGAAAATTCCAATCGTCTTCATTCAGGCTTGCTCGCCAGACATTCGGAGGAATGTTTTTCATTTCAGCGCGTCACAAGGGGGGTGCATGGCGCCTTGGAATCACGGATTTTCTGAGGCTTGCTCTCTGGCCTTTTTCTCCGCTGCCGTTTCAATCATTTCAAAGTTTTGAATTTCGAATTCATGGTAGCCGCTGCCTGTATTGTGCCCGATGCCAATCAGCCTGATTTTGTCTCCAGATTTTAAGTTGGAAAGCGCCTGTGCCACTGGATTTGGCCGGGAAGTCGAAAAGTTGTCGTCGGACAGGTCTTTGAAAATTTCGCAATACTGATAAAGGTTCTTATCCTTATCACTAACCTGCAAAACTAAAATAACGTCCGGCGCTGTTTCCCCCATTGCCGTATATGGGCTAAACCGCCAAAATTCGCAATCCATCCAGACTTTTTTGAAATTAACTTTTTCCGGGAAGTTTTCCATAAGTTGAGCATTTACCTCAATGTAGCCTTGTGCGGCTAATTGTTTTGCTTCCGCGTCCAACCGTGCCTGTTTTTGATCGGCTTTGATTTTGGCAACGTAGGCCAGGTCATTCGTTGAAAGGTTGGAAATTGCCAGGAAACAATTCGTGCCGCCGGTTTTGACGACGAGTGTGGTTGTGCCAGAAGAAACATAATCGCCACTAACGGTTTCGCCTGTTTTCAAAACCCAAGTGTGCGGTGCGGCGCTTGCCAGCGTCACAAGCGCGAAGATTCCGAGAAGACAGATTTTTGTTCTCATGGTTTTGCCCGAACATCAGGAATTCAAACGCCATTTGCCCCAATCGTCCATCCCAAAATGATTTCATGAAATGAGTCCGTTACAAGTGCGGAATTCGGAATGCAGATTTGGAGTGCGCGGACACGTCCGCGCTTTGAAAGCGGCGACATGTCGCCGCAGTCCAAGGCGTTTCGCGCCATTCACGCGACAAAGATTCTGGAGAGCGCGATGTCCCGGTTGCCTCGCTATTTCATGCCGGCCAACGTGAGTTCCGCGGACAACACCTTCGTGTTCGCGATGAAGGCGGAAACCCGGGCTTGAATCAAGGAACCCAAACAGCCGGTGATGGTGGCTTCGATGCGCAGCGTGTCTCCGGGCCGGGCCGAGCCGAAGATTTTGACGGCGCGCAGTGCGGTCAGTTTCAATCGTGGCCAGGCCGGATTGGCCGGGTCCTCCTGTGCCACCATGCCGGCCACTTGCGCGCCGGCTTCCACCAGCAGCACGCCGGGCAGAATCGGTTCGCCCGGAAGATGGCCGCGCAAATAAAACTCGTCGCCGCGGACGTGATATTCGCCCACGCCTTCCTTGCCCGGCGTCAGGCTCACCATCCGGTCCACGAACCGGAATTCCGGCCCGTGCGGCAGCGATTTCATGGCCAGTTGCAGGATCTCGGGCGAGGCGCTCATTGCTTCATTGGTTCAACCACGGTGTAGTCCGGCGGCAGTTGGGCCTCGAATTGTGCGGGGTCAATCGGCTGGTTGACCGCCACGTTGGTAAAATCATTGCGCAGGCTGGAGCCGTCGGCAAAGTTCATCTCGGTGGCGGCGATGGTGAAATCGTTCGTGTGAAAACCAATCACAATTTTGCCGATGAATTTGCGGGCGGACTCACTTTTGGGTTGAAGCGTCATTTGCAGAATCGAGTTTGTTTCCGTCGCCGACAGCAGTCGAAAGTTTTTTTCCATGGTCGCCCGATCGCGGGGCAGGCTCGCATCCAGCAGGGCCAGCGCGTCCTTGATCGGGCCGGACGGAACGCCGTCGAGCGGATATTTCTCCGCGCGTTTGAGCCGTGGATAGATGATAAGCAACTGGTCCGGCTGGCGGAGCACGATGGTCTGCACCGGCTGGCCCAGCTCCCAGCGGAACTCGCCCGGCGTCACCCAGACCTTGCCGGTGGACACCAGCGGCTGGGACAACACTTTGAGCGAGCGCGTCTGGGTGAAATCAGCGGACCAGCTATGCAGATTGGTCTGTACCTCGAACCATTGGTTAAATTGCGCGTCGGTGCCGGCGGCGTGGACAACCGAGCCGGCCAGACACAATCCAGCGACGTAAAAAGTGACGAAGGAAAACATCCTCCGCAGCACCGCCGAATGACGAATTTCTAAACCATAATGACCAGAGAATGACGAAGACCGAATGACGAGATCAGTTTCAATGCCAGAATGGCAATCGGCAATTGGGGCATTGGTGCTTGGAATTTCTTTAGTCATTTTTGGCGCGGCCAGATGGGAGTAAATTGATACCATTGGTCCATATCCTTGCGAATTTCCGGCTCGAATGCACGCAGGATTTGCTGCGTCAATTCCCGGCGGGCCTCGCGATTGCCCAGCGCCTTGCGGTCATAGGCGAACTCCGGGAGCACTTTCACGGCATAGCCGTTCGGCCGGCGAACGATGGTCACGCCAATCAGCGCGCACCCCGACGCGCGCGCCAGTTCCGCCGCCGCAAGTGATGCTTCAAACGGGTGACCGAAAAATTCAATCGGCACGCCGCCTCGCTCGGGCGGCCGGTCCAGCGATATTGCCAGATCCGCTCCGGCTTGAAGTTGTTTGATGACCTCCACAAAGGCGAAATTGTCCTGGCCGATGACCAGGGTCTCGACCCCGAGACGTCGCCGCGACTGGATGCGCAGGTCAGTCAGGCCGTCGTCGGGTTCGGCTTGTGTGAGAATCGTCAGCCGGATGCCCAGTTGCGTCAGCAACAGACCGCCATGTTCCCAATTGCCGAGATGCAGCGTGATGAAGAGCGTGCCGTGACCGCGCTGCCGGGCAGCGCGGATGGTGTCCAGTTCGCCTTCGGTAGTCAGCCAGTTTTGCACCGGTACGCCGCTCTCGACGCGCCATAAATCCACCATCTTCGCGGCGAATTTCCGATGCATCGCGCGGGCGGTTTTTTCGGCAGCCGCCCGGTCGCCGGCAAAGACGGGCAGAAAGTTTTGCACCACCATTTCGCGGCGCCCGCGTTGGAACAGCCAATAAAACTCGGCCACGATCACGGCAAATCCTTTCACCAAACCGACCGGCAGGATTCGCACAATGACCAATCCAAGTCGCCACAAACCGGCGCGATACCAGGAAAACGCGTTGATGGATGGTGGATGATGGATGATGGATTCTTTCTCGGCGTTTTCAGACTTTGGACCTTGGACTGTGGACGTTGGACTGAACAACCGCCACCAGACGGGAAGCAAAAACACGGAGATCAGCATGTTGGCGCCAATGCCCACTGCGCACACTTTGCCCAAACTGGCCATGCCCGGATTACTGGACCAGGCCAGCGAACCGAACCCGGCCATGGCCGTTCCGCCGCACAACATCAACGCCCGTCCGACCGAACGCCGGACCGCGCCGAGGTCGCCACCATGCCGGCGCAACGCCAGTTGCATGAAAAGCGTGTAGTCCACGCCGGTGCCCAACATCAGCGGCAGGGCCATCAGGTTCATCAGGTTCCACGTCCAGCCGCCCACGGCCATGATGGCCAGCAGGCACAGTCCGCTCAGGCACAACACCGCCACGCCGAGCAGGATTTCCGTTGCCCGGCGGAAGGCGAACCAGAGCGAAAGCAACACCAGCAACACCATCGGGGTCACCACCTCCCACATTCTTGACTGCACGCGCTTCAATGTCGCACTCCCGAGCAATTCCCAACTGGAAAGCAACGCGCCGTTTCTGGACAACTGCGTGGACAGGTCCGTCAGCGCCGCCGCCTCGACCCGATTGGTTGCGGGATAAACCAAACCCATCACCAGCCATTCGTCTGAGGTTTGTGTGACGAACCTTTTCAGCAGCCATTGGCTCACATGATTAGTTGGCCAGAACACAGCCGTACTGGTGCCGGCGCGCGCCCAGGTCCGCACCAATTCCTCGGTCAGGACCATCGCGTTGGTGTTGAAACCTTCAGCCAACGCGGCGTCCCGCAGCAAAGGACCTTGGTTTCCAAGGACCGACGCAGTTGCGCGGTTGGCTGCCTGATATTCGATGCGTGGCCACAACGCGCCCGGTAGCAGATATTGGCCGATAACATGATTCGAAACCGCGCCGTCCAACAATTCATCTGCTTTGGTAAGACGCTGATAAACTTCAGATTCATCCTTGCCGGGAATGATTACCCAAAGCGGCTGCGGCGGCAGTCCCAGTTCGGACGTGATTTCGTCCAGCGTCGTCTGGGCCTCGCCGTGTTGCGGTTGCAGGGCGTTTCCGGTCCGGTCCAATCCCGGCTGGCGGAAACACAACACCGCGCACGCGACGAACAGAATCAAACCGGTCAACAGCAAGTTGGCACGGTGACGAAATTTTCCCGCCGGCGCCGGCGTGGCTGCGGCCGATTGCTGCGGCGCGACGAAATAATTCCACCATTGGAACGGTGGTTGGTTCGGACGCGGTTTCCGGCGTTCGGGAAACAGCGGCGGCAGATAAATCATCACCATCACCAAAGCCGACAAACCGATGCCGATGGCCACGAGCGTGCCCAGTTGTCCCAGGCCGGGCAGCCCGCCGAGGTTCAGCACCAGAAACGCGCTCATCGTGGTGATGGCCGCCCACAAAATGCTCGGCGCAATTGCGCGGCGGATTTCCGGCACCGTCATTTGCGGATGCGCGAGCGCTTCCTGGTAATGCACCACGGCGTAATCCACGGCCAATCCCAGCAGCACGGCGGCGAAGCCCAGGCTCACCACGCTGATGGTTCCCAACACCAGCCCGCCCAACGCCAGTGTTGCGCCCAAAATCAGCATCAGCAACGCCAGCAACCACAACATCGGCCGCCAGCGCCGATGCGTCAGCCAGAACAGCAGGGCAATGATGACGGAGGTCGCGCCCACCGAATGGCTCATGTCGTGTTGCATGCTCGTGGCAATTTCCTCCACAAAAACCGGCCGGCCAGTATACCGCACGACCTTACCCTGCCATGAGTCCTCTGCGGTCACTTGGCCAACGATTCCATGAATCGCTTTCAACCAGCTCTCGCACGCACGGTAACTGCCCAAGTCCACGGCGGATTCCACATACAGCAAGCGGAATTTCCCATCGGATGAGGCAAACATCTGCTGGCTCTGGCCGCCTGAAAAGCTGGCAAGGTGGGTCAGCGCCGGCATCGTCAGCAAATCGAACGGATCGAACTCGCGCCGGGCCAGATCCATCGGCGACATGGAAGTGGCGAGCGCTTCCTTGGTCTGCTCCAGCGCGGACTTGAGCTCGCCGGGGGCCAGACGGTTGGTCAGCGTTGCAAATGATTCTGGCGGTTGGTTGAACCACAGCCAGCCGAGCAGTTCGCCCAGTTGTTCAGGATGTTCCATCCACGGCGCCTGCCAGGTCACCTCCGCGACCAGGTTGGTTTGCTCTCGCAAACGGTTTGCCAGCGCGCCCGCCAACCGTTCCGCTTGGTCGGCTTCCGGTGCGCGGAGGGTAATGATCAACTCGCGGGCATTGGCGAAATGCTGCTGGTAAAGTTTCAGGCCCTGAACCGTCGGCTCGTCCGGCGGCAGCAGGTCAAGGATGTCCACGTCGAAGTGCAAACGCCATACCCCGAGGCAGACCGCTACCGCAAGCAACGCCCACCACCAGCGTTTCAGGAATGAACTCACGGTGACAGAAAGCCTTCCAAGGTTTCTCCCGTGCGGGTGTTTTCCAAACGCCAGCCGCCGTCCGGTTTGCGTTCAAAATGCAACGCTGAAGGCAGCGGCTTCCCGGCCAGGGCTGCGGGCAGATAAAGCCAGGCAAACCGGGTCGGTCCCGGTCCGTGACCGGAAAAACCCATCTGCCGTTGCGGAAACCGGATGAGCCAATGTGTGGGAGTGGTCTGGACCAAAACCAGCGACAGCGGCGTCTTGTCGAACTGAATGAGGGAGCGGCCGTCCGCGTCGGTGGCCAGCACAAGGTCGCCGCCGAATTCCGGTAATCCGCGTTCAGGCCGCCAGAGCGCCTGGCCTTGCTGAACGTGCCAGCCGGGGCCGGAAGCTGTGAACAGACTTTGGGTCGTCGTCTGGCAGCCGCAAGAAAGCATGAGCACGGCCAGCCAGACTGACCAAAGGAAAGGGCGAGGCAAATGACTTTCGAATGACCGCATGCAACGCAGCTATTGTTGTGGAAGGCCGATGGTTGTCAACGTTTCACCATGCTTCATGCCCCGCGCCGGTCCGGTTTCAGCGCGACCAAAACCGTGTTGCATTCTCCGAACCCCGACGACGCTTTTGCCCCGGATTAGCAGGACACAGGCGAAAAATCGGCATCACGATAATCCCGGCGCTTGCGGCTTTGAACAGGGTGCATTTCGCTGGTTCTCGGCCTCGTTCGCCCGGGGCTGGAAACCGCAAAAGATTCCTTATTTTCCAGCTTGACACGGAAATCACGCTTTAATAAAGGACTTTCCAGAGAAACGGAACATAATTTGCTTCACGGGGAGAAGTGCACAGATTGTGCCTTACGGAAATAAGGGAATTTATGAAGAAAAATTTGGGAACGTTTTTTGGGGTTCCGCGCCTGGGCTTGGGAGCGGGTTTGCTGGTTCTTTTCGTCTCCACTTCGATTTCCCGCGCCGACATAGACATTGTGAATTCTTTGGGTGATACGATTGCCGGGGAAGCAGCGGTCTCCACCAGGCCTTACAAGGCCCAGGACTTTTCCACGACTGTCGGCGGCCAGATCAATAGTGTTATTTTGGACCTGAATTTTAACGCAGCAGCGGTAACAGCCGGCTCCACGCTTAACGTTTATATTTATAATGCGACCGGGACCGGACCCACTGGCATTGGTTTTTTGCTGGGGACGATTACCGCATCAACGAGTGGTGCCAATCAATATTCGCTCGCCAATTTGCAAGCTTACAGCCTCACCGCCGGACTGGATTATGCCATTGCAGTTGATATCGCAATACCGGGAAGTCCCACCGTCGCGTGGGAATATGCCACCACTGGCTCCCCCAATGCAGGGACGGGAGGGAACTTTTTGAACGCATATAACAGCACCAATGGCATCAATAATTGGGTAAATGCTTCCCAGCAGCGGCTCATGGCAGTGACGGTGGTTCCGGAACCAATGACAGGCGCGATCCTGGGTCTCGGCGCGCTGGCGATAGCCGCCAGCCGCACCTTGCGCCGCAGAAAAACGGCTGGTTCCAAAACCAACGCTTGATCCCGGCGGTTTGAAAACCTGTCTGGTGGAAGCTGCCACGCCATCCCTTCCCGCGGACTGCCTTTGAATTCCCTTTTTGAAAACCGGCACCGAAGTTTTTATTTTGCCTTGTCCGTCTCCATCAGGAACCGCTTTTCTTCCGTTGCCTGCCGTTTTCCTCCAATTCAAAAATTCGCTCCGGAACCGGGCGCGAGAGTCTGCAAGCGGGCGCTGGCTTTGTGCCAGAGAATGGTTCCGGGCGGTGTGTTGGTGAGGCAAAGCCGAAGATAATATGCCGCCCGATTGGTGTCGTGGCGGTGTTCGGCAATCGCCGCAAGTCCATAACTGACGCGGCCGGGTTCTTCGCCTGATTTTTCGAGTTCGCGGAAGTCGGTTTCCGCCGCCGCAAAATCCTGGCAGGCCAGCCGGGCGATGGCGCGGGTGAGCCGGGTCTCCGGCAGGTTGGTGAGCGTGAGAACGTGGTCCAGCACCGGGATGGCGGCGGCGGCATCGCCGGATTGAATTAAAATAGCGGCCTGAATGTTCAGGCTCGTCACGTCGTCCGGCGACCGGGCGAGTTTGGTGTTGACGAGCTGCAGGGCGTTTGTGAAATCGCCAAAGGCGAGATAGGCGCTGATAACGCCATACGTAATCTGCAGATCGTCGGGATGCTGCTGCCAGACAGACTGGAGAACGCCACTGGCGTTGGCGGTATTGGTGTGCGACAGCCAGGAGTTGGCCTCCAGCAGCGCCATTTCCAGGTCCAAGGCACTGCTCGCCGGAAGATTTTTGGTCACATCCCGCAGATGGTTTATGAGCGGACGGGCGCGATCGGCGAACTGGAGCCGGGTATAAATTTCCGCCAGGGCAAGCTCCGGTGCGAGCGTGCCGGGTGCGAGTGTCCGGGTCCGCTCAAATTGTTCCGCCGCTTGCAGCCACATGCCATTTTTTTGAAACGCACAGCCCAGCAGATAACAAAAAACCGGTTCGTCAAACGGGCCGCAGTTGTTCAGGATGGCGCTCAAGTGCTGGATACTTCCCAATTGGTCGGCCACCTTGTCCACCCCGGCAAGTCCCAGCCGGGAGCCGGACTGAAGGTTGGTGTTGCAGACCAGACTGATTTGCGCGGAGACGTTGTCGGGATTCAGTTGCAGCGCCTGCTCGAACCTAAGCCGGGCCTCGGACCACCGGCCTTGCCGTTGCAAGGCCGCGCCCCAGCCGTCCAGCGACAGCGAATACCATTCCGCCAGCAGGCGGTCCTGATAAAATGGCGCGGGCGTGAAGCCGAGGCGCTGAATTATTTTCTGCCAGCTGGTTTGTCGCCGGATCGAAGCGGCAGCGAGCAGAGCCAGTTCCTTTCGCCAGGCGCCGGTCCAGAAAGTTTCGTTTGCATCCGTGGCCGCTGCGGTCAGCGGCGGAATTTCCAGGGGTTTTTCTCCGCGCAATTTCACTTCATAAATCGCGCCGGCGGGTTCCAGGTAAAACTGTTCAAATAAAGAGCCGTAGCTGGGATGCAGGCAGAACAAGCGGCTGGTGCGGGCAATGTGTTCGAGCAGCCGCACGGTTTCCGGCGAGGTGAGTTCATGCCGGGTTTCGCCGGTCAGCCAGCCGGCGGGCTGGCGGCGCTCCAGCCAGGCGCGGTAGGCCACCGTTGGCAGTGCGTGGGTATCCACGGTCAGCCAGTCCGCCCGGTTCCGGCGGCGCGCCAGGGCGGCTTGAAAAACTTCCAGCTTTGGCGGCTGGTCGCTCAACATCACGCCGCGACCGGCGGGCAGGGAATCTGCCAGCGCGTCGCCGAAGCGTTCCAGCGGATGAAAATTCATGTGGAAGATAGCCGGGGTGTTTCTAGCCACCAGACCCACGATAATCAGGACGAGACAGCCCGCGGCGAAGGGGACAGCCAGTTGCCGCAACAGTATTGAGGTTCGTGAACGGCTGCGCCGCTGGACCGTTCCCTGCGAAATCAGCAGGAGATTACCCGCCAGAAAAGCCGCGCCCAGAGCATTCAGATAATCAAAGGTCAACAGCGGCAACGAAAAGCCGAACTCGCTTTGTATGATCTGGCGCGGCCCGGTGAGCGGATCAAACGCCAGCCACAAACAGGCCAGCAACAGCGCCACACGCAGGCGACGGTAAATCCAAAGTTGGAAACGGTCCCCGCGCGATTTGTTTTTTGTGCCCTCGTCGCGCTGGCGCACCAGGCAGGCCAGCGTGGGCACCAAAAAATATAGCGCCACCGCCATCGCCAGCAGCCGGTGCGCAACCCAAAATTGATCGTAAAGCACCATGACCATGTCTTTGGTCTGCTTCAAACTGGCATGCCAGGACTGGCCCAGGCTCCACGGCGAGTGCGGAGCCAGACCATTGACCAGCGGCAGCAGCGCATAAATTGAAAATCCCGCCAACCCCAGTCCGGCCAGCCGCAGCAAAAATTTCACTTGGAAGAAACGGAACCCGCGCAGCCGTATGATTCTTACTCCAAACAACGGCGCGCAATCTCCCCCCTTCGCTTTCGCGCTTTCAACTTGCAGCCAGATCACTCCGGCAACAAACAGCGGCAGCGCCAGCAGTAGCAACCAATTTTCCGCCATACCCAGCCCCCAAACGAAGGTGGCCGCATCGAGCCAGGGAGATTCGCCCCGGACGCGATATTCCAGCAGCAGCCACAAGGGCCGCCGCCGGAAGCAGCAAGTCCAGCATTTCGCCGGTGGCGGCGGTCGCCTCCTGCCAGAAGCTGAATTCCAGCCCGCACACCGCGCACGCCAGCAAAACCGGCAGTGTGCCGGCCAGGCGGTTGGTGTTTTCCCACGGCCGGTCCCACGGCAGCAACTGGACGGTGCGCGCCAGCAAACCCAGCGTCAGCGCGGCGGTGGCGGCGGAAAAAAAATTCAGGCCCGGGGGCACCCAGGCGGCGGGCAACCACCGCAAGGGCAGGGTGAGCAGCCAGAGCAAGGGTTGCCCCACCATCGGCGTCCAGTCCCAGCCGGCAACTTTTGCCGTGAGGGACAGGCTGTTCATCGTCATCCCGTGGCTGAGGGTGACTCCATAAACCATCAATGCCCCCATCGCAACCAGTAATGGAAAGCGGCGGGTAAAATTTGACATTGAATCATTGGACATTACCTGATGGTTCAAAACTGTTTATGGCAATGCAAATATAAAACCCCGCTGGTGGAAAGCATGAGCACGGCCAGGCAGACTGGCCAAAGGAAAGGGCGAGGCAAATGACTTTCGAATGACCGCATGTAACTGCGGTGATTCGCGCCAGTGATCTTCCGGGCTTTATTCGCGGATTTCTCCGACTTCGCCCTGTCTCGGATGCGGTTTTATCAAATCGAAGCGCAGGCTGAATTGCCGGCCATATCCCGCCAGCAGCCAGCCCGACAATAGTATCAGCAGAAAATTTTCCAGCAGTTTGTCGCAGATGAAGACCACGCCTGTGCCGCAACCGCAATCGAATTTCACGGCGCAGAACGGGATGGCCAGCGCCGATTCAATGGCCAGGGCGCGATGGAACACCAGCACCGTAAGCGGTACCAGCATCAACATCAGCGTCAAAGCCGTCCCGCGCACCGCGATGCCGGCCAGCAACAGCAATCCGCAAAAAATTTCAAACCAGGGCAGGGCCGCGGCAATCGAATTCAAAAACAGGGAGCTTTGGACGAGGTCATACTGCCGTACCAGCTTCAGAAAATCCACGGGATGCAGCGCCTTGCTCAAGCCGGTGTAAAGAAAAACCGCGCCCAACAGCCATCGCACCAGCACGGTGGAGAGGTTCAAGGCGATGCGATTCCAGTTTGTTTGGCCGGTTTTCATTTGTTTGGTGTTGCGCAGGTCTCCGCTGTTCCGTCCGCCGGCCTCGACCGGCAGGCCGTTGGTGGTCCATTCCGTGATGCCGCCTTCGTAAACCAGGAGTTTCTGGTTGGCAATGCCGACGTCCCGCAGCAAAATGGCGGCGGTCTCGCTGTCGTCGCAATCGCCGCCGTTGCAGTAAACCACAATCTGTTCCGCCGCCTTGCAGACCGGGAGCACGGCGTCAAAATATTTTTCCGGACGGTACGGATCAAATTCGTAAGCCCCGGGAATGTGCCCTTCCCGGTAGTGTTGTTCGTCCCGGGCATCAACGAACACCACTGTGCCCTGCTTGAAGCGCGGGTCGTGAAAGAGTTGCACCGCCTGGCTGCCGCCAGCCAGTTGCAACCCCTTTTCCTTCAATTCCGCCGCGAGCAATTGCGCGGGATCAAGTGCCATGGAATTTGTGCCGGCGGCATTGTGCGGCAGGGTCGCGAGCGGGGTTGCTGACACGAGTCTGCCGGTCCCCTCCGGGAAATAGTTTCGGGTGAGCGCCAGGCCCCGCGGTGAAACCCGGTTGGCGGCAAACGCGAAAACGGCACCGACGACCACCACGAACGCAGCTTCCAGCAAGACCCATTTCACTGCGGGCAAGCGGCCGGTCGCCATGGACTGTATGCGATTGTCTTTCACCCGGAGCAAACAACAGCCTGAGCCATCCCACCGCAGGGGACAAACACTTTTTCCGCAGGTCAAGTCTGCTAACCTATAAACTCAAATTCGCTTATTTAAAAGCATACACATAATATGTTATACTAATAACAATAAATGTGTAACGGTTGCCAAGGGATGGGCAGCAACGATGACGCCATCCACTAAATTTATCGTGTGAGACAAGAGCACAGGCTTTTGGCGGAAGGCAGCCGGATTAGTCCGGCCGGGCGCCATTTTGAATCCGCAAAGGAAACGCTGACATGAATGTTTTTGTCGCAGGTTTGAGTTACAGAACCGCGCCGGTGGCAGTGCGCGAAAAGCTGGCGGTGCGGCCTTCATTGCTGCCGTGCCACGGCTGCCGGCTCAAGCTCGGCGCCGGTCTGGATGAGGTCGTGCTGCTTTCCACCTGCAATCGCGTCGAGGTGTATGGCGCGACGTCAGCCTGGGTCCAGGGCCGGGTGTTTCGGATTTTTCAGGAACTTTGTCCTGAGCTGGATGTGACGCCTTATGTTTACGTCAAGGAAGGCGCCGCCGCGGTGGAGCATCTGTTCTCGGTCGCGAGCGGTCTGGATTCGATGGTGATTGGTGAAACGGAAATCACCGGCCAGGTCAAAAATGCCTATCAGGCGGCGCAACAATTCGGATTGACCGGCCGCGTGCTGAACCGGTGGTTTCAAACCGCGCTACAGGTGGCCAAGGAAGTCCGCACGCACACGGGCATAGGCCGCGGCGCCACTTCCGTCGGCAGCGTGGCCGTCGAACTGGCCGAAAAGATCTTTTCCGGCGATTTGTCCGACAAGACGGTGATGATTCTGGGCGCGGGCAAGATGGGCGAAGCCTGTGTCCGCCATCTGGCCAAACGCGGCGCCCGCTCGGTGCTGGTGGCCAACCGCTCCCTCGAACGCGCCCAATCGCTGGCTGCGGAACTCGGCGGACGCGCCCTGCCATTTGGTGAACGCATGGCCGCCATCGTCGAGGCCGACATTGTGGTGAGTTCCACCGGCAGCCCGACGACGGTTCTCCACAAACATGAGATCGCCGGTATTTTGGCGGCCCGGGCAAACCGGCCGCTCATTCTGGTGGACATCGCCGTGCCGCGGGACATCGCCCCGGACGTGGAGGAATTGGAAAACGTTTACCTCTACAACATTGACCACCTGGAAGCGATTGTCCGTGAAAATTCCAAGTTGCGGGAGCAGGAGCTTTCCAGGTGCAACGGAATCATCGCCCGGCGCGCGGCAGCGCTGCTGATGAAATTGAATCCGCCGCCCATCGCCCGGCCGCTTGCCGATGTGGAACTGGTGCCGGGCTGGATCCTGTGTGAGACGACAGGATGAACGAAACTGCACCTGCAAAAAACAAACAATTACACCGACAATCGTAAATCCAGACAAAATTCAAAGCTTATGAAAACTCACCACCCCCTATCAAAGATACTTGCCGGCCTTGCGGCAGTGGCATTGGCGTTTGTCGGAGCCGTGACCAACGTCCACGCGGCGTCAACCGCATTGAATGGCCAGGTCCAACAGCGTCCCCTCACACCGAACGAAATCGCAATGTATGGGTTGACCAATGCCCAGTTCTCCGCCGGCATTCGCACCGTCGCCTTGGGTGAGCCGGTCTATCTTGACGCCTTGGTGAACAACTCCATTGCGCCCTCGAACATTGTTGGCGTCGTCTGGTCGCTGCCCCTCACCAACAAGCCGCTGGGTTCGGCGGCCGGGCTGACCAACAGTCCGCTGGGCACCAATGTGCCGCTTTACAACCCGGCCGACCGTTCAATACCCAACAACACCCAAGTCGGCGCTTTGGTATCCCAACTGGTCGGCCGGACCTTTTTCCGCCCGGATGTTGTCGGACAATACACTGTCCTGGCCACGATCACCACGACTGGTCACAACGGTACGAACACCATCGCCCCAGCCACGACGAACATCGCCGTCACCATCACGGCGGCCACTTATTATGGCTTGCAAACTTGCGAGGCCTGCCATAGTGGCGGCGTTCTGAATGCGCCCAGCATTTACCCCACTTACACGAACACGCCCCATGCCTCGTTCTTCACCCGGGCCATCAATGGCCAGGTCAGCAGCCACTACAGCCAGAATTGCATTCAGTGCCACGTTCTCGGCTACGATACCAACTCGTTCGCCGTCAACGGCGGCTTTGACGATATCGCGAAGGTGTACGGCTGGACTTTCCCGACTGTGCTGACCAACAGCAACTGGGCGGCCATGCCGGCGGCATTGCAGAATCTGGCCAACATCCAATGCGAGAATTGTCACGGCCCCGGTTTTCTGCATCCGGTTCAGAATGGCATAGTGGGAAATACCAATTTCATCACCGTCAGCTACAACGCGGGCGATTGCACGCAATGCCATGACAGCCTGCCCAACGAATACCAAGCTGCGGAGTGGTACAATTCGTTGCACGCCGTTACGACCCGGACGCCTTCCGGTTCCGCCAGCCGCATGGCTTGCGTTCGCTGCCATACTGCTCCGGGCTTTATTAATTACGTCGCCAACCTGGGTTCAACCAATGCCTACGCCACCAATGTGGTTTACGAAGCGATCAACTGTCAGACCTGCCACGATCCCCACGACGCCTCCAACCCGGCGCAACTGCGCACCGGCACAACCGTCGCGTTTAATGGGAATACCGGCTTTGTGGTCACCAATGCCGGGCTCGGCGGTTTCTGCATGAATTGCCACAACAGCCGCAACGGTTCCGTTACCAACAGCATAGTGAATTATGCGCTCGCCCAACCGACGTGGAATGGCGGGTCCGCTTTTGGTCCGCATGACAGCCCGCAAGGCGACATGCTGGAAGGCATCAACGCCGTCACCTATGGTCAGACGATTCCGAGCGCTCCCCACGCCAACGTGGTGTCCAACACCTGCGTCGGTTGCCATTATCAACCGATTGCTTCCACTGATCCGGCGTTCACTCTGGCCGGCGGCCATTCCACCGAGATGAGTTACATCAACACCAATGGCGCCAACGTTGACGTTACCTATGTCTGTACCCAATGCCATGGTGCCATCACCAACTTTGACTTCCCGGTTCCTGATTACGTTGGTTACGGCTACAGCCAGGGCATCCAGACCCAGGTCCAGATCCTGCTCAACCAATTGTCCATGCTCCTTCCCCCCTCGGGCTATCAGGCGAATCCCTCCAACTATGTCGCGGACGGTTTGGTCAAGTCGCCTTCAACCCAGACCAACTGGCCGACGCCATTCTTGCAGGCTGCTTACAACTGGCAGTTCGTCGAGAGCGACGGCAGCCTCGGCGTCCACAACGCGTTCTACGCGGTCGGCCTGCTCAAGGCGTCCATCGCCAACCTGACGGGCATTTCCACCACCGGCGGTCTGCCGGATGCGTGGGAGATCCATTACTTCGGTCCAGGATTTGCCACCAACGCCATGGCCAGCCCCGATGCCATCAACAACAGCGCCGGCGTGCCGAATTGGATGATGTATGCCCTGGGTCTTAATCCGTTTTCGACCCCTATTGTGGCGGGCAGCGGCGTGATTTATTTCAATGGCAATAACATTGTCAACGGGGCCACCAACACCGTGGCCATCTACACGGCGGCGGAAATCGCCTTCAACACACAGGTGGGTACCAGCTACCAGATTCAGGGAATCTCCTCCCTCACCGGCAGTTGGCAGAACATCAGCACCAACATTCCCGGCACCGGCGGGTCCATCAGTTACGTGACCCCGACGCGGAACAACGCGCAGATGTTCTTCCGCGTGGTGCACACGCCTTGACCGGTTAAAATTAACATCAACCCCTTCCCGGCAACGGGAGGGGGTTTTTGATTGCTGGTGAAGACGGGAAGACTCTCAACAACCCGGCGCAACGGAATGAATCAAGGCAGCACAAGCTCGGAGCGAGCAGATTTGACAACGTGCCCGGTGCGATGCCCCCACCTTCGCGTCTTGGGCTTTGGGTGAGGTGATGGCTCTTTGCGCCGATGTTCCAACGCCGGCCGGTGCGAAATCATTTAGCGGCGGGGGGCGCGGCCTTCATCTGTTCGAAGGCGGAAATCTGGACCTGTAGTTGAGCGGCGATTTGTTTGATTTTTTCCGCCTGTTCCAACTGGACCTTCTGGAGATTTTTCATCGCGGCCTGCCGCTCCGCCTCGGATTGGCTGTTTTGCGCATCGCTGGCTTGTTGTTGCGCGGCCTGAATCTGCTTCTCCATTTCGGCTCCGGCCTCGCTGAATTTGTTCACGGCGGCCTGGCGGAGGGTTCCGATGCCGTCTTCCAATGACGTGCCATTGATATCGGGAATCAGACGCAGGATTTCATTGGTGGTTTCAGGGGAAACCGCGGGGCCGGCCCTGACAATAGGCGATGACGGCGTGGCGGTCACCTGAAGAATCGCGCGGGCGAGGTCAAACGGTAATGCCGGTTCCCATTCGGGCTGGAGTTGGGCCAGGAATTCCTTTCGGTCTCCACTGACAACGGTGATTCCCAGAAAACAAGCATCGCCCTTGTCCAGGTTGAAAGCACTGATGCCGTCGGCCGCGGCGGCGTCCGCATTGGCTCCCGTTGTCGAGATGTTCCGGGTCACGTGGATTTTGCCATCATTGGCGTTTTGAAATTCGGACAGCAAGTGGTCCACCCGCCGGGAAAAATCCTGAAGCGGTTCCGGGGCACTGCCCGGCGGGAGCACCGAATAAAACCGGAGTTCCACCGGCGAATTCAAATGACGCAACTGCTCCCGGGTGCTGTCGGAAAGTGCGGGGCCGCTCCGGCCCGGCCAAAAGGAACCCGCTGCGGGTTTGACGTATTTGAACCAGACGCCGGTCAAGACGGCTCCCAACAGGAAGACCAGTAGCATCAGAATCAATGTACTCCGGCCGGATGCCCGGACGGTTTGCGGGTCGGGGTTCCGGGGAGGGTTGGCGGAGAAAGGTTTCATTCAGCGTTGTCCTTTTTTGTTTTTTATTCTCCGGGCATTTTTCCAGCCTGTCAATTTTAGAAAATTACGTGGTGAGCGTGCAGATTGTCCTCGCAGGTGACGCCCGGCCAGTTTAGGCAAAATTTGGCAAGTATGGAGCAATTGAAGGTTAGTTCGCGTGCTGGGGGAGAGTATCCTTCAAGCGAAGAATATGTTGAACAAAGTTCCATTTATTGTTCTTTGTTCTGGCGTTGCAATGTTGCATCCAACAGTTCGACGTGCGCTGTCCTGCCCGGCTAAGGATGGGAGGCGGCTCAATTGCGATATGATAAACCGCGCCAGGGCTTTGTCGTTCAAGCAGATGTCATGGTTGATTCTGGCGGCGGCCGTTCTTTTCACTGCATCGTCCCTGATGGCCCAACCGGTCCAACACCTGGGCACCACACAGCCGGGAGGGATGCCGGGATTGCCGGTCATGGGCGTTATGGAACAGTTGACCAACGGCGTGCAGGTTACTTGGGATGGCCCCTCCGGTTATTATCAACTCTATCAAAAAAGTAACAACTTGCTGGCCCCGTGGGTGGCGCTGGGCAAGGCTACCAATCTGGTCCGGTACGCCGTCATCACCAGGCTTTACAGTAATGCCTTCTTCCACGTCTCCGGTCCGGCGCCTGACTATGCCGGCTTGAAGGTCTGCCTCACGTGTCATTTGAGCATCTGCCAGTACGAGACGAACACGCTCCACGCCAGCGCCTTCAGCAACGCGGCGTTCAAGGCCGCCGGCGGCCAGACCAACAGTTCCTGTCTGCCCTGCCACACGGTCGGCTATGGTTTGCCAACCGGGTTCAGTTTCACCAACAAGAATGGGGTTTTTTCCTACGCCACCAATCTGGCCGGCGTGCAGTGTGAAAATTGTCACGGGCCAGCCGCCAATCATGCGGCCGCCACCGATGACCCCACCTTGGTCCCGCGCGTTGAGATTGCCGCCACGGTGTGCGGCGGCTGCCACACCGGCCCCATGCAGCCCACGTACGAGGAATGGAACACCAGCGGCCATGCCGCCGTGGTGCCGGATGCGCTGCAGGTCATGAGTTCGTCCACCACCAACATCAGCAGTTGCGGCCAATGTCATTCCGGTTCCGTCCGGCTCGCGTTGATCAACGGACAGAATCCCCTCACGCTCACGAACGACCTGAACGTCGCAATCACCTGCGCGGTTTGCCACGATCCGCACCAGACCAATGCCAATCCTGTGCAGCTTCGCAACCCCTTGGCTTCGACCAATTATTTTTCCCTCGCTACGACGGACGTGTTCACGAACAAATACGCGGCGAACACGAACATCAATCTCTGCGGCCAGTGCCACAACTCCCGCGGGGCCGCGTGGACGGACACCGCTTACGCGCCCCATCGTTCGCTGCAATACAACTTCCTGCTCGGTTCCGTCGGTCAATTGTGGAACGGCGTGACGGACAGCCCGGCCTCCTTCAATCCGGGTACGCACGCGGGGCTGCCAGAGTCCGCCCAAAACTCGATTTCCGGCACGTTTTACCTGACCAATCAATGTGTGTCCTGCCACATGCAACCGGACGCTCCGCCAGCCACCACCCACAGCCACACGTTCGCGGTGACTTCCGACAACGTCTGCCTGAACTGTCATCTGGATGACCCCGGACAATCGGGCCCTGGCATTTCCAATGAGGTGACCACGGTGATCGTCCTGCTGAACAACTGGGCTGCCACCAAGGGGGTGGCGTTGCAGGCCAACGGTGTGGTGGCCTGGGAATACACGACGCCCGGAGGATTGATCCTGCAGACAAACTCGTTGGGGTACGCGACCGGTTGGACCCGGTTGGACCACGTGAATTACAGCGGGCCGAGCGCCGCCAACCAGGCCTTGATCCCGGACAATATCAAGAAGGCCCGGTTCGACTTGTATCTCGTGGTCAATGACGGCAGCCTCGGCGCGCACAATTGGATTTTTGCCCTCAATCTGTTGACCACGGCTGAAAACTTGATCTATCAGGAAATGGACCAATGAATGGCAAACCGCCGGCAACGGCGCGTTTTCCGAATTTGCGAAAAATGACCGACAATCAAAAATCCGCATGACAAAGTTGCCACCCATCCCACACCTGCTATCGCAGAGCCGGCGCGGCCGGAACCTGGCGCTCGCCACCGGCGCGGTCGTTCTGCTGCTGGCGGCGATTTCCTGTAGCACCCTCAACCACCGGGCCGTGGTGCTCCCGGAGGTGCCGGGTGCGAAATACGTCGGCTCCGCGGACTGCGAACAATGCCACGACGAAATCTGCCGCAGCTTCAAGACCGCCGACCACGCGCGGCTCATCGCCCGGGGCAAAAACGGGCTCGACGCCGGTTGCGAATCCTGCCACGGCCCTTGCAGTTTGCATGAGGATTCGGGCGGCGATGTCAAACCGCCTTACAGCTTCACCGCCGGCCGGCCACAGCCGGAGGCGTTAAACGGCCGGTTCCCGCTCGAACCGGCGCGCAAGATCGAGACGGCCTGTTACCAATGTCACATGGACGTGCGCGGCCAGTTCAATCTGCCCAACCACCATCCTGTGCCCGAAGGACGAATGACTTGCATCCTGTGCCATCCCCCGCACAAGGGCATCGCCTTTGCCGGCGGCAGCACTCAGTTGCTTTCGCAGGAGGAAAACTGCGTCCAATGCCATCCTTCTCAGCAAGGTCCCTTTGTGTTTGAGCATGAGGCCTTGCGCGAAGGTTGCACGACCTGCCATTCCCCGCACGGCAGCGTCAACGCCAGGATGCTCACCCAACGCAACGCGAACCTGTGTTTGAAATGCCATTTCCAGCAGGTCCAGGGCGGGGCGATTCTGATCGGTGGGGTTGACCACACCTCGCGTTTGAGCCAGGGCGCCTGCTGGAGCGCCGGTTGCCATGAGGCGGTCCACGGCTCGCGCGTGAGTCCGTCCCTCCGATTTTAATCAACGCCCCGGAAGCCGATGAAAAAGACATATCGAACGTCAAAACCGCTTCGCGCCGGGCGGCGGAAACCCGGCCTCGGCCGGTATGTCATCGGCGTGTCCTTGATTGTCCTCGGCGCACCAGCGGCACGGGCGGGTGACGCCATCACCCCGCAACAGTGGTATGAAGGCGGCACCAACAGCTACAACAACTGGATCGAACTTTCCTCCGGCGCCTTGCTGACCCAGGGCAATGCAAACCAGGCGGTCCAGGGGAAACAACTCAACACGGGGGTCTTTGGCGGCATCGAGGACCTGCACTACGCAGATCAGGTGGCCAAGAAGACCACCTTCACGCTGGACGGACACTCCATTTTTGACGATCACGATTACAGTGTCAGCCTCGGTCTGGTTCGCGAAGATCTCGGTTTTGTCCGTGTCCACTTTGAGAATTTCCGCACCTGGGATTCCGGCACCGGAGGATATATCCCAGACGCGCAGCTTTCGTATGCGCTGCCGGGCGACGCGCTGGCGCTGGATCGCGGACTGATTACCTTCGAGGCCGGGCTGGCCAAACCAGACCTTCCGCAAATCACCTTCAAATACAGCCACAGCTACCGGAATGGCGATGAAAGCTCGACCCTCTGGGGGCCGGTCCATGATCCAAACAGCGGGAATATCTATAACGTGTATCCGGGAATTTACAGCATTGATGAAACATCCGACAAATTCCAACTCGACCTGGCCGATCACTATAAAAAAGTGAATTACGGGGCGGGGATGAGCTATGAGATAGGTGATTTGAACGACGCTCACAAGCTGACTTTCTGGTCGGGAGAATCCATTCAACAGAAGGTCACCGATCAGGAGGGCACTTCCTACGACCATGTTTAGCACCCATGCCTTTGCCGAATCCTGGATCAAGGACAATCTGTTCCTGTCCACCGGGTTCATGTACGCCAACCTCGATGACAGCTTTACCGGCAGCCGGATTTACGGGGATGATTTTGACGTGGTTTACTCGCCGACTTACCCGGGCCTCGATTATGGTTACTACAATCTCAACGGCGTCGCCCACGAGCACCAGTATGTCCTGAACGTCAATCTGATGTCGTTGCCGACGAAGACTTTCACCATAACCCCTTCCATCCGGGTGCAAAAAGAGGACTGGAACGCCAATTCCGCCGGCACCGGCACCCTGGGCACCGACACGCAAGCTTTCACCGACAACAGCGGGCGTGATTCCCTCGATGTGTGTGAACGCCTGGACCTGCGCTACACCGGCATGACCAACTGGGTCTTCAACGCCGGTGGCCAATGGACCGAAGGCCAGGGGAATTTGTATGAAAACGGTGGCCTGATCCAGGTCGGGGGCATCGGCCCCAATCCGGTGCAATTCGCGACCGACGATTCGCGCCAGTTTCCAAAAATATTTTGTCAGCGCCCGGTGGTATCCCATCAGCCAGGCCAGCCTCGATGTCGGCGGCTATTATAAAATCAACACCTACAACTATAACTTCACGCAGGACAACACGCCGAACAATGCCGGCCTTGGTAACCCGTTGTATCCCGGGTTTATTGTGTATCAGGGATTTCAAACCTGGGACGGCAGCATCCGCCTTACGCTACGCCTGCCCAAAAATATCATGCTCGTCAGCCGCTACGAATATCAGTACTCCACCATCAGCACGGAGCCCGACCCTGCGTCCGGCTTGAGTGAAGTGGATTCCTCGAAGATGTACACCCACATCATCGGCCAGAACGCGAGCTGGACGCCCCTGAACTGGCTCGGCCTCCAGGCCGGATTCAATTACGTCCTCAGTACGACGGAGACACCCGCAACCCCCGGCTCCATTTTGACCCAGTCCGTCCTCAATTCGCAAAACAATTACTGGACGGTCAATTTCAACTCCGATTTTGTGCTGGATAACAAAACGGATTTGAACCTCGGTTACTTTTATTACCGCGCCGCCGACGGCCAGAACAACATCGTTGACGGCGTGCCGCTCGGAACCGACACCGAGGAACACAGCGTCACCGCGGCACTCTCCCGCCGGATCACCCAAAATCTGCGCCTCAACCTGAAATACGCGTTCACCCACTCCGAAGATGCGGCGTCCGGCGGCAACTTCAATTACGATGCCCACGTCATCTTTGCCAGCCTCCAATACCGTTTTTAACCGGCACCCGGACGGGGCTTCCTCCGCCGTGCGGCGTTGACCGGGCTGCGCTGAACCCTGACTACCCGTGCCCTTTTTCCAGAATAAACTTGAATGTTCATCAATCTGGCATCTAATTTCCCTATTATGAAAAGTCGTCCGATTGAAAAGTGCGCGACCGCCGTTTGGCGGTTCTCCGTCCTGATGCCGCTGTTGTTCCTCGCCGCTGGCTGTCACCGCGATGAAGTCAAAGTTTATCGCGTCGCCAAGGACCAGGACCAGCCACAGCAACAAACCACATCCGCCCTGCCCACCGATTCGCCCAACCCGTCGTTGCCGCCGGGACATCCAGACATCTCGTCCACACCTGCGGCCTCGCTGCCTGCGGCTTCGGCATCCGCCCTGCCGCAGCTGACTTGGGAAAAACCGGACGGCTGGACCGAGGTCCCGCCCAGTGAAATGCGCGTGGCGTCGTTCAAGGTGACCGGCGCGGACGGTAAATCGGCTGACGTCAGTGTCATTCCCCTGCCCGGCCTGGCCGGGAGAGACGAAGCCAATGTCAACCGCTGGCGCGGCCAGGTTGGTTTGTCACCCGTGTCGCCCGAGGAACTTCAGAAATCTGCGGAAAATGTCGAAGCCGCCGGCCAGCCAGCACAGCTCTACGACATTGGCGGCCAAAATTCGGGCAGTGGTGACGCGGAACGTATTCTGGGCGTGATCCAGCATCGTGACGACATGGCTTGGTTTTTCAAAATGACCGGTGACGCCGGTCTGGTTGAACAGCAAAAGCCGGCCTTTGTCGCCTTCCTCAAATCGTTGAACTTCGCCGCGGCGCCGGCGCCGGCGGCATTGCCGCCAGCGCACCCATCGGTTGGCGACATGGGCATTGGGGCGTCCCCGGCCGCCGCCCCGATTTCCAGCGAAGGCAAGCCGAACTGGCAGGTGCCGGCCGGCTGGCAGGAGGTTTCCGGCGGACAATTTCTGGTCGCCAAATTCATGCTCACCGGTGAAGGCGGCGGTACGGCGGCCGTCAACATCAGCAGTTCCGCTGGTGAAGGCGGCGGCCTGATTGGCAACCTCAACCGCTGGCGCGGTCAGCTCGGCCTGACTCCCTTGTCCGATGACGACGCAAACAAATCGGTGACGGCGATTGACGTGGCCAGCGGCAAGGCTTCGCTGGTGGACATGAGCGGTACGGATGCGCGCACCGGCCGGCCCACCCGGCTCGTGGGTGTGATGGTTTCGCAATCCGGCCAGACCTGGTTCTACAAACTGATGGGTGACGCGAAAGTCGTCGAAAGCCAGAAGGCCGCGTTCACTCAATTCGTCCAAAGCGTGAAATATTGAAGCTGAAAGCGGAATGACTATTTCTAAATCCGAATGACGAAAAAATCTCAATGCGAATTCGAATGCCGAATGGAATTTCGTCGGCCCGTTCCGACATTTGTCATTCGTCAATCGTCATTATTTAGTCATTAGCGCTTCGACATTAGTCATTTCTCTAAGATGCTCAAAGCCCTGTTCAATTGTTTCTCGTCGCTCAAGCTGACGGTCACCTGCCTGGTGCTTGGCTGCGTGATTGTATTCTGGGGCACCATCGCCCAGGTGCATCTCGGCCTTTTCAAGGCGCAGAACGAATTTTTCCGCAGCTTTTTCGTCTATTGGACGCCAGACGGCTCCGGGTTGCACATCCCCATCTTCCCCGGCGGTTACTTCATTGGCACGGTCCTGCTCATCAACCTGTTCGTCGCGCACTTCCGCTATTATCAGCCTGGCAAACGAAAAATCGGCATCCTGCTGATTCATCTTGGCGTCGTGCTGTTGCTGCTCGGGCAGATGCTCACGGATTTTCTGTCCCGGGAAAGCGTCATGCATCTGCGGATTGGTGATACGAAGAATTATACCGAAGCCGACCGCGCCTTTGAACTGGCAGTCGTGGACACCACCGACCCGGACTCGGACAAGGTCGTCGCCATCCCTTGCAGCCTGCTCGTCCGACGCGGTGAAGTCGGCGACCCGGAGATGCCGTTTTCCGTGCGGGTGAAGACTTTTTACGCCAATTCATTGCTCGCCCAGCAGTCCCAACCGGATTATGCGCCGGTCAAAACCACCGCCGGCCTCGGCGCCGGCGTCTGGTGGCGCGAAGTCCCGCGCGAAACGGAAATGAACCGGATGGACATGCCGTCGGCCACCGTTGAAATCGCCACTTCGCAAGGGTGCGCTGGGCACGTTCCTCGTGTCCGCCTGGCTGGACCAGCCGCAAGCGTTCACCTACAACGACCGTTCTTATGTATTGTTGTTGCGCCAGGAACGGTATTACCTGCCGTTCAGCCTCCATCTCATCGAGTTCCGGCATGACAAATATCCCGGCACCGACATCCCCAAAAATTTCTCCAGCCGCGTCCGGCTGCAAAATCTGGAGAACCGCGAGGACCGCGAAGTGCGGATCTTCATGAACAACCCGCTGCGTTACGCCGGTGAAACATTTTATCAGGCGAGCTTCGACCCCGACGACCACGGCAGCGTGCTGCAGGTCGTGCACAACCCGAGCTGGCTGACACCCTACTTCTCGTGCGTGCTTGTTGCGCTGGGCCTCGTCATCCAGTTTCTGAGCCACCTGGTTCCCTTTTTGAAACGCCGGGTGGCCGGTCCCGGGACCACCGCCGCTCCGGCGGGTGGCGCAGTACCCAGCGGGATAAGAATCCGGTGGAACGCTGGCACTCCCGGGAAGGAGAAAAAGTAATGATGAAAAAATGGATTCCCCTCATTCTGGTCGTGGTGATGGCGGGCTGGGCACTGTCCGGACTGCGCCAGCCGCCGGAAACCGGGTTTGACACCCGCGCCTTCGGCAAGCTGCCCGTCCTCATGAACGGCCGTTTCCAGCCGTTCGATTCCGTCGCCCGCAATTCCCTGCTCCAGATCCGCACCAAACAAACCATCCCCGTGGAGGTGAACGGCAGGCCGAAACGTGGTCGGCCATGGATTGGCTGCTCGAAGCGATGATGAAACCCGAGTCGTCCGACGACCGGAAAGTCTTCCGCATTGACAACAACGAAGTCACCGAGCTGCTCAAACTGCCCGACGGCCAGAAATATTATTCCTTCAACCAGCTCCGGCCCCAGGTGGACGAGATGGAAAAACAGATCAGCCGCATCGGGCCCCTGGATGCCTCCAAACGCACCGTCTTCGAGTCGCAGTTGATGAAGCTCTACGGGGCCATGAACCTGTACCAGCGGCTCGAAGTCAGCCTCAAACCACCGGCTACGGACGATTTTGCGGCGGAACTTGATGCCTACCAGAAGAGCATCGCGCCGGGCATTGCCGCCGTGAATGCCCGTGACGCCGGCCAGAAATTCGACCAGGGCGCCTTCGACACCCTGCTTGGTTTCATGGGCGGTTACAACACCGTCGCCAGCTTTGCCCTGCCGCTGACCATTCCGCCCGTGGACCCCGAGCCTGCCGCGCGACGACTGGCAAAACATTGGCACCAACCTCATGCAGACCGCGCGCACCGGCGAACTCAACCCGGCGACAAAATATTATGCCGCGATGGTCACCGCCTATCGTTCCGGGCTGCCCGATGATTTCAACCGCCTGGTTGGTGAATACCGCGCCTGGCTGGCGGACCGTTTCGCGCCGGAGGTGCGCAAGGCGAACGAGGAGTGTTTTTTCAGCAGCCTCCAGCCGTTCTACAAGGCCACGGTCATCTACGTGCTCGCCTTGGTGCTGGCATTGCTCTCGTGGTTCAACCTGTCCGACTGGCTGCGGCGTTCGGCGTTTTATCTCGTGATTCTGGCGTGGGTGATTCACACCTTCGGCCTCGTTTTCAGAATGTATCTCGAAGGCCGGCCGCCGGTGACCAATCTTTATTCCTCGGCCATTTTCATCGGCTGGGCCGCGGTCATCCTCGGAATGGTCCTCGAAAAAATTTATCGTGACGGCATCGGCTGCGTCGTCGCCGCGTTTGTCGGTTTCGTCACGCAAATCATCGCGCACAATCTGGCGCTCGGCGGCGACACCATGGAAATGATGCGCGCCGTGCTCGACACGAATTTCTGGCTCGCCACCCATGTCGTCACCGTCACCCTCGGCTACGCCTCGACCTTTGTGGCGGGGTTTCTGGCCATCATCTACATCCTGCGCGGCGTGTTCACCAACACGCTTTCGGCGGAAACCGCCAAATCACTGGCGCGGATGGTTTATGGCATTGTTTGTTTCGCCACCCTGTTCAGCTTTGTGGGCACCGTGCTGGGCGGCATCTGGGCCGACCAATCGTGGGGCCGGTTCTGGGGCTGGGACCCGAAGGAAAACGGCGCGTTGCTCATCGTGCTCTGGAACGCGACCATCCTGCACGCGCGCTGGGGCGGTCTCGTGCGCGAACGCGGCCTGATGAACCTCGCCGTGTTCGGCAACATCGTCACCAGCTTCTCCTGGTTCGGCGTGAACATGCTCGGCATCGGCCTGCACAGCTACGGCTTCACGGACGCGGCGTTCAAATGGCTGATACTCTTCATCGGCAGCCAGGTGGCCATCATCCTCCTCGGTTTGATGCCCTGCAAATTTTGGCGAAGCCTTCAAAGACAGACGCCGACGCAATCCTGAGCCGGCAGCCTACAGCCCGCCCGTGTGGCAATCGGAGCAGGAAAGATCATAATCTCCGCCTGTGTGTTTGAAGGGTTGGCCGCCGGGTGTCATTTGTTGCAATTCCGCGCCGCTGCCCTGGGCCAGGATGGTGTGGCAGGCGTTGCAGTCGTTGGCCTTGATGGTCCGGCCATCCTCGGCCTTGTGGGTGCCATCGTGACAACGGAAACAGCCGGGCCAGATCATGTGGCCGAGGTTGTCCGGATAAACGCTCCAGTCGGCCTTCATCTCCGGAAAGAAATTGTCCGCATAAATCTGCTGCAACATGGCGATGGCTGTCTCGATGCGCGGGTCGTTGGGATAACGCTCCGCCAGCGCGGTGGCGATGCCGGTCCTGCGCCTGGGCGTCGGTGTTGTATTTGCGGGTAAGGACATAAACCGCATTGGTCTTGATCCAGGGCATGGTGCGGTCAATCTGGCCGAGTTCCATGGCCAGATTGACGGCCTGGTCCGGCGGCACGTACCGATGCGACGGACGGTTGTGGCAGTCCATGCAATCCATGGTTCGGATTTCGTACTGGCTGATGTCGTTGGTGAATCCGCGGGTGCGGAAGACCGTGACAACGCCCTGCGCATCGGTCATGCCGGACCCAGGGAATCTTCTGCCGGGCCGCGTCCGTGGCGATGTATTCGACACGGGTGTCCGCCATGGTGTGCCAATGGATGCCGCCGACCGGCCCGCGATTGGGGTTGGCACCGCCGATCTTGATGGAAAGGCGGATGGAATACGGCGAGTTGGAGGCGTCGCTCTGGAAATAGTTGAAGGTGCGGTCGAGATTGCCGCAGAATTTCTGCGGCCAGTGACATTGTTCGCACGTTTCGCGAGCGGGCCGCAAATTTTTGATGGGTGTGGTGATGGGCCGGGGATACTTGTTGAAGGTGACGGCGTAAAGCTGGTAGGAACCGGTGAGTTTGGAACGGACGAACCAGTTCACACCGGGACCGACATGGCAGGCCACGCAGGCCACGCGCGCGTGCGGGCCGTGGTCATGGGTCGTCAATTCGGGTTTCATGACACCGTGGCAGGTCTCGCCGCAAAACTGGACCGATTCCGTGAAATTCAAATGCGTTGTAAGTGCCCACCGCCGAAAGCATCATGAATAACAGGCTGCCGGAGACGAAGCCGACCAGGATGCGCCGGTCTTTGGGCCGGGACAGATCGATTTGCACGGCCGCGACGAGGGAGTCGCCGCCCTGGCGCCGGTGCCGCGTGCGCAGCACACCGATCAAGGTCAACAACAACCCGGAAATCAAAAAACCGGGCGTGACCATCCAGGTCAGAATGCTGATGTAGGGGTTGGTGAAGTGCGCCACCGCGTCCAGCATGAACAACAGGAAAAACGAGAAGAGGCTGCCGATCACAACGACCAGCCCGGTCAAACTCATCCAATTTTGCAGCAAGGACGGCCGGTGAGGCGGCTTTCCCGCGTTCTCGTTATTCATATATCGGTCAAATTGCTATCGTCGGAATCTGCCCGGCTCTGGGTTTGTCAGTTTCCCCGTAGGCAAATAATCACACCCCCGGCTGCGCAGGCATTTTCCGCCCGGTGCCACCGGATTCATTTCGGCTCTTTCTGAAACAACCGACCCTGCCGCCGCGCTCACGGTCGGGTCATTCACCCGGCAAGGGCTGCCGGGGTCGCTTACTTCTTGAACGTCCGAATATACGCGACCAGTCCCTTGATGTCGCCGTCGGACAGGTCTTCAGCCGGTTTCATCAGGGTCTTGTCATCCTTATCCTTCACCCCTTCTTTGATCGCCTTGAACGCGGCATCGTCCTTCATTTCTGCCTGGACTTTGGCATCCGTGAAGTCCTTGACGCCAAGTTTCTGGCCAATTTTGGTGTCACCTTTGCCATCGGCGCCATGGCACTTGGCGCAGCTATTGTCGTAGATGGTTTTCGCGTCATCCGCGCGAGCGGACAGTGCGGCAACGGTCATTGCCGCGATGCTGAGAACGAGTAGTTTTTTCATAAGTTTATTTTTTTGTTCAGCCAACACACTCCGGTCATTACCCATCGTCGTGAACCTTGGAATTCTGACGGAATCCCGTTCTTTATTCAAGCGCGTTCCCGCCTGCGTGGCCGAAGCGGGCAGCCCCACGACTCCACCAGGCTCGCCAGCAGCAGGACGCAAAATCCCGGCATCCGACACTTCGGCGCGGCGAAGGCCCGCGAACTGATTTCGACCGGATTTCCCGACGGCCAAAGTTACACCGATATTCTCATTCCACCTCGCCGCCCTGACCTTTCCAACCTTGCTGAAGGCTTGTCATTTATTTGACAAAGCGCTTCATTCCAAAGAACCAGCCGGCTTCTGCCGCCGCTGGAGATGTCAGGCGCGAAGTGACAGAAACCAGCTCCCTGAAGCGAAGAAAAGGCGCGCGGCGCGGCAGGCCGAACGACCGGATGCCAATGGAAACCTTTTCCGTCGAGCCTAGGTTGTGGAACTGTTCTGCGGCGCATGTTCGCTGGTTTGCAATCGCTCGGACAAAAACAGCTTCACCAGAACCGTCAGAATAATGAACGGCAGGACCATGATAATGGCGCTGATGAGCCAGCCTTCCTGGCCGGCAAACTCCATTTTGTAACTCATCACGCCACGCAGGCTCTTGGAGAAAAACTGGCCGCCCATGACGACGTTCCATCGCATCATCAGTACGCCGATCAGGATCATCGCTCCGCTGCAGAAAATCATGGTCCGCCGGACCGCCTCCGGCACACGCCGGCGCAAAAGCTGGAGCGATCCCAGCATCAGCAACGGCAGCAGCGTGCCGACACCAACCTGTCCGACGTTCAACGTGTAAAAGAGTTTCTCGCGGATCATGGTTTGCAACACGGCGAATCCTTCCTCCGCCGCAAAGCCGCGATGGAGCACGTCCAAACTTTCAATGACAGCATCCACCACCAACGCGTAGAAGAGAAACATCGCCATGGTGTCGAGGCAGCGCATGTCCACGGTCTTGCGGCGAATCCAGGTCAGAACGATGTAGTTGAACACGCACAGCGCGATGCCCGACACGATGGCGGACAGAATAAACATGATTGGCATCAGCACATTGCCCCACCAGGGATTCGCCTTGATGGAGCCGAAAATAAAACCGACATAGCCGTGCAACAAGAAGGCAGACGGAATTCCGACAATCGAAAGGATCCACTCCATTTTTGTGTCCAGCCGCAGACTCTGCTCCGACACATCGTTCACCCCCAAAGTCAACGCCCGATAGAGGATGCCCCTGAATCCAGATGTGGTTTTGGACCATTTCACGAAGTCCTGGCGGAAATCAAACCACAGCTCCAGCAGCAGGACCGCCATCAAATACCAGGCGTAAACAAAGCCGAATACCGCCATGGGCGAAGTCAGGTGCGGTGTCATCATGATTTCGTAGCACCGCTCGGGATGCCCCAGATGGAACAAAAGCGGCAATGGCGCGCAGAGCAGAAAGGCAAAAGCGGTCAACATCGAGAGCCGATACACCGGCTCCAGCGCCTTGACATTGAACACGCGCACCAGCGAGGCCATGATGAAGGCGCCCGCCACCAGCCCGGTAATGTAGGGATAAACCACAATCAGCGTGCTCCAAACCGGGTGAAGGCTGGCTTCGTTGGGATACACAAAGCCCTGAAACTGCGGCAGCGCCTCGACGACGATATTGGTCACTTCGTTCATGTTATCTTACCTCCTTGTCCAGGCCGGCGTAGAGAACTCGGGGTTCGGTACCCAGATGCGGCTTGAGCACCTGCACCCGGTTTTTTTCGTAAAATTTCTGGAGTGGGTCATCAGCCGGCAAATTTTTCAAATCGCCGAAAATGCGCGCCTCCGCCGGGCAAATCTCCACACAGGCTGGCTTCAGTCCGCGGGTGATGCGATGATAACAAAGCGTGCATTTCTCGGCCGTGTGAGTGACCGGATTCAGAAACCGGGAGCCGTAAGGACAGGCCTGCACACAAAAGGCGCAGCCGATGCAGTATTTCGGGTCAATCAGCACCGCGCCATCCGGTGCGCGAAACGTCGCGCCGACCGGACAGACTTGGACGCAAGGCGGATTTTCGCACAAGTTGCACAGCTTCGGGACGAAGAACGCGTGCTCAATTTGGTCCTTCGGCAAGGTCGGTTCAGGGAAACCATGCATTCCGCCGTTGGGAGAATCCACCATCGCCTCGCCCCGGGTTTGATCCGAGCCCGGTTTCGGCTTGGGGATGATGTAACGCTCGATCCAAGTGCGGTAGTAGGGGCCTTCCGGAACGCCGTTTTCCTTCTTGCACGCTTCCGCGCACAACCCGCAGCCGATGCACTTGTTGTCGTCAATGCACATCAGCCATTTATGCCTGGTCGGGTCGTAGCCCTTGGGCGCGCTGGTGGAAACGAACACGGTCTGCACCGCCGCTTTGGCCGCACGGGCGATGGACATCGTGAGCAGACCGGCGAGCGCGCCGCCCATCCTCAACAATGAACTCCGACGACTGATTTGATTTTTCATGGACTTTTGTTGGGTTGATGCGGCAGGTGACATTCAGTGCATTTTGGTCCGTAGTGATCTTTGACGACGATTTGCTTGAGCCAGGCCGGGCGGGCCAGATTGGCTTCGTGGCACCGGATGCAGTGGCTGCCGGTGGTCTTGTCGGGCAGGATGTCCGGGTTATTGCAATGCTGCCGGCACACGCCATGGCACGCCTCACAGGAAAGGGTCTTGTGCGCATCCGCCGCCAGGTTGTGCAGAATGTCGGAGTGGCATTCATCACACGCCCGCTTGCCCGCAAACACGGGATCGCGCGACGCAATCAGATTCAGCGCATCTCCGCGATACCAGCCGTATTCGCCAAAGGACGGCGGGACAAGAAAAGAACGCGCGACCAGATAGGATCCAACGATGGCGAGAGCCAGCAGAACCAGACGCAGAATTTGTGGTGGCAACTTAAAGCGTCGCATATTGCCAGAGGTTGGTTTGGCCGTTTTGCCGGACGAGAGCCGCCAGTTCGACGGCCCGCCCGCAAACCAGTTTAGTTACTTCTTTAATCCACGGACGTAGGCCACAAGCGCCTTGACTTCGTCGTCCGACAGGGGGGTATCCGCCCCGGTCACGTACGCCTTCATCTTCGTCCTGCCATCCGCATCCTTGATGCCGTCTTTGATGGCTTTCACCGCGTCTTCATCCTTGATGCCGTCCTGAACCTTGGCGTCGGTAAAATCCTTAATGCCAAATTTTTGGCCCATCTTGGTATCGCCCTTGCCGTCCGCGCCGTGGCACTTGGCGCAGATTGTGTCCCAGTTTGCCTTGGCATCCGCAGCCGAGACGTTTAGCGCGACGGCGAAGCCAAATACGGTTGCAAGTACAAGTATCTTTTTCATCGTTGGTTTCTGTGTTTGTTGGTCGTTGCTGGCGCCGTTTTCGCGCCTTTCAGAAAGAAGATGGTGGAAGGGGAACAAAACGACCAACCGTGTTTTGGCAAAACCTTGACAATTTTTGGATTCATTTTTCGTATTATCAAACATTAATACACACCTCAGATTAAGTGATTCCTGATTTTACTGGCATGCGAGAGTTTTTGGACTGTGCCCCGCGGGTGGGGGAAGGGTATTGCAGCAGTGGCAAGTCCGGTTTGACGTGACTTCGTTGTTTGAGCCGCTTGATGGTGTTTGCCGGCAGTCATATTGGATTCATCGTTCCGGGACTTTTGCCGAAAACGCATGTGGGAAAGCCCCGCCGCAAATTTGGCTTGAAGCCGCGTGCCGGGATTCTGTGCCCGGCAAAGACCGGGAAACAGGTTCTGCGCTTATTTGTTTTTCATGAATTTTGCCGCTTTCTTTGAGTCGTCGGTCGTGTCACCGACACTGTAGGAAAGTGCGCCCCGCCGGTTTGCGACTGTCCAGATTTTGGTATTCGAGGTGGATTGGGCGCTTTACCAAACGTCTTATGGTCTTGAATCCGTCACAGTTCCTTTGGCCTCTTTCCTGCTTTAACTGGGGCAACAGTTGTCGATATGAACGATATAGACATCATACGCCTGACATCGGGGCTACTGCAGTTCGGGGTGGCTTGGTACGCGCTGCGCCTGGGCCGGCTTTTCAGGTCAACGCTCATGGGGTGGTTGCTTTTTGGTGCGCTCTCACTCCTGGCGCTGCTGAGTTTGTTTCTCGCGGTGGAACCATCTGACGCCGGCACCCAGTGGGGAATCAAAGTGGACGTCATTTACTCCCTGCTGCTGCTTGCAGGCATGACACGCTTTTATCCCGGCCTCAAGAACTTCTTGCGGGAAGAGGAAGCGAAACGACAGGCGCTGGACAAATGGGAATCGCAAGTCAAGGAACAGTGGATGGAGTTGATCAAGGTCAACGAAAAACTGCGCCAGACGGTCAACCGGCTTGAAGCGGAAATCGCCGAACGGAAACAGGCGCAGGAACAGGGCGAGAAAAATTTACAGGCTCTGCTGGCCGCGTCGCGCCAGAACGAGCAAACCTTGCCGTCGGCCGCAACCAGGGTGGAAACAGAACTGATCGAACGGCAGCCTTCGCCGACACCGGAACCGGCCGGGAAGAATGGTGAACCCCCGCCGACCGCCCCGTACAAAAACGGCGAGGAATCGCGACCGGTGGTTGCTGGATTCGACACGGAAATTATCGCGCCGAAGCCGGAACCGAAACCGGCGGAGAAGAATGGCGAACCCCCACGGACTGCCCCGCACAAAAACGGCGAGGAATTACGAACGAGGATCGCCGAGCTCGACACGGAATTAATCGCGCCGGAACCGGAACCGGAACCGGCCGAAAAGAACGGTGAGTCCCTGCTGACCGCAGCGCGTAAAACCCGGGAGGAAACGCGGCAAACCGTCTGCGTTTCAGACCGGAAAATCGCCGGACGCAAACCCGGCCGGACGAGGCGGAAAAAGCCCGCCAAGACGCGCTGAGCATCCCGGGCACCAGATCAAAAGACCCGCCCTGCTTCGATTCCGCAATTGGGAATTCGACCCTGCAAAACGGTTCACTGAGTGGGCCAGTGTGATGGAAGTGTGGTTTCTAAAGGTTCTGCCAGCATTCCGCCCCGCGCAAACCAGATGACTTTGGGCCGATTGAGTGAATTCAGAACCACTCGAAGGCACGACGGCGGCGGGCAGTGATTCATCGTCATTTCTTTTGATCGAGACATCGTCAATCTTTTCGTAGCGGAGCCAGCCTTCGTAGCCGGTCTCCGCCCGGGATTGAACGGCCAGGGTTGAAATTGAAAACAACAGGACAAAAAAGCCGGGGGGTGGAATGTGATGTTTTCATCGCGGTTCAGAATGGATTTATCGCCAAAAGGCAGGAGAGGCTATTCGCTCCGCAGAGTGAAAGCGCCCGAGAATAGTACATTGTATTCCCGCCTCACTCCGTCGTTGCCCGAATTCAAGAACGCATTTATGATACTAACTTGAGTCATACGCACAAAACCAGTCGCATGAGTGTCGAACTGCATTTCAACGGTCTGCGAACCAGCGTCATGCCGGGTTCGTCGCTGTTCGATTACGCCGAATCGCTCGGCGTTCATGTGCCGACGTCCTGCCGCAAGCAGGGCAAATGCAAGGAGTGTGTCGTGGAGGTCATCGAAGGCATGGAGTGTCTTTCCCCACCCGTGCCGGCGGAAAAACATTTGCAGGGCCGGTTCCGGTTGTCCTGTTCCTGTAAAATCATTGCCGACTCCGGCGTGGTCCGCTGCCACACGATGCGGCGCGGGGAGATGAAAATCGAACGTCACGCGTTTCAACTCCCGACGGGCAGATAAAAAATGGAAACTGGATCCTGCCGTCACCCGCGATGGCGACCGGATCCTGCTGGACGGGGAGGAAATAGAACGTTCACCCGGGCCGATTCACGGGCTGGCGCTGGATTTGGGGACGACGACAATCGTTCTCCGGCTCTTGAACCTGGAAACCGGCGAGGTGGTCGCCGATGCTTCATTCGAAAATCCGCAGCGCTTTGGCGGCTCGGACGTGATGGCGCGCATCCATTACGACACGCACGACCACAGCAAATTGCTGCAACGGACGCTCGCCGGATATTTGAGCCGTGCCATCGAGGAATTTCCGGTTGACCCAAAGACGATTTACGAAATGGTCGTCGCGGGCAATTCCACCATGCGCGACCTGTTCTTCCGCTTGAACGTCTATTCCATCGGCCAAAGCCCCTATCGCTCCATCACCGAACTGGAAATGGCGGAAGGCCGCCGGACGACGACCAGCCTGGTCGAACCGGCGAAAAAGTTGTTGCTGCCGCTGCATCCCCGGGCGCGGGCCTATGGCCTGCCCATCATCAGCGGTCACGTCGGCGCGGACGCCGCCGCCTGCATGCTGGCCGTGGATCTGGCGAATGAGGAACGGCTGGTGGCCGTCATGGACATCGGCACGAACACGGAATTGATTCTGGGAAATAAAAACAAGATTTTCGCGGCGTCCTGTCCGGCCGGCCCGGCGTTTGAGGGGGGCAAGATTTCCTGCGGCATGCCGGGACTGCCGGGCGCCATCGAAAAGCTGAAACTCAACCCGGACGGTACATTTTCCGTGCAAGTGATCGGCGACGGTCGCGCAGAAGGCATTTGCGGTTCCGGCCTGGTGGATTTGTTGAGTGAACTTCTGAAGAACAATCGTATCAATTCCCTGGGCCGGTTTGAGGACGGTGAGGACAGGATTGTCCTTGAGGTGAACAGCGACTCGCCGATTTATTTCTCCGAAAGTGACATCAACGAACTGGCGCAGGCCAAGGGCGCCAATGTCGCGGGCCTGCACATTATCTTCGAGCAATACGGAGCCCGGTTTGAAGACCCGGGCGTTTTTTATCTGGCTGGCGGCTTTGGCCGGCATCTGGACACTGGATCCTCGAAACGCATCGGCTTGATTCCGGACATTGACGATTCAAAAATTTTGCAGGTTGGCAATGCTTCGATTGAAGGCGCCTGCATCGCCTTGCTGTCGCGGACGAAGCGAATGGAACTGGAAGGCATGGTCAAACGCGTGACGCACTGCCGTCTGGAAGCCCACCCGCATTTCTTCGATTACTTCGTTGAAGGCTGCCAGTTTAATCCCGTGGTGTCTCCAGACGCGCCGGCGGCCCGGCAAACTTCCTGAATTTTGACATGTTCGAACTGATTGACCCCCATCCACCCGTCAACGTGCAGGAGGCCGAATACCGCCGATTGCTCGGATATCCGAAGCAACACGTACCGGACGGGCGGGCGCGCGAACTCGCCGGCCAGGCGCGGGCATGGTATGCGGAAAACGGGAAGCCGTGGATTTATACCCGGCAGACCAGCGACCTGGAACTGAAAAATAAAAGGCTGTGGATGCACGAGACGGAATTCGCGTCGAAACAGCTTCACGATCAACTTGTCGCTGCCCACGCTCACACGGCGGTGCTGGTTGCGGTAAGTGCCGGACGGGAATGCGAGGAACAAGCGCGCCAGCTCTGGCAGGAGGGAAAGCCGGACGAATATTTTTTCATGGAAATGTACGGTTCCGGCGGTGGTCGAGCATCTGGTAACGGTGGCCAGCGGCCACATCTGCGGCTGGGCCGATCAAAACGGCATGGTAGCCCTGCCGCATTACAGTCCGGGTTATTCCGGCTGGGACATATCCGATCAAATCAAACTATGGGAATTGATCGGGCAAAAACCGGGCCGCGATTTTCCCGGCGACATTCAGGTGCTGGACACCGGGATGTTGCGGCCCAAGAAATCGCTTTTGGCGGTGTTTGGTATCACGCGGCATTTGGACACAGTGCGGAACCTGGCGACATTGGTTCCCTGCGAAAACTGCTCGCTGCCGCGCTGTCAATATCGCCGCGCGCCGTATCGGCATTCGCCGCCGCAAATTGAAGACGTGCGGCGGTTCCAGGGCGGTGCGGTTGAAAAGCCGGAAGCGCCGGTCACTGCCGGCTCAATGCTGGATCATAATGCCAGATATACCGTCAATTCCCGCGCGTTGCAAAAATGGTCGCAGGAACGGCTGCAATTGAATTTTTTGGAGGACCGTTCGGTGGAAGCCCGCTTTCGTTACGAAGGCACCACCTGTTCCAACATGGGGCAGCCGCTGGCATTTGACTATGCAGTAAAGCTCGGGCCGCCCGACGACGGTTACCGGGTTCTGGCAACCGGTTGCGTTCCGGCTCCCGGCGACAGCGGCCACCAATACCAGTGCGAGTATCTGAACAACGCCAAATCGCTCATGGGCAGCATTGCGAACGAGAAGCCCCTGCTCGGCAAACCCTTGAACGAGGTTCTGGCCTGGGAACGTCCCTACGATCCTTCCGGCTGTTATTGCGATCCGGCCCGGCGCGCGCATAAATGGGGCCTGGTCTTTGAAGTGATTCATTACGCACTGGTCCGGCGCGAAAAGGAAACGGGTAGTGTTGGACAGCCGGCGGGGTTTTTGAAATGATGCGGAACTTTCGATGACAAAACTTTGCGACATCAATGCGGCGGCAAAGGAAAAACTTCCGCCCGGGTTCCCCGACAAATCGGGCATCGGCGTGCATTACACCGATGCCTTCGTCAAACCCATGAACACCAAACTTCCCGACGGCACGCGTGTCGGCTGCAAACGCAAAGGGCTGAAATTGACGCTCATCGTCGGCACCAAAAAAGGCGAAGGCTTGATGCGCCGGCTCGATGTCAGCAAAGACCCGGTCGTGATGCTGAACGCCGCCCTTCAAGAAGCCGCGAAAGCCGCCGGCGTTGAATTGAAAGTCACGGACAGCGAAATTTTTATCACTGCGTAGTCCAACACCTGCGGCTTATGCAAAACAAACACGCTTCCAATTTTATTATCGCGTCGTTTTTTTTGGCGGTGGCGAATTTCTGTTGCGCACAGCCAATGATGGTCGCGCCGGACAGACCAGGCGGCGTCTATCAGGTCGGTGACAGCGTTCATTGGGTGGTCGAATGGAAAGGCGGCACCAATGTGCCCGCCGCACATTACACCCTCAAAAGCGGCGGTCAGACGGACGTGGGACAGGGCAACTTAACCTTCAGCAACGATGTCGCCACGCTGGAGTCGAAGTTTGACCAGCCGAACACAATGCTGGTCGAAGTGCGGTGGCAGCCGGAGAACGACACCAATCGCGCCGTTGGCGGCGCCGTCGCTGCGCCGGATAAAATCCTGCCTGCCGCTCCGCCGCCGGCCGATTTCGATGCGTTCTGGAAGGCCAAATTGAAGGAACTGAAAAAAGTCTCCGCCCATCCGAAGCTCGAAAAAGTGGACAGTGGAAAACCGGGTGTGGCGTATTGGAAAATCACCCTGGACAACATCGGCGGCACGCACATCCGGGGACAGATTGCACGTCCTGAAAAAGGCGAAAAATTCCCGGCCTTGTTCATCCCGCAATGGGCGGGGGTTTACGGCTTGCAAAAAAATTGGGTGACCGACCGCGCGGCGGAAGGCTGGCTGGCACTGAATATTGAACCTCATGACCTGCCGATTGACAAACCCGAAGCGTTTTACAAGGAGCAATTCGCCGGGCCGCTCAAAGATTATTGGTCCATTGGCAATGACGACCGCGACCAGAGCTACTATTTGCGGATGTATCTGTCCTGCTACCGGGCGATTGAATATTTAAAGAAACGCCCGGATTGGAATGGCAAGACGCTGGTGGTGATGGGCGACAGTCAAGGCGGACAGCAGACATTGATGATCGCCGGGCTGCATCCGAAAGACATTACCGCCGCCTTGGCGCTCGTGCCGGCAGGCGGCGACATGCTTGCACCCGATGTCGGTCGCGCGCCCGGCTTCCCGCACTGGTATTTCAATACCGACGGCGGCAAAAACCCCAACAAAGTGCACGAAGCGAGCCGATATTACGACACCGCGAACTTCGCGCGGCATATCAAATGTCCCGTGCTCGTCGGACTTGGGTTGCGCGATGAAGTTTGTCCGCCATCCAGCGTGTTTGCCTTGGAGAATCAGATCACTTCGCCCAAAGAAGTTGTTATCCTCCCGAAATCCGGCCATCAGGACGAGCACGGTACGCAAGCTGCCTACGACAAACGCCGCTGGAGCGCCTGGCTGCCTGCGTTGCGACAGGGCAAGCCGGCGCCCAATTGATGACCCCACACAATTCGAGTTGATGCCGCAATTTCAGGGGCTATTAACCGGGTCGTAATTCAAGTATGGCCCAAGCCATTTCTCCGCCTCTGGCAAGGTCATTCCTTTGCGCACGTGGTAATCGAGAAGCTGGTCGCGGCCGAGCTTGCCGACGGCGAAATACTTTGATTCCGGGTGCGCGAAATAGAGTCCGCTCACGGAACTTCCCGGCCACATGGCGAAGCTCTCCGTTAATTTGATGCCGGCAGTTTTCTCCACGTCGAGAAGGTTCCAGAGAATCTGCTTTTCCGTGTGGTCAGGGCACGCGGGATAACCCGCCGCCGGGCGGATGCCGCGATACTTTTCGGCAATGAGGTCGTCGGTCGTCAGACTTTCCGATTTGCCGTAACCCCATTCTTCCCGGACGCGCTTGTGCAAAAATTCCGCGAACGCCTCGGCCAGCCGGTCGGCCAGCGCCTCGGCCATGATGGCGTTGTAATCATCGTGGTCGGCCTTGAACTTTTTGACCACTTCGTCAAGCCCGTGCCCGGAAGTAACGGCGAAAGCACCCAGAAAATCGTGACACGTGACACGTGACGCGTGACGCGATTCTTTTGACGCAATAAAATCCGCCAGACTCCAGTTCGGCGTACCGTCGTCCTTGGCCGTTTGTTGGCGAAGGAAATGGAACGTGGCCAGGACCGCGCCCCGCGATTCGTCGGTGTAGAGTTCCACATCATCGCCGACCCGGTTCGCCGGGAAGAAGCCATAGACCCCGCGCGGCTGAATCAATTTCCCGCTGACCATCTCTTCGAGCAGCTTCTGCGCGTCGGCAAAAAGTTTGCGCGCCTCTTCGCCATGTTTTTCGTGATTCAGAATCGCGGGATAACGACCGCGCAATTCCCAGGTGTGGAAGAACGGCGACCAGTCAATGAACGGCACGAGGTCGGAAAGGGTGACGAGTGACGAGTGACGAGTGTCGAGCGATGAAAGCGTTCGCAGGCCGATGAACTCCGGCTTGGGCAAACCGTCGAACTTCAATTTCGGCGCGTTCGCGCGGGCTTCTTCAATCGAAACCAGTTTCGCCGCCCGGCCGCCGTGCTGCGAGCGGATGCGGTCGTATTCTTTGCGGATTTCCTGCGCGAACGCGGGCTTGTTCTCCGTGCTGATTAAATTGCTGACGACCGGCACGGCCCGGCTGGCGTCGAGCACGTGCACGACCGGCTGGCTGTAGCCGGGCGCAATCTTCACCGCCGTGTGCGTCTTGCTCGTCGTCGCGCCGCCGATGAGCAACGGCAGCTTGAACCCTTCGCGCTCCAGCTCGTGCGCGACGTGCGTCATCTCGTCGAGCGACGGCGTAATCAGCCCGCTCAAACCGATGATGTCCACGTTCTGTTCGCGCGCGGTCTGGAGGATTTTTTCACACGGCACCATCACGCCGAGGTCAATGACTTCGTAATTGTTGCAGGCGAGCACGACGCCGACGATGTTTTTGCCGATGTCATGCACGTCGCCTTTGACGGTAGCTACGAGAATTTTCCCGGCGTTTTTATGCACGCCGCCGGCGGCCTTTTTCTCCGCTTCCATGTACGGCAGCAGAAACGCCACGGCCTTTTTCATCACCCGGGCGGATTTCACCACCTGCGGCAGAAACATTTTTCCGGAACCGAACAAATCGCCGACGACGTTCATGCCTGCCATGAGCGGACCTTCGATGACTTGCAATGGCCGGGCATATTTCTGCCGGGCTTCCTCGACGTCGGCCTCGATGAAATCCACGATGCCTTTGACGAGCGCGTGCTTGAGCCGTTCCTCAACGGTGCCTCTGCGCCATTCGTCCTCCACGACCTCGGCCTTGCCCTTCTGCTTCACGGACTCGGCAAATTTGATCAGGCGCTCGGTCGCGTCCGGGCGGCGGTTGAGCAAAACATCCTCGACGAGTTCAAGCAAGTTTTTCGGGACTTCCTCGTAAACGGCCAGCATGCCAGCGTTGACGATGCCCATATCGAGACCGGCCTGGATGGCATGATAAAGAAACGCCGAGTGCATCGCCTCGCGTACGGTGTTGTTGCCGCGAAACGAAAATGAAACGTTGCTGATGCCGCCGCTCACCTTGGCCAACGGCAGATTTTCCTTGATCCACTTTGTCGCGCGGATGAAATCCACGGCGTAGTTCGCGTGTTCCTCCATGCCGGTGCCGACGGTCAGGACGTTCGGATCGAAAATGATGTCCTGCGGCGGAAATCCAACGTTCTGTGCGAGCAAATCGTAGGCGCGTTGGCAGACCGCGATCCGGCGCTCGAACGAATCCGCCTGGCCGCGCTCGTCGAACGCCATCACAATTACCGCTGCGCCGTACCGGCGGACCAGTTTCGCCTGCTTGAGAAATTTTTCCTCGCCTTCCTTCAATGAAATGGAATTCACGATGCCTTTGCCCTGGAGGCATTTCAGGCCGGCTTCGATCACTTCCCATTTCGATGAGTCCACCATCGCCGGCACCTTGCAGATGTCCGGTTCGGACGCGATGAGGTTGAGGAAGCGCGTCATCGTGGGAACGCCGTCAATCATCCCTTCGTCCATGCAAACATCAATCACCTGCGCGCCGTTCTCGACCTGCTGGCGCGCGACGGCGAGCGCGGCCTCGTAATCGCCGGCCTTGATGAGCTGCGCAAATTTCGGCGAACCGGCCACGTTCGTGCGCTCGCCGATGTTGATGAAATTGATCGAAGCATTTTGTGTGGGGAGCGCACCCGGCCCGGGTGCGGTTTTCCGCGACTCGCGGGAAACATTTGCCGGAATTTCAGCGTTGCGAGGCGCAACGCTGGACACGCGGGGCGCGTGTGCTCCCCGTTCCGAATTTCCCTGGACCGTCAGCGCGTCCAGTCCGCTCAATCGCAGATACGGCTCGACCGCCGGCACCTTGCGCGGCGGAATTCCACGGACCGCCTCGGCAACCGCCTTGATATGCGCCGGCGTGGTGCCGCAGCAACCGCCGACGATGTTGAGCCAGCCGTTTTGCGCCCACTCGCGAAGTTGCGGCGCGAGGGTTTCCGGTGTCTCCGGAAAACCCGTTGGCAACAGCGGGTTTGGCAGGCCGGCATTCGGATACGCGCTGACATAAACCGGCGCAATGCCGGAAAGTTCCTCGATGAGCGGACGCAATTCCCTGGGTCCGAGCGCGCAGTTCATACCGACACTCAACAGCGGCACATGCGAAATGGAATTCCAAAACGCCTCGACGGTCTGGCCGGTCACACCGCGATTGCTGCCCGCCTGGATGAACGTGACGGAGGCGAGAAGAGGAACGTGCCGACGTAAAGATTCGGAGGGGCGAGTTACACGAGCCCTCGCCTGAAAAGATGGGGACTCGCGGAGCTCATCCCTCCGATAGGGAAATGGTTCAATTCCGCGTTCCTCGAAGATTTGCTGGATGGCGAAGAAGGCGGCCTTCGCGTTCAGCGTGTCAAAAATTGTTTCCACCAGCAGCAAATCCACGCCGCCGTCCAGCAACCCGCGGACCTGTTCCGAATAGGCCGTGACCAGTTCATCGTAAGTGCAGCCGCACGCCGCCGGATTATTCACGTCGGTCGAAATGGATGACGTCTTGGTCGTCGGCCCGATGGCGCCGGCCACGAAACAGACGCGGCCCGGCTGCGCTTGTTCCGCCTGGTCCGCCGCGCGCCGGGCGCATTCCGCGCCGGCCCTGGACAGTTCATAAGCCAGCGATGCCAGGCCATAATCGGCCAGCGAAATGGCCTGCGAATTGAACGTGTTTGTCTCGATGATGTCCGCGCCGGCTTCGAGGTATTGGCGATGAATGTCTTCGATGACCCCGGGCTTGGTGATATTCAACAGGTCATTGTTGCCTTTGAGGTCTTTGCCCTTCCAATCCTTGAATCGTTCGCCGCGGAAATCGGCCTCCGTCAGCTTGTGCTGCTGAATCATCGTGCCCATAGCGCCATCAAGGATCACGATGCGCTTGCGCAACAAACGCTCCAATTCGGCGGCCCTGTTCGATTTTGTGTTCACACGATTCAATTCAATATTGGCAACGATGCGTGTAAAATAACCCTTCGATTCCAGGAAGTAAATAAAATATATCAACGTATCTGGATATGTTGATATATGCTAAAAAACCGAAAATTCACCGGCTCGCCTCATTCATTGACTCTTGGCTTTGCTGGTCGCCTGTTCTTTTCTCCCATTCGGTGGTCCCCCGAACCATCTCCATTCAATCACCCAAGCCTTTCCGGGACGCTGTTGTGGCATGATCGAGCGTATGCCCACGATCGAAAACTGAACCGCCGCCGCCAAAAGTCAAGGCTCGAACAAGCCGGGGAACAGCCAACCGTCCCGGTGAACATTTCAGCCAGGGATGAGCCGGAGAAGCGATATGGCCGTGCCAGTGCCGCGCCCGCCGGCCATTTTGACGAAGCCGGTAAAATTTAAGGGGCCGGAAGTGAATGCCTCCCTACCGCTTGCCCATCAACCGAAAAAATAAATCCACGGCGCTCGACGCATCTGCGCCATATCCATCCGCGCCGATTTCATCGGCATACATCTGGCTGATGGGCGCGCCACCGATGGCGAACTTAATATGGTTGAGGCCGCGTTCTTTATAGCCGTCAATCACGACCTTCATGTAAATCATCGTCGTGGTCAGCAACGCGCTCATGCCGATGATTTGCGGCTTGTACAGTTCGGTGGCGGCGAGAAATTTCTCGATGCTTTGGTCCACCCCGAGGTCATGGACTTCAAAACCCGCGCCCTCGGCCATCATGCAGACGAGGTTTTTCCCGATGTCATGCAAATCGCCGCGGACGGTTCCCATGAGAAGAACTCCGGACGGTTGCACGGTGGAGTCTTTTGCGGTCAGCAACGGTTTCAACACGGTCATGCCGGCTTTCATGGCGCGGGCGGCAATCAGCACTTCGGGCACGTAGAGAATGTTGTGCTTGAAGTCCTCGCCCACGACGCTCATGCCGGCGATCAATCCCTCGGTCAAAACTTCCTGAACGTTCCGGCCTTCAGCCAGAGCGTCTTTGGTCATCTGTTCGACCTCCTTGGCCTTGCCTTCGTAAAGGCACTGGTTCATTAACGCGTAGTCTGGCAACTGGTCTTTCTCTTTCTAAAAATCCGGAAAATTACCGCCTGGCATTGAATTCCGCCAACGCTTCCAGCATGGCGAGGATGTTCTGTTTGGGCATTCCGGGACTGGTGCCGCCGCCGACGGACAGAATCATGCCGCGGTCGCCGCCTTTTTCAAGAACCTCCAGCGTCGCTTTGCGCACTTCCTCCGGCGTGCCGCGGACACCGACTTCGAGCGGATTTACATTCCCCATCAGGCACATGCGGTCACCGACGCGCTCCTTCACCTCGGCGATGTCCGTTTGTTTTCCCCAGTTCAAGACGTTGAACCCGCAATCCGGCAGATGATCCAGACAGGCTTGGATTTCCGCATCGTTGTGGTAGATTTTCACCCAATCACTTGGGAAGGCGTCGCATATGCGTTTCAGGTAAGGGTGGCAAAATTCCTGGTAATGCTCTTCGTTTACGAAACCGACAATGTCATCCAGAACAAAAATGCCTTCCACCGTATTGCCCAGGGCCTTGTGCTGGGCTTTCAACCAGTCAATGACCAGCCGCGTGCACAGATCGAGCAGTTTGTGCGACCACTCCGGCTTTTCCACAAGTTCAATCATCAGATTGGTCGTGCCGCGCACAAAACCCGCCGTACACATCGGTCCACGTGACGTGACCAGTGGCAGAATTTCTCCGGTGTCAAGGATGCGTTGCTTCTGCATGCGGATGCGATGCAGTGTCATCGCCATGAAGGCGTCGTTCTCCACTTCGTATTCCGGGAATTCTTCAATATCTTCGATGTGATAAAGCGTGTGATATTCGCTGGGCGTGTTGTCCTGCCAGAATTTGATCTTGCATCCCAACGCCGATGGTTCCGCCGCCATGCCATATTCCATCCACCAGGAAGGAACCCAGATGATGTCAGGGAACTCCCTGTGAATTTTTAGATGCGATTGAAACCACAATTCAGGATCGAGATAAAAATCCATGTGTTTGAGACCGAGATACCCGGGTATCCATGGGCTGTCCACGATCATGGCCATCGGCACTTTGTCCAATTTTTCCAGCCGTGCGGCTTGCTTGAATGTTTGCCATTGTTCTGGCCTCATACTTTTTACTTTAGCGGGTTGCTTGAACACCTGCCTTGTTTTATCCGGGACAGGAACAGAACCACTGTATCACCATAAACCCGTCAGAAAATGGCTCTTTGTCAAAAAAATCCTCCGATTGATTAGCGTTTTCCGGCAATTGCTCAAGAAAAAACGCTTGCGCGTTGCAACCGGACTGACGGCATCCCGATAAATTCGCACCGGGTGCCGGCGGGCTTCGTCTGGGTCGGGTGTGAGAAGCCGAAATGCCCTGTTGACTTCGTTCGCGCGTCTGATAAATTATGCGCTCCTTTTCGGTTTGAATGAAAACGCATTTGCCCAAAGTAAATTTGGACCAGCGGAAGTGGCACGTGATTGACGCCGACGGCGCCGTGCTCGGACGGCTGGCCGTGCAGGTTGCCGATATTTTACGCGGCAAAAACAAGCCCGTGTACACGCCCCACCTCGACGCCGGCGACTTTGTCGTTGTCGTCAACGCCGAAAAGGTCCGGCTCACCGGCAAGAAAGAAACGGCCAAGGAGTTCATGACCTATTCCGGCTGGAAAGGCGGCGAGAAATACCGGACCGTTGAGCAAATCCGTGCGAAGCATCCGGAAAAACTCATTACGCACGCGGTCAAGGGCATGATTCCGAAAAACCGGCTGGGCGACCAGTTGCTGACGAAGCTGAAAGTTTTCAAAGGCCCGAAACATCCGCACGCCGCGCAAAAGCCGGAGCCGCTCAAGACGGCGGCCTGATTTTCCCTCAACCACCAACGTTCAACCTCAACTGACAGATGGCAGCGGAAACCAAAATCGAATTTCTCGGCACCGGACGGCGCAAGACCGCCATCGCCCGCGTCCGGCTCGCGTCCGGCAGCGGCAAAATCACCGTGAACGGCCGGGCGTTTGAAAATTATTTCCCGCTCGAAACGCTGCGCTCGACGGTGTCGCAACCGTTGATCCTTACCGGCATGGTGGAAAAATTCGACGCGCGCATCAATGTCACCGGCGGCGGCCCGAACGGACAGGCCGGCGCGGTGCGGCATGGGATTGCCCGGGCGCTGATTCGGGCCGATGCCACGTTGCGTGGCGCGCTCAAGGCCGAGGGCCTGCTCACGCGCGATTCGCGCATGAAAGAGCGCAAGAAATACGGCCAGCCGGGCGCGCGCAAACGGTTCCAATACTCGAAACGTTGATCGCGCTGGAAATTTCCAGGCCCCGCTGGCAAAAAGCCGGCGGGGCTTTTTTGTTTTGGGAGGGACGGCGTGTCGCCGTCCCCGAAAGAAAATTTGGGTCGCCGACACGGCGACCCTCCCGGTAAGATTTGAAATATGAAATCGAAGAAAGTGGCCATCATTGGCGCATCCGGTTATTCCGGCGAGGAGCTCGTCCGGCTGTTGTTGAACCATCCTCACGTAGAACTGGCGGCCGTGACCTCGCGCCAGAATGCCGGGCAGACGCTCGCACAGGTCTTTCCGAAATTCGCCAGTCATCCCAAATCAAAAACCCTGCACTTTACCGAGCCAAAGGCCGAAAGGCTGGCGAAACAGGCGGATGTGGTGTTTCTGGCGTTGCCGCACGGCGTCGCTGCCGAATACGCCGTGCCGCTGCTCGATGCCGGCTGTGTCGTGATTGACCTCAGCGCGGATTTCCGGCTCAAGAGTGCGGAAATCTACAAGGAATTTTATGCGCACGACCATCCCGCGCCGGCGTTGTTGAAAAAGTCCGTTTATGGTTTGCCGGAAATTTATCGCGAACAGATCAAAAAGGCCTTGCTCATCGCGTCACCCGGCTGTTACCCAACCAGCATTTTGCTGCCGGCGATTCCTTTGCTGAAGGCGGGGTTGATCAAACCGGCCGGTATCATCGCCGATTCGTTGAGCGGCGTGAGCGGCGCGGGCCGCAAGGCCGAGGCGGATTATCTTTTTTGCGAATGCAACGAAAGCGTCCGGCCTTACAGCGTGCCCAAACACCGGCATTTGTCGGAAATCGAGGAACAGCTTTCGCTGGCGGCCGGCGCCGGAATCACCATCCAGTTCACACCGCATCTGATCCCGGTGAACCGCGGTATCTTGACGACGCTTTACCTCGCGCCGGCAGACAAATCCGTTGACGCGGAGAAGATTTCCGCGTGTTACCGGAAAGCTTATGGCAACGAACCGTTCGTTCGCCTGCTCGACGGCAAAAATCTGCCCGACACCAAAAATGTCACCGGTACAAACGTCATCGAAATTGCCTGGCGGCTCGACCCGCGGACGGGCCGGCTCATCGTCATGAGTGCCGAGGACAATCTGGTCAAAGGCGCGAGCGGTCAGGCCATTCAGAGCCTGAACCTCCTCTGCGGTTTCCCGGAGACGGCGGGATTGGTCTGAGTTTGCAAGATGCCCAGACCTGTTTCATCAACTGCCAGGTGGAATGCGGCCGATTACGCCGCGAATTCCGTCGTGCAACAAGCCTGGGCGCGCGAACTCATCGCGCAGCTCCATTTGCGTGGCGATGAGCATGTCCTCGATGTCGGCTGTGGCGATGGCAAAGTCAGCGCCGAAATCGCCCAGGCCGTGCCGCGCGGTTTCGTGATCGGCGTTGACGCCTCGCCGCAAATGATCAAATTCGCGCGCGCCACTTTTCCACAGGCCCAAGCTCCCAATGTGGAATTTCGGGTCATGGACGCGCGCAAAATCCGGTTCAGGCGAAAATTCGACCTCGTTTTTTCAAGCGCCGCCCTGCATTGGGTGGATGATCATCAGGCGTTTTTAAGCGGCGCGGCGTCATGCGTGCGTTCCGGCGGACGGCTGGTGGTTTCGTGCGGCGGCAAGGGCAACGCCCAGGACGTGTTCGTCGCGTTGCGCCCGGAGATGCGGCTCAAACGCTGGCGTGAATTTTTCCGGAAAATGGAAAGGCCGTATTTCTTTCACAGCCCGGACAGCTACGAAAGGTGGCTGCCACAGTTTGGGTTCAAATCACAGGGGGTGCAACTGTCGCCGAAAGATGCCATCTACGACGGGCGCAAAGGCTTTGCGGCATGGTTGCGCACGACCTGGCTGCCATACGTCCAGCGCGTGCCGGAAAACTTGCGCGAGGAATTTATCGCTGCCGTTACGGACCGATACCTCGCCAAACATCCGCCCGATGTGGATGGGCGTGTCCACGTTCGCATGGTGCGGCTGGAAATTTACGCGGAAAAAGTTTAACCACGAAATACACTAACCACACGAAAGGATGTAGTGTCGGCGTTGTGCGCCGATAAAGCAGTCGAGTCACAGGCACTCGCCTCATCCGGGGCTTTGCCAAAAGCGCCGACGCGCCTATCATCCGCCCGACAATGAATACCGCGTGGATCATGCTTTCGGTCGCGATGCTGACCGCGTTGCTGTCGTTTGGCTGCTCGACGACGCCCGGGCCCCGGTCGTTTCCGGCCCCGGCCGCGTTGACCCCGTGCGACGCGTTGCCCGATCCCCTCGTCATGCTCGATGGCCGCCGGGTAAACTCGCCCGGGCAGTGGTTCGAACAGCGCCGGCCGGAACTGATGGCCCTCTTCCAACACTACATGTACGGCACGCTGCCACCCAAGCCCGCGCGGATGCAGGCCAGGGTGGCGGCCGAATACGGTGATTTTGCCGGCGGCAAGGCAACACTCCGGCTGATCACGTTGGAAACCGGATCGAACGGCGCGCCGCAAATCGACTTGATGCTGGTGCTTCCGAATCATCGTCCGGGCCGTGTGCCGGTTTTTCTCGGGCTGAATTTTTGTGGCAACCAATCGCTGACGGCCGATCCGCGCGTGCCGCTGGCGCGCGGCTGGCTGACCGCGTTGTGCAAGGGGTGCTCGAACAACGTCGCTACGGAGGCGGCGCGATCGGCCGGTGCCGCTGACTGGCCGGGGGACGAATGGCCGGTCGCCGACATCGTTGAACGCGGGTACGGCCTCGCCACGTTCTGCAGTTGCGATATTGATTCGGACCGGCCCGACATCAGCGACGGCCTTTACCAGTGGCTTGCCGGTGGCGATCAGGCACGAAACCGGCCCGCAGATCGGGGCACCATCGCCGCGTGGGCTTGGGGCTTCCAGCGTTGCGTGGATTACCTGGAGTCGGATCCGGACGTGGATCCGCGCCGCATTGCCGCGTTGGGCCATTCGCGCAACGGCAAGGCGGCGCTGCTGGCGGCGGCGTTCGACGACCGCATTGCCCTTGCCGTGGTGCACCAGGCCGGGTGCGGTGGCAGTGCCCCCAGCCGCGGCAAGACCGGAGAGCAGCTCCGCGACCTCAACCGCGTCTTTCCCCACTGGTTTAATGCAGAATTCAAACAGTTCAACGATTGCCCGGAACGGCTGCCCTTTGACCAGAATTGCCTGGTCGCCTTGTGCGCGCCGAGGGCGGTCCTGTTCTCCAACGGCCAGGCGGACCAGTGGGCGAATCCGGCCGGCCAGTTCGATGTGTTGCAAGCCGCCGCCCCGGTCTATCGCCTGCTCGGCGTTGACGGGTTGGCTGCGCAGCCCATGCCGGCACCGGGCCAGCTTGTTGGAGAGCGCCTCGGCTATTATATCCGGGCCGGCGGACATTCCATGACACCAGCTGACTGGCAGATATTCATGGATTTCGCCGACAGCCAATGGGGCAAACCCGCCCGTTGAAACATCTTTTTCACACCACGCCAATCATGAAAAAAACATTCAAAGAAATTCAGGGTTCCATCGTCGCGCCGAAAGGCTTTCTCGCCGGCGGCGTGTTTTGCGACATCAAACGCCTCGGCACCGGCAAAGGCTCGAACAAAGGGCAAAAACGCGATCTCGCGCTGATTATGTCCGAGGTGCCGGCGACCGTTGCCGGCATGTTCACCACCAACCAGGTCTGTGCCGCGCCGGTAAAAGTTTGTGTCGAGCGCGTCAAAAAGGGAATCGCCCAGGCCATCGTCGTCAATTCCGGCAATGCCAACGCCTGCACGGGAAAACAAGGCTTGAAGGATGCGCACGAAATGACGGAAATTGCCGCCAAGGCAATTGCCTGGGAGGGACGGCATGTTGCCGTCCCCAAGATCAGGGACAGCGGCACGCTGTCCCTCCCCAAGATTCCCGCCGAACACGTTCTGGTCGGTTCGACCGGACGCATTGGTGTCACCCTGCCGATGGGAAACGTCAAACGATGGGATTTTGGAGGCTGCGAAGGTGCTTGGAAATACATCGACTTCACGCGGCCCACGCTGTCGAAGCCATCATGACGAGCGACACGCGGCCCAAACAAATCGCGGTCGAATTCAAGCTGGGCGGCAAGACCGTCCGCATCGGCGGCATTTGCAAGGGCGCAGGCATGATTCAACCAGGAATGGTCCGCGACCGGCGCGCGACCGGCGGCGCTCCACGCGACGATGCTTTGCTTCATCACCACCGATGCCGCGATTGAAGCGAAAATTTTGCAGGCCGCCTTGCGGGAGGCCGTGGCGCAAAGTTTCAATCGCATCACCGTGGATGGCGACATGAGCACGAACGACACGGTGCTGGTTCTGGCGAATGGACTGGCCGGAAATCCAGCAAAAACCTCGAATTAGTTCGCGGAACCGCGTTTCACACCGGCACCGATTTGTCACGTTTCAGTCAGCATTAAATCACGTTTGCCTTGAACTGGCGAAGATGATCGTGCGCGACGGTGAAGGGGTTCATCGCGTCGTGACGGTGCGCGTGAACGGCGCGAAATCCATTGCCGATGCCGATGCCGCCGCGCGGGCGGTGGCGAACAGTCCGCTGGTGAAGACAAGCTGGCACGGCGGCGACCCGAACTGGGGCCGCATCATTGACGCCGTCGGTTACAGTCCGGCAACGGTGGTCGAGGAGAAAATTGACATCGGGTACAGTGCTCCCGGCTGCAAACAGATTTTGTGGAGTTTAAGACGCGGTCAACCGACCAAGGCAACATTCAAGCAACTTTGTGCCGCCGTCGCGCCAAAGGAATTTGATTTGCACATCAACCTGAACCTCGGCAAAGCAGGTGCGGTGATTTACGCCGCCGATTTGACGGAGGCCTACGTGGATTTCAACAAAGGCGATGTGGGCGATCCGGGTTCGCTGGGCGGGTGAGTTTTATTTTGTAGCAGCAGACGTTAATCCGCTCATTCTTTCAACGAAAAGTCAGAGCCGACTGACGTCAGCTGCTATGGTTCAAGAAAAAAGCCGCTGGATTGCTCCAGCGGCTTTTAATTCTTTGCGCGGGATTTAGTTCGCCGTGCGTCCGGAGACACCTTTGGTGCCTTTGGCGATGACTCTTTCAGATTGCTTGGGACGCAACGCGCGGGAAGCCGCGCCGGCGCGCCACATTTCGGAATTGTGGATCTGGCCCAGTTCCTTCGCCAACTGCGCCTGGTAGTTGCGTGCCCCGCAGGCGGAGAGCACTCGCGCGCATTCCTTGCCCGTCTTGACACGCTCGTAAAGTTTCTTGAAAACCGGCAGAGTGGCCGCTTTGAACTTCGGTTTCCAATCTAACGCGCCGCGCTGGGCGGTGGCGGAACAATTTGAATACATCCAGTCCATGCCGTTTTCATCCACGAGCCGGATGAGGCTCTGAGTCAGTTCCTCAACGGTTTCGTTGAACGCTTCGCTCGGCGAATGGCCGTGGGCGCGGAGCACTTCGTATTGCGCCTCCATGATGCCGGCCAGGGCGCCCATCAACACGCCGCGTTCGCCGGTGAGGTCGCTGAACACCTCGTGTTGGAACGTGGTCGGGAACAGGTAACCCGAGCCAATGCCGATGCCGACGGCGAGGCAACGCTCTTCCGCGTGACCGGTGGCGTCCTGCTCGATCGCGAAACTGGAATTGATGCCCGCACCGGTAAGAAAATTGCGTCGGACGTTCAGACCGGAACCTTTCGGGGCGACCATGATCACGTCCACGTTCTTCGGCGGAATGACCCCGGTCAATTTCTTGTAGGTGATGGAAAATCCGTGCGAGAAATACAGCGCGTCGCCGGGCTTGAGATTTTTCTTCACGACGGGCCAGATGGCGCGTTGGGCGGCGTCCGAAACGAGCATCTGGATGATGGTGCCCTTTTGCACCGCTTCCTCGATGTCGAACAGCGTCTTGCCGGGTTTCCAGCCGTCAGCGACGGCGCGGTCCCAGTCGCGCTTAAACGATTTGGCCTGGCCGACGATGACCTTGAAGCCGTTGTCGCGCAGATTCAGTCCCTGCGCCGGGCCTTGCACGCCGTAGCCGATGATGGCGATAGTCTCGTTTTTGAGCACCTTGCGGGCGCGCGCCATCGGGAATTCCTTCCGCGTGATGACTTTTTCCTTCGTTCCGCCAAAATCAATCGTTGCCATAACTCAATCTTTCTCGTTTGTGTGTTGGTTCAATGTCTTCAACTCGTTCAAATGAATTTTTAATCTTAAACATCAGTGCCCGTCCGTCAAATGCAAACGGTGGCTTGGAAACATCTCTGTTCAGGGGGCGCGGATTGTCCTCAATCCGCAGCAGCCGGGATTGTTGGAAACGCTGCGAGTTGGGACAACTCGCGCTCCGTCACTTTCTCGGCAGCGCGACCTTGCCCGTGCGAGTGATTTCGGACACGCCGAACGAATCCATCAGGCCGATGAATTTCTCCACCTTGCTTTCGGCGCCGGTGATTTCGATGGTGAGCGTTTTTGGCTGCACATCCACGATTTTGGCGCGGAAAATGTCCGTGATCTGCATCACCTCGGCGCGCGATTTGGAGTCCACGGCCACTTTCACCAGCACCAGTTCGCGGTCCACGAATTCGCCCTCGTGGAAATCCTGCACCTTGATGACGTCCGGCAATTTGTTGAGCTGTTTGACGATCTGCTCCAGCGTGGCCTCGTCGCCGTGCGTGACGATCGTCATGCGCGAGGTCGTCGGGTCCTGCGTCGGGCCGACGTTGAGCGTGTCAATGTTGTAGCCGCGTCCGCTGAACAGGCCGGCCACGCGCGTTAGCACGCCGAACTTGTTCTCCACCAAAATTGAAATGGTATGTCGCATAAATTCCGTTGGAACGGAAGGGAAGGCTAACAATCCGAACGGATGGGGTCAATTTGCAAATTCGAATGACTTAACCTTTATATCCGAGAATGATCAGGGTGCGGACCGGAATGCAAAACTCGCCGTCCGCAAAGCGAATGCCCAATCCCGCCAGGTGCGCTTTGGGCGCTGTTGCCAGCAGCGCCCGGATTTTTGACTGCGCTTCCTGGGTCGTGCTTCCGATTTCGCACCAGCGCCGGATGGTAAGTCCGGCGGGCAGTTCCGTCTGTTTGGATTCCAACGCTGTGATGGCGAGGCCATTTGCTTCGAAAAATTTCCGCCAGCGCGCAGCAGTGTAGCTCCGGACATGAGTTGGATCATGCAGGATCTCGATTTCGTGGTTCAGTTCATCTAGGACCGGATTTTCATCGCCTTCCAGATCAATCACGGCCACACAGCCGCCGACCTTCGCCAGACGCGCCATTTCCTGAACCGCCTTGGCGGCGTCTGGAAAATGATGCGGTGCCAGTCGCGAAACAACCGCGTCGAAGGAATTGGCGGGAACGGTACTGTCTCGGCGTAGGCTAGAACTGTTTCCACTTTCACACCCCGCTCTTTCGCCAACCTTTCGAATTGCCGAAGCATGTTGGGAGCGGCGTCCACCCCGACGATGCGCGAGGCTTTGCCCGCGAACGACAAGGTAAGGTGACCCGGACCACAAGCCACGTCGCAAACCGAATCCGGCTGTTTTGTGGCGAGCAGTTCGTGCAAACGGCGGATCGTGGGGCTGTTGGCATGAACTTCACTGGTGGCGTATTGGCTGGCAATGGCATCAAAATGTTTTGGCGCAGAGATTGTCATGGCAATGGCTTTCCAGGACAGAAGAGCTACACATCCGCACCCGTTGATGCAAAATCAAAAGAATGGACGGTGCTACTTTTCTTCCGCGACCGTCGTCAACAGAGTGAGCCTTGCGGCAGGCCGTGATTTCGTTGGCGGACAACCGATTAAAAATACGCGTCCACCACCCGCGTCAGGCGCTCGTTCACAAAGATCGTATTGTGATGGCCAAACAGCGGTTTGCGCCGTTTCTCAATTCGCACGTCTGATTTCTCCGCACCATCAATCACAAAGTGGTAAACCTCGTGGACCGGTTCGTTGAAAATGCGGGTGGATTGTAAAATCGGCCGGTCGTCCACGCGGATGACGAGAGTGCCGCGAAGCTGGTTGAAGTTGAATTCGACGAGGTGTTTGTCCGTGTTGCCAATCTCCAAAGTGAATCTCATAAGTCGTGGGCTTGTGCCCGGTTTTCACAAGGCGCAATCCTTGTGCCACCCGTGCGGCGAGTCCCATCCGCAACGCCCCCCGCCGGCAGGCAGGAAGCCATGCGCTTCGGCAACTGTTGCCCGCTGGCAAATTCGGGATGTGACTGGAGAAAAACTGCAGCTTTAACTTTAATTGCAGGCGGAAGATTGCGAAATGTGTCCCGATGGTCACAGGGCAGTGTCCAATTTTTGCTTTGCCAATCGAACCATCGGCAAATCAAAAGAACGGATTGTGTTCCTTTTCTTCCGCGACCGTCGTCAACGGGCCGTGGCCGGGACAAATCAACGTTCCCGGCGGCAGCGATAAAATCTGTTCGCGCACTTTTTGCCGCGCCAGATCCCATGACTGGTTGCCCCGTCCAATCGAGCCGGCGAAAATCGCGTCGCCCACGATGGCCACGTGCGGTGCGTCCTCCTGCCAGTTGCCGACGATGTAGGTCACGCCGTCCTCTGCGTGGCCGGGCGTTTCGCGATGCGTGATGCGCAGCCCGCCAAGATGGACGATTTCGCTTGGCTTGTTGCGCTGGTCCACCGGCGCATTTTTGGAACCGCTGTGCAACCGCACTTTCGGCCACGCCTCGCGGATTTTGGGCAGCGCTTCGACGTGATCATAGTGCGAGTGCGTGATAAAAATGTGCCGCAGCACGAGCTGGTTTTCGGCGATGCAATCCAGGATCGGTTTCGCGTCAAAGCCGGTGTCAAACAGCGCTGCGACGCGCGTGACTTCATCCCAAACCAGATAGCAATTCACAGCCATGCCGTCGCCGGCAGTGGTAAACGCGCGCAGTTCGTGCCAGACGCTCAAATCCTTTTCCCCCGGCAGCCAGCCATGGGCAAGGCCTTCCAGTTTGGCCGGATTTAAACCGACCAGCCGGGCGAGCGCGGCAACGTCGGGTCGTTTGCCGGTTTGTCCGCTTTCTTCGAGCCCGGAAAGTTCGGCTTCGGAAATTCCCGCGGCCTTGGCCGCGGCAGCCGTCGAAACGTTGCTCATCGCGCGCGCCTTGCGGATGATGTCGCCCAGATGGTCTTCGAGATTCACACCGGAACGGTAAGGGGCAAAGTTCGCCACCGCAAGCATCGGACTTGAGTGACGGCGGATGGTATGCTAAAAAACCGGCGAAGTCGGAAGCGTATGTTTTTCTCAAATGGCAATAAAGAGCGCGAACGTTATTACCTGCTGCCGGGTCAGGGCGGCCCGGCGGCGCGCCGCAAACAAAAAAAGTTTTTAAAATGGTCAATCGTGGCGTGCCTGATTTTCTCCGCGCTCATGGCGTTGGTCATGTATTGGTTCAATCGCGTGCGGCCGTTTTGATGAAGTGGCGGTGCTTGACCCGCCGGAGTCAGTTGTTAGTATTCACATTGAATTTGATGAATGGGTTTCGATTGATCTCAATTTGGGCGGCGGCATTTTGCCTGAGCCTGCCCTTGCGCGCGGAACTGGCCGACGGGGTCAAGGCCATCGTGAACAACACGGTCATCACCTACGAGCAGGTCGAGGAATTTACGGTGCCGGCCATGGACGCATTGCGCCGGCAATACGCCGCACAGCCGGAGGTCTTTCAGCAAAAACTCGCCGAGGCGCTCGACAACAGTCTGGAGATATTGGTGGAGCGCCAGTTGATCCTGCACGAATTCGAGGCCAAATATACCAAGCTGCCGGACAGCGTGGTGGATGAACTGGTGCAGGACCGGATCCGCGAGCAGTTCGGCGACCGCGTGACGGCGATGAAATCATTGCAGGCACAGGGCATGACGTACGAACAATTCCGCCAGGACATCCGCGATCAATTCATCGAATCGCAACTGCGCAACATGAATGTCTCGCGTGAAATCGTCATCTCGCCCTACAAGGTGGAAACCTACTACCTGGCCCACCAGGACGATTTCAAGATTGAGGACGAAATCAAATTGCGCATGATCGTGCTCAACAAAACTTCCGACGACGACACCAACACGCCCGCCTTGGCCCGCGAAATCCTGTCCCAAATCAAGGACGGCGCGAGTTTTCAGCAAATGGCCTCCGTTTATTCGCAAGGCTCGCAACGTAAACAGGGCGGCGACTGGGACTGGGTCGAACGCTCCGTGCTCCGCAAGGAACTCGCCGATGTTGCCTTCGCGCTCAAGGCCGGCCAGGTCAGTGACGTGATTGACACGCCCGGCGCGTGCTACCTCATGCTGGTCGAACAAACCCGCCCCGCCCATGTCCGGCCGCTCAGCGATATCCGCGACGACATTGAAAAAACCCTTCGCACCCAGGAACAGGCCCGTGTTCAAAAACAATGGATTGACGCGTTGAAGAAAAAAACATTCATCCGCTATTTCTGATTTCACCGCGAGTTGAGGCGCGTTGCCCGTCAACTCTCAACCAACAACTCTCAACCAAAATGACCGGCTGGCTTGGCGTTTCACTGGGTGACGTGACCGGCATCGGCCCCGAAGTCACCCTCAAAGCCATCGCCGCCGAAGCTGCGGAAGACAACACGAAATATCTGCTCGTCGGCGATGCGGATGGCGCGAACCGCCTCAACCAAAAATTGGGATTGGGTCTGCCGCTGAAAAATTTTTCCGGTTACGGCGACTCCGGCCGGTTCTTCGTTACAAATCCACTGGTGGAGCCATTGCCGGAAAATCTGACTGTGGGTTCGCCTGCGGCCGCGAACGCCGCCGTCACGTCTTTGCGGGACGGCGCCGAACGCTGCCTGCGCCGTGAATTGGATGCGCTTATCACCGCGCCCGTCAACAAGGAGGCGATCATCCGCGCCGGACACAAATTTGTCGGCCAGACGGAATTTCTCTCCGGGCTCGCCAACACCAAACGCACGGCCATGATGCTGCTCGGCCAGGACGGGAAAAATCGCTGGCTCCGTGTCGCCCTGGCCACCATTCACATTTCCCTCAAATCGGTTGCCGAAAAGCTGACGGCGGAAAAAATCGCGCTGGCCATCGAATTGGCCGCCCAAGCGTGCCGCGATTTGCGGTTGCCCCGCGCGCGTGTCGCCGTTTGCGGCTTGAACCCGCACGCGGGCGAAGGCGGCGAATTTGGCGACGAGGAAATCAAAACCATCGCGCCAACGGTCCTCGCCGCGCAAAAACGCGGACTGGATGTCGTCGGCCCTTTGAGCGGCGACACGGTTTTTCATTACGCCTTGCGCGGGGATTTTGACGCGGTCGTGGCGATGTATCACGATCAGGGACTGGCGCCGTTGAAGGCCATTGCGTTTGACACCGGCGTGAACTGGACGCTGGGGCTGCCGTTCATCCGCACCTCGCCGGACCATGGCACGGCTTACGACATTGCCGGAAAAGGAATCGCCAATCCCTCGAGCATGATTTCTGCGATTCGGCTGGCGAAACAACTGGCTAAAAATCGGAAATGAACATCGGTAGGAGCCGATGCTCAGGACGACCCAAGTCTGAAGCTGAATTGAGCCCGTGTCCTCGGCGTCCCTGCCAATTCACCCAATCAACTCCCGGACCTTCGTTTGATGTCACCGCCGCGCATCAATGATTCGCCGACCAAAATGGCGCTTCGCGCCGCATTGCTTCAAACGTTCCACGTCCGCGCGCGTGTGAATGCCGCTTTCAGCAACCAAGAGTGACGAGTGACCAGAATTGTCGGAAGTAGGCTGGCAGGCGGGTGGCGGTGACGAGAATAGCTTACCCGCAATTTTTTCGGTCGTGGCCAAATCCACTTTGAATGTTTTCAAATCGCGGTTGTTCACGCCGATAAGGGTTGCGCCAATTTTCATCGCGCGTTCCAATTCCGCTTCATCATGAACCTCCACCAGCGCGGCCAGACCGGCTTCCGTCGCCAACGAATGGAATTTTTTCAATTGGTCGTCGGTCAAAATGGCGACGATGAGCAGGATGGCGTCCGCGCCCCATTCGATGGCTTCGAGGATTTGCCGCTCGTCAATGATGAAGTCTTTCCGCAGCAGCGGCAATTTCACCGCCGCGCGGATTCGCCGGAGATGATCGAGCGAGCCTTGGAAGAATTTTTCGTCGGTCAGAACCGACAGGCAGCTTGCGCCCGCCGCTTCGTATTCCTTCGCGATGCGGACCGGGTCGAAGTCCTGGCAAATCACGCCCGCCGACGGCGACGCCTTTTTGACTTCGGCAATCAGCGCGATGGAACGTAGCACAGGCGTCTCGCCTGTCGGGTTAGAGGAAGAGCAAGCCGCCGGGACGGCTGCGCTACATCGCCGCGGATTTTTCAGCGCGGCAATGAAATCGCGTTGTTCGCCGCGTTCGAGCAGGGCGTCGCGCAAATCGCCGGCGGCGATGAGTCGCGCCGGCAGTTGCGCGACCTCGCGTTTCTTTTGCTCAACAATGGTGTCGAGAATGTTCATCGGTCAATGGTCAATAGTCAGTGGTTAATAGTCAGTAGTGCGACGCCTGATTGCTGACTAGACTACGAACTCATTGACTACTGATCTCAGTTTTATTCCTCTTCGTCCTTCACGCCCTGCATCCGTTTCAGCGGGCAACCGGCGCGGAGCCAGCCGTTCACGAATGGATCCAAATCGCCGTCCATCACCGCCTGAACATTGCTCGTTTCGATGCCGGTGCGCAAATCCTTCACCATGCGATACGGCTGGAAGACATAACTGCGAATCTGGTTGCCCCACGAGATGCTGCCTTTCTCGCCGTAAAACCGCTCCATCTCGGCTTTCGCCGCGTCCTGCCGCTGGGCATAAATCCGCGAGAGCAACAGCTTCATCGCCGTGGCGCGGTTCTGGTGCTGCGACCGCTGGGTTTGTGACGCGACGACCAGCCCGGTCGGAATGTGCGTGATGCGGACGGCGGTCTCGACCTTGTTCACGTTCTGGCCGCCCTTGCCGCCGGAACGGAACGTGTCCACTTCAAATTCGTTTGGTGGGATGACGAGTTCGGAATCATTTTCCTCGATTTCCGCAATCACATCCACGCTGGCGAAGCTGGTGTGACGCCGCTTGTTGGAGTCAAACGGCGAGATGCGCACGAGCCGGTGGACGCCGCGTTCGGCCTTGGCAAAACCATAGGCATTTTCGCCCTGCAACAGCATCGTGACGCTCTTGAGCCCCGCGCCTTCTCCGGGCAATGCGTCGGTGACTTCAACCTCCCAGCCGCGCGATTCGGCCCAGCGCTGGTACATGCGCGACAGCATTTCCGCCCAATCCTGCGCCTCGGTGCCGCCGGCGCCGGCGTTGATGCTGAAGATGCAATTCTTCCGATCATGCGGGCCGCTGAGAAAAACCTTCAGCTCCAGCGCATCAAGGTCCTTGAAAAATTTCGCGAGGTCGCGCTCCAATTCCTGCTGGACTTTCAATTGCGCTTCAGGCGGCTCGGCCTCGCCGAGTTCGAGCATCACGCGGAAATCCTCCAGATGTTTTTCCGCCAGGAGCAACGGCTCGATTTTGTTGCGGAGGGAATTGGCCTCGTCAATCAGCGTCTGCGCCTTTTCGCGGTTGTTCCAGAAATTGTCGGCGGCCATGAGCGAATTGAGTTCGCCGAGGCGTTTCTGCGCGGCGGGCACGTCAAAGAAACCTCCGCAGGTGCGCGAGTTTCTCCGATGCCGTCGCAATTTCCGTTTTAACCGTTTCGAACATGGGGCGGAAAATAGCGGAAGCTGACACGAATGACACTAATTTTCACGAATCAAAATGTAGGAGCCGACGTGAGGAGGCTCACTTCTTAGTCGGAACCGGGAGGAAACCAAAATATTTGAGACTCGTTACCTCGTCTCCTACAAACGCGGAATTCCAAACGCGCCCTGCCTACGGAATCGCCAGACGGTTGGTGGTGAGGCCGGTTTGTGGAAGCAACGACTGGCGCAAATCAGAAGAGGTTGCTTGTTGAACGCTGCCATCGGCGAGACCAATGTTGCCATCGAATTTATGCCGCGCGGCTGTCCAGGAAATCGGAGCGTTCGTCGAAAGTTCCAGCAAACCGGATTTTACCTGATCGCCACCGATGGAAAAGTTGTCGTCGCCGGAAAGAAATGTCTGCGGAGAATTTGTGTTTGCGTCCAAGCCGACAAAGTAACTGATTTTGCCTTTAAGATCGCTGGAAAAATTCGTTGCGCAAACACGATCAGCATCCGCCATGCAATACAGGACCTTTGGGGTGCTCAGCTCATTGGACATGACCAGGAAAGTGATCCAAACATTTTCTCCTTTAGCAACCAACTCCATCGAGCCGCCGTTCGTCATAGAAACTTGCATCGGATATTTGCCATTGTTTTCTTCCGCCCAAATTCTGTAAGCGAGGCCGATTTGGTGAAGATTGTTGACGCAATTTAAGCGAAGTGCAGGCGTTTGCCGACCCGCGTAATATGGAAGGTAAAAAAAGGCCAGCACCGCTAGGACAACGATGATCACCAACACTTCCACCAGCGTCATCGCCTGATTTCTTTGATTTGAACGGCGCGGTTTCATGATGCGAAACCGGACTTTTTTTACTTGTGGTTGCCGCCGGTGAGCGTGATCGCGTAAATGATAAGACCGATGATAAGCAAAGCGGCAACGATGCCGATGATAAGGAAGATGTGGTTGACCTTGTCGGACTTTTTTGAAAATTCCTTGTTGGTGTCGAAACCCGACGGGCGTCCACCGCCCGATTCCAATTCGCCCAAACTCACGCCCCGCGGCATGACCATTGTGCTTTCCGAAGCCTTTTTGGCGGGCGCACCCGCCGGCGCCGGCGTGGGAGCGGGCGCGGATGCCGGAGTTCCCCCGGCGGACGGCGCGCCGGTGTCGAGGCGCAGCTCCACGTTGCCCAGGCGCAAGGTCTGGCCGGGTTTCAAAACGCTTTCGGCAATCTTCTGATTGTTGATGTACGTGCCGTTGGTGGAATCGAGGTCTTTGATCACGACGTTGTTGTCGCGCAAAAGCACCTCACAATGATGGCTGGAGACGGACGGCTCGGCGATTTGAAACGTGTTATCCTCCACCCGTCCGATGGTGGTGCGATCCGCTTTCAACTCATGCGCCCGGTCGGTCATGCCCTGAGTCAGGATAACAAGTTTGGCCATAGTTACGGTGAACCGATTATGACGGCTGCCCGTTTCAAGTCAAACGGAAATCTCATTATCTGGTCATCAACCCCGCCGTTCAATCAAGGCGCGGAATTCGGCGAACAGCGGTGTCGAATCATGCGGCCCGGGCGAGGCTTCAGGATGATACTGCACGCAAAAAACCGGTTTGGTCTTGTGCCGCAAACCTTCGACGGTCTGGTCGTTGAGATTGACGCGATTCACGGCCACGTCCGGCGGCAGGCTGGCCGGGTCCACGGCGAATCCATGGTTCTGGGCCGTGATTTCCACCCGGCCGGTCTCGAAATCCTTCACCGGCTGGTTTGCGCCGCGATGGCCGAATTTCAATTTGAAGGTTTTGCCCCCGAACGCCTGGCCGAGAATCTGGTGGCCGAGGCAAATCCCGAAAATCGGAATGCCGGTGTCCACGAGCGTCTTCACCTCGCGCACAATGTAATCGAGCGCCGCCGGGTCGCCGGGGCCGTTGGACAGAAAAATGCCCGCCGGTTTGTGCTTGAGCACGTCGGCGGCAGACGCCGTCGCCGGCAAAACCTGCACGCTGAAGCCGTGCTGACGCAGCCGGCGCAGAATGTTGTATTTCAGTCCGTAATCCAAGGCGACAATGGGAATGTCCGCCGGCGGCAGCGGCTTGCGATTTTGCCGGGCGTCAGCCGTCGCTTCGCCGCGCACCAGGTCGAACGCCCCGCTTTGCTCGTCCTTTTCATCCCACCGGAACGCCTTCTTGTGCGTGACTTCCTTGACGTAATCCACACCCAGAAAGACGAATTCCTTTGCCCGCCGCACGGCCTCCTCGTCCGGGATGTTTTCCGTGGAAATAAATCCGTTCATCGCGCCGCGCACGCGGAGTTTTTTGGTCAATTCCCGCGTGTCCAGGCCTTGAATGCCCGGAACTCCGTTTTTCTCCAGGTATTCAGCGAGCGAAAAATCCGCGCGCCAGTTGCTGACGACCGGCGAGAGTTCGCGGACGACGAAGCCGGCGACGTGCGGCTGCCACGATTCCACGTCCACGGCGTTGACGCCGTAGTTGCCGATGAGCGGATAGGTCATCGTGACAATCTGGCCTTTGTAGGACGGGTCGGTGAGGATTTCCTGGTAGCCGGTCATCGAAGTATTGAAGCAGACTTCGCCGCACGCGGACGCGCCGGCGCCGAAACCCTGCCCGTGATACACCGAGCCGTCTTCAAGTGCCAGAATTGCTTTCATCAAAATATACCAAGGCTAAAGTCGCGGCGGCGCCGGTTCAAGTTTTTAGGAAAATAAAAGGCGCGGCCTGTTTCAGACCGCGCCGGGAAGCAAAATCATTTTGGCTCAACCTTTGGCCTTGAATTTTTCCAGCCTGGCGATGAACGCCTGCGGACCGCCCTTGGAGTAGCCCACCTGCCGTCCGATTTCCTTGCCGTCCTTGTCCAGCACAACCAGCGTCGGGTAGCCGTGGATGTTGTATTGGTCCTTCAAGGCGGCGTTGGCTTTTTTCAATTCGGCGGACTGGACTTTTTTGCTTGGATAATCCAGTTCGACGAGCACGACATTCTTCGCGGCGTAGTCCTGAAACTCCGCGGTGTCGAGCACTTCCTTTTTGAACTTGATGCACCAGCCGCACCAGTCCGAGCCGGTGAAATCCATGAGCACGATTTTACTTTCGGCTTTTGCCTGGGCTTCGGCTTTGGGCAAGTCGGTGAGCCAGGTGGATTCCGCCGCGTTCACCCGCCCTAACGCCGTGGCGGCCAGCAAGACGATGACAATTTTTTTCATGGTTCGAATTTGAATTCGGTCATTAGACCGCGACCAGTTCGTTTTGTTCAGACCAGACCCGCTTTCCAGCGACAATCGTGGCCACGGCCCGGCCTTTGAGTTTCCAGCCGTAAAATGGACTGTTGGCCGATTTGCTGGCCGTCGTCGCGCGGTCAAAAACCCATTCGCATCGGGATCAAAAACCGTCACGTCCGCGTCCGCGCCGGCACTCAGCGTGCCCTTGTTCAAATTGAGCAACCGCGCCGGATTGACTGTGAATTTCGCAATCAAGTCCGGCAGCGAAAGCCGTTTGGCATGGACGAGTTGCATCAGCGAAAGCGCCAGTTCGGTTTCCAGTCCCGTGATGCCGAACGGCGCGTAGTCGAACTCCACTTCCTTTTCATAATCGCAGTGCGGCGCGTGATCGCTGCACAATATTTCAATCGTGCCGTCGGCCAGGCCTTCGAGAATCGCCTCGCGGTCGCGCGCGGAACGCAACGGCGGGTTCATTTTGAAATTGGTGTCGTATTTCGGCCATTCGGGAAAGTCGGAGTTCGCCCGTCCTCCGCATTAGCTCTGCTACGGAGTGTCGGAGTTCGGAGTTCGGAAGATTTGTTTTCCGTCGTTGGCCCGGAATTTTTCACTGCCGGCCACGGCGGCGTCGGTGAGCGTGAAATGGTGCGGACACGCCTCGCCGGAAATCGGCACGCCGCGTTTCTTCGCCTCGCGCAGCAAAGCGACGCTGCCCAACGCGCTCAAGTGCTGGCAATGGACTTTCGCGCCGGTCAGTTCCGCGAGCAGGATGTTCCGCGCCACGATGACTTCCTCGCCCGCCGAAGGCCAGCCGCGCAGGCCGAGCACCGTGCTCCAGTAACCCTCGTGCATCACGCCGTCGGTCACGAGCGAATAATCCTGGCAATGGTCCATCACCGGCAGATCGAACATTTTCGCGTATTCGCAGGCGCGGCGCATGAGGTCGTTGTTTTGCACGCAATGGCCGTCGTCGGTGATGGCCACGATGCCGGCGCGTTTCAAGCCGCCAATCGGCGCGAGTTCTTCGCCGGCAATGCCCTTGCTGATGGCGCCGGTCACGAAGACATTGACGATGCCCTGCTGCACGGCGTGTTCGCGGATGAGCGCGACGGTGCCGGCATTGTCAATCGCCGGCGATGTGTTCGGCATGCAGACGACGGAAGTGAATCCGCCGCGCGCGGCGGCGGCGGTGCCGGTGGCGAGGGTTTCCTTGGCCGTTTGTCCCGGTTCGCGCAAATGGACGTGCAAATCAATCAAGCCGGGACAAACCACCAGGCCGTTCACCGCCATTCGTTCGGTGTCGGGCGGCGCCTTCTTCGCCGCGTCCGCGCCGACCGCTGTGATTTTGCCCTCCGAAATTAAAACGTCTGTTTTGGCGTCGAGACGGTTGGCCGGATCCACGACGCGCCCGCCGGTGAGAAGCAACGCTGCCATGCGCGGCGACGATACACGCGTGGAATTGACAAGGCAAGCACGGGGATTATGATTGGACACGCGCAGCATGCGGGCTTGCCGTGTCAGCCTTCGCCCTTTGGGCTACGGCTCGACGAGCCGGTTGATTTGCCGGTGGCGGGCTTGCCGCGCCGTAGTTCCGGCGGCGAGGCGGGCGTAGTTCAATGGTAGAACGGAAGCCTTCCAAGCTTCACACGTGGGTTCGATTCCCATCGCCCGCTCCAGTTTTGGAGTTTCTAGTAAATGATGGCGTAGGTCACGCCATTGGAACCGGAGATTGCCCAGAGATTCAGAGGATCCACTGATTGCGGAAACTTTATAAAGCGCGCGCTGAAGTCGGCCATGACATAATTTGAGCCGCCTGAACCGCCGGCCCCGTTGCTTTGACTGCTCGTCGTGCCATTGTTGTCGTGCCGTCCTTGTTCAGCAATGCCGGTAAAATCGTTGCCGCCGTTCTCCAACAAATCCATGTAGAAATCGCCCGCGTCATGCCTTTTTTCCCCGAGAAGAATCGTGTCGCTCGGATGGGCAATGGCGCTTTCCTTTATGCTGTCTCCTTCGTTCATCCCTTCGGGGTCGCCCGAATTTTGAAAATAATCGTTCCAGCCGTTGAAAAGATAGCTGCGCGGTGAGGCATCCGGCACATTATTCGATGGAGACGAGCCGACGGTTGCCGGGTTGGAGAGAAGAACGGTAATGTCGGTGGGACAAAGCAGAACGTTCAGGTTTCTGCCGTAGTTGTCGTAAAGATGGTTCGGCCAGCTATCGCTCTCATTACGCGGCGGATAGGCGCCTTGATTGTCGTCCACGTAAACTTTGGCGGCGATGCCCAACTGCCGGAGATTGTTCAGGCACGAAATACGGCGGCCGGATTCCTTCGCGCGGGCCAGGACCGGCAGGAGCATGGAAGCCAGAATCGCGATAATGGCAATGACGACCAGCAGTTCTATCAAGGTGAATGCGACGCCCGTGCGCCCGATGTTTTGTTTCAGGCTGGTCATTTGTGTCTGCGCCGCTATTTTCATAACCGTTCATTCAATTCAGGCAGCGAATTGAGCATGAGAATGCTAGCAGGGTTTATCATAGGTGTTTTATGCCGAGAAAGCAATGGTTTCTTCTGGCCGTCGCGGTGGTGCTGGCGGTTGTCTATGTTTGGTGTTTCACCGACTGGTTCCAACACAAGGACATTCACATTTCCTCCACCGCCCGTGCCGGCCTCTCGCGTTCTCGTGATGCCGGGACATCCCCGAACGTCGCCTTCAGGCTGGATCGGGAATACCGGCTCACCGAGTTGAAAGTCGTGCCGCTGGCGGCCTGGCAGACCAACCCGGCCGTCATTCCCGTCTGGCATCTGGTGGGCAATCGCAAATCCGCGCCGATTGAATTCTTTCTTTACGGCCAGAATATTCGTGGAATGAAAATGGCCATTCCGGGGGTGAAACCGGGGCCGTTGGAAGACGGCGTCACCTATCGCCTGTTTGTTTCCGCCGGCCCGGTGAAGGGGCAGCACGATTTCTGGCTCGGTAGCAAACCTTCCGAAGAAACGAATTCTGCGAGTCAATGATTTTAGCGGCTGGTATAACTCGCCCCTCCAGTTAGAGATGCGGACTCAATCTTCGTTCCCGCCAGATGGCACGCGGCAAAGTGATTTTTTGCGACTTCCCGGAATGCCGGCACTTCTATTTTGCATCGCGCTTCGGCAATCGGACAGCGCGGATGGAAAGGGCAACCGGACGGCGGATGAATCGGTGACGGCACGTCGCCCGGCAGGACAATCCGCCGCCGCTTCGTTTCCGGGTCCACTTCCGGCACGGCGGAAATCAGCGCCTGCGTGTAAGGATGCTGCGGTTCGCGGATCAAGGTTTTTGCGTCCGCCGTTTCCACGATTTTGCCGAGATACATCACCATCACACGGTGGCTGATGTGCTCGACGACCGCGAGGTCGTGAGCGATGAAGAGATAAGCGATGCCGTGTTGCTGCTGCAAATCGCGGAGCAGATTGATGATTTGCGCCTGAACCGAAACGTCCAGCGCGCTCACCGGTTCATCGCAAATGATCAGTTCCGGCTCGACTGCCAGCGCGCGGGCGATGCCGATGCGCTGGCGTTGTCCGCCGCTGAATTCATGCGGATACCGCTGCGCGTGAATCGGGTCGAGGCCGACTGCGGCCAGCAGTTCGGCGATGCGTTTTTGCCGCGCCAGTTTGCTGCCAGTCAGTTTGTGAATGTCGAGCGCCTCGCCGACAATTTGCTCGACGGTCATGCGCGGGTTCAATGAGCCGTAGGGGTCCTGGAAAATCATCTGGAACTTCCGCCGCCGCGCGCGCAACACCGAACCGCTCATCCGCATGATGTCCTCGCCGTTGAGCAAAACGCTGCCCGCGGTCGGCTCGACCAGCCGCACGATGGCGCGGGCGAGCGTCGTTTTGCCGCAACCGCTCTCGCCGACCAGCCCCAGCGTTTCCCCCGGCTCGATGCTGAAGCTCACGTCGTCCACCGCCTTCACAAATTCGCGGACACGGCTGAACAGCCCGTGCTTTACCGGGAAATGCACCTTCACATTTTTGACTTCGAGCAAGGGCATAAAACGCGTCCGTCAAGATTTGCCGTATTCTCCGCGTGTGCCAATCCAAATCCGGACAAAAGTGCCGGATGTGGCGTAACTTGACACTGCCACCGGAACGCCGGCCTCCGGCCCGGCGGTTGTTGCGATTGTCTCAAAAGGCGCCGGATCGGAGATCGGCGCTCCGTCATTGTCATCAGAGTCGGTAGCCGTGCCCGGCCATGGAGTGTCATTTCACTTTTCCGGCGGCGTCCTTTCGCCTAACTTGCCGCCATGTTCAAACCAGCCGACTTGTTTGACCTCAACCAGACCGAACACGCCGCGATTTTTGCCGACTGCAAATTCGCCTGGGACGCCCTCAAGAAAATCGAAGGTTACCTCGCTGCGAATCTTCAACCCGCGCTTCACAACACGTGCGATGGACGCGCGTTTATCGGCGAGCAGGTTTTCATCGGCGAAGGCACGGTGGTCGAGGACGGCGTGATGATCAAAGGCCCGGCCATCATCGGCAAAAACTGCCGGATTCGCCACAACGCCTATCTCCGCGAAAATGTCATCATCGGCGACGATTGCGTCGTCGGCAACTCGACCGAAATCAAAAATTCGTTGCTGTTCAATCATGCCGTCGCGCCGCACTACAATTACGTGGGCGACTCGATTCTCGGCCACAAGGCGCATCTCGGCGCGGGCGTGAAGATTTCCAACTACAAACTGTTCCCCGGCAACATCGAGGTGGAGGTGGACGGCGTGCCGTTCGACACCGGCCTGCGGAAGTTCGGCGCGCTGCTCGGCGACGGCGTGGAAATCGGCTGCAACGCCGTGCTGAACCCCGGCAGCATCATCGGGCGCGGCGCGGTGATTTACCCGAACGTTTTCTGGCGCGGCATCCTGCCCGCAAACATGATTGCCAAAAACAAGGCTGGAATTGATGTCGTGGTCAAAAGGCCGAGGGAAACAAAATAAACGCAGAGGCGCAAAGACGCGGAGTGAAAATGAAAATTGGCCAACGTTAAATCAATATCCCATTGGAACAACGAAGCCGTTGTCATTTCCTTTTGGACCACAAACCTCAAGATAAAAAATGTTCTGTTGTTCCAACGCTGCCGCAATCCGTTGAACGGTATGTTTTCCGCACAACGAAATTGGCTTTGGGTTTTTGGTAAGCAAAGTCTCTGAAACTCCTTTATCCAAAGTTTCTTCAAAATTGTCACCAGTCAGGCCGCTTGATTCAACCCACAAATAATTTGCTTTCTGTCCGCAATCCTGACACTGCGGGTTCATTTTTGTCAAAAGTGTTTCGGCATCGCGCCCAATTTTTGAATCCTTGAAAAAATCATTCCACTCTTTGATGGGTTGGAAAACATAACAAGGTGGACCCGAAGCAGGCGCGATGACAAGGGCTTGTTCATGATATTCTGCGTAATCAATTTCGAGTTGAGCAATCAAGTGTTGCCGACAGAGCGGTTTCATTTTTGCCGGGTCTTCTTCGGCATGACTGGAATAACCGTATTGCGGCCCGTCTAGTCGTTTAGCTCCGCAAACCGCGCATACATTACTTACTGGCCATTTTCGCCACCAACGGAAGAGCGCGAAAGCTGAAGCGGCAACACCAAGCCCAACAATGCTAATGAGTGAGATTTTCATAAAATTTCGGCGAGAATGTTTCCCATTCTCATTTTGAATTATCGGCGGCGCGGAATTTTCTGACATGAAATCCTTTCGCAGATTTGTCGCTGAATACTCCGGCTCAAATCGGCGCGCAAGAGCAATTTTACGTCATAATATTTCTCTGCGTCTTTGCGCCTCTGCGTTAAATTGTTCGGCAAATTTTCCGCACAACAATTTCCACTGGCTCCTCCGCTTCAATTCAATCCACTCCAGATTTTTTGGGCGCGGAACCAGGTCAGTTGCCGCGTGCGAGTTCACAGCTTTTACATTCTCCGTTCGTGCAAAACTTTCAGGAAGGTTTCATAAACCACGTCGCGGCTGTCGGCGTATTCCAGCCGGACGATTTGCCCGCGATGCTGCGAATAGACAATCCGCAGCCCCTCAATCCGCAACCGGCAAAAACCCTCCAGTTCGCCGCGCAACGCCTTGATGTCGCCGCGGCCCGTTTCCAATCCGCGCACGGCGGCGCGCACGCGCTTTTTGGTTTCCGGCGGCAGCGCAATCAGCCAGCGCTGCACCTGGTCAGAGGCCAAAATTTTCATCGGCCAGATTCAGTTCCTTGTAAGCCAGTTTGCCCGCCTTCGCCGCCCGCAAAGTCGTCATTGCCCTGGGGTTGCTCAACAATTCCATCGTTTCCAGCAGCGCGTCGTAATCCTCCAGCGGCATGGCCACATAGACCGGCTTGTCCCGCCGGGAAATCACGAACCGCCGGCCCGTCCGGCAGAGGCCGGGCAGGTTCGCCTGCGCCTCGGAAACTGTATATGTAACTTTACTCATGAAGTTACATATAACAGCGCAGTCAAGCTGTGTCAAGTCTGCGACGCAAATTTGATGCAACTTTTCCCAGCGATTCATCCGGCTTCAATTCAATCCATTCCAGATTTTTCTGGGCGCGAAACCAGGTCAGTTGCCGCTTGGCAAATTGCCGCGTGCGGATTTTCACCAGCTCGATGGTTTCTTTCAATGACCGCTCGCCGCGCAGATGTTCCACCACCTGCCGGTAGCCGATGGCTTGCATCGCCGTTTTGTTTTCTGCGAGGCCGCGCTTGAGCAATTCGCGCGTCTCGTCCACCAACCCGCGCGCGAACATGGCGTCCACGCGGGCGTCAATCCGTTGGCGCAAATCGTCAGGAGCGCGGGTCAGACAAAAAAACTCCGGCTTCTGACCCTGGACTGTGGACCGTGGACTGTGGACTTCAGACTTCCATTTCGCTCGCTGTTTGGAGAAAGGTTGGCCGGTCAGCCGGATCACTTCCACGGCGCGGATGACGCGACGGGGATTTTTCTTGTCAATTGTTTCAAACGTGACCGGATCGCGTTCGCGCAATTCGGCCAGCAGTTTTTCCAGCGGCGTGGTTTCAAGTTCGGCGCGCAATTTTGCGTCGGCAGGCGGCGTTTCGCCAAGTCCTTCGAGAAAGGCCTTGAAATAGAGTCCGGTGCCGCCGCAAAGAATCGGCACGTGCCCGCGCGACTGGATTTCCGCCACGGCGCGATGCGCGAGCCGGGCGAATTGCGCGGCGTCGAACGATTCGGTCAGGTCGCAGATGTCAATCAGGTGATGCGGCACGCGGGCGCGTTCGGCGGGCGACGGTTTGGCCGTGCCGATGTCGAGTCCGCGATACACCTGCATGGAGTCGGCGGAAATGATTTCGCCGCCGAGTTGTTCGGCGAGATGCAACGCGATTTGGGATTTGCCGACGGCGGTCGGGCCGGCGATTAAAATTGGGAGATGGGAGTTCGGAGGCTCGGGAGAAGTTGCGGATTTTGCCATCTTCAATCCTCCATTCTCTATCCTCGTTTCGGTTCACGCGGCGTGAGAGGAGCGCGGCGAGCGGCGAGGCCGGCGATGAAAATGGGGATGCTGACCAGTTCGCCCGGCGTGAGGCCGTAGTGGATGTGGTCGGTCGGATAATCGCCGCGGAAACATTCCATGATGGTGCGGGTCACGGCGTATCCGATGAGATAGGTGGCGAACACCTGGCCGTCGAATTTTTTGTGGCGAAACAGCCAGGCGAGCAGGAGGTAAAGGATGAAATTGTCCAGCGCGTCGTAAATTTCCGTCGGATGCACCGGCGCGCCATGAGTGACATGGTCGGCGGGAAACCGGATCGCCCACGGCAGGCTGCACGCGCGGCCGTAGCAACAGCCGTTGAGCAGGCAGCCGATGCGGCCAAAGACGTTTCCCAGCGCGAGGCTCGGCGCGAGCACGTCGGCGGTTTTCCACAGCGGCAGTTTTTTCCAACGGATGTAAATAATTCCGGCAATCGTCGCGCCGATGAGGCCGCCGTAATAGACAAGGCCGCCGTGTTGAATCATGAAAATTTCCGAGAGCGGCTGGTCGGCAAATTCGTCCTTCCAATACGTCGTCACATAGACAAAGCGCGCGCCGATGATGGAGCCGACCATCAGCCACAGGACGACATCGGCGATTTTTTCGCCGGGGATGTTTTCGCGGCGCGCGCGGCGCGTGGCCGTCCAAAGTCCGGCGAGAAACGCCAGCGCAATCATCACGCCATACCAGTGGATGGTGAGGGCGCCGAGTTGAAACGCAATCGGATGCACAGGGGAAGGCTAAAGCGGCGCGGCGGAAATGGGAAATTGAAATTCGCCGTTCAATTGCGGTTGGTGACCACTGCGGGATGCGGACGCGGCGGCAGTTGCGGCGGCATCGGCGGTGGCGGCATTGGCGGCCATTTGGGCACGTTGGCGACCAGATCGCGCCAGGTCCGGCGTTCTTCCGGGGACATTTGCGACCAGCGCTCGGCATTCTTTAAAAATTCCCGTTTGTCCGACGGGCTCATGCCCGGCGAATTCCGTGAACGCGCGGAGGCACTGGGCGCGTTGCGAGGGCGGCAGTTGGTTGAACGCCTGCAAGGTTTTCTCCATTTGCCGCCGCTCAATGGGGGACAAGGTGTCGAGCGTTTCCTGTTTTTTCGCCGGCGCGAGTTCAAAAAACTGGTTGAACCGGGCTGTAATCCTTTGGCGCTGATTTTCGGAAAGCGCGTTCCAGCGCGCCAGATCGGAATCGGGCGGAGTGCGTTCCCAGCCGCCTCCCGGCGCGGGCGGACCGTTGGTGGAATCCACGTGCGTGAAGTAGCGCAGCGTGCGTTCGTTTTCGAGGAATTCCTGCTGCAACGGCGGCGGTAAAATGTCCCATTGCGCAAGGCGCGCTTTGACCAGGTCGCGCAAAGTCGTCCGGGACTCGCCGCGAGCCGGTCGGCGCGGTTGGTCGGTGACTTCATGCAACAGTGGCAGCAAATACCAGCGCAATTCCGTCGCGCGCAGCCGCATTTCGCGCTCGTTGGGGTCAAGCGCCTGATATTCGTGGATTTTGGCGAGGAGGCGGCTGCGAATTTCCGGCGGGCGGTTGGTCAGGTAATTTTCCTGTTCAGCCGGCGTCATGGCCAGCAACTCGCGGAAAAATTCCACCGGCGGCTTCACCGGCAACATCGGTGGCATCGGCGACACCATGTTCGTTGGCGCAAAAGGCAACCGGCGCGGGGCCGGAAGATTTGTCACGGATGCGGCGAAGAGCGGAAGCATGGCGATTTGACCAACCGCAAGAACGACGACGGTCCGCCAACGCACCTGCCGCAAACAATTCATTGGAGCAATGCCAGCAGTTCGTCGTCCGCGCGCGGCGTCGCCTGGCTCATGCGCTGGATCGCGTCAAAATTTTTCAAGGCCTCAACACTCGGCATCGGCTGTGCCTGGGCCAGGAGCGCGATGTCCTTGGCGAGTTCGGCGCGTTTGTCGAGTTCGTGGTGCTGATAAGTCAGACCGGCAAAGCCAATGACCGCCACCGCCACCGCGACCCGGGGCACGAGGACGCGCCAGTACCATGACACACTTCGCGTTTGTGCTCCGCGCACCTCTTCGCGTTCAATGGCCTGAAGCACGCGGGCGGTGAAATTGGACGGCATGGGTGCGTCCGGCACACGGGCGAGCGCTTCGCTCAGGCGCGATTCAAGTTCCAGGTCAGCCTGCGCCTCCGGTTGCGCGCGCAACCCGGCTTTTTCAGCGTCGGTCAATTTTCGACGCCAGGCCAGTTCGCGTAATTGGTTTGGCAGCGGCTCGTTTTTCATCGTGTCCTTTGAATTAAAAACCGCCGCCGGGTCAAAGTTGCGCCGGAAAATTTCAAAACCGCGTCTGTTCAAAACCCGCGGGATGTGCTAGAAAACGGGGTCGAAATGCGAACGACCGCTGCTACTGCCGGATCGCCCGGGCCCGCCGCCACTGCGCTGACCAGCCGGCGGCGTTTCCTCAATGCCTGTGCGTGCCAGCCCGTGGATCATCCGCCCGTCTGGCTCATGCGCCAGGCCGGGCGCGCGCTGCCGGAATACCGTGCGCTCCGGCAGAAACGTTCCTTTCTCGAACTGGTGCAAACGCCCGAGCTCGCTGCCGAAGTGACGCTCCAGCCCATCCGGCGGTTCGGTTTCGATGCGGCGATTTTGTTCAGCGACATTCTCGTTACCGCCGAAGGTTTGGGGCAAAAATATCGTTTCGACGAAAACCACGGCATTCAAATGGAGTTTGCGCTGCGTTCGGCGGCGGACTTCGCGCGGCTCGACCTCAAGGCGCTGCCCGAAAGGCTGGAATACGTTGCGCGCGCGTTGCGGCTCGTCAAGGCCGCGCTCGGTGACCAGAACGCGCTCATCGGTTTTGCCGGGTCGCCGTGGACGCTGGCGACGTTCATGGCCGAAGGCGGCGGGGCCGAACACTACACCCGCGCGCTGGCGCTGTTTCGCAAGGACCGCAAAGCTTACTTTGAACTGGCCGAAAAGCTCACGGCTGCGGTCATCGCCCACCTGCAAATGCAAATCAAGGCGGGCGTGGACGCGGTCCAGATTTTTGACAGCCACGGCGGGCTGCTCGCGCCGACGGAATTTCAGGAGGCTTCCGGCCGCTGGCTCAAGGAAATCGTTTCCACGCTTCGTGCCTCGCATCCGGCCTTGCCCGTCACGGTTTTTTCCCTGGGCACGCACGGCAACTGGGACGATCTCCTGGCGACCGGCGCGAACGTGCTGGGCATTGACTGGCGGTTTCCGCTGGTGGACGCGCGCCGGTTGCTGCCCGGCGACATCGGTCTTCAAGGCAATCTCGCCCCCGCGCTGCTCAGCGACGCCACGCCGGAGGCTGTCAGCGCCGAAACGGCGCGTCTGCTTGAAGCCATGCGCGGGCGCAACGGTTATATTTTCAACCTGGGCCACGGTGTGCCGCCCGGGGCCAAACTGGACAACATCGCCGCACTGGTCGAAACTGTTCGTGGTTTTAAATGAGCACGCTCAAAGTCGATCTCGATCTGGTGCAGAAATACAACGTGGCCGGGCCGCGTTACACGTCGTATCCGCCCGCCACGAAATTCACCGACGCGATTTCGTGGGACGACCTCGCCGCGAAGATTGACGGGAACAACCGCGCCGCGCGCGACCTCTCGATTTATTTTCACATCCCGTTTTGCGAGACGCTCTGCTGGTTTTGCGGTTGCACGACCGTCATCACGCTCAATCACGACAAGGGCGGGGATTACATTGACCATCTCGGGCGCGAAGTTGCGCAGCTCGCGCCGCATCTGAATCAACAGCGCAAGGTCGTCCAACTCCACTTCGGCGGCGGTTCGCCGACGTTTCTTCGCCCGGACGAAATTCGCCGGCTCGGTGAAATCATACACAAACATTTCACGTTCGCGCCGGACATCGAGGCGGGCGTGGAGGTGGACCCGCGCCGGCTCACGCGCGAACACCTGGTGGCGTTGCGCGAAATCGGCTTCAACCGCGCCTCGATGGGCGTGCAGGATTTCAACCCGAAAGTGCAGGAGGCGATTCATCGCATCCAGCCGCGCGCGATGACGCAACAGGCAATGGATTGGATGCGCGAACTCGGCTTCGGCTCGATCAACCTCGACCTCATCTACGGCCTGCCGCACCAGACGCCGGAATCGTTCGATGAGACGCTCAACATCGTGCTGGAGATGAAGCCGGACCGGTTGGCGGTTTTCAGTTACGCGCACGTGCCGTGGATCAAGCCGTCCCAGAAGATTCTGGAGCAGAAAATCCTGCCTGCGCCCGAAACCAAGCTGCAAGTGCTCAAACTCGTCATCGAAAAGCTCACGGCGAACGGCCAATACGTTTATATCGGCATGGACCATTTTGCGAAGCCGGACGACGAACTGGCCGTGGCGCAGAAAAAGAAGCAGCTGCAGCGGAATTTTCAGGGTTACAGCACGCGCGCCGGGGCGGACATCTACGCATTTGGCATGTCGAGCATCTCGCAGATACCCGACGCCTACTGGCAGAACGAAAAGGAACTGCCGAAATGGCAGGCAGCCGTGGATGCGGGCCGCGTGCCGCTGCAGCGCGCGTATTTCGTGACCGACGAGGACAAAATCCGCCGCGAAACCATCATGCGCGTGATGTGCGACCTCTCGCTCGACTACGCCGCGATGTCGCAGCGGCTCGGCATCAATTTCGCACAACATTTCGCCAGCGAACTCGCCGCGCTCGCACCGTTTGAAGCCGACGGGCTGGTAAAACGCACACAGACCGGTCTCGAAGTAACGGACACCGGCCGTTTGTTCATTCGCAACATCGCGATGTGTTTCGACAATACGCTCGCGCCCGCGGGTGAGCGGAAGCATTCGCGGACGATTTGAAGGGAATAAGAATTATGCGATTCAACTTGGGTCGAATTCCAGAATCTAAAGATTTTGTTCCTGATGAAACGTGGAAGCCTTTGCGCGAACCTGATCCATGGGCAATGCAACTCCTTGCGATTCCACTGGGGATCGTTGCATTCATTGCTGTTGGTGCATTGTGGTTTTATGCGACAGATTTGAAAAAAAGTCTGTTTGAATTACCGGGTTCTCTGGCAGTCGTTTTGTTTTCATTTGTCGTTCTGATTGTCGTGCATGAGTTGGTTCATGCGTTGGTTCACCCGCATTGGGGAAGGTCAAATCAATCAATTCTCGGTTTTTGGCCATCACGATTGCTGTTCTACGCGCATTATGATGGAGAACTAACACGTAAGCGGTTCATTACCATTCTCGCTATGCCCACGATTGTGATAACATTTATGCCTTTGATGGTTGCGATGGCATCAAATCTTACTTCCGGTTTGATTGCGTGGCTTTCGACATGGAACATTCTGTTTGCATGTGGCGATTTGTTCGGAATTGCCCTGTTACTTTTTCAAGTTCCGAGCTGTGCCATTTGTCGCAACCAAGGTTGGAGAACGTATTGGAAGATTTTGGGTCTTCAGTGATTTTTGCAACTGTGCAAATTGAATGAAATCCGTTGCCATCATCGGGGCCGGCATCACGGGTTTGACGATGTAATGAAATTAGTTATGCTGCCACCGCGATGAGCGAAGAGCACATTCTGCGTTACACCGATTTGGCCGCTGCCATCCAGTTTGCCAGAGCAAATGACCTGACGACGCGCGAAATTGTCCGCGAGCTGACGCGAGGAATGACTTATTCGGATGCCTTGAAATAAGCGAAGCGGGCTGCGCCTTTGCTGGACCTCACCGTAATGGAATTTATGCGCCTGCGAAAAATTGAATGAAGAAGTTCAAACCGCTTCGACTTTTGCCAGAAATCGGTCGCTGTAACCTTCTTTGCGCAATTTGTCGTAATCCAAGCGGCCTTCTTTCTTGAGAATCTTCCGTTTGACCGCGCGCAACAGATTGTTCGTCGCGTGGTCGAGCAGTTCGGCCTCGATCTTGGTCTGTCGCTTCATTGTCGCTTTCATCGTTTGCCCAGCAGCCGTTCGTATTCATCGTGCGGCCCGATCCAGAACCAATAGAGAGTTCCTTCGTATTCGCGCCCCAACGCGCGATGGCCCGGCCCGACGCGCGCACACCAGTAGTGGCCTTTCTTCTGAAATTGAAGCGAGCCGTGCCGGGGATTTTGCAGCCAGAGTTTGTAGGCTTTGCGCGCCGCCGTCTGCACTGCCGGCGACAGGGCGCGGTAGCTTTGCCAGAAATCACCCGTGGTTGATGACTTCATCGAGCGGTTTCACGCGACCGGCGGCGATGTCGGCCTTCGCCTTTTCCCAAAGCGGATCCAGCCGTCCGGCAGCGATGTCCTCGTCCATTTCCTTGTCCCACTTCGCGTCGAGATAATCGCGCAACCAGCCCGCGACGCTCCAGGCATCCTTGACCGGCAAGGTGCTGATGGCGGATTCGATTTCGGCGACTGTGCTCACGGAAATTAAATTAACTGCTAAGACATGAAAACGCAAGTGTTCTCGACAATATGACAGTGTAGTTTAATTTCTCCGAAATAAAATGAAATCCGTCGCCATCATCGGAGCCGGCATCACGGGGTTGGGCGAACGGAAGCATTCGCGGACGATTTGAAGGGAATTCTTCGCTGGAAAATTGAAGGGGATAATCTAGTCTCAGTGCGTGGCGATTTCCATGTTCAACGACGATTTTGTTTTTGCGGTTACCAACGCGGTTTTTCGCGTCAAAAACATGGGTTTAGTGCGGCGTTATCGGCGGACCATTGGTCGCCGGCCCAACATTGCCAATCCGCAACGCTATTCCGAGCGGATGCTTTGGCGAAAGATCGTTGATCACAATCCACAGTTCATCCTTTTTGCGGACAAGCTTGCCACCAAGGCTTTTTTAAAAAATCGCTGCCCGGATCTTCCCGTTCCGCGAACCCTTTGGATTGGCCGTGATGCCAATGCGATTCCGGATGAATTGCTGCGTGGCGATGTTTTTGTAAAAGCGAATCACGGCTGCAATTTCAACCATCGCATTCGCGGGGGCCAATGCGACCGGGGTGCGCTTCGGGCGAAGACCGAGCGATGGCTCGGCTCTGTCTATGGGCGGAAAGGTGGAGAATGGGCCTACTCCAAGGTCGAGCCCAAGCTGTTCGTTGAAGAGGCGGTCGGCGATGCTGAAGCCGGCCTGATCGAAATCAATGTGCGGGCTTGCAATGGAAAGGCGATTATGGGTTCCGTGATGGGCAAGTGCAAAACACCCAACCAGTGGGCGGTCTATCTTGATCCCGAGGGAGCGCCGACCTTGGGAATGCGTGATCCAGAAGGGAGCCCGATCAGCCCGCTGCCGAAAGGCCTTGCGTTGATGGAGCCCTATCACCGTGCCGTGCAGTTCGCCCAAAAACTTAGTGTCGGAGTGGACTATGCCCGGTTCGATTTTCTGTGGAATGACGCCGAACTGTTCGGAGGGGAAATCACGGTATATCCGGCCGGCGGATTTTTGGATCCCGCCAATTCCTCGGTCAATGCTGTCACCATGACTGGCTGGGATTTAAGGCAATCGCACTTCCTGAAAGCGCACCACACAGGATGGATGCGAATCTATGCAGACGCACTCAGCCGCCGATTAAAAGAATCCGTTCCCGTTCCGGTGCGCCGGATTCAGCACGAAGTCTGCCCCTCGCCATGAAACCGGTTGCAATCATCGGTGCCGGCATTACGGGGTTGACCGCGGCGTTTTACCTGAAACGCAAGGGCATTCCGGTCACGGTTTATGAGGCGGGCAGTCGCGTGGGTGGCGTGATTCAGTCCATCCGCAAGGGTGGTTATCTGGCCGAATGCGGGCCGAATACACTCCTCGAAACGTCACCGAAAATCACCCAATTCATCCGCGAAGCGGGTTTGGAATCGCGACGGCTGGATTCCGACCCGAAAGCCGGGGCGCGTTACGTCGTCCGTTACCGGCGGCCCATCGCGATGCCGGGTTCGCCGCTTGGGTTTTTCACGACAGAACTTTTTTCGTTCAAGGCCAAGCTCGCCGTGTTGCGCGAACCGTTCGTGCCGCGCCGCCGCGACGGCCGGGAAGAAAGCGTCGCGGATTTCGTGAAGCGGCGGTTGAATCAGGAATTTCTCGACCAAGCGATTGATGCGCTGGTAGCCGGCGTTTATGCGGGCGATCCTTACAAACTTTCCGTCCAACAGGCGCTCCCGAGGCTCGCCGAACTCGAAGCCCGTTACGGTTCGCTCATCAAAGGCCAGATTTTCGGCGCGGGCGAACGCAAACGGCGCGGTGAAATTGCCAAGGACCGCGCGCCGAAATTTTCGTTCGACGAAGGGTTGCAGGTTCTGCCGGACACGCTCCACCAGCAACTCGGTGACTCGGTGCGTCTCAACGTATCGGTAACAAAACTCACGCAAACCAGTGATGGCTGGACGCTCAGACTTTCGGAGGGGCGAGTTCCAGGAGCCCCTGATTCTCCAAATGAAGATAGGGACTCGTATAACTCGTCCCTCCGAAATGAAACAAAGGTTGAACACAGCGCGGTGATTTATTGCGGCACGGCCCACAAATTGGCGGAGCTGCAGACAACCCTCACCCGGCCTTTGGCCACCCTCTCCCATCCGATGGGAGAGGGACTGGGTGAGGGCACATCGCTAAATCTGACCGCGTTTTCCGAAATCCGTTATCCGCCGGTGGCAAGCGTCGTTTTGGGCTTTCGGCGTGAAGACGTGGCGCATCCTTGCCAGGGTTTCGGGATGCTGATTCCGAAAGTCGAAGGATTTAATATTCTCGGCACGATTTTCTCGTCGTCGCTGTTTCCGAACCGTGCTCCCGCCGGACACCTCACCCTCACGAGCTACGTCGGTGGCGAGCGGCAGCCGGAACTCGCGTTGCTGCCGACGGAAAAACTGGTCGAACTGACCTGCGCGGATTTGCGTGTCCTGCTTGGGGTGCGCGGGCAGCCGACATTTGTACATTGCGTGGTTTATCCCAGAGCGATTCCGCAATATAATCTCGGTTACGGTCGTTACCGCGGACGGCTGACGGAAATTGAAAACAGGGTGCCCGGGCTGCTTTTTGCCGGCCACTATCGCGACGGCGTTTCGCTGGGTGATTCAATTTTGTCGGGTTGCAACATTGTCGGGCGCGTGGAAAGCTTTCTGACAGCCAAATGAGCAAGGGCGTTTTACTGGTCAATCTGGGTTCGCCGGACTCGACGTCCGTCGGCGACGTGCGGCGTTATCTCCGTGAATTTTTGATGGACGGTCGCGTCATTGACGTCCCATGGCCGATGCGGGCGTTCATCGTGGGCATGGTTCTCATCCACCGGCCGAAACAATCCGCCGAGGCCTACCACAAAATCTGGACGCCGGAAGGTTCGCCGCTCATTGTCACGAGCCGCAGGATTCAGGCGAAATTACGGGAGCGGGTCACCGTGCCGGTGGAACTGGCGATGCGATACCGGAATCCATCAATTCGGGAAGCGGTGCGCAAGCTGGCGGAGGAGAAGATTGACGAGGTTTTGCTGATTCCCTTGTTTCCGCACTACGCCATGTCGAGCTACGAGACGGCCGTCGAACGGGTGAAGAAGGTCGCGGCCTGGGCCGCGCCCAGGATGCGAATTGAGGTTCAGCCGCCTTATGGTGACGCGCCGGATTACATTGCCGCGCTCGCGGCCAGCGCCAGGAATCATCTGGAGGCGGGCTACGACCATTTGCTGTTCAGTTTTCACGGTGTGCCGGTGCGGCATCTCAGGAAATCAGACCCGACCGGCCGCCATTGTTTGACAGCGGTGAACTGCTGCAACGTGTCCAGCCCGGCGCACGCGACGTGTTACCGTGCACAATGTTTCAAGACTGCTGCCGCCTTCGTGAAGCAAGCGGGCGTGCCCGCTGGAAAATATTCCGTGTCGTTTCAATCCCGGCTGGGCCGCGACCTGTGGCTGATGCCTTACACGGATGCGGTGCTGGCCGAATTGCCCAGGCGCGACATTAAAAAGCTCCTGGTCATCTGCCCGGCGTTTGTTTCCGATTGTCTGGAGACGCTGGAGGAAATCGGCATTCGCGGGCGCGCGACATTTATGTCGGCGGGCGGGAAGGAATTCGCGCTCGTTCCGTGTTTGAACGAACACCCGCGCTGGCTCGCGGCACTGGAGAATATGGTCCGGCGATTTTTGTCCTGAACGGGCGGCTCATTCCTGCTATTTGGAAAGGCCGAGGAAATGAGCCAATCGCAATTTCACCGTGCGATGCAGCGCTTGAAACCCCCGCTTTTTCTTCGGCGGCTCGACGACACTTATGAGTTCACACGGGTGGCTGCAAAACAGGCAAAGGAACAGCGGCCGACCGCCTTTGAGGCGCACCGTGTGGACACAACTTCCGCACATGACTTCGCCGCAATGCGTGCATTTATACGTGACCTGGAGGTGCGGGTGACGCGCGCACAACATTACGCCACCCGGGAGCACCACCGGCGGTTTCGGGCGCTCGTGTTCATATTGAGGGATGGCGATGGCGATGTCGGTGTTTTCGACGAACAATTTCACCTCGCCCAGTTGCACGGTCTGGCCCGCGCGCAGCCAGGCGTCCTTGATTCCCTCGCCGTTGACGAATGTGCCGTTGGTCGAGTCGCAATCGTGAATCAGCACGCCGTCGTTGGACAGCACCAGTTCGCAGTGCAGCGCCGACACGCTGGGGTGGGCGATGGGAAAATCACAATCCGGATCGCGGCCAACGTGATTGACGCCGAAACGGAGTTCGAGCGTCTGGTTTTCCAAACCGTCCGTTTTGATGAGCAGTCTGGCCATGGGACCTCCAAACTATTCGAGCTAAAAACACCTTGCACGTTTGGGAAACAAATGTCGAGCAGAAAATGTAATACTGCGGCCGGCTGCACAGTCCGGACACGGCTTCTATTGCCCAAGCGGGTTTTTTGCAAACATGAATTCTTTAACGATTTTTCCGCCAATCAGGTGTTCCTGAATGATGCGCTCCAGTGTTTCCGGCGCGCAGGAATGATACCAGACGCCTTCGGGGTAAACGACCGCAATCGGCCCGCGCAGGCAGACGCGCAGGCAATTGGCCTTGGTGCGGTAAACCAGCGGCTCCGGTCCGGCCAGATTCAATTCCTTCAGCCGCCGTTTCAAAAATTCCCACGCGGCCAGCCCCGGTTCCTTCGCGCAACATTTCGGTTCGGTCTGGTCGGCGCACAGAAAAATGTGGCGCCGGAATTTTTCAAGGCCGAGCGTTTCGACGGCAGTTTGCAGTTCGCTTTTCATAAAATTCGTCCTCGTCCTCGATCATTCGCTTGCGAGCGCGAGCCGGAGCACGAGGATGAATGGAAGTTTGTTTCCCAAAATGATTCAATGCCAAAACGCCAGGCCGATCACGCCGGCGACGGCGACGAAACCGCCGCCGAGTTCGCGGGCCGTGATTCTTTCGCCTTCGAACACGCGCGCCAGCGGCAGCATGACGATGGGCGTCATGGCGATGATGGCGGTGACGATGCCGGTGGGCGTGGTTTCGAGCGCCCATTGCATGCAGCTCACGCCGACCGTCTGGCCGGCGAGGCTGTTGGCCAGCACCCACAGCCAGAGCCTTGATTTTTCGCGCGGAGAAAATGAATCCTTCATCTGCGCGTCGTCGCCGCGTTTGCGGGCGTGCCGCCATTTGACAATCAAAAAAACGAGGCCCAGCGCGACCGCGCCGCCAATGACGCGCTGGTAGCCGGTCGTGCCGGGATCAGGATGTTCGCCGGCCGCGTGCGCGACGGCGTAGGCTTTGCGGCTCAGGACCGCGCCGAGTGCGCCGCCAATCGCGGCGATGGCGCTCGCCAGGATCCCGGGCCACAGGCGGGCCGGCGCGATTTTCAAATGGTCGCCCGGCGCCATCGCGATGGCCACACCGGCGAGAATGACCGCAATGAAAAAAATTTCCGCGAGATTCAATTTGGTCCCGAGCCAGAGCCATTCAATCATCGCGGCGCAAGGCGCGACGAGGCATTGCGTGAGCAGAACCGTCCGGCGGCTGCCGAGCCGCGGCAAGGCCTGAAAATACGCCGTGTCGCCAAGGCCGATGCCGGCGAGCCCGCTCAAAACGAAGATGGGAAACGCGGCTCCGGTTGTGCCCGTGCCGAGAAGGTTCGCCCAGACTGCCAGGAAAAGAAACGCCACACAGATGCGCCAGAAATTGGCCTCGACCCCGCCGAGCCGCGTGGCGGTGCGATGCCCGCAAATGGCGGACATGGCAAACAGCAGCGTGGTCAGGAGTGCGGCAAACATGACGGATACGGACGGAAAAAGTTTGATGCGGCAATTTTCATGATGCCGCGGCGAAGCCGGAACGAGTGATTACAGTTGTTCGTAATAGTCGTCCGAGCCGAGTTCGTTCGCGCCTTCGGCTTCAACGCCGCTTTCCTTCAGGATTTGGGCAATGTCAGGCGAAACCCAGCGTTTGTCCTTCCCCTTTCTACCAACGGGCTTAACGCGGTAACGGCCCAAAGGGTCGCTTTGGAGGATGCCGCGTTCGGTCATGCGCACCAGCAACGGCTTGGCCCACTCGGGGTCTTCGTGAAACTTCCTCTTGCCGCCCGCGCGCCGGGCAATTTCCACGGCATTGACAAAATCTTCGCCCCGGCTCTTCAGGAATTGAAAAATTTCACGCTCGTCTCCATCCATATCCTGAACTTCGCAGAGTTCAGCGCGCGAGTCCAGAAATTAAAGCTTCGCCGCGACGAACTGTTCCAGTTTCAGCGCGTCGGCGTTGAACAGCCGGATGCCCTCGGCGGTTTTTTCCGTGGCCATCGCGTTTTCATTGAACAGCCAGCGGAATTTCTTTTCGTCCAGCGGTAGCCGCTCGATTTTGCTGTCGCGTGCCAGTTCGGGACTGAGTTTGCGCGCAACCGGCGCGGTGCTTTTTTTCAATTCACCCATCAGTTGCGGGCTGATGGTCAGCAAATCGCAACCAGCCAGTTCGAGTATTTCGCCCGCGTTGCGGAAACTTGCGCCCATGACCTCCGTCGCGTGCCCGAATTTTTTGTAGTAACCGTAAATTTCCCTCACCGACAGCACGCCGGGGTCTTCAGCCGGGGCAAAATCCTTTTTCTCTTTGGCCTTGTACCAGTCCATGATCCGGCCCACGAACGGTGAAATCAATCTGGCCTTTGCCTCGGCGCACGCGACGGCCTGCGCCAGCGAGAACAACAGCGTCATGTTGCAGTTAATGCCCTCGCGCTGGAGGACTTCCGCCGCGCGCGCGCCTTCCCATGTCGTCGCGATTTTGATGAGGACGCGCTCGCGCCCGATGCCGTGTGCCCGGTATAGCTCAATGAAGCGGCGCGCCTTATTGATCAGGCCTTCGGTATCAAACGCGAGATTGGCATCCGTCTCGGTCGAAACGCGGCCGGGCACGATTTTCAGGATCTCGACGCCGAACAGCACCAGCAAATCGTCCATGACGCCGCGCAACAATTTTTCACCGCCGGCGCCGGATTTCCTGTTTTCGGCGATGGCCTTGTCCACGAGGTACCGGTATTCCGGCATCTGCGCGGCCTTGAAGATGAGCGAGGGATTGGTCGTGGCGTCCTGCGGCGCGTATTGTTTGAGCGCGGCAAAGTCACCGGTGTCGGCGACCACCGTCGTCATCTTTTTCAGCTGGTCGAGCTGGCTCAAGGCCGTTGACGCCGGCGCCTTTTCGGTTGCGATGGCAGCATTCATATTCGTTCGATTTTTAAGAGAGACAACGATGCCCCGCCCCGCGTTCGATGGCAATTCATTTGAACGGACCACCGGGACCGAAAATTATTGTTTGAATCGCGGCCAAAACCGAATACTTGTTTGGCGTTGACAGTTTAATGATGAGCCAAAAGTGAAACCAACCGACCTGCGGGGCATCCTGCAATATATTCCGCAATTTCGCGAGAAGACGTTCATCCTAGCGATTGACGGCGCGATCGTCACCGACGAGAACTTCGCCACGTTGCTGCTGGACGTGGCGGTGTTGCGTTCGTTGAACATCCGCGTCGTGCTCGTCCACGGCGCGTCGGCTCAAATCAAGGCGCTTGCCGAGGAGCAAAAGGTCCCGGCCTCCAATCTCGACGGCTCCGGCGTGACGGACGCGGCCACGCTCCAGCTCGCGCTGACGGCCGCGAACCGGCTCACGCACGAGATTCTCGAAGGCCTTTCGGCCAACGACCTCCGCGCGGCCAGCACGAACGTCATCATCGCCCATCCAATGGGCATCATCCAGGGCGTGGACCATCTGTTCACCGGCAAGGTCGAGCGCGTGGACGTGGAACTGCTCCAAACGCTGCTCGCGCAGGGCGTCGTGCCGGTCATCCCGCCGCTCGGATTTGACGGGGACGGCAGAACGTATCGCGTGAATTCGGACGGGGTCGCGGTCGCGGTGGCCGACGCGCTGAAAGCCATCAAGTTGATTTTCATCACGCCGCAGGACGGCATTCTCGTGCAGGGCCGGCTCATCCGCCAGATGCTGGTGGCCGACCTTGAGTCCGTTCTCGCCCTGCAAAAAAACGACATCGCACCGGAACATCTTTCCAAGGTGTTGCACGCCGTCGCAGCCTGCAAGGCCGGCGTGCCGCGCGTGCACATCATCAACGGGCGCGTGGACGAAGGGCTGCTGGCCGAGGTGTTTTCCAACGACGGCATCGGCACGCTCATCTACGCCAATGAGTACCAGCAGATTCGCCGGGCGATGAAGAAGGACGTGCGGGCCATCCAGTTGCTGACGAAGGCGGCGGTCGAGTCGGATGAATTGCTCAAGCGCACCCGCGCGGCCATTGAAAAAAGTCTCGGCGACTATTTCATTTTTGAGATTGATAAAAACCCGGTCGCGTGCGTCGCGTTGCACGTTTATCCCGAACAGAAAAAGGGCGAGCTGGCATGCCTTTACGTCAATCCCCTGCACGAAAACCGGGGCATCGGGCGCAAGCTGATTCAATACGTCGAAAACAAGGCGCGGGAGATGAACCTGACCGAACTCCTCACGCTCTCGACACAGGCCTTCACGTATTTTCAATCCAAGGCCGGTTTTGCCGAGGGCACGCCCGACGATTTGCCGCCCGTGCGCCGCGAGAAATACGAGCAAAGCGGGCGCAACTCGAAGGTGCTCGTGAAGAAATTGAAATAAATGTTCCGGGCCGCATTTTCATGCTCGAGATGGGTTCAATTATTCATAATTTCGATTTTGGTCTCCTCCGCCTGTGCGGACGAATCAACGAATAAATTTACAAGACCCATCGAAGAACTTTTCAAAACGGATGTGGTCTATCCGGAAGAAAAAGGAGAATTTCAGTTTGAATTGGCTCCAACTTTTCAGCGCGCCGCCGGCGGGGATACCTGGACGGTTCCCATTTCCGTGGAATACGGTCTCACTTCCAGGTGGCAGGCGGAAGCAGAATGGAACGCATTTTTTCAACACCATCCCACACGCGGTTCCACAACCCATGGCATTGGCGATTTGGAGCTGGGAACTCAATACAGTTTTCTCAACGTCAGCGGCTCTTTATTTCATGTTGCGCCGCGTTTTTCCATTGAATTTCCCTTGGGTGACGTGAACAAGGATTCGTCGGAGGGATTCATCGAATATGAGCCGGCCGTGATTGTGGCGCGGGATTTTCCACGGTTTCATAACGCGCAGTTATTTACCGAAGTGGAATTCAACCTTGTGCAGCGCGTGGAAACTCCATCCGATCCCGATGAAAGAGAGCCCGCCGCTGATGAATTGGATTGGAACGCGGGATTTTTCGTTCCATTTTCACGTGGCGCAGTCTCGATGGAATTTAATTGGGACAACAACCAATGGAACAATCACGGCAACGAAAATGAAATGTATCTGACGCCCGGGGTGATTTGGAAATTGACCGGCAACGTGGAACTTGGCGCCGGCATTCCCGTCGGTTTGAATGGGGACTCCGATCGTTTTGATATCATCACCCATTTGATTGTGGAGTTTTAGAATGTCACAATTCAAAAACTGTTTGTCGGATTTTTTCTGCGCTTGCGAAAAATATGGCGTCGTGCCGACTCAATTCATTCTTGTTGTCAACGCCGCCGAACAAACCGTTTCACTCTTCGGAAAACCGTTTTGCGTAGCGGCGGTTGGCAGAACACCCGATTTCCCGGCTCTCGACCGGGAGCCGCTACAAGGGAATTTCAATTCGTAAAAAGATTCCGCTGCTCGACTTCGCGTTTTGGCATCGGTCAGAACGCCGGCTCGAATTGTACGCCGCTCGGTTTGCATCGCATCGCGGAAAAAATTGGCGGCGGCTGGCCGGTCGGAACCGTTTTCAAAAGCCGCAAACCCATTGGCTACACCTGGCGGGGGATGCCGGACGCAAAAATCACCACACGCATCCTGTGGCTCGAAGGACTCGAACCCGGCCTCAATCGCGGCGGCAAAGTGGATTCGCACGCGCGCTACATTTACATTCACGGCACGGGCGATGAAATGACGCTTGGCCATCCGGCGTCGTGCGGTTGCGTTCACCTCGCCGCCAAAGATTTGGTTCCGCTCTTCGACAAGCTGCCTATCGGAACACTGGTTTGGATCTCAGAATCGTAGTTCGGTGGGGCGAGACTACCGGCGAGCCGGAAGGTTTTGGAGTGCGCCGGCATATCGGCGCTTAGGAAAGCGGTGACGTGTCACCGCAGTCCACGGCCGGCTCGCGAGGACGCTCGCCCCACCACCTTGCTTGCGCTTTCGCTGCAAACGCTTAATTTGTTTTCGTGTTTGTCCGGTTTGGCAAAATTTTTGTGGTGGTTGCGCTCATCGCAAGCACTGGCGCGCATTGGGCCGTGCTGCAATCGGTCGCGTGGACGACGATGCTGGCGGACAACCTGCGCACGCACTCGCTTTCCGAATCCGTGGCCCGCACATTTGACGGCAAATATCCCTGCCCGATTTGCAAGGCCATCGCCGCCGCCAAGAAATCGGAAAAGAAAACCGAGTCCACGTTGCAAACGCAGAAGCTGGAATTTCCTCCCGCGAAGGGGAATCCGGTTTTGATTGCGCCCTCGAATTTCCGACTTTTGCCGCCGGTGAATTTCTTTGCCGAATCGCTCACTCAAAAACCGCTGACACCGCCACCGCGCGGTTTCTTCGTTTGATTCAATCGGGAGGGACGGCGTGTCGCCGTCCCAAACTAAAAATTAATGGGTCGGCGACACGCCGACCCTCCCAAAAAACTTTGAGAGCGCCATTGCGCGTTCTCGCAACCATGAAATTTGAAAATGAAAAATAAAAAAAATAATTCAGCAGCAGTAAAGATGGGTTGTGGTTTGTTGGCCGGAGTGTTCGCACCAGGCGTGGTTCACGCTTGCGCTTGCGGGTGCGGCGTTTTTGACGTGGGCACCAGTTCGATGTTCCCGGCGGGCCTGGGCGGGATGGCATATTTGCAATATGATTATCAGGACCAGAACCGCAATTGGGGCGGCACGTCGCAGGCACCGGCAGCTAACAATGGCGACAAGGAAATTGAAACACACTTTGTCACATTCGGCGCACAATATATGTTCAACCAAAAATGGGGCGCGCAATTGGAAGTGCCTTATGACTACCGTTATTTCAAGGGAACGGACGACGGCGGCAACATTGCCTCACATAGTTGGAGCCAGTTTGGCGACATCCGCCTCGAGGGAATTTACACGGGATTTTTCGCGGATATGTCGGCCGGTGTGATGTTCGGCCTGAAATTACCGACAGGCGATCATTCGGTTGATCCCGATTTGGTGGATCGCGACACACAAATCGGCACGGGCAGCACGGATATTTTGCTGGGCGGCTTTTACCGCGGCAACATCACCAAAGACGAAAAGTGGGACTGGTTCGCGCAAGGATTGTTGGATGTGCCGGTTCTAATTCAGGATCAATACCGCCCGGGCACCGAACTCGATACGGCGGCAGGAGTTGATTACAAAGGATTGCTCGCTCGGTCGCGTGAGGATTTCACCGGTGGCGCAGGTAATCTTTTCCGAACGGACCGGCGACATTGGCGCTGCGGCGGATCCAGGCGACACAGGCTACCAGCGCATCCTGCTTTCACCGGGAATCGAATTTCACATTCATCCGGTGAAGATTTACGCCGATGCGGAATTTCCCGTTTATCAAAATTTTACGGGCGATCAATTGGCGGCGCCGGTGATGTTCAAACTGAGCGTAAGCTACATGTTTTAACCATTCCCCCAAAAAGCGATTCGGGCGACAGCCGCCAAGGAGGTGGGGATGAAGAATCCCGCTGAAAAACGGCTGTCCGCCCGAACCAAAATCCGTCCTGCCCCTTTTCCGCGCATCCCCCAGTGGTGCGCGGCAACGGGCCTTAAATTGAAAAGAACCAATCGGCCAGGTTCGCGCCGTAATGGAATCCGCCTTCATCCTCATAGCCAATCGGCACTTGAGATTCGATCGCGCCACATAACCCGGTGACGATGCAAACGGGCAACCCGAACTTATGCCCTGCAATCCGTATGATGTTACAGTCGGATGGCAGAGTCGTTGTTGGATCAACGTGTCCCGTCGCTAATTCCTTGCCAGTAACCATGTTGTGAGGATCGGTGATTAGGCGGAATTAAGCTTTCCGTTTTTTGGCAACAAATAAACCAAAATTGCGATTTCGCCCGATCGTTGGGCGGCTGATGAGATGACAATCGTCGCGGGTTCCGAAGAATGCCGGAAACTTCGCACTTTTCACTTTGGCATTTTGGCTTACCTTCTTTCCACATGACTTTGAACGAGCAGATGACGGGATTGGCCAAACAGGCCAGGGCCGCGTCGCGCGAACTCGCCAAGCTGACGACGGCGGAGAAAGACGCCTGTCTGCTGGCGATGGCCACGGCGCTGGAGCAGAACGCCGGCGCGCTCAAGCAGGCCAACGCGCTGGACATGGACGCCGCGACGAAATCCGGCCTCTCCTCCGCCATGCTGGATCGGCTCAAGCTCGACGACAAGCGCGTCGCCGCAATGGCCAAAGGATTGCGTGAAGTCGCCACGCTGCCCGATCCGGTTGGAAGAATCCTGAACGAACGGGTCCGGCCGAATGGATTGAAACTCCAAAAAATTTCCACGCCCATCGGCGTGGTGGTCATCATTTACGAATCGCGCCCGAACGTGACGGCGGACGCGGCGAGTCTTTGCTTCAAATCCGGCAACGCGACAATTTTGCGCGGCGGCCGGGAGGCGATGAATTCGAATCAAACCATCGCACGCATCATGATTGAGGCGGGGAAACAGGCGCTCGCGAAATTTCCCGAACACGCGATTCAGGTCGTGCCCGTGGCCGATCGCGAGGCGATTCCCATTTTGCTTTCGCTCACGCAATATATTGACCTTTGCATGCCCCGCGGCGGCGAAGGATTGATTCGCGCCGTGGCCGAGTGCTCGAAGGTGCCGGTCATCAAACATTACAAAGGTGTCTGCCACGTTTTTGTGGACGCTCAAGCCGACTTGAAAATGGCCGGGGAAATCGCGATGAACGCCAAAGTCCAGCGTCCCGCCGTGTGCAACGCCATGGAAACGCTGCTCGTGGACGGCAAAATCGCCAAAGTGTTTCTGCCGATCATCGGCCGGCAACTTGGAGAGAAGCATGTGCAACTGCGTGTTGACCCGGCCGCCGGGGCGATTTTAAAATCCGAAATTCCAAACCCCAAATCCGAATTCCGACCGGCCACCGAGCAGGATTTTTACACCGAATACAACGATTACATTCTGAACATACGGGTCGTGGACGGCGTGCAGGCGGCGATTGATCACATTAATCAATACGGCTCGGCGCATTCGGACAGCATCGTCACGAAGAACGAGGCGCACGCGAGGCAATTCCTCGCCGAAGTGGATTCCGCAACGGTTTATTGGAACGCCTCGACACGGTTTACGGATGGCGGCGAGTTCGGCATGGGCGCGGAAATCGGCATCAGCACCGACAAAATCGGCGCGCGCGGCCCGATGGGGCTGGAGGAATTGACCAGCTACAAGTGGATCGGCATCGGCACCGGACAGGTGCGGACCTGATTTAACAAATACAAAGGGTCTGCGGGCATTTGGTTTTGAATCAAGTCGCTGGCTGAACAACCGGATTTGTGTCCTCTTTATTGGTTACACCTGAAAATGTGCGCTGGCATGATTTATGGTGTATTGTCTCGAATTCTTTATGCAAAAGTCTTTTGTGAAATGCCGGGGTGGCGGCCAATGGTCCCGCTGCCTGCTGACCGTGGCATGCCTGTTTCAACTCGCGTTACGCGCCGACCAGATCGTTTACGACGATGCGCTGGAAAATAGCTGGCAAAATTGGGGCTGGGCGACGATCAATTACGCCAACACTTCGCCGGTCCATTCGGGCGGCAGCGATTCCATCAGTGTCACGATTGTCAACGGTTGGGATGGAATTCAAATTTGGCATCACCGACTATGGATTCCACGCCTTACTCCAGCATCAGTTTCTGGCTCAACGGCGGCACCAGCGGCGGGCAAAAACTTCAGATGTATGGCTTGGTGGACCTTAACGGCACAAATAATTGGGCCCAAAGCCCCCGGTACTCGCTCGGCACACAGGCGGCCAATACCTGGCAGCAATTCATCGTGCCGCTTTCAGGGTTGGGAGTCGCCAATTCGAACAACTTTACGGGCTTCGTGATCCAGGATTCGCAGGGCACGGCGGAGCCGACGTTTTACCTGGACGACATTTCGCTGTTGGCCAATTCGGTGACGAACGGGACCAACACGAACGTCACCGTCACGGTGGATGCCGCGGCCAACCGCCACGCCATCAGCCCGTTGATTTACGGCGTGGCGTTCGCAACCTCGAACCAACTGGCGGATTTGAATTTCACCATGAACCGTTCCGGGGGCAATGCCGAGACGCGCTACAACTGGCAGCTCAACGCGCATAATCACGCCGCCGATTGGTATTTTGAAAGTCTTGATGACGGGAACGCCACACCCGGCGCGACGGCGGACGCTTTTGTCGCCAACAGCAAATACGGCGGGGCGCAGCCGATGATCACCATTCCCATGATCGGCTGGATGCCCATACTCGGGTCCGGTCGCGGCAAGCTCGCCAGTTATTCCACCAACAAATACGGCCCGCAAACCGGCAATGATTGGCAATGGATGCCGGACGCCGGCAACAGTGTGGGCACCAACACCACTACCCACATCGGCTGGATAATTACCACGAATGGGCCAATTAACCCCGCAAATGGGCAGATCGTCACGAGTGGGCTTAATGGGTTTAGCACCACGAATAATCCCACTGACGCCAATTTCCTTACCAACTCACTTTTTCAGCAGGGCTATGTGCAACACCTGATAAGTCAGTGGGGTTCGTCCACCAATGGCGGCGTGCGTTACTACATCATGGATAACGAGCACAGCATCTGGTTCGGGACGCATCAGGATATCCATCCGGTGGGGCCGACGATGCAGGAAATCTGGACCGATATGCTCACCTACGCCAGCATGGTAAAATCCAACGATCCCAACGCGCTGGTTTGCGGGCCGGAGGAATGGGGCTGGAGCGGTTACCTTTACAGCGGTTACGATCAACAATGGGCCGGTCAACATGGATATCCAAGCGTAAACACCTATCCCGACCGCACCGCCAACGGCGGCTGGGATTATATGCCCTGGCTCCTGAACCATTTTCAACAGTACAACACCACCAACCACCAGCGTCTCCTGGACTATTTCACCCTTCATTGTTATCCGCAGGAAGGCAGCGTCAGCGGAAACGCGGTTGACTCCGCGACGGAGTTGTTGCGGAACCAATCAACACGCCAGTTCTGGGACACCAATTACACCGATCCCAGTTGGATTGATGCCAAAATTGCGCTCATTCCCCGGATGCGAAGTTGGGTTACGACCAATTATCCCGGTACCAGGATCGGCATCACGGAATACAACTGGGGAGCCGAACCTTACATCAACGGAGCGACCGCCCAGGCTGATATTCTTGGCATCTTTGGAAGTCAGGGTCTTGACCTGGCCACGCGCTGGACCACGCCTGACCCCAGCACCCCTACTTATCTGGCGATGAAGCTATATCGCAACTACGACGGCAACAAATCCACCTTCGGTGACACGAGCATTCTGACCGTGGTGCCCGACCCGGATGATCTCTCGGCCTTCGGCGCTGTGCGAACCAGCGACGGTGCGATGACGCTCATGGTCATCAACAAAGACCTCAACAATGCAACGCCCATAACCGCAAGCATCACCAACTTCAACGCCACTGGAACGGTCCAACGCTGGCAACTGACCTCCGCCAACGCCATTAACCAGCTTGCGAACATCACACTCACGAATGGAGTTCTCAGCGATGTGGTTCCGGCTCAGAGCATCACGCTTTATGTTTTGCCTGCCGTGAACGCTTTCAATTTGCAAGCCGGCGCCAGAAACCCGACCAATCAACTGGCGCTTTGGCTCAATGGACAAGCGGGGCTGGCTTATATTCTTCAATCTTCCACGGACCTCGTTCACTGGGTTGGCGTCAGCACCAACACGCTTTCCAGCAATTCATTCAGTTTTCTAGTCGGCACGACCAACCCGGCAAAAATGTTTTATCGCGGTCTTTTTAACTCACCGTAACGGAAATCATCTCCGCAAATCCCACCGCCGGTTCCCGGGCCGCCATGACGCGGCTTGTCAGCCGCCGGTTTAATTGAGAACTTCTTTGCCCGTGGTTAAAAGTTTGTGAACTCCGCCGAACAAGCCAAGTTCATCCGTGACTCGCTCCCAACGGGCGGCCTGTTTGCCGGGCTCGAGTGGCGCATTTCACCGGCCCCGTTTCCGCTGCGCGCGGAACTGGCCGGGGAAATCGAATCGCTGGGCCGGGTGTTGCTGCAATTTTATCGCGCGGTCAATCTGCTTTACCGCAAAAGCGCCGAGGGCAAACAGCCGGAATGGGTCGCGCGCTGGCTCGATCTTGGCAAGCCGGCGGAACTCATCGCGCTCCAGCGTTCGCCCGGGTTCAAAAACGACGTGCCGCGCGTCATCCGTCCCGACATTTTGCTGACGGAGACCGGCATCAGCATCACCGAACTCGATAGCGTGCCCGGCGGCATCGGGCTGACGGCGTGGCTGAACAAAACGTATTCCAAATCTGGGAGGGACGGCATGTTGCCGTCCCAAACTTCGGAAACGTCGGCAGACAAACCAGGGACGGCGGCACGCCGTCCCTCCCAAGGAATCATTGGCGGCCCGGACGGAATGATTCGCGGGTTTGAAAGCATTTTCGGCGATGCCAAACAAGTTCACGTTGTCGTCTCGGAGGAATCGGCGACTTACCGGCCGGAAATGGATTGGCTGGCGAGCCAAATTCGGAGTTCGGAGTTCGGAGTTCAGAGTTCAGAGTTTTCCGATTTCAAGGATGGTGATGCGGTGTATCGCTTTTTCGAGTTGTTCGATCTGGCAAACGTGCCGAATGCAAAAAAGATTTTTGAACTGGCGGCTGAAAAACGGATTCGTCTCACGCCGCCGCCGAAGCCGGTGTTTGAGGAAAAAATGCTTTTCGCACTGCTATGGAACCGCAATCTGCAAAATTTCTGGCGGCAGGAACTCGGCGAAGGTTTTTTTGACCGGCTGAAAAAATTGGTCCCTTACACATGGATCATTGACCCGACGCCGTTACCGCCGCAGGCGGCGATTCCCGAATTGAACCTGACCGACTGGCAGCAGCTCAAAACGCTGTCGCAGCGGGAGCGCGACTTGATTCTGAAAGTGTCCGGGTTTTCCGAACACGCGTGGGGTGCGCGCGGGGTTTTTCTCGGCAGCGATTTGCCGCAGGCGGACTGGGCGAAGGCGGTGGATGACGCCATCCAACATTTCGACCGGTCGCCGCGCGTTCTCCAGCGTTATCACAAACCCGCGCTCGTCGAGGCACAGTGGTTTGATTTTGAGAAAAACTCCGTTGAGACGATGAAGGGGCGGGTGCGGCTGTGTCCGTATTATTTTGTTTCCGGCGAAGGCGACGCGGCACGTCCACAACTGGGCGGGGTGCTGGCAACGGTGAATCCCGCGGACAAGAAAATCATTCACGGCATGATGGACGCGATTCTGGCGCCGTGCGCGGTTTCAAGCTGAGGCTGCAACCCCGAACAACGGCTTATTTGCCCCGGTTAAAATCGTCAACAACCTGACGGATGGCATAGGTGTGTTCGGGCGTGCTGCCACAGCAGGAACCGATGATGTTGGCGCCAACGGCCAGCAGTTCCGGCACGCCGGCCGCCATTTCAGCCGGGGTCTGTTTATAAACCGCCTTTCCTCTTTCCAGCACGGGCAGGCCGGCATTGGGCTGCGCCATGGCGGGCAATGTGCAATTCTCGCGATAAAGCCGGACAACCTTTGCCGCGCCCGTCATGTCCATCCCGGTGCCGCAATTCAACGCCACAATGTGTGCGCCTTTTTCTTCCATAAACTGGGCGGCCTGGTCAGGCAACACGCCCATCATCGTCACGAAAAATGTCTCGTCCTTCGACAAATCATAAGCGAGCGAGCCGATGATGCACGGCGCACCAGCGGCTTTGGCGGCATCAATGGCCAGACCGAGTTCATCGAACGATGTTTGCGTCTCGATGATGATCGCGTCCACGCCCGCTTCGACGAGGGCGTGCGCCTGTTCTTCGAGCGCGACCCGCGCGTCGGCCTGCGAAAGATCGCCATAGGGTTCCAGAATCGCGCCGAGCGGGCCGATGTCGCCCAGCACGTATCCCGGGCGATTACCAAACGCCTCGCGCGCGATGCGCGCGCCGGCTTGGTTGATTTCCCGGACTTTGCCGGCGACGCCATGCCGCTTCAGGACCGTGCGGCTGCCGCCAAACGTATTGGTGATGAGACAATCGGTGCCGGCTTCCACGTAACGGCGCTGGATCGCGAGGACGCGGTCCGGGTTGGTCAGGTTCCAGAGTTCGCCGCAAGCGCCGCTTTCGAGGCCGGCAAGCATAAGTTGCGTGCCCATCGCGCCGTCGCAGACGAGGCGGCGTTCGAACGCGGCTTCTTGAAGCAGTTTTTTCATAGTCCGGCTTGCAGAGTCCACTAAGCGACGACCATTTCAAGCCATTTCGACGACGGCCGAAACGGACTGCGCCAGGCCTGAACCGCCCGTTGCCCGCAGCCAATAACGCTGAGGCCCCTGGCCAGCACAATCATGGCGAATTAACTTGCCATACAATCGGCCCTTTTCAAAATAGTTGCTATCGGGTTTGTAATGTCCGAAATTGAGGCATGGGGTTTTGGCTTGGTTGGAAGTTTGCCAAGCCTTGGAGTAAGTCGTCGATTTTCAACTTCAAGGCCAGCTTAGCTCAGCGGTAGAGCAACGGTTTTGTAAACCGTGGGTCGTCAGTTCAATCCTGACAGCTGGCTCCATTTAAAATCAAGAGTTTCCGAGGGGTGTCCACTTTTAATAACGTTTTTCTTCTGGCACAATTCTGACAAAATCAACTTTCGCCAAGGCAATTCAAATCCCCTCTCGGATGTTCCGCTTTTCAGCGTGGGTCTATTGGGAAGAGGTTTTGGGACGCAACCCCCAACATTTGCCGGTCCAGTCCTTTTTTACCTCGCGGACGCAGGCACAAAAGAAATAAGTTGAGCTGCGCCACGCCATGCCGGTCGCTCAAAACAGCCAGCGGCGAGGATTTTTGCCAGAAATCCCGCCAGTGGATTCAGCGATTGCGGCGGTGCGAGTGCAGGCTGTCAAAGAAATCAAAACCGGCTACGCAAAATGACCACGACCATTTTTTGCATCCCACGGTGGCGTTTTGGGGGAACAACAGTGGAATAACCCGCTTTTACCATCACCACCCTTGGTTGTATTTGAGCCTCCTGGCCGTCGTTATTGTGTCTATCATCTGGCGGAAATTTTCAAATTAGGACACTACCTAATTGCCGGAACCCCGGCGAGACTGGGGCGGCGGGGCACCGTAATGCAGCCCGTCCGAACCGAAACATCTTGCTTTCCGCTGCCCCCGCTGTTAGACCACCAACCGCAATCGGTAATTGAGGGGTTCCGGCAATATGCTTGGCTTTCTGGGCTGGCTGGCTTTGTTTTTGCTGGTAGGACACTCGACGATTATGAAACCATTGCGGGATTTATTGCTTGTATTGGGAATTCCGATGCTACTGAGTGATCCGCTAACGGCTCTGCTTTCTCGCTATGGGATTGCATGCAAAAGGTGTGTTTCGGGGAGCGCCCTATACATATTATTCATTTGTAATCATTCATCAGCCGCTATTTATCCCGACCTGGCAAACAATATACTGACTAACACTATTGCCTCTACCAACGGCCTTACTTGGGGAGAAGCTTGGAATATGTTTAGTTTTATGCAGTATCCAAATGGAACCAATCTTCAATATACAGTTAACCCTGATTTTTGGTTTAGCTTTGCTCCAGAAAAGACCGCTTCCTCTGTGATGAAATGGTCTGGAACCTCAACCCCCACGAACGTTACTGACCAAGAAGATGTTAATTTAATCGCTCCCTGTTATGCGGTAACATGTCACCATGCTCCCACAGGAGTCGGGACATGGGTCGCCTTCGTAGATGATAACGGGAATCTGGTTATCAGGCAGGTAATAGCTACAACCAACTTTGCGGGAACCGATGTGCAATTGCTTGTACTTAACGCAGACGTTCCCACGAATTCGGTTCATCCTTATAAAGAGTTGCCCCCGAGTGTTACGAATTACATTGTAAATCCGATAACAAATCTTGCAGTAGAAGCGAAGCACCAAGACCAAGGGTGGGGAGCCGCAGTATTGTCGGGTGATATTGCAAACAGTGAAGTTCCAACCGTAGACCCTGTTGATTCAAATTACCTGAGTACAGCATGGCTTCACCCTGTAACTGGTGGAGACAGCGGATGTCCGATTACTGCTTTGATAAACACTAATCTGGTTTTGCTGGGACACTGGTTTTATCCCGAAACGGAAGAAAATTATGTTTATAGCCAGAGGGCAGTGAATAACATGATGCACTATTTCAGCACGAACTACAATTTTTCAACGGATTATCAAATACAAACTGTGGATTTAAGCCAATTTCAGAATTATCACGTTCCTTCTCCACCTACAAATCTTCATATAGAACAATGAAATGAAAACTCGAGGCCGTATTCGGTGGCAAAATCCGCAAGCGGAAATCCGAGGCGAATGAGGGCTGCGTTGCAGGCGGCCAGTTTAGCACCGAGGCTTGTCGTCCAATTGGAGGGCCGTGGCGCCTACAAGTCGGGGTTTGGGAATTTTTGTGAGCAATCCAAAAATTCACCTCACAACAACCCACACCCCCAAACCTGAACGGGAAACCCTCCAGTAAGAGAACCCCCGCTTCAGCCCGCTGGACCGGCCGGAATTCCACCCGTTAATCCTACCTGCGCGTCGGGGGACCGGGCCGTGTTAGCATAGTTCGACGACTTGTGGGAGCGGTGATCGTTTAGTGAGGGCTTGAACCACACAGGACGGGGTCTCTTATGTCAGCCGCGCTATGTTGTGAATAACTTTTGAAAGGCGAGTCTGTGGCTATCATCGCATTAAGACTGGCGTGACGCGGGACACCATATAAACCATCCACAATCGCTGCGGTAGCCACGGCAGGCGCGTCAAAGGTCAACCCCATTGGCGACGTTTTATTAATGATATTTATGTTGTGAATAACATGTGCTTGACAGGCGTATAGCCGTCATCGAAGGTGATACATGAAGCGGAACAGACCAAGGCGCGCGGAACAAAGCAAAGTTTTCTTGAAAGGGTTGAAATCGCTTATGGCTGAATATGACAAATGTGCTGAGGATTATATCAAGCTGCGGACTGATGGCTTGCCAGTCCATGCCTGTTTAGCTGCTTTTCTTGCCCCACTTGCTACATCTCAACGCGAAAACCTGTTGCTCACCCTTCGAAATCGCCGCAACTAGACCAATCCCACCGGCCAAACGTGCCGCGGATGACCACCGGTTTTGCTTGCCACTTTCGCCGACTTTTGCCTGCCTTACTACTTGCTATTTGGGCAGTCGAGTTCTGCTGCCCTTTTACACGCCAGGAAAGCAGCCGCATTGGTCAGTGATTCACGGTGCGGCTTGCTTTTTCTGAGCACCCCCCACCCGAAATGCGCTGGCTTCGGTGATTTTGCCGAGGTCGCCCTTGTAAAATTCGTCGCGGTATTCCCCGGTTTCCAACAGGTGCTGATCCAGTCCCTTTGTGTCGCGTTGGATGATGAATTTCAGTTCGTCCAGATCGTCCGACCAGCGGAACCCGTTGAAAAATTCCGCGCCGGCGAACTGCGTTTTATACAGCGCCGTTTGCGAATAACAGGTGCCGAGGTAAAGATGTTTCACGCCGCGTTCGGCGAACAACCCCACCGCCGAGGTCATCATGAACATGCCGAGATTGCGCGCGGAATAATTCAGGTCGTAGAACGCGTAGTAATAATAGGCCAGTTCCCGGGCTTCGATGTAAAGCGTTGCCACGCCGACTTCGGCGCCTGTCTGCACGTCAGCAAACACCAACAGATGCGAAATGATCGGTGAACCGAATAACGCATCGAGCCGCTCAAATGTCATCACGTCCTTGCCGAATTTGATTTCCGCGTAGGTTTTGAAAAACTGGCGGCGCTCGGGCGTGTAATCGTATTTGTCGCGCGGGACGAGTTTCACCTCGATGCCCGCGCCTTTGCGCAGGACGCGGCGGTTCTCGGACGACGGCCTGAACTTCGTCAGGTTCACGCGCACCTGCCGGCAGAGATAAAAGCGGTCAAGATTGCGCGACGACGGCAGGAAACCCGCATTGAAAATGTCCGCCGGCGTTTCGCCCTCCTCCGGCACCGCCCAGATGGCGTAAGGAAACTGGTAATGCTCGTAGTCGGAATTTTGTTCGGAGAAAAGCAGCTTCATGGCACATCAACCACGGATGGACGCAAATGGACACTGAGGAGCGCGCCGCGTCCACAGGCCTCGTCCTTCACCGCAGCCATCAATTGCACGTGCCGCGGCAGGTCGCGGCGGATGAGACGCAGGTTGTTTCTCAGCCGCGCGAGGTCCATTGCAACCCACGCTGGTCGCAGCGGAAAAATTGTCGAATCAAAATCCATAACAACGTCGGGAGCTGTTTAACCACGAATCGACCCAAAAAACACGAAAAATCCGGAGCGCTGGCCGGGTCAGGAACCGGCGATTGGCTGATTGTGCTACAGGTTCGGTGGGGCGAGGCTACCGACGAGCCGGCTCGCGGGGACGCTCGCCCCACCCGGAAGACAAATTGTACTACTACCGATTGGTTTGCGGACTTGCGTCGTTGTGAAATTGATTTAGGCTCGCGTCAGATTGAGGTTTCTCGAAATGACCAGGCCGACAAACTTGCCGAACGACTCGCTCAAGCATTTTATCGCATGGTTGGTGGCGTTGTTTCTGGTCGTGGTGGGCGCACAATTATGGGTCGTGCAGCTTTATGGATCGCCACTGCCGATGTGGGATCAGTGGTTTGAGGCCGATTTGTTCTTCCGGCCGTGGGTGGAAGGTCATCTGACCTGGGAACACTTTGTTGCGCCCTTTAATGAGCATCGCATTCTCTTCACGCGCCTGCTCGATCTGGGCGTCGTCTGGTTGAACGGACGCTGGGAGCCTTTGCTGCAAATGACGGTCAACGCGTTCATTCACGCGGCCTTTGTTTGCGGGCTGGCCTTTTGCCTGTGGGATTTTCTGGGGCGAAAAAACGGATGGCTCGTCTGTTTTCTCCTGGCGCCATTTTTCGCGCTGCCCTATGCCGCGGAAAACGCCCTTTGGCCGATGAATTCCCAACAATATTTCATGAGCCTCTGCTGGTTGGCAACCCTGGCCGGACTCGGCTTTGGAAAACCAGGCGGCCGGCGGTGGTGGTTCGGATTGACGGCGGCGATCATGGGTTTGTTTACGATGGCTTCAGGTTTGTTCGCGCCCGCGACCGTTGGGGGATTGACGATCTTGCGCGCCCTCAAACATCGGCGGATGGAAAAGGGAAATTTAATCACCCTCATTTGCTGCCTGGCGGTCATCGGGTTGGGTTTGGCTCTCCGCGTGACGATGGAGGCGGACCGTCCGTTGCGGGCGCATACGTTGATGGAATTCACCTCCGCCCTGGTGCGCAATCTGACCTGGCCGTTTTTCCGCGCTCCGGAAATGGTGTGTCTGATTCCCTTGCCCCTCGCGTTCCTGGTGGCGCTGTATTTCCGGCCGAACTTTCCGGAGCCGCGGGCGGCCGAGTTTCTGCTGGCATTGGGACTGTGGAGCGGTTTGCAATCAGCCGGGCTTGCCTATGGCCGCGCGAATTACGGGGACATTATTCCGGCCAGCCGGTACATGGACGTGTTGAATATCTTTGTCATCGCCAGCCTTTTTGCAACGGTGTTGCTCCCGCAGTCAGGGTCGTCCGTCCGGTTTCCCAGGTGGGCCGGAATGCTATTGCCGCTGGCTTTTGCCGGCGTCATTTTTTTCGGCCTTTGCCGGATTTCACAAATTGTGGTGGACAATCTTTTAATTCCCACCCGCACGATGACCCTGGTGGAGGAAGAACGCGTGGAAACCTTTTGGGCGACCGGTGACGAACGCAGTTTTCTTGAACCGCCCACGGTGCGTCCGAAGCCGGAAATGGCCCTGCGGTTGCTGCGCGACACAAAACTGCAGTCCATCCTGCCGGCGGCGTGCCTGCCGCCGGCTTCTCCGCCCATCACCGGCCGGTTTACAGCCATTTCGCAATGGCTGTTGCAAAATTCCGTGATGATATTGGCCAGCGGATTACTCTTATTTGCCGGGCTTTGCGGATACGGACTGGCGCACGGGGCCTTCGGTTTGACGCGGGCAAATCCGGCGGGAATCATTGTCCTGATGGCCGGTTTGGCGGCGCTTGGCTTTGTCTGGTCGAAACGTTCACTCCAGCGCGAGTCGGTTGAATACGGACTGCAACGCGAATTGGCGGCGTATTTTAAGTCGGCCAACAAGCTTGAGCGTGCAGCGTTTCATGAACACAAGGCGGATGCGCTACAGCATCAAAAAAATTCTGATGGTTCCCGGTGGCCATAAACTCCGGCCAACGTACGTCCGGAAACTGCCGCAAACGGCCCGGATTTTGCGGTTATTGGCGCAGGCCTTCGCAATCGCCGCATCAAGTTGCGGTGCGAGCGCAATTTTCCCATTTGCATGTTTCTGCCGCCTGAGCGAGGCGTTCGTGCATGTCAGGAACGCCGCCTTCAAGCGGCTGAAGGTCAAATGCCGTTTCACGCGCCTCGACTTTACCCGTTAATTTGTTAACTTGTGTTTTGTGAGCTTTGTCACGGAATTCAATTCGTTGCCGGCGCAGTCGCTGGCACAAGGGTCGCTGGCGGCCGGTGCGGCGGCGGTGCGGGAAAGCCTGGCGAAACCCAGACCGTCGCTCGCGGATTTTGCGAACCTGATTTCGCCGGCGGCGGCTGAATTGCTGGAGCACATGGGCCGGCGCTCGCACACGATGACGCAGCAGCGGTTCGGCAAGGTCATCCGGCTGTTCGCGCCGCTTTATCTTTCCAATGAGTGCATCAACAATTGCCAATACTGCGGTTTCTCGCGGGACAACCCGATTCTGCGCGTGACGTTGTCGCTCGACGAAGTGCAACGCGAGGCGGCGGAACTTAAATCACAGGGATTCCGCAATCTCCTGCTCGTCGCGGGCGAACATCCGAAGTTCGTTTCCGGCAATTATGTTCTGGAATGCATTGCGGCGTTGCACACCGACTGGCCGGGCATCTCGCTCGAAATCGGCCCGATGGAAACGGAGGATTACCGTCCGTTGGTTGCGGCGGGCGCCGATGGCTTGGTGGTTTATCAGGAAACCTACGACCGGAAAGTTTACGCGGACATGCACACTGCCGGGCCGAAACGGAATTTCGACTGGCGGCTTGAAACGCCGGAACGCGCCTGCGCGGCGGGCTTTCGCCGGCTGGGCATCAGCCCGCTTTACGGACTGGCCGATTGGCGGTTCGAGGCCATCAGCATGGCGGCGCACGCGGATTATTTGTTGCGGAACTGCTGGAAGGCGCAGTTGACGATTTCGTTGCCGCGGTTGCGTCCGTGCGCCGGTGAATTCCAGCCACTCACGCACATGAGCGACCGCGACCTGGCGCAACTGGTCTGCGCCCTGCGCATCATGTTTCCCGATGTCGGGCTGGTGCTTTCGACGCGCGAATCGGCAAGGTTGCGCGACGGCTTGCTTCCGCTGGGCATCACAATGATGAGCGCGGGCAGCCACACCGAGCCGGGCGGTTACACCGGAGCGGGGAAGGAAAAATTACATCAAACCGTGCGTGGCCGGATTGTGGAACTGGCGTCGGGCGCAAGTGAATGGGCGACGGTGGGGCGAGCGTCCTCGCGAGCCGAAACCGGCGCGAAGGGAAAAAATGACGGCTCGTCGGTAGCCTCGCCCCACCAAAACCGCGCGACGAACGCGACCGGACAATTTCAAATTGCCGACGAACGCTCGCCGCAGGAAGTGGCGGACCTGATCCGGCGGCTGGGCTACGAACCGGTCTGGAAGGATTGGGACGCGGCGCTGACGGCTTGAAGTGCGAAGTTTGAATTGTGAATACAGCGTTTGTCACTGCCAACGGGAAACTCGTCGAAGCCAAGCTGCCGTGCTCACTTGAGGAATTTCTGGTCGCGCAAAAACTGTTGCCGCGCAGCGTGGTTGTCGAACACAACGGCGAAGCGGTCGCACCTTCCGAATTTTCCCAACGGCAGCTAAACACAGGCGACCGGCTGGAAATTGTAAAAATTGTCGCGGGAGGATGATGAAAAAAGAAGCCGTCTCGACGGCCCTGATTTAATTTTGGGACGGCGGCACGCCGTCCCTCCCAGGTTGAATCGAGGCGCCGCTCTTTGCGCTTTCGATTTAAGCGTGCTGGTTTAAGCTGTGGCCATTATGGACTGGCTCACGAGCAACGGGAAAATTTTCGGCGTGGATTGGGTCGTTTTCTGGACGGCAATTGGCTGGTTGGGTAATGCCGTTTTTTTCTCGCGTTTCGTTGTGCAATGGTATGCCACGGAAAAGAAGAAACAGGTGGTTGTACCCGTTCTTTTTTGGTGGCTCAGTCTGACCGGATCGCTGCTTCTCCTGTTGTATGCACTCTTTTACGACAAGCACCACGTGATTATCTTCGCCTACTTGTTCACATGGATTCCCTACACGCGGAATCTGGTCATCCACTTTCGCCACAAGAAGGCACACTTCGACTGCCCGGGTTGTGGCCGGAGTTGTCCGCCACAGTCGAATTTTTGCCCGAACTGCGGTGCGAAATTGGCGGCGCCTACTTCTTAGGCGCGGTCGCCGCCGGATTGATGTTGTATTTTTGGAGGATGGGACGGAAATCAGGGTGCGCCTGGCCGTAGGCGACGAGCTGGTTCACGAACGTTTCCATGTTGGGCAGGTTTTGTTTATACACCTGCATGAGTTGTTGCGCCTGCGGTTTGATGGTGGCGATGTCCTTGCCCGTGAGACTGGCCTGCCGATACAAAAAAACGGTCAGCGTGCCGCTGACGACAATGAGGGCCAGCAGCAGCGTGAAAACCTGACGTTGCAGGGCGGCCACTTGCTCGCTCAGGTCGGCGGGCGCGGGAGAATTCATTTCGGGTTCGTTCATGGCAATTAGCGGGTGGCGGGTTTGGCTTGGGCGGATTGAAGAATGCGGGCGAGTTCCTGGCTCGGATTCTTTTGGTTGTATGCCTGCACATCGTTGGCCAGGGACTGGACCCGCATGAGGGCATTGTTGGCCTGGGCGGCTTGCACGGTCATCGAGCGATACTCCCGCGTGCGGAAAATGGTTTGCAGCGCGAAGATCACGCCCAACAGCGCGAGCACGCCGAGTATGTAGGTCAAAACGGTGTTCGTAGTTTCACATTTCATAATGAACGTTCGGATTCTAACGGGTCGGCGGCAAATGTCCAATGTCTTTTTCAGCAGGAAAAGAGGTTGATTTTGGGCGGGACGATTGGCATTACTTGCCGGCCCATAGACATGCCCAAAGAAGAACCGATCGAATTGACCGGCAACGTCAAGCAAGTGCTGCCAGGGACGATGTTTCGCGTCGCGCTGCCGAACGGGCATGAGGTGCTCGCGCACATCTCCGGCAAGATGCGGAAAAATTTCATCCGCATCAGCGTCGGCGACAAGGTCAACGTCGAGATGTCACCCTACGATTTGAACAAGGCGCGCATCACCTACCGGCATAGTTAATCCATTTTCGATTTATGATTTACGATTTACGGTGCTGCTCGAAATCTGAAGTCCACGCGTAAATCGCAAATCGTAAATTCAAAATGAAAATCCATTTCTTCGGCGCGACGCGCACCACCACCGGCTCGATGTATCTGTTCGAGGTCAACGGCCGCCGGTTGTTGCTCGAGTGCGGGTTGTTTCAAGGCCGCCGCGAGGAATCCATCCAGCGCAACTGCTGCTTTCCCTTCGACCCGAGGCAGGTGGACGCCGTCGTGTTGAGCCACGCGCACATTGATCACGCGGGCAATCTGCCGAACCTGTGCAAGCAGGGTTACACCGGCAACATTTACTGCACGTTCGCCACGCGCGACCTGTCCGGCATCATGCTGGTGGACTCCGCGCAAATCCAGAAGGACGACGCGGCGTTCGTCTCCAAAAAACGCGCGAAGCAAAAACTCCCGCCGGTCGAACCGCTTTACGCCGAAGCCGACGCCGAGCAGGCGCTCCAGCAATTCGTCGCTTTCAATTACGACCGCCCCTTTCCGGTGCTCGACGGCGTGACGGTCACGTTCCGCGACGCCGGACACATTCTCGGCTCGGCGCAGGTGGTTCTGGACGTCCGGGAAGGCGGACGCCAGTTCCGTTATTTGTTCAGCGGTGACGTTGGCCGGGGCAATGACGAAATTCTCCACGATCCGGTGCCGGTCGAAAACGTGGATTATCTCCAGATCGAATCCACCTATGGCGGGCGTGAACATTCCATCCGCACGGACGCCGACGAAACCGTTGGCCGGCTGGTGCTGGAAACCTTGAAACAGAACGGCAAGGTCATCATCCCGGCGTTTTCGGTGGGGCGCACGCAGCAGATCGTCTATGTGCTCCACCAGCTCACGTTGGCCGGGAAACTGCCGCGTGTGCCGATGTTCGTGGACAGCCCGTTGAGCGTGAACGCCACGGAGATTTACCGCCTGCACCCGGAATGTTTCAATGACACCATCAACCAATTCCTGCACGAAAAGGAAAATCCGTTCGGCATGGAAAATCTCACTTACATTCGCGAAGCGGCGAACTCGCGGAAACTGAACGATTTGAAGGAACCCGCCATCATCATCAGCGCGTCGGGGATGTGCGAGGCGGGCCGCATCCGGCATCATCTCAAAAACCACATCGGCAACCCGGGCAATCTGATTCTGTTCATCGGCTACTGCGCGGAGCACACGCTGGGCGCGCAGATCGTGGCGGGACAAAATCCGGTCAACATCTTCGGCGAACCACAGGCGGTGCGCGCCAAAATCGTTTCGCTGGACACCTACTCCGGCCACGCGGACAAAAATGAATTGAAACAATACGTTGGGAAGATTTCCGGCGACCTGAAAAAAATCGTCTGCATCCACGGTGAAGAATCGCAGTGCCTGGCGCACGCAGAAACCTTGCGCGCCATGAAGCCAAAGGCCGAGGTGCTCGTGCCGGAATACAAACAGGCGGTGGAGATTTAATGAATAACGGCTATTGACAACTAATGTTACCAGCCTAAATTGGCTCCATGAACGTCGCCTTGAGCAAATACTATGTAGATTTGGTCGGGGATTTGATTGAAAGCGGGCGCTACGGCAATTCCAGCGAAGTGGTGCGCGCCGGCTTGCGTGCCTTGGAAAAAGCCGAGCAGCGGGCCGCTTTGAACATTCCCGATCTGGACAACAAGCTTCTGGCCGGCGTGCGCAGTCCGGCCAGGCCGCTGACCGATGCCGACTTTGACCGCATCCGCACCCGGACCCGCCGCAAGCTCAAACAACTTGAAGCCGCTTAAAATCATCCGCGCCGGGGAAGCAATTCGCGACGTCGCGGACATTCATCTGTTCATCGCGGCGAACAATCCCGCCGCTGCCGACCGGTTTCTGGACGCGCTGCGTTTGAGCTTTCGCACGCTGGCGCAATGGCCGGAAGTTGGCCCGCGCTACGAATCAAACCGCGCCGGATTGTCCAGGATGCGTTTCTGGCCGGTGCGCCGGTTTCCGAATTATCTGATTTTCTACCGCGTCACCGCCGCGCCCCGCCGGCTGCATATCATCCGCATCCTTCACGGTGCGCGGGACGTTCCGCAAATTCTGGATTGAGCCTGGCGCACGCTGAAACGTTGCGCGCCATGAAGCCAAAAGCCGAGGTGCTCGTGCCGGAATACCAGCAGGTGGTGGAGATTTAAGAAGGCGGAAACATCGAACGCCCAACATCCAACATCCAACATCGAACATTGAATGACCGGAATCCCGCCGGGACTGCTAATCCCTGAAATTCACAAACTGCACCGGCACGGGAAAATCCTGCGCGCGCACGGCACCGATGACGGTCTGTAGTTCGTCCCGGCTTTTGCCGGTCACACGGATGGCGTCGCCCTGAATCTGCGTCGTCACCTTGAATTTGCCGTCGCGGATGAAGCCGGTGATTTGCTTGGCGACGGTCGTTTCAATGCCTTGCTTGATTTTGATGACCTGCCGCGCGTGGCCGAGCGGCGAGACGTCCGGTTCGGCCTTTTCCACGCTCTTCAAGCTGATATTGCGCTTGGCCAGCCGGCCCATAACGATTTCCGATAACGCGTTGATTTTGAACTGATCCGCAGCGGCGAGCTTGATTTCGTTTTTTTCGAGGACGATTTCCGACTTGGTACCCTTGAAATCGAAGCGGTTGGCCAGCTCCTTGTTGGCCTGGTTCACGGCATTCTCGACTTCCATCGAGTTGACCTGGGAAACAATGTCGAATGAAGGCATGATTCAATTTTGGATTTGCGATTTACGATTTACGATTTTGTGCGCGGGCGCAAACCTTAAATCGTCCGAACCAATTTGGTTGATTTCAAAACCCGCGCAGCATAGAAATCGCCAGCCAAATGCCGACTGTCGTGCTCCTTTGGGTCTGGTTTTGCGCGTATCTAATTGCGCGGGCTGGGCGCTGTCGGCTCCAATCGTTACACTGGTTTCCCGAGGCGAGGAAACCTGGTGTCTGTAGTGCCTGGAATGACTTGCTTGTGTCCGATCAAGTAAAAATTGCATAAAATGCACACGAACCGCGTGCCACTGTTATTGAGGCTGGCCGGACTTTGGGTAATCTGGTCGGCTTGGTGTTCCTGTTCCGGTTGGGCGTTGTCGGCCATCGGGCTGCTGGACGGTTGGGGGCATCTGGCGCTGCTGCCGGTTTTGCTGGTAGCGGGCTGGCAATGGCTCAAGGTCACAGCACCCGCTGACACCGGACCTCAGATTTCCAGGCTGACAAAATATCGGCGGCGTTTTTCCCGGCTGGCGCCGATGATTTATCTGGGAATTGCGACGCTTTCGTTGATCAGCGCATCGCTTTATACTCCGTGGTTCTGGGACGCCGTTTGCTACCGGCTGCCACGGCTGCTCTATTGGAATGCGGCGCATCACTGGTATTGGATTGGTGCGCTGGATCACCGCCTTGATTACAGCAGTTGTGGCTATGAGTGGCAGGCGCTTCCAATTATCGAGCTGACGCGCACCGACCGTTTGCTTTTCCTGTTAAATTGGATCCCGTTTTTGCTGATGCCGGGGCTTGTGTTTATTGCCTTTCGTGCGCTGGGCGTCAATGGCCGGAGCGCGCGATGCTGGATGTGGCTGCTGCCTGCAGGCTATTGCTATGCGCTTCAGTGCAGCGGCCTCGGAAACGACAGTTACGCCGTCAACTATACACTGGCTGCCGTCGGATTGGCGGCCGTTGGCTTTCGGTCAAACCGCGGCTGTTTTGTATTGCTGTCCGTGCTGTCGGCGGCGCTGCTCACCGGCGCAAAGCTCTCCAATCTTCCACTGCTGCTCCCGCTGGGAATGATATTGTTGCCGGCGCTGGGGCGCATGAATCTGTTCACCTGGAAAATCCCCGTTGCGGCAATTCTGGCAGTCTTGTGCTCGTTTATTCCTCTGGCATTGCTTTCGCTGAAATATATCGGCGACTGGACGGGCGACCCCACGGACCAATGGAACATGAAGATGCATCATCCGTTGGGCGGCATGGTTGCCAACCTCGTCATCCTGGCCAACGATGTGGCACGATTGCCGGTCATGCCCGGCTCCGAGCGGATTGCCGCGCTGGTGGAAACACTGGAGTCCCGGGCGGGATCAGTGTTCGCCTGGTTGAAAGATTCGCATCCCCAGTTCAACGGAATCCATTTTGGCAATGTGGTCTACGAAGGTGATGCGGGGCCGGGTTTTGGCCTCGGTATTTACACCTTGTTCCTGATTTTCGGCTGCTGGCTGGTCAAGGTTCCGCAACCGTTCCCATACCGGCGGGTTGCCCTGCCGATGGCTTGGCGGCTCGCACTTTGGGCGGCGTGGATTTCCTACGGCGTCTATTTGGCCGAGCTCTGTAACGTTACCTCCCCCCGGACTGCCGCGCCATATTATCCGCTGCTGCTGGCCTCCCTCCTGCAATGGCCGCGAATCACCCTGCTGGAACAAAAAAAATTCTCCCAAACATTGGCCTGGCTTGCCGCGTTGACGGTTATGCCAATCATTATTTTGACTCCGGCGCGCCCGTTGGTGCCCATCCAGACCCTGGCCCGGATGACTGGCAAACCGGCGATGGAAAAGATCGCCGCAAACTATCGTGCCTGGAGCGACCTGCGCGATGATCTGGCGCCGCTGCGAAATGCGCTGCCTCCGGAAGTGACAAAGCTGGGTTATGCCGGGGCATTTCCGGCTCCGTCTTATGACCTGTGGAAACCGTTGGGACACCGTGTGGTGGTGGAACTCGGCCTGCCGCTCGGCAGCAAGTCCAGACCGCCGGCAGATTTGGATTACGCGGTGGTCACCGAACGCGGATTGGAACTGCGATACGCCATGGATTTGAAAACCTGGCTTGACGATAATAGCGGAAAAGTGGTCTGTGAACACCAGCGCAGCACCAGCCTTGTGGCGAGCCCGGCGCCGCAATACGAATCGTGGTATCTGGTAAAACTCAACCGTTGAACCCGCGCGCGACACCACGAAAAAGTGCCGCCTGAAAGTTTATGTCGAATATGCTTCCGGAAAAACCGGGCCTCGCCGTGGTCATCCCCCTGATCAGGAGGCGATGACCATCGGCAAGGTTATCGTCATCGCTCCTTTTCGGCGCGAACCGCCGGGCGCACCTGCGTCGAAGGCAAAAAATTGGTTGGCGCGACGGCCTTCGTGCCTTATGGTGCAGTTTCAAATACGACTTTTGTCTTGATCACAGGTCAAGCCCGACAATTCCCGGCGACCATCCGTTCCGGAGCCAGCTAAAATCAAACAATCATGCCAACGGCCATTTTAATCTGGGTGTGGTTTTGCGCGTATCTCAATTGCGCGGGCTGGGTGCTGTCCGCGATTCACGAACTGAACGCCCGCGGTTACGCCGTCGCGCTGCTGATTTGGTTCATCGCCCTGTGCGTCTGGCGGAAGAGAACTTCCCCGCAGATGCTGCCTCATGTGCGCTGGCAAAATATCCGCCGCCGTTTCCGGCGCCCGTTTCCGCTGGGGTTTTTGATTGTCGGATCACTCGCGATTCTCGGCGGCGTGATTTATGCCCCGAATAATTATGACGCCCTGGCGTACCGGACGCCCCGCGTCTTGAATTGGCTGGCCGAGGGCCGCTGGTATTGGATCCACACCGATTTCCAAAGGCTCAACGTGCGCGGATGCGGAATGGAATGGGTGACGGCGCCGATCATCGCGCTGGCCCACACGGATCGTTTCCTGTTTGTCATCAACGCTATTTGCTTTGTGCTGTTGCCCGGGCGCGTGTTCAGCCTGCTGATTCGCCTCGGCGTACGAGGTCGCGTGGCGTGGCAGTGGATGTGGCTGTTCCCGACCGGTTATTGCTATCTCCTGCAAGCCGGCAGCATCGCGAACGATTTGTTCGGCGCGGTAATCGCGATGGCCGCGGTCGAATTTGCCCTGCGCGCGCGGGAGAGCGGCCGCGCCGGGCTTTTGTGGGTGGCAATGCTCGGCGCCGGACTGATGACCGCCAGCAAGGCGTTCAATCTGCTGTTGCTGCTGCCGTGGCTCGCGGCAGCGTGGCCGGCGTGGCGGCTGCTGTTTCGCCGGCCCATGGTTTCGGCCCTCGTGCTGGCGATGGCGGCGGGCACTTCGTTAATCCCAACCGCGCTGTTGAATTTGAAGCATTGCGGCGATTGGACGGGAATGACGGCAGAACACACAGCAAACCTCGCGAACGGCTCGCCGGGGTTTCATTTATTGGTGAACCCCGTTTTGCTGGTGATGCAGAATTTTGCGCCGCCGATTTTTCCCCTGGCGGGCGCTTGGAACCAGCTCATGACGCGATTGATTCCTCCGGCGCTGTCGGCGCGTCTTTACCAGAACTTCGAGGAGGCCGGCGCCCGGCTGGAACTCGGTGAAATGCAACAGGAAGAAGCCGCGGGACTCGGATTCGGACTGAGCCTTCTGCTGACGGCGGTTTTCATTTTCAGAATTTTGCGTCAGCCGCGTCCCTGTTTTTCATGGCCGGGACTTCGGACCCTGTTCCAGCCGGAGTGGCTGGTTCCTTTGGCGGCGTGGGCGGCGACGGGCGTGTTTATGTGTCAATCCGGCCTGGGTTGTCCGGCCCGATACCTGGCGCCGTTTTACGCGTTGCTGCTCGCGCCCATCCTCGCCGGTGACGCCGGCCAACTGCAACTGGTGCGCCGCGCGTGGTGGCGGCGGGCCGGGATGCTGGTTTTTCTGCTGGCGGGTTTGCTGATGGTCGTTGTTCCTAGCCGGCCACTCTGGCCGGCGGTTTCGATTTTGCGCGCCCTGGGAGCCGACCATTCCTCGCATCGCCTGTTGACGAGGGCCTGGGCGGTCTATTCAGTTTACGGACATCGCGCGGATGCTTTCCGCTCCGCGCGCGAAATGTTGCCGGCGGAAGCCAATCCGTTGGGGCTGATTACCGGAGACGACCCCGAAGCGTCCCTTTGGCGTCCGTTCGGTTCGCGGCGGATTCTGCATGTTTGCGGGGACGACACGCCGGAGGAAATTCGCCGCCAGGGCATCCAATACGTGCTGGCAAGTTCACACACGCTGACACATAATCAGGGAGTTTCATTGAACCAATGGTTGACGAAAAACAACGCCGAGCTGGTGCAGCGCATCAGTCTGGACCTGCGCGCCGGCACAGGATCATCGGACTGGTACCTGATTAAATTGCGCTGAACCCGCTGCGACAGAAATCATGAACCTCACCGAGGAATTGCAACGTCAAAAATTGACGGTGGCCGTCGTCATTCCCTGCTATCAGGAGGAGTTGACGATTGCCAAAGTCATTCAGGATTTCAAACGGGCGCTGCCCGGCGCGCGAATTCTATGTTTTCGACAACAACTGCACGGACGCCACGGCGGCCGTGGCCCGCCAGGCCGGCGCGGAAGTGCGCCGGGAAAAGCGGCAGGGAAAGGGCTTCGTCGTGGCCAGCATGTTCGAGGACGTGGACGCGGACATTCTGGTGATGGTGGATGGCGACGACACTTACGAGGCGCCGGCCGTCGGCGCGTTGCTGGAACCGATTCTCAACGGTGATGCCGATATGACGGTGGCCACGCGGCAGCACACTTTCGGAAAAAAATCCTTCCGGCGATTTCATTTGTTCGGAAATAAATTGGTCTGCGCCGCGATCAATTGGATGTTCCGGACACACATCACCGATATTTTTTCGGGTTACCGCGCTCTCACGCGGGAGGCGGCGTCGCAGATTCCGATCACGGCGCGGGGGTTTGACGTGGAGACGGAACTCACCTTGCAGGCGCTTTATCGCGGGTTGGTCATCAAAGAGATTTCCGCTCCGTATCGCGCGCGGCCGGAAGGAAGCTTTTCCAAGTTGAGCACCCTGTCCGATGGCTTGCGGGTGGTACTGAAGCTCTTCCTGATTTTGAAATCGTACAAGCCGCTCACGTTTTTTGGCATCTGCAGCATCGTGCTTTTCGTCCTGGGATGCGCGGCAGGCGCCCGGCCGGTTTACGAATACGCGACCGAACGATACGTCCACGCAGTTCCCAGCGCCATCCTCGCGGCTTCATTGGTCTTGCTGGCATTTTTGACCTTGGGCCTGGGGTTGATTCTCAACAGCACCAACCTGCGTCTGCTGGAACTGGAGAAGCTGATTTGCAAGCGACTGTCCCGGCACAACCGTTCCCAACACCCGTCATGACTGGCGCGAAATCGAAATTCGCGAACTGAAAAAATGCTGGCCTGGCTCAAAGAACCGTTGTTGGAAGGACTGGAGCCGGGAACACCGGCATACTTTGCGGCCCAGAAGTCGCTCCTCCTCAACCGGCCTTTGATCAAGCGTTGTTATGACGATTGGTACGAGCGGCTGCTGCGCGACACCCGGTCAGCCCCGGCCCGGGGTGCCATCCTTGAACTGGGCAGCGGCGGCAGCTACTTGAAAGATCTGGAGCCGTCCATCATCACGTCCGATGTCGTGGAGCATATCGCAGACCGCGTCATTGACGCGCGCCGTCTGCCTTTCGGAAACGAATCGGTCCGGGCCATCCTGCTGACCCACACCTTGCACCATATCCCGGACGTGGACGCGTTCTTTGCCGAAGCGCAGCGCGTGTTAATCCCCGGCGGCGTGATTGCGATGATCGAAATAACGCATACCCCGTTTGCGCGATTTTTCTTCACGCATTGCCACCGCGAACCCTACCGCGACGACTGTCGGGAATGGTCGTTCGCCCAGGCGGATTCCATGCTCGATTCGAACCAGGCGCTGGCCTGGATTGTTTTCGTCCGCGACCGTTCCCGGTTCGAGCAGCGCTACCCGACGTTGAAGCTCGAAACGCTGGCGCCGCTGCCCTGGTTCACCTACTTCGTTTCCGGCGGTGTGACGGCCCGTTACCTGGTTCCAAACTTCATGAATGGTTTGCTGGTCGGTTTGGAGCGGTTGCTCGAACCGTTTGCTTCGCTGTTCGCGCTCCACTGGCACATTTGTGTCCGGAAAAAATCGAGTAAACCGGATTGCGGAGTTGAAATGGCCGCTGACAACGCGAAAAATCACGGCGGGAATACGGCGAAATGAGGCCGGAACCAACAGCCGGCAGGGCGATTGACCGGGCGACCGCCTCCCGGCCCTCGCCGATGGTGAGAGCCTGACGGGTTCAAATGAACGAAATCAAATGCCACTCCGATATTGATCCGCGCCGGTTGGACATGCCGGGTGCGGTTGGGATCTGGATTTGGATTTGCGCGTATCTCAATGTGGCGGGTTGGACGCTCTCCGCGATCCATCAGTTAACGGCCGCAGGTTACGCAGTGACAGTACTGGTCGGGATGGCTGCTCTGTGCGCTTGGAAGCTCAAAACGTCCGGAACGACTTTTCCCAGGGTCCGGTGGCGAAAATATCGCTCGTCGTTTTCGCCGGTCGTTTCCCGCCGCCTTCTTGATTCTAGCGGTGATGGTTTTTCTCGGCGGTGTTTTGTATGCGCCGAGCAATTACGACGCGCTGGCCTATCGCATTCCGCGTGTGTTGCACTGGCTGGCCGCGGGGCAATGGCACTGGATTCACACGACGTTCACGCGCATCAACACGCGGTCCTGCGGCATCGAATGGGTTTCCGCGCCCTTTATCGCTTTGTTCAAAACCGTTCGCCCGCTGTTCCTGATCAACGTCATTTCTTTCCTGCTGTTGCCCGGCCTGGTGTTCAGCGTGTTCACGCGCCTGGGTGTGCGGCGCCGGGTGGCTTGGCATTGGATGTGGATTGTGCCAACGGGTTACGGCCTTTTGCTGCAAGCCGGCAGCCTCGGCAACGATCTGTTCGGCGCAACCTTCGTACTGGCGGCGGTGGATTTTGCGCTGCGCGCAAAAGTTTCCCGCTCCCCGCGCGACTTTTTTGCCTCGATCCTGGCGGCGGCGATGATGACCAGCGCGAAGACGGGCAACTTGCCGTTGTTGTTGCCGTGGGCGGTGGCGATTTTCCCTTCGCTCGAATTGGGCTTCCGCTGGCCGCCGAAAACTTCCGCGGTTTGCGCGCTCGCCATTTTCGCCTCGGCGCTGCCGACCATGGTTTTAAACGCGAAATTTTGCGGCGATTGGTCCGGGCTGGCGCCGGAGACCGTCGGTTTTAAAGAAGGATCCGCTGTTTCAGGCGGGCGCGAACACCATGCTGCTGACCCTTGAAAATTTTGTGCCGCCGGTCTTCCCGCTGGCTGAAAAGTGGAATCAAACCATGGACCGTGTGATCCCGCCGGAGCTGGGCGCGCGGTTGCAACAAACCTTCATGCCGCCCGACAACCAGTTGCAGTTGCCGGAAATGCAAATCGAGGAATACGCCGGACTGGGTTTTGGCGTCTCGACCTTGCTGTTGCTCAGCGTGACGGCGGCCATGTTTGTGAAGCCCGGACGCAGGCAACCAGCCGGTGGGGCAACCTGGCAAACGTGCGTGCGGCTTGCCCCGCTCGTTGCCCTGGTTGCGCTGATGGCACAATCCCACATGTCCTTCATCAGCCGGTTGATGGTGTCCTATTACGCCATGTTGCTGCCCCCGTTCCTTGCGTGCGCCGGGCACGAGCGGCTGGTGAAAAAATGCTGGTGGCGGGCGGCGGCCTTCGTGGTTTTTTTTATGGCGGCGGGATTATTGATCATTTCTCCTCCGCGACCGTTGTTACCGGTCCAGACCATTGTGGGAAAAATTCAAGCGCGCGCCCCCGATTCCAGATTGTTGGCCCGGGTGAAAGAGGTTTATCTGGTTTATCGCGAACGCCCCGACGGTTTTGCCCCGGTCCGCGCCATGTTGCCGCCGGACGCGCGCATTCTCGGGATGGTCACGTGGGACGACCCGGAAATTTCCCTGTGGTATCCTTTTGGTTCGCGCCGCATCGAACACGTTTGTCCCGAAGACACGGCGGCGGATTTAAAGCGGCGGGGCATCGAATATGTTTTGGCCAAGGGGGAGATGTTCGGGGGATCGTTTGGCGGCTCGCTGGACGATTGGCTCAAGCGCATGAACGCGCAAGTCGTCCGGAAAATTCCACTCAACCTGCGCGCCTCGCGCGGCCCGCTCGACTGGTACCTGATCAAATTGCCGTGAGCCAAAACCCCGGACTCGCCAAGTGGCCGGAAGTTTGAGTAGGTTTGTCTCGTGAACGAACCGGTTGAGCTGAGCATCGTGATGCCGTGCCTGAACGAAGCGGAAACCATCGCCCGTTGCATCGAAAAGGCGCGGCTCGGCATTCAACGCGCCGGCGTGCGCGGCGAAATCGTCATAGCCGACAACGGCAGCACCGACGGTTCACAGGCGATTGCGGAAAAAATGGACGTGCGCATCGTTCCGGTAAAGGAAAAGGGCTATGGCAGCGCGCTGCGCGGCGGCATTCAGGCCGCATCCGGCAAATGGATCATCATGGGCGATGCGGACGACAGCTACGATTTTTCCGACCTGACCGGCTTCGTCAAAAAATTTCAGGAAGGTTCGGAGCTGGTCATGGGCTGCCGGCTGCCGGTCGGCGGCGGAACCATTTTGCCCGGGGCGATGCCGTGGAAAAACCGCTGGCTCGGCAACCCGGTGCTGTCGTTCATCGGCCGCTTTTTTTTCAAGTGCCCGGCGCACGATTTTCATTGCGGCCTGCGCGGGTTCACCCGGGCGGCGTTTGAACGAATGGAGTTGCAGACGACGGGCATGGAATTCGCCTCCGAAATGGTCATCAAAGCCACGCTTCGGAAATTCAAAATTACCGAAGTGCCCATCACGCTGCACCCGGATGGGCGCTCGCGCCCGCCGCACTTGAAACCGTGGCGCGATGGCTGGCGGCATTTGCGGTTCATGCTCATTTACTCGCCGCGCTGGTTGTTTCTCGCGCCGGGGCTTTTGCTCTCGGCGCTGGGCATCATTTTTGCCGCCGCGCTGTCGGTGAATGACATCCAGATCGGCGGCGTCGAACTGAACGTCGGCACCCTGATGACGGCGTGCATGGCGATCATTGTGGGTTTCCAACTCGTCGCCTTCGCGTTTTTCACCAAGGTTTTTGCCATCGCCGAAGGCCTGCTGCCGGAAGACCCCAAACTCACGCGCGTCTTCAAAATTTTCACGCTGGAACGGGGCATTGTTGCCGGCCTGGCCGTGTTGCTCGCGGGGACGATTTTATTTCTGCGCGCGCTGTGGCTTTGGCAACAGGCCGGCTTCGGCCTGCTGCCGTCCATGGAGGAAAACCTGCGCCGGCTGATTCCGGCGGCGGCGCTCATGATTCTTGGCATTCAGGGGGTCTTTTCGAGCTTCTTCATGAGCGTGCTCGGGCTGAAAACCGTTTCGCGCCGGCCGCCGGCAGCTTGAGGTTTGTTTTGGCGCCTTCCTGGCGCCGGGAGCCGGGCGGCTGCGCCAGGAGAGCCTTGCGGCGGTCGAAGTGCGGGTGTAACAATGAACCGTGGCTTTTGGCATTTACCAATTTTACAGACTCTTTCAATCGGGGTTTCGACGGCAGCGCATTGAGCTGTTTCTCAAACTTTTCCATCCGGTTGCGACGACGCGTATTCTGGATATCGGAGGATATGCGCATGATTGGGACAGTGTGCCGATTGAATCGCCAATTACGTTGCTGAACCTTGAGCATCAGCAAGCCGCAAAGCCATTGCCAAAACGGTTTGTGGAGGAGATTGGCGATGGTTGTGCGCTGCGATATGCGGACAAAAGTTTCGACATCGCCTACAGCAACAGCGTCATTGAGCATCTACAGACGTTTGAAAATCAAATACGCTTTGCCGCTGAAATTCGCCGGGTAGGCAGGCAGATGTTTGTGCAGACACCCAATCGCTGGTTTCCCATCGAACTGCATTTCGTCACGGCATTCATTCATTATCTGCCTGCTGGCCTCGCCAAGCGGTTGTTGCCGGTCTTTTCATTTCGCGGATGGTTCCGCAGTGGGGATAATTACGAACCCAAAGAAATGGCAACGAAATTGCGCCTGTTGAGTTTCCGCGAGGTAAAGGAAATGTTTCCGGATTGCGAGATTCATCGTGAAAAATGGTTCGGCTTCAACAAAAGTTTTATCGCGGTTCGCCGTGATTCTCAGGCTGGGTCTGCGGACGCTTTCAAAACCATCCGTGTATCCGGCAAATGTCTTCGCAGCGCGGTGGCGGGGCAAAATATCTCATCGCCGGCTTGCGGGCGGCGGACGGTCGCGGGTGATTCGGGTCACATTACGTCGACGCCTTCAGTTTTAATTTCCCGACTTCAAACGGACGGCACATCAAACCCGCCGCCGGGTTCGGTGAGAAATCCGGGTTCGGGTCCTGGTGCATCAGGCTCACCACGCTGTCGCTGCGGAAATTCAATCGCAAACCACACGTCTCGGCGCTTTTCAGCCCCGCCCAGACCAGCCACCAGGGCAGCGGGACGAATTTGACCTGTTTATCCAGACCGCGCGCGATTTCCAAAAGCAATTGTTTGAACTGCCAGGGCTGCGCGTGCGCGGCGGTCAGAATGCGCGGCGCGATTTCAATTTTTCCGGCGGCAAATTTCTCGATGAACGCGGCCAGATCCTCGTGGTGAACGAGAAACTGGATCTGCGAACCGTCGCCGATCAGCGGGATGACGGAGGATTTCCGGATTTGCGCGACCAATTTTTCGAACATCCCGCCCGCCTGCGTGGCCGAAGCATGGTGATTTTCCATTTCGCAAGTCACTGGAGCGTTCAATGGTTGAACTCCAATGCCAGATACTCCGGCGCGGCGAAGGCCCGGCTGGCTGCCGTAAACCAGCCCCGGCCGGATCACCAGCGCGCCGCTGTCCAGCGCGATCTTCTCAATCTCCAGTTTGGCCTTGCCGTAAAGTGAACGGCAGCCGTCGTAGGCGCTGATGGAGGAGAGGCAGACGATGCGTCCGACGCCCGCCGCGCGCGCGGCTTGAAAAAGTTTTTGCGTGCCGTCCACGTTCACCGCGCGGATTTCCTCCGGGCGCAACGGCTGGAAGTCGTAGGCGCAATGCACGAGCGCATCCGCCCCCGCCAGCGCCGGCGGGGGAATTTCCGCGCCGAGCTGGAACGCCACCGCGCGCGCGCCGGGTCCCGGCCGGCGGGTCAGTTCCAGAATTTCCCAGCCGCGCGCCGCAAAATAATTTTTGAGGCAGCCGCCGACGTAGCCGCCGGTGCCGGTGATGGCGCACAGATTCTTCATGGGGTGTTGGATGAATGGATATTTGGATTTTTGGTTGAACGGCTTGCACCCGCCAATTTACCCACCCAATAATCCATCAATCCATCAATCCATCAATCCAATTTTTTGCTCATGCGGTTTCCCAGCCGATGCGATGGGCGTTGGCCATTACCGAAAACGTGATGGTCGTCGCCGGCACGCTCGGGAACACCGAGGCGTCCACCACGTGAACCCGGGTCCAGCCATGAGGACGGCCCAGGCAATCGCTTTCCCAGGGACCCGGTTGTGGTCGCATGGGTATCGAACCGCCGCTGTGAAAACTGCGACCGGGTTTGGCCAGTTGCAACATCGGCGGCAAAACCATCCCGCCGAGGCGGCGCGATTGCCGGAGCAATTCGCGCACAACCCGTTTGACCGTGCGGCGGGCTTCCGGTTTCGATTGCGGAATCAGGTGCAAACAATCGCGTCCGTTTTCCCCGGCTTGCGTGGCCGCAGCTGCTGCCTGGCGAAGGCCCGTGCGTCTCAGCGTCATTTCAATGGTCGGCGATTCATCCGAGTGCAGAAAGCCCTGCACAATCAGCATCCGCTCGACCAGCGGTCGCCCCAGGAATTTCAGGGGGCCGAGCGATTTTCGCACCGCCTGTCCAATCAAATCGCTGTAGCTGTAAATTTGCAGATGGACAGTGTGGCGGCTGATTTGCGGATTACAGATTTCGATAAAGGCCTGGCTCAGGGTGTAAAGCGGCTCCGTTTCAACCCCGCGCGTGCCCCGCGCCATGAGGAGCGGCAGCAAAAAATACTGGCTGTCACGCAGGCGCAACGGCTGGTCGTAGGCTGCCGCGGAGCGTAGGAGAATCTGCGCGGTGGGAATGACGCCCGCCGCCAGATACGCGCGGTCTGCTTCAAACGTAAGCGGTGCCCGGGTCTGGCGATGAAACCCTTCGATGGTGACTTTGCCGGAATTTTCACGCAGCCGGGTGACAATGACATCGCGCTGATACGAAAAATTTTTATCACCGCACAATTCCCGCACGGTGTCCGCGCTGTTGTAAATGCAGCCATAGGGACAGCCATACATGCAGAAGCCACAGCGGATACAGCCGATGCCCCGGGCGGTGTCGGTGGCGCGCACGGCGACGCGCGCGCGGCCGAAATGCCAGCCGCGTTCACGAAAATGGGCGCGATGCCGGTCGAGCTGGCCCAAAAGCAGGTTCGCCTGCCGGCTGGACGGCAGCGGTTGTGCGTCGTCGCCATACAGCGGAAAAAGTTCCGCCAGCGCGTCGGGTTGCCCGGCGAGGTTGATGATTTTTGCCACGGCGCGGTAATGCGGTTCCAGATCCGCGATTTTAATGGGCCAACTGGCGATATCCGCGGCGCGATAGGGCAGCAGGGCCGCGCCCCAGGTGTTGCTGAGACCGCCGAGTGCCAGGGAGGGGAGAATATCCACCCCCTGGCCTTCCCACGGGATCTGATTTCCGGTTTCGCGGTAGGGAAAATCCGAACCAAAAGCCAGCTTGAGCGGAACGCCTTTGGCGCTGGCGGCCATGTCGCCTTTCAATTTGGCGAGGTCGTCCCTTGGCCAGGCGGAAGGTTTCGCGCCGGCAAATTGCTGGACGATTTGGGCGCGGTCGGATTCCAATTCGAGGCCGGCATCGAGCATCAGCACGGTGGCGCCGCGCTCCCGCAGCGCCTTGGCGCAGGCGACGCCCGCCGGACCGGAACCGATGACACAGTGCATAAATTTATCTTTAACCCTGAAAATGCGGTTGCGGAATGGAAACAGAGCGGTATTGGACTGCAAGCACATTCAAATTGAACAACCGGGTTGAAAATTCATCCAATTCCTGCCGGATGCGGCATCCGGGTCCGGTTCAGTTTCGCCGCGAGCCGGCCGGCGGTGACGGGAAAACAAATTTGACGTTTACAGACCAGCCAGCCTCAAAGAGTATTGCCCCGCAGAACCTGCATGGAAACGAGTAAACTTTCAGCTGCAAAGACCGTGCCGGGCACGGACGCATCAAGTCTTCTCAACGGAACGGGGGACGGTTTATTTTGCGTCCGTTTTCAGAAAAAGTGAATTATGTCCCGGCTCAAGCGCGCGATTCATGGTGTGGCCTCAGGCTACGTGATGCTGGCAGTGACTGCGGTCAGCGGACTGGCTTCCGTGCCGGTGGCGCTGCATTACCTCAGCAAAGAGCAATTTGGCCTTTGGGCGTTGATGTGGACGCTGCTCAGCTATCTGAACCTCGTCGACTTGGGGATGTCGGGTTCCATCGCGCGTTTGTTGATTGATTTCAAGGATGATCGTGATGGCGGACACTATGGCAGTTTGATCAAGACGGGTTGGCTGGTCTTGCTGACACAGGGACTGATCGTCTTAGCCACCGGGCTGATTTTCGCGAATTCATTTACGCAGTTGATGGCGATACCGGCGCATTTGCAGCCGGAATTCATCCAATTGATAAAACTGCAATGCGGCGTTGTGGCGCTGGGCTATGCGGTGCGCATTTTTGGCCACCTGCTCACCGCGCACCAGCGGATGGACCTCGCGAACTACGCCGGCACGCTGGCCCCCCTGGTGAACCTGGCGGCGCTGTGGGTTTGCTTTTACTTTGGATTCGGTGTGTTCAGCATTGTGTGGGCCACGCTTTGCGCCACGCTGGCCAATGCGGCCGTCCAGGGAATTGCCTGTGAAATGTGGGGGTTCTTCCCGCGGCGCGGCGGCTGGGGGACCACTTCGTGGACCCTGTTCAAGGAAATTTTCAACTACGGCCGCGACCTCTTTCTGATATCGCTGGGCGTGCAGGTGATTTTGGGCAGCCAGACGATGATTATCACGCGCCTGCTGGGCCTGGAAAATGCGACGGCGTGGAACGTGGGCACCCGCACTTTCGTCATACTCCGGGAAGCGATCGGGCGCGTGATATTCTCGCCGTTGAGCGCGTTTTCCGAGATGATGGTTCGCGGCGAACGGACGCGACTCCATGACCGCTACCGCAGCCTGGTGGTTCTCGTCGCGAGCTTAAGCGTGTTCATGGGCGTGAGTTTTGCCTTGTGCAACGGCGTGTTTGTCACGGTCCTGACTTCCGGGCGCATTGCCTGGCCGCCGTTGAATGATTTGCTGCTGGGCATCTGGCTGGTTGTCCTTTCCGTGCAATCCTGTCACAGCAGCCTGATCATGACGACCAAGCAAATCCGTTTCATGCGCTTTGTTTTTTTCATTGAAGGCGCCATTTACGTCGTCCTCGCCGTCCTCACCGTAACGCGGGGCGGCCTGCCGGCCCTGATTGCCTGTTCAGTCTGCTGCACCACCCTGTTCAGCGGAATATATGGCGCCTGGCGGGTCAGCCGTTATTTTGGCTGTCCGCTCAACGAGGTGGTCTTTTGCTGGATGAGTCATGCCGTCATCGTGCTGCTGGGGTTCGGGTTGCCCGCCGGGTTGTGCTGGTGGGGAACCGGCCGGTTGGACGCGTTGCCCCGGCTGTTGATCGCCTGCGCTTTGGCGGCAACGCTGGGTTTGTTCGTGCTGCTGCGTTTCGGGGTGCCCGCCGATCTGCAGGCGGAATTTCAAGCGCGTGCCCCGGCGAAAGTCGGCGGTTTGCTCGCGAAGATTTTTGGCCGGCATACGGTCAGGACGTCGTGAGTTTGCGGGGGCATCCCCGGCCATGCCCCTGGTTTGACCATCGCATCGCCCGATTAGAATCGGGGAAACAAACGGCGGATTTTTCGCAGAAACCGGTAGATGGGCAGATGATAGGCGTAACGGTACCAGTCATTGCGCATCAGGCTCCCCAGATAGGCCTTGTAATTCTCGGCCCGGCGTGAACGGACCGGTTCCACTTCTCCGTAATTGGCCGCCCCCAGGTCAATCACAAAAACCGTCTCGGGCAGCACATAGGGGCGGAACGGCCGTCCGCTGCTGCCCAACTCCTTGATGAACATCTCCAGTGCCGTGTAAATGAGATGAGCATCATGAAATAAAATGCAACCATTGGGGTCCACCACGGAAAGACAAAAGCGCGCGTCCCGCAAAACGGCCGCGTCGGTGTGTTCGCCATCAATCAGGCAGAAATGGGGCCTCGGCTGGATGGCTTCCGGCTTGAGGGTGTCCGTGCCGGCATCGAAAGATTGAATCTTGCGCAAATCGGCACCCGGAATTTTGCCCAAACCCTCGAGCATCCTGGCCGTGGTGTTGTCGGCATAAGAAGTAGAACCACGCGTGTCGGAATACTCGTTCAGGCGCGGGTCAAGGGAGATGATTTTCCGGCAGCACGGGTCCACCACAAATGATTGGAGGGAACCGCCCCGGTAAGAGCCGATTTCCAGATAAACAAACTGCTGGTGCCGCGCCCGCACCGCCGCCTGTAAAGCCAGCAGGGACCGTTGATCATCCTTGGGCATCTGGCTGAGGACGTGCTGAAACAGGCTCGCGTCCAGTGAAGCCAGACGCGCTTCAAAATCATTTGTCATAAGGTGGCCGGCGCATTCCGAAGTTTGCGGTTGAATTTGAAGGTGCGAATTTAAGTGCTGCGTTTTGATTGTAAAGTGTGGAATGTGGCGGAACCTTTCGTTGGCAGGCGGATTGCGCTCGACTCCCGGTGGCTAATCGTGTTGTGTTTCTGCCAGTCAAACTCAATTCAAGCTTGTTCAATGGAAGAAAGACCTTGTCCCAAAGTTGTTTGCCTGAGCAATGTTTTTGACCAGCACTACCACGACCTGCGCGGAGAAGTGTCCCTGGGTCTGGCCACGCCTTTCCGACGGGACCTCTTTCGGTGTCTGGAAATGGCCTCGGGTCGCGAAGTCATTGTCCTTTCCTGCCCACCCAAGGCGGCAGAGCGACGCAAGGGAAAATGGCTGCCGACGGCAGAAACGAAGTTTGCCACGCACCGTCAGTTTTTTTGCGCCAACTGGGACGCGCCCAAGTTGCGCATCCCATTCTCCTGGCTTTTCTACGCGCGCAACGCCCTCCGCTATGTCCGGTCCGGCGATCTCATCGCCATTGACAACTACGAGTTCATTTACGTTTTTGCGGCGTGGTTTCTGAAGCTTTTCCGGAAGGTCACGTTCGTTCTTGTTTACCTGGACGGCAAGCACCTGACTGACCGTTCCATCTGGAGAATTTTGAGCGGGCTGGCGGAGCTGGCGGGCCGCCCGCTTTTGAGTGGCGCTATTTTGTCGAATCCCTCGCTTGGAAAACGGCTGCCCAATTCGCTGCCCACGGAGTTGGCGCCGGGATTTGTGCCGGAGCAACTGCCACCGTGGACGCCCGAGCCGGAAGGAGAAGTGCGTTTTTTATACACCGGAGGGCTGGATCGGAACCGGGGCGTTGATTTGCTGCTCGAAGCGCTGGAGCATATGCCGGAACGCGGCTGGCACCTCATCATCGCCGGGCATGGACCGCTGACAGAACAGGTGATTCGCCGGGCGCAGGACCCGCGCTGGCTGGGCCGGGTGGAATATCTTCCGACGATGCCACCGGCTGTGTTTGAACAATTGCTCAAAGCCAATCACGTTGGCCTTAACTGCGCGCGCCTCTCGGACCCCATCTCCGGCGTGACGTTTCCCTCGAAAGTTTTCACCTACCTGGCCGCCGGACTCATGGTCATTAGCAGCAAGGCCAGCGGCGTGGAGTTGGTTTGCGGGAACGCCTGCTTGTATTATGAGGAAGAGACGCCACAATCATTGGCTGCGGTCATGAAGGAAGTGATTGAACATTTTTCTACCGTCCGCCAAGAACTCGATCGGTCGATGACATGCAAGCGCTATTCGCTGGAAGCGACCACGCTGCGCTTGCAACGCTGGTTGAAAGCGATAGACTGGCAACGATGAAGCTCACACCAGCCGTCTTGTAATAATGCATCCACCAGCCGCCCCCAGACACCGTTTTGCCATGGCCTGTTTCGGGCGCTGCGGCGATGACGTTTTCGCGCGTGCCTTGGAAAACCACGGGCTGCTGGACTTCTATGCGTTGGGGACCAGGCGCGGAACCCGGGGTGTTCCGCCGGAACATACGCGATTGCAGCCAGTTTTTGGGTTGCTCAACTATATCTTTGCCGTGACTTTGCCCCCTTTCCAGTCGGAATCCTTGCGTTTCCGGACGTTCGGGCTGTTTGATAGGTGGGTGCAGACACTATTGCGTCCGGGACAGCATTTCTTCACGGGTTACGCGTTCGCAAACGGGGCCATGCGCTGGATCCGGCAAAATGGAGGAATTGCGTTTCTCGACGCCTGGACGTCGCACCCGGAGGAACATTGGAATCTTATCGCCGCGGAACAGCAGCGGTGGAAGTCACGCTGCCCGCCGGCATCGCGATATTATCAGGATCGCACGGTCGAATCAGTGGCGGCTGCTGATTACATCTTCACGTCGAGCACGTTTGTCCGGCAGTCATTTTTGAAGCGGGGCTTTGATCCGCAACGGCTCCTGTTTTGTCCTTATCCGGTGGACCTGGAAATGTACCGTCCAGCGCCGGAGCCGCGTCCCGCCAACCGGCCATTTACCATCCTCCACACCGGCGGCCTGAGTTTGCGCAAAGGCACACCTTATTTGTTGGAGGCGTTTCGGCTGATCCGAAAAGAGGTGCCCAATGCGGTGTTGCGGATAAAACGCCACATTCGCAATGACGTCGCGGACATTGTCCGGCGCAACGCCGACTTGCCGATTGAGTGGTCGGGCCGGCTCGACTGGGCGGAACACGTCCGCCGTTATCAAACTTCGGACTTGTTGCTCTTCCCGTCGGTCGAGGACGGCTTCGCGTTCGTGGTGGCGGAATCGCTGGCCTGCGGTCTGCCGGTCATTACAACGCCAAACACTGGCGCGTCCGACCTTGTCCAGCAGGGCATCAACGGCGAAATCGTCCCCGTCGGTGACTCCCAAGGCCTGGCGGAGGCAGCCTTGAAATGGTGGGAACGCATCCGCGCCGGGGAACGCATCGGCGGTTATGAGGAATTGAAAAGCCGCCTGAGCTTTCAAAAATTTGAAGGAACTTTCATCGGCCACTTGGCTAAGCTGGGCATTTCCTCCCAGCGCCAATCCATCCCATCCTGTTAGAACGTCATTTTGTCGCCCGACAGAAGGGTGTCGGGAAAATGTGGCAAGACACGGCGACCGGTTGCTGGCGGAGCGCCGCCACCCTGCCGATTTCCAACCGTTGACCGGTCTCAATCCGCAGTACCAATCGGCTTTGGATTTCCCGGTGCTAAGAGAATGTCGCGAGCAATTAAAATTTCCAGCCGAATGCAGGCTCGACAAAGTCGCCAAAATGTCCACGTGGGAGTGCCTTTTATGACCAAACTGCGCATGCAAGCAACCATGTGCAGTCCGTCTTTCAAATCGGGCGGCATTTCAAAAAACCATGGTTAATCGCGCTTCAACGCATGGGATCATCAAACTGCCATATATCTTATATCGCCTTCCGAAGGGGCCGCACATGATCAAGATTTCCAGCGACCCCGCGATGAACCGGAAGATGGGTGAAGCCGCTTACCCAAAGGGCGCGTTTTGCAGCGCTTGGCAGGATTATGCCGACCGGTTGCTGGCGGAATATGCAAAACGATTGAGCCGATGAAAATCGCCCCGCTCACCACCGACAATCGGGAGCACGAACGGACCTATTCCGAAACCTCGCCGCGTTTTGGGAGGGTGCCGCAAGCCCGGTTGCGGGAGTTTGCGGGGTCAGACAAAGCGGGAATTCTAGAAAACAATTCGATATTCATCAATTTTTACCGCCGGATAATCGAGCGAGCGTGTCTTTGATAGACGGGGTCGGCGATGTCAGTTGCTGGCTCCCTCAAGAGATAACGTTTGCCTGCCGCAGAAGATATTTATAGCATCTGCCAATGAGAGCGATTTCCGAAAAGGTCACCTCCGAACGCTGGAGGGCGGCGCAGCAATGGGAGCGCCAGCACTGGGTAGGCGCCCAAAAAATGCGCGCCCGGCTTTTCAAAAACTACATCTGGCGGCTCTTGTCCGTGGCGGGAATCGTGTCAAAATATCGCGGGGATGACTGGAACCTCTGGTGGGCAAACCAATTTGACGATTACCGGTTTCTGCCCCGCACCGTGCCAAACGCACTGGAAGTCGGCTGCGGTCCCTACACAAACGTCCGTCTCATGCTCGAGCATTGCCAGTTTGACCACCTGTATCTCTCCGACCCGCTGATCCGCACCTATGTGAAATTCAAGCTCACGTTTGTCGCTGAACGTTACCGAAATGCAGACTGCATGCTGGATGATCATCCGCTGGAGGAATTGCCGTTTGCGGACAACTATTTCGACCTCGGAGTGATGATCAACGTGCTGGATCACGTGCGGGATGCCGGCCAGTGCATGAAAAATCTCATCCGCGTCATCAAACCGGGAGGCATTTTGATTTTGGGGCAGGACCTTACGAACGAGGAAGACCTGGTTGCACTCAAGGATGACCCCGGAGCGGTCGGTCATCCAATCAAATTAGACGCGGAATGGTTCACGCCGTTTTTCGGAAAAAGTTTCGCCCCCATCATCGACAAGGTATTGAGCCGTGAACTGGGACGCGCGCCGGACTATCATTGCGGTGATCTGATTTTCGCCGGACGCAAGCTATAGCCGGTTTTCCGCGCCCGATCCCAACACATAATCAAGATGAAGCTCGCCTTGCTGGCCACCGATGTTCGTGAGCACATAAAAGATTATCAAAATCCCGTCCCCAGCTTCAGCACCGGCGTTAGCGCCCTGATTCCGGGGTTTGCCGCTTTTCCGGACATGGAAGTGCATCTCGTTTCCTGCTTTCAACAGCCGGTGCAATCACCAGCGAAATTGGCGGAGAACATCTGGTTTCACAGCCTGCAAGTGCCGAAGATGGGATGGCTGCGCACCTTTTATCTGGGTTGCATTCACGCTGTCAGGAAAAAATTGAAAGAAATTGAGCCGGGCATGGTGCATGGATGGGGCACCGAACGGGAATGCGCCATCAGCGCCGTGTTTTCGGGTTTTCCCAACGTCGTGACCATCCAGGGCAACATGGCTGAGCTCGCGCGGATGGCCCGGCCGCGAATCGGCAGCTATCTTTGGCTGGCCGCCCGCCTGGAAAATTTCACGCTGCCACGAACCCACGGTGTTTTTTGCAACTCAACCTACACGGAAGGCCTCGTTCGCTCACGCGCGCGGAAAACCTGGCTGTCTCCTCATGCCTTGCGGCTTGGCTTTCTCGAACCGGCGCCGGAGATGAACCCGCGTCCCTGCGTGCTCTTGAATGCCGGTGTGATCAGCCCGCGAAAGCGCCAACTGGAATTATTGGATGTGGCGGAGGCGCTTCATCGGCGGGGGCTGAAGGTCGAATTCCGTTTTATCGGCTTTACCTCCCCCTCGCCGTATGTCGCGGCATTTCTTGAGAAAATCAAGGCGTTGGAGGCGAAGGGTTGCGCGCGTTTCCTGGGCGCACAGCCGGAGAGTGAATTAGTCAGATGTTATGACGCGGTGGCCGGGGTCGTTCACTTTCCCACCGAGGAGGCTTTTGGCAATGTGGTTTGCGAAGCGCTGGCGCGGAATTTGAAGTTCTTCGGCAGCCGGGTGGGCGGCATTGTGGATATTGCCCAGGGCGTGCCCGGCGCGGAACTCTTTGACAAGGATGATTGGGACGGATTGACCGATGCCATTGCCCGTTGGATTTCACAAGGCCATTCCCGACCCAAGGAGGCGCATGCCCTCATGATGGCGCGTTACCATCCTGAAAAGGTTGCGCGACAGCATGTGGAAATCTACCGTGAAGTCCTTTCATCCAACGCCTATGGACGTCCGCCATCATAAACCGGCAGCCTCTCCTTACGATAAACTCCGGGACCGGCTCAAATCCGCGCCGCGGACGTGGTTGATCCCGGGCGTCGCCGGATTTATCGGCTCCAACCTCCTCGAAACGCTGCTCAAACTCGACCAGCGGGTGCGAGGACTTGATGATTTTTCGAGTGGCAAGGCGCAGAACCTCAAGGCCGTGCAGGCGCGGGTGACGCCGTCTCAATGGGCGCGATTTCAGCTCTGCCAGGGAGATGTCGCCAATCCTGAACTTTGCCGGGAAGCCTGTGCGGGAGTGGAAATTGTTTTGCATCACGCGGCCCTGGTGTCCGTGCCGCTTTCCCTGGAGAAACCGGTGCTGTGTCATTCCAGCAACGTGACCGGGTTTTTGAACATGCTCCTGGCCGCGCGCGACGCCGGGAGCAAACGCTTTGTGTACGCTTCCAGCAGCGCGGTTTACGGTGACGATGCCGGATTGCCGAAGGTGGAAGACCGGGTAGGCCGGCCGCTGTCGCCCTACGCCGCGACGAAAGCCATGAACGAACTTTACGCCGATGTTTTCGGGCGCCTTTATGGGCTGCCGTCCATTGGCCTGCGCTATTTCAATGTATTTGGTCCACGCCAGGACCCCGCCGGCGGTTACGCCGCGGTCATTCCCAAATGGATCGCCGCCCTGCTCAGGCAGGAGCCGATTTTCATCAACGGCGACGGCGAAACCACCCGCGACTTTTGTTTTGTGGAAGACGTGGTGCAGGCGAATTTGCTCGCGGGCACGGTCACCGACGCCCAAGCACTCAACCAGATTTACAACATTGCGCTCGGCAAACAAACAACCCTCAACCAGCTCTTTCAACTGCTCAGGGACATCCTCCGGCAGAAAACCCCGTCTCTGCCGGACCAGAAACCGGTTTACCTCGATTTTCGTCCCGGTGACATCCGGCATTCCCTGGCCGATATAACCAAGGCAGGGCGTTTGCTCGGTTATGCGCCGGCGTATGAATTCCAGCAAGGTTTGGCATTGGCCATGGAGTGGTATGAGCGGAATATTCTCAGCAGTATGGTAGGGCCGCCCCGCCGAGGCGTTCGCAAGAACAGGTAGGGTCGTCTCGCCGAGACGACCGATGGGGAGGCGGAACTTGCCGGACGGCTGGGCCAGCCGTCCCTACCAAAAATGAAAGGCAGGGTCGTCTCGTCCACCCTCCGCAGTACTGCTACGGAGGACGGGCCCCGGGCGTCAACTTCGGCGGTCGAGCACGGAACGATAAATTTGCTCGAGTTGTCCGGCGACCTCAACCCATGTGAGCGGTTTGGACGGCAGCGGCATGTCCGGCGCGGCATCGTAAAACCGGCGCAGGAACGCCGCGGTGCGCGACGGTGACGTGATGGGACAGAAGGCGGCCCCCCGGTCGAATACCGTTCGTGCCCATGGCAAATCGCTCAACAGCAGCGGACATTCGCACGCAGCCGCTTCCAGTGCCGAAAGACTGAGGCTTTCCCAGGCGCTCAAGAGGACGAATCCGCGCGCTTCACGGTAAACCCGGGCCAATCGCGCGCGATCCGCGATTGCGCCTTCATAGCGGATGATTTTTGAATGTTGCCGCGCGAGCGCAATAAATTTTTGCGCGTAAGGGTCGGATTCGCCGTAAGGTTTTCCGATAATCCAGAGTGGAGTCTGTGCCTGGATAGCGGCCTCGGCGACTTCCACCACCCGCTTGACTTTTGTTATGGTCGCCGTGCAGACCAGCCACGGGCCGCGCTCCGCACGCGGACTGTTCAAAAAAACTTCCTCCACACCATTCGGCACCACATGAACTTTCTCCGGTCGCGCGCCAAAAATGTAGGACATCAAATGCGCCTCCCACGGGGTCAAGGCGACACAGGCGTCGGCCAGCGGGTAACTTTTCCAATTGAAGTTGAGCAGCATTCCGGGCGGCAGGGTCCGTTGCATCACTTGCGTCATCAAACGTTGCCGCCGGAGCCTTCCCGGTGAACGCGAGCCGGTTCCTCCGAGCAATTCCGCCATGACAATTTTGATGCCTTTCTGATGGGCAAGTTCGACCTGGACGGCAGGTATTCGACCAAAGTAATGAATGACATCACCGGTTTGTTCGCAATGCCACCAACGCAACGGCTCAACCTGGAGGCCGAGGGATTGCAGCGCGGCCTGGGTGCGCTCGATTTGAATCTGCTGTCCACCATGTGCCAGCGCGAATGGAACGTTACAGTTGAAGAGGATTTTCATGCGCAAACCGGCTGGCGGTAGTGTATCAATTTGAAGGTAAGGACAGCGCGCCCTGCTGTCCGGACGCCTCGGCGAGGCGTCCCTACCATTGAAACTGACAGAATACCCGGCTGGACAATCATGGGATTTGAATAACGGCACTGATTATTCAGTTGCCGGGGGCCGATGGATTCAAATAAAGTGAGCATGGTCAGGCGACACATTGTCCATACTGCCTGAAAAGACCGGATTTGTCAGCAAATGAATAGTCCAAATAATGCCGCCCTTTTAAGGACGCTGATCGTCTATGCGGTTTGCGTGCCGCTGGCCATCGCCATCGGTTATATGGTGACCAATCCGATGGATTATTCAACCTTTGGCATCTTCGGCCTCGTGGCATTGCTGTTGGTTTCTCCCCTGCTCCTCCGCTGGCATCATCCGTTGTTGGTCTTAAGCTGGAACATGGGCATGTCCCTGTTTTTCCTGCCAAGCGCACCCAGTTTGTGGCTCGTGATGGTGGCGCTGAGCCTGGGGATATCGGTGCTGGGGCGAGCCATGAACAGCGAGATGCATTTCATCCATGTGCCCCAAATAACCTGGTCGTTGCTTTGCCTGATCGGGGTGGTGCTCATGACCGCCAAATTCAGGGGCGGGTTTGGCGTGCGCGCGTTTGGCTCGGATGTTTACGGCGGGAAAAAATATGTTTTATTGCTGGCCGGCATTTTGAGCTATTTTGCGTTGACAGCCCGGCGCATCCCACCGGAGCGGGCCGGGTTATACCTGGCGCTGTTTTTCCTGGGCGGGCTGGCGCACTGTGTCGAAGATCTATTCTCAATAACGCCCTCGTGGGCGCATTTTATCTTCTGGTTTTTCCCGCCCTCCCTCAATTCTTTTAATGAGTTTAAACTGGGAGAAACCCGACTGGGCGGTTTTGGCATGGCCGGCCTTATGGTGTGGAGTTTATTAATGGCCAGATACGGCATTCGTGGAATTTTCCTTTCGGGCAAAATATGGCGGCCGTTGGTGTTCTTTTTGTCCTTCTCGCTGATTTTTTTGGGTGGATTCCGGTTCCTGCTTTTTTTGGGTGCGGCGATTTTTATAGTCCAATTTTTTGCGGAAGGATTGCATCGGACCCGAATGCTGCCGGTCTTTGCCTGGGTGGGGATAACGGCAATGGTTGCCCTCATTCCGTTGGCGTCCAAGCTCCCTTTTACCGTTCAACGGACGCTGGCTGTTTTACCCTTGGACTTGGATCCTGAGGCCAGGCAGGCGGCGCAAGACACGGTGGATTGGCGCGTTAACATGTGGAAAGCCCTGATGCCGCAAGTGTCCCAGCACCTGCTTTTGGGCAAAGGCCTGGCCATTTCACCGGAGGAATACAACGAGATGATGGGCACGGCGCTGGGCAGCGAAACCGCCGGTTTTGACCCCAGTCAAGACCCCATGGCGCTTTCCTACGATTACCACAACGGCCCGCTTTCGGTTCTCATCCCCTTCGGCATTTGGGGGGGCATCGCCGTTCTCTGGTTTTTGGCGTCCGGCCTGCGGGTAACCTACTGCAACTTCCAGTATGGTGATGCCTCGCTGCAAACCGCCAATACCTTCCTTTTTGTTGCATTTCTGGTGTACACGATCCAGTTTTTGTTTCTTGGCGGCGGACTGTCCAATGACATTTCGAGATTTGCCGGCTTTGTTGGATTAAGCATCGCCTTCAATGGAGGTGTGTGTCAACCGGAACGGCGGCCGGTTCCGGCGAGGGAAGCATTCCTCCGCCCACAGGACGCTTTGCCGGGTTCCCGGCCGCGTCCGGCCTTCCCTCGTTAATGCAACCGGCGCTCGTTCCATCGGACCGGGGCGCATCGTCCAGCATGAAACCCAAATTGCTCATCGTTGAACTCTGGGGGCTGGGCGACCTGGTGATTGCGACGCCATTCATCCGCGCCGTTGCCGAAAAATTCGATATTACTTTATTGGCCAAGCCCTTCGCGCTCGATCTGCGGCCCCGCCTGTGGCCGGCGGTGAAAGTCGTCCCCTGCAATGCGCCGTGGACCGCGTTCAAAGACAAATATCACCTCTGGCACTGGCCGTGGCCCGGAATGTTCCGCCTGTATCGGCAATTGGCGGCCGAACATTTCGATCTGGGATTGTCCGCTCGCTGGGACCCGCGTGACCATTTGTTGCTGAAACTGATCGGGGCCAAAAGGCGGCTCGGCTTTCCTCGCGTGGGCAGCCGTTTTTTTTTGACGCAACGGCTCATCCGCCCCGACCCGCAATCACATCGTTATGAATTCTGGCGCGTGGCCGGCCGGGCGGTTGGGATTGAGCTGCCGCCGCGCGACCGGATTGCCCTGCCGGCGCACACGGCCCGCCCGCTGGCCCTGGTGCATAGCGGCGCCCGGCTGCCCGCCCGCATCTGGCCGTTGGAACGTTACCAGAAAATCGTCCGGCGGTTGCGTGAAAAAGGCTGTCCCGTGCAGGTGGCCTGCGACCCCGACCAATTAAGCGGGTGGCAGAAAACGGGCGAAACCGCGGTCGCGTGCCCGCACACCGTCACCGAGTTGCTTTCGCTCGTTGACCGGGCCGGGGTGTTCATCGGCAATTGTTCCGGCCCCGGCCATCTGGCCGCCATCAGCGGCGTGCCCACGTTCACAATTTTTGGTCCGTCGTTGCTGGAATGGTTTGCCCCCCTCCATCCGGCGGCGGAGTGGATTGAGGGCAAGGCCTGTCCTTACAAGCCCTGCTCGGATTACTGCCGTTTCGCCACCCCGCATTGTTTGTGGAATGTCACCGAAGAAGAAGTCTGGGCGCGCGTCGAAAAATTCGCCACCACTCATCTGCAAAAGCATTCTTGAAAATTCCCCACGACCACGCTTCGCTGGCGCCGGGTCGAGTGAACAACCCATTTAACCCGGAAACCGAAGTTGATCGGAGCGCCGGCCTCCGGCCCGGCACAACTTCGGTTTTCAGGTTTAATTATGCCGAATAGGCTGACGGCACCGGCGCCCGCCGGCTTGCCCGGGCTTTACAGATTGGCGAACGCGGTCGGCACGACCTTTTGCAGGTCGCCTGACGCTGGTTCAGTATTTCGGCACGTTGGAATCAATCTCGTCCGACCACGCGCTGATGCCGCCCTTGACGCTCTTGACGTATTTGAACCCCTGCTGCTTCAAAAAACTCGTGCGCCTTCAGCGACCGCACGCCGGCCTTGCAGTGCAGATAATACTGCTGGTTCGGGTCCAGCTCGGTGAAGCGGTTCGACAGCTCGCTCAACGGCAGCAGCGGCACGCCCTTGACCTTCGCGATTTCGTATTCATCCGGCTCGCGCACGTCCACGACCTTGATGCCAAGGGCCGGGGTGTCGAGCGCCTTCTTCATGTCCTGGACGGTGACTTCATCCGGATTGGTCTGCGGCGAGGCCGGCTCGGGCACGATGCCGCAGAACTGTTCGTAATCAATCAATTCCTTGATGGTCGGATGCTCGCCGCAAATGGGACACTGCGGGTCGCGGCGCAATTTTAATTCGCGGAACTTCAATTCGAGCGCGTTGAACAGGAGCAAACGTCCGACGAGCGAACTGCCCCGGCCAATGGCGAGCTTCAGAATTTCCGTGGCCTGGATGCAGCCGATGATGCCGGGCAACACGCCGAGCACGCCGCCTTCCGCGCAGCTCGGCACCATGCCGGGCGGCGGCGGTTCGGGATAAAGACAGCGGTAACACGGCCCGCCGAGATGCGGCGCGAACACGCTCGCCTGTCCCTCGAAACGGAAGATCGAGCCATAGACATTCGGCTTTTTGAGCAGCACACAGGCATCGTTGGTGAGATAGCGGGTCGGGAAATTGTCCGTGCCGTCCACGACGATGTCGTAGGGCCGGATGAGGTCGAGCGCGTTTTCCGAACTGATGCGGGTGTTGTACAGGACGACCTCGACGTTCGGATTGATGCCGCGGATGGTTTCCCGGGCGGATTCGGTTTTTGGCCGGCCCACGTCGGCGTCCGTGTGCAGCAGTTGCCGCTGGAGATTGGAATAATCCACGATATCGAAATCCACGAGGCCGAGTTTGCCGATGCCGGCGGCGGCGAGATACATGGCGATGGGCGAGCCGAGGCCACCGGAGCCGATGCACAGGACACTGGCGGCCTTGATTTTCTTTTGGCCTGCCAGGCCGACTTCGGGCAGAATCAGGTGCCGCGAGTACCGGCGGATTTCGTCATTGTTCAATTCCATAAATCCAGCCAGGCAAAGTAGGGCAAACGGCAAATAAATCAAGTCAACGCCACATGAAACCGAATGGTGCACCGCAAACCGCCGCCGCGCGGCTCAAAAAAATTTCACCGCTGCGCCCGACGCTCGCCATCGTGCTGGGCAGCGGCTTTCATCATGTCCTGACCGGACTGCGCGTGGAGAAGAAGGTTCCCTACGCGAGAATTCCCGGCTTTCCCGTTCCCGGCGTGAGCGGCCACGCGGGCGAATTGTATTTTGGCCGGCTCGGCAAGACGCCGGTGATGGTGTTGAGCGGGCGGGCGCATTTTTACGAAGGCCATTCGATGGAGGGCGTCACGTTCGCCGTTCGCGCGCTCGCGGCCTTCGGCATCCGCGACCTGTTGCTGACAAACGCAGCGGGCGGCATCAACAAAAATTTTCGTCCCGGCGATTTCATGGTGTTGACCGACCACATCAATTTCATGGGCGCCAATCCGTTGCGCCCGAGTAGCGGCGATGCCTCGTCGCCGGGAGTTTCTGCGACGGAGGCGTCGCAGCCACTGTTGCCACGATTCGTGGATATGACGCAGGTTTATGATCGGAAGTTGAATGCGTTGTTGCTCAAAGCGGCGCGCGCAGGCAAAATGAAACTTCGTTCTGGCGTTTACCTCGCCGTTTGCGGGCCGAGTTACGAGACGCCGGCGGAAATCCGCGCGTTTGCGCGGCTCGGCGCGGACGCGGTCGGCATGAGCACCGTGCCGGAGGCGATGGTGGCGCGGCAATGCGGTTTGAACGTCGCGGCCGTTTCGTGTGTGACCAATCTGGCCGCCGGGCGCGGCAAAAAGAAACTGTCCCATGCCGAGGTGCTGGAAACGGCCGAACGGGTGAAAGTCACGGCCGCGGAATGGCTGAAAAATTTTGCAGAATTGTATTCGGAAGGGTTGCCGTGCCGGCGCCCCTGAATTTGGGACGGCGACACGCCGTCCCTCCCAGAAATGAAAATTGATTCTCAAAAATTGATTCGCGTGGCGGCCAGGGCGCGCGAAGGTTCGGTCGCCCCGTATTCCAAATTCAAGGTCGGCGCGGCGCTGCTCACGAAATCCGGCGAAATCATCGGCGGCGCGAATGTCGAGAGCGCGAGCTACGGTTTGACCTGCTGCGCGGAGCGGGTGGCCCTGTTCAAGGCGTTGACCAGCGGGAAGAAGGATTTTGTCGCGGTGGCGGTCGTGGCGCGCGCGCCGGGCGGGCCGATGCCCTGCGGCGCCTGCCGCCAATTGCTGGCGGAATACGCGCCGGACGCCAGGGTGTGGGTGGCGGACAGCCGTGATTTGAAAAGAAGCCGGGAATTTTCCGTGCGCGAACTTTTACCGCGGGCATTCGTCATCGTTCCTTGAAATTTTCCGGAGGAACGGTAGGCTGCCTTGTTTTTGCGATTTTGAATGAAGCCTGAAGTTGTATTTGGTCTGGAGAGTGCGGCCTGGCCGGCGCTGTTGTTGAACGCGGGCAGCGTGGTGCTGCGCGCGAACGCGGCGGCGGCGGCCGCGTTTGGCAAGGCTTTGACCGGCGAAGCGCCGGCGTTGTCGGCGATTTGGTCGCCGGAAAACGGCGGCAAGCCGGAGGATTATTTCGTGCGCTGGGAGCAATCGCCCGCGCCCGCCATTGAATTGAAACTGCGCACCGCGAGCGGCGCGACGGCCAGATTCCACGCGGTGATTTGCCCCTTCAGCCGTGACGGGAGCAAGTGGTATCTCCTGCAATTGCTGCCCGCGGCGGAACGGGCGCCGGCGCCCGCGCCCGACGCGAGCGGCGCGGCGCTCAAACAGAAACTGGATTGCGCACTGCAACTGGCGCGGACGGTGTCGCTGGATTTCAACAACGCGCTGACGAGCGTGCTCGGCCACACGTCGCTGCTTTTGAGCAAGGCCGAGGCGGGACATCCGTGGCGGCGTTCGCTGATGGAGGTGGAAAAATCCGCCTCCCGCGCGGCGGAAATTGCCAATGAGCTCCAGACCTTCAGCCGCCAGGAAAAGGAAACCCACCGCACCCCGTCGGGCAACTTGAACGCGGTGGCGAACCGTTGCGTGGAGTTTTTCCGCAACGCGCAAGGCGCGAAAATCGCGTGGAACGTGCAATTGGAAAAGAGCCTGTTCGCCGTGCGATTTGACGAGGTCAAGCTGCAGCAGGTGTTGACAAAGATTCTGGAGAATGCCGTGGAAGCGGTCAGTGACAGCCGCCAGGGACAGATCACCGTGCAAACGCGCAACCTGGAATTGACCGAGCCGACGCAGGACCGCAACGTGCGGCTGACGGCGGGCGCCCACGTCTGCGTGGAAATTGCCGACAACGGCGCCGGCATTGAACCGGATGTGTTGCCGCGGATTTTTGAGCCGTTTTTCACGACCAAAAAATCCCATCGGGGTCTGGGGCTGGCATTGGTTTATGGCATTGTGACCAATCACGACGGCGGCGTGGTGATTTCCAGCCAGCCGGGCGCCGGCACCTCGGCGCGGATTTATCTGCCCGCGGAAAAAGATTTCATCCACGAAAGCACCGCGGTGGAGGCCAATTTGCATGGGACAGAAACCGTGCTGGTGGTGGACGACGAAAGTCTGTTGTTGACGATGGCCGAGACGATTTTGACGGAATATGGCTACAAGGTTTTGACGGCGAACAGCGGCCAGCAGGCGCTGGCGATTTTGGCGCGCGACGACATCAAGGCGGACCTGGTGGTGACGGACCTGGTGATGCCGGGCATGGGCGGGCGCGAACTCGTCGAGCACATCCGGCAATTGGCGCCGGCCCTGAGGATTTTATGCACGAGCGGCTATGCGATGCCGGTGGACGGACAAACGGGCACGGCCTATTTGCAGAAGCCGTTCACGAGCGCGGAATTGCTGGCCAAAGTAAAGCACGTGCTTGCCAGCAAAACTACTATTGACTAGAACTTGAATTTGTTGTTCAATCCCGCTTATGCAAATTGAAAGCTTGAAAGTGTTCTGCGACCTGGCCGAAACGGGCAGTTTCACCAAAGCCGCGCAAATCAACGAAGTCACTCAATCTGCCGTGAGCCAGCAGATCAGTTCACTCGAACGGCAGTTCAAGTCGCTGCTGATCGAGCGGAGCAAAAAGAAGTTCCGCCTCACGCGCGAAGGGCAGACCCTCTACGATTACAGCAAACAAATCATCCAGACTTATGAGTCCCTGCACAGCAAGTTGCAGGAATTGAAAGACATCATTTCCGGCACGATCCGGGTGGCGACGATTTACAGCATCGGCCTGCACGATTTGCCGCCGTATATCAAAAAGTTCATGAAGCTGTATCCGCCGGTCAACGTCCACGTTGAATACCGCCGCGCCAATCAGGTTTATGAGGACGTGTTCAGCAACGTCGTGGACATGGGCCTGGTCGCGTATCCGGCCAAGGACACCAAGCTCGAAATCGTCGCGCTGCGCAAGGACCCGCTGGTGTTGATTTGCCATCCGCAGCATCCGTTTGCCAGGCAGAAATCCATCAAGTTCAAATCACTCGCCGGGCAGAAGATCATCGGCTTCGAGCCGGACATCCCCACGCGCAAGGCGCTGGACAAAATTTTGAAGGAGCACGGCGTGGACCCCAGACACGCGATGGAATTCGACAACATCGAAACGGTGAAACGCGCGGTGGAAATTGACGCCGGCGTTTCCATTGTGCCGCAAGGCACGGTCATACAGGAAGTCGCCAAGCAGACGCTGGCCGCCGTGCAGGTTGAGGATGGTTCTTATTACCGGCCCATCGCCGCGATTTACAAGAAGAACAAAGTGCTCTCGCCGGCCATGAAGCAATTCCTCGGGATGCTCAAGGAAGCGGCATAAAGGGCCGGTTGGATTTGTTGCCGCCGCGAGCTTCGGTTCGCGGCGGCGTTTTCATTTCAGATTCGCCGGATTCAGCGGTTTCAAATCCTTCGGGACGAACACGCCGTCTTTCCGGATCAATTCGCCGTCGAACCACACCTCGCCGCCGCCCCATTCCGGGCGCTGGATCAGCACCATGTCCCAATGCACCGCCGAGCGGTTGCCATTGTCGCATTCCTGGTAGGCTTGCCCCGGCGTGAAGTGCAGCGAGCCGGCGATTTTTTCGTCAAACAAAATGTCGCACATCGGGTTCAAAATATGGGGATTGAACCCGAGCGAAAATTCGCCCACGTAGCGCGCGCCGGCGTCGGTGTCCAGAATTTCGTTCAGCCGCTTCGGTTGGTTCGCCGTTGCGGCGATGATTTTGCCGTCCTTGAATTCGAGCCGGACGTTTTCAAATTTTGTCCCGGCATAAATCGTCGGCGTGTTGAATTGAATGACGCCATTCACGGAATTCTTCACCGGGCAGGAAAAAACCTCGCCGTCGGGGATATTCCGGTCACCCCGGCACATTTTCGCGCCGATGCCCTTGATGCTGAAAGTCAGATCGGTGCCCGGGGCCTTGAGCCGGACGCGGTCGGCGCGTTTCATGCGGCGTTCCAGCGGGACCATCGCGCGCGCCATCCTGGCATAATTCATCGTGCAAACGTTGAAATACAAATTCTCAAACGCCTCGGTGCTCATGCCCGCGGCCTGCGCCATGCCCGGCGTCGGCCAGCGCAGCACGCACCAGCGCGTGTGGTTGACACGATAATCCAGCACCGGCCGGGTGAAGCGCGAGTAAAGCTGCATCCGGTCGCCGGGCACGTCGGAATTCTCGCTCGCGTTCTCGCTGCCGCGGATCGCGATGTACGCCTGCATCTTTTTCATGCGGAACAGCTCGAGGTCGCGCACCTGCGCGGCGTGCTTTTCGTTGGTCCCCAGCAAAAGTTCGCGCGAAACCCGCGTGTGCCGGACTTCGGCAAACGGGGTCGCCCCCGCCGCGCGGACGGCGCGGATGAGTTCGATGGTGAATTCGTCGGGCACGTCAATCATCTCGAGCAGGATGCGGTCGCCCTTTTTCAATGCGGTGGAATACTCCACCAATAGTTTGGACAGTTTCAGGTAACGCGGGTCGGTCATATTCTTGCGGGAAAAACTAATCTGAAATTGCATCGGCGGGCAAATGCGCTTTACTCCGCGTCGGCCGGAGTTCATTTTGCCGGACAAAATGGCCATTGACCGCAAGCGGCTGGACATCGGGTGCGAGCGCATCATTTTGGGGTTGGTGCTCGCGATTCTGGTTTTTGCCCCGCTGGCCATGGGCGCGGTGGATGCCTGGGCATTTCTCGTCGTGCAGGGACTCACCATCGCCGTGATGCTCGTGTGGGCATTGCGGTTGTGGCTCAGCCCGAAGCCGCAGTTGCTCTGGCCGCCCATCAGCTGGGTGGTGCTGGCCTTCGCGGTTTACGCCGTCGGCGCGTTATTTCACGGCGGACATCGAATACGTCGCGCGGCTGGAGATGATTCAGGTGGTGGTGTACGCTTTTTTGTTTTTCGCCATCGTTAACAATTTGTTTCGCCAGGAGTCGGTGCAAATCGTGAGCTTACACAATGATTTTTCTGGCAGTGGGAATTTCCAGCTACGCGGTCACCCAATTATCTGACGCACTCGAACCACGTCTGGAATTTGATTTCGCCCTATCCGGGCCGCGCCTCGGGCACTTATATTTCGCCGAACAATCTGGCTGGATTTCTCGAAATGCTGTTGCCGCTGGCGGTGGCGTATCTTGCTGGCCGGACGGATGAACGCGGTGCTCCGCATCCTGCTCGGTTACGCGACACTGATTATGGCTGGCCGGCACTGGCGGTGACGTTCTCGCGCGGCGGCTGGGTGGCGGCGGCGGTGGGGCTGCTGGCACTTTTGCTGATTTTGGCCGGCCATCGCAATCATCGGCTGGCGCGCGCTGTTGTTGTTGCTCGTTTTGCTCGGCGGCGGAACCGTTTTTGTCACCAATTATCTGTCGAAGACGATCGGTTACATGCGGCGCGTGGAAGGGGCAAAGAGCGGCAAGAATCTGCTATGATGTGCGGTTCGACATGTGGCGGGCGGCGGAGCGGATGTGGCTGGATCATTTTTGGTGGGGCGTCGGCCCGGCGCATTACGACTACCGCTTCCGCGAGTACCGGCCGGAAAATGTCCAGGCGCGCCCCGATCGCGCGCACAACGATTACCTGAATCTGTTGGCCGACTGGGGCGCCGCCGGCGGCATCATCGTGCTGGCAGGGATGGCAATTTTTGTCGCCGGTCTGGCGCAAAACGTGGCGGCATGTCCGCCGTTCGGAAAGAGATTTCGGCAGCGGGCAGAGCAATCGCTTCGCGTTTTTTCTCGGCGCGGCCACCGGCCTGCTCGCGCTGGCGGTGCATTCGGTGGCGGATTTCAATCTGCACATCCCGGCCAACGCGCTGGTCGGGGTGACGCTGCTGGCCTTGTTGAGCAGCAACCTGCGGTTCGCAACGGAGCGGTACTGGCTCATCGCGCGATTGCCGGTGAAAATTCTGCTGACGGTCACGCTCGCCGGCGGCGTCGTTTATTTGACCGGGCAGGAATGGCGGCGCGGTCATGAAGCCTTCTGGCTGGCGCGCGCGGCGCAATTCCCGGATTATTTTTCGCCCCGGCACGCGGCGGCCATGCAAAGGGCGTTTGCCGCCGAACCGATGAATTTTGAAACGGCCTCTGAGGTTGGCGAGGCCTATCGCGTGGAAAGTTTCAACGGCGGAGACAATTACGCAGATCTGGGGGAAAAGGCGATGCAATGGTATGCACGCGCCCGGAAGCTCGACCGTTACGACGCCTACAGTTATTTGCGCCAAGGCATGTGCCTCGACTGGCTGGATCATCGCGACCAGGCCGGAGATGTATTTCAGCCAGGCTGAGGCGCTTGACCCGAACGGTTACTACACCGTCGCCATCGTCGGCTGGCATTACGTGCAAATTGGAGACTACGCCGCCGCCAAGCCATGGTTTGAACGGTCCTTGCGGCTCGAAGCCAATGACAATGATATTGCGCGCTCGTATCTGGAGCTGGTGGAGCAAAAGCTCGTTGATAGAGCCTCCGGCAAGGCCATTTTTCCGGCCGGTTTTTGAATTTATTTTTTGAAGTTGACATTTGCGCCTCCGCTTCTATTGTGATATGAAATGAGCAGCAGTTCGTGAAAGGCAATTATGAGAACCATATATTCCACAGTTATGTGCGGCACGATGCTCGTGCTGGCCGTTGCCGCTTCCGCCCAAAACATCAAACCCGGCGTTGCCACCATCGCCCGCATCCAGGGCGAAGCCCGATACTCACTGGGCGACGGGAACTGGCATCCGCTGGTGGTTGGCAAAATACTCTGCGCGGGGGCGATCATTCAAACGGCGCACGACGCCACTGTGGACGTGGTGCTGGGCAAGGCCATTGAAATGCCGCAAGCCTCGCCGGTGCCCGACCGGATCGCGCTGGCGCCGGATGCCAACATTCGCGGGCTGATTAGTTACAAACCCGCCGTCGAACAGAACATGGTTCGCCTGACGAGCGATACCATGCTGGCCATTGACAAATTAACCGTCTCGGACACCGGCTTCGATACCGTCAGCGACACGGAACTGGATTTGAAGCAGGGCCGCATCTTCTGCAGCGTCAAAAAGCTTTCGGCGGCGTCCCAATACCTCGTTAAAATTCCCAACGGCATCGCCGGCGTGCGCGGGTGTGTGATTGGAATTGACGCGAGCGGGTGGTGTGCGGTCATCAAGGATCCGTTGGAGACTGCTTCCCACAAGGGTTCCTTGCTGCTTTCCATCTTGGGGCCAAACGGCACTCCGACGACGTATCAGGTGGATGAAGGCAATCAATTTACTCCTCAGACCAGTCAAATTTCTCCCGTGCCGCAAGAGTTGCTCGGTGTATTCCAGCAAATTACCCTGGCGCTGGACACCGTGTATGTGGAAGTTGTTTCGTTCGAGTATGACCAGACGTTCTGCTTCATTTCACCGACCAGCGGCCATCGTGGCGGCCACGGCGGTTGGTGGTGGCTATGAAGATGATGGTGTGACGGTAAAATAATGAATGCCGGTGTGGGCCAAACCTGAACGTCCAGCGGGACAAAGTTTTTCAACGAAACCAGAGCAGCCTTGAGTTGCTCTGGTTTTTTGTTTAATTGGGTGCGGTGAACTTCAAACCGCTCAAACGCACACCGGCCATTCTGGCGGTCGTCGTTCTCGGCCTCGTCTGCGGGGTCCGCCTGTTGCGATTCGATTTCTTCGAGCGGATGGAGCGGATGACTTACGATCTCCGGGTTCGCGCGGCCCAAAAATTTCCCACGCCCGCCGCCACCAACCTGGCGTTCATCTCCGTGGAAGAATCCAGCCTCGCTGCCGTTAGAAGCGGCCGGCTGGGATACAGCTATGGCCTGGAGTGGCCACGGCAGGTTTATGGCCGGCTCGTTGAGGAACTTTCCGCCGAAGGCGCCCGAGCGGTCGCCTTTGACGTGCTGTTTGGCGAATTGCGCCCCGACCATCCGCCGGTGCAGATGGCCAATGGCGGTTTGGTCGAGTCCGACGACTTCTTTGCGCTGCAAATGCGCCGGGCCGGCAATACGATCCTGGCCACCGCGCCGGAAACTGTTTTACCGGAACTTTTCGCCACCAATGCGTTCGCGCTCGGCGATATTTCCTCGGTAAAGGATTCCGACGGCAATTTCCGGCGCATCCAGGCCTTTTGCACCGTCCGCCGCTGGCACCCGCTTTTTGAAAAACTTCAGGCCGATCCTGAATTAGGCGTGGACTTGAGCCAGGCACGGTTTGCGCCCGGCAAAATCATCCTGCCGCAAACCGGAACCACCAACATCATTGAAGTCCCCGTGGACGCAGACAATTATTTTCAACTTGCCGATTTCATCGGCGACAAACTCCCGCCGGGGGTGGCGCCCAGGGCCAAAGCCTTCACCGACCAGCGCGTCTGGCACATGGGCATCGTCCTCGCGGCGCAGGCATTGAAACTGGATTTGAATCGCGCGGACGTGGACCTGCCGCGCGGGCGCATCACGTTGCGCGGCGCAAAGGGCGTCGAGCGCATTCTTCCCGTGGACGCCAACGGTTGTTTATACGTTGACTGGCTGCTTACGCCCAACGATCCCCGCCTGATGCGTGCGCCGATGGAAAGCCTGCTCTGGCAGGATAAGCTGCGGCTGAGCGGCGAGACCAATGGCTTGCGTGACGACTTTCGCGGCAAGCTGGCCGTCGTCGCCTTCGTTATCCAGGGCAATAATTTAACCGACGAAGGCGCCACGCCGTTGGACAAGCACACGTTGCTGGCCAGTGTTCACTGGAACATCGCCAATTCCATCATCACCGGCCACTTCATCCGCCGCGCTTCGCTGCCCATGGAGACCGCGCTCATCATTTTGCTCGGCGCACTGACGGCCTTTCTCACCTGGCAACTGCGCGCCGTTTCCGCCAGCGCGGCGGTTTTGCTGCTGCTGCTCGCCTATATCGGCATCGGATTTTTTGTTTTCATCCATTTCCGCTACTGGCTGCCGTTCGTTTTCCCGATGGCCGGCGCGATGCTGATTGAGCATATCAGCCTCGTCACCTATCGGGTCGTGTTTGAACAAAGGGAACAGCGCCGCGTAAAATCCGTCTTTTCCAAAATTGTTTCACCCGATGTGATGGACGAGTTGTTGAGCGCGGAAAAGCTCTCCCTCGGCGGCGCGCGCCGTGAAGTGACGGTGTTTTTCGCCGACGTGCGCGGGTTCACCACGTTGACGGATGAAATGCAGGAGCGCGTCGCGGAATTTGTGCGTGAACGGCAACTGGGCTTCGACACGGCGGAGGCGTGCTTTGACGAGTTCGCGCGAGAAACGCTGAACACGGTGAACCTTTACCTCTCGGTCGTCGCCGACGCAGTTAAAAAACACGGCGGCACGCTCGATAAATACATCGGCGACTGCGTGATGGCGTTTTGGGGCGCGCCGACACCCAACGAAAAACACGCGCTGGCCTGTGTGCGCGCCGCGGTTGACGCCCAGCGCGCCATCCATGAATTGAATCACAAGCGTCTGGCCGAAAACGCCTCGCGCGAGGTCGAAAACCGCGCGCGGCTTTCCGCCGGCCTGCCGCCCCGGCCGCCGCTGCGCGCCCTGCAGTTTGGCACTGGCATCAACACCGGTCTGGTCACCGTCGGGCTTATGGGATCGGAAGCGCACCAATACAACTACACGGTATTTGGCCGTGAGGTGAATCTGGCCGCCCGGCTGGAAAACGTTTCCGGCAGCGGCCGCATCATCATCAGTGACACGACCTACAACCATTTGTTGCGCGGCGACCCGGCGCTGGCCGGCACGTGCATCGAAATGTTTCCGGTCACGGTCAAGGGGATTCGCAGCGCCGTGCGCATCTACGAAGTGCCGTGGCAAACGCCCGTGTGAGTCAACTCCGTCCCGCCCGCCACCCGGCGGGTCCGGTTTATCTTCCGAACTCAAGCCGTTCGGCGAGGCGTTCGGGCAGGCCGGCGGCGAGGATTTTTTTCTGGGCGGCGGCGATATCGTAATCGAGCCGGCGCAGTTCGATGGTGCCGGCGTCCATGTCGTAAATGACGTAGGCGGACTTGGGATTGTTGTCGCGGGGCTGGCCGACGGCGCCGACATTGATGAAATATTTTTTGGCCGGGTCAATTTTGAATTTGGAATAAGTACCGCCGCGCACCACGGTATCGCGCATGAAAGCGACGGGCACGTGCGTATGGCCAAAGAAGCAGACCTGGGTGTTTTGATACGGAAAACTGGCGGCGGCGGCGAGTTTGTCGAAAACGTAACCCCAGCGTTGCGGCGCGTCGAGCGTGGAGTGGACGATCGTGAAGTTGGCGGCCATGCGGGTATATTTCAGGTCGCGCAGCCATTGCTTTTCTTCCGCATTCAGTTGCGCCCGTGTCCAGTGGACGGCGTCGGCGGCATGGGGATTAAAACCTTCGAGGCGGTCATCCGTGGAGCAGTATTCGTCGTGATTTCCCTTCACGCAGGGTACGTTCAGATCGCGGACAATTTGGAGACATTCCTTGGGATTGGCATTGTAGCCAACGACGTCACCGAGGCAAACAATGTGCGTGGCGTTCTGGCTTTTGATGTCGGCCAAAACGACCTGGAACGCTTCCAGATTGCCGTGAATGTCTGCGATGATGGCGTATTTCATTCTTCAGTGAACAATCTCAAATCCATGAAATTCATTTTGCGCTTCGCTCCACGTCACGTTTTCGTCGCGGATGAAACCAGCAAGTCCCGAGCCACGAACGGCCTGGCGGAACGCCTCGAGCTCCTCACGCGCGCCCTCGGCGGTCAGTTCGACGCGCCCGTCCGGCAAATTACGCACGCTGCCGGCAACATCAAATCCGGCGGCGGCGGTTTTCACGGTATAACGAAAACCGACACCCTGCACGTGGCCGGAATAAAGAATTTTCATGCGGCGACAGTTCATGCCTGCCACAGGAATAAAGCCAGAGCCGGACGCCGGATGCAATGTTTTATTGTCCGGCCGGGTGTAGCATTTTTTTGGCGATTTGGTTTGACCGTTTGAACGATTTGCCGTAATCAGCACGCGCTGCCAGAACAGAATGGGAAAGTGTCCGTGTTTTGCGGCGGCAACTGAAGCAAGCAACAATGCTGAACATCAAATCATTCCTGGCGATTGATTTTGGGGCGGGCAGCCTTAAGCTCGGCGAATTTGAAGTCAACGAAGCCGGCGGATTGCGTCTCAAAGGTTTTGCCATCAAGCCGCTCGGCGCCGAAGGCGCGCAGGAAACCACACGCGAAGCGACCATTCTCAAGGCGCTTCAGGAAGTGCTGGTCGAGAAAAGCCTCCAGTCCAGAAACATCAACGTTTGCGCGCCGGGCTTCCACGTGTTTTCCAAATTTGTCAAACTGCCGCCGGTGGACGCGGGCAAGGTGACGCAGATCATCCAGTATGAAGCCCAGCAAAACGTGCCGTTCCCGCTGGCCGAGGTGGTGTGGGATTATCAGATTCTCGGCTCGGCGCCCAGCGGCGAACTCGAAGTGTTGCTGGTGGCCATCAAATCCGACGTGGTCGAGGGCTTGTTCCGCATAGCCGAGCAGGCCAAGCTGCGGCTCAACCTGTGCGACGCCTCGCCGGCGGCACTCTGCAACGCCTTCCGTTACAACTACGGCGACCTGGAAGATTGCACCATGCTGCTGGATATTGGCGCCAAGACAAGCAACCTGCTGTTCTTCGAAAAAGGAAAGGTTTTTTCCCGCAGCATCAATCTGGGGGCGAATGCCATCACGCAGGATTTTGCGAACGAGGCCAAATTGAAATTTGGTGTCGCCGAGCAAATCAAGATCGCCGAGGGCTTCGTGAGTCTGGGCGGCGCCTATGAGGAGCCGGAAAATCCGAATCAGGCGGCCATTTCCAAGATCGCGCGGCAGTTCATGACCAAGCTGCATATTCAGGTCAACCAGACGATTCAGTTCTATCGCGGGCAACAAAGCGGCTCGGCGCCGCAGCGTCTGTTTTTGTCTGGCGGCGCGTCCATCATGCCTTACACGGCGCAGTTTTTCGCGGAGAAGCTGAACGTGCCGGTCGAATATTTCAATCCCTTCCGCAATGTGCAGATCGATCCGGCGGTAAATCTGGAGGAACTCGCGCGCGTGGCGCATTCCCTCGGCGAAGTCGTGGGTCTGGGTTTGCGGAATCTGGCGCATTGTCCGGTGGAAATGAATTTAATGCCGGAGAGCACGCTGCGCTGGCGGGCGTTCAACGAGAAGAAGCCCTATTTCTTTTGCACGGTGCTGAGTCTGGCGGGGGTGGCGTTCGCCGTGGGATTTTTGTTCCAACAATTGGCGCGATCCAAAGAGAATGAAATCGCAAACCTGGAGCCAAAGGTGCAACAGATGCAAGGGAAGGTTGACCAGATGACCCGCGCCTATTCAAAACTCCAGGCAACTCAAAATGAAGCGAATCAAATCACGGCATGGATGGAGGAGCGATATTATTGGGGTGACGTGCTGGCCGAACTGCGTCGCTCGCTCATCCGGGCCGAGGACGACGTCAGGAAGAAATATGTCGTGCAGAGGCCGGGAACGGAAGCCGGCATTTGGGTTGAACAAATGACGACCGGGGCGAATCCCTACGACAATGGAGCAGCGCCCGCGGTATCGAATGACCAGACCCGGCCAATCACTCTGGTCTGCCGCGCAGTGGATTTGTCGGGGGTTGATTCCGCAGCCAACAATGAAGTCGTTTACGCCGTCGAACGCGAATTAAAAGCCAGCCCGGTGTTCGATCCCAAATCGGTGCAGTCTTCCGCACAAATTTCGCCGGTGGATGCCAACGGCACGTTTACGTTCAGCATCATGATTGCGCCGCAAAATCCGCTGACATTTTAATATGATTTGGATCAAGCGAAATCTGTTGTTTGTGATCGGCGGCGTCCTGGCCCTGGGATTGCTGGGCGCGGCCGGCTTTTACGATTACGCAAGCTGGAAGCGCAACTCGGTGGCGTTTGACAAATTGAACGAGGTTTACAATACGTTGCGGCAATTGGCCCGCCAAAACCCTTCGCCGGGCAACGATAAAATCAACAACGTCGAAGCCGCCAAACAACAGGAGGCCCAGCTCCGCGACTGGATCCACCAGGCGCATAATTATTTCCAGCCCATTGCGCCAATTCCCAATCCGACTAACGGCCCGATTTCGAACGAATTGTTTGCGGACGCGCTGCACCGGACGATTGACCAGTTGCAGCGCAACGCAACCAATGCCAACGTCAGTGTCCTGCCCCAATACAGCTTTTCATTTGAAGCGCAACGCTCCCGGGTGAAATTCGCCCCCGGCAGCCTGGGCGCGCTGGCGGCGCAACTCGGCGAAGTGAAAGTCATTACGGAAATTCTTTTTGCGGCGCGCATCAACCAGTTGGATGGCATCCAACGCGTACGCGTGTCGGATGATGACGTGAGCGGACCGCAAACGGATTACCTGGCCGGGAATTCCGTGACCAAAGGGCTGGTGGTGGTGACGCCTTACACGGTCACGATCCGCGCTTTCAGCCCGGAAATAGCGCAAACGCTTGCCGGTTTTGCCTCGTCGCCGCACGGGTTCATTGTCAAAAGCATCAATGTCCAACCGGCCGGTGCGGCCCTGACGGATGCGTCATCGGGCATGGGCATGGGTGCGTCGTACACACCCATGCCGGTGGCAATGCCCGGCAAGGGTGGTTTACAGACGGTGTTGCAGGAACAGTTGCTGCGCGCAACCATCGAGGTTGTGATTGTAAAATTGTTGCCGAAAAATTAAACGCATGGATTTCCTCAAGAAACATTACGAAAAAATCCTGCTCAGCGTTGTGTTGTTGGGCCTGGTTGGAGCGCTCATGTTCATGGCGTTCATCATTCCCAGCGAACAGGAAAAGGTCAGGGAAATCGGCGAGGGCATTATTAGCGGCAGAGTCGTGGCGCTGACGAATCTCGACTTGACGAAACAAAGCAATGTCGTCGAGCGGCTGCAATCGCCCTACCGGCTGGACTTCGACACCACGAACAAACTTTTCAATCCGGTTGAATGGCAAAGAAGGCCGGACGGCACGCTGTCCAAAGCGACCGCATCGGGCCCGCAGACCGCGGTCGTCACCAGGATCAATCCGCTCTATCTGGCGCTGAGTTTGGATTCGGTCGAGACGAACCTGTCCCCGGTGCGCTACGTCATCGGGGTGGAACGGCCAGGCGGCGGCGAATCCAGCCCTGCGCCACAAGCAAGCGCGTTATGTCTCGACGGATGATGCCAAAAAAGATGTTTTCACGATGCTCCACGTCATCGGCCCGCCGGAAAATCCGGATCATTTGGAATTGAGATTGGCCGACACCGGCCAGATCATTGAGTTGACGAACGGCGCTCCGTTCCAGCGTGTGGATGGATATGAGGCGGATTTGAAGTATGAACATGAACCCGAAAAAGCAAGCTGGTCAGGACAACGAATCGGCAATCATCTCAGATTTGCCGGGGATGATTACACAATCGTTGACATCAACTCGAACGAAGTGGTATTGTTCGCCCAGTCAAACCAAAAAAAATGGACTTTGCGATATACGCCCTGAGTGCTAGAACATTCCGGTTGAACAGCGCTGATGTAAGACGAACCTGAAACACACCATGAGAACGGCAGCATCCCTCTCGCTCGGTTTTATTTTGCTGGCGGTTTCCACCGCCACGTCACCGGCCCAAACCAACAGTCCCGAGGACATGGCTGTCACCGAGGCAGTGTTGCGACAGGCCAACACCATCGCCCTGCGCCAGGAACTGGGGGACGCCAAAAGTGCCGCCGCGCGCGGAGATCTGGCCGGCGCCGCCAAGCTTTACCAGGAAGCCTACACGCTGGTGCAGCAAATCGGTTCAGGCATCGACGTGGAGGCGGCGCAAACCGTTTCCGGCCTGGCTTCCACCCGTCTGACACTCGCCCATCAGGCGCAGAGCCAGGGCAAATTTCTTGAAGCCAACACGGAAGTTATTCAGGTGTTGAAAGTGGACCCGCAAAACGCCGCCGCGCTCTCCTTCAAAAAACAGAACGATCAGATGCTCGCCGCCATGAAGGGTAAAATGCCCGACCAGGCGACCCTGCAACAACTTCCTTACCTCGTAAATGAGAAAACCGATGCGAGCACACTGGTGCGCGACGGGAAGCTGCTGTACGAAATGGGCAAATTTGAAGAAGCCGAGTCCAAATTAAAAGAAGCGCTGAAATTAGACCCGGACAATGTCGGCGCCTTTTATTATTTAAATCTGATCAAACAAGCCCGGTACAGCCGCGACGCACACCAGCATACGGTGGACACCCAGTCTCGCATGGAGCAGGTGGAAAAACAATGGGTGCAGCCCGCGCCGCGCAACCCCCTGCCGACGCCCAATCCTTACGCCGATACCAATTTGACCTACACCGGCCCCGGTCGTGAGGTCATTGACAACAAACTTAACCGCATCCACCTCGACAATGTTTCGTACGACGGTCTGCCGTTGAGCGAAGTCATCCGCCAATTGAGCGAGCAGGCCAGATTGCGTGATCCGGAAAAGAAAGGAATAAACTTCCTGATCAATCCCAATCCGGACACTTCCGAGGCGATCGCCGCCGCAACGCCGTCGAGCGCAGGTGGTGGTGTTCCCGGCGCGCCGGCGTTCATGAATGCAGCCACCGGATTGCCAGCCGCAGGCCCCGAAGCAGCAGCGCCTGCCGCCGGCGGAGAAGTAACGCCGGTTGACCAGGTTGTGATTAAATTGAATTTGACCGACGTCCGCCTGGCGGATGTGTTGGACGCGATTGTAATGGTTGCCGACCACCCCATCAAATACTCGGTGCTGGATTACGGCATTGTCTTTTCCAGCAAAGGGGCGGAAACCCCCCAACTCTACATGCGGACATTCAAAGTGGATCCGAATACGTTTTATTCAGGCTTGGAAAGCGTCAGTTCCGCCAGCTTTGGCGCGGTTAACAACAGTGGGAGCGGCGGCGGCGGCGGTGGCGGCGGCGGCGGTGGTGGCGGCGGCGGCGGCGGCGGTCAACAAAACGGCGGCTCGGTTATCGCCGTGGTGAATGCATCTCCTGGCGCGGGAGGATTACGCAGCACAGGCAACGGCAGCGGCGGTGGCGGTGGCGGCGGCGGCAGTCAGGGCGCAGCCAGCCCTCTCGGCGGCACCGGGGGTGCCGGTGGTGCTGCCGGTGGCGGTGGCGGTGGCAATATTAACGCCAATGGCGGTTTGCGTTCCGTCACCACGGTTAATCTTGCCTCCGACGTCAGCGTGGCGGCTAGGAACTTCTTCACCACCCTGGGAGTCAACATGGAAAATCCGCCGGGCAAATCGGTGTTTTTCAATGACCGTTTGGGCCTGTTGTTTGTGAGGGCAACGCTGTCGGACTTGGACATGATTGAACGTGCCATTCAGACTTTGAATCAAGTGGCTCCGCAAGTTCACATCAAATCCCGGTTCATCGAAGTGGTGCAACAAGATCAAAATGCGCTGGGTTTTCAATGGTATCTGGGGAATTTCGTCAATGGCTCGGTCATTGCCAACGGCGGCAGCGCGCCCTCGCTCAACGTGCCGACTTCGGCGGCCAATCCGCTCGGCGTTTTCCCCGGTAACACCCTGTCCAGCGTGGTTCCATCTTCCGGAAACGACCAGTTGCTGACCGTCCGGTCTGCGCAATCCGCTCGGGTGCTCCGGCCCTGGCCACCGTCACGGGCATTTTGACGGATCCCAACTTCCGGGTCGTGCTTCATGCCTTGTAACAACGCTCCGGAACGGAAACGCTCGCTGAGCCGGAAGCGGTTACCATCAGCGGGCGGCAGACGCAAATGCGCGCGACGCAAATCATCAACGTCATCACTGGCTTCAACTTCCAGCAGGGCACGGCCGCCACCACGACAACCGGAACCGGTGCGACTCCATAATTCAGCAACGAGGAAATATGAAAGCTCTCAAATCAAATAAGAATTTGCAAAGCTGGCGTTGTTGCTGTGGGCCGGCCTGGCCGCCGCCAGTGTGGTCCGCGCCCAGGTCAACACTTTCACGCCGGGAGTTTCGGCCATCACGGTCACCTACCAGCAGGTGGAAACCGGCCCCATCCTGGACGTCGTGCCTTATGTCTTGTCCGACGGTTACACGATCAACCTCACCTTGATACCGTCGCTGACCGATTTCAACGGTTACGACACGCCGCCGAACATTCCTAATGTCACCGGCGGTCTGAACGTCGTGCAACTGCCGGTGGTCCTGCCGGATTTCACCGTCCGGCAGGTTGTCACCACCGTGAACATCTGGGACAACCAGACGGTCGTCATCGGCGGATTGATTTCCTCCACGATTCAGAGCACCAAGGACAAGGTGCCCGTTCTGGGCGACATTCCGTTGATGGGACGTCTCTTTCAGAGCGAGAGCAAAGACTCCATCAAGAAAAATCTGATGATTTTTGTCACGGCCACCATCGTGGACCCGGCCGGCAACCGTGTGCATTCGGATGACGAATTGCCGTTTGCGCAAACCGCCATCCCGGCGCAGCCGCCGGGGGCGGGACAAATGACCGAAAGTGTCAAGGCAATTCCTCCGCCCATCGTGACAACGCCTTCGTCCGAAGCGAAGTGAACCATTGGGCGCGCTTGTTTTCGTTGAGGAAAAAAGCCGCGGGCGGGAAGATGAAATTTTGTGGATCGGTTGCTGATTGTTGACGGCCACGCCTACGCCTATCGCGCGTTTCATGCGATACGCGATTTGCGTTCGCCGTCGGGGCGGCCGACGAATGCCATTTACGGCTTCGTCAAGATGCTGGCCAAAATGCGCGCGGCCATTGCGCCGACGCATTTGATGGTCGTATGGGATGGCGGACTGAGCGCCGAGCGGGTTTCGGTTTTGCCGGAATACAAGGCGCAGCGGCCGGGAATGCCGGACGATTTGAGGCCGCAACTGGACGGAATCGTCGGTTATTTGAAAGCGGCGGGCGTCGCTTCGTTTTGTCGCGACGGCGTGGAAGCGGATGATTACATCGCCTGCCTGGCGCGGCGCGCGGCGGATGCGGGCATGGCGGTGGTCATTGCCAGTGCCGACAAGGATTTCATGCAGTTGGTGTCGGCGGCGGATCGGGTTGTTGAATCCGAACGACAAAAGCGAAACGGTCTGGACGGACGAACAGGTCCGCGACCAAAACCGGCGTGGAGCCGTCGCAGATTGTGGACTGGCTGAGTTTGACGGGCGACAGCGTGGACAACATTCCGGGCGTGCCCGGCGTGGGGCCGAAGACCGCCGCCGAGTTGTTGAAACAATTTGGTTCGGTCGCGCAATTGTATGCGCGGCTGGACGAGGTGAAGTCGGAAAAATTGCGGGCGGCGTTGCGCAGCGCGGCGGGCGCGGTCCGGCGCAACCGGGAACTGGTGCGGTTGCGGGACGATTTGCCGTGCGAATTTTCGCCGGACGAACTGGTGGAAAAACCGGCCGATGCCGGGCGGTTGCGCGAGTTGTATCAGGCGCTGGGGTTTCAAGGGAATGCTTGCGGCGCTGGAAGGATCCGCGCCCGAACGGCAGGCGGTTTTGATTTAGAACATGAATTTGAGCAAGCAGTGATTGAAAATGCGGTCGCGGCGGGCAAACCCGGCCGCGCCGGTCGCGTTTTGCCGAAGAATTTTTGGACAAAACCACCGGACGACTTTAAGATGGCAAAAGCCTTTTATGTCTTGTTGTCGTTCACCCGCCAGACCGCCGTTTGCTTTTGCTGGGGGTTGGTGCTCACGCTTCCCGCCGCCGTTTTTGGCCAGACCAATTATTACGCCACCAACGGGACGGAATATGCCATCATCGGCTCCCTGCCCGGCGACCAGGTTTTGCCCGACGTGGCGGTGACCCCCGCCGGCGGTTTTGTCGTCTGGCAGGACAACATCACGGACGGCAGCGGCTGGGGCGTCAGCGCGCGGCGGTTGGACAGCACGTTGTCCGGCACCTTGAGCACGTTCCGCGTGAACGTGCAGGGCACAAACGACCAGGAAAATCCGCGCGTGGCGATGTTGAAAAATGGCGGCGCGGTTTTTGTGTGGCAGGGCGGCCTGAAGGCTACCAGCACATTTATGCGCGTTTTCTCACGCCGACCAACACCTTTCTGACGACCACCGACATGGTGGTCAGCACGTTCACCAACAATTTCCAGATCAATCCCGCCGTGGCGGTGCTGAACAACAGCAACGTGGTGGTGGTCTGGGGCAGTTTCGATCAGGCCGGCTCCAACAGTTTGCAGGATGTCTATGGCCAAATTCTTTCGCCCACCGGCCAGACAATCGGCAGCGAATTTTTGATCAACCAATTCACCGCTTACAACCAGCGCACGCCGGCCGTCGCGGCGTTGAAGAATGGCGGATTTGTGGTCGCCTGGGTTTCCGAGCAGGAGCGCATCGGTGGCGCCCGTCCTGGCAACAAATTCGACGTATGTCACCGCCAGCACGGCGCCAGCTCCGAGCGTGGATATTTATGCGCGGCTTTACGACAGCAACGGCGTGGCCCAGAGCAGTGAATTTCTGGTCAACACGGATTCCAATCCCTGCGCCAACCCGCGTGTGGCGGCGGCGTCGGATGGCAGTTTCATGGTGGCTTGGGGCGCGTATGACATGGTGAATCGACCAACGGCTGGGATATTTACGCGCGGCCATTTTCCAGCGCCGGCGTCGGCGGCGCCGACGGTGCGCGTGAATACTTATTTGCCCGGCGATCAATACGCGCCGCGCATCAGCGCCATTGGCGGGGATTATATGATTGTCTGGACGAGCATGGGGCAGGACGGTTCGCGCGAAGGCGTGTATGGGCAGTTTGTGCATGAGGACGGTTCGCCGGTGGGCGGCGAATTTCGCGTGAACACCACCACCATCAGCCAGCAGATGCAGCCGGCCGTGGCTTCGGATGGCGCCGAACCAGTTCCTGGTGGTCTGGACCAGTTACACCGGCCAGCCCAACAGCTTTCGATTTGTTTGCCCAGCGCTACCTCAACGTGTCGGCGCTCCTGCTGCCGATTGCCGCGCCGTTTGTGTATGCGCCGTTCACGCTTGAGCAACGGCGTTTATCAGCCGCAGTTGCAGGTTTCGTGGCCGACGCTGCTCGGAATTTCCGTTTCCAATTATGAAGTCTATGTGGATGGCGCGGCATCACCGACCGCCTTGACGACCAGCAACGTCTGGACGATGACGGCGGCGAATGGTTTGACAGACCAACAGCACGCATTCGTTCCAGGTGGATTATGTGACCACGGACGGCACCCGTTCGCCTTTGTCACCGCCGGTCAGCGGCACGACCTGGAGCGGATTGAACTGGGGCGGCATTCCGTATGAATGGATGGCGGAATTTTTCGGCGGATATTACAATGGCACGTATCACACGAATGACTGGCCGTCCGCCGGCACGCTGCTGGACTCCGGCGGCCCGACGCTGCTCCAGGTGTTTTTGAGCGGCGGCAATCCGTTCGATTCCAGCACCTGGCTGCAAACGGCGCTGACCAAAACGCAGGAAGGGCTGTTCCTGAGTTGGAACACCCAGCCGGGATTTACCTATCAGGTGCAGGTGACCACCAATTTCACCGCGTGGAGCAACGTGGGCGCGCCGCGGTTCGCGGCGGGCGCGAGCGATTCAATTTATGTCGGGGGCGGTTCGGCGGGTTATTACCGCGTCTTGCTTCTGCGCCAAATGAAATTTTGTATGCGGCAAACAATCAAAAGATTTCTGTGGGTTGTCGGATTGGTGTTCGGCCTCCAATCCGCCTGGGCGTTTTCGTTGCTGGGCCCGGTTGGCAACGGCGGCGACGCCTGGCAGGTGACGATCAACGGTTACAATCCGCTCGGTGTCCGGCGGGGCGCCGCCGTTTTTCGTTGACCCGCTTCTGGCGGGGCCGAAGAATCTGGGGGAAGAATACCGCCGCAACACGCCGGTGCTGTATTACGCTGCCGACGCCAATTTCCTGGACTACTTCGGTTCCAATGGCGTCGTGGCTATTGACCAGGCTTTCGCCATCCTGAACGCCCTGACCAATGTGGACCTCTACAGCACCGGCCTGACGGAATTTTCCTTGAATTCGGGCGAGCTGAATTATCAGGCGCAGGCCCTGTATTTGTTTGATCTCAAATCGGAAACCCTGGCTTTGATGATGGAGCAATTGGGATTGGCGGATGCCGTCCGTTATACCTGGGCGTTGCATGATCGCCACATACCCGGCCCGGCGCCTTGTCCGGTTGTGGATTACATGGTCGTTCAACGGAATTTTGACATTACCGCCTCTCCGCTCAACCAGATTCAATACTCGCCCTATGTCAATGGGGAGCTTTACAGTTATTACATTTATGAAAATTGCGGTGCTCCGTTGGTGTCTCCGCCGGATGCGGACGCCCTCGAAATTCCCACGGATCCTTTGTATAACAATCCGCCGGTGGCGTCGGGCATCGGCGAGGACGCCTTGTATTCCCGGCGAATTTTACACGGGTTTGACCCGGGATGACGTGGCGGGGCTGCGCTATCTTTTGAGCACCAACAACCTGAACACTGAAAGTTCGACCGCGGGAAGCTTGTTGTGGGTGACCAATGTGTCGGTGCCCCAACTGATAACCACGACGAACCTCGGCTTGTTCATATTGCAGGCGCAGACGATTGATCCCGACACGCTGGCAGCGTTGTATCCGGGGCTGTACATCACCGCCACGGTCACGAACTACGCGTTTGCCGTCGTAACCAACCTCACCCCCTATTACACCAATCAACCGGGACCGGCGGCCACCAATGAAGGTCCGTTGATTTTGTGGACCAATTACGACCTGGCCTTGTTCTCAGCGTTCATCCAGACGGATGCCCCGCCTGTGCTTCAGGCGTTGTATCCCAACTTGTGGATCGTCAACTCGTTAATCATCGGCTACACCAACATCGTCACGACCAATTATGTGACTTTCCTGACAAATCGCATCGGCGCGCCATTCGGGTCGCCGCCCGTGGTGGTGACTATACCTGACCCTAACAACCCCATATCCGTCAGCTTCCTTCCGCTTTACAGCTACACCTTTGGGAACATTGTGACCAACAACTATTCCACGCGGGCCACGGTCACCAATCAAACCATCTCGGTCACGAATTTGATCGGCGCGCCGGCCGGCAGTCCCGCCAGCACCAATATCACCAGGACCCGTGTGACGCTCACCAACACGGTCAGCGGTGAATTTTTCATCGTGCCCACCAACTGGTGTGGCTATTCAATTTTGGCGACCCAGTGGGTCCAGGTAATTCCCAGCTTTACCAATTCGCTGGTGGCGGCGGGCACGACCAACGGGTTTGGCTCGGCTCAATTTACGCAGAACACCATCTTTTACTACACCAACCGCATCTACGCCGTTTTTCCTGGCATTTGCGAACCGGTGCTCGTCTTCTCCACCAACGTTCTTGGCAGCAACATCATCAGCTATGTGGAGTCCTTCGCCAATGTGGTGACCAACAGTTATTTCTCCAACAGCGTGGTGACCATTCTGACGACGAACATCAACCTGCCGCCGGGCGGCCCGACGAACCTGTTGGTGACCAACATCACCGAGGTGACGTTCGTGACCAATCTCCCTTCCGGCGATTTCTGGATTGTGCCGACCAATTGGAACTGCGGTTATACGATTGTTTCCGTTCCGTTCACGAACGCCACGGCCAGCACGAACACCACGGTGGTGGCCACCATTCCACCCGGCGTCGCCAATATCGGCCAGCAGTATTCGGTGAGCACGATTTCCTATTTCACCAACCACGGCCTGTTGATTGATCCGCTCATCTGTTCTACGCAGCCCAATGTTCCCAGGCTTTACCAGGGCATTGGCCGGATTCAGTTTGTGCGGGCCAATTATGATTCGCTGCTCAGCCAGTTCTTCCAGCCCATTACCAACATCTATTCGATGATCGTGGTGACCAACAACCAGCCGAGCGTGCAGTTTTTCCAGCGCGTGGTGACAACGCCGGACTTCCTTTTCTCCGCGACGGATCAATCCGCCGGCCCGGATGCTTTATTTATTAACGGCCGTATGTCCGAAACATAAATTTCAACACCGCCAACGTGTATCCGGGTCTCGCCGGCCCGGGAACCATTGATCCCAGCACGACCGTCGCTTTCAACAAAGTCGGCCCCGTTTACGTGAATATCGGCCCAACCTATCTGACCGGGCCGAATAATCCGTCCAACCCCGACCAACTCGAAGAATATTTTCTCTGGGGATCATTTGATGGTTCGACCAATGATCCGGTGGTTTATCCCAACGGCACCAGCATCGCGAACCTGGCCGCCGAGGTGCTGATCCAAATTTCCCCGGCCACCTTGCCAAATGGCACCAATGGAGTAGCTTATCCCACGGTGACGCTCTCAGCCACGGGCGGCCAGACGCCTTATACTTGGGCGCTGGCTACAGGTTCGGCCATGCCGCCCGGCCTGAATTTGTCGTCCGACGGCGTGATTTCCGGCACCCCGACGCAGAGTGGTTCGTATGTGGTTACCATCCAGATGACGGATGCCGTCAACCGGACGGTGGCTGTGAATTATTCGATTACAATCAATTGACCGATGACGGATATGAAATCAGTTTTTTCCAGGATGACCGGGCGGCTGTGGTCAAAGTCATGGTTGCGGTTGCTGCCGCTCGGCTTGATGCTGGTTCCGCCGGCGGTGATGGGAGCCGATTCCACCTACACCAATCTCGGCAACATCATCTATTTGGTTCCAGGCTACAGCGCCAATACCGTTCCGTATCCGCCGCAGGTTCACGCAACCAATTTCGTCAACCGGGGTGTCTTTGGATCGCCTTCTCAACCGTATGGGGGGTTTCTTGTCTATCCGTACCCCTTTGCGACATCGTCCACGCTTAACTTCACCAACACGGGCGAAATGCTCGGAACAGTTGGCTGGGAATTTGACTATGGCCCGCTTCCCAGTGGTGGACGCGGCATGGCGGCCAATTTTTACAATGGCAACTACAATCCCTCCACCGGCGCTGGATTGATTGAGTCGTTCAGTGTTGGCTTGCCCAACCCGCTTACTATTACCGTTATTGGTTATCCTCAAGGTTATTTGTGGGTGTCGGCCACCAACATTGTCAATAAAGGTGCGCTGGTGGCGGATGCCGCCAGTGAAATCAAACTGGCCGGCACGAATGTGAATCTCTCCCGCAGCTATGTGTGGATTAATCCAATCAGCGGGGTCGGCAGCGCCAATGGCAATGGTATTTTTTCGCCCGATACGGCCATCTACGACGAGTATTGGGCGCAGACCAATCGAAATGATCTGCAAAGCCAGGCGATCTGGGACGGGACCACTGCGATTTTGCCGCCGTTTGTGCCTTTCCCTGTGACAGAGCAATGCGGGGCAGGCGGCAATGCGATGCTCTCCTTCAGCCCGGTTGTGCAAGGTTGCACCAATTATGCGGCCGGTTATTTGTTGCTGACGGTTACGAATTTAGGCCCTGGCGGAACAACGTTTTTCGTAACGAATGTCCTGGTAGCCACGAATATCATCTATCAGGGGGCGTTCGTGAACATCACGGACCCGAACATGGGCGGAGCGATCGGCTTCACGCCCAGCACAACTCCATCGAATAGTTTCCAGACCGTGACCGTGGAGTTGCAGACCACATTCGGAGACACGCTGTTCCTCGTGGATACGCTGGCGTCTGACACCGGCCGGGGACTGCTCACCAACACTGTTATTGACCCTGCCGCCGCTTGCAACGGCGTGACCTTCCGGCCCACCAATTACACCGTGGAGCGGATTCTCACTGGTCCCTTCGGGTCTCCCGGCGCCGGTGTGGTGCCCACCAACTTTTTCTACAACCCCATCAACTTTAGCTTGCCCCCCAGCAATAATTTAAGTTTCTACACCGGTTGGAGCAATACTGCGGTTGCCTCCGAATATGCCGCCTATTCCTGTTTTGTGGATAATCAGGCCGCGGAGCCGCCCACCAGTCCGGGCAATCCCACTGGCAATGCCTCCTCGGTGACCAATTTGCCGGGCCGGGTCCACATTTATGCCGGTAATTTGAATCTCAATAACACACAAATGCGGGGGGAAGGGGAAATAGTGGTCCAGGCGACTCATTTGGCCAGCAGTCAGAATGCCAGCGTGGATTGTGAGAACCTGAGTTATAATCTCGGCTCGACCAATGGCAATCTGAACGTCCAGTATCTCGCGGCCCTCTCGGCTGTCCGGCTCAACGGGACGGTTTCGGAGTGCAGCGCCGTTTGGAGCAATGTGACGTTCGTGGTGACTACCAATTACATTGTAGGTTTTGACACCAATACCCCGCCTAAGCTCACGAATGCGCCCGCCTTTTTTACGAATGCCGTTCAAATCGGGGTCTATGCTTGGTTGGTGGATGCCAGCCGGCTTGCCAGCGAGGTGCCGGTGACGGTTTATGATTTGCTTTTGCACAGCACCAACATCGTCATCACCGATTCCATGGACGTGATTGGGTCATTTCTCCTCGATGGCCGGAGTTTTACCCTCAATGGCAGTCTTAATTTCCCCGGCATCGCCCCGATCGATCCCATCTCCGGGACGCCATTTTCCGTCTTTCCTATTCAGAATTGGGTTTATACCGAGGCGCCCACCCTCCTTTATTTCACCAACAATGGTTCTCTGTTCGTTGCCAACGATGCGCACTTCGGGGATGACGGGCCGACCAATTACCAGGTGTTCGTCAACAACGGAATTATTACGGCGGGCGACCAGGCGATTGACAGCGTCAACCTGCAAATTAACAACGGGGCGAATGAGGCGACCATCGGCGATTTCTACGCCACGGCGGGGACGATGATAGTCTCAAATTCCGAGATTACCGCCGTCGGCGACATTGATATCACCGCCGGCACATTGCTGATTGATCCTTCCTCTCTCTCGGCCAGCGGGGCGCTCAACTTCACCGTGACGACGAACCTGTCGGACGCCGGCATTGGCTCGGGTAATAGCTTCAGTTGCCAGAACGGATTTAATCTGTGGATTAAACCCCAGACCGGAGATTTGTGGGGCACCACCATCACCACTACGGCCCCCTCTTTGGATGAATATGACCATTTCTGGGCGGGCCTGGATTACGGCACGAATGCCGCCGGTTCGTATGCCGCCGGGTTTACCAACAACGAGGCGCTGAACACGTTGGTGCTGTCGCCGCAGTATGTTTTCCCGCCCTATTATCCGCTTTTCTTCTTCAGCGGGACCGGCGTGAGCAACGGTTTGTATGTCGGCACGCTCGACTTGTCCCAGCTCAGCACCAATATCGCCAACATGCTTGAGATTGATCCCAGCCTCACCATTTATTATGCGCATGCGCTGGTTGGCTTTACTCCGTCGGGCGGCGCGACCCCGGAAAATTATTTGAATGGCCAGCAATTCCCTCCGGGATCCGGCGGCTATTTGCGCTATGTGAAAAACTTTACCGCGCTCGGGGTTGCCAACCCCAGCACTCCTTCCAACGGAAAATTGTCGGCCAGTCACGTCAAATCCGGCGGCCCGGTGCAATTCACGCTGGCCGGCGTGGCTGGGCAAACCTACATTGTCCAGGCATCCACAAATCTGGTTGACTGGGTGCCCATTTTCACCAACAGCGCTCCGACCAACGGCCTGTTACAATTCATTGATCCCAAGGCAACGAATTATCCTTCCCGCTACTATCGCACGGTGCTTGGGCCATGACGGAACGTTCCGCCTTTAGCCGATGAAAGTCTGCGGACTGACCGGCGGCGTGGGCATGGGCAAATCCACCGCCGCGCAATTCCTCCGCCAACATGGCGCGCAGGTTATAGACACGGACGAACTGGCGCGCCAACTCGTTGAACCCGGCCAGCCCGCCCTGATGGAAATCCAGGCGGTTTTCGGCAAAAGTGTTGTCGCGCCGGATGGCCGGTTGCGCCGTGATGAGCTGGCGCAAATCATTTTTCCCGATCCTGCCGCCCGCAAAAAGCTTGAAGACATCCTGCACTCGCGCATCCGCGAACGCTGGCTCGCGCAAGTCGAAACCTGGCGTGCCGCGCCAAAGCGCAGCGACGGCGGGCGCCGGGAAAATCGCACACTGGCGGTGGTCGTAATTCCGTTGCTTTTTGAAACCAAGGCCGAATCACACTTCGACAAAACCATTTGCGCCGCTTGTTCAGCCTCGGCCCAGCGTGAACGCCTGCTGGCCCGCGGCTGGACCCCGGTGCAAATCCGGCAGCGTCTCGCCGCCCAATGGCCGGTTGAGCAGAAAATCGCCCGCGCCGATTTTGTAGTTTGGACCGAAGGCGCGCTCGACGCCTGCGCGCTCCAGATCGACCGGGTTTTAAAGTCCATTTCGTAATTGTTTGATTGGTGGGGCGAGCGCCTGTGGCGCCGGAGCATCGCGAAGGCTGATCCTCGCGAGCCAGTGAAGGTTGTACCCGCATTCCACTTGCCTCTCAACGCTCAACCATAAACTTTCAAATGGGCACGCTTTACTACGGCGACAACCTCGAGATTCTCAAGCGTTACCTCAAGGACGAGATCAGTGGACCTGGTTTATCTCGACCCGCCATGCAATTCCGCCCAAAACTACAACGCCTTTTTCCACGAAAAAGACGGCGCCGATGCCGCCACCGACGAAACCTTCAAGAAAGCCCTGGAATCAAAGAAAAAGCAACACGAACAAAATGCGTTGGAGTTGTGAAATGCCAAGCTCATCGTAGCGGCGCGTCGGCAGACCGCCGCATTTCTTCGGAAAGTTAAATAGTCCGGCTTTCTGCCGAAAACCGCCACGTCGTTCTTTCAAAAGTCCCGGTATGAATAGCGTGCCTTGGCGAAATAACTCTGCTAACGTTTGCGCGTCATGTTGCTGACCAAAGATGAACTGAACAGCCTGGTTGAGTTGACACACCAATCGCCGCACTCGCTGCTGGGCATGCAGCCGCTCGGCGACAAATCCGGGCTGGTCGTTCGCGCCTTTCTGCCTGACGCCGCAAAAGTTGAAATCCAGCCCACCCACGAAAAAACCAAACCGAAGTTTGAACTGCAACGCATCCACGAAGCCGGACTTTTTGAAGGCGTCACCAAATCGGCCAATCGGGTTTATGCCTACGATCTGGTGGTCACCAATCATCAGGGCCGGGTGCGACGGACGCGGGACGCGTTTTCCTTTTTGCCGACCTTGGGCGAGTCGGATTTGTTTTTGTTCGGCAAGGGCGACGAGCGGCGCATTTACGAAAAGCTCGGCGCGCAGTTGCGCACGATAGACGGCGTTCCCGGGCGTGAGCTTCGCCGTCTGGGCGCCCAACGCGCAGCGCGTCAGCGTCGTCGGCAATTTTAATGGCTGGGACGGGCGGTTTCATCCCATGCGTCTGCTCGGCGCGTCCGGCGTCTGGGAAATTTTCGTTCCCGGCGTCGGCATCGGCGCGCATTACAAATTCGAAATTCGCGATGCGCATGGAAGCATTTCGCTCAAGACCGACCCCTATGGATTTTTCTTCGAGGTGGCGCCGAAAAATGCCGCCATCGTCTGGGACACCCGCAAATTCAAGTGGACGGACGATGCCTGGATGCAACGGCGCCGCGAACAGCGACCCGCTCCGCTCGCCGGTGAGCATTTACGAGGTGCATCCCGGTTCGTGGCGGAAAAAGACGATGAGCGAATCGCTCAGCTACCGTGAACTCGCCGCCCCCCTGGTTGAATACGTCAAGCGCATGGGTTTCACCCACGTCGAGTTTTTGCCGCCGGCGGAACACGCCTTTTATCCGTCGTGGGGTTATCAAGTGACCGGTTTTTACGCGCCCACGAGCCGCTACGGCACGCCGGACGATTTCCAGTTCCTCGTCAATGCCCTGCATGCAGCCGGCATCGGCGTGCTGGTGGACTGGGTGCCGGCGCATTTTCCGCGCGATGACTGGGCGCTGGCGCGCTTCGACGGCACCGCGCTTTACGAGCACGAAGATCCGCGCAAAGGCGCGCATCAGGACTGGGGCACGTTGATTTTCAATTTCGGCCGCCATGAGGTGAACAATTTTCTGGTCGCCAACGCCTTGTTTTGGTGCGACCGGTTCCACGTGGACGGCCTGCGCGTGGACGCCGTGGCCTCGATGCTTTACCTCGATTACTCGCGCAAGCAGGGCGAGTGGCTCCCGAATCAATTTGGCGGGCGCGAAAATATCGAGGCGATTGAGTTCCTGAAAAAATTCAATCACATCGCGCACACGGAATTTCCCGGGCTGATGACCATTGCCGAGGAATCCACCGCTTGGCCGCTCGTGACCCGGCCGCCGTATCTCGGCGGTCTCGGTTTTTCCTTCAAGTGGAACATGGGCTGGATGCACGACACGCTCAAATACTTCAGCCACGAGCCGGTCCACCGGAAGTATCATCAGGACGACCTCACGTTCGCGACGCTGTATCACCATCACGAAAATTTCATCCTGCCGCTGTCGCACGACGAGGTCGTTCACGGCAAGGGTTCGCTCATCGGCCGGATGCCCGGTGACGACTGGCAGAAATTCGCGAACCTCCGCGCGCTGCTCGCATATCAATGGCTGTTTCCCGGCAAAAAACTGCTGTTCATGGGTGGCGAATTCGGCCAGCGCGCCGAATGGAACGAAAATGGCCAGCTCGACTGGTGGCTCCTCGACGCCGGGCCGTTTCATCGCGGCCTGCAAAAATTTGTTGAGGATTTGAACAAACTTTATGCCGCCTCCCCGGGACTGTGGCAATCCGATTACGACCACGGCGGTTTTTATTGGATTGATTGCGCCGATCGCGACAACAGCGTGCTCTCCTTCATGCGCCAGACCGCCGACGGTGCGAATCAACTCGCCGTCATCTTGAATCTCACGCCGGTCCCGCGCCTGAATTATCGCATCGGCCTGCCGCGCGCAGGCCGATGGCGCGAGGTCCTGAACAGCGACGCGGCCATTTACGGCGGCAGCAATCAGGGAAATCTCGGCGGTGTCACCGCCGGAAGTGTTGCCTGCCACGGCCAGCCGCATTCCGCCGAATTTTGCCTGCCGCCTTTGAGTGTGCTTGCGTTCCAGCCGGATTGAATGTGGAAACTGGAGTTGGAGAGCCATCCGCCCCGGATGCGGCAGGTTAGCTTACTGAAGCCAGCACCTGATTACTCTGGAGCTGCAAAACCTGTGTGGCGGCTGTGCATTTCTTAAATTACGGCCCGAGCAAAATCCGGTAATAGCACGCTGCGTTTGTCGCGTTGGAGTCGGTGATCGGAAATAATATAACCGGCGCATTCGTTACGAACATGGATTGCCAATTCGCTGAACCTAAGTTTGTACAGACTTGAACCGTATAGTTTTGTCCAGCTGAGCCGAGGACGACAAATTGAAATTGCGCGCTGGATTTCTTTGTCTGACCAAGTGTGGGCGGCGTTGACTGAAAGGCGAGAAATTCCGAGGATGACAACCCGGAGGCAAAGGTGCTGCGCGTTCCATCCTGCGTGAATTCATAAATGTTGCCGCTGCCATAATCCGCCTCAAACAAATTACCCGCACTGTTAAAGGCCAGGCCAACTGGGGTATTCAATCCAGAAGCAAAAGTGCTGCGCGTTCCGCCGGGCCCAAATTCATAGATCTTGCCACTGCCAGCATCCGCCTCAAACAAATTACCCGCGCTGTCAAAGGCCAGACCGGCAGGGTAGCTGACCGCAGAGGAAAAAGTACTGCGTGTGCCACTCGGCGTGAATTTATAAATGCCGAAGATGTCATTATCAGTCGCAAACAAATTGCCCGTGCTGTCAAAGGCTAAGCCGGAAGGGTCCGACAGCCCGGAGGCAGAGGTAAAGGTGCTGCGTGTCCCGCCGGGCGTGAATTTATAGATATGGCCGCCGCTATCCGCCTCAAATAAATTGCCCGCGTTGTCAAAGGCCAGGACTTGAAGGAATATTCAAACCGGAGGCGAAGGTGCTGCGCACTCCGCCCGGCGTAAATTTATAGATGTTGCCGCTGCGGTCTGCCTCAAACAAATTGCCCGCGCTGTCAAAGGCCAAACCCTGAGGGTAAGACAACCCGGACGCAAAAGTGTTGCGAGTTCCGGTTGGCGTGAATTCATAGATGTTGCCTCTGCTAAAATCCGACACAAACAGATTCTGCGCCTCCGCCAGTACTGGACACAGTGCGGCGCCCAAGGCGAGTGTCAAAAAGGTAATGCTGACTTTCATAAAGGTCGCGCCGCTGAACAACCTTGAACATTTTACATAAATAAGCCGGACTTGGCAAGAGAGGATAATTTTCTTCAAAACTAATGAAGCTATCTTAATGAATAACGAAGTCGTCTTGATTTTCGGGCAATTGGAGCGCGAGTAGGAAATGGATAAACCTTGGCGTTTTCACAGTGACAATTGGATGATACGTTCCTGAATCTGGCTGTTCCAGCGGTTGAAATAGCCGAACAAACGGTAAAGCTCCTCCAGCTTCGTCAAAATGTTCCCGTGCGCGTCGGCGGCGGCAGCGCTCCATTTTTCATCCAGTGACTTCAATTCGTCCGTCAACTTTTCGCGGCATTCATTCAGTTTCCTTTGCAGCAAATTCAGCCGTTCAATCCAGTCCTGCGCGCGTTCGAAGAGCTGGACTTGCAGCAACGGTGAAGTGGCCTTGCCCTTTTCAGCCAGGAAAGCGTCCGCGTTCCGGCAGGTCGTCGCGACCTCGGCAAACAAATCAGCGAGGCCGGAGGGGATTTGTTGAACGTCGTTTGGCTTCGCACCGAGTTCCAGTTCGAGCAGATGTAACAGCCGCGATTTCGGCTCGGCCAGGCAATTATAAGCGGCGTTCAGCTCCGCGAAACGGCGGTTGGCCTCGGCCCTTTCCAATTCGTCGGCGTTGTGGATGCGGTCGGGATGAATGCCCGCCGCCAGCGCGAGAAATGTTTTCTTCAGCGAATCGGGATCGAGCCACGGACGACGCGGCGCGCGGAGCAGGGCAAAATAATCGGTCATGCAAAAGTCCACAGTCGTCAGTCCACAGTCGAAAATCTGCCAGCTCCCGCGATTGATTTTGACTGTGGACTATGGACCAGCAACTGTGGACTGGTTTTCACGCGCTGAAGCTCTCGCCGCAGGAACACGTCGTCGCGGCGTTGGGATTCTTCACCTTGAACCCGCCATCCAGCGCGTCGAGGTAATCCAGTTCGCTGCCGGTCACGTAAAGCGCGCTCTTCGGGTCCACCACCACGCGCACGCCGCCGGACTCGACGAGGATGTCGCGGTTCGCCGGCGCATCCTGCAAGTCCATTTTGTATTGCAACCCGGAACAACCGCCGCCGATCACCGCCACGCGCAGGACGCCATGCGGCCGGCCTTGTTTGGTCAGCAGCGACGAAACCTTGCCCGCTGCGCTCGGCGTGAGTTTGACCAGCCGTTCGTCACCGAGGCGAAAATTCGGCACGGCGGTTTGTTTGCTGGCAATGTTGGCAATCATTCGATGTGCAACAAGTTAGCTGTGTTCCTTGTCAGCGTCAACGTGTCGTGCCGCTTAATCTTAATAATCATCGTAATCTTAATCCCTCCGGCGGTTATGATTAAGTGCAAGATTAAGATGAAAACGCAAATCCGTGTTTGTCCGCGTATCGCGGCGCGGTCGCGCCACCGGCTTTACGCCGTGTCCATGCATGGTTTATGCTGCGCCCGTGAAATTGATTTCCTGGAACGTCAATGGCCTGCGCGCCGTGCTGAAGAAGAACTTTCTCAATTACCTCGACGTCGGGAAACCCGACGTGCTTTGCCTGCAGGAAACGAAATGCAGCCCCGACGACGTCGAACAGCTCTGGCCCGCGGCCTACACGACTTACTGGAACTCGGCGCAAAAGAAAGGCTACTCCGGCACCGCAATTTTCTCCAAAGTGCGCCCGCTAAAAGTCACGCCCCACATCGGGATCGCCGAACACGACAACGAAGGCCGAGTGCTCACCGCCGAATTCGGCGATTTCTTCCTCGTGAACGTTTATGTGCCCAACTCCAAGCGCGAACTGGCGCGGCTTCCTTACCGGCAGGTTTGGGACGCCGATTTTTTGCGTTATCTGAAAAAGCTGGAGAAGAAAAAGCCCGTGATCTTCTGCGGCGACCTCAACGTGGCGCACACGGAGATTGACCTCGCGAATCCAAAGGCCAACGTCCGCAATCACGGCTTTACTATCGAGGAGCGCAACGGCTTCACGCGCGTTCGTGGACGCCGGGTTCGTGGACACCTTTCGTGAATTTGAGAAGGGCGGGGGACATTACACCTGGTGGAGTCCGATGAGCGATGCGCGCTCCCGGAATATCGGCTGGCGCATTGATTATTTTCTCATTTCAAAATCGCTGCGCCCGCGGCTCAAACGCGCCTTCATCGAACCTGACGTCATGGGCAGCGACCATTGTCCGGTGGGCATTGAACTTGCCTGAACGGAAATGTTTGAAAATTTGACTCGTCGACCCTTTGTTTCAGGCTTAAGCTTGCCATCACGACTTAAAGTCGGGTCATGAAAATACTTCTCGTCAGTCCTCGGACTCCTGACACGTTTTGGAGTTTCAAGCACGCCGTGCGTTTCGTTTCCCGGAAGGCGTCCATGGCGCCGCTGGGCTTGCTGACGGTGGCAGCGAATGCTCCCGCCGGAGTGGGAACTCAAACTGGTGGACCTGAACGTGGGACGGCTCAAGGACGAGGACCTGCACTGGGCGGATTACGTGTTGCTGGGCGCAATGCTCGTGCAAAAGGAATCCGTCCATGAAATCATGGCGCGCTGTACGGCGTTGGGGAAAACCGTCATTGCGGGCGGACCGCTGTTCACCACCGGCCATGAGGCATTCCCGGAAATCCAGCACTTCGTTCTGGGCGAAGCCGAGGAAGTAATGCCGCAAGTTGTGGAAGACATGCGAAATGGCCGGTTGCAACCCGTTTATCGCGCCACCAACCGGCCGGACATCACCCGGACGCCGGCGCCGCGCTGGGACCTCATCAAGTTCCGGCATTATGTGACGATGTCCGTGCAATTCTCGCGCGGCTGCCCGTTCGATTGTGAATTTTGCGACATCATCGTGATGAACGGGCGCGTGCCCCGCACAAAAACGCCGGCCCAATTGATCGCCGAGCTGGATGCGCTCTGCCGGCGCGGTTGGAAGGACATGGTTTTTATCGTGGACGACAATTTCATCGGCAACAAAGGCCGGACGAAGACGCTGCTGCACGCATTGATCGAATGGCGGCAGCGCACGCGGCCCGGCATCGGATTTCTCACCGAGGCGTCCATGAATCTCGCCGATGACCCGGAATTATGCGCGTTGATGGTGGAAGCCGGTTTCAAAAAGGTTTTCGTGGGCATCGAGACGCCTTCGGTCGAAGCGCTGGAGGAATGTCGCAAGCTCCAGAACCGGAACCGCGACCTCGTGGCCTCGGTGCAAACGCTGCAACGCGCCGGACTGGAAGTCATGGGCGGATTCATCGTGGGTTTCGACAGCGACAAAAGCGACATATTCAAGCGGCAGTTTGAATTCATCCAACGTTCCGGCGTGGCGACGGCGATGGTGGGATTGCTGAACGCGTTGCCGCAGACGCGATTGTGGCAGCGGTTGAAACGTGAGGGACGGCTGGAAACCGAAAGCACCGGCAACAACACCGACGCCGCGTTAAATTTCAAACCCAAGTTGAACCGCGAATTTTTGCAGTCAGGCTATCGTGAACTGGTGAAGAAGCTTTATGAGCCGCGGCACTACTACCAGCGCATCCGGACGTTTCTCAAAAGTCATCGTCCGACCGGTCCGCGACTGCGCCTCTCGCGGGCCGATTTCAAGGCTTTCCTGAAATCCCTCTGGGTGCTGGGCGTCTGGCATCGGGGACGCGTCGGTTATTGGCGGCTGTTCTGGGGAACGCTCATCCGGCGTCCGCGCCAGTTCCCCCACGCCATCGAACTTGCAATCATCGGCTACCACTTCCGCCGCGTGGCCGCCTCGCTGCGAACGCCTTCCTCCGGTAAACGTTGACGCGTTCTGATGGGCCAGCAACCCAAATCGCAATGGGACTTCGGCGAACTGTTTCCGCCTTTGCCAGGAGGCTCCGGCGCGACAAGCCCGACCGAAGCCGGACGGCGCGTCTTGTCGGTCAGCGAACTGACGGCGCAGGTCAAACGGTTGCTGGAGAAATCGGTCGGCTCGGTCTGGGTGACGGGCGAGGTCACCAATCTGCGCGCGCAATCTTCCGGTCACATGTATTTCACGCTCAAAGACGCCGGGGCGCAATTGAGTTGCGTGCTGTTCCGCGGCGAGGCGGTGATGAATCGCAGCGTGTTGCAGGATGGCCAGAAAGTCCTGTTGCAAGGCGATGTGACGGTTTATGAGGCGCGCGGGCAATATCAGCTCATCGTGCGCGCCGTGGAGTTGCAGGGTGTCGGCGCGCTGCAAATCGCTTTTGAAAAACTCAAGCAGAAGCTCGCGGCGGAAGGGCTGTTCGCGCCGGAACGGAAACGGCCGTTGCCGAAATATCCGCACCGCATCGGCCTGGTCACGTCACCCACCGGCGCGGCGATCCGCGACGTGTTGCATGTCGTGCAACGGCGGAATCCGGGCCTGGAAATCATCCTCACGCCGTGCCGTGTGCAAGGTGAAGGCGCGGCGAAGGAAATCGCGGCAGCCATTAAATTGCTCAACGAATTCAATACTCACACCTCGGAGGGACGAGTTATACGAGTCCCTGACTCGGCTGAAGGCAGGATGTTAGGGACTCGTGTAACTCATCCCTCCGGGGAATTGGATTTAATTTTAGTGACGCGTGGCGGGGGCAGCTTGGAAGACTTATGGGCATTCAACGAAGAGGTCGTGGCGCGGGCGATTTTTGAATCGGCAATTCCGGTCGTCTCGGCCGTCGGGCACGAAATTGATTTCACCATCAGCGATTTCGTGGCGGACGTGCGCGCGGCCACGCCGAGCGCGGCGGCGGAAATCATCACCGAAGGCATGTTTGCCAGCCGCGAGTTTGTGGCCGAAGCCCCGGAGTTGTTGCGGCGAAAAGTCCGGCAGCGTCTGGCGGGCGCGATGGAAGATTTTGAGCAGGTTCAGGGACGGCTGGCACGGCTGCATCCGCGTCGGCGGCTCAACGAATCTTTGCAGCGTCTGGATGACTTGCAATCCGGACTGTTGCGTTGCGCGAAGCAGGGCACGCGCGACCGCACGGTAGCGTGGCGAAATCTGACCGACCGCTTGTTGCGCATTCGCCCGGCACAGTTGTTGAATCAGCGGCGCGAGTCATTGGTGACGAGCCGGCGGCGCTTGCACGATTTAATGCACGTCGGTTTGCGGAATGAGAAAAGCCGTTTTGAGACGCTGGAGGCGCGGCTGCGTTTGCTGGGGCCGGAACAGGTTTTGTCGCGCGGTTATTCCATCACGATGAACGCGGCAACGGGAAAAATCATCCGTCGTGCGAAGGACGTGAAACGTGGAGAAAATTTGCGGACACGCGTGAGCGAAGGCGAAATCATCAGCCGCGTTCAGGGCGATGAAACGGCGCGATAGAATCGTTGCGGCGACGCGGTGATGTTTGTATCCGTGAAAGTGAACGGCGCGGCGTTCGTGAACAGCGAAATCCAGTTGCTCGCCGCCAGATTGGTCGAGGTCTGGACGACGTAACTCGCGCCAACGCTGCCGCTGACGGTGAGGACGAACTGGCCGTTGGTGAACGCTGCCGATGTCAGCGCCGCCGGCGTGGCGACGATATAGGAGGTCCCCGATACAGTGACCATGTCAAAGCGCGTCGTGCCGCTGGGCGCATAAGTGCTGCCCGAATAGGCCGCGACATAGGCGGCGCTGCCGGAACCAGTCGCAGTACTCTGAAATTCGGCGACGATGCGGAAGACAAAATTCGAGTTGTTGCTCACACCCGGCATCGCCGACAAATCGTTTGTGAAGGCAAAGAAATTTGTCGCCAGCGGCAGGACCGCCGCCACCGGGAAATCAACGAAGCTCACGCCACTGTTGGTGGAAAATTGCAGCCGGAAATATTTCCCGCCGGTCTTGCTGGATTGCTGACTCCAACTCACGACGATGTTCTGAATGCCCGCCGTGCTGACGGCAAATTGAGTGCCCGCCGTCTTGTTATTTCCGCTGGCCGGATAAGTTGTCGTGTTCCACGCGCTGTTGTCGGTTGAACCGGCCGGGTCAAGCGTCGTGTCGCCGGTCGCGAAGCCCGATCCATTCGCGGTTACGCCGCCGACCATCGAAGTCGTGCCATTGCCGACGGATGGCGCGGTCGTGCCGGTGCCGGTGTTGTTGTCGGCGGGAATGCTGTTGAAATTCCATTGCGCGAAGACCACCGGGTTCGTGAACAGCACCGTGAGCGAGGCTGCCGAACTGGTCACGCTGCCGGCGACGTTGGTGATGACGACAAAATAATTTCCAGCGTTGGTGAGTTGTACATTGGCCAGCGTGAAGGGATTGGTGGTCGCTCCGGCAATGTTTGTGCCGCCGAAGAACCATTGATAATTCAATGGCGGGGTGCCGGTGGCGACGACGATGAAGGTGGCGGTTTGTCCGGCGAGAACGGACTGGCTCGGTGGCTGTGTTGTGATGGCGGGTGGCGCGTTGGTCAACAGAAGCACGGCGTTGGAACTGATGATGCTGCCGAAAAGGTTCGTGACGATGACGGAATAATTTCCGCTGTTCGTGAGCTGTGCATTGAGAAGTACCAACGGGTTCGCTGAGGCACCGTCAATGTTCGTGCCGTTGAACTGCCATTGCCAGGCAAGCGTGCCGCTGCCGCTGGCCCCGACGGAAAACGTGATGGTGGCGCCGACCGCGTTCGTCTGGCTTTGCGGCTGCGTAACTATCGCCGGCGGGTTCGTGCTCGAATCGTTACCCGCGGGAATCAAAAAATCCTTCATCACCGCCATGTGCTGGGCATTGGTGGAGTCGCTGAATTGCACCGGCGGGACATCGCTCAAAGGCGTATAAACAGTGGAATCAAAAACCAGCCCGTTCGGGAACGAGTGCGACGGGAAGACGGTCGCGGTTTCAAAATTGGTCAGGGAAAAACTCGGGAGCACGTAATCGTGCGGATGATTGCGGTTCTGGCTCGTGTCGGAATTGCCGTTGTTGTCGGCAGGAACCGGGTTGTCGCTCAAATAGCTGTCGAAGGTCGTCATCGTGGTGGATTCCGTGCGGGTGTCCGTGTTGAAATCTCCGGCCACGACGATCCACGCGTTGCCCGGGAAATTGGATTGAATCAGCGTTTTCAGATTCGCCGCTTCACTGGAGCGGGCGCTGGCCGAACTGGTCAGCAAATGCACGCTTACCACGTAGAGAAGGTTCGTGCCGGGCACGTCAATCTGCGCCCACGCGAAGCCACGGTTCGGCTGAGACTGCACGGTATCCACCCACGAACCGGCGGCGAGAATCGGGTAATGGCTGATGATGCCGTTCGGGATGTCGCCGCTGCCGGTGTAAGGTTCGCGGTAATATCCAAAATCCGTTCCGAAGGCAGTGTCCACCATCGAGCGGAAATCGGAGTCGGTGTTGTTGCTGTAATTAAACTCCTGGATGCAGACGATGTCCGGCTTGAGTCCTTGGAAAATGCGGATCGCGAAAGGTTGGTAGCTTTGCGTATTGCCGTTCAGGTTCGCCGCCATGATCCGGACGTTGACATTGCTTTGTGCGAGCGCCGAGGCTGAAAAGAAAACCGCGCCAAGAAGGAAAATTCTTCCGGCGCATCGCCCAACTTGTGACTTCAGCCGCATACAACAATGACCCCTTATTTAGGCACACAGCGCTGCAAACGCAAGCCGGCATTTTTCTGGTGACTCCAAACTAGACGCCGGAGGATTTTTGTTTTAGCCTAGTTGCCTGTGCCAAATCCATCCAAAGGCGTGGGTCACAATAATCCCACCAAAAGTCTGCCGTTTGAAGAGGCCTTGAAAAAACTCGAAGGCATCGTCGAGGCAATGGAGACCGATGATTTGCCGCTCGAGACGCTTCTGGCCAGATACGAGGAAGGCACGCGGTTGGTGAAAATCTGCCAGGAAAAACTGGCCGACGCGGAATTGAAGGTTCAGCAACTGGAAAAGAACGCTACGGGCGACTTGAAACTCAAGTCGCTGTCGCCGGATTTGTCCGAAAGCTGATTTCCAAGACCCAAGACGCAAGACGCCAAAACCTATGAGCCGATATCTCGACATGATAGCCGAACCGGCGCACGTCAAAAATCTGACCGCGTCGCAACTCCTGCAGCTCGCCGATGAAATTCGGTACGAGCTCATCACCGTACTGGCTCATAACGGCGGCCATCTCGGCCCCAATCTCGGCGTGGTGGAATTGACCATCGCGTTGCACCGCGTATTCAACACGCCCCGGGACAAATTTGTCTGGGACGTGAGCCATCAGGCCTACGTCCACAAACTGCTGACCGGGCGCAAGGATCGTTTTAACACCATCCGCACTACCGGCGGTTTGAACGGTTTCGCGCTGCGCACGGAAAGCCCGCACGATTGCTATGGCGCCGGGCACGCGGGCACGGCGCTTTCGGCGGCGCTCGGAATGGCGGCGGCGCGCGACAAGCGCGGCACGGACGAACACATCGTCTGTATTTTCGGCGACGCGGCGTTGACGAACGGCGTTTCATTTGAAGCGCTCAACAACATCGCGCACACGACGAAACGGTTCATCGGTATCTTGAACGACAACGAGTGGAGCATCGCCAAAAACGTTGGCGCGATTTCCAATTACCTCAACAAGCTCATTACCAATCCCCGTTACAACAAGCTCGCGCGCGATTTTCAGAATTTTGTGCGCCGCCTGCCCAAAGGCGATCTGGCGCTGAAACTCGCACACAAGGCCGAGGGGGGGGTCAAGGGCGCTATCACCGACGTCGCCCTGCGACAAACCGGCAGCCTGGTGGATGCGGATGGCCGCGGTGGCTATGGCAGCCCGATTATTTTCGAGGAAATGGGGTTGCGTTATCTCGGCCCGATTGACGGACACGATTTGCCGTTGCTCATCAGCACACTCGAATTCGCCAAGACGTGCGATCAACCCATCGTGATTCACCTGCTCACCCAAAAAGGCAAAGGCTTCGATGCCGCGCTGAAATCACCGGAAAAATTCCATGGCACCGGGCCATACGATGTGAGAACCGGAGATTCGCTGCCGGCCAAGCCCGGCGCGCCGCCGAATTACCAGGACGTGATGGGGCAGGCGATGGTGAAACTTTGCGAGAAGGACAACACGCTCGTCGGCATCACCGCCGCCATGCCCAGCGGCACCGGCCTGAAATACCTCGAAAAGGCCATGCCGGACCGTTACTACGACGTGGGCATCGCCGAGGAACACGCGGTCATTTTCGCCGCCGGCATGGCGACGATGGGTTTCCATCCCGTCTGCGCGATTTATTCCACGTTCCTGCAACGTGCCTACGATTGCATTCACCACGATGTTTGCCTGCAGGATTTGCCGGTGATTTTCTGCATGGACCGCGCCGGGCTTTCCGCCAATGACGGCCCGACGCATCATGGTCTGTTTGACATCGCGTATCTGCGCTGCCTGCCGAACGTCATCGCCATGGCACCAAAGGACGAGGACGAACTGGTGGACATGATGTTCACCGCGACGCACCAGCGGCATCCGACCTTCATCCGCTACCCGCGTGGCGCGGCGGAGGGCGTGCCGATCAAGGAACAGCCCCAGCTGCTTGAAGTCGGCAAGGCCGAAGTCATTCAGAATTTTTCCAGCAATGTCCCAACGCGGCACAAGGTCGTGTTATTCGGCCTCGGTCCGATGAACACCCTGGCGCGCAAGGCGGCCGGGCAACTGGCGGCGGAAGGGTTCGATTGTGCCGTCATCAACCCGCGCTTCACCAAGCCGCTGGACGCGGGCACGCACGAATTTTTCGGCAAGGCGGCCGACGTGGTCGTGACCATGGAAGACCACGCGCTCATGGGTGGCTACGGCTCAGCGGTGTTGGAGCTGTTCAGTGAAAAAGGGGTGACGACGCCCATCGTGCGCATTGGCTGGCCCGACCAATTCATCGAGCACGCCTCCACACAGGACGAACTGCGCCGCAAATATGGCCTGACGGTTGAAAACACCGTCGCCAAAGTGAAGGCGCAATTTGATGAAGCGGTGGCAAAGGTCACGAAGCTGATTGAGGTTATTTGAGCCCCAATGCAGGTCAGTTTGCGGTCTCAAAGCGTTGACAACGAAGATTTTTTCTTGCCTACCGCCGCGATCGGTTTTTAATTTCATTAAAAGGCATCTTTTCTGAATTTTCAAGAACCAGCACCGGTCGGCGAATGGCCCGCGACGACTTGGCGGAGTCAGCGCTATGTGCCGATGGTCTGCTGGGTATTGGCGATACTTGTCCTCGTCTTGATTCCACTGAAGATTGTCAGTTACGGTTATGTGCCGGGCGGTGACGCGCGCCGGCATGTGGCCAAGGCGTTCACCGACAAGCCTTATAGCGACATCGTTGTGATGCGTCCGGGATACAAGATTGACCACAGTCCCGGTTGGGAATGGCTTTTACGTCGGTTGCATCGGAATGCCGGATGGGGCCAAGACGCTTTGATCAGTTTTTCGGTCATCGTTCTTTTGCTTGGCTTCCTTTTTGCACCGCTGCCGTGGTTGCGCCGGCCAGAAGCGTGGCTGGCAGTCTTGTTGATGGAGTTCCTTGCCCGCCCCACACTGTTAGGCAACCGTCTTTCGCAGGGCCGCCCCTTTTTATTTACGGAAGCAGTTCTCGTTGCCGTGCTGCTCGCGTGGTCCAGGCCAAATTCCGACAAACCATCGTGGTTCAAAATCACCCTGACGTGCGTGGGATTTGCGCTTACAGTTTGGATTCACGGTGCATGGTATTTGTGGTGTGTGCCTTTGGCAGCCTTTTTTCTGGCCGGGGCCTGGCGCGCCGGGCTCTGGTTGACATGCTGCTGGCTGATCGGAACGTTGGCGGGAGCCGTTGTGACCGGAAGGTCGCTTGACCTTTTGACAACCGCCGTGGCAATGGTTTTTGCCGTATACCATGAACCGTTGCCGCAATGGATGCTGGTAGGCGAATTAGCCCCCGACCGGGGCGATTTCAGCACCCTGACACTCTTGGCTTTCGTATTTCTTTCAAGCTATTGGCAAGGCAAATTGAAATCCGGTTTGTTCCGGCAACCCGTGGTCTGGCTGATGATGATCGGCTGGATTTTAGGATTCAAGGCGGACCGTTTTTGGGCGGACTGGGGACTTCCTGCTGCCATGATTTGGATGGCAATGCAACTACAGGAATTCATGGCGGACTTTTCCGGCATCACATCTTTGAAACGCCTGGCGACCGTTGTTCTGATTGCCGCGCCGCTGTTTTGGGACGCCACCGTTGACTACGACCGCCGCTATACTTTCAACTTGTCTCAGCCTTTCCTAAGCGCCCAGGATCCGAGATTACAAGGCTGGTTTCCGGGACATAATGGCATTTTTTACACCGTTCAAATGGATTTGTTTTACGATACTTTTTATACAAACCCCAACGGTGATTGGCGCTACATTGTGGCATTCGAACCGGCATTGATGCCCGATGAGGATCGGAAAATTTTCCGCCGGATTGTCTGGAACCGGGAGGCTGTCAAAGCCTATCAACCATGGATTGATAAAATGCGTCCCGAAGATCGCCTCGTCATTTTCAGCGGTACACAGCCAAACCTGCCCCGGCTGGAATGGATTGACGCGGCTGATTATATTTGGATTGGCCGGTTGCCGGCGGGCAAATCGCCCTGACATTTAACTTTCTTTCACGGCGTGCGTTGTCTTTCCCCGGATTCTCTTTGTCTTCAGACTATCCGTCGGGCGCTGGCGGTTGAATCTTCGCCTGCCGGCGGCCATCTACAGCGGCGGTGGCCGTTGCGCACGACCGGCCATTTCCACGTTAATGACTTCACCGGGTTTCGCCCATTCCCCGATCGCATTTGGTTTTCCACGCTGCGAACCGTGTTGTCACCAGACATCGGGCTGACCAGAGGCAAAGGCGAGTCAGCTGCAATTACAGCGATTTGCAAAAAAAGTGAAGATGCCGAGACGTATGGATCGCATGGTTCAAGAAGTGCAATTCCCCCAGTGGATTTTAAAGCGCAAATGTTTTTCTTTTCTTGATTTTCGACGCGTTCGGCCTTTCCCTCTCCTTGGCAATTTAACTTTGAACCGACAATTATGGCTTACAAGGACGTGACGCCGCCCATGGGCGGAAAAATTTCGATCCAAAACGGCAAGCTCAACGTGCCGGACAATCCCATTCTCCCATTCATTCGCGGCGACGGCACCGGGCCGGATATCTGGGCTGCCAGCGTGCGCGTGTTCGACGCCGCGGTGCAAAAGGCTTACGGCGGCAAACGCAAGGTCGCGTGGTTTGAAGTGTTCGCCGGCGAGGCCGCGAAAAATAAATTCGACAACTGGCTGCCGGACGACACGGTCGAGGCCTTCAAGGAATATCTGGTCGGCATCAAAGGCCCGCTCACGACGCCCGTCGGCGGCGGCATCCGTTCGCTCAACGTCGCGTTGCGCCAGATGCTCGATCTCTACGTCTGCCTGCGCCCGGTGCAGTATTTTCAGGGCGTCCCGTCACCAGTGAAGCATCCCGAAAAGGTGAACATGGTCATTTTCCGCGAAAACACCGAGGATATTTACGCGGGAATCGAATACGCCGGCGGAACGCCGGAAAGCCAAAAGGTATTGGATTTTCTGGCCCAGAATTTTCCAAAGGATTTCAAGAAAATCCGCTTTGGAACAAAGGAGGCAACGGAGGAATACCTCAAACTGGTCGCTCCACATCGCCCGGCTGGTGTGTTTGTCGGCATCGGTTTTAAGCCCGTCAGTCACCTGGGAACGATACGGTTGATACATGCTGCCATCCTCTACGCCATCGCGAACAAACGCAAAAGCGTTACGATTGTTCACAAGGGCAACATCATGAAATTCACTGAAGGCGCGTTTCGCGACTGGTGCTATGCAGTCGCCAAAGAGCGTTACGGCGCGGTAGAGATTGACGGCGGCCCGTGGTGCAAGATTCCCGAAGGCAAACCCGGCGCGGGCATCGTCATCAAGGACGCCATCGCCGACATCACGCTCCAGCAGGTGCTCACGCGCCCGACGGATTTCGACGTCATCGCCACACTCAACCTCAACGGCGATTATTTGAGCGACGCGCTGGCGGCACAGGTGGGCGGCATCGGCATCGCGCCCGGCGGCAACATCAATTACATCTCCGGCCACGCCATCTTTGAAGCCACGCACGGCACCGCGCCGAAATACGCCAACAAAGACGTGGTAAACCCCGGCTCAGTCGTCTTGAGCGGCGAAATGATGTTCCGTTACCTGGGCTGGCCGGAAGCCGCCGATTTGATTCTCAAGGGCTTGAACGGCGCGATTGGGAGCAAGCGCGTCACCTACGACTTCGCGCGCCAGATGGAAGGCGCGACGGAGATCAAATGCTCACAGTTCGGCGATAACATCATTGCCAATATGTAACGCAGGACAGGTATCCTGCCACCACTATTAAAAATTCAGCGACACGCTGAAAATCACCTTGTTTTGAACCGGCCCGGCCACCGCGGGATTTTAATTGGCCTCCAACTGTTTGATGAACACGGCGACGGTCAGGCCGACCAGCAAGGCCGCGAGCGCCGGTTTGCCGGATTTTTGAAAAGGCGATTGCGCTTCGCATCCAGCTTTCAAATGGAAAGGTGGAAATAGAGGATCAAACCCGCGATCAGGCCAAAACCGGCCGTAAAGTTTGCGAGCACAAGAAGTTTGTGATGTTTCCAGATTTCGCCCAGCACCGCGTGGATGGCGAGATACAAAAATCCGCCGGCAGCGTTCGCCAGCATCAGCGCCAGCGTCAGTTTCAATGCGTGTTGTGGAACATTTTGCAAAACAAACCAACCGAGCAATCCGCCGAAGATGGTCGTGGATTCCACCAGCGCGACGAACCACAACATTTTTTTGCGCGGATATCCGCCGCCGAGCAGCAATGCGCCCAGCGCCAACCCTTCGGGGAATTTATGCACGCAAATGGCGAAAAGAATGGAAAGTTTTATCGGCTCGCTTTCTTCGAGTCCTGCTGCCAGCGCCAGCCCGTCCACGGTGCAATGAATCCCCAGCGCAATCATCATCGCTGTGGCGAATTCGGCCAGCCGGTGCGTCGTGGCTTCGTCGAAATGGCTCGCCGCGCATGCCGGACAAATGTGAAAAACATATCGGGTGATGATCGCAAAAAGGAAGTAGCCCGAAGCCGCCACCGGCACAAACCACCAGCGCAGGTCTTCCCAACATTCCGGCGCAATGCCGCAAAGCGAGACCCCGAGCAGCGTTCCGGCGCCGAGGCTGATAAACGCGCAAAGTTGTCTGTGCGTCCGGGCCAGCAATCCGCTGAACGCGCCGCCGGCCATCGCAATGGCGAACGCCGCGAAGATCTGGCGCAAAATGGGCGAAGCGGTCATGTTTTTAATTGCAAATCATTCGCAATTTACTGAAAGCCGGCGAAATCGCAAGTCTAATTTTGGAGCGCATCAAGGCAGGGCCGGCTCTCCGAGCCAGCCGTTGCGGCGCACTGCGGAGCGGCATGGTCTCACGACATAGGTAACACTTTGTTCTCAGCAGATAGGTAACACTTTCATGGGCTATATGCCATGGAAAGCAACGAACCAGCAGGAGCAGAGGTTTCAATTAATCAGTGAGATGCGGGCGGGAGATCTGCCTGTGACCGAGTTGTGTCGACGGTTCAGGGTTTCGCGTAAGACCGCTTACAAGTGGCGCCGACGATTCGGCCTGAACAGGTTGAATGGGCTAAAGGATCAGTCGCGTCGTCCGCGGCGGGTGCCTGGAAAGACCGGCGAACTCTGGCTGGCGCGCGTGCGCCGCCGACGGCTCAAGCATCCCAGTTGGGGTGCGCGCAAGCTGCGGCATCGCCTGCAAAAGGATTTTGGTGGAACGGGTTTGCCTTCCGTGGCCGCGATGAGCCGCTGGCTGAAGCATTGGGGGTTGGCGTTTGGACGGAAGCGGCGAAAGCGGGGACCGGTGGTTCTGCGTCGGGGTGTACGCGCGGCTCGGCACAGCAATGAGGTCTGGACGGTGGATTTCAAGGGTTCGTATCAAACAGGTGATGGCACGCGGGTGTATCCGCTGACAGTGCGAGATTTGTATAGTCGCTATGGTTTGCGGGTGGGCTTGCTGCGCAGCCAGGCTTTGGAGAAAACCCGGCGGGAGTTTGTAAAGATCTTCAGGAAAAATGGGCTGCCCAAACGGATTCGCAGTGACAATGGCACCCCTTTTGGTGGCGGTGGACCCACGGGACTGACCCGACTGAGTGCCTGGTGGATCAAACTGGGAATTGAGGTGGAGTTCATCACGCCTGGCCGGCCTTGTGAGAACGGGGCGCATGAGCAGTTTCATCGGGTTTATAAAGCTGAGGTGGCCAGGCATCCGGCGTTGACGCTGGCGGGCCAACAACGGCGCAGTACGAAATGGCTGCAGCAATACAATCAAGACCGCCCGCATGAAGCGTTGGGCATGGAAGTGCCGGCTAAATACTATCGCCGGAGCCGGAGCCCTTTGCGGGACCGAAGCGGGCCTTGGAAGTATTCAGATGATTGGGCGAGCCGATGGGTCAGGGGCAATGGGGAAATCAACTGGAAGGGAAAAAGACGCTTTGTCGGGGAAGCTTTCGTGGGTGAGTATGTTGGTTTGAAAGCCCTGCGTCCAAGGGTATGGCGGGTGTATTTCGGCCCGCTATTGGTGGGTGAACTGCATCAAGAGGAGGTTGGAAACATTCGAACCGCCAAATATCGACACCGGAAATAACCCTTATTGGGTGGCGTCGTTGCGGCTCGCTACGCTCGCCTGCACTTTGCCACCCAATAAAAGTGTAACCCATGTCGTGAGAACAAGTGTTACCTATGTGGTGAGAACGTCCACAGCGCCGCCCTACCGGCCGCAGCAGTGCTTGTATTTCTTGCCGCTGCCGCAGGGACAGGGATCGTTGCGGCCCACTTTCGGGCCGGTGCGGACGGGCTTGGCTTTTTCCGCGGTCGCCGCCGCGGCCGCTTCGCTGACGACGTCGCTGGGTTTGCCCTGCGCGCCACCACCGGAACTGGCGGTGGTCGTGCCGCCGCCAAAGGCGCTGGTGGATTGATGCAGCGTTTGTTGCGGGACGTTGCGCAGGAAATTCTCGAAGGCCATCATGGACGACGCGCTGCGGAAGACGTTGTGGCAAATCTCGGTCTTCACGTTGACCATCAGTTCGTCGAAAATTTTGTAGGCCTCGGCCTTGTATTCGATGAGCGGGTCGCGCTGGCCGTAACCGCGCAGGCCGATGCTGTAGCGCAGGCTGTCCATCTCGTAAAGGTGCTCCTGCCACAGCTTGTCAATCGCGGTCAAAATCGTGTAGCGCTCGACGGTCGCGAGTTTTTCGGGATCCTCGAAGCTGATTTTCAATTCATACGCCTTGCGGATTCTCTCGCTGATGAAATTGCAGACGGCGAATTGCGCCGGGCTGAGGCCGTCGAAAACCGAGCCGGACACGGGCTGTTCCTTGCCGGACTCGGCGGCTTTGGCAATTTCCGCTTCGGGCATGCCGAGCGGGAAATTCAAATTCACCCAGTCGGCCAACTGGCGGATTTTCCATTCGTTCGCGTCGAATTCGGCGGTGGTGAATTCCTCCACCTTCAGGATGACGACCTCCTCGATGATGTCCATGAGGCGGTCGCGGACGTCTTCGCCGTGGATGATTTCGTTGCGGAAGCCGTAAATGACTTCGCGCTGCTTGTTCATCACGTCGTCGTATTCGAGCGTGCGTTTGCGGATTTGGAAATTGTGCTGTTCGACGCGCTTTTGCGCCTGCTGGATGGAACGGTTCAGCAGCGGATGGGTCAACTCCTGGCCTTCCTCGAGGCCCATCTTCTCCATGTATTTCACAATGCGGTCGGATCCGAACAGCCGCATCAAATCGTCTTCGAGCGAGATGAAAAAGTGCGATGACCCGGGGTCGCCCTGGCGCGCGCAGCGTCCGCGCAACTGCCGGTCAATGCGCCGCGCCTCGTGACGTTCGGTGCCGAGCACGTGCAGGCCGCCGACGATCTTGCTTTGCGGTGTAAGATTAAAAGTGCCGACCGCCGGATTGTCCGAATCGATCTCGCGAATCTCTCCGGTCGTCGCCTCAGTCAGCGTGTATCGCAGTCCTCTGCCCTCCGGATGCGGACCATTTTTGACGTTCCAGACGACGCCGGGGCCGAGTTTGATGTCCGTGCCGCGACCGGCCATGTTCGTGGCAATCGTGATGGCCCCGCGCTGGCCGGCGCGCGAAACGATTTCGGCCTCCTGCTGGTGGTATTTCGCGTTGAGGACGGAGTGAATCAGGCCTTCGCGTTTCAGCATCCGCGAGAGCATTTCACTGGTTTCGACGCTGATGGTGCCCACCAGCACCGGACGACCCTGCGCGTGCAGGTCCTTGATTTCCTTGACGACGGCAGTGAACTTTTCGCGCTTGGTTTTATAGACCGAATCATGCCCGTCTTTGCGCGCCACGGGCCGGTTCGTCGGGATGACGAGCACGCCGAGTTTGTAGATGTCGAAAAATTCGGAGGCTTCGGTTTCCGCCGTGCCGGTCATGCCCGCGAGTTTTTGGTAAAGACGGAAATAATTTTGAATCGTGATGGTGGCGAGCGTCTGTGTTTCGCGCTCGATCTCGACGCCTTCCTTGGCTTCGACGGCCTGGTGCAGGCCGTCGCTCCAGCGGCGTCCGGGCATGAGCCGGCCCGTGTGTTGATCCACGATGATGACTTTGTTGTCCTGAATGACGTATTCCACGTCGAGCTGGTAAAGGCTGTAAGCCTTGAGCAATTGCGAGATGGCGTGAATCTTTTGCGCCTTGGCCTCAAAATCCGCCTGCACCTTGGTTTTCGACTCCATGCGTTTGCGCGCGTCGGTTTCCGGGCCTACGTCAATATCGTGCAACACCGTCGTCAAGTCCGGCAACACGAAGGCGTCCGGATCTTTCGGGCTGATGAAGTTGCGTCCTTTTTCCGTGAGGTCGGCTTCGTGGCTTTTTCGTCAATGGCAAAAAGCAATTCCTCTTTTTCACGGTAAAGGTCCACCTTCTTCTGGTCCTTGTGCAACTCCAGCTCGGCCTGATTCATCATCCGGGCATTTTCCGGATTCTCCAAAAGTTTCGCCAAGCCTTCCGAACGCGGCTGTCCCGTTTTGACGCGGAACAGCAGCAGGCCGGTTTCGTGTTCGAGCGCGGCGGCGTTTTCAACATTCGAGCCGTCGGCGGGATTCAGCTTTTTGATCAACTCCTCGGCCTCGGAGAGGAATCGGTTGCACAGACGCTCCTGCGCGCGCACGAGCGATTCGACCGGCGGCTTCCACTGTGCGTATTGCTCGTCAAAGGTGTGCAGCGACGGGCCGCTGATGATGAGCGGTGTGCGCGCCTCATCAATGAGGATCGAGTCCACTTCGTCCACGATGGCGAAGTAATGGCCGCGCTGAACTTGTTCCTCCTTGCGCGCCGCCATGCCGTTGTCGCGGAGATAATCGAATCCGAACTCGGCGTTGGTGCCGTAGGTGATGTCGCAGTTGTATTGTTCGCGGCGGACGTGCGGCGGCTGGTCGTGCAAAATGCAGCCGACGGTCAGGCCGAGAAATTTGTAGATCGCGCCCATCCATTCCGAGTCGCGCGCGGCGAGGTAATCATTGACCGTCACGAGGTGCGCTCCGCGGCCGGCAAGCGCGTTGAGATAAACCGGCATGGTCGCCACGAGCGTTTTGCCTTCGCCGGTCGCCATTTCCGCAATGAAACCGCGATGCAACCCGACGCCGCCGATGAGCTGCACGTCGAACGGAATCATTTCCCATTTGATCGGGTGGTCGCGGACGATGATTTCCTGTCCGCACAGGCGACGGCAGGCGTTTTTCACCACGGCAAACGCTTCGGGCAAAATTTCGGCGAGGAGTTGCTGTTCGATTTCAAACGCCTTGCGTCGCTGGGTTTTGCCCTCGTCAGCCTGCGGGCCTCGGCCATCAGTTCATCGTAACCGTGCTGTTTGCGGCCTTCTTCGATCCGCGCCTTGAACTCGGCGGTTTTCTGCCGCAGTTCGTCGTCAGAAAGCTTTTGCAGACCGGCCTCGATCTCATTAATCTGGTGAACGAGCGGCCAGAGTTTTCTCACTTCGCGGTCATTCTTCGACCCAAAAATCCATTTCAAAAAATTCACGGTAAACCCAAATAGTCAGTTGAAAATAGAACCAACACGCTACGCGATGAAACGCGCAGCGTCAAAGCGAATCGCCGTGGTTTCGTTCGTTGGAGAGAAAAGCCGCTATCAGGCCTTGGGGGGCTATGGCGACGACGGGTTTTGCCTGGGTGTCAGGTTTTGGGCCGGCGGCGCGGCTTCGCGAATGAGCGAGGCGGCGCGCCTGGCCGATTCGTAGATCATGCGCAACTGCGGCTGGAGCGCCGGATCTTGTCCGTGCTTGAGCAGCAATCGGTCGGCATAGCCCTGGATGATGGTAAGAATGTTATTGAGTTCATGCACGACCGTTCGCGGCATCGGGTGGGCGGAGTCGAATTTGCAGGCGGTTTCATGAAACCGGCCCGCTCCGCTTTGTTCCAGCGACGCCATTTTTTTGTAGATGAACTCGGATGACTGCATCGGCAAACCGTCAGCAATTCGCGGGCCAACTTGTTCGAGGAAGAAACATTAGGATTCTTGAACCACTTTTCCGCCCGGCAACCTCCAATTGTCATCGTACCGGCCGGCCTGCTTTGAAGGGGGACAATGCAGGTGACGACTGACGGTTGACACGTGGCCGCCGGCTCCGCGCCAGTTGCTCGCCACTTGTCACTTGTCACTGGCCGCCGGTCACGCGACACTCGTTGCGGAAATGAATGCCGCGCTTGAATCATTGGGTCTCATTGCCGGCAACCGCTCACTGCCACTGGAGTTCGCGCGGCAGGCCCGCGCCGCCGGCGTCAAACGGCTCATCGCCGTTGCGTTCGAAAATGAAACCGATCCCGCGCTCACCCCGCTCGTGGACGAAATCGTCTGGCTCAAGGTCGGCCAGCTTTCCAGAATGATTTCGGCGTTCACCGACCGTGACATCAGACAATGTGTCATGGTTGGCCAGATTGCGCCGAAAAATCTTTTCGACCTCCGGCCGGATTTGCGGGCGATGGGACTATGGCTCCGGCTCCCGGAAAAAAACGCCCACACGATTTTCGGCGCGATTGCCGAAGAGTTGAAAAAAGACGGCGTGGAATTGATTGACGCCACGCCATGGCTCAAGCCGCTCATGCCCGCTGCGGGATTTCATCTTGGCCCCCCATTGTCCGACGGGCAACGCGCGGACGTGGAGTTTGGTTTTCGCATTGCGAAGGAAGTTTCGCGTCTGGAAATCGGCCAGACCGTCGTCGTGAAAAACGGCACCGTGCTGGCAGTGGAAGGATTTGAGGGGACGGACAAGTGCCTTGCGCGCGGCGGCGAACTCGCCGGCAAGGATGGCAGTGTGGTCGCCGTCAAAGTGGCCAAATTGGACCACGACATGCGGTTCGACATTCCCTGCATAGGCGCCAGCACGATAGAAGCTTGCGCTGCCGCCAAAATTTCGGTGCTCGCCCTGGAGGCCGGCCGGACTCTGTTACTTGAACGGAAAGCTTGCGAAGCACTGGCTCAAAAAAATAAACTGGCACTCGTTGTCGTTGAATGAAGTCCAACTTCCAATTTAAATGCTGAAATCGTACGAACTTTTTGGTTTTATGTCGCCGGCTCTGGCGAATGATATTCTCGCCTTCTCCCACGAATCGGACAAGCCGGCTTACAAGGCCACACTCGCCGCCGTGGCCCAGGCGCGCCACGTCCGCCCGGTCTTTCTCGAACGTCAGCCGCGTTCACAACGCCATATCGCGATGGTGGCAACGCTCGCGCGGCCCGCGTTGGATGTGGTCGCAGGAGGACTCATCCGTGCCTGGCTCTTGAAACAGCAGAAGGCAATGCTCGTGGATTTTCTGGATGCGCTCGGCATCAAACACGAAAATGGTGTCGTCGAGAATTTGCCCGCGGAGATGGACGACACGAAGTTGAAATCGGCTGTGGCCACCCTGCTCGCCAAACATCCACAGGAAGTGGTCGCCGTTTACCTCAATGCCTTTAACGAGATGAATGAGGCAAACTGGACGAATTTAAAGACAATGCTCGAAAGCGACTCGCGGCTGCAGTTGGGAACAACCAAGGCATAGAAACCGTTTCGACTGTCAACCCCGCTTCAGCTTGACCGGAGCAATCATCCCTCCAGTGTCCCAAATGGGTTCAAAACCTGAGATCAACCCGCCATTATTTGCCCGTTTCTTTCGATAGTTCAATTGGCCTTGTTTATGCTGTGAAGAAGTCCCACTCCGGGGAAAAGCGTGTATGGAGTGGCGAATATGAACGGAACCGAAAAGAAAATTCTTTTTGTAGAAGACGATCCTGTCGTACTGACGCTGTACCGGAACCGGTTGCAGCGCGAGGGATTTGAAGTCTTGTTCGCTGAAGACGGGGAGGTCGCGCTCGACGTTCTTTCACGGGTGCGCCCCGATCTGGTCGTGTTGGATTTGATGTTGCCCAAGGTCAACGGCGTGGACGTGCTCAAGCATATCCGAGCCGATGATCGTTTGAAAGCAACGCCGGTACTGATCCTTTCCAATGCCTACATGACCGAGTTGGCGCAAAAAGCCCTGCAGTCCGGCGCCAACAAAGGCATGTTGAAAACCGAATGCACGCCGGCCAAGCTCGTTGAAGCCATACGGGACATGCTTGGATATGACCCTGCGTTTGGCCTTGTCGCCGGTAAATCGGGCAAGAGCCAGGCCGAAGCGTTCGTTGCCGCCGCTGCCGCTGCGCATGCGGATGAAATGACGCTTAAAGCAACGCGCGAAGAATTTATCAAGGATGCGCCGGTCGAAGTTGCCAAGATCCGCGATCATTGCCTGGCTTATATCAAGTCGGCTGCCGCGCCCACGGGTCTGCAACAGCTCAACAATCTGTATCAGCGGGTGCATTTTTTTACCGCCCGCGCCGGGCTGGCCGGCTGCGCCAAGAGCGCCCTTCTGGCCAGCGCCCTTGAGGCCCTGCTCTTTGAAGTTGTGTTCAAACCGGCGAGCGGTACGGCTTCCGTGTTGCAAACGATTGCCCAGGCCGTGGACTCCCTGGGACGTCTGTTTCAGAATGGTGACACCGGAACTGCCGGATTGAATCTCAAGGCGAAGATATTGATCGTGGACGACGACGCCGTTTGTAATTATACCATGGTAGCGGCCCTCAAACGCGCGCATTTCGAACCAGTCAGCGTCGAAGATCCCACTGTGGCCGTACAAATGGCACAAGCCACCCAGTACGACATCGTGTTGTTGGATATCAACATGCCGGGCATGAATGGCTTCGAAGTGTGTGAAACACTGCGCCGCATGCCTCAATACAAGGAGACACCAGTCGTATTCATCACCGGCAATGGCGATTTCCAAAACCGCGCGCAGAGCATCCTGAGCGGGGGCAACGACCTCATCACCAAACCGTCTTCTCCCTTGGAGCTGGTGCTTAAGACGACCATGCATTTGCTGCAGCCGCAAGGCCGGCGACCGGAATCAGCTGTCGGAGCAATGGCTCAACGTTTGGACGCACCACCGGCAGCGTTGCAATCCGCGCCACCGGTGCAAAACGGCCAGTCTCAAAACGGCTCGCCCCAGAACGGCAAGTCTCAGATCGCTCCGCCTCCGATCGCTGCCAGCCCGGCGCCCCCGCCGATTTTAACCGCCACCAACGGTGCCAAAGACATGCCGCCTGCTCCTGTAGAAACAATCGAATTGTCCCAGCCCGAGAATCACGTCGAACCGCCACAGCCCGAGAATCACGTCGATCTGCCCAAGCCCGAGGGGCAAAGTGAATTGGCCCGGCCGGAGATTAACAACGGATCGGCCCAACCTGCGCCGCCTCAAAACAAGGACGGAGCGACCCCGCCGGAGGTTCGCAATGATGCGCCGCCGTCCAGCCGGCCTATACCATTGGCAAAACAAATGGCCATGCAACGCAATTCCCTGCCGAAAGAAAAAAACCTGAATTTGAATATGGAAACAAAAAACAAACCAGCCTTCGACGAGGTCGCCCAAGGAGTGGCGCGCATCATCTTCGGAGACGAGAACATCACGGAAATGAACGTGCGGCTGACGCGCATTGCCCTGGAACGTTACAACGTTTCAGAGATGCAAGGTTCCGAGGAGATCGCCCAAGGAGTGGCGCGCATCATCTTCGGAGACCAAAACATCACGGAAATGAACGTGCGGCTGACGCGCATTGCCCTGGAGCGTTACAAAGTCTCTGAGATTCTCGGTCGCCCCGCTGATGCGAATGGCTCACTTGACCAGGTTCCTCGCATGGCTTCGGTCTCCCTGTAAAGGAAGGTCCGCAGGGTGACGGAGACCCGGTTTCACGGGCAGACATTCCTGTCTGCCCGATGACTTCTTTGTCAGTCGGGGCTCTTTGGCATTGGTGGCTTCTCCAGTCACACCATTCTCGTGATGACCGGCAGTGTGCCGCATTATTTGCGCGAGCTGCACAACGACACGATGCTTGGGTGAGAATGGTAGAAGTGAGCCGGTGATTGCCAAAAAACTGCTGGTACAAGGGGGTGGGCTTTTGTATCGTGTCTGCTTCAATTTTTAACGAATACAACAAATGGAACCAAAAGCTGATATTGCGCTCATTGGCTTGGCTGTCATGGGCCAGAATTTGATTTTGAACATGAACGACCATGGTTTTACCGTGGTGGCCTTCAATCGCACCGTTTCCAAGGTGGATGATTTCATCAACAACGAGGCCAAGGGCACGAAGGTCATCGGTGCCCACTCGCTTCAGGAAATGGCCTCACTGCTCAAAAAACCGCGCCGCGTCATGCTTATGGTCAAGGCCGGCGCCGCTGTGGATGAGTTCATCGAGCATTTGCTGCCGGTGCTGGAACCGGGCGACATAATCATTGACGGCGGCAACTCGCTCTTCGAGGACACGATACGCCGCACGAAATATGTCGAGAGCAAAGGCCTGCTTTACATTGGCACCGGTGTGAGCGGCGGCGAAGAGGGCGCGCGTCACGGTCCGAGCATCATGCCCGGCGGTTCTCCAGCTGCGTGGCCGCACGTCAAACACATTTTTCAAGCCATCGCCGCGAAGGTTGACGATGGCACGCCGTGCTGCGATTGGGTCGGCGAAAATGGCGCCGGCCATTTCGTAAAAATGGTTCACAACGGCATCGAATACGGCGACATGCAGCTCATCTGCGAAGCCTATCACCTGATGAAGGACGGTCTCGGCATGACCGCCGACGAGATGCACCAGGTTTTGGCGGAATGGAACAAGAGCGAACTGGATTCGTATCTCATTGAAATCACCCGGGACATCCTCGCTTTCAAGGACACCGACGGCCAGCCGCTGGTGGACAAGATTCTCGACACCGCCGGCCAGAAGGGCACCGGCAAATGGACCGTGATTTCGTCGCAGGATATGGGCATTCCCATCACGCTGATTGCGGAAGCGGTTTATTCCCGTTGCGTGTCGGCGATGAAAGACCAGCGTGTGCAGGCATCGAAAATTTTCAAGCCGTCCAGGACTAAATTTGCCGGTGACCGCAAGCGGTGGATTGATGACATCCGCAAGGCGTTGTACGCCTCGAAGATCATCAGCTACACGCAGGGTTACATGCTCATGCGCGCTGCTGCGGAACAATACAAATGGAACCTTAATTATGGCGGCATCGCCCTCATGTGGCGTGGAGGATGCATCATTCGCAGCGCGTTCCTCGGCGATATCAAACAGGCCTTTGACAAGAACCCGAACCTGACAAATCTCCTGCTCGCGCCATTTTTCAAGAAGGCGATCAAGGGTTGCCAACGTAATTGGCGCAAAGTGGTAAGCACGGCGGTCAAGAAGGGCATTCCGGTGCCCGCCTTCAGCACGGCGCTGGCGTTCTTCGACGGTTTCCGCAGCGAACGTCTGCCGGCGAACCTGCTTCAGGCCCAGCGCGATTATTTCGGCGCGCACACCTACGAGCGGCTCGACCAGCCGCGCGGCCAGTTTTTCCACACCAACTGGACCGGTCACGGCGGCCGCGTCTCCAGCAGCACCTACAACGCCTGAAATCTGCCGCGTCCGGTTTTGCTCCAAAGGTAAACGGCATGGAAAATCTGGCCTGCGGACGAGAGCAAAATCTTCGACGAGCCCTCTCAAACTGGATCGGACTGGCTGTTGTTGCGGCGGCGTTCGCTTTCGCCGCCGCGATGACCTGGCGTAAATGGCCGGACCTCATCGGGGACTTCGGAGTGCAGATGTATATTCCGTGGCGGCTTTCCGAAGGCGCCGTGCTGTACCGGGACATCTTCTATTTCACCGGCGGGCCGCTGTCGCAGTATTACCACGCCCTGCTCTTCAAAATTTTCGGCGTTTCCTTCCTCACGATCATCATCGCCAACCTGACCGCCGTGGCCGCCTTGTTGTGGCTGACCTATCGCCGATTTCTGGCAGCGGCGGACGCCAGGACGGCAACTGCCATCGGCCTCGGCATCGTGCTGGTTTTCGCATTCGCCCAATACGTCACCATCGCAAACTACAATTACATCATGCCCTATTCCCACGAGGCCTTGCATGGATTGATCCTCTCGATTTTAGCGGTGGCGCTGTTGTCGGACTGGATGACGAAGGAACGGCGGCGGTTCGCGGTTGGAGCCGGCTTTTGCGCCGGCCTGGTATTTCTCACCAAGCCGGACATTTTTACGGCGCTGGCAATTTGTGTCGTTGCCGCGTTTACGCTGCATGGCATCGTCCGGCAACGCACGGGGTTTGCCGCGAAATCGGCGGCAGGATTTGTGCTGGCGGCAGGGTTGCCGGCGTTGGGATTTTTCCTCTTTTTTCTGGGCCGGGAAAACTGGCAGGAAAGCCTGCGCTCGGTGCTGGCAGGCTGGACCCCGTTGTTCCAGACCGGCGTGGTGAAAGATCCGTATTACCAATGGTGCCTGGGCTTCGATCAGCCCGCGACGCACCTGCGCGACCTCGCCGTTCAATCCGTTTTTGCCGTCGCCGCGCTTGTCTTTCTCGCGCTTGTTTTCCGCGCCGTGAGAAATCAAAAGCCCGGCGTGCAATGGACGGTCTTACTCGTGCTGGTCGTCCCGGCGGTGCTGGCGATCGCACGGTTTGACGCGAGTGGTTGTGGAGCCGCTTTGCCATTGCTGGCAGCTTCTGCGTGCGTTCTGCTGCGCCGTCAATATCAGAAATCCCCCGATGAAAACGCGGTAGTTTTCCCGCTGTTATGGAATATCTTCGGCCTGGTGCTGCTGCTGAAAATGGGCTTGTTTCCGCGCCTCTTTCAGTACGGATTTGTGCTGGCAATGCCGGCGTTCGTCGGCGCGGTTTATCTGCTGCTCTGGCTGCTGCCGCGGTTGCTCGAAGAAAAATTTCAAGTTCCCCAACGGTATCTCCGCGTGGCGGTCGGACTGATGCTGTTGGCCGGCTTTGTCCGCCTGTTTCAACAGTCGGAACAGTTTTATGCCGCAAAAAACCTGGTGGTGGGCCGCGGCGGAGACCGGATCATCGCCGTCGGCCCGTCGGGCAACGCCACGGAAGCCCGCACCATTGAAACGGCGCTGGAATGGATCGCAAAAAACGTTCCACCGGACGCAACACTCGCCGCCCTGCCGCAGGGCGCCATGATCAATTATTTCAGCCGCCACATCAATCCGACGCCGTGCGTGGATTGGAACCCGAACATGCTGCAGGTGTTCGGCGAGTCGAACATGACGGCGGCCTTCGAGAAAACGCCGCCGGATTACGTGGCGCTCGTGGAATGGAAACCCTTTGAATTCGGCGTGGACTACTTTGGCCGCGACACGGGCTACGGCATGGAGATCATGCAATGGATCAAGGCGCGCTATCAGCCCGTGCAATTGATAGGCCAGGAACCGCTCCAGAACGGGTTGTTCGGTATCAAAATCCTGAAACGCGAACCGGCCAACTCAGTGGCCGTGGCCGCGCAAGCGCGGCAAGGCAAAAAATAGTGGCGGTGTTCGACCGCCGCCTTCAGGCCGGCGACCGCCACGGTGCGTTTGCGCGTGAGTGGATGGCCCGGCGGGAGTGCCCCCGACAGCTCGTCGGAAAACAACTCCTTCACCTCCAAGCGCCCGTCCCGAATCGGTTGACTGGCCAGGGCGAAGTCAATTTCACACCCGTCCGCGAGCTTGAGCAGTTGCGCGATGGTGTCTTCCTGCACCACGGTCTCCACGCCGGGAAACTTTTCCAGGAATTCCACCAGCGCCACGGACAGCAGATAGGGCGCGAGGGTTGGCAGCGCGCCGATGGTCAAGGTGCCGCGCCGCAAAGCCCGCGCATCGGCCGCCTCGCGTTAGGCCGCGTCCACTTCTCCGAGAATGCGGACTGCGCGGCGCAGAAACACCTCGCCGTGCGAGGTCAATTTCACCTCGCGTTTCATGCGGTCAAACAGCCGCCCGCCCAATTCGTCCTCGAGATTTAGAATCTGCTGGCTCAACGACGGCTGGGAGACAGGGCATTGCGGCGGCGCGGTAGAAGTTTCTGGACCGCGCCACAGCGACCGCGTAACGAAGTTGATGCATTTCGATAGGCAATGCCTGTGATGGCAAAAGGAAAAAAGTATTTCAACAATAGCCCTCGAAATGCTTCAATGAACAAAACACAACAACCGAGAATTTTTTATGAGCACAAAACCGGAAATCATGTCAACCGAAGCCAAATGCCCCTTCAACCACGGCGCCGCCAGCGGCGGCACCACAAACCAAGACTGGTGGCCGAACCGGTTGAAGCTCGAACTCCTGAGCCAGCATTCCTGCAAGTCCAACCCGATGGGCAAGGACTTCGACTACGCGAAGGAATTCAAGCGCCTCGACTACGCGGCTTTGAAAAAAGATCTCGCGAAACTGATGGCCGATTCGCAGGACTGGTGGCCGGCGGATTTCGGCCACTACGGCGGTCTGTTCATCCGCATGGCGTGGCACAGCGCCGGCACCTATCGCACCGGGGACGGCCGCGGCGGCGGCGGCAGGGGCCAGCAGCGCTTCGCGCCGGTTAACAGTTGGCCGGACAACGTCAGCCTGGACAAGGCGCGTCGCCTGCTCTGGCCGATCAAGCAGAAGTATGGCCGGAAGATTTCGTGGGCCGACCTGATGATCCTCGCCGGGAATGTCGCCCTGGAAACGATGGGCTTCAAGACGTTTGGTTTCGGGGGCGGGCGTGAAGACGTCTGGGAGCCGGATCAGGACGTCTATTGGGGCGCTGAGAAAAAGTGGCTGGAGGACAAGCGCTATTCCGGCGACCGTGATCTCGAAAATCCGCTCGCCGCCGTGCAGATGGGGCTGATTTACGTCAACCCGGAAGGCCCCAACGGCAAACCCGGATCCGATCGCCGCGGCACGGGACATTCGCGAGACCTTCGCTCGCATGGCGATGAACGACGAGGAGACGGTGGCGCTCATCGCCGGCGGCCATACCTTCGGCAAGACCCACGGCGCTGGCCCTGCATCCCATGTGGGGCCTGAGCCGGAAGCGGCCGGCCTCGAAGCGCAAGGTCTGGGCTGGAAGAGCAGCTTCGGCACCGGCAAAGGCGGTGACGCGATCACCAGCGGCCTGGAAGTCACCTGGACGCAGACGCCGACGAAGTGGAGCAATTATTTCTTTGAGAACCTGTTCAAATACGAATGGGAACTGACGAAAAGCCCAGCCGGCGCGCATCAGTGGGTCGCCAAAGGCGCCGCCGCGACGATTCCCGACGCGCACGACCCGTCAAAGAAGCACCGGCCGACCATGCTGACCACGGACCTCTCGCTGCGGTTCGACCCGGCTTACGAAAAGATTTCGCGGCGCTTCCTGAAGAATCCCGAAACAGTTTGCCGACGCGTTCGCCCGCGCGTGGTTCAAGCTGACGCATCGCGACATGGGCCCGCGCGCGCGCTATCTCGGCCCGGAGGTTCCCGCCGAGGAACTCATCTGGCAGGACCCCATTCCCGCGGTGAATCACAAATTGATCGATGCGCAGGACATCACCTCACTGAAGGGCAAAATCCTGGCGTCCGGTCTGTCTGTCTCGGAACTGGTTTCGACCGCGTGGGCGTCGGCGTCCACTTTCCGTGGCTCCGACAAGCGCGGCGGCGCGAATGGCGCGCGCATTCGCCTAGCGCCACAGAAGAATTGGGAAGTCAACCAGCCGAAACAGTTGGCGAAGGTGATGAAGACGCTGGAAGGCATCCAGAGCGCATTCAACAAGACGGCGAAAGGAGGCAAGAAGGTCTCGCTGGCCGACCTGATTGTGTTGGGCGGTTGCGCTGGCATCGAGCAGGCCGCGAAGAACGCCGGCCACAAGGTCACGGTTCCGTTCACGCCGGGACGCATGGATGCCTCGGCGGAGCAGACCGATGCGGCTTCCTTCGCCGTGCTCGAACCCATCGCGGACGGGTTCCGCAATTACCTCAAGGGCAAATACACCCTATCGGCCGAGGCGCTGCTGGTGGACAAGGCGCAGTTGCTGACCCTGACCGCGCCCGAAATGACACTGCTCATCGGCGGCATGCGCGTCCTGAAGACCAACTTCGGCGGGTCGAAACACGGTATCTTCACCAAGCGACCGGAAGCGCTGACCAACGACTTCTTCGTGAACCTGCTGGACATGGGCACCGAGTGGAAGCCGGTTTCGAAAGACGCAGATGTGTTTGAAGGCCGCGATCGCAAAACGGGCAAAGTCAAGTGGACCGGCACGCGGGTTGATCTCGTCTTCGGTTCAAACTCCCAACTCCGCGCCTTGGCGGAAGTTTACGGAAGCTCGGACGCGCAGGAGAAATTTGTTCACGACTTTGTCGCGGCCTGGAACAAGGTGATGAACCTTGATCGCTTCGACCTCGCGTAACCGCTGATCTTTCGTCGAGCCATCGCCTGTTGCTGGATCATGGTGCGGACGCGGACCGCCGGAATGATCGTGGACAAACCCCGCTGGGCGGCGCGGCTTTCAAAGGCTACGGAGAAATTATTACCGTGCTGCTCGAACACGGCGCGGACATTGACGCCGACAACGATGGCGGCATGACAGTCCCATCTTCCCAAGTCGCTAAGGCCAGACAAGGTCAGAGGGAAAGGCAGATACAAGAGGATAAAAGGTGAGGGCGGGCGTAAACACGCATTCTACTGAAAACGTCGAGGAAGCAAACTAATCAACCTCGAGGACAAATGATAGGCAGCGCCCGAAAGCGCAAAAAAACACTTTTCATTTTCGCACAGCGTGTTTTAGTAAGCCGTATGACGCCCAATTTCCGGCATTTTCTTGCCATCGTCGTTTTGTTTATGAGCGCAAAACTAACTTATGCCGCTTCAACCGAACTTGGAATCTTTTCGCACCAACGCGACATCGGCAACGTCGCCAGGCACGGTTCGGTGGATTTCAACCCGGCCACGGGCGAATATCTCATCGCGGGCGGCGGCGAAAACATGTGGTTCACCAACGACGCCTTCCATTTCGTCTGGAAGAAGATGTCGGGCGATTTCACGTTGACGGCGGACGTCAAATTCATCGGCACCGGCGGCAATCCGCATCGCAAGGCGTGCCTGCTCATCCGCCAGTCGCTCAAGCCGGGTTCGGTTTACGCGGATGTCGCCCTTCATGGCAGCGGCCTGACGGCGCTTCAATACCGCGACACGCCGGACGGCACGACGCATGAAATTCAATCGAACATTTCAGCCCCCGCGCGGATGCGAATCGAAAAACGTGGCGATTACATTTCAATGTGGCTGGCCGACGCGGGGGAAGACCTGAAACCTGCCGGCGGTTATCTGCAGATTCCGTTCAAGGGGAAATTTTATGTCGGCCTCGGTGTTTGCGCGCACGACAACAAGGCCATTGAAAAGGCGGTTTTCTCGAACGTCGAACTCAAGCCGGTTTCCACACCCGCCAATGCCCAGCCGGTCCTCGAAAGCACGCTGGAAACGGTCGCCGTTGCCTCCACCGACCGGAGCGTGGTTTATCGCACGCGCGATCACTTTGAAGCGCCCAACTGGTCGCGGGACGGGAAGTTTTTCCTCTTCAACAGCAACGGGCGGATTTACAAGCTGCCCGTGACCGGCGGCACGCCGGAGCCTCTCGACACCGGCAGCCAGATTCATTGCAACAACGACCACGGCATCTCGCCCGACGGAACGCAACTGGCCATCAGCGACCAGACGCCAGGATGGCAAGTCGCGCATTTACGTTTTGCCGATTGCAGGCGGCGCGCCGCGTCTGGTCACGCAGCAGGCGCCGTCGTATTGGCACGGCTGGTCGCCTGACGGCAAAACGCTCGCGTATTGCGCGGAGCGGAACGGCCAGTTTGGCATTTTCACGATTCCCGTTGACGGCGGCGAAGAAACGCGCCTGACCACCGCGCCCGGTCTGGATGACGGCCCGGATTATTCGCCGGACGGAAAATATATTTATTTCAATTCCGACCGGACCGGCCTGATGCAAATCTGGCGGATGAAGCCGGACGGCTCGGAACAGGAGCAAATTACTTCCGACGATTACAACAACTGGTTCGCGCATCCTTCACCGAACGGCCGGTGGATTGTTTTTCTTTCCTACGCAAAAGACGTGACTGGCCATCCGCCGAACAAGGACGTGCTGATCCGGCTCATGTCGCTTTCCGACAGAAAAATTCAAGTGCTTGCGAAATTGTTTGGCGGGCAGGGAACGATCAACGTTCCGTCGTGGTCGCCGGACAGTCAGACTGTGGCCTTCGTCAGCTATCAATTGGTTTATCCGTAACGGTTCATTTCCATTCTGGAAACAAATGAAAATGTGCATCGTAGCGGTGTCTCGGCAGAGCGCCGTATTTTGCTGTTGAAATGTCCGGCTTTCTGCCGAAAGCCGCTACGCCTATAACGCAAAGTGCCGCTTCCGAATTTTCTCCACGAACAGCCGGACGGAGTTTTATTGTCGGTAAAACTGCAGCCGCGCGCGTCCGCCGATGAAATTGGAACGCCGCTGGGCGACGAATTAAAAATCAAAGTAACCGCCCCGCCTGTGGATGCCGCGGCCAATATGGCGCTGATTGACTTACTTGCCGAAAAATTGGATTGCAGTCGCAACCGGATTGAGCTGGTTCGTGGCCACAAATCACGGCACAAGATTGTCAGGCTTCACGGTTTTACGTTGGAAGAGGTATTCAAGAAATTGTAATTTGCCCTGCCAGCTCCTCCGCCGGGTAAGTCCAGATTTCAGCAAGTGTCGGATGATAATGCGGCATCGCGGCAAGCTCGTGAACGGTCATGTGCTTTGCCATCGCGGTGACGATTTCGTGAATCAATTCACCGCCGACCGGCCCGACACAACTGCCGCCGAGAATTTCGCCCGCCTGCGTGGCCGAAGCTCCACCGGCTTGTTCTCCCGCATCGCTGCTTGAACTGCCTGCGTTCGGTGAACCCGCTGGCACTCCGGCGCGGCGAAGGCCCGACTTCGGGTCGGCCAGCAATTTCACAAAACCGTCCTTCGCCTCCATAATGAGCGATTTGCCGTGGTCGTTGAACGGATAGCTCGCGGCCAAGTATGCAATACCGTGCGTTTTCGCTTCCTTCTCAGTCAAACCGACAAAAGCCACCTGCGGGTCGGTGAACACGACGGAAATCAACAGCCGGTAATCCATCCGGCGCGGAGGGTTGGATTGGCGATATTGTGCGCGGCGATTTCGCCTTGCTGCACCGCGATGTGAACAATTTCATGCGGCCCGGTGCAATCGCCGGCAGCGTAAATATGCGGTGCACTCGTTTGCATGAACTCGTTTGCAACAATGCGCCCGTTGTTGGTGGCGACTCCGGCCTTTTCCAAACTCCAGCGATGCGGTGTTCGGCACACGGCCCAGCGCGAACAAAATTTCTTCAGCGGAAACGGAAACCGTTTTGCTCCGTTATGCTCAAACGAAACGGCTTTCAATTTCCCTTTTCGCTTTGCATCAACCAGCCTCGTGCCGGTAAAAACATTGATGCCTTCCCGCTGGAAGACTTTTTCGACTTCCGCCGCCGCATCGGTGTCGAATTCCTTCAAAATGTGTTCGCTTCGCTGGACGAGCGTGACTACTGACGCCGAAGCGCGCGAAGAATTGTGCGAACTCGCACGCAACTGCCCCGCCGCCGAGGACGATGAGTGATTTCGGCAATCGCTTGAGCGCCAGCGCATCATCACTCGTGATGTAACCGGTTTTGCGGAGTTGAGGCAAAGGCGGCGGCGCAACGTTTGAGCCGGTGGCGATGATGAAATGTTTGGCGGAAATCAAATTCCCCTCACCCGGCCTTCGGCCACCCTCTCCCCGCTTGGGCGGGGCGAGGGAATCAATTCGCGCGGCTTTCGTTTCTTCTCCCTCTCCCCGCCCAACGGGGAGAGGGCCGGGGTGAGGGGTCGTCAATTCCACCGTGTGCGGATCCACAAACTGCGCATTGGCGCGGATGAATTTGAATTTTCCGGCGTTGAGTTGCTTAACGCGGTAGTCCGCAAAATCCTTGATAAGCGCATTTTTTCGCGCCATCACCTTTTTAAAATCAAAGCCGACTTTTCCGATGCGGATGCCCCACGGTTCGGAATGACCGGCAAGATGCATCACTTCGGCGGCGTAAAGCAGCGCTTTGGTCGGCATGCAACCGCGCAGGATGCACAGCCCGCCGACTTCCTCGCCACCTTCGATAACGATCGTTTTCAAACCCGCGCCGGCCGCCGTTCGCGCCGCTGCGTGGCCGCCACTGCCGCCGCCAATAACGGCCACATCAAAATCGTATCCGCCACGCTGCTTCATGCTGCGAGCATGAGCCAGAACATTGGCGCTGACAAGAACGCAGCCGACGCCAGTCAATTTGCCTCACATTCAAAATTCATTTGCCGCACGGATTTATTGCCCTGACAATGGCTTCATGAACTTGAACCGGGCCGCCCTGTTCTCATTGATTTGCTTTTTCGTCATCGCACCGCCGCGGGTTGTGCCGGGTGCCGAAACCGGACACGACTTTGGCAAATGGGAAAGCGAAATCGCCGCGTTTGAAGCGATGGACCGCACCAATCCGCCGCCCAAGGACGCGCTGTTGTTCATCGGTTCCTCCACCATTCGAAAATGGGCGACGCTGGCCGGAGATTTTCCGGATCAGCGGGTCATCAACCGTGGTTTCGGCGGGTCGGAAATCGTGGATTCCACCCACTTTGCCGACCGGATTGTTTTTCCCTATGCGCCGCGGATGATTTTTTTCCGCGCCGGGGGCAACGATCTTTGGGCCGGCAAATCACCGGAGGAAGTCTTTGCGGATTTCAAGGCATTCGTGGCCAGGGTCCGAACCAAATTGCCCGAAACGGAAATTGTGTTTATCTCCTGGAGCCCGACCCCTGCCCGCTGGACACAGCGGGACAAGGAAAAGGCGCTGAACGCGATGGTGGAGGAATACGCACGCCGGACGCCGCATCTGCAATACATCGAAACGTATGCCATGGTGCTGGGCGCCGACGGCAAGCCGCGCCCGGAACTTTTCCTCGCCGACCAGCTTCATTACAACGTTGCAGGCTACCAATTGCTGGCGGAACGCGTGCGTCCCTTTCTGCCAAAATAGCTTGAGCGGACTCACGTTCGCTGCCACAAGCATGGCGAGGGATTCGTTTTGACAAACCGGTTCAACCATTCAACGATTCACGAACCATGAGTGACATAATTTATCCGCGCAGCCCGCGCGAAACGATGGACGGCTGGATGTATCTGCCGCGTTACCTTGACAAAATCCGCCTGTACCTGGTGGGCAAGCTGCATGCTGATTATCAGGAAAATTTCGGCAAAGGCTTTGACGCCCTGTGGCTCAAGTGTGCCGGGGTTACGCACGAGCAGATGATTGAGGTCGTAAAAAAATCCACCACCGATGGTGAGGTGTGTGATTGGGTTCGCAAAAACGTTAGAAAATCCGCGGCGGACAAGGCTGCGCACGCCAGGGACATGTTGAGCCGCCCGCTTCCGAACGATGAAACGGCCCTCGCACGGCTCAAAATGCGCAAGGAACAATGCGGCGGCGCGCACCGCGACGACGTCAAGACCTTCGTGGACGTGATTGACTTGGACGAAAAGCGGCTTTGATTCGGGCTGCTCGCTTATTTTTCGCTCGACCACGCCAGAGGTGTAGCTAGGATGAACGCCATGAAAGCGGCGAACACACATCTGTCGTTTTGGCCGGCAGCATCAGAAATCAGATTCTCACCACTCAGAAATTCAGCCGACCAATAAACCCACAAAACAGGCAAGACAATGAACAACGAAATCCAGAACCAAAAATGCCCATTAAGGGAAAGAGCTATTTACGGGTTTGGTGATTTGGCATCCTGCCTGTTCTGGCAGACCATCACGCTGTATCTGCTGTTCTTTTACACGGACGTATTCGGTCTGGCCGCCGCCGCCGCCGGAATAATGATTGGTGTCTCCCGGTTGCTGGATGCCTTTTTTGACGTGGTCATCGGCATGACAGCGGACCGCACCAGAACCCGTTGGGGCAAATTCAGGCCCTACATTTTGTGGGGGGCTGTTCCGCTGGCTATTTCAGCGATTTTGGCATTTTCGACGCCCGCTTTTGGTGGACCGGCGAAAATAGTTTACGCCTATGTCACTTTCATCTTTTTCATGTTCATGTATTCGACGGTCAACATTCCCTACACGGCCATGCTGGGCGTCATCAGCGGGGATCCGGTCGAAAGAACGAGCGCCTCGTCCTGCAAATTTATCGGCGCTTATGTGGGCGGTTTTATTGTTTCGCTCACGGCCTTGCCGCTGGCCCGGTATTTCGGGCACGACGGCGCCGAGCCCCAGAAGGGCTGGCATATCACTCTGCTGATTTACGGCGTGGCGGCAGTTATCCTTTTTTTGATCACTTTCTTTTCAACCCACGAACGGATTCAACCCATCGCCAAGGAAAAAACCTCCATCGCAAGGGACTTGGCGGATTTGACAAAGAACGTGCCCTGGATGTTGTTGTTTGCCGCGACAATTCTGTTCATCCTCTTCGTTTGCATCCGCATGAGTGTGACCACCCACTATTTCAAGTATTACATTGGAGAACAGGAAGTAACCCTCTTTGGCACAACCCACAAATACGGTTTTGAAGTGCTGGCATCTGCTTTCAACACCATCGGACAGGCGCTGGCCATATTGGGTGTGATTCTGGTTCCGTGGTTTGCAAAAGTCTGCGGGAGAAAGAATGCCTTGATCATTCTTTTTGTCACCGCGCTCATTTGCACCGGCTCATTCTATTTCTTTAAGCCGGAAAACCTGGTGCTGATTTTCATCTTTCAGACCATCGGCTCACTGGCGGGAGGCCCCATTTCCGCGTTGTTATGGGTTCTGTACGCCGATACCGCCGACTATTCGGAATGGAAAACCGGCCGCCGGGCCACCGGACTCGTGTTTTCGGCTTCCATCATGTCGAACAAGATCGGCTGGACCGTTGGAAGTGTGATCGCCGGCATAATTCTTTCGCGGACCGGATTCGTGGCCAATGTCGTTCAAAACGTGGACGTCCAGAACGGTTTAAAGGCGATGATGAGTGTAATCCCGGTCGCGATAGGAGTGGTCGCCTTAATCGTTCTCTTGTTCTACAAATTGGATGAACCGACCATGAAGAAAATCAAGGCGGACCTGGACGAAAGACGCAAGGCCAGCGGCCAGACTGCCGCCGCAGCGTGATGTTTTGTGTTTCCCGCGTTCCCGGCGCGCGCCGCGGTAAAATTGTATCATTTTCCGTTTAACAACGAAAAAAGATAAAGAGATGAAAAACACAATTATCGGCGAATCACTGCCCAACATCCCGTGGGAAGATAAACCCAAGGATTGCATTGACGTGCTGTGGAGGCACAGCGGCAATCCCATATTGAGCTGGAATCCGATCCCCAAGGCGGCGCGTATTTACAATAGCGCGGTCCTGCCGCATAAAAATGAATTTGTCGGGGTCTTCCGGGCCGACCAGAAAAACGGGCGGGCGACGTTGTTTTTCGGCAAAAGCAAGGACGGCCTCCAATGGAAGATCGGACCCGACCCGATACAATGGGTTGACGAAAAGGGAAAACCCAATCCGATCAGCTACGGTTATGATCCCGAGGTTCGTGAAGATCGACGACACCTACTATATCGTATGGTGCGACGATATGCACGGGGCCTCAATCGGATTGGGCAGGACCAAGGATTTCAAGACTTTCATTCGCATGCCGAATCCGCTGATGCCCTTCAACCGGAACGGAGTTCTTTTTCCGAGAAAAGTCAACGGCAAGTATCTGCTGTTGAGTCGTCCCAGCGACAGCGCGCATACGCCTTTCGGTGATATCTACATGAGCGAAAGTCCTGACCTGATCTATTGGGGAAATCACAGGCATGTGATGAGCAGGGGCGGAAGCGGCTGGTGGCAGGGCACAAAAATCGGTGCAGGCCCAATCCCGATTGAGACAACGGAAGGTTGGTTGTTGTTCTACCACGGCGTGTCAGGAACCTGCAACGGCTTCGTTTACAGCTTTGGCGCGGTGATACTCGATATCAACAAACCGTGGAAAGTGTTATACCGGACCCGAGATTATCTGCTCACGCCGGAGAAGCCGTATGAAACAACCGGCTTTGTGCCGAATGTGACGTTCCCTTGTGCGAATCTATATGACGCCCCGACGGGCAGAATCGCCATCTATTACGGCGCCGCCGATACCTGCACGGCTCTCGCGTTCACGCAGGTTGATAAATTGATCAACTACATTAAAAAGAACTCGGAAGTTTAACCGCGCCAAAATTATGCGATTCGGATATTTTGACGACCAAGCAAAGGAATACGTAATCGAAAGACCCGATACGCCACGATCCTGGGCGAATTATCTCGGCTCGACCGAATACGGCGCCATCATCACCAATAACGCCGGCGGCTACAGCTTTTACAAATCGGCTGCACAGGGACGCCTGACGCGACTGCGTTTCGACGACGTTCCGACCGACCAGCCAGGCCGGTATATTTACCTCCGCGACAAGCAGTCAGGTGACTACTGGTCGAACGCCTGGCAGCCCGTGGGCAAACCGCTCGACCGGTATAAAACCACCTGCCGGCATGGCACCGCTTACACGATCATCAATTCCAAGTATTCAAAGATTGAAACGGAAACCACCTATTTCGTCCCGCTGAGCAAACATTTCGAATGCTGGCTGTTGAAGGTTACGAATAAAGACACCGTCAAAAGAACACTAAGCTTGTTCACCTACGTCGAATACCCAAACCTCTGGAAGTGCTTCCACGATTTTCTCAACCTGCAATACTCGCACGGTATAGTGAAAATGGATTTCGTTGACGGCATCATTGATTACGGAAGCTCCGTCCTCATCAGCGACCAGGATAACCGATCTTTTCTGGCGTTCCTGGGCGGCGACGTGGTCGGCTTCGATACCGACCGTGACGTCTTCATCAGCCCGTATCGCGGCTATGCGAACCCCATGGTCGTCGAAAAAGGCAAATGCACCGGCTCAAAGGCCTTTGGTGACGACGGCTGCGGCTCAATCCAGATTGATATCGATCTCGAACCGGGCCAGACAAAAGAGCTGGTCGTTCTGATGGGCGTCGGCAAGGCGTCGGTCGAAGGCAAAAAAACCGTCAAACAGTTCGGCGATATCGCCAGGGTGAAAGCCGAGTTCGAAAAGCTTCGTCGATACTGGCACAACCGCATCGAGGGATTGAGCGTCTGCACGCCGGATCCGCAGTTCAACAGCATGATGAACATGTGGAGCCCGTTCAACTGCCTGATGACCTATTCCTGGTCACGCATGGCCAGTCTGATATACAGCGGCGAACGCGACGGGCTGGGTTATCGCGATACCGTTCAGGATTTCATGGGCGTTATGCAAATCATTCCGGATGAGGCGAAAAAACGTCTTGAGCTGATGATTACCGGGCAGGGTTCGACCGGCGGCGCGATGCCAATCGTTATGGCCTTCGCGCACAAGCCGGGCAAAGAGAAGTTGCCCAAGGAGGACGAATACCGCTCCGACGATTGCCTGTGGCTGTTCAACGCGATTACCACATACGTCAAGGAAACGGGCGATACCGGCTTTTATAACAAAGTCCTGCCCTATGCCGACAAAGGCAGGGCGACCGTGCTCGGCCATCTCCGCCGGGCAATCGAATTTAATCTCCAACGCACGGGCCAACACGGTTTGCCCAGCGGCCTTTTCGCCGACTGGAACGATTGCCTACGACTGGGCACAAAAGGCACTTCAGTATTTGTCGCCCTGCAGGTGCGTTACGGCCTGACAACCTATATCGAGATTTGCGGCATGTTCGGCAAGACCGCCGAAATCAAATGGGCGAAAAAACAGCTCGAAATCATCGACGCGAAGCTCGACAAATTCGGCTGGGACGGCGAATGGTACGTCCGGGCCTACAAGGAAACCGGCGAGAAAATCGGCTCGCACGAAAACAAGCAGGGCTCGATTTATCTCAACCCGCAGTCCTGGGGCGTTATCAGCGGCCACGCCGACGAAAAACGCGCCACGCAGGCGATGACATCTGTAAACAAAAAGCTCGCCACCGATTATGGGCTTATGCTCTGCGCGCCGCCTTATGAAAATATCCCCTGCGCGGAAGTCCGCTCGGTTGTGTTCAACGGAGGCGTCAAGGAAAACTGCGGCATTTTCAACCACACACAGGGCTGGGCGGTCATGGCGGAAACAATGCTCGGCCACGGCAACCGGGCGTTTAAATATTTCCGCAGCTCCATGCCTGCCTCGTTCAACCATAAAGCCGAGATACGCGGCAGTGAGCCATACGTTTACTCGCAATACACTCACAGCATTTTCAGCCCGCGTTACGGCGCCTCGCGCGTCCCCTGGCTGACGGGCGCCGCATCCTGGGCGTATTATGCAGCCACGCAGTATATCCTCGGTATCCGGCCCGATTACAAAGGCCTTCTCATTGATCCTTGCATCCCGGCCAAGTGGAAGGAATTCACCGCCATTCGCCGATTCCGCAACAAAACGCTGAAAATCAAAGTCGTGAATCCCAAGGGCGTCCAAAAAGGCGTCAAGAAAATCACGCTGAACGGTCGGGCGATTGAGGGCAACCTGATTCCCGTTTCCAAAATGACAAAAGAAAACGAAGTCCTCGTTAAAATGGGCTAGTACGGAAACTACCCGGCCTTAACATGAATGCGTTCAAGTTTTTAATTCCAATTTTCGCGGTGTTGGCGATGGCAGCGAACTGTGTCGCCGCCGGAGATGCCACCACAAACTGTTTAGTTGTGTGGGATGGTGAACAGGCGGCCATAGGCGCCGGCTGGACCCATGCCACAAAGCAAGGCGAGGTCAGCCTTCGGCGACAAACCACCGTCGCGCACAGCGGCAATACCGCACTGGAGCTGCGTTGCAAAGGCACCGAATGGCTCGGAGCCGGGTGGGACTGGGTGGCCTTCACCAAAGGCGAAGGGACCGATGTCCGGCGGATGAAACGGCTGACACTCTGGGTGAAGTGCTCCGGCGAAGGCGGCGACCTGCAAATTAACCTGCTCTGTGGCGGCCAGGAGTTTGATACCCCCGAACATCATACCCAAAAGGTGCACCTGCTCAAATACTGTCCCACGCTGCTGGATGGCCAATGGCACAAAGTTGCCATCCCGCTGGCCGATTTGCACACGGTCGCACGGTACGATCCGACCAAAGTGTGCGAATTGCAGATGGGCTTGCTTGCGGAGCAACCGGTGGATTGCAGCTTCTTCATAGACGACATCGGGTTCGATGACGCTGCAGGATGATGCCGTGAAGTACGGCTGATCTAGGAGTTATTTTGCCCGCCAAACACGCGAAACATGCCAAAACGGCTTTGAATTGGAGTTTGCATCCGAAACGGGCTTTTTCTATTGCTCGCTGTCAGCTCAAATTGAATGAGAAAGGTATTGGAATGGATTTTCGGCGCGGCCGTTGTGATGTCCGCCTTGTTACCATTCAAAAATCTGACGCGCATAAATCCGCCTTCGAGCGGATGAGAATGTGCAAGAAATTGTGCGGCGGCGTACACCGTGACGGCGTCAAGGCCTTTGCAGACGTGATTGACTTGGACGAGAAGCAGATTTAGCTGCTTGTTCGATGGCCGGTTTTCGCCGGGTTTGTTGGTTCCGGCGACAGGGGAATTTCCCGGGCGGGAACGTTCCAACCTTCCTCGAACACTTTTGGTGATTCGCTGGCCAGACTGGCTTTGGCAAATTCCAAAGTGACTTCGCGGGTTTCCCCGGGCAGGAGCGAGAAATAGTTGTCGCTGTAAAACACCGGCAGAACCCTGGCGCCGGAGCGGTTTCGCAAGACCTTCAGCCGGATCATCAGCGCCACGGTCGGGGTTGGGTTGGAAATCCGGACCCGGATTCGGCAGTTTTGGCCGTTGTCAAACCGGCTGGCGGTGGCCGGGAGTTTCGCTTTGCGCAACTGGTTGAGGTCCGAACACGACCCGCCTTTTCCACTGCTCCAATAGAAATTGTCCGAAACAATTTCTGCGCCTCGTTTCAGAACCAGTTTCACAAAAAACACCTGCGTCGGGTCGGTTGGCCGTTCAATGGAAAAACACTCTTTGACGCTCGTGCTGGCCAGGCCAATCCGTGTGGACTTGTGCCAGCATTCCTTGCCATCGAGGCCGTAAATCCAGGCTTCAGCGGTGAGGTCGTCGCAGTTGGTTATGGTGTCATTTACCGCTTCGATTGTGTCGGCGTTTGAATTCCAAAAGATATGCACGGGTTCGCAGGCTTTTTGGGCCCCGAAATAGGCGGCCGTCGGTTCAAAATAATAATCGTAAAGCTGGCAGATCAGCGAGGGCCACGCCGGCTGCGTCATCCACACCAGAACGCCGCCGCCCTGGTTGGCCTGCAGACATTCGAACATGGCTTTGGCCGATTCCATGTTCACCATCTGCGCCTTGCGGCAGTAATCCTCAATGCCGGTGGGTTGGCCATAGCGCTGCGCAATGCGTTCGGAGTAGAGCGGCATCCGGGGCGACTGATAGTCGTGGACCGCCCACAGGTCGTTGATGGGCCAGAGATTTTCCGCGGGCATCATCGCGCGCATGCTTTCCACCACCGGCACGGCCACGATGCCCAGTTCCGAGTGGAACGTTTTTCCGCGATTTGCGAAATACCATTCGACATCCTTGATTTCATACGGACCGTGGCCGGTGACGGTTCCGGCAGCCGAATTCGGGATATAAAGTCGCGAACCATCCAGCGCAGCCACGGCTTCCCGCATCCCGGCGTCAAGGTCTGCGGGCGGTTCACCCTCATTGCGGCCGCAGTAGAGCGCCAGCGAGGCATGACTGCGCACCCGGCGAATCTTGTCGCGCACGTTGGCCATGAACATCACATGGTCGTTGGGGTCGGGGCCGTCGACCGGATTGGCCAGCCAGAAATCGTCCCAGACCAAAATGCCGTATTGGTCGCACGCGTCGTAGAATGCCTGGCGCCCGACCATGCCCACCCAGTTGAGGATCATGTTCAGGTTGGCGTCGTGATGCAGCCGCACGCGGAGGTCATAACCCGCGCGGTCGCAGTTCAACATGCCTTCGTCCATGCCCCAGTTGCCGCCACGGCAAAGGATGCGTTTGCCGTTCACGAACAACGTGAGAACGTTGTTGATTACTTTGTAATCAATCTTGCGAATCCCGAAGGTAACCACTTTTTTGTCGCTGACCGCGCCGCGGCATTCGAAACGCAGATTGAGCGTGTAAAGCGGTTGAGTTCCATAGCCATTCGGCCACCAGAGACGCGGATTCGGAAGGGACAACCCGGGGAAGTTGGCTTTATCAAGCAGCACGGCCTTGGTCTCTCCCGGTTCGAGTGACACGGGCTGTTCAAAGGTCACATTGCCAATGGTGCCGACCAGTTTTCCGGACTGGGGTTGGGTCGAATGATTGCAAAGTTCGGTTCTCACGATAAGATCGGCGCGCGAAATGTCCGGGAGCGGAATTTCCGATGTCACCCACGGATCAACGATGGTGACATCGCCGGAAGTCTCCAGCCGAACGTCATTCCAGATGCCAATATTGCGGCCGCGCACAATCGGCAGCCAGTTCCAGCCGGCGCTGGCAACGAAAGTCGGACTGTCGGCGCCGAGGATATCGCCATTGACGGTCGGCGAGCCAAGTTTCTTGTGGGTCACCTTTTTCTCTCCCGGTCCGGGATGCGCCACCCGGTGAATCAACACCGCCAGGCAATTCGAAATGCCGGGCCGGGCAATCTCAGTGACATCGAAGCGTCCGCGAATGAATGCGCCGTCAATGTGTCCGACCGCGTGGCCGTTCAGAAAAACCTCCGCCTTCCAATTGATGCCTTCGAAGTTTAACCAGACGCGCCGGCAGGAATAATCGGCCGGGACCAGAAAGGTGTCGCGATACCAAAAATCGTTCCGCGAAAAAAACTTCTCCGATATCTGGCTCATTTGATCGCCGAACCAGGGATTGGGCACGGCGCCGGCCGCCACATAACTGCCGAGGACCGTGCCGGGCACAACCGCCGGAAGCCATTCGTTGTCATCGAAACCCAATCGGGCAATGCGCTCCGGCGGGGCTTTAACGAACATCGCGTTCTGCAGTTTCCAATTACCTCCCGAAAGCGCCAAAGAACCGTCGGATTGCGCGGAAGATTCAGCCGGCGGAGGATGGGTCTCAATTTCCGCCTTCGCCATGGGAAGTAACACGGCCAATCCTATGATTACTGGTGCCACGCTGTGAAAGTGAATCTAGGGGAATCCGGGTTTCGAAGACAACATTATCCTCCAAGACCGAAATCTGCGGTGAATTTCCCTCGAAATGCGCAATTCCAATAATGGTTCGAAATGAGCCTGGCCACAATTCGAGCGGAGATGAGACAATAACCAAGTTGAACCCGTGTCGAAACCTGTGGCAAAGGCTTGAACCGACATTTTGAACGCGATATGATTTAACCTTCAACGAACGGGAAGCTCTATGAGTGAATTCAATTTTTCATGCCCGGCTTGCGGCCAAAACATTTTGTGTGACACGACCCATGTGGGGACTCAGATCACCTGTCCGGGCTGCCATGCCACCATCGTTGTGCCAAAAGAAACTGCCGGGACCGCTGATGTTTCCACCCCGACGGGCCTCCCGCCGGCGTCGCCGGGCAACATCGCAACCACCGCTCAACAGACTTCTGGTTTGGCCATCGCTTCGCTTGTCTGTTCCCTGTCATCGTTGGTCACGTGCATTGGATGGCTCCCGGGAATCATTTGCGGGCATCTGGCCAAATCCCGGATTCGCCGGAATCCATCGCTCAAAGGCAGTGGTCTCGCCACGGCGGGCCTCATCATTGGCTATTTGTTTTTGATGTTGGAAGTGGGCACCGCCGCAGTTCGCATATGGTCTTTTTCAGCCGCAGTGAAACACGGTTACGAAAATGCCCGGCAAGAACTGGCCACGAACAATATAATTGTCACACAAACTCAATCCACAACTGTTTCCAATGAGAACCAACCGGTGGAACCCGTCAAACCTGTGGTCGCTGCCACCAACGAGCAGCAAATGGAACCCGCCACATCCGGGTGGACATCCGACATCGGCAAAATGTCGTTTCCCGACCATCCGGTCAGCGGGAAACTTCATGGAATTGATTTCACACTCAAAACCGCATTGTTCAGAAATGGCGACCTTAAAATAAGTTCGGCGAACGGAATGTTCCTGGACATCTTTCGTCTGGGTGAATCCATTGAAGGCCACAGCTATGAAATCCAGTCCGTTGACAGCGACGACACCAATCCGCACGTCAAGATGACCTGGAATGAAGGAGACGTGGTTCAGACTTCGACTTTTAGCAAAGGCTATGGAATGAAGCTGCAATTCGACCAGGCCATAAACCGGACGGTATCCGGGAAAATCTATTTGTGTTTTCCTGACGATTCAAAAAGCTGCGTCGCCGGCACATTTAAAGTGAGGCTTCCCAAACAGAAGTGACGGCAAATCCATTACTCTTTTAAGGGCATCTCCCGCTCCCGCGAGCAAGGGACATCGTTCGAGGCGGAGCCGGGACTGGGGGCGTGTTGGCGGTTGAGAGTTGAGAGTTGGATGTTGAATGTTAAGAGTTGAGTGCTGGAAACGGGCAGGATGCCTGTGCTACTTTTTGAGTCCAGCGCGAGGGAATGCTTGCCCCCCCCGCCTTCACTGCCCGGCGTAAAATGCATCCACCTTGGCCGCGACGTCCTTGTAGCTGGCGTCCATTTCGTAGATCTGCTTGAACTGTTCGATGGCGTCTTCCTTTTTACCCATGCTTTCGAGGACGCAGCCGAGGTTGTAAACGAGGTCTTTCTTTTCGTCGTCGAACGCCAGTTTTTCCTTGATGGCGTTCTGCAGGGTACGCGCGGCGAGGTCGAACATTTTGCGTTTGGCAAAACTCTGCGCGAGGTAGCTCATCGCGGAGAGGTGTTTGTGCGGGTTGCTCTGCGCCTTCTGAAATTCCGCAATCGCCTCGCTGAATTTGCCCGCCTGAAAATACAGCACGCCCATCTCAAACCGGATCGCCAGGTCCGTCGGATATTTTTCGACTCGCTTCTGGCATTCGGTGATTTGGTAATCCACTTTTTCCGCCTGAATTTTCGCCGACTTGTTCGGCGTAGTCCGGCGCGGAGGCATCGAGCTGTTCCGCCTGATAATCAAACCGACGCACGACGGTTTCGGCGATGGCGCGTTCGAGCGACGGGTCGTTGCCCATCTCGGAAGCTCTGATGCGATCGTAAAGCGACAGGGCGCGGTCGAACTGTTTTTTCTGCGTGTAAAGTTTCGCGAGCGAGCGGACAAGCTTGAGATTTTTCGGCTCGGTTTCCAGGCGCGCTTCGTATTCGCCGATGAGCCGTTCGGCCACGTCCTCGGCCTTCACCACGCGTTTTTCCTGTTCGAGGGAAACGGCCTCATGTTTGTTCTTCAGAATGTCGCGGTACGAACCCTGCCCGCCCTCCAGCGAGCTGTAACCGCCCTTGTCCATCGTCTTGCGCGCCGACAGGTTTTTCAACGCCATCGACAGTTCGCCGTCGCCGGGGCGCGCGCGCAGGAGTTCGCTCAGGATTTGTTCCCCGCGGCTGGCATCTCCGCCGCTGGCGGCGAGCGCGTCGGCAAATTGGATGGCCAGGCCTTTGTCCTTGGGCGAATTTTTCAACAGGGTTTCAAGCGACAGCACGCCCGTGTGCGGCAGGTCCAGCGCCTGGGCGGCCTCGACAATGAGGCGGTGCGCGGCGGAATTGTTCGGGTCGCCGTTCAAAATCTGTTCGGCGATGGCGAGCGCCTCGGCGGGATTTTTGTTCATCGCCATCTTGGCCTTGGCTACCTGCGGCGAGGAGCCAGCGCCGCTCATCATCCTTTTAAAAAATCCGCTGCCGCCGTCGCCGGCCTTCCGGAATTGCGCCTCGCGCAACGCCTTGCGGCATTCAAACAACCCCGGCTCTTTTTCCAGCACCTGATTGAACAGCGCGAGGGCGTAATCAAAATTTTCCCGCTGCGCGGCTTCGTTGCCCTTGGCGAAAAGCACGCGCAGGTCGCGCGAAATTTCGTTTATGCTTTTTTCTGCCATAATGTCTGTTTGGTTGGATCAGAATCGCGCCTGGCACGCCAAAAATCAATCCTGAACACCTTGCGGATCAGCCGCATTGTGCCCGGTGCCGCAGCGCGTGGTCCACGAGGACGAGCGCGGTCATCGCCTCGACCATCGGCACGGCGCGCGGCAGCACGCAGGGATCATGGCGCCCGCGGCCTTTGAGCGTCGTGTTGTGAAATTGCGCGTCCACCGTGTCCTGCTCGTGCATGACGGTGGCGACGGGCTTGAAGGCGACCCGAAAAAAAATGGTCTGGCCGTTGGAAATGCCGCCTTGAATGCCGCCGGAAAAATTCGTGGTGGTGACCACCTTTCCGTGCTTCGCGCGGAACGGGTCGTTGTGCTCGCGCCCGGTGAGCGTGATGCCGCCGAAGCCGGAGCCGATTTCAAACGCCTTCGACGCCGGCAGACTCAGCATCGCCTTGGCCAGGTCTGCTTCCAGCTTGTCGAACACCGGCTCGCCCCAGCCGGCGGGTACGCCCCGCGCAAGGCCTTCGACGATGCCGCCGACAGTGTCGCCCGCGCGCCGCATCTTCTCAATCAGCCGGATCATTTTCTCCGCGGCCTTTTTGTCGGGGCAGCGGACGATGTTCGACTCTACGTCCTTGAACTTCACCTTGTCCGGGTTCACGTCCGCGACGAGCCGCTGGACTTGTTTGACGTAAGCCAGGGTTTCAACGCCGAACCGTTCGCGCAGAATTTTCTTGGCGACGGCGCCGGCGGCGACACGGCCGACCGTTTCGCGCGCGCTCGCGCGGCCGCCGCCCTGCCAGTTGCGGATGCCGTATTTGGCGAAATACGTGAAGTCCGCATGCGACGGGCGGAACTTGGTTTTCATTTCGGCATACGCTTCGGGCCGGGCGTCCTCGTTTTTGACCCACAGGCAAATCGGTGTGCCGAGCGTTTTGCCGCCGAACGTGCCGGAAAGGATTTGCACCGTGTCGGATTCCTTGCGCGGCGTGACGATGCGCGACTGACCCGGACGGCGGCGGTCCAAATCGGGCTGGATATCGGCCTCGGAAAGCTTGAGGCGCGGCGGGCAGCCGTCCACAACCACACCCACCCCCCCGCCGTGGGATTCACCCCACGTCGTGATGCGGAACAGATGGCCGAAGGTGCTTGCCATGCTGGAATGATGCTAAAAAGTCACGCCGGGGTCAAATCTATCGGAGGGACGAGTTACACGAGTCCCCAATTGAATTCGTTTGCTTCAAGTCAGGAATTCGCGTAGCTCGTCCCGACTAACTTTTGGAAGTTTGGGACTCGTGTAACTCGTCCCTCCGAAGTAATATTCGCGAGCATGAATCGCATCGTAGAAAAATTTGCCCAACTCAAGAAAGCCGGACGGAAGGGTTTCATTGTCTATATCGGCGCGGGTGACCCGAACCTCGCCGCTACGCGCGAACTTGCTCTGGCTTTCGACAAGGCAGGCGTGGACATTTTGGAACTGGGCGTCCCGTTCAGCGACCCGCTGGCCGACGGCTTGGTGAACCAGCTCGCCGCGCAACGCGGATTGGAATCAGGCACCACACCGCCCAAGGTTTTGGAAGCCGTGGCCGCCATCCGCCAGCGTTCGGCAATTCCGATTATTCTCTACATCTACTTCAACCTGATTCACAAGGTCGGTTTGGAACGATTCATCAAAGCCGCGGCGAAAGCGGGTGTGGACGGTATGCTGGTGCTGGATTTGCCGCCGGAAGAATCGGACAACTACGAGGCACTCATGCGCCAGGCCGGTCTCTGCCACATCTACCTTGTCGCGCCGACGACGCCCGAAGACCGCATCGAGCTGATTGTCAAACGCGGCAGCGGGTTCATTTACTATGTTTCGCGTGAAGGCGTGACCGGGATGCAAGTGAGGGTCGCCTCGAACCTTGCGTCGCAGGTCGCCAAGATACGCGCGCACACGAAACTGCCCATCGCCGTCGGTTTCGGCATCTCGACGCCCGAACAGGCGAAAACAGTGGCGTCCGTCGCGGATGCCGTGGTTGTTGGCAGCGCGGTAGTGAATCAAATAGCGGAGCATGGCAAAAGTGAAAAATTGATTCACAACGTCGTTAAATTCGTTGTAAAAATAACGCAAGCAACAGAGTAGCAGCGACTTATATTGTTAGTCCCGAATGTCGTCATCCTCACTTACGATGACGAAAAATGCTTGACACCAAAATCGTTTTTTGCTTGAATCACCTCTAGCGGTTAGAAAGAAATACAAACCTGTGAATAACAAAATTCTATGAAAAAAATCCTGTTCTTGGCGGTTGGAGTCGCTGCATTTCTAGTGCAAAGCGCTTCAGCCCAATACAACGAATCATGGGAAAACACCGTTGACGGGTGGGGGACTATTGGCGGGAATATGGTCATCAATGGATTTAGCACTACGTTGGGTGTGACCGAAGGAAGTTACAGTTTGGTTTTGGGTGACAACGCGGCATCTATAGCTGCGTCATCCGGTCCAAATTATGCCGGTCAAATAGGCTCGACGGCAAGCACAGCGCTTACTCTGGATCTGGCAAACGCCAGTTCAGTTACACTGGACGTTTACGTCCCTGCTGGCGACTTCGGCTATTATCTGCAGTGGGATCTCGCCCTCAACCAAAATGGCGGGCTGGGTTACCAATCCGTGGACGGTTACTCGTATAGCCAAACTGCTAATATCGGAGGAGAAAAGACATTGACATGGACAATTCCATCTAGCGAGCAAGCCATATTGGCTGCCAACCCGACTCTTCCCACATCACTGAACTTGCAAATTGGAGGTGGTTTCACCAGTGGCAGCGATGCCGTTTATCTGGATAATCTTACGATTACAGAAGTAGTTCCAGAACCTTCAACTCTTGCTTTGGCCGGTCTGGGTATGGCCGGATTGATGATGATGCGCCGCCGTAGTTCATAATTGCGTTTTCACTTTCACGCCGATCCCGACAAAGGCCGGGGTCGGCGTTTTGCTTTATTAACATTCAAAACAGATTTTGCATTTATCGTTTTGTCCGTGTTGAATGGGCGAGATGAAATCGCCAACCAACATCAAAGACCGGTTCGTCATCATCATGGCGGGCGGGCGCGGCGAACGGTTCTGGCCGGTCAGCCGCGAGAAAATGCCCAAGCAACTGCTCACGCTGTTCGGCAAACGGTCGTTTCTGCAGGAGACCGTTGACCGCGTGCTGCCGCTCCTGCCGGCCAAAAATATTTTTGTCATCACGACTGAGGCGCAATTGCCGGAAGTCCGCAAACAACTCCCTAAAATCCCCAAAGCCAATCTCATTGCCGAGCCGGTTGGCCGCGACACATGCGCGGCGGTCACGCTCGGCGCGGCACTGGTGGGTGCACGTTCGACGACCGGCGTCATGGCGGTTTTGCCTGCCGACCACGTGATTCCCGACGAGAAAAAGTTCCAGCAGGTTTTAAGCGACGCGTTCGATTTGGCCAGTCGTGGCCAGGCCATCATTACTATTGGCATCAAGCCGGCCGGGCCGGACACGGGTTACGGTTACATTCACGTCGGCCCGGAATTGCCGCCGGCGCAAGGCGCCAAAAAAACCAAAACCACCTTTTATCGCGCGGAACGGTTTGTCGAGAAACCGCATTTTGATCGCGCGCTCGAATACGTCAACAGCGGCCAGTACCGTTGGAACGCCGGCATGTTTGTCTGGTCATTTGTGACCGTCACGGAAGGATTGCAGAAGCATCAGCCGGAGATGTACGCGGCGTGCCAGCGCTGGTTCAAGGTGGCCAACCAGCCCGCCAAACTCGCCAGGGTGCTGGCGAAGGACTATCCCGGCATCAAAAAGGTCTCGATTGATTACGCGCTGATGGAGCAATCACAGAACGTCATCGTGGCCGACGGCGCGTTTGAATGGGACGACATCGGCTCATGGACGGCGCTGGCGCGGCATCTCAAGGCCGACCCGGAAGGGAACTGCGCCGTGGCGGACTTCATTCACGTGGACGCTGCGCGGAACATTATCTACGACGCCCGCATCAAAAACCGCACGCCAATTGCGGTAGTCGGCTTGCGCGATTCCATCCTGGTACAGACCGACGACGCGGTGCTGCTGGCGCACAAAAGCCAGGCGCAAAAGGTCAAGGAACTGGTCAGGAAACTGGCCGAGGACGCGAAGTTGAAAAAGCTGGTTTAACCGCAGATGAACGCGGATAAACACGGATTATTTATCAGGCGCATACGACGAAGGCTTGCGATTGGGCTATTGTGCTTTCCGATTGTCTATGTGTTGAGTACCGGACCGATGGCAAAGCTGGAAGACTACGGAATTATTGGCGAGCGAACTGATAAAATTCTTAATGCTCTCTACGCACCACTCCAAGTACTCACCAGAGTTCCTGGCGCTAAACAGTTTTTCGGTTGGTATATTTTCCACGTCTGGAAATGCGACACGATGGGTGATAACACGATTTAGTGGACAGGTGGTTCGTTGAAAACTGCGGTTGCGATCAACGGCTCAATTTAATTCGCTACCCGTGGCGATTTGGCCGGGTTGCAAAAATGTTTTGATGAGTTCGCCTTCGCCGCAAACGGTCAGGCCGGGAAATTTCTTGAACCATTTGCCCCCCGGCACTTCGGGTTCGGTGTCCAGCCAGCGCGCCAGCAGGATAATTTGTTCGTGCGAAATGTTGCGTTGCCGCAGCCGCGTCAAAAGATGGACCAGCAGGGTTTGGGCAGTTTGTGACGGCGGATTTTAGGCATGAGATTGGCCGCCGTAGAATCCGCGCACAATCTCTTCTTGCAGCCGGTCAGCTTCTGCAGGGTCTTTCGCTTCAACCATTCGCTTCGCCAATTTTCCCAATTCGTCGGGAGCAAGCGGGCGTTTCTCGCCGGCCTTTCGGACAAATTCGATCACCCGACTCTGTTCGGCTTTCGGCAGGCGCTTTATCTCTTCGATGATTTCGACCGCTGTCATGTTGGAACTATACCCGACGATGGAATAGCTTTCAAACCGAATGGGCGGATTTCCCTTCACACGCAGCTTGACCTTTGCCGCTGAAAAGCTAGACTACTCGGCTGGGTTTTAAATTATGCAGCACATTAGAAACATCGCCATTATCGCGCACGTGGACCACGGCAAGACGACGCTCGTGGACTGCCTGCTCAAGCAGTCCGGGACGTTTCGCGCCAACCAGCATGAATCCACCGACGAACGCCTGATGGATTCGATGGATTTGGAAAAGGAAAAGGGCATCACCATCCGCGCCAAAAACGCCGCGTTCAAATACAAGGATTACCACATCAACATCGTGGACACGCCCGGCCACGCCGATTTCGGCGGCGAAGTCGAACGCATCATGAACATGATTGACGGCGTGCTGCTGGTGGTGGATGCCGCCGAAGGGCCGCAGGCGCAGACGCGCTTCGTCCTCCGCAAGGCGCTCGAAGCCGGAGCCAAGCCGATTGTGGTCATCAACAAGATTGACCGCGAGAATGCGAACCCGAAGAAAGTGCTCGACCAGGTTTTCGAGCTGTTCATTTCGCTCAACGCCACGGACGAGCAACTGGATTTTCCGTTCATCTATTGCTCGGCCAAGGCCGGTTATGCCAAGACGGAGCTCGAGCACGTTACCGGCACGATGGAACCGCTCTTCGACGCCATCATCAAACACATTCCGCCGCCGCGCGCGAAGGCGGGCGACGGCTTCCAGGTGCTCGTGGCGAATCTGGATTACAGCGATTACCTCGGGCGCATCGCCTTCGGTAAAATCATGGCCGGCAAGGTGAAGGTTGGCGAGGCGGCGTGCTGCCTGCACGGTCACGGGAAAATCACGCAGGGCAAAATCACGATGATTTATCACTTCGAGGGCCTGAAACGCATCGAAGTGCAGGAGGCGCACGCGGGCGACATTGTGGGCATTACGGGATTTGAAGACGTGTTCATCGGCGAGACCATCGCGGACAAGCCGGAACACGGCGCGCTGCCCTACATCCCGATTGACCCGCCGACGATTCAGATGGAATTTGCCGTGAACGACGGCCCGCTCGCCGGCCAGGACGGCAAGCTCGTCACCGCGCGCCACATTTGGGAACGGCTGCAAAAGGAAATCCGCACGAACGTCGCGTTGCGCATCAAGCAGACCAATGATCCGAAAATTTTCGAGGTCGAGGGCCGCGGCGAAATGCAAATCGCCATCCTCGTCGAGCAAATGCGGCGCGAAGGTTACGAGGTTTTGGTTTCGCGCCCCGAAGTGCTCTACAAAAAGGACGCCAACGGCAACATGCTGGAGCCGATTGAAAGATTGTTCCTGGAAATCCCGCAGGAATTCATGGGCGCCATCATGGAAAACCTTTCCGGCCGCAAGGCCGAGATCAGCAGCATGAATCATCACGGCGACCAGGTGACCATCGAGGCGTTGATTCCCATGCGCGGCCTGATCGGGTTCGAGACCGACCTGGTGAACCAGACGCGCGGCCTGGGAGTGATGAGCCACCTGTTCCACGAATACGGCCCCGACCGCGGGGAAATCGCCGCGCGCAAGAACGGTTCGCTCGTCAGCATGGAAAGCGGCCAGGCGATGGCCTACGCCATGAACATGATTCAGGAACGCGGCCGGTTGATGGTGGAACCGGGCGACGCCATTTACGCCGGCATGATTGTGGGTGAAAATGCGCGCGACAACGACATCCCGGTGAATCCCTGCAAGGCGAAGAAACTGACCAACATGCGCTCACAGGGCGACGGCAAGGGCATCCAGCTCAATCCGCCGCTCAAGCTCTCGCTCGAACGCGCGCTGGAATACATCGGTTCGGACGAATATGTGGAGGCCACGCCGAAAAATCTGCGGCTCCGCAAAAAAATCCTCGATGAGACGAAGCGCAAACGCTCCGAAAAATCGCGCGTGATAAAAATCCTGGCGGAGTAGACGATTCGCGATTAACTTTTCAAGCGGGTTTTTTCATGAATTCCACGCCGACGAGGCAGACGTCGTCGTCGAATTCGTGGTCCACGGAGAACGCGCGGATGGCTTTCAGCAGTTCGTCGAACAATTCGCCCGGCGGGTTTGTGCAGCAGGTTTTGCACGTCCAGCATCAGCCGTTCCTGCGAATACAATTCTTCATTCTGCCCCTGCACCTCGTAGAGGCCGTCGGTGAACAGCATCACAAGGTCGCCGGGCGTGATGGTGGTTTCGCTGGTTTGATACGGCGGGTCTTCAAACAGGCCGAGCGCGGGCTGGCTCCGGCCGGCAGCGTTGGTGAGCGGCTCGACGCCCGGTGGCCGGCGCTGCACGAGCAGCGGCTTGGGATGGCCGGCGTTGGCGAAGCGCATGACTGGCCGGTCTGCCAGTTGGCCACGAGATAAAACGCGGTGGTGAGCATCGGCGAGCCGGTGCTCTTGAGGATGATGCACAAATCGGAATTGAGCTTGCGCAAAAACATTCCCGGGTCGTGCGCGAGCGGTTTCAATTCCTCGACAGCGCGCGGATCATGGCGGTGACGAGCGCGGCGCGAATGCCGTGGCCGGTCACGTCGCAAATGAAAACGGCGACTTCCGTCGTCTGAAAGCGCGGAGACGCTGAAAAAATCGCCGCTGACCGTTTCGGCGGGCTGATAGCGGTGGACAAATTGAAAAGCGCTTTGTTCCGGCGGCGACGTTGCGCGGGAAAACCGGATATTGTTGCGGCAGCATGGCGAGCTGGATTTCGCGCGCCATGTGGAGGTTTTCCTCCATGAGCAGATTTTTGGTGCGCAATTCCTCGCGGCTGCGGGCGAGTTCGGTGTTCGCGCGGCGGATTTGTTCCTCGGCGAGTTTTTGCGCCGTGATGTCCCAGAAAATTCCCTGCAAACCGATGATTTTTCCGTCCGCCGAGTAAAGAGGGGTTTTGACGACCTGAACGATGGTTTTCTCCTGTCCCACCGGTTGATGTTCCTCGATGATTTCGTAGGTCTGGCCGGTTTCCATGACGCGCGGTCGTCCTTCTGATATTTTTCGGCCAGTTCCTTCGGGAAAAAGTCGAAATCCGTTTTGCCCAGGATGTCCTCCAGCTTGCATTTGTAAGGTTGCAGTATTGTTGATTGGCGAAGGTGAACCGCCCCTGCAGGTCTTTCCGGAAAACGTTTTGCGGCATCGTCTCCACCAGCGAATGATACAGGGATTCCGAATTCCGCAGTTCCTGCTCCATCTGCCGGCGTTGCGTGATGTCCTCGACCGTGCCTTCGTAGTAAAGCAATTTGCCGCGCGCATCGCGCACCGCCCGGCAATTTTCCGAAATCCAGATGATCGAGCCGTCCTTGCGATAAATCAGGGACTCGAATTTCTTCAGCGTGTCGTTCTTCCTGCATCAACCGGACGAATTCCTCGCGCCGGCCCGGTTCCACGTAAAGCCGTTTCCCGATGTCCTTGATGCTCGCCATCAATTCCATCGGCGAGTCGATAGCCATAAATGTGCGCCAACGCCACGTTGGCCAGCAGATAGTGTCCGTCCGGCGTCGTGCGGAAAATGCCTTCGACAAGATGGTCAAAAATGCCGTAGTAGTTGTCCTTTTCCTCGATCAGCGCGTTCCATTCGTATTGGCGCTCAATCGCGCAACGGATGGCCGCCGCAAGCGCGAGTGCTGCCGAGATGTTCCTTGGCGAAATAATCCTGCGCGCCGTTGTAGATGACTTCCACGGCGAAGGTTTCATCATTCGTCATGCCGAAAACCACAATCGGCAAAGCGCGGCGCCTTGGTGGCGAGGGAGGTGACCTGGAACAGGCCGGCGGCGTTTGCCGGTGGGAAATCAAACAAAACGGCGCCGAAATGAATTGGCCGCCAGCAGGGCCAAACCGGCCTCCATGGTGGTCGCCGTGGCGACTTCGCATATTGGCCCGCCGGCTTGCAGGAGCTTGTCGGCGACGGCGCGCGCAAAACTGCCGTCGTCGCCGATCAAACAAAATTTTCAACGGTTCGGATTGCATAATGCGAACCGGCCCCGCGCCACCGGCGCGGAGGCCTGAATTACCTCGCGGTCGTCCCGCATGAGCATACAAGGTTGGCGCGCGCTCGCAAGTGGGTTGCGTTCACCACGGATTTTTGTTTATCATCCGGCGGATGAAATGGCGTGCCGACAGTCACGGGGTTCATTTCCTCGATTATTCTGTTCTCCGGCTTGAAATGCCCGCCGTTACGACCGTCGCCTTTTGGCAGATTTAATTATGAAAACCTATCAACCAGCGGATATTCGAAACTTCGCCATCGTCGGCCATGCGTCATCGGGCAAAACGATGTTAAGCGAGGCGATGCTCATGTGCGGCGGCGTCATCTCGCGCATGGGGCGCATCGCGGACGGCTCGACGGCGTCGGATTATCACGTCAGCGAAAAGAACCGGCAGATTTCGGTCTCGGCGTCGTTGCTGCACACGGAATGGATGGGAAAGAAATTCAACATCATTGACACGCCGGGTTACCTCGATTTCATCAGCGAAGGTCTGGGCGCGTTGCGCGTCGGCGATTTTGCGCTGGTGGTGGTTCACGCCCAGCACGGCCTCGGCGTTGGCACCGAGCGGGTGTGGGATTACGCGACCGGCTACGGCATTCCCAAAATGATCGTCGTGAACGCCGTGGACAAGGAGAACGTGGATTTCGACGCCGTGGTGAAGACAAGTGCAGGAACGGTTCGGCCGGCACGTTTTTCCGTTGAGTGTGCCGGTGAATCCCGGTCCCGGCTTCAACCGCGTGCTGGACGTATTGCGCAACGAAATCGTGACCTACGCGACCGATTACAGCGGCAAATACAAGGAAGAACCGGCCTACCGGCGAATGGGAGGCAAAGGGCAAGGAACTGCACAGCCAGCTCATCGAGCACATCGCCGAGTCGGACGACGAACTGATGAACAAGTTTTTCGAGCAGGGCAGCCTTTCGGAAGAGGAATTCCGCGCCGGCATTCACGCGGCGGTGCAGAAGCAATTGTTCATCCCGCTGTTCTGCACGTCGGCGGAAAACAACATCGGCGTGGCGCGGTTGATGGATTTCATCGCCAAGTATGGTTCATCGCCGGTGGACCGCAAGAAGGTGAAGGCCGTCAATGCCAACGACGCGGAGGTGGAAGTGGGTTTGGATGATCCCGAACCGGTGCTTTACATTTTCAAGACGATGTCCGAGGCGCATTTCGGCGAGTTGTCATTCTTCCGCACCTATGCCGGGTTCGGTGTCCACGGGCATGGATTTGTACAACAGCGACCGCAAGGTGAATGAGCGCATCGGGCAGATTTATCTGCTCAACGGCCAGAACCGCGAGGCGGCCAACACGCTCGGCCCCGGCGACATCGGCGCGGTCGTCAAACTCAAGGTCACGCACACCGGCAACACGCTTTGCAACGCGAAGAAGGCCGTGACGCTGCCGAAGGTGGTTTATCCCAAACCCAACATCCACGCGTCGCTGGTCGCCAAGGTGAAGGGCGAGGAGGACAAGATCGCCTCCGGCCTCGCCGCGTTGCATCAGGAAGACCCGACGTTTCTTTACTTCGTGGATGCGGAACTGCATCAGACGATCATTTCCGCGCAGGGCGAGTTGCATCTGGAAGTTGTGGCCGACCGTTTGCGCCGCCGGCACAACGTTCATGTCGAACTTGCCGAGCCGCGCGTGCGTTATCGCGAAACCATCAAGGGCAAGGGCGATTCAAAGTATCGCCACAAAAAACAGACCGGCGGCGCCGGGCAATTCGCCGAAGTCTGGATGCGCATCGAGCCGAAGCCGCGCGACAGCGGCGTCGAGTTCACCAACTCGCTCGTCGGCCAGAACGTGGACCGCGTGTTCGTGCCGTCGGTGGAGAAGGGAGTCAATCAGGCCTGCACCGAAGGCATTCTCGCCGGTTGCCGCGTGACGGACGTGAAGATTGATTTTTACGACGGCAAGATGCATCCGGTGGACTCGAAGGACATTGCGTTCCAGATTGCCGGTTACTTTGCGTTCAAGGAGGCGTTCATGGCCGCCAAGCCGTGCCTGCTGGAGCCGATTGAGACCGTCGAGATTCGCATTCCGGAAGATTGCATGGGCAAGGTGATGGGCGACTTGTCGTCCCGGCGCGGAAAAATCATCGGCATGGACACCGACGGCGCGTTTCAAGTCATCAAGGCCAGCGTGCCGGCCAAGGAACTTTACCATTACTCCAGCACGCTGCGTTCGTTGACCGGCGGGCGCGGCGTCCACACGGAGGAATTCAGCCACTACGAGGAAATGCCGCGCGACGCGGCGGAAAAGGTGATTGAAGAGGCGAAGAAACGCAAAGCCAGCCCCGAGCCGCATTGAAGCGGCTGGAGCGGATTGGCGAGCGCGGCGCTCAGTGAACGAGCGCGGCTTCGTTTTTGACCACGGCGGAATAGAGCGCGTCCTTCAGTTTGGCGCGCTTGAATTTGAGTTCGTCAATTTCCTGATCGGTGGCGAACTCGATGTCTTCTTCGATGCGGCAGATGCTGTCGTCCAACTGATGGTATTCCTCGAACATCTGGCGGAACTGGTTGTCGGCGAGCCGGAGCCGGCGGATGGTTTCGCGATGTTCGGGGAATTCACTCAGGAAGGGATGATGTATGTCCATTGGAAGTCCTCCAGGTTGAGGTTTGCGGTCGGTGCACTGCTTGCTTCGTTCCCATTACCTGCGTCTAATAAAGCCCAAGTTGCCCCGGCTGGCCAGTCAAATTTTGCAAAAAATGAAATTAATTTGTCCACACGCCGGCTGGCCGCCGCCTTTCGGCCTTTTCAAGACCGCTCCGATGGCTTAATTTGCCGTTATTGTCGTTCCATGCCGAGTGTTTACATCAAAACCTACGGTTGCCAGATGAACGAGCGCGACAGCGAGGCCGTCGCCGCGCAGCTCGTGGCCAAGGGCTACACCCTCGCGCCGTCGGAAGCCGTGGCGGACGTGATTCTGCTCAACACGTGCAGCGTGCGTGATTTCGCGGAACAGAAAGCCATGGACAAAATGGTGAACGTCATCGCCGAAACGCGGCGCAACCGCCCGGAGGTCGTGCTCGGGTTCATGGGCTGCATGGCGCAGAGCCGCGGACAGGAACTGATTGACCGTTTGCCGGACGTGGATTTCGTGCTCGGCACGCAGAAATTTCATCACGCGGCGGAATACCTCGACGAACTTACTTGCCGGTCGCGCGCGAAAAAATCGTGGACGTGGCGGAGGAGCAGGGCAGCGAAGCGACCATCCGCGAACATCTGCTTTACGGAAATGCTGCCAGCAATGGCGACGGTCACAGACCGCCGCTACAGGTCACCGCGTTTGTCAGCATCATGCAGGGCTGCAACCAGTATTGCACCTTTTGCATCGTGCCTTACACGCGCGGCGAGGAACGCAGCCGGACCATTCCCGACATCGTGGCCGAGTGCCGCCAGCTGGTGTCGCAGGGCGTGAAGGAAATCACGCTGCTCGGCCAGATTGTGACGAGTTATGGGAAACGGGGAAATGTCTCCCTCGCCCCGCGAGGAACGAGCGGGGCGAGGGCCGGGGTGAGGGGCAATTCAGAAAATGGACTCCTCACCCCAGCGCCTCTCCTCGTTTAGCGAGGAGCAGGGAGAAGATCGCCTTTCGTCCAACTGCTCGATGCCGTTCACGAAATTGAAGGGCTGGAACGCATCCGGTTCACCTCGCCGCATCCGAAAGGTTACGGCGACGATTTGATTGAGGCTTACGCGCGATTGCCCAAGCTCGTCGAAAGCGCGCACCTGCCCGTCCAAAGCGGCAGCGACCGCGTCCTGAAATTGATGCACCGCGGTTACACGCGCGCCCGTTACCTCGGCATCATCGAAAAATTGCGCCGCGCCCGGCCGGAAATCGGCATCAGCACCGACATCATCGTCGGGTTTCCCGGCGAGACCGAGGACGATTTCGAGCAGACCCTTTCGCTGGCGCGCGAGGTGGAATTCGACCAGGCGTACATTTTCAAATACTCGCAGCGCCGCGACACGCCCGCCGCCGAAATGCCCGGCCAAGTGCCGCAAAAAGTCCGCGAGGAACGCAACCAACGATTGCTGGAGGTCATCAATGAAATCGCCGGACGCAGATACGGCGCGTTCGTCGGGCGGCAGACGCAGATTCTGGTTGAAGGGCCGAGCAAAAAGAATCCGGCGCGGATGACGGGCCGGACGCGCTGCAACAAGATTGTGGTGTTCGATGGGTCGGAGCGGCATCGCGGCCAGCTCATGGACGTGAAAATCACCCGCGCCGGTTCCTTCACGCTCTACGGCGACCCGGCGATCGTGAATCTGTGAACTTGACGACTCATTATTTCCCCATCGAGTGTCGAATAAACTCTGTGTATGTCACCAACATTCCGGTCGCGTGCATATAGTTAAATGCAAGCCAAGCTGCCAGATTGGTCATTGTGCTACCCGCTGCAAACCAACGCCAGGTTTTACTCACATTCCAAAGCCGCCAAACAGCAAATAGACCTGAAAATAGAAGGAAAATATTGACTGCATGAATCATCATGAAAGTATCATCGCCGATATGGTTCATGCTTCGTTCACCTTGGTTGTCTCCGTAAAACAGATGCAAACGATAAGCTATTTGCCACCATTGTGTGACAGCAAATACACAACTCAAAACTACGAGTAATTTGGAGGGTGACTTTATGATTCATGAGCACTTTGAGCCTGATAAAAACATTTGTCCACAGGAATTCCCTTTGAATTTTTCGTGTCTTTTTGTGTCCATTCGTGGTTAGCTTTTCTTGATGAAACTATCGCTGTTATCCATCCTGCTCGGACTCGGGATGAGTGTGCCGCAGATTTACGGTCTGACCAGGCCGGCGCAATTCGCCGCCACCGCCCGCAAGTTTCCGCGCAACCTGCCCGTCGGCGTCGTGTTGATGCTGCTGGGCACGGCGTGGTTTTTGTGGAACGTCAACAACGAGCCGATCGCGGATTTCTCGGCCTACAAACAACCGATGATGGCCGGGTTTGCGGCGGTGGGGATTTTGGCGTGCTTTTTCGTCCAGGACTTTCTGGCCGTGCGCGGTCTGGCCGTTTTGATGTTGCTGCTGGCGAAATTGATGGTGGATACCGGGCGTCCGCATCTGGGCCAGACGCCGTGGGTGTATGTGATTCAAATCTGGGCTTACCTGCTCATCATCGCGGGCGTCTGGTTCACGATCACGCCGTGGCGGCTGCGCGACCTGGTGAACTTTGCCACGGCGAATGAAACCCGCGTGCGCCTCGGCAGCGCCATCCGGCTGGCGTTCGCGGTGTTCGTAATGCTCCTTGGCCTGACGGCGTTTCGCGCGATGTGAAGCGCGAAAAGCCTGACTTGGTTTGTTAACCAAGCCCGCTACCCGCGCGTTCCACAACAGGCTTCCCAGACTCGGGGTTGACGGACACGGCTTTGTGGTTGACCTTTTTTGGCACAGCTTGTGCGTCGTTCATGGATAAATTCTTATAATTTGACCAGGCGATGAGCAACAATCCATCTACCAAGCCGGAGAAGAAGACATTTGCCGGGAAACGGGCTGTGAACCATCGGCGGTTCGCGGCTGGCAAGGCGGTTAAAACGTTCAACTCAAAGAGTCCGAAAGCCGACCTCGAGGCCTTTTTTCATTCGCCATCCTGTCACGCCCTCAAGTTGCAAATCTGCGACATCGGCTGGCGGTTGTGGCAGCGGGCCTACGTGGATGGCAACGGCGGCAACATCGCCATCCGGGTTGGCGAGGACCTTGCGCTTTGCACGCCCACGCTCGTCAGCAAGGGTTTCATGAAACCCGAGGATCTGTGCCTGGTGGATTTCGAGGGCAACCAACTATTGGGCGCGAGAAAATGCACGAGCGAAATTCTCATGCACCTGCAAATCATGCAACACCAGCCGCGGGCCGTGGCCACGGTGCACTGTCATCCGCCGTATGCGACGGGCTTTGCGGTCGCGGGCATATTGCCGCCTCCGGGCCTGTTGCCGGAGTACGAGCTTTTCACATCGGTGGCTATCGCGCCGTATCGCACGCCTGGGACGCCGGAAATGGGCCGGCTCGTCGCCGGTTTGGTGGACAACCACAATGTCGTTCTCATGGCCAATCATGGGGTCGTTTCGTGGAGCCACAACAACGTGGAGGACGCCGGTTTCAAGATTGAAGTTCTCGAAACCTATTGCCGCACCGTTCTTGTCGCCTCGCGACTGGTCCGGACGCCGAACACCATTTCTCGCACACAGTTGCAGGAACTGCTCAAGATCAAACAAAGCCTGGGCATCCCCGACCCGCGCTTTGGCCTCAAGAATTTTGATCTCCCCGACAAAAACGAATGGCGCCGGGTATCGTTGTTGGCGCGCCGACCGAGGATGAGGCGGGCGGGAAAAGACCCCAAAGCCCAGGCCGTCATCCGGGCCATCAGGGCTCAAATCCTGAACAGATTGCAGGATTGACCGGTGACCGAAGGGCTGCGGACTTCACTGAATCCAGCCGGCGGTCTGGGCCAGTTTGACCAGCAGATAAGCGATGCCGCCACTCGCGGGCAGCGTCATGACCCAGGCCCAGAAGATGCGTTCGACCACGTCCAATTTAAGGTGATTGAATCCTTTCGCGCAGCCGACGCCCATGATGGAAGTGGTGACGGCATGCGTGGTGGAAACGGGCATGCCGAAATGCGCGGCGGTGACCAGGATCGTAGCCGCGGTGGTTTCGGCGGCGAAACCGTGCACAGGATGAAGACGGACCATTTTATGGCCGAGGGTCTTGATGATTCGCCAGCCGCCCACGGCGGTGCCGGCGCACATGGTCAGGGCGCAGAGGACTTTTATCCAGGCAGCGATCGCCAGCGGTTGTCCAGCCGCCGGTTCGGCGGTGCGCAAAAAAGACAACCAGCCGGGGAGATGGTCGAACAGGCCGCTGCTGGTGCCGGTCAGCAGTGCCAGAGCGATGATGCCCATGGTTTTTTGCGCGTCGTTGGTGCCGTGGCTGAAACCCATGTAAGCCGAACTGAGGAGCTGCAGTTTGCCGAAGGTCCTGTTGACGGTGGCCGTGCGCCAGTTGCGCAATAGAAAATAGAGCAGGCCCATCAACAGAAAGCCGAACACCAATCCGCATATGGGCGAGGAGATCATCGGCACAATGACCTTCCACAGCAGGCCCTTGCTCAACCACCAATGCTCGGAATTGGGAACGGACCAGACCAGGACATGCCAGTTGTTGCGTGCGGCGGCCAGGCACGCGCCGCACAAGCCGCCGATGAGTGCATGCGACGAGCTGGACGGCATCCCGAACCACCACGTCAGCAGGTTCCAAAGAATGGCGGCGACCAGGGCGCAAATCAGGACTTCGGACGTGGCGACTTTTGGATCCACCAATCCCGAGGCGATGGTGGTGGCGACGGCGGTGCCGGCAAAAGCGCCGACCAGATTGGTAACCGCGGCCAGCATGACCGCCTGACGCGGCGTCAACACCTTGGTGGCGACGACGGTGGCGATGGAATTGGCCGTGTCGTGAAACCCGTTGATGTAGGTAAACACCAACGCGGCGAGGATGACGAGTAGGAGGAGGGTCATCGCACCGGTCAGGAATTTTTCAGCACGATGTGCATGACCACGTTGCCGGCGTCGCGGCAACGGTCAATGACCTTCTCCATCAATTCAAACAGGTCCCGGATGACCATGGCTTTGGTGGCGTCGTGGCGGCCGCTGTAAAGATCCTTCAGCATGTCCATCATCAGCCGGTCTGCCTCGTTTTCGAGATATTGAAGCTTGGTGTTCAATTCATGGATTTTCTCCAGATGCTTCATGTCCCGCAACTGCCGGACCATGGCCAGCACCACGTCGGTGGCCTGCTCCATGATTTCAACCTGCCGGCTGAAATCCACACCCTGGATGTGTTGATAACCGAGGTTAATGCGTTCCGCCAGTTTCTCGACCGTCTTGGGAATTTTGCGCAGCGCCAGCGCCAGCGCCTCAATGTCCTCACGTTCCAACCCGGTCACGAATGTTTTTACCAGTTCCGCGGTGATTTGTTCGGCGATTTTTTTCTCCTTGCGCCGCGTAAGCATCAGGTCGTCGAGACTTTTGGCGGAGGTCGGCGACTTGATCATCTCAATGACCAGCCGGACACTTTCGTGGGCTTCGCTGGCGGCGTCTTCCAGCAACTGATAGAAGCGGTCGGCATTTCCGAAGAGCATTTGGAGCGAAAACATGGCGGGAACAGGGTCGTGGAAACGTGCCAAAAGTCCATGAAATTTTGAATTTGTTTAGTCCAGACGTTGAGTTATTTCTGCTCCAAAACAAAAACTGCTCGACAACTTTTGGCACAGAGTTAAAGTCGCGGGCGTGAAAGGATTCAGCTTATGAGACCTCACTTTGCTATCTACTTGGCTGCTGGACTCACTCTGTTCTTCGCAATATTGTTGGCTTTCACTCACATTGGGGAGGCCTATTACCTTCGACGCTCTGCTAATATGCTTCAACTAACCGGAGATGATTTGGTCCGATATGAAGCGGCGCGCAAAGATCATTTTGATTCAGCGGCAGAAACTTAACGCTTGCTGGTATTCAGAGCGTGATTATCTTTTACACTTGGAAATGGCGGAAACAAAAAGGAGTCGCTGAAAATCCACCGGCGCTGTAAATTCCGCCCAATATGGCGATGGCGGACATCAGGCGGGAATACTCGGTTGGCGGCCTACAGCGCGCGGACCTGGACGTGAATCCGGTCGTGCAGTTCAACCAGTGGTTTGTGCAGGCGTCGGCGGGCGCCGCTGGCGAAAAATCGGCATCGCCCTCTCAATAAACTCTGGCACGCCATACTCGGCCATATGCCGGTGGATGTAAACGCGATGACCATGCGGCCATGGAGAGAGCGCGGGGGGGGGGGGGGGGGGGGGGGGGAAAAAAAAAAAAAAAAAAAAAAAAAAAAAGGAGTTCCCCCTGATGTCCGCCATCACCATATTGGGCGGAATTTACAGCGCCAGTAGATTTTCAGCGACTCCTTTTTGTTTCCGCCATTTCCAAGTGTAAAAAATAATCAGCACTCTGAATACCAGCAAGCGTTAAAGTTCTGCCGCTGAATCAAAATGATCTTTGCGCGCCGCTTCATATCAACCAAATTATCTCCGGTTAGTTGAAGCATATTAGCAGAGCGTCGAAGGTAATAGGCCTCCCCAATGTGAGTGAAAGCCAACGATCTTGCGAAAAACAGAGTGAGTCATGCAGCCAACTAGATCACCAAAGTGGGGTTTCATAAGCTGAATCCTTTCACACCTGCGACTTTAACTCTGTGCCAAAAGTTGTCGAGCGGTTTTTGTTTTGGAGCAGAAATAACTTGGAAAACACTGTTGGACTAAACAAATTCAAAATTTCATGGACTTTTGGCACGTTTCCACTGACTCTGCTTCCCGCCATGTTTTCGCTCCAAATGCTCCTTGGAAATGCCGACCGCTTCTATCAGTTGCTGGAAGCCGCCGCGGGCGAAGCCCATGAAAGCGTCCGGCTGGTTGTCGAATTGATCAAAGCGCCGGCCTCCGCCAAAAGTCTCGACGACCTGGCTCACGCGCCGCAAGGAGAAAAAGATCGCCGAGCAAATCAGCGCCGAACTGGTCAAGACATTCGTGACCGGCCTCGAACGCGAGGACATCGAAGCGCTGGCGCTGGCGCTTTACAAAATTCCCAAGACGGTCGAGAAACTGGCGGAGCGTATCACGCTCAGCCACCAGCATCTCGAAGGCGTGGATTTCACCCGGCAGATTGAAATCATGGAACAGGCCACCGACGTGGTGCTGTCCATGGTCAAGCAGCTTCGCGACATGAAGCATCTGGAAAAAATCCGCGAAGTGAACGACAAGCTGCAATACCTCGAAGGCGAGGCGGACCAGTTGATGATGAACCTGTTGAAAGACCTTTACAGCGGACGTTACGATGCCCTTCGGGCCATTGTGATCCGCGACCTTTATGAATTGATTGAGAAGGTCATTGACCGCTGCCGCGACGCCGGCAACGTGGTCATGCACATCGTGTTGAAAAATTCCTAACCCGCGCAATGATCCTCATCTTCCCGTCATTTTCGTGGCGTTGGTGTTCACCTACATCAACGGCTTTCACGATACCGCCAATTCCATCGCCACCGTTGTCGCCACCAAGGTCTTGTCGCCGCGACAGGCGGTAATGCTGGCGGCCGTCACCAATCTGATTGGCGCTTTCATGGGCACTGCCGTCGCCACAACGATTGCTTCCGGGCTCGTTGATGCAAAAATCGCCACGTCCGAAGTCCTGATTTGCGCACTGCTGGCCGCCATTGCGTGGAACCTGCTGACGTGGTGGTTTGGCCTGCCGTCGAGTTCATCGCATGCGCTGGTCGGCGGCTTGTGCGGCGCGTGCCTGGCCGCCGCGCACAACAATTGGAATGTTCTGGTCTGGTCCGTCCCCAATCACAGCATTGGTGGTTAAGCAAGGGCATCCTCTGGAAAGTCGTCGTGCCGATGATCAGCTCGCCGATTTTGGGATTGGTGCTCGGTTTTTTGGTCATGGGCTCCTCTATTTTCTATTGCGCAACTGGCGTCCGGTCACCGTCAACAAAACCTTCGGCAAACTGCAGTTGTTCAGTTCCGGTTACATGGGTTTCAGCCATGGCACGAACGACGCGCAAAAAACCATGGGCATCATCGCGCTGGCGCTGTTGACCGGCACCAGCAGCGGCGTATTCGACCATCTTCCCGGCTGGCTTTCGTTTTTGCGCACCGCTCCACCGGAAGGGAGCCAGCCGCTGGCAATCGCTGCCTGGATAAAAGTTCTCTGCGCCCTGACGATGTGCGCCGGCACCGCCGTGGGCGGCTGGCGAATCATCAAGACCCTCGGCCATAAAATGGTGCGCCTCCATCCTGTCCACGGTTTCGCGGCGGAAACGACGGCGGCACCATTCTGTTCACCGCCGCGCATTTCGGATGCCCGTTTCCACTACGGCCGTGCATGCAGCACAGCGATAA
>CAVWHM010000028.1:0-96161 GCA_963754775.1 uncultured Verrucomicrobiae bacterium
CCACGAACGGGAACGGCACAGTGTTCGTCTGGATCGAAACCCAATTCACCAGGTCGCTGGAAACTTGCACGACATATTTATATCCAACGGCACCGGAAACCATAAAGGCGTAACGGCCATTGTCATAGGCGGTCGATCCCAAGGTCGCGAAAGCAGGCGGAGGCACCGCCAAATTGACTGTGCTGGTGTTGGTCGGCGAGAATTCCCGCTGGTATCCATCGCGCAGGCCCGGACTGTGTTCGTCCCGGGCATCAGCGTCATCCTGGCCGTCCAGTTCGTCCAGTTGTTGCCGGTCGTCGCTGCCATCCAGCTTGAACCGTTCAACGAGCAATACACCGCCTCCACGGCCACATTGTCACCAGCCTTCCCCGTCACCAAATATCGTGTTGCTCACGCGCAAATTCGCCGTCGGTGTCACAAGGCTCAAAGTCGGCCTGGTCACATCCGCAAAATTCGCCGTCAGCGTCAGGTTCGTCCCCATGGTGAATTGCAGCGTGGCACGATTGGTCACCACGTGGCCGGACCCGTCTGTCCAGTTGGTGAACGCAAAACCCGAGGCGGCAGACGCGGTCATCGTGTAGTTTTCATTGATCGCCAGCAGCGCCCCGTTGTAGTTGGGGTTCACCGTCCCTTTGCCGTTGAGGTGACGGTCAGGGGCGGGCGTACCAAATAGACAAAAATGACTAGGTTGGTCGCCGAGCTGTTCCCGCTGGTGTCCACAGCATAGGCTTGGACGATGTTGGTTCCGGGTGTCAACATCACGTTGGCCGTCCAGTTAGTCCAGTTGTTGCCGGTCGTCGCCGCCGTCCAGACCGAACCGTTCAACGAGTAAGACACCGTTCCCACCGCCACGTTGTCGCCGGCCTTGCCCGTGACCGTGAACGTTCCGTTGGTCCACTGCTGGTTGGAGGTCGGCGCCACAATGTTCACCGTCGGCTTGGCCACATCCACAAAGTTCGCCGTCAACGTCAGGTTCGTCACCATCGTGAATTGCAGGGTGGCACGATTGGTCATCAAGTGGCCGGACCCATCTGTCCAGTTGGTGAACGCAAAACCTGAGGCTGCACAGGCGGTCAACGCATAGTTCTCATTGATCGCCAGCAGTGTCCCGTTGTAACTGGGATTGACCGTGCCTTTCCCGTTGATTTCACCGTCACATGGCATGCGCACCACATACACAAAATTGACGCTGTTGGTCGCCGAGCTGTTCCCGCTGGTGTCCACCGCATAAGACCGAAGCGTATTCGGGCCGGCTGTCAGCGTCACATTGGCCGTCCAGTTCGCCCAATTGTTGCCCGTTGTTGCCATCGTCCAGCCGCTCCCGTTCAACGAATAATACACCGCGCCCACGGCAACATTGTCGCCGGCCTTGCCGGTGACCGTGAACACCGCGTTGGTCACATGCAAATTCGCCGTCGGCGCCGTGATTTGATCGGTAGGCCGGGTGGTATCGTTGAAATATCGGACATTGACCGTGAACGTCCGGCTGACGAGGTTGTTGTTCGCGCCGCTATCGTCCACGGTGACTGTGATGATGGCTGTGCCTGTGGCATGCGGCGCCGGTGTGAAAGCGAGTGAACCTGTCGTATTCGGGCTGGTATAATTGACCGTTGGATTGGGGATCAAATCCGGGTTGCTGGAAACGGCTTTGACAGTCAGGGTCTGGATCTTGTTTCCGGCACCGGAAGTGATGCCAGACAAATTTACGATTTGCGGCCCGGCGTTTTCGTTGACGTTAAGGCTGTTGATGAGATTCAACGTTGGGGGCTGATTGACCGCCGCGGCACTCGTGGGGACAGAATAGGACACCTCATTTGAAAACAGACTTTGTATACCCGAATTGTTATACGCGGTGGCTGCAAAAAAATAAGTGGCTCCCTCAACCAAACCGGAAACCGTCACGTTCGTGGCGTTGCCGGCAGAAAGCATGTTGGTGTAATTGCCGCTTGCTCCACCATAGTAGATATTGTAACCCACGACAGATGGATCAGTGCTTGGACTCCACGCCAAGGTTATATTTCCAGCAAAAGCCGGAAGCTCCACAATCACAGCCAAAATGCCAAAGCGTAAAAAATGTCGGATATTGTACATTTCAACCGGGCAGGCGCTTCCACATATTGTTTCATGCCGGTATCCTTTTGAAAGATGAACCGCTTTCTGTCAAACGCGCCGGCGTAATAGCTACAGAAGTATTCCGGGGTGTAAACAGTTTTTTCATGGGAGTTATTCACAAGGTTGGGGTGAAGATTTGGATGGTGTTGGGTTGGGCCATGGGGCTTGACCCGTAATTTGGCCCGGCCTCGCAATCCACCTTTTGCCGACAACCAGTTTTATCCCGATCAAACCCGCGGCTTGACAGTAGAAGGGGACATGCCTGAAGGAGAACTGGAAAACTTTTCAACTATCGGGAACCATTATTCCGGGAACCTTTCCTGCAACTGATCCTCTTAGCTTTCGTGAATAAACCAATTCGGACAGAAAGTGGAACGGGTTATATTCGCCTGGCGATGCCAAAGTGGTTGAAGACAACACAGGTCTGACACCGACTTTCGGATTTTTCCACTAACCCAGTGGTAGAAAACAGGGACGGGTTTGTTGTTGCTCGTCCTTGATATCAGGGCGGCGTGAAAACGCCGCCCTGTTTTGTTGTCCGCCCGGCCAAAGGCGGCACTATTTCGTCGCCAGCGCCGCTTCGATGGCTTGAATCACTTCCGGGGAATCCGGTTTCACCTTCGACTCAAACCGCTTCAGGATTTTGCCGTCCCGGCCAACGAGGAACTTGGTGAAGTTCCAGCCGATGTTTCCGGGAAACGGAGATTCCTGGCCCGCGAGCAGCACGTAAAGCGGATGGCGATTGGCCCCGTTGACTTCAAGCTTATCGAACATCGGAAAAGTCACGTCGTATTTGGAGGTGCAGAACTGTTTGATTTCCAGATCCGTGCCGGGTTCCTGATGGGCAAACTGGTTGCAGGGAAAACCGAGCACGACCAGCCCTTGGCCTTTGTATTTTTGATAGATTGCTTCCAACGCGGCGTATTGCGGGGTGAATCCGCATTTTGACGCGACGTTGACAATGAGCATCACCTTGCCATGATACGGCTTCAGCGAGGTGTCCTTTCCGTCAATGTCCTTGAGCGGTATGTCGTAGATGGATTCCGCGGCGTAGGCGGAGATGACCTGGAAAATCAGGACCGCGACCAACAGAATGAGTGTTTTCATGATGGGAACAATGCACCGGCTGGCGCGGGTTGTCAATGCGGCTTGTTCAAATCATCATAAAATCTTCTCGCCGATGTGGGACAGGCATCTGCCGGTTGCTGACTTTAAAAATCGAAGCAGGCTGGAAGCGTGCCCTACTTCGCAATCCATCCCCCGCCGACCACCAGATCGTCCTGATAAAACACTGCCGCCTGGCCGGGCGTGATGGCGCGTTGCGCTGCGTGTAATTTTACTTTCGCGCCGCCGTTGCCCGTCGGCATTACGGTCGCGGGCGTGCCGGAATGGTTGTAACGAATCTTTGTGATCACTTCGGTTGGCCCTGACAAATGGTCGAATGGAATCCAATTACAATTGCTCACCGTAAATTCGTCGCGGTCGAGCGCGGATTCGTCACCAACAACGACGCGGTTGTTCTCCGCGTCGAGCTCCACGACATAAACCGGCTTGGGCGTGGTGATGCCAAGTCCTTTCCGCTGGCCGATGGTGTAAAATTCAATGCCGTCATGATGGCCGAGGACGTGGCCGTGAACATCTGCGATTTCGCCGCGATGCTTTTGGACCAGGTTCGCCGACTGGAGAAAGCCGCCGTAATTGTTGTCCGGCACGAAGCAGATTTCCATGCTCTCCTCCTTGTCGGCGGTCTTGAGCTGGCATTGCCGAGCGACTGCGCGCGTGTCGCTCTTCGTCTTTTCGCCCAGCGGAAACAGTGCGCGCGCAAGTTGATCCTGCCGCAGTGAAAACAGGAAGTAGCTCTGGTCCTTCTTCAAATCGCGTCCGCGCTTGAGCAGATAACGACCCGGGAATTTGGTAGGGACGCGCTGCCGCGCGTCCTGGCCGAGCGGCAGCTCGGCCCTACCATTTGTGTCAGGGGAATATTCAATTCGCGCAAAATGTCCGGTGGCGACGTATTCCGCGCCGAGCTGGTTGGCGCGGTCAATGAGCCGGCCGAACTTGAGGTTCTGATTGCACATCACGCACGGATTCGGCGTCCGCCCGGCCTTGTATTCGTCGGCGAAGTAACTGATGACGTGCTTCTGGAACTCGGCGGCTTCGTCAATGAGGTAATATGGGATGCCGAGCTTGTGGCAGACGGCGCGCGCGTCGGTGACGGCCTGCGGGCCACAGCACTTGTCCTCGGCGCGGTTCACGCAATCCTGCGGCCAGAGCTTGAGCGTGATACCGACGACGTCGTAACCCTGTTCGAGCAACAGCGCCGCCGTGGCGGAGGAGTCCACTCCGCCGCTCATGCCGCAGACGACGCGCTGACGCTTTGGCGAATTCACAGTGGGACATTATACAATGCGCGGGCGGCGTGTAAAATGGTTTGCGAGGCGCAAACTTGATTTACAGCTTAACCCAAAGTATTTTTCAGCCATGACAAATTATCGTGTGACTTTGATTGAACACGAGGATGGCGTCTCCGTCAGTTGTCCGGCGCTGAAAGGCTGCCACTCGCAGGGGCGCACGCGCGAAGAGGCGTTGAAAAACATCCGCGAGGCGATTCAGGAATGGCTTGCGGCGGAGGCGGACGAAGCGAAGATTTTCAAAGTGAGCGAAGCCGAAGTCATGGTTTGATATGCCGAAACTTCCGGGCATCCGGCACCAGGACGCCGTTCGCGTTTTTGAAAAGCTTGGCTATCGCATCATCCGGCAAGGTGGACACATCGTCATGTCCAATGGCGAAACGCGGCTGATTATTCCTCGGGCAAATCCGGTAGATCCTTACACGATGGGCAGCATTGCCCGCGATGCGGGAATGACGCCGGATGAGTTCCGCAAGTTACTCTGATTCCTCCCGCGCTCATGCCGCAGACGACGCGCTGACGCTTTTGCGAATTCACAGCGGGACATTATACAATGCGCGGCCGGCGTGTAAAATGGTTTGCGAGGCGGGGCGGCCCGCTGCCGTTCAATCTCCGCTCCACTTGGCCAACAGCAATTCGATCAGCGTGAACGCGCGCCAGAGATTCATGGTTCAATCGCCTGAATATGACGTCGCGGCAGTCGGGAATGTCAAACTAATTTGCCCGCGCGAACGTCGTTGGTATTTTCCGGCCGTTTTGAATCCAATTGCCGGCCATTCCCCCACCGCCATCGCGCAATTCGCCTTCAAACATGCCGTAGCCCGCCATCGGCATGATCTTCACGATCTTTCCGTTATAACTGACCGAAGTCGGTTGGCGGCCTCCGCCTTGCGGTGGACAGTAAAAATCGGCGCGGAAGGTTCCGTCGGATGCCTCGGCGATTTTTACGACTATTTGCAGTCCGTTTTTGTCAGTCTTGATCACTCCGTTCCAAAGACCCTGCAAATCCGAGCCGGCACGCGGCGCAAATTCCTCGTCGGTCAAAGGTTCTGGAAATGGCGGCGGATTGGTGATTTGCTCGAAAACCAAAGGCCCGGAATCCTTGCCTTCCTTCCATTTGCCGGAAATTTTCGTTCCCGCAGAGTTTACCGTGCCATCGAACGAATCCGGTGTGCCGGCGATTTCCCCGTGGATGCGGCGATGGTGGAAAGAGAAATTATTAACGGGCACATCTTTGTAAGCCCGGTCAATGTCGTCGCCGCTCACTTGATAGCTGCCATTCACCTTGACAATTCTCATCACGAACCGGGTCTTTGGCGATTCTCCAGCCCGAACGCCCCGACCTCCCAAGAGCACCGTGCCTTCCCACGTGCCCTGAATGTCCGGCGCCGGCGTGGCCACATTCACCATGATCGTTGCGGTGCCAACCACTAGAACTGCTGCAACGCCGACCCCGATTGCCGTCTTTGTTTTTGTCCATGCCATAATTTTCAATGCTCCTTTGATGAGGGTTAGGGTTGAAGCTGAAGCCGCCGCGCCTTTCGTCAGCGCCACGGCGGTCACGGTTTTTGCCAGCGCCACGGGCGCGACTTGAACGGAACGGGTGGAAATCGTCCCGGCAATGATGGCCGTAGTGGAAGAAATGCCGTGTTGGTTAAAATAACGATGTAGCTTTTCCAGGGCGCGGTTCACGCGCATTTTGGCCGCGTCTTCGCTTGCGCCTAAAGCCAAGCCGACTTCTGCAAAGTTTTTGTTTTCAAAAAATCGCAGCACGACGGCGTCGTGATCTTTTTGTCCAAGTTGATCCATTGCGCCGTCCAACAACGGAGCGATTTGAGTCCAAGTTTCGTCGGCTGCCAGTTCGTTTGCCGGTTCGTTCAAAATGGATTGCATGTGCGCCTCCTGCTCGCGGCGTTGCCGCCGCCGTTGAATGGTCAGCGCATTGGCGGCGGCATAGCGCGCCGTGCGGCAAAGCCAGCCGCTTAAAATGGTCTGCCGGACCGAGCGACGTCCGCCTTGCGCGCCAGAATGATGAACACCGCCTGGGTGATTTCCTCGGCCAGATGCGGGTCGCAGACCTGCCGCAGCGCCGCGGAATACACCAGATTGACGTGGCGCGAGACGAGCGCGGCGAACGCCTCTTCGGAATTGCTCCGGGCATATTCCCGCAGCAGAGTCAGGTCGTCATTCGGCATTTCACTCATACATTTACGCCGCCGGGAAAAGGTAACAACCTGTTTTTGTTGAAAGCGATTTTCGGCGACTAATATAATCTGGATTAATTTATCGAATTCTAATGGGGTGATGCCGGACTTTTTTTAAAAACATTTATTGCGCACGGGTTAAAATGGAGTAAAAAATAGTGGAACGACGGGGCATCGAACCCAGGCAATGACCAGCAGCATGGAGCAGAAACAAAACCAGGGCGGGGCGCGAACTGCGCCACCGCCAAAGCAGGGGCTTTACGATCCGCAATTCGAGCACGAAGCCTGCGGCGTAGGTTTCGTCGTTAATATCAAGGGCAAAAAGTCCCACACCATCATCCAGCAGGCCTTGCAGGTGCTGTTGAATTTGAATCACCGCGGCGCCTGCGGTTGCGAAGTGAACACCGGCGATGGCGCGGGCATCCTCCTGCAAACGCCGCACGGGTTTTTCAAGGAAGCGACCAAATCCTCCGGATTCGCCCTGCCGTCACCGGGCGAATACGGCGTGGGCATGGTGTTCCTGCCGCACAGACGGGGCGCAACGGGCCGAATGCGAAAAGATTTTTGCGGCCATCGTCGCCGAGGAAGGCCAGCGTGTGCTGGGCTGGCGCGACGATTCCGACGAAAAATGCCTCGCTCGGCGCGACCGCGAAGGCGTCCGAGCCGTTCATGCGGCAGGTGTTCATCGCGCGCAACGCGAAGCTGGCTGACGACCTCGCCTTTGAACGGAAGCTTTACGTCATCCGCAAGCGGGCGGAGAACGCCATCCGCTATTCCGGCAAGGTCAAGGGCGGCGACTATTTTTACCTTTCGAGCCTGTCGTTCAAGACGGTCGTTTACAAGGGCATGTTGCTGACGACGCAGCTCGGCGAGTATTATCCGGACCTGTCGCATCCGGCGATGGAGTCCGCGCTCGCGTTGATTCATTCGCGTTTCAGCACGAACACGTTTCCGAGCTGGAACCGCGCGCATCCGTATCGCTATCTCGCGCACAACGGCGAAATCAACACGCTGCGCGGCAACATCAACTGGATGCACGCCGGCCAGTCGAATTTCCAGTCCGAGCTGTTCGGCGACGACATCAAGAAGATTCTGCCCGTCATCAACACCGACGGCAGCGACTCGGCCATGTTCGACAACTGCCTCGAAATGCTGGTCATGACGGGGCGCGAATTGCCGCACGCGATGATGATGATGATTCCCGAGCCGTGGGAAAATCACGAGAGCATGTCGCCGGAGAAACGCGCGTTCTACGAATATCATTCCTGCCTGATGGAGCCGTGGGACGGCCCGGCGTCCATCGCGTTCACAGACGGCAACGTGATTGGCGCGTGCCTCGACCGCAACGGCCTGCGTCCGTCGCGTTACTACGTCACCAAAGACGACCTCGTCATCATGGCGTCGGAAGCCGGCGTGCTGGACGTTCCGCCGGAACGAATTGCCGTCAAGGGCCGTTTGCAGCCGGGCCGCATGTTTCTCGTGGACACGGAACTGGGCCGCATCGTCGCCGACGAGGAGTTGAAGAACAAGTTTGCCACCGCGCATCCTTATCAACAGTGGCTGGCCGAACATCACGTGCTGCTGAAAAACCTGCCCGACCCGGGATTTCCGAGCGACCCGGGACATCAGACCGTGATCGAGCGGCAGCAGGCGTTTGGTTACACGTTCGAGGATTTGCGTTTCATCATCGGCCCGATGGCCAACGACGGTGTGCAGCCGCTCGGTTCAATGGGCACCGACACGCCGCTGGCCGTGCTCTCGAACAAGCCGCAGTTGCTTTACAATTATTTCAAACAGCTTTTCGCGCAGGTCACCAACCCGCCGATTGATCCCATCCGCGAGGAAATCATCACCTCCACCGAGACGATGGTCGGCGGGCGGGGCAGCCTGCTCAACCCCGAAGCCCGAAAGCTGCGCGTTGATCAAGCTGGAGCATCCCATCCTCACCAACGAGGAACTGGAGAAGCTCCGCCACGTCAGCCGCAAGGGGTTCGATGCGGCAACCCTGCCCATCCTGTTCCCGGCGGCGGATGGCGCCCAAAGGCCTGGAAGACGCGCTGGAAAAACTTTTTGCCGCCGCCGACAAGGCCATTGCGGAAGGCGCAAACATCGTGATTCTTTCGGACCGCGGCGTCAGCCGGGAGCACGCGCCGATTCCCGCGCTGCTGGCCGTGTCGGGCCTGCATCATCATTTGATCCGGGCATGGCACGCGTGGCAGGGTCGGCCTCGTCCTCGAATCCGGCGAACCGCGCGAGGTGCATCACTTCGCGTTGCTCATCGGCTACGGTTGCAGCGCCATCAATCCTTACGTGGCGTTTGAGACGCTTGACGACATGATCCGCGAGGGCCTGCTGGTCAACCTCGACCACAAGACCGCCATCAAGAAATACATCAAGGCCGCTGTGAAGGGCGTGGTCAAGACGATGGCCAAAATGGGCATCTCGACCATCCAAAGTTATCGCGGCGCGCAAATTTTTGAAGCCGTCGGCCTGAACAGCGAGGTGGTGAACAGGTATTTCACCTGGACACCGTCGCGCATCGAAGGGGTTGGGCTGGATGTCCTCGCCGAGGAAGTTTTGCAGCGTCATCGCCACGCGTTCCCGGATCGTCAGGTGAACGGCGGGTCGCGACTTGACCCGGGCGGCCAGTATCAATGGCGCGACGGCGGTGAGTATCACCTGTTCAACCCGCAGACGATTCACAAGCTGCAGATTGCCTGCCGGCTTGGTAGCGGGAAGATTTACCGCGAATACGCCGAACTGATCAACAATCAGGCGGCAAACCTCTGCACCTTGCGCGGCCTGCTCGAATTCAAACCCGCGGAGAAGCCGCTGCCCATCGACGAAGTCGAGCCGGTGGAGGAAATCGTGAAACGCTTCAAGACCGGCGCGATGAGCTACGGCTCCATCAGCCAGGAAGCGCATGAGGCGCTCGCCGTCGCCATGAACCGCATCGGCGGCAAAAGCAACACCGGCGAAGGCGGCGAGGACCCGGAACGCTACATCCCGTTGCCCAACGGCGATTCGAAGAACAGCGCCATCAAACAGGTCGCGTCCGGCCGGTTCGGCGTGACGAGCCATTACCTCGTCAACGCGAAGGAGCTTCAAATCAAGATGGCCCAGGGCGCCAAGCCGGGTGAAGGCGGCGAATTGCCCGGGACGAAAAGTTTATCCGTGGATCGCCAAGACGCGGTTCACCACGCCGGGCGTCGGCTTGATTTCGCCGCCGCCGCACCACGACATTTATTCCATCGAGGATTTGGCGGAGCTGATTCACGATTTGAAGAACTCCAACCGCAACGCGCGCGTGAGCGTGAAACTCGTCGCCGAGGTTGGCGTCGGCACCATCGCCGCCGGCGTCGCGAAGGCGCACGCGGACGTGGTGCTCATCAGCGGTCACGACGGCGGCACCGGCGCGTCGCCGCTTTCCTCGATCAAGCACGCCGGCGCGCCGTGGGAGCTTGGCGTGGCCGAGACGCACCAGACGCTGGTGCTCAACAATCTCCGCAGCCGCATCTACGTCGAGACCGACGGCCAGATGAAGACGGGCCGCGACGTGGCCATCGCCGCGTTGCTCGGGGCGGAGGAATTTGGTTTTTCCACCGCTCCGCTCGTGGTGCTCGGTTGCATCATGATGCGCGTTTGCCATTTGAACACCTGCCCCGTCGGCGTGGCCACGCAGGACCCGCGATTGCGTGCGCGGTTCACCGGCGACCCCGATCACGTCGTGAATTTCATGCGGTTTGTGGCTCAGGAACTGCGCGAAATCATGGCCAGCCTCGGCTTCCGCACGCTCAACGAAATGATCGGACGGACGGACAAACTCGTGCCGTGGAAGGCCATCGAGCATTGGAAGGCCAGGGGCCTCGATTTCACGAACATTTTGTATCGGCCCGAAGCCGGGCCGGAAGTCGGTCGTTACCGCCAGATAGACCAGGACCACGGTTTGGAACAGTCGCTCGACGTGACGCGGCTGCTCGACATCTGCGAACCGGCCATCGAACGCGGCGAGCGCGTTCATGCCGATTTGCCCATCCGCAACGTCCACCGCGTGGTCGGCACCATCACCGGCAGTGAAATCACGAAGAAGCACGGTCCCAACGGCCTGCCCGAGGACACGATTCATCTCAAATTCACCGGCAGCGCGGGCCAGAGCTTCGGCGCGTTTGTGCCCAAAGGCATGACGCTCGAACTCGAAGGTGACGCGAACGATTACTTCGGCAAGGGCCTCAGCGGCGGACGGCTCATTGTTTATCCGCCGAAGGGTTCCACGTTCAAGGCCGAGGACAATATCATCATCGGCAACGTGGCGCTTTATGGCGCGACCAGCGGCGAACTGTTCGTGCGCGGCATGGCGGGCGAACGTTTCGGCGTCCGCAACAGCGGCGTCAACGCGGTCGTGGAAGCCGTCGGCGACCACGGTTGCGAATACATGACCGGCGGGCGCGTCGTTATTCTCGGCAAAACCGGACGCAATTTCGCGGCGGGCATGTCGGGCGGCATCGCCTACGTGCTTGACGAGGCCGGCGATTTCGCCACGCGCGTCAACCGGCAGATGGTCGAACTGGAAAAACTCGCCGATCCCGACGAAACCGAAGAGATCTGGAAGCTGGTCCAGCGGCATCTGACTTATACGAAGAGCGAACGCGCCGCGCAGGTGCTGGCGAATTGGGAAGGCGCAGTCCGCAAATTCGTCAAGGTCATTCCCAAGGACTATCAGCGCGTGCTGCAGTCCATGAAAAAGGTGCAGTCGCAGGGCTTGACCGGCGAGCAGGCCATCATGGCCGCGTTCGAGGAAAACGTCCGGGACGTGGCGCGCGTCGGCGGCGGATAAGGCGTCCGCAGATTACGCAGATGAACGCAGATTTTCAGAAACCAAACAAAGACCCGCAAACTTATGCGGTTATAGGCGCGGCGATGGAAGTGCATCGCCAGTTGGGCCACGGTTTTCTGGAAGCTGTTTATCAGGAGGCTTTGGCGGTGGAACTGACGGCGCGGGAGATTCCGTTTCAGCGCGAAGTGATTCTGCCCATCCGATATAAAGGGCGGCTTTTGCAATGCGGCTATCGCGCTGATTTTATTTGTTTTGGCGAAATCGTTGTGGAATTGAAAGCCACCAGTCAATTGACGGGAACTGATGAAGCGCAAACAATCAACGAATTGAAGGCGACTCATTTGAACCGGGCATTGTTGATCAACTTTGGCGTGCCGAGTTTGGAGTATAAACGCCTTGTTTTTAATCTGCGTGAATCTGCGAAATCTGCGGATGAAATAAAAAACATCAACCTGATAGGAGTATAACTTGGGCAAACCCACAGGATTCATCGAGTATTTGCGCGAACTGCCGCTGGATCGTTCGGCCACCGAACGCATCCGCGACTGGAACGAATTCCATTTCCACATGGAGGAGGCCAAACTCCGCCAGCAGGGGGCGCGCTGCATGGATTGCGGCATCCCGTTTTGCCACACCGGCACGCTCCTCAGCGGCATGGCCAGCGGCTGCCCCATTCACAATCTCATTCCGGAATGGAACGACCTCGTTTATCGCGGTCTCTGGAAGGAAGCGCTCGAACGGCTGCACAAGACGAATAACTTTCCCGACTTCACCGGTCGCGTCTGCCCGGCGCCGTGCGAAGGTTCCTGCGTCCTCGGCATTAATGCGCCGCCCGTCACCATCAAGAACATTGAGTATTCCATCGCCGAAAAAGGCTGGGACGAAGGCTGGATTGTGCCCGAACCGCCGAAGAAACGTTCCGGGAAAAAAGTCGCCGTGGTCGGCTCCGGCCCGGCGGGTCTGTGCGCGGCGGCCCAATCGAACAAAGCCGGCCACACCGTCACGGTATTCGAACGCGATGACCGGCCCGGCGGATTGTTGATGTACGGCATCCCGAACATGAAGCTGGACAAGGAACAGGCCGTCATGCGCCGCATCCGGCAAATGGAAGCCGAGGGCATCCAGTTTGTCTGCAACACCGAAGTCGGCAAAAATTATCCTGCCGAAAAATTGTTGAAAGAATTTGACGCGGTGATTCTGGCGACCGGTGCGACCAAACCGCGCGACCTGCCGGTCGAAGGCCGGAATCTCAAGGGCATTCATTTCGCGATGGATTTTCTGACGGCCAACACCCGCGCCCTGCTCGACCGGCACAAGAACGGAAACTTCATTTCCGCCGAAGGCAAGGACGTCATCGTCATCGGCGGTGGCGACACCGGCACGGACTGCGTGGGCACGTCGCTGCGTCAGGGTTGCAAGAGCCTGGTGCAGGTGGAAATTCTGCCCCAACCGCCGACGGAGCGCGCCAAGGACAATCCGTGGCCGGAATGGCCGAAGGTTTACCTGATGGATTACGGCCAGCAGGAAGCCGCCGCGAAATTCGGCGCCGACCCGCGGGTTTATCTCACCACCGTCAAAAAATTCACTGGCGACAACCAGGGACAGGTCAAGGAAGCCCTCACCGTCCAGATTCAGTGGGAGCGGAACGAGAAGGGGCAGTTCATTCCCAAGGAAGTTCCCGGCAGCGAAAAAGTTTTGCCGGCGCAACTCGTGTTGCTGGCGATGGGATTTCTGGGACCGGAACAGCCGTTGCTGGAAGCGCTGAAGCTCGAACGCGACCCGCGCACCAACGTGAAGGCCGAGTTCGAAAAGTACACAACAAACATCAAAGGTGTGTTTGCCGCCGGTGACTGCCGTCGCGGTCAAAGCCTGGTCGTATGGGCATTTAATGAAGGCCGCGGCGCCGCGCGCGAGTGCGACCGTTATTTGATGGGGCAGACGGATTTGCCATAAAAGTTATCCGCAAATTGCATGGATAGAGGCAGATTGACGGGCACGACTTTCCGCCACAAACTCGCTTTCAAAACGTTCCATGAAACTTTACGTCGGCATTACAAACCGAGACTGGTTTCACTTTCTGCGGGCGCGGAATGCGGTCGAGATGAATTTTTGGCATCCGCGAGCCACAACGGGTTTCAATGTCATAAAACCGGGTGAGATATTCCTTTTTAAATTAAAATATCCTGAAAACAAAATTGTCGGCGGCGCTTATCTGGTGCGACATACGGTTCTGCCGATGAATCTCGCATGGGAAGTTTTCGGCGAGGCCAATGGCTGCGTTTCTTTTGGAGCCTTCAAACAAAGACTGGCTTTGATGCGAGGCGATAGTGAGAGGAATCCTCAAATTGGTTGCACCGTATTGACGGATCCTTTTTATCTCTCGGAGGCTGAATCCTGGCTAGCGCCTGCAGATTGGAAATTGAGCATCCAAACCGGTAAATCCTACGATGTTGCTTACGGAGAAGGAGCGCGACTGTTTGAACAGGCAAAACAGGCAATCCTTTTGAAACGAGTTGTCGGCGAAGTTGCGTTAAAGGAAGAACCGCCACGTTACGGCCCCGACCGCCTGATCAAGCCAAGGTTAGGGCAGGGTGGTTTTCGGGTTGAAGTTCTTGAAGGATATCAACGACGGTGTGCCATCACCGGGGAACGGACTCTTCCGGTACTCGAGGCCGCTCACATTCAACCTTACGCTGAATTGGGACCGCACGAGCTTCCAAACGGAATGCTCCTTCGCTCAGACTGGCACACTCTACTCGATGCCGGTTATGTTACGGTGACAAACGACCTGAAGATCGAAGTCAGTCGGAGAATCAAAGAGGAATTCTCAAACGGACGTGATTACTATGCGTTTCATGGCAGCCCGCTGAAAATTCTGCCCGCAGAATTGTTACAGCGGCCTTCCAAAATATTCCTTGAATGGCATCAAACGAAACGGTTCCTATCCTGAGGAGCAGATCATCTTTCTGTGTCGGTTGTCCGTCTCCGATCATTAGAGCTATTTGGTGAAGATTAGCGATTTTCAGTGGTTGTCATCCGTCACTCGCCTGAAATCTGCGTTCATCGGCGGCCATTCCGCCTTCATTGCATTTCGGCGCGGCAGGCTGCGGATGATGACCAAAGGTGGTGCCGGCGGCGTACAATCCCGTTGCTTGCGGCACCACTCCGGATTATCTTGCTGCAATGTCCAGAATCTTCAAACCCAGACTCCTTCTCACTTCCCTGAAATCAAACCCTCCGTCCATCGCCGTCTGGACAATCCTGTGTTGCCTGATAGCCGGACTGGCCGTCCGGTCGGCCATCGCCGCGCCGCCGGGCACCTTCACGCTCCGCATTGCCGTTGACCAGTTCGGTTACCGGCCGGACATGCCGAAAGTGGCCGTGATCTCGGACCCGCAACAGGGGTTCAACGCCGGCGAGAGTTATACCCCCGGCAGCACCCTGGAGGTCCGCACTTGGAGCAACAATGCCGTGGTGTTCACGGGCAGCTCCGTCGCGTGGAGCAACGGCGCCACCCACGCGCAGTCCGGCGACCGGGTCTGGTGGTTCGATTTCTCGGGCGTCACCCGCTGGGGCGAATATTATATTTATGATCCGGCCAATGACACGCGTTCGGACCGGTTCCGGATTGACAGTGCGGTTTATGAGGATGTGCTGAAGCAGGCAATGCGGATGTATTATTACCAGCGGCGCGGCGCAGCCAAGGAGCTGCCGTACGCGGATCCGCGCTGGACCGACGGCACGAATTTCCTGGGTCCGCTCCAGGACAGCCATTGCCGGCTCATCACCAACCCGGTGCAGGCCACCGAGAAGGATCTGCGCGGCGGCTGGTTCGATGCCGGCGACTACAACAAGTACGTCAATTGGACGGTCAATCCTATTGACGAACTCATGTTCGCCTACCGGGAGAATCCGCTGGTCTGGCCGGACAACTGGGACATTCCCGAATCCGGCAATGGCATTCCGGACATTCTGGACGAGGCGAAATGGGAGCTGGACTGGCTGTTGCGGATGCAGAACGCCGACGGTTCCGTGCTGAGCAAGATGGGCGTGGACGGATTTCAAAATGCCTCACCGCCCAGCGCCGAGACGTCGCAAGTGTTCTACGGCGCACAGAGCACCACCGCCACCCTCACCACCGCCGGTAACTTCGCCGAAGCCGCCCCGCTCTACCGTTCCGTCGGCCTCACCGCCTACGCCAACACTCTCAGCAACGCTGCCGTCGCCGGCTACAACTGGGCCGTCGCCAACCCCTTCGTCCAGTTCACCAACACCGGCTTCGCCAGCGGCAGCCCCGAGGTGGACACCAGTTCCTCCAACAGCTACACCTACGCCCGCGACAGCCTCAGGATCCGCACCGCGGTGTATCTCTATGATCTGACCGGCCAAGTGGCCTACCGCACCTATGTGGAGTCCAATTACACCTGGCTGATCGCCCTGTCCTCGGGCTGGTGGGGTCCGTACGAAATGCCCGTGCAGAACGCCCTGCTTTACTACACCACGCTGCCCGGCGTCACCCCCTCGGTCGCCGCCAACATCCGCAACAGCCTGCAAGGCTCGATCAACAGCGGCGATTTCCTGCCCGCCTGGACTGCCAGCAACGATCCCTACCGCGCGCCGGTGCCCGACTGGGCCTACCACTGGGGCGGCAACGCGCCGAAGTGCCGCTGGGGCATCCTGTTCGCGCTCCAAAACATCTACAACCTCAATCCCGGCCAAGCCTCCGCCTACCGCGAAGCCGCCGCCGGTTACCTCCATTACATCCACGGCGTCAACCCGCTCACCATGGTGTACCTGTCGAACATGTACGCGCATGGCGCGACCAATTGCGCCAATGAAATCTATCACTCCTGGTTTGGCGATGGCACCATTTACGATGACGCGCTGACTTCGCCCAATGGACCCGCTCCCGGATACGTCCCCGGCGGCGCGAACGCGAGCTTTGCCCCCGACCCCTCCTACTCCGGCCCGCCTCTTGTGCCGCCCATGAACCAGCCGCCACAAAAGTCGTATAAGGATTGGAACACCGGCTGGCCCGAAGATTCGTGGGAGATCACCGAGCCCGACCTCTCCTACCAGAGCGCCTACGTGTACCTGTTGTCCCGCTTCGTTCAGCCGCTGACGTATTCGGATTGGACGACCGGCAACGGTTTGAGCGGCGCCGCGGCGGACCCGATGGCCGACCCGGACGGGGACGGCGTCAAGAACGCGATGGAATATGCTTTTGGCCTTTCTCCTGTCACGGCCGACGCGTCCGCCCTGCCGCAATTCCATCTCCAGTTTCAAACCGTGAACGGGCAGCCCGGAACCTATCTGACCGTCCAATTCCTGCGTCAGATGGGGGCCACAAACCTGACCTATACAGTCGAAGCCTCCACCAACCTCCTCAACTGGAATCCGGTCTGCACCGTGGCGGGCACCAATGCGCCGGCAGGTCCGGGGTTTGTGCAGCAAATCGGCACCGGTTACCAACGCCAAATCGTGGCGTGCGACATCGTTCCCGTCGAATCCGCAGCCCGGGCGCGGTTCGTGCGCTTCAAAATTATCATGAACTGAAGCGCCGGCTGAACGCGGATTGCTCAGACCGCGAAGCACGCACGAAGGTGAAAACTGAGTGCGAAAAATATCGCACTCCGCCTGTTGTGTGCTTCGTGCATTCCGCGGTTAAAATGGCTCGGCGCGAAAGGTTTTGCTTTTTTCCCGGCCAAGCCCCACGCTGGGCGCATGACGCAACCGCTGGCGCTCGTTTTTTACGAAAAGCTGATGCCCGGCAGCCAACTGGTGAACCGGCTGCAGGATTTGAATTATCGCGTCCAGGCCGTGAACGATTTGTCGTCCTTCCAACGCTGCGCGCAGAGCGAAGGTCCCATGCTGGTGTTCGTGGATTTGGAATCGAAGGAGAGCGACGTTTGTCAGGCGATTGCCGCGCTAAAATCCGATGCGGCTACGCAACATGTTCCGGTTGTGGCCTTTGCGAGCGAACGGGCCATGGAATTGCAGGCCGCCGCCCAAAAAGCGGGGGCAAAACTGGTCGTCAGCGAGACGGCGTTGTTGGATCATCTGCCGGAACTTTTGAATCAGGTGCTTCAGGTTGAGTGACTTTCAAAACTTATGCTTGACGAAAACATCACCAACCTTTACGCTCGCCCCGAATTGAGGCATGAACTGTTTTCGAAAGTAATCTGCGGACATTAGCTGGTTCCCAGCGGTGTCCGTTTTTATTTTGAGCGGCAACCTCAAAAAAGTCAGGAGTTGGATATGGCTAGTGGCAAAGTAAAGTGGTTCGATAACAAAAAAGGGTTTGGCTTTATCGCCCAGGGTTCTGGCCAGGACGTCTTTGTGCATCACTCGTCCATCATCGGCGCCGGATTCAAGACGCTCAACGAAGGCGAAGAAGTCTCCTTCGAAATCGTATCCAGCGACAAAGGTTTAAAAGCCCAAAACGTGCAACGCCTCCATTCCCCGTAGAGGCTTGCAGCGTGCCAGGTTGGACCATTTCGCGGCGGCAGTTTTCGTTCGCAAGTGCCGGGAAAGGCAGGTAGTTTGTGTGCATGCCGGTCATGTCCACGGCCCGCGTCACGAGCCTTTACATCCACGTTCCGTTCTGCGCACAGAAATGCGCGTATTGCGCCTTTTATTCCGAACCTTCCAGCGGCGACCTCATCAGCCGCTACGTGGCTGCCCTGACTCGTGAATTGGAAATCGTCGCGGATGATTTAAAGCCGCGCACCATTTTTTTTGGCGGCGGCACGCCATCACTGCTGAACCTCCGGCAATGGGAACAAATTCTCCAAGCCATGGAACGCTTGAATCTGCTCGACGCGGAGGAATTCACCGTCGAATGCAATCCTGCCACGGTTTCGCCCGACAAGGCGAAATTGCTCCGGGACTTTGGGGTGAACCGGATTTCGATGGGCGTGCAGTCGCTGGATGAGCAATTGCTCGACCGGCTTGGCCGCATCCATTCCCGCGAGATGGTTTTCAAGTCGTTCGACATCCTGCGCCGGGCCGGATTTGACAATCTCAACCTCGACCTCATGTTCGCCATTCCCGGCCAGACCCGGGAAATCTGGCGCGCGACCTTGAACGAAGTTGTCGCCATGCAGAGCGAACACCTCTCCAGCTATGAAGTCATTTACGAGGACGACACGCCGCTGTTTGCGCAATTGCGAGCCGGGGAATTCGACGTGGACGAGGATTTGGCCTGCGCGATGTATGAAGAATTGGTGGAACGCGCGACCACGGCTGGATTTCATCAATACGAAGTCGCCAACTTTGCGCGCGGGCAGAAGTCCAACGAGTCCACGGTCCAGAGTCCACAGGCCGCGCCCGACCGCGACCTGGCTGTGGACGGTGGACTGTCGACTGCGGACATTCCCCGCTTCGCCTGCCGGCACAACGTGAATTACTGGCGCGGCGGTTCGTTTTACGGCCTCGGTCCCAGCGCGACGAGTTACGTGCGCGGCGTGCGGACAAAGAACTGGTCGAACACGCAGCTTTATTGCGAACAGCTCGAAAAAGGAAAACGCGCCGTTGAATCGCGCGAGGAACTGCCGCCCTTGTCGCGCGCCGGCGAGACCGCAGCGTTCGGTTTGCGCATGGTTGCCGGCTGGCCGTTTGAGGAGTTTCAGCGCACGACCAGCTTTGATTTGCGCCGCGAATGGCCGGCGGAAATGAGCCAATTGGCCGGAACGCGGCTGGGGAATTATTTCGTCCGATAGTTTCCGGCTCACGCCGCAGGGACTCCGCTTCGCCGATTCGGCGGCGGAACTTTTTCTGCGCTGAGTTTGGGAGGGACAGCGTGCCGCCGTCCCCAAAATCAGGTCGCCGACACGGCGGCCCTCCCGGTTATGTCACATCTGGAGCTTTCCCGCCGGCTGTTTCAACTCTCCCGCCCAGCCGCTGAATCGCCAGCACGCCGGCGGCAATCGAAATCGCGCCGCAAATCACGTAGGGCAGCATCGGAACGCGCATATAAAGTGTCGCGGCAAAGATCGGGCCGAGAATGCGCGCCAGGGCCCCGGCGCTTTGCGCGACGCCGATGGTCGCGCCCTGCTCATTCGCAGGCGTGAGGTTCGAGAGCAGACCGAATACCGGCGGGCGGGTCAGGCTGGAACCGATGGCCAGCAAGGCCAGCACCAGCAGCATTTTGATCCACGGCCAGTCGGTGGCCTGGAGGACCGCCAGCCATTTGAGCTGGCCGTCGCCTTTGACGAACGGCAGCAGCGCGAGACTGATGCCCGTCAGGAGCAGGCTCAATGAAATCAATTTCGGTTCGCCGAATTTTTTCACGAGCCGTCCAATGGCCCCGCCCTGGATGAACGCACCGATGAGGCCGCAAAAGACGAAGAGCGAAATGACCGTCATGGCCGGTTTGGTTTCATCCACGGTGATGCCGAGATTGAAATTGTCGCTGACGAGCAGGGGCAGGGTGCTTTCAAAGCAACTGAAGGCGAATGTCGCCAGGAAAAAAATCAGGATGAGCAGACCGATTTTCGGCTGGGCCAGGGTGTGCCCCCACTGATTCAGGCGCGGGCGACGCGTTGCCTGGCCGGAATCGGGTTTCAGACTTTCGCCCAGGATGGAATACGCGAGGAGAAAATTGGCCGCGCAAAGAGCGGCGGCAGTCCAGCCGGGACCGGTGACGCCGAAAAGTTTCAAAGCCACGCCGCTGATGGCCGGGCCGAAGATGAATCCCAGCCCGAACGCCATGCCGATCAATCCCATCCGTTTCGAACGATGCTCCGGCGGCGTAATGTCGGCGATGTAAGCCTGGGCGACGGTAATATTGGCGCCGCAGATGCCCGCGAAAACGCGGGAAACGAGCAAAGCCCAGAGCGCGGCAGTGTGGTTTTCAAAACCCGACCCGATGGCAAACAGCACATATGACAACGCCGCGCCGGCCGTGCTGATGAGCAGAATCGGGCGGCGGCCATGATGGTCGGACAACCGGCCCCAGACCGGCGCAAACAGGAACTGCATGGCGGAAAACGAGGCGATGATGGCGCCAATGACAAAGCCGCCCGCGCCGTAATGCCGGCTGAAAATCGGCACGAGCGGCACCACGATGCCGAACCCGATGAGGTCAATGAAGACCGTCAGAAAAACCACGAGCAGCGATGGCTTGCGTTTCATTCCTTTTTTGATTTTGAGCCGCCAACATTAAATTGCCACGCGTCGAAACTCAAAGTTAAAAACAGAACTTGAAAACAGCACCGTTGACCGTTATATCCACCGGCCGTGAGCAAAACCCGCTGGGCGGTTTCCGTTCAATCAAAAAATATCCCTTTGGATCTGGAACTTTCCGCGGCCATCTGTCAGTGCCTGCAACAACTGAGCCACGAGGCGGTTTTGGTGCAGGATGGGGAGCCGGCCGGGTTGGAAGCGGATGTGCTGTTGCTGTTGACCTACCTCGGCAATTTTCCGGCGTATTGCCGAAGGTTAAAAAACTGTGGCTCACAACGCCCAAAAACCATCTTGTGGCAGATGGATCCGTTGCCGCCGGAAAATCTACCGCTGGAAGCGGAGGTTGTCGGGCTTAAGGCTACCCGCTGGAAGGATCGGTTCCGGTTGCACCAGTCAGCAAGCGCCCTGCCGCGTTGGAAGAAAATCTGCACCTTGTTCCGGCTGCGCGAATGGGCCAACAAACAATGCTCCGCTCCTGGCTACCGCAAAGCCACCCGGCTGATCCCATGGCGCAGCGGGGAAGAATCCAACTGGGTACAGGTCCGGGGCGCAATGGAAACCTGGCGGAGGATTCGGGACGCGCACCACGAAGGATGGTTGGATCAGATTGCAGTCAGCACAAACCCGCGTCGGCGTTTCCTCGCGAGCCGGGGGATTACGGCGCAATTCATTCCGGTGGGTGCACATGAAGCAATGGGCTGCGACCTGGGCCGGCCACGGGACATCCCGGTCGGGTTTCTTGGCAACTTAAAACCCAACCGACGGGCGCATAGGCTTGAGCGATTGAACAAACGCCTGAAAGAAAAGGGCATCCCGCTCGCCTCGATTACGGAAGGCTGCTATGGCCAGAAACGGTGCGAGTGGCTCAATCGGACCCGTATCCTGGTCAATTTGCACAGTTATTCCTGGGACCCCGCATGGATTCGTTTTCTGATGGCGGCGAGATGTGGAACGCTGGTGGTGAGCGAACCGATGTATGACGAGCACCCGATGATCGCGGGTGTCCATTACATTGAGGCGGCCCTGGATGAGATGCCGACGGTCATCGGTAAACTTCTCGACGACCCGACGAAAATTCGTCAAGTTACGTCGGCCGCTGCCGACCTGTGCCAACACGAATTAACGCTCCTGCGCGCAACGGAAAAATTGATCAATTTCGGTGAAACAGTCAATTCGGGGAGGCTGGCCCGGCTATGACCAACGTGTTCCAGCCCGACTTCGGGCAGTCAGGAGCAGCCGCAAATTGGGCAATGCGGGCGAATTAAAGTGCTGGGATATCGCTTCGTGACGGAGAGATTGACTGTGGTAAACATGCTCTCCAAAATGTCAATCTACACTTTGAACAAAGAGTCGATGATCGACACGTATCGTCCTTCGCTGGGACCCGAAGAATTGCGAGCCGTCGCTTTGGTTTTTGACAGCCGATGGCTCGGGCTTGGTCCGGTTACCGAAAAATTCGAGCGCCGACTGGCGGAATTCCTGGAATGTAAATACGTCGTCGGCGTCGGACACGGCACCGCGGCGTTGCATCTGGCGCTGGACGTGCTCGGGCTGGCGCCGGGCGACGAGGTGATTGTCCCGTCGTTGACGTTTGTGGGCTCAGTGCAAGCGATTCGGATGTGTGGCGCCACGCCGGTGTTCTGCGAGGTGGATCCGGACACGCTGAACCTGGACCTGCCGGACGCCGCCGCGAGGATCACGCCCCGGACCCGCGCCATCATGCCGGTGCATTTCGCCGGACTGCCTTGCGACCTGGAGCCATTGTGGGATATCGCTCGCCGGCGCGGCATTCACGTGGTGGAGGATGCCGCGCACGCCTTTGGGAGCCGGTATCGCAATCATCCGGTCGGGGCCGCCGGCGATGTGGTCTGTTTCAGTTTTGACACCATTAAAAACATTACGTGCGGCGAAGGCGGCGCGGTGGCCACGAACAACGAGACGTGGGCCCGGCATATCCGGCGCCGCCGCCGGTTGGGGATGGAGATGGATTTTGAGCCGCGCACTGCGGCTGAAGCCAACTGGCAATATCAGGTAGTCTCGCACGGGTTCCGGTATCACATGTCCGACCTCCATGCCGCCATCGGCCTCGTCCAGATGGAGAAATTTCCCGTGTTCCAGCGGCGAAAACGTGAGATTATGGAGCGCTACGACGCAGCGTTCGTGGAACTTCCCGGCATTGAAGTACTCCAGCATGACTTGGAAACAACCTGTCCCTGGGCCTGCGTGCTCAAAATTCTCAACGGGCGCCGTGACGCGTTTCGCGAGCAACTCCGGCAAAAAGGAATCAATACACTGGTGCAATTCATCCCGAACCACCTCCAACCCGCATTCGCCTCCTGCCGTTCGGATCTGCCGGTGACGGAGCGGCTGTTCGAGCAAATCGTATCTCTGCCGTTGTTTGTCGAGATGACGGACGCCGACGTGGACGCTGTCATTCAGGCCGTCAGCGATTTTGCGAAAAGCACCGCGCGCGCGACGGTGATGTGTGGATTCAAAGCTCAATGAAAACACCGGACAAACCATTGCTCATCCTGGGAACCGGGACGTTCGCAGTTGAGATTGCCGACGTGGCATCCGAAGTGCCAGGGGTCATCGTGGCAGGCTTTGTGGAAAATCTGGATCGCTCGCGGTGTGGTGCCCGGTTGGAAGGAAAACCGGTGTTCTGGGTGGATGATCTGGGAAACAGCATCGGCACGCACTGGTTTGTTTGCGGATTGGGCACAACCCATCGCAGCCGTTTCACCGGGCAAGTGCAACAGATGGGTGGCCGGTTCGTGTCGCTTGTGCATCCGAGTGCCCGGATTTCAGCGAGCAGCACGCTCGGTGAAGGTTGCGTTATTCATCCGGGTGTAATTGTGGCCGGACATTCCGGCCTGGGAAACCACGTGTGCGTGAACCGCGGCGCCACCATCGGACATCACACCACCGTTGATGACTTCGTCACGATTGGGCCTGGGGTCAACCTGGCGGGCAATTGCCGGATTGGCAGGGCCACGTATATCGGCATCGGCGCCACGATCATTGACAACCTGACGATAGGTTCGCAATCCGTGGTGGGAGCCGGCGCCGTGGTGACGAAGGCTGTCCCGGACAAGGTTCTCGTCGTCGGCGTGCCGGCTAAAGTAGTCAAAGAAGGGATCGACGGAAAATAAACTGATCCGAAATCCAAACCACTGAATTCATGCAACCCTTGATCATCAACGCCGCCATCACCGGCATGGTTCCCATGCCGGCAGACAATGCCTCGCTCCCCGTAACAGTCGGGCAGATTGTCGCCGAAGCGCGCCGCTGTGCCGATGCCGGGGCCTCAATTATTCACGTTCATGCGCGGGGAGAGGACGGCAAGCCTACGTGGCGCGCAGAAGTTTATCAGGAAATCATAGACGGCATTCGTGCGAACTGTCCCGGATTGTTGATTTCCGGGTCAACGAGCGGACGCCTCTGGTCGGATTTTGAAAAACGTTCCGCCGTGCTGGATTGCCGGCCCGATCTGGCTTCGCTCACGCCCGGTTCCTTAAATTTTCCCACGGCCGCGTCGGTGAATCCTCCGCAAATTGTCTGCGAGCTTGCCACCGCCATGAAGGAGCGCGGCGTGGTGCCTGAACTGGAACTCTTTGAAATCGGCATGATTGATTACGTGCGCGATTACATGATTCCCCGGGGATTTCTCCAGGCCCCGTTCTACGCGAATCTGCTGGTGGGGTCGCTGGGCACGATGGCCGCATCCGCCCGCAACCTGGTCCACATGGTGGATGCGCTGCCAACAGGCGCGGTTTGGTCGGCCGCCGGCATTGGACGATTTCAATTCCAAATCAACCACCTGGCCATTGCCATGGACGGCCACGTGCGCGTCGGCCTGGAAGACAATCTTTGGATGGACACGGAAAAAACCGACCCAGCGACCAACGTCCGCCTCATCGAACGGGTCGTCCGGGTGGCTGAAGCCGCCGGACGCCCCATCGCCAGCCCGGCCACCGCGCGAAGCATCATCGGCTTGCGCATCAACCGCCGCCACGCGGCTGAAGGCAAATCAAGCCGTTCGAACCAAAAAACCGGAGCCGCTCGGGAGGAACAAAAGGAATTCAACAGCGCCAAACAATTGCGGCGGCGGATAACTTTGTGAATTGATTGCGAACGAGTATTTCGAATTCCCGCTTGTGGCCGGTTCAAATTAGCGTTCTCCTGTTTGCATGATTGATTCCGTTTCCGAAGCCGCCGGCGCAGCGGCGGATTTAAAAAAGGCGCGACGACAAAAGGCGGCTCGCGCGGACGCTCGCCCCACCGTTGACCGGCTGCCGCCACATTCGCCGGAAGGTGAGCAGGGGGTCCTGGGTTGCGTGCTGCTTTCTCCGAATGAGTGCATGGGCGAGTGCATCGAAAAGCTCAGGGATGGCAGAGAGGTGTTCTATGACCTGCGGCACCAGACGATATTCGAAACGCTCGTGGCGATGTACGACGCGCGCGCGGCGATTGATGTCATCACGCTCCAGCAGCGGCTCAAGGACAAACAACTTCTGGAGCAGGTCGGGGGCATTGCCTATCTCTCGCAACTTCAGGACGCGGTGCCGAGCGCGGCGAATCTGAGTTATTACCTCGACATCGTGCGGGAAAAATTCCTGCTGCGGAAAATGATCCAGACCTGCACGGACGTGGTCGGGCGGGTTTATGATTATGAAGGCGAGGTGGACGCGCTGATGGACGAGGTGGAGCGCGACGTTTTGCGCATCAGCGAATCGCGCGTGCAGGGCGGCCTCGTGACCACCAAGGAACTGGTGGGCAAGGCGATCGGAACGATTGAAAATTATTTCAGCCGCAAGGGCACCCTGAACGGGCTGGCCACGGGCTTCGCGGACCTGGACCGGATGACGGACGGTCTGCATGGCAGCGAAATGATCGTGATCGCGGCGCGGCCCAGCATGGGCAAAACATCCATCGCCATGAACATCATCGAGCACGTCGTGTTGGAGCAAAAATTGCCGGCGGCCGTGTTCAGCCTGGAAATGAGCGCGGAGGCGCTGGTGTTGCGCATGATGTGCTCGTTGGCGCGCGTGAATTTGCGGAGCATCCGGGAGGGATTCATGAGCGAGGCCGATTTCCCGAAGCTGACGGGCGCGGCGGGCCGGCTGGCGAACGCCCCGCTGTTCATTGACGATTCGGCGGCGCTTTCGATTTTGCAGTTGCGGGCGCGCGCCCGGCGGCTGCGCGCAGCAGCACGGCATCAAACTTTTTGTGGTTGATTATTTGCAGTTGTTGCATTCTACTGCGCGGCGAGCACAGGAAAACCGGCAGCAGGAAATTTCGGACATTTCCAGCGGCATCAAGGCGCTGGCGAAAGAATTGAAGGTGCCGATGCTGGTGCTCAGCCAGTTGAACCGCGAACTGGAACGGGACAAAAACCGCAAGCCGCGATTGTCGGATTTGCGCGAATCGGGCGCGATTGAACAGGACGCCGACGTGGTCGGGCTGCTGTATAAACCGAACGCCGGCGAGGATGACGACAGTGTCACCGCCGAAGAGCCGGAAGGTTTGCCGGTAAACCTGTTGATTGCCAAACAGCGCAACGGCCCGACGGGCGACGTGAATTTAACATTCTTGAAACCATACACGCGATTTGAAAGCGCAGCCAAAGTCAGCGACGAAGACGTGCCGATGGACCGGTAGCCGATGAAATTATTTCTCCGCCTTTTCGGAATCTGGCTGTTGCTCGGCTGCGCGTCCACCGCGTGGTCGCAAACGACCGGGCCGAAAATTGATCGCGTGGATGTGAAATTTGTCGGTCCCGCGTCGGTCAGCGAGCCGTTCATCCGCGCCAACATCCGCCTCAAGGCCGGGGACATCTACCGTCCGAACAACACGGAGGACGACGTTCACGCGCTCTACGCCACGGGACAATTTTACAACATCCGCGTCACGGTGGACCCGGCGGAGGACGGCGGCGTGATTTTGACCTACCTCGTGCAGGCGCGCCCGCGGATCTCGGAAATCAAACTGGAGGGCAACAAAAAGCTGACCGACTCAAAACTCCGGAAGAAGATCACCGTGAAGGTTGGCGATCCGCTGGACGAACAGAAATTGTTCACCGACGTGCAGGAGATGCAAAAACTCTACGAGAAATACGGCCACCCGGACACGCAGGTGAAATACGTCCTGAACATTGACGAAAATGCCGGGCGCGGCTCGGTCACGTTTGAAATCACCGAAAGTCCAAAAGTCAAAATCATGCGCGTCGAGTTCCCTGGCGCGGCGGCGTTTTCGCAGAAGGAACTGCGCAAGCAGCTCAAGACCCGGCAACGCTGGATGTGGTCGTGGCTGACCGGCCGGGGAACGTTCAAGCAGGATGATTTCGATGCCGACCGCGATGAGTTGGTGGATTTTTACCGCGATCACGGGTATCTCGATTTCGAGATCAAGGACGTGAAGCTCGATCGCCCCACAACGAACACCATGGTCATCCAGTTTTACGTCTTTGAAGGGCGGCAATACCGGGCGGGCGCCATCACCTTCGGCGACACGACGATGTTTCCCACCAACGCAGTGAGTCCCGCCTTCAATCCGGGGCCGGAGCCCAGGCCCAAAACCAGTCCGGCCTATGCCGCGTGGTTGAGAAACCGGAAACTGAACAAGGACTTCACGATGAAAACCGGCAGCATCTTCACGCCCGACGGCCTGACCAAGGACACCAAGGCCGTGGAAGATTTTTACGGCAGCCAGGGCTATATCGAAGTCGCGCAGGGCCAGGCGCTGCGCGTCGCGCGCATTCCCAACGTGGACGCCGGGACCATGGACCTGGAATTTCTGGTGGATGAGGGACAAAAATCCTACGTGGAAAAAATCGAGATTCGCGGCAACTTGAAGACAAAGGACAAGGTCATCCGCCGCGAACTGGCCATCTCGCCCGGTGAAGTTTTTGACATGGTGCGCGTCGAAACCAGCAAGCAACGCCTCGAAAATTTGCAATACTTCGACAAGGTGGACATGCGGCCGGAGCCGACCGACCCGCCGATTGCCGGACGCAAAAACCTGATTGTAAACGTCGAGGAGGAAAACACCGGCAAGTTCACGTTCGGCGCGGGCTTCAGTTCGGTGGACGCGCTCGTCGGCTATGCCGAACTGGACCAGGGCAACTTTGATTTGTTCCACGCGCCAACCTTCACCGGCGGCGGCCAGAAATTCCGCCTGTTCGTGCAATTGGGCACAGTGCGGCAGGACTATGAACTTTCCTTCGTCGAACCGTGGTTTCTCAACCGCAAACTTTCGCTGGGCGTGGACCTCTACCGCCACCAACTGGACTTCGAAAGCCCAAACAACATCTATGACGAAAGCCGCACCGGCATGAAGTTGAGCCTCACCCGCGCCTTGGGGAGCGATTTCCTCATCGGCAGCGTCAGCTACACGATTGAAGACGTGGGCATTTCGCTGAATGACGGTTGGCATGGCGAAGAGATGATTAACGTCCCGAATCCGCCACCCATCCTTCCACATATACACGACAACGGTGTTGCCCAACGTACCCGATGCCATTCTGGATGAAATCGGCGATCATTTTTATCAACGTTTTGGCGCGTCGCTGGCTTACGACACGCGCAACAGCACAAAATTGCCGAATCACGGCCAGCGCAGCGAAATTGACACCGAACTCAGCGTCGGCGACTCGACCTTTTACAAAGTCGAGGCCAAAACCGCCTGGTATTTTCCCGGTTTCTTCAAAGGCCACGTGCTTGAAGCCGTTGGACGCGCCGGTATCGCCGACAGCCTGGGTTCCGGCGACGTGCCATTCTACGACCGCTACTATCTCGGCGGCCTCTACTCGCTGCGCGGTTTCAAATACCGGAACATCGGCCCGCGCGACCCAACGTATGGCATCAATTCCTTGATGCCCGACGAGCCGATTGGCGGCGACAGCTACTGGTTTGGTTCGCTGGAATACAGCATCCCCATTCTGGAAAAGGAAAACGGTGTTGGCGTGCGCTTCGCCTTGTTTTACGACGCCGGTGCGGTTGGCGCCGGACCTTACTCGTTTTCGGGAAATTTTGATGACAACTGGGGACTCGGCTTCCATCTGAACATTCCGCATCTCGGTCCGTTGCGGCTTGAGTATGGCGTGCCGATACACCATGATCAATACAACGGCGGTGGCGGCCAATTCCAATTCGGTGTCGGTTGGACCCGTGAATTTTAAGATGACTCGTCACGCAAAAAAAATCATAAACGCCGGCCTCGCCATCGGCTTGGTGTCGCTGGCCGCAATGGCGCAAACGGCGACGCCGTTTGGCGGCATGCCGCTTTATTTTGAATCCAACCGCGGACAGGCCGGCGCTTCGGCCCAATTCCTCGCGCGCGGATGCGATTCCCAATTCCTGATTTCGCCGGCCGAAGCGCAAATCGTCCTGTGCAAAGCAGCGGCCGAACCCGCGACGGTGCGAATGCAATTCATTGGCGCAAACCCACAGGCGCAAATTCGCGGGGATGCCGCATTGTCCGGCAAAATCAATTACCTCACCGGCAACGACCCCGCGCAATGGCGTACCGGCGTGCCGACCTTCGCCAAAGTGCGCGTGGATGGAATTTATCCCGGCATTGGTTTGGTTTATTACGGCAATCAGCAACAGCTTGAATACGATTTCGAAGTCACGCCGGGCGCAAATCCGGACGCCGTCAGGATTCATTTCACCGGGCCGGACAAAATAGCCGTCAATGCGCAGGGCGAACTGGTTTTGACTTTGAATGGCAGTGAAATCCGCCAGCCCAAGCCGGTGATGTATCAGATGGTGAATGGCGCGCGTCTTGAAATCAGCGGCGGCTATCGGCTGGTGGATGCGCACAACCTTGCCTTTGCCGTCGGCAGCTACAACCCCGGTCTGCCGCTGGTGATTGACCCGATTTTGAGCTACTCAACTTATTTCGGCGGCAATATGGGTGAAATCGCCTGGTCCGGTGAAGGTGGACACAAATGAGATTTATTTACATCGCGGGCCAGACGCTTCTCGCCGCAATTCACGAACTGGCCGATTCCACCAGGCGCTTATCAGACAAATTTCAACGGCGGCACCTTGAGCGGCGATGCGTTTGTGGCCAAGTTTGACAGTCTTGGAACGAATCTCATTTACTTCACCTATCTCGGCGGCAGCGCCGATGATAGTGCGGTGGATTTGGTGGTGGATGGGGCAGGCCATGCCTACGTTACAGGTTTTACGGCCTCCACGAATTTTCCCGTTCGTAATGCGCTTTATCCGAAGATTGCCGGAACAAACATGGTCAGCAACGGCCACAGCTTTGGTTACAATGCCGATGCTTTTGTCACGGAACTTGAAACCAATGGTGCCGCACTGGTCTATTCGACCTACCTCGGTGGCAGCGGGCTTGATAATGGTAGAGGCATCGCCGTGGATGCAGCGGGCAACGCTTACATCACCGGCCGCACCTGCTCCACCAATTTCCCGACGACGACCAATGCGTATCAACTTCATCTGGCCTGTTCCAATTCCGTTTTCTTCGGCAACGCGTTCGTGACCGAAATTTCCGCCGGCGGCTCGAATCTGATTTATTCCAGTTACCTTGGCGGCACCAACTATGACAGTGGCGGGGGCATCACCGTGGATCCGGTGGGCTATGTTTACGTTGCCGGGGCTACTGCCTCGACCAATTTCCCCACGTTCCCAACGGCGACCCCGTTGTTCCGATACTTGAATGGATATACGAACGGTTCGCCAAACCAGCCTTTCACGTTCGATGCCTTCGTCGCCAAATTCATGCCTTCCTGCACCAACCTGGTGTATTCAACCTATCTCGGCGGTTCAAACTACGATGTCGCATCGCGCATCACCTGCGACGCGGTCGGCGATGCCTATGTGATCGGCTCAACCGCATCGCTACTCTTCACCAACACCGTAAGCACAAATATCATTGTCAATCACCTCACCAACAACTTGAACCTTTTCTTTCCCGTCACCACCAACGTCTTCCTGACGGAAATCAATTCCAACGGCACGGCGATTCTGAATTCTGCCGTCTTTGGCGGTAATCAGATGGATTTGGGTTATGGCTTGGCGCTGGATCCGGCGGGCAATATTTTTGTCGTGGGCACCACCATTTCGACCAATTTCCCGGTCACCACGAACAACCTCTTCGGTTTTCTCCGCGCGACCAACTCCGGCGGCAGCGACGTGTTCGTCATCGCGTTCAGCAACAATTTCTCCGGCGTGCTCTACTCCGCTTATCTTGGCGGCTCGGGCGACGATTTCGGTTACGGCATCGCTTTGGACCCGGCGGGCAATGCCTATATCGTCGGCCAGACCCTTTCCACGAATTTCCCGACGATCAATGCCCGCCAAACCACGCGCAACGGCACGAACGACGCCTTCCTGGCCAAAATCATATTGACGGTGCTGCCGCCGGTGATCACGGTGTCGCCGACGAACCAGACGGTGGGGGTGGATTCGAATGCGACTTTCAGCGTGACCGTGACCGGGACGCCGCCTTTCTTTTATCAATGGCAGGAAGATGGGACAAACCTGACGGATGGGACAACCATCAGTGGTTCAACCATCAGTGGCTCAACCAGCGCCACGCTGACCATCTTCAATGCGCAGACGAACGATAGTGGGAACTATTCGGTCATCGTCACGAACTTCGCTGGATCGGTGACCAGTTCCGCTGCCAGCTTGACAGTGACGTATTTCCCGCCATATCTCACGGTGCAACCGACGAACCAGACGGTTGGGGTGGGTTCGACCGTGACTTTCATCATCGACGGGTACGCGGCGCCGCCCTTCTCTCTTCAATGGCAGAAAAACGGGATAGACCTGACGGATGGGACAAACATCAGTGGTTCAATCATCAGTGGTTCAACCAACAACCCGCTGACAATCACGCAACGTGCAGACGAACGACGACGGAGGCTACTCGATCATCGTCACGAACTACGGGGGATCGGTGACCAGTTCCATTGCCATCCTGACGGTGGTGACCGGCGCCTCTTTTCGGGAGCATCATGGCTGCAGGTGGCACCAGTTTCATATTGAGCGGTATTGGCGGCACGAACAACGGCACTTATTACGTGCTGACCACCACGAATCTGACGGTGCCGCTGGACCAACTGGACGCCCATTGCGACCAATCAATTTGACGGCCTCGGCGGTTTCATTTTTACCAATACCGCGCAAACCAACGCGCCGCAACAGTTCTATATCCTGCAACAACCGTGATTGCCGCACCGGTTTCAACCCGCCAGTTTTCAGTTGGCGTCAGCCGCGAATTCTGTTTTCCTGTTCCCATGAAAATGTTGCGAACCACAATTTTGACGTTTCTGTTGCTGGCCGTTTTGAGCGTACCGGCGATGGCGCAAACCAAAATCGCCAGCGTGGACATGGAAAAGATCTTCAAGGGTTATTGGAAAACCAAGCAGGCCGAGGTGGCGCTCAACAAGCGCATCGCCGACCTCCAGAAGGAAATCAAGGACATGGCGGACGGTTTGGACAAGGCACAGGCCGATTACAGCCAGCTTTTGGACCAGGCCAACGACCAGGCCCTTTCTACCGACGAGCGCGGAAAACGCCGGCAAGCTGCCGCCGACAAACTCAAGGAAATCAACAGCTCCAAAGCCGCCATTGATCAATTCAACCGTCAAGCGCAATCCCAGGTGCTTGACCAAAGGCAACGGATGACCGCCAACCTCGTCAGCGAAATCCAAAAGGCCGTTGGCGACAAGGCCAAGGCCAGCGGTTACACGCTGGTGGTCAATTCCGCGGTGACGGATGCGGTCGTTTACAGCAGCGGCGATGATTTGACCGATGCCGTGCTCAAACAGCTTAACGCCGGCGCGCCGATTGACGTGGTCCAGCCGTCCGAGGTGGCGCCCATAACAACATTGTTGAGTTCCACCAACAATCCGGTCCTCGATCTCAACTCGCACTGAGGCGCTGAACCGGCTGCTCAAACAACATCCGGTGCGCGTCCTCCAGAATTCCCGGGATGCGCCCGGCGAACGGGCTGTGCCGCAGCGCCGTTCGTAAATCCAGTTCGCGCACCTTCGCCGCGTTCTGGCCGGGAAACCAATGGTCCGCCTGGCCGAGCAGGTTGTACCGCATCTTGCCCCAGGCCACGAGGTCGAGCGATTTCGCGTAAGTCCACAGCCGCACGATTTCGGAAACGTTGATTTCACCGGGCACGTCCACGTAATTCGGCAGGCCTTCAAACCACCGCGCGCACCAATCCGCGCCGAGCACGCGCTCCATTTCCGCGCGCAACCGTTTTTCAACCGGCGCAATGGTTTCCGGGATTTTGTCGTAAAACCGCAGCGCGCGAACGTGCTCGTCAAAATCGCCCGGTTTGTTGGCGCCGCAGCTCAAGGTGTGGACTTCCGGGCGCGCGAGGCAGTAGAGGTCGTTGAATTCCATCGGTGTCAGCGGCGCGCAAAGTTCGACCAGTTTTGGCGGCGGTTCGTAAAGTTTGCCGCCCTTGTCGTTCGGGCTGATGATGAACACGCCCAGGTCGAGCCGGTGCGCCGCTTCAATCGCCGCCCGGTTCAGGTCATTCACGAAATACCAGTGGACGTTGCAGTAATCGAATTCGCCGCTGTTCACCGTTTCGAGGATGACGTCGGTCGTCGCGTGGGTGGAAAACCCGATGAACCGCACGCGCCCGTCCTTTTGCAGCTTGCGCGCCGCGGCGAGACAGCCGTTTTTCTTCAGCGACCAGTCCAGCAATTCGCGGTTGTTGATGCCGTGCAACGAGAACAAATCCACGTGGTCGAGCTTCAGGTATTTCATCGAAGTCTCAAAGGTCTCGAGAAATTCCTTCGGCGTGGCCTTCGGCGAGACCTTGGTCTGGACGATGATTTTGTCGCGCGGCAATTGGGGCAGCACGTTGCCGAGCTGCATTTCGGACGTGCCATAGCCGCGCGCGGTTTCAATGTGGTTGATGCCCAGCTCGAACGCGCGGTGGATGCAGGCCTCGAGATTTTTCTGGTTGTCCGCCGGGATTTCCTTCGGGTCCGCATCCTGCCACTTGAATTGATACCGCATCCCGCCGCAGGAAATCACCGGCATTTTCAATTCCGTCCGCCCAAAACGACGATATTTCATCGCGGCGAAAATAGGTCACGCATCCGCGAATGGCAAGCGGCCGGGCCGGTTCGAAGTCAAAATTCAAAAATCGCGCTTGCCTCCACGCGCGCGGCCATCTATATTCCACGCTCTTTTGCAATAACGATTTTATGCGACGTCCCAAAGGCATCAAAACCAGAAAGTCCGTGGCCAAGCGTTTTAAGATTACCGCTGGCGGAAAGGTCCTGCGCTCGAGCGCCGGCCGCCGCCACCTGGCCCAGAGCAAAAACCCAAAGCGCCGCCGTTCCCTCCGCGGCTTGACCGGTGTGGATCCCACCGACGTTTATCGCATCACGCAAAACCTGCCGTTCAGCCGCTAACATCCCGGACCCCAGACGCCAGAACCCAGCTCCCAATTTTATGCGTGTTACCAACGCCCCAGCCTCCCGCAAACGCCGCACCCGGATGATCCCCGCCGCCAAAGGCTACCGGATGCGCCGCTCGAAACTTTACCGCTACGCTTCCGACGCCGTTGACCACGGCCGCCAGTACGCCTACCGCGATCGCCGCCGCAAAAAGCGCACGTTCCGTTATCTCTGGCAAATTCGCATCAACGCCGCGACCCGCGCCGCCGGCCTCACTTACAGCCGGTTCATGGAAGGCCTGAAGGCCGCCAAATGCGCGCTCGACCGCAAGGTGCTGGCCGATCTCGCCGCGACTGACGCCGCTGCTTTCAACGAATTGATCAACGTTGCCAAAAGCGCGCTTAAGGCCAAACCCGCCGCCACGCTGGCGAAGGCGTAAAAGTCCCTGGTTTTCAGGTTCAAGCGGGCGACCAGAAAATGGCTCGCCCGTTTTTCTTTTGGTGGGGCGAGCGCCTGTCGCGCCGTAGCCCGGCGAAGGCTGATCCCCGGGAGCCGGATTTTTCTTTGTGACTTTTGCGCCTTTTTGCGGCTAAAATCCAGGCATGTCTTTGCTGAACGACATTGAACCCCTCAAACAAGCCGCGCTCGCGGATTTGAAAGCTGCTCCCGACCTCGCCGCGCTCGAACAGGCCAAAGGCAACTGGATCGGCGCCCACGGCAAGTTCACCGCGCTCATGAAACAGCTCGGCACGCTGTCCAAGGAGGAAAAGCCCGCCGCCGGCAAAGCCATCAATGCCGCCAAAATCGAACTCGAAGCCGCGCTGGCCGAACGCCGCTCCGAACTCGAACTGGCGGCTGCGCTGCCGAAGGAACCGACCGATTTCACGTTGCCCGGACGCCGCCGCGCGCTCGGCAAACTCCATCCGCTCACGCAGGTGACCGAGGACATCGTCCGCAGCTTCCGCAAAATCGGCTTTGTCGTCGCCGACGGCCCGGAGATCGAGGACGAATATCATTGTTTCGACGCGCTCAACACCCCCGCCGACCATCCGGCTCGCGACACCCAGGACACGTTTTATTTGGCAAACTCCGGCCGCCGGTAGCGTGGCGCAGCGTCCGCGGCAGCGCCGGGTGAGGGTCGATCGGCGAGACGCCTTGCTTCTCCGCACCCACACCTCCTCCGTCCAAATCCGCGTGATGAAATCGCAGCCGCCGCCGGTGCGCATCATCGTGCCGGGCCGCGTCTATCGCCGCGACAACGCCGACGCCACGCACAACCCGACCTTCCAGCAAATCGAAGGACTTTACGTGGACAAAAACGTCACCGTCGGCGATTTGAAGGGCACGGTCGAATTTGTCTTCAAGGAATTGCTCGGCGAGGAGACGAAAATCCGGTTCCGTCCGCATTATTTCAGTTACACCGAGCCGAGCTTCGAGATTGATTTCAGCAACGCGCTCGTGAAAAAGCTGGGCAAGGACTGGCTGGAGATTGCCGGGTGCGGCATGGTGCATCCGCAGGTGTTCGAGAACGTCGGCTACGACCCCGAAGTCTGGACCGGCTGGGCGTTCGGCTTCGGCATCGAGCGCATCGCCATGATCCGCTATGGCATCAACGACATCCGCCTCTTTTACGAAAATGACGTGCGGTTTTTGAAACAATTTTGATTTCGAGCCCCATGAAAGTCACTCTTAACTGGCTCAAGCAATACGTTGATTTCGACTGGTCGCCGGAGGAATTGACCGAGCGGCTCACCATGCTCGGCCTCGAAGCCGAAGGCGTCCACAAAATCGGCGGCGAGTTCGAAGGCATCGTCGTCGCCCAAATCCTCACGCGCGATCCCGTGCCCGGCTCGGACAAGCTCTCCGTCTGCAAGGTCAACGACGGCAAAGGCGAGCGCATCATCATTTGCGGCGCGCAGAACCACAAGTCGGGCGACAAGGTCCCGCTCATCCTGCCGAACTTCGCGTTGCCGCTGAAGCCCGGCGAGAAGGAACCATTCGTCATCAAGGAACGAAAAGTTTTGGCATCACCAGCCACGGCATGATGTGTTCGCCGCAGGAACTCGGCCTGCCGGACCAGGTGGACGGACTGCTCATCCTGCCGGCGGACGCGCCGGTGGGCAAACCGTTCGCCGAATATCTTGGCCGCAGCGGCGGTGACGTGGTTTACGATCTGGAAATCACGCCGAACCGGCCGGATTGGAACAGCGTCATCGGCATCGCCCGCGAAATCGCCGCGGTGACGGGGAACAAGCTGAAGATTCCGGACGTTGGACGTGGCCAGCGTCCCGGCTGGCCGGTGCAGGCGGGCACGCCAGCGCTACGTCTGTGGGCGAACTTGTCTCCGTCCGCATCGAAGACCCGGATCTTTGTCCGCGTTACACGGCGCGCGTCGTCAAAGGCGTGAAAATCGGTCCCAGCCCGGATTGGCTGCGATCCGACGTTGGAAAAAGTCGGCATCCGCAGCATCAACAACGTCGTGGACGTGACGAATTACGTGATGCTCGAAATCGGCCAGCCGCTGCACGCATTTGATTATCATCTTATTTCCCGTAGCCGCGTTTGTGAAAACGCGGATGGTTCGCGGTCGTCGAATCCGCCGTCTCACGACGGCGGCTACAAGCCGACCATCGTTGTCCGTCGCGCGAAGGCCGGCGAGGAATTCATCACACTCGACGGCCAGAAGCACCAGCTCACGCGCGGAGAACGCTGCTCATCGCCGACGAAGAAAAGGGCATCGCACTGGCTGGCGTCATGGGCGGGCAGAATTCCGAGATCAAGGACAACACCGCGGACGTGCTCATCGAAAGCGCGTATTTTTCGCCGACGAACATCCGGCGCACGAGCAAGGCACTCGGACTGCGCACCGACGCCAGTTACCGCTTCGAGCGCGGCGCGGACATTGACATCAATGACTGGGCCAGCGCGCGTTGCGCGCAGTTGATTCTCGAAACCGCCGGCGGCCAGCTCGCCGACGGCGCCGTGGACGCTTATCCGAAACCGGTCGAGCCGAAGCAAATCACCTTGCGCCATCACAAGGTGAACGAACTGCTCGGCATCAGCTTGAAACCGGAGGAGTGCGAATTTTATCTCGGTCAACTCGGTTTGAAGGCCGTCGGGCGCAAAGCGCGGCCCGTCGGCGCGGGCGGCCCGCCGGAGCCGGTGACGTTTCAGATTCCGACCTTCCGCGTGGACCTGAAGCGCGAGGTGGATTTGATCGAGGAAATCGCCCGGCTGCACGGCGTGGACAAAATCCCGGCCACGCCGCCGCGCGGCGCGATTGGCGCGAACGCGTTTGATTCGGTTCATGATCAGATTGCCGAGGCGCGAAGGATTTTGAGCGGTTTGGGATTGAACGAGGCGCAGGGGCAGACCTTAATTTCCAAAGCTGAAGTGCGTGACAAGAACGAAGCGGAAATCGTCGCGCTAGCCAATCCGTTGAGTTCAGACATGGATGTGCTGCGGCCAAGTTTGCTGCCAGGATTGATTCATTCGTTGCGGCACAATGTCAGCCACAAGAATTACGACGTGGCGTTGTTTGAGATTGGAAAGGTATTTGCACAAGGTAGGGATGCTTCGCCGAAGCGTCCGGACGGCTCGGCGAGCCGTCCCTACCTCGAGGAACGCCGCGTGGCAATTGCGCTTACCGGCCAGCGTCAGCCGCTGTTCTGGAGCGGTGAAGACCGCGACGCAAAATTTGACGCCCACGATTTGAAAGGCCTGCTGGAGGAGTTTTTGGGGCAATTCGGTTTGCGCGGCATGACCTTCAACCGCCGGGCCGAAAGTACAGCGTTGTTTCTTGAATCGGCCGCGATTCAACTCGGCAAGCAAACGCTGGGCGAATTTGGCCAGCTATCGCCGGTTCTGGCCAAGAAATACGATTTACGTGACGCGGTGTTTCTCGCGGAATTGAATCTCGATCAACTGCTCGTCCGGCGGAATCCGGCGAAGTCATTCAAGCCGTTGCCACAATTCCCAGCCATCCGCCGCGATGTGGCCATGATTGTGCCCGAAGCCACGACTCATGAAGCGGTCTTGCAGGTGGTGAAGGAAATCAAACCGGCGAATCTGGAAGCTGTGGAATTGTTCGACGTGTTTCGCGGCAAGAATGTGCCAGAAGGACAAAAGAGCCTGGCCTATGCCTTCACTTATCGTGCGATGGACAAGACGCTCACCGATGCCGAAGTGAACGCCGCCCACGAAAAATTGATCGAACAGTTCCGACAGCACCTGCAGGCCGTTGTGCGCGAGGGATGAAGCTGGCGTCTTTTTTGCCCTTGAGAAGTCACTCATCTACTGTTCCAATCACGCCAGTCCAGATTATGAAAATCAATGCCGTTGTTCTTGCTTCAATCATTCTGTTCTCGGTCGCACCCGGTTATGCCGCGCCGAGGTCCGCGGACGCGTTCGATCAAAACCGGAAACTCGGCCGCGGTGTGAACATTATCGGTTACGATCCGATCTGGCGCTCACGGGCGGAGGGCCGTTTTCAGGCCAGGCACTTCCGCCTGCTCAAAGAGGCCGGGTTCAACTCGGTGCGGATCAACCTCTTCCCGTTCGACTACATGGACGCCACAAACGGGTGGACGCTCCGCAAACAATGGTTTGAGACGCTGGACTGGGCGGTCAAAAACGCGCACCAGCAGGGACTCCAGGTCATTCTGGACCTGCATGAATTCGGGAACATGGGCGACGATCCGGCGGCGAACAAGGAAAAGTTTCTGGCGTTTTGGCGGCAGCTTTCGGCCCATTACCCAAAAGCGCCGGCGAGCGTGTATTTTGAAGTGCTCAACGAACCTTCGCGCAAAATGACCGCCGCGCTCTGGAACGAATATCTGCGGGAAGCGCTGGCCATCATCCGGGAAAAGAACCCCACGCGCACGGTCATCATCGGTCCGGCCTTCTGGAACTCCATTGACCATTTGCAGGAGTTGGAACTGCCCGACCACGACCGCAACCTCATCGTCACCGTCCACTATTACTCGCCGATGGAATTCACGCACCAGGGCGCGCCGTGGGCAAATTACAAGGATAAGGTGGACGTGCAATGGCTCGGCACGGAACCGGAACTGGCGGCCATCAACGGCGATTTCGACAGGGCCGTCGCGTGGGCCAAGGAACACAACCGGCCCATTTTCCTCGGCGAATTCGGCGCGTATGACAAAGGCCCGATGGACTCACGCGTCCGCTGGACCGCCGCCGTGGCCCGCGCCGCCGAGCAACGCGGCTGGAGCTGGGCTTATTGGCAGTTCGACAGCAATTTCATCCTCTACGACATTGACCGCGATAAATGGGTCGAGCCGATTCTTCATGCGCTCATCCCTGCCGCCGACGGGGCGCAATCATCGGCAAAATAATTTTCAAATTGGGGACAGGCCGGCCGGTTGGCGGGCCGGAACGCGCCACCGCTCTTGCCGGACTGGAAACCGGTTGGCCACCGCTCATCCGGCTGGCACAAATGGCGGCATCGGGCAATCCAATGTGTCGGCGACGGCGCGCAACAATTCAGCTTCGCTTTCCTGAATCACGCCATCGGCGCCGACGGTGTGGGCACAGGCTTCAAGCAGGTTCTTTTTGATGATTGGCACGGCCTGCGCGAGGCGGTTGAGCGCGGTATCAATCTGCGTCCACGCCGCATTGTTCGCGCGGCAGCAATCCCCAATCGCCATCGGGCGCGCGCAGATAGGGCGCGCCCTGGTTGAAAGCTTTTTGAACTTCCGCAGCGTCACTGTTGCCGGCGTTTGCCAGCGCGGACAACACGACCGCGCAATCCGGCACGAGCGGTTTGAGTGTGTAATATTGGACCGTCGGCGGACGCGCCTGGCCAAACTGCGGTGCGAGATGATGGAGCACGATTTTCTGCAGCACGTATTCAAACAGTTCCACCTTCCCGTCACTTTCGACCAGCCATTGAAGCGTCTGCGAAAATTGGTCGAACTGTTCCGCGGTCAAATGCCGGAGTGTGCCCAGTGCCAGATTGACTATTGGCAGGTGCGCGTGTTGAGCGGCGGAGGAAACGTCAGGGAATAGCGCAGCGGCTTTTTGTTGAATCGCCGGGTCAACGCGCTTGGCGAGTTCGGCGAGCTGTGTCATGCGCGTTTTCTCGTCGGAACACAGCAGCATGGCATAGATGAGCGCAACGGCATCGAGCGGTTCACGCGCGGCAGCTCTCACGCTATCGGGCAGCGACTCGCGCAGTTGTTCGGCGTATTTGAGATGCAGCGGCGTGGGATTGCCCAGATTTGGCAGGACGGCATGCGATCTGATGACCGGCGGTTTTTCCGCGTCGCCCGAGGCGAGGATCGCGCCGCCCAGCATCGTGCCAAAAATGTTCGGCATCGGCGGGCGTTTCGGTGTTGAAATTTCTTCCGGCGGCCGGTCGCGCCCGTCGTAACGTACGTAAGGAAATTTTCCGTCGAAATTCGGGTCAAAGACGCGAATGCGTTCCGGTAAGCGGCGGATGAGTTTCGAGCAGTCCAATGAACGGTTCACTGACGCCGTTTCCAAAAAACATGTGAGAAAGTTCCTCGGCGTGCGCGTGGCTGAGGCGCGAACCCGTTTCGCCCAGGCCGCCGATTTTTTTCAGCGCGCCGGTGATGCCTCCCGGGTTGCGCGTGAATTGGACGGACGAGGCGTCGGCGAGAAATTCGCGCTGGCGGCTGACGGCGGCTTGAATGAGCCGTCCAAAAAAAACACCGATGTAGCCGATCAGCAACAGGACGAGGCCAAGCAGGGGCAAGGGATTTTGGCCGCGCCCGCGTCCGCCGCCGCGCGCCGTTTGCAGGAGAACGCGACCGATGATGGCGAGGCAAAGGATGCCAAAGATGATTCCCATGAGCCGGAGGTTCAGCCGCATGTCGCCGTTGAGGATGTGGCTGAATTCGTGGCCGATGACGCCTTGCAATTCGTCGCGCGAAAGCAGTTTCATGCAGCCGCGCGTTACGGTTACGGTGGCGTCGCCGGGTTTGTGGCCGGCGGCAAAGGCGTTGATGCCGTCCTCCTCGTCCATGACATAGACCTGCGGCACGGGCACGCCGGAGGCGATGGCCATTTCCTCGACGACGTTGAGCAGCTTGCGTTCGTCGGGATCGTTCGTGTTCGGGCTGAGGAGGCGTCCACCCATCATTTCCGAAACCGCGCTGCCGCCCGACGCCAGCGCCATGGTTTTGTAACTGCTACCGATGAGAATGACCGCCAGCACGCCGACGGCAACGGCGAGGAACAGCTGCGGATTCCAAAGCGCGAACTGCGGCGATTCGCCGAAATTATGATGCTGTTGCGCCTGAACGCCGGAAAAAATCAGCAACGCGGCGAAATACACGGCGACGATGAGCGCCGCGACGGCGATGGCGAAATAGAAGACGAGCAGCTTGGTTTTGCGGCGGGTCTTGTCCTGCTGCGTGAAAAAATCCATTTTGGGAGGGACGGCATTTGGCCGTCCCAAAAATTAATTGGGGACGGCGGCACGCCGTCCCTCCCACGACATCACGAAAACGAAACCTTCGGCGCGTCCTTTTGTTCCGGCTTGTCTATGACAAACAGTTCCGCCGGGCCGAAGTTGAAGATGCCCGCGATAATGTTCGACGGGAAAACCTCCCGGTCGGTGTTGTAAACCATGACCGAATCGTTGTATGCCTGCCGGGCGAAGGAAATCTTGTTTTCCGTCGAGGTCAACTCCTCGGTGAGTTGCATCATGTTCTCGTTGGCCTTCAAATTGGGATATTGTTCGGAGACCATCATCAGACGGCTCAACGTGCCGGCGAGTCCGGTTTCGGCGGAAACCAGGTTCTTCATGGCGCTGGCGTCGCCGGGATTGGCGGCGGCGGCCTGCGAGGCCGTGTAAGCGATATTGCGAGCCTTGGTGACATTCTCCAGCGTCTCACGTTCGTGCGTGAGGTAGCCTTTGGCGATCTCAACCAGGTTCGGAATCAGGTCGTAGCGGCGCTTGAGCTGCACGTCAATTTGCGCGTAGGCGTTCTTGAACCGGTTGCGCAGCGTGACGAGTTTGTTGTAGCCGCCGATGACGAAGGCGACGAGGCCTAACAACACGACCAGCACAACGACCGTAATAATCAATCCAATTCCCATAGCCATAATTTTCCTTTGTTAAGTTTGCTCTTCTACTAAGCCAAAGCCCGCCACCCGGCAATGATAATTTGGCCCGCTTTTTGGAATTGGTGCCTGGGCACGGCCACCATTACGGTTCAACAAACACCGGCATCCCGACCCAGACGAGATGGCTCAAGTATTCCGCGTCCCAGTTTGCCAGCCGGAAACAGCCGTGTGATTCGGTGCGTCCGACCTGCTCCGGGTTCGGCGTGCCGTGAATGCCATAACCCGGTTTGTCCAGACCGATCCACGCCACGCCGACCGGATTGTTCGGGCCGGGTGGCAAAACCAGTTTTTGGTTCAACTGTCGCGCCTCCGCCGATTCAGGAAATAATTCCGGGTCGAAGGTATAATTCGGATTCGGCGCGATGACGATGACGTGCAGTTCGCCGACCGGGCGTTTTTCGACGCGCGCCGCGATGCTGCACGGGAAATGGGCGAGCAAGTTGGTTTCCACGTCGAATGCCTCCAGGAATTTGTCGCCGAGATGAATGACGGCAAACGCCGCCTTGTTTGTCGGCGCGGGATAATTCACGTCGGGAATTTTCACGACCGTGCCGGCGGCAGGGTTGGTCCAGTCCACGCCCGGATTGAGTTGCCGGATCAATTCGGGGTGCGCGTGGCCTTTTTCGGCGACGAGTTCGAGTTCGGTTTCGTAGGCGAGCGCGGACTGCTGCGACTTGGCGAGCCACGTCTTGCCAAGCGGTTGCAACCCCACGAGGTCGTTCGTCGTGATCGCGTAGGTTGTCAGCGGAGGCGAATCGAGCATGAGCCGCGCGCCGGTTTCCGCGTCCAGCACGCCGGTCGGCGGCAAATTTTCCCGTTCCTGAAAGACGGAAATTGCCCTTCGCGTTTGCGAACCAGGCACAGCGTCAATGGAACCCGGCGAAATGCCACGGCGCGCCAATGCGATTTGCGCTTCAAACACATTGCGCGCCGCGCGCGGAAAACCGCCTCCGGCTTCAATTGTCCCGTTCCACTGGCGTGCCACGGATTTGACGGGAGGCGGCGCAACGACGCGGGCCGGCTTGGCGTGATGTTCATGCCGCCACCAAAACCAGGCCGCGATGGCAACGATGGCCAACACCAACAGCCAGCGAATAACACCGCCTTGGTTGCGGCGTTTGCCCGGCAATTGATATTTTGGCTTTGAGCGGCGTGCCACGCCGGAATTAAGCCACAGGCCATACGGCGACCCAAGAGCGAAGTCAACGACCGGAAGGAGAACAGTTTGCTCAGGCCAGATTCAACAAGGCGTCGCCGATGATACGGGCGGCATCGTCGTAGCTGACCAAACCGGTATTGATAATCATTTGGTAGAGGAGGGGATCCTCAATGTCGGCACCAAAGTACTTTTTGAGATAACGCCGGCGGGCATGATCTTCGCGCAAACAAAACTTGCGCGCCTCGGTCTTCGTCATGTTGTAGGCTTCGAGGCAGTGCTCAATCCGCTTTTCGAGCGGCGCCACCAGGCGGACATGGAGCACGTGCGGCAATCTGGCGGTAACCATGTTCGCGCCACGGCCAATGAGGATCACGTTGCCTGCTTGAGCCAGTTTGAGCACCGTCTCGCCGGTCTGATGAATCACGGTCGTTGACGGCGGATGCACTCCAAATACATCAGCCATGATGTCTTCCAGTTCGGAAATGCGGTCTTCCGGCAGGAATTTCGCCAGGCACGCCGGAAGATTGTGGTCTTCAAAACCTTGTCCATGAGGTTGCGGTCAAACACCGTCCACGGGCAGGCATCCCCGGAGGAATGCCCCTGCAAATAATGCGCCAGTTTTTCGGCGACGACAAACGCCCCGCAACCCGCCTGCCGGGAAATCGTCACTGCGCGGCGCACGTTTCTTTTGCACCGGCAATTTCACCCCTCCGACGAATTGCGCCTGGCTGCTGATGAAGGACGGACAATGTTCAAGACCGTGGTCAATCATAACGACCTCCTGGTTCGCGGGTTTGGATGTGCAGAGGGGGAACAGCCCGTGCCTTTGTGTCCGGCAAAGGCCATTTCGATTAAAACCCGTTGAGTCTGCCTTGTCCATAACTGCTTCCAGGTTTGGACACCGGCGTTGCGCCTCGTGCTCATTCCTGCCGGCTCTTGATCGCACCATACGCCTCCGACACCACCGATTTCAAGGGAAGCCAGACGATTTGATGACGGCTAATGCGAACGATTAACCATCAGCAACAAGTGATGACGCCAGGATTCACGGCTGGGTGAGCATTTCGCAGTAGGCGCGCCGGATTTGGTCCACCAGCGGTGAGGACGCGACCGGTTTGCCGTCGAGTGCAGCCACCGGCACGATGCCGAATGCGCTTTGCGTGATGAAAATGCCTTCGGAATTCCGCAGCGCTTCGGGTTTGATAATGCATTGGTCCGTCGGGAGACGCAGTGTCTGGCAGATTTCCAGCACGACGGCGCGCGTGATGCCTGGCAACACACCGCGACCGGCTGGCACGGTGCAAACCCGGCCACTGGAGACCCAAAACAAATTGCCGCTCGCCGCTTCGGCCACTTCGCCATTCGTGTTGAGGAGCAGCGCTTCGTCCGCGCCCTTTTCCACGGCTTCGATGCGTGCCATGACCTGCGTGAGCTTGTTCAGTGGTTTTGAATGCGGCGAGCGGATCGTCGGCGGGAATTCGAAATGATGACGTGATGAGATTCCACTGGATGGGAGCGCCGGCCTCTGGCACGGCTTGAGAGAACGACGGATTGGAACGAGCCGTTCCGGGGGTGGCGTGCAGCGACATCACCACCGTCGGTTTGCCGCCGGGTCCGGGCGTGTAACCGCGTTCGCCCGGCCCGCGTGTCAGCACCACGCGCAAAATCGCCTCCGGCATTTGATTTTGCTCGATGAGTTGGCCGGCGAAATTCTGCATTTCCTTCGGCGTGAACGGGCATTTGATTTTCAAAAAGTCCGCGCCGCGCGTCATGCGCTCCAGATGTTGCGCCAAGCGGAAGGGCCGGCCATTGACGACGCGCATCGTCTCGAACAGCCCGTCGCCATACATGAAACCGCGGTCGTTGATGGGAACGACCGCTTGCGCTTCGGGCACAAATTGGCCGTTGAGAAAAATGGTCATGTAATCTTGATACGCCTCCAACTATCGCAAACCCGGCCGTTCCGCGAGCAGAAAGATTTATTCGCTGATTCCGCTAATTTTCACGAATTGCATTCGCGTTCCTTGGCGTAATTCGCGGATGGCCCCGGAACATTCGTTTGTAACGCGGCCAGAAATCCGCGCGCCTTGGCCAGCGTTTCCTCGTATTCCGCCTCCGGATTTGAATCGGCCACGATGCCGGCGCCAACATTGAAATGCGCCAGGCCGTCTTTAGACAACGCCGCCCGGATGATGATGCTCAACTGGCTTTCGCGGTTGAAGCCGAGATAGCCCAGTGCGCCGGTGTAAGGCCCGCGTGCAATGGGTTCCAGTTCGTCAATGATTTCCATCGCGCGGAACTTCGGCGCGCCGGTGATGCTGCCGCCGGGAAAACACGAGGCGAGCGCGGCAAAATGCGTCACGTCTCTTCTCAACCGGCCTTCAACCGTTGAGACCAGATGCTGCACCTGGGCGAATCGTTCGAGCCGCGCCAATTCCGGCGTCTGCACCGAGCCGAACTCGCACACCTTGCCGAGGTCATTGCGCAGCAGGTCGGTGATCATCACCAGCTCGGCGAGCTCCTTCGGGCTGGTCTGGAGCTCGTAGGCAAGTTGCGCGTCGCGCGTCGGGTCGGCATCGCGCGGGCGCGTGCCTTTGATGGGCCGGGTCTGGATATGTGAGCCGCTCAAACGCAAAAACTGTTCGGGCGATGAAGACGCGATTTGAAAGCGGCAGTGCCGCCCTCCCGTGTCGCAGTCGAGGAACGCCGAGAACGGAGCAGGGGAGACTGCGGCGAGGCGCTGAAAAAGTTCCCAACCTGTTTGGTTGGTGGGACGAGCGTCCCCGCGAGCCGGCTCGTCAGTAGCCTCGCTCCACCGTGGCAGCTTCACGGTCAGCCGTTGCGACAAATTCACCTGGTAAATGTCGCCGGCCCGGATGTAACGCTGCGCGCAATCGACGGCGGCGAGAAAATCAGCGCGGGTGATGTTTGAAGCAACAGCCCCCTCACCACGGGCCTCTCCCCGTTTGGCGGGGAGAGGGAGAAATTTTCGTGCGGTGCTGAAAGGTCGGAAGTCATTCGCACTTTCCCCAGCCGGTGAATTGTTCACCCTCTCCCTTTCCAAAAGGGAGAGGGCCGGGGTGAGGGTTTTTGATAATTGATTTTTCCAGAAATCCATTTGTTCTTTTGCCCGCTTTTCGCTGCGCGAACCGTCGGCGGCGAGGCCGGTGGAGACAATCCAGGTTTTGCCGAGGCGATGATCGAACACGACCAGGCTGTCGTAAAAACCGACGTGGCAGTCGGGCAGTTCGAGATCGTTGACGGCACGGCGCGGGAGCTTCGGCTCGGTGAAATTTTTCAGGTCGTAGCCCCAGTAACCGAAGCAGCCGCCGAGAGGAAACGGCAAATCTATTTCGTCCAGCAGTTCGAAGCGTGACATCAAACTGTCAAGCAGATGCCACGGGTTCCCGAATTGGGTCCGGGGTCTGGCGTCCGGGGTCCGGGGCCTGGAGATTTCACAGCGCGAACCAAAAGAACGAAACGTGAGAAATGGATTTGCGGTGACGAATGAATAACGCGCCGACGGTGAATCAAACGACGAAGTGCGAAGCAGAACGATTCCTGCTTCGCCATAGAGTTGCTCGACCAGCGACTCCGGCGTGTGCGCAGCGGCGGTTTCTTGGATCAGCGGGCGCATTTCCGAATCACGCAAACGCCTTGGGCAGGGCGCCGGGGGGGCCGACCAGGCGTTCGTATTCCAGAATGCGGTTGATGGCCTCCTGTGGATCATCGGTTACAGTGAGAAGGTCGAGATCGCCGGGACTGATGAATTTGTTTTTCCCCTCCACCTCCGTTTTCAGCCAGTGCAGCAGGCCGTTCCAGTGGTTGCGCCCGAACAGAATGAGCGGGAATTGCGGGAAGCGTTCGGTTTGCACGAGCGTGACGATTTCAAAGAATTCGTCGAGCGTGCCGAAACCGCCGGGCATGAACACAAACCCGAGGCTATATTTGGCGAAACACACCTTGCGCGCAAAAAAATAATGGAAGTGCAGCGGCACGTTGGTGTAACGGTTGCCGGCCTGCTCGCGCGGCAATTCGATGTTGAGGCCGACGGATTTGCCACCGCCCTGCGCCGCGCCCTTGTTGGCGGCTTCCATGATGCCGGGGCCGCCGCCGGTGACGACGGCGAGCTTGTGTTGCGCGAGACCCTTGGCGATGGCCACGGCGGCATGATAATACTTGTCATTCGGGTGTACTCGCGCGGAGCCAAAAATCGTGACGGCGGGGCCGACTTGTGAAAGCGTCTGGAAAGAATCCACGAACTCGGCCATGATGCGGAAAATGCGCCAGGGATCCTCACGAATAAATGAAGTGGTGTCGTTCATGGCCGAAACATAGTCACGACGGCGAAATGAAACAAGCCGGAGAACCTGAAAATTCTCCGGCTGGACTGTTCAACCCGGTTCTTCAAGAGCAGCCGAGGCTTTCGCCGCAATTCAGGCACTTGTAGCACGCGCCGTTGCGCACGGCCACGTGGCCACAGTTCGGGCAGGTGGGCGCGTCCTGTTGAAAATGCGCGATGGAATCGTTCAACGATCTCACCGTGGCATCGGCGGCGTGATGGCCGTTGCCGTTGCCCGATTTCAGGTCGGACGCGTCGTTGTCCTCGGCAATCGGCAATTCAGGCACCGGGCGATTCAATCTTTTCTTTTCCTCTTCGAGCAAACCGGGTATGGCCAGCTCCGGCTGTGCGCGATTGGCCGTGACCGCGGCGCGATAGCCGGGAATGAATTGCACGGCCATCCAGCGAAACACGTAGTCGGTGATGGAGGAAGCGTTGCGGATTTCGGGATTTTTTGTAAAACCGCTCGGTTCGAAACGCTGGTGGGCAAATTTTTTCACGAGGGCTTCGAGCGGCACGCCGTATTGCAATGCGATGCTGGTGAGCGTGCCGATGCCGTCCATCAGGCCGCCGATGGTCGAACCTTCCTTGGCCATCGTGATGAACAACTCGCCCGGGTGCTTGTCCTCGAACAAGCCAACCGTCATGTAGCCTTCGTGGCCGGCGATGTCGAATTTATGGGTGACGGCCGTGCGTGTGTCGGACAAACGGCGGCGCAGCGGTTTGCCGGTCTCGGTGCTCAGTCTGGCCACTTCGGTTTCCAGTTCCTTGATGCGGGTTTCGAATAGTGAGGTGTCCGCCGCAGTTGCGCCGCTGGAGCCGTCACTGCTCTTTTTGGTGCTTAACGGCTGCGAACGTTTCGAGCCGTCGCGGTAAATCGCCACACACTTGAGTCCCATTTTCCAGGCCTGGATATAGGTGTGGCGGATTTCTTCAACGGTGCTTTCGGTCGGCATGTTGACCGTCTTGGAAATGGCGCCGCTGATGAAAGGCTGCGCCGCGGCCATCATTTTCAAATGTGCGAGATAATGAATGCTGCGCTTGCCGCGATGTGGCTTGAACGCGCAGTCGAAAACGGTCAGGTGCTCCGGCTTTAATCCACTGCGTATGGTCTGGCCGCCCTCCTCCACGTCTTCAATCGTGTCGAATTTTTCGATATGCGCGATAATGCCTTCGATTTCCCCGGTGCTGTAACCGAGCCGCTGGAGCGCCTGCGGCACAGTGCGGTTGACGATTTTCAACATGCCGCCGCCGGCGAGCAGTTTGTATTTGACGAGCGCGATGTCGGGTTCGATGCCGGTCGTGTCACAGTCCATCGAAAACGCAATGGTGCCGGTTGGCGCGAGCACGGTGACCTGGGCGTTCCGGTAGCCAGCCTTCCGGCCTTGCTCCAGCGCGCGGTCCCAGCAATGGCGCGCCTCCTCTTTCAGATAATTGAATTCCTGGCTGGGCTGGATTTTTTCAACGGCATCGCGGTGCAATTGAACGACGCCCAGCATGGATTCGACATTGTCCTTTTGAAGTGGTTTCGGCACATGCGCACAACGGGCGTCCTGGTAACCGGGGAATGCGCCGACGCTCGCGGCGATTTCGGCGCTCTGCTCGTAGGCGTGGCCGGTCATAATCGCCGTGATGGCGCCGGCCAGCGCGCGGCCTTCATCGCTGTCGTAAGGCAATCCGTAGCCCATGCAAAGCGAGCCCAAGTTCGCGTAACCCAGGCCGAGCGTGCGGAAAATATGGGAGTTTTCGGCGATTTCCTCCGTTGGGTAACTCGCATTGTCCACGATGATTTCCTGCGCGGTGATAAAAAGGCGCACGGCGGCTTTGAAACGCTCCACGTCAAATTGGCCGTCCTGGCGTTTGAATTTTGTCAGATTCAGCGACGCCAGGTTGCAGGCGGTGTTGTTCAGGAAAACATATTCGCTGCATGGGTTGGTTGAATGAATCGCATCGGTGCCTTTGCAGGTGTGCCATTTTTGGATCGCGCCGTCGTATTGCATGCCGGGGTCGCCGCAAATCCAGGTGCCTTCGGCAATTTTGAAAAGCAGCTTCGCGGCGTCCTTCTTTTCGAGCGGCTTGCCGGTGGTGATGGCGCGGGTCCACCATTCCTTGCCGTCAATCGCGGCCTGCATGAACTCGTCGCTGGCGCGCACGGAAAGATTTTCGTTTTGATACATCACGCTGCCGTAGGCATCGCCGTTGTAGGAACCGTCGTAGCCCTGTTCGATGAGCGCCCACGCCTTCTTTTCCTCCTTCTGCTTCGCGTCAATGAACTCCTCAATGTCGCCGTGCCAGTCGTGGAGCGTGTTCATCTTGGCGGCGCGCCGGGTTTTGCCGCCGGACTTCACGACGTTGGCAACCTGGTCATAAACCTTCAGGAACGACAGTGGCCCGCTCGGACGTCCGCCGCCGCTCAGTTTTTCCCGCTTCGAGCGCAGCGGCGACAAATCCGTGCCGGTGCCGGAGCCGAATTTGAACAGCATCGCCTCACTGTGCGCCAGCCGCATGATGCTTCCCATGTTGTCCTCCACCGACTGGATGAAGCACGCGCTGCACTGCGGATATTCATATTGCGTATGGGCGCGCTCGGCCTCGCGGGTCTTGCGGCCGTAAAACCAGTTGCCCTTGCCCGAATTTTTGCCGATGCCGTATTGGTGGAAAAGCCCGACGTTGAACCACACCGGCGAATTGAAGGCGCCGTATTGGTTGACGCATAACCAGGACAATTCCTCATGGAAAATTTCGCCGTCGGCCTTGCTGAAATAGCCGTCCGCAATGCCCCAGTCCGCAATCGTCCGGGTGATGCGATGAATGAGCTGGCGCACGGAGGTTTCACGTTCCGGCGTGTTTTGCTCGCCGTAAAAGTATTTTGAAACGACCACCTTCGTTGCCAGCAACGACCACGCCTTCGGCACCTCGACGTTTTCCTGTTTGAAGATCACCTTGCCGGCGTCGTCGGTGATCTCGGCGGTGCGGCGTTCCCACTCGATTTGATCGAACGGTTTGATCTTCGCGTCGCTGAAAACGCGCTCGATCCGCAGCGTTTTCCTCACCCCGTCTTTGTTGACTTCAATGTCCCGTGTCGCGGCCACTTTTGTGGCCCGGCGCCGCCCGGCGTGCGGGACAGGCGCCAAAATCTCTTCCCTCGCATCAATCATGTTGCCTCCAAATGGTTTTTAAATATTTAATGCCCGGTGGCATCAAAGGAAAAAAGACGCCAACCGAGCTTCAAAAATTGCTAATTCTACGATAAACCCCGACTTGTTCTAAATCCTGTTTCCCCAATTAGTTGGGGAACGGCGACCATACTGCTACCACCTGTTGTGCGTTTCAAGAAAAATTTTCAAAAAAGTTACGAAAACGATATTCCCAAATAAAATCAACGGAAACTCTGCGTCTAAGTTGGGCAACGATGATTTATTCGCTGCGGTGAATAAAATTTAGTGCGACTTTCCTCGCGCGCGTTTCTGTCTTTGGAACGGTTTTTGTCTCCGCACCGGTTCAACCGTCTTTGGCCTCGGCTTCGGCACCAGCACCATCGGGCAGCCCTCGTAACCGAACGCGCGGCGCAATTCGTTCGCCAGGTATTTTTTGTATTGCGCGGAAAAAAGTTCGTCGCGGTTGACGAACAGCAAAAACGTCGGCGGCGCCTGCCGCACCTGCGTGGCGTAGAAAAATTTCAGCCGGTGCCCCACCGCGCTGACCGGCTGGCGGCGTTCGACGGCATCGTGCAATGTGCGGTTTAAAATCGCCGTCGGAATTTTCTGCTGCAATTGCGCGGCCACGTAACGCACGGCCTCGAGCAGGCGGTCAAGATTGAAACCGGACGTGGCCGACGTGAAAATCACGGGCGCGTAATCGAGAAAAAACAATTTTTCCTGCACCCACGTTCCGAATTCGCCGAGCGTGGACAGTTCCCGTGCCTGTCCTTCACGCCGATCCTTCCGGTTGCGCCGGCCGATTTCCTCTTCCCGCGCCCGGCGGACGGAGGCCTCCACCAAATCCCATTTGTTGACGACCACGATGCAGGCTTTTCGATTTTCGACGATGACATCGGCGATCTTTTTGTCCTGCTCGGTGATGCCCATTTCCGCATCCAGGACCAGAATGGCAATGTCGCAGCGCGTGACGGAGTCCTCGGCGCGCTGGACGCTGTAAAATTCAACTGAACCGTCCACCCGCCTGGTCTTGCGCATGCCGGCGGTGTCAATGAGGATGTATTTTTGCCGCACCCCGTCGGTTTCGACCTCGAACGGCACGTCAATCGCGTCGCGCGTCGTGCCGGGAATCGGGCTGACGATGACGCGCGAGGATTGCGTCAGGGCGTTGATAATCGAGGACTTTCCGACGTTTGGCCTGCCAACAATGGCCAGTTTCAAAACCGAGTCCACAGTTGCCAGTCCACTGTCCCCAGTCAATTCGCCAGTAGGACTATGGACTGTGGACTGTGGACTGTGGACTGGCAAACCGGCAACTGCCGCATTCATCAAATCTTCGATGCCGCCGCCGTGAATGGCGCTGACGGGGAATATTTTCTCAAAGGCAAGTTCGGCAAATACATCGGCGTCCTTTTCCGCGCGGTGGTTGTCCGCCTTGTTGGCTGCGACCAGGACCGGTTTTCCGCTGCGGCGCAGCCGTTCGGCGACTTCGCGGTCGAGCGGCACAACTCCCTCCTGCACATTGACCACGAGAATGATGACGTTCGCCGCTTCGAGGGCCAGTTCGACCTGCTCCATGGCCGCTTTGATGATGACATCGCCCGACTTTTCGCGGCGTAACAGGCCGATGCCGCCGGTGTCCACAAGCGTGAACGGACGCCCCTGCCATTCCGCCTCGGCGGTGACGCGGTCGCGCGTGACGCCGGGCTGGTCATGCACAATCGCAATTCGTTTGCCGACGATGCGGTTGAACAGCGCGGATTTGCCGACATTGGGCCGTCCGACAATGGCAATCAGGTTTGACACACGACCAAGATGGCGAAGTTTGCGATGTCGCGGAAGGCAAAAGCAGCCCGATATGCGGGACCGATGTAAATTTTCTTGCTTTTACGGACGGTTCTGTCAGAAAAGGCCGCGATGAACCAGGTGGCTCATTGGCTTACCAACCAACAATAACATTACAAAAGGATTCCATTATGAACAATAACGCAAGCGCAGCAGCGGGTGCAGCCATGGGTTTGGGATTGGTTCTCTTTATCCTGCTCATTGTTTTGGCGTTTTACGTGTTTTTCTGTTTCTGCGCCAAACGCATTTGTGAGAAATGTGGGGTGAATCCGGGCATCCTGATTTGGATTCCCATCGCCAACCTGGTTCCCTTGTTGCAGGTGGCCAAAATGCCGGTCTGGATGATCATCCTTTTTCTCATCCCGATCGTCGGCCTGATTGTTTCCATCATGATGTGGGTGAAAATCTGTCAGGCACGCGGGAAGAGCGGATGGCTTGTCATCCTGTTGTTCATTCCGATTGCGAACATCATCTTCATCCCCTATCTGGCCTTTTCGGAATAAAGACTAATTCAATTTGCGCATCAGGCTTTTTGCGTGGTGGACCCAGACGCGGTCGCGCTTGCGCTGGAACGTTGGAGCGTGAACGTCGTCGCCAATCACGTCCTGAAGTTCGGGGCGGGCAAGCGCCGGCTGGTTCTTGGCAATATAAAGCTCGGCCAGTTGCACTTTGGCGCGGGCGTAAGAGTGTTCCGCGGTGACTTGCTGCCAGATTTTCAGCGCGGAGTCCGTTTCGCCCAGCGCGGTCAGTGTCTCGGCCAGTGCCATCAGGGTGTAGCCGTAATCGTGTTTCGGATTTTCAGCGACCACCCCTTCAAGCAACGGACGGGCTTCGATGGCGCGCTTCTGCCGGAGCAGGCATTGGCCCAGGTGGGCGCGCGTGTCCAGGTCTTTCGGATCGCGTTCCATCGCCGCACGGTAGGATTTTTCCGCCTCCTCCAATTTGCCCTGCTGAAAGTAAATGTCACCGAGTTGCGAGTGATGATGCGCTTTGTCGAGATGATGGATTTGCGCCTGAAGTTCCTTGATGCGCTTGCGTTTGTGCGCACCGGGCAGTTCGAATCCGCTCATCGAGGACGGCGAGGCGCGATAGACCATGAAATAATAAAAAATCGCCGACAATCCCCAGCCGATGAAAATGAACAGCGCCCAAATCCATTCGCGGTTGCGGATGGCGTGGACGAGCATCCAGATTTGGAACGCGGTCATCACCAGCCAAACGGGGCTGGTGAGGAGGTAACTCCAGGCCGTGAAATCGGTGAGGAGCGAGGCGAACATACGCGGAGATTAAAATTGAAATTAAAAATTGAAAACTAAAAACCGCCGGTTTTGCGTAGCGGCGTCTCGGCAGAGCGCCACCAATTTTAAAAATCAAAAGTGCGGCTTTCTGCCGAAAGCCGCTACGCCATTTGACCGATTTATTTTCAATTCTTCCTTAATTTGCGTTAAATCACCGGCGATGGTTTCGCCCAAAACCAAAAAGGATTTGCGCCGCGCTTACGACCTCATGCGCGCCCGGTTCGGCCATCAGCATTGGTGGCCGGGCGAAACGCCGTTTGAGGTCTGCGTGGGCGCAATCCTCACGCAAAACACCGCGTGGACGAACGTCGAGCGCGCCATCGCCAATCTGAAGGCGGCGCAGGTGCTCGAACCGGAAAAATTGTTTGCGCTGCCGGAAGCGAAACTGGCGGAACTGATTCGTCCCGCCGGTTATTTCAACGTCAAGGCGCGCCGGCTGCGCTCGTTTCTGCGCGTGCTCGTGGAGACGTTTGGCGGCGATTTGGACCAGCTGTTTGCCGGTGAAACTTACGTGGTTCGCGAGCGGTTGCTGGCCATCCACGGCGTCGGGCCGGAGACGGCGGACAGCCTGCTGCTTTACGCGGGCGGACATCACAGTTTCGTGATTGACGCCTACACGAAACGGATTTTTCAGCGGCATAATTGGAGTCCACAGTCCAAAGTCCCGAGTCCAAAGTCAGCGGGCGATTACGACGAATTGAAGGCGTTGTGCGAATCGGCACTGGGCCAAAAGCGGGGCGCAGTGCGGCTGGATTACTGGCAGGATTATCACGCGCAACTGGTGATGGTGGGAAAACATTTTTGCCGGACGCGTGCGCCGCATTGTGACGAATGCCCGCTCAAGCCGCTGCTGCCGCGGAGGTGAAATGACTAATAAATCCGAATGACTAAAGAATGACGAATTTCCCAAATCCGAATTGGCCATTTGAGCATTTGAAAATTCCTTCGTCATTATGGTTTAGTCATTCGTAATTTCAACTGTGCGCTTGAGTTCAAGAAGATTCACGTTTAATTATCTGCGCCGTCACTCGCATGAATTCGACACTTATCATCGTGCCGACCGTCAATGAACGGGAAAATCTCCCGCGCGTGGCGCAAAAATTGTTGTCGCTCCCGGTGCCGGTGGACCTGCTGGTGGTGGACGGCAATTCATCGGATGACACGGGGAAAATCGCGGACGAACTTGCCGCGAAACATCCGCAGATTCATGTCCTGCATGAGCAGAAGAAAAACGGGCTGGGCCGGGCCTACATTGCCGGTTTCAAATGGGCGCTGGAGCGCGGCTATGAATTCATCTTCGAAATGGACTGCGACTTTTCGCACGACCCGGACGAGATCCCGAATTTTCTCAAGGCCGCCCAGGGCGCCGACCTCGTGCTCGGCTCGCGTTACACGGGCGGCGTGCGCGTGTTGAACTGGCCTCTCAAGCGGCTGCTCCTGAGCCGCTGTGCCGGCATCTACGTCTGGCTTATCACCGGCATGCCCCTTACCGACCCGACCGGCGGCTACAAATGTTTCCGCCGCCGCGCGCTCCAGGCCATCAAACTCGACGCGGTGAAATCCGACGGCTACAGTTTTCAAATCGAAATGACGCACTGGCTCTGGCGCGAGGGGTTCACGGTCGCCGAAGTGCCGATTATTTTCACCGAGCGCATCGAAGGCGCCTCCAAAATCACGCGCGGCATCATCATCGAAGCGTTCTGGATGGTCTGGTGGCTGTGGCTGCAAAACGGTTGCCGCCGCTGGCCGCGCAAGCGCTAAGGTTTAATCCCGGCCCGGCGGATTGTCTTCCCGGGCTTGCTATTGTCCGCCAGTCTGCCAGATTTATTCCATCAATCAAAAATGATTATGAATGCAAACTGGTTCAAAAATTTGTTCGTCGCCGGGCTGGCGTTTGTTTCCACCGCCGACGCCGTTCAGGCCGCCATGCCCAAGGCCGGTGACACCGCGCCGTTGTTCACCGGCCAGGACCAGGACGGCAAAATAGTGAAGCTGGCCGATCTCATCGGTAAAAAAATCGTGTTGCTCTATTTTTATCCGAAGGATTTCACCAGTGGTTGCACCAAGGAAGCCTGCGGTTTCCGGGATCGCATGAGTGAGTTGCAGAAAGACAACGTCGAAATCGTCGGCGTGAGTTTTGATTCCATTGAAAGCCACCAAAAATTCATCGCCCAATACAAATTGAACTTCCGGCTGTTGGCCGATCCTTATGGGAAAATTGTTGATGCTTACGGCGTGAAATGGGGTGGCCGGAAATCTGGCCCGCCGCGTCAGCTTTCTTATCGGGCTCGACGGCAAAATTGTCCACATCACCGACGCGGCCAATCCCGATGTCCATTTCAGCGAGATGAAGGCGGCCATCGCCGGTTTAAAAAAGAATTGAACTGCGAAATCCCGGCTCGTCAAAACCGGCGTTGGCTGGTAAACTTCGGACGTGGAGTGGTGGTTTAAAAACCGGGTCGTGGCCCGGGCGCGCGATTTGTTCCGACGTCACTGGCAACGCGCGCTGCGCTGGCGCGAAAAGTTTGTCTTCAATGAGGAAGCCTTCCATCTGGTACTGGCCGGAATTGTCGGCGTTATCGGCGGTTTGGTGAACCTTTTCTTTTTTTATGCCGTGCACCTCGTTCAACCCTGGGATCCGGTGGAGTTCGCGGAAAAGCTGCCTGACTGGGAACGCCTGCTGGTGCCGACCCTGGGCGGATTGGTGGCCGGCCTCATTTTGTATTGGGGTATCCGCCTGGTGGGACGGCAAGGCTCAAGCGATTTGCTGGAGGTGGTCGTTGCCGGCGACGGACGGCTGCCCTTTCGCACGGAATCGGTAAAAACGGCGTCGGCGCTGGTCAGCATTGCCACGGGCGCGTCCATCGGACGCGAAGGCGGCATCACGCAACTGTCGGCCACGCTGGCATCGAAGCTCGGGCAACTGGCGAAGTGGCCGCCCTACCGGCTGCGATTGCTGGTCGGGTGCGGGGCGGCGGCGGGCATTTCGGCGGCTTACAACGCACCGGTTGCGGGCGCAGTGTTCGCGTCGCTGATCGTGCTCGGCAATTTTTCCATGAGCCTCTTCGCGCCGCTCGTGTGCGCGTCGGTGATAGCGACGACTGTGTCGCGGAGTTTCTTCGGGATTCAACCCTGGTATCAAGTGCCGGCGTTTCCAGCCACAACTCCGGCGCAGTTGCCATGGTTTATCTTGATGGGCGCACTGTGCGGCGGTGTGAGCGCGCTTTTTTTGAAATTGCTGCGAGGAAGCCGGGAACGGTTCAACCAGCTTCACTGGCCGATTTACGTGAAGCTGATGCTGGCAGGCTTGATTGTGGGCGGTATTGCCGTTTTTTTCCCCGGTGTGTGCGGCAATGGCTATTTTGTCACCAACAACATTCTGCGCGGCGATTTTGCGGATCCTTCCCATCCGCTGTCTGAATTAAGCGGCCTGTTTCTTGCCAAACTGCTGGCAACGATAGCGACCGTCGGCGCCGGCACGGTCGGCGGCGTGTTCACGCCAACCATGTTTTTGGGCGCGGGAGCGGGCGCGTTGTTCGGCGCGGCGTTGCATCAACTCGGTGGCGCGCCGGGCGTTCCGGCGGGCGCGTTTGCGCTGGTCGGGATGGGCGCCATGCTGGCGGGCACGACCCGGTCGCCGTTGCTGGCGATGATCCTGGCCTTTGAAATTTCGCTCGATTACTCGCTCATGCCGCCGTTGATGCTGGCGTGCGTGGTGTCCGTGCTCGTGGCGCGGCAATTGCACGGGGAATCCATCTACACCGAACACATGCGCCTGAAAGGTTTGTCGCTCCAGCGCGAAAGCGAACAGACGGGCGTGGCGATGGACAAGACCGTGGGCGATCTGATGCGCGCGCCGATACCGCCGTTGCGCGAGACGACGACATTCCGGCAAATCGCCGACCGGTTTCTCGTCAGTTCCAACAATTTTCTGCCCATCGTGGATGCCAAACAACAATTCATCGGTGTCGTGGCCTTGCAGGATTTGAAGGAGTTTTTGAACACAAGCCAGAGTTTCGAAGGGGTCATCGCCTACGACGTGATGCGGCCGCCGCCCAAATTCCTTACGCCCGGCCAACGGTTGCTCGACGCGCTGCCGATCGTGCTGGAAAGCGAACTGCGCAACGTGCCCGTGGTCAACAGCCCGGAGGAAAAACGCCTCGTCGGGTCCGTGTCCCGCGCCGAAGTGCTTGCCGTCTTCTCCGAAGCCATCGCGGAAAAAAGCAAGCCAGCCGGCTGAAAGGTGGCGAGGGGCGGGAGACCGGGGACGGATTTTTGAATTTTGGCGTGTGCCGGCTTTCTTGCCGCTTGTCACTGGCCGCCGGTCACTTAATCTTTTCCGTGTCCCTCAAAATCGGCGACCAGTTCACTTTGACGATTCACGACATCGCCTTCGGCGGCGAAGGGGTCGGGCGGTATGTCGAAACGCGTTTCGAGCGAAGGAAACGAGCCCCTCGCCCCGACCCTCTCCTCGCCTGGGCGGGGAGACGGTGGCCGAAGGCCGGGTGAGGGGAATGTGCGCAATGACGGTTTGATTGTGTTCGTTCCATTCGTCTTGGTTGGCGAAGTTGTCGGAGTGGAAATCAAAGAGGTGAAAAAGAATTTTGCCCGCGCAAGGCTGTTGCGCGTCGTGCAACCGTCGCCAGAACGCGTCGAGCCAGCCTGCCGCTACTTTGGCGCGTGCGGAGGCTGCCAGTATCAGCATGTGGATTACGCGGCGCAGTTGCGGCTCAAGCAAAAGCAAATCGCCGATTTATTCGAACATATCGGCAAATTTCCGCGCGAGACCGTCGCGCCGGTGGTTCCCTGTCCGCAACCATACGCTTATCGTAATCGCATCATGATTCGCAGCCAGTGGAACAAGCCGGAGCAAAAACTGAACATCGGCTTCGTGCGTTGGGACTGCGGTCTGGTCGAAGACATCGAGGAATGCAAAATCGCCGAGCCGGCGCTCAATCAGGAAATCCGGCGCGTCCGCCAAAACCCGCCGCCGAAGGGCGGCATCAAGGTCGTGTTGCGGATTCCGCCGGAAAACTGGGACGTGCCGCCGGACTCGTTTTTCCAGAACAATTTTTTCCTGCTGCCAAAGCTCGTTGAAACCGTCCGCGAATTTTTGCGCGCGGGCGGGGCGCGGCATCTGGTGGATTTATATTGCGGCGTCGGTTTTTTCAGCATCGAACTGGCGGATGCGGTTGAATCGTTTGTCGGGGTTGAATACGACCAGCGCGCCATCCAATCGGCGCGGCGCAACGCCGAGGCGCGCAAAATCGGCAACGGCCGGTTCATTGCCGCGACCGTCGAGGAAGTTTTGCCGGAGACAATGAAGCGCTTTCCGCCACCGATGACAACGGTCATTCTCGACCCGCCGCGCAAGGGCTGTCTGCCGCGGACGTTGGAATTCCTGCGTGAAATGCAGCCGGCGCAAATTGTTTATGTCTCGTGCCATCCGGCGACGATGGCGCGGGACTTGAACATTTTGTGCGGCAACGGTGTCTTTAAGTTGGTGCGCGTGACGCCGCTGGACATGTTCCCGCAAACACAGCATGTGGAATGCGTGGCGGACGTGCGCGCCGGGCAAAGTAGTCTTGCCAAGCGGCAAAACATGGGTTCAACTGGGCCAGTTCAATGACAACGGAAACACGCAATGATCCGCGGAAAAGTTTTGTTCCGCGCTTTCTGCCATGGCTGCTGGCGGCGGCGGCGCTGGCGGCTTATTGGCTTACCCTGAACCGCTGGGTGTCGCAGCTTAACCTGGCAGCGGTAGCCAAAATTTCGGGCTGGATGTGGCAGCCGGAATTGGCCAATCCGCTTCTGTTTCTCGTCACCTTTCCCTTCCGCTGGCTGCCGGCGGCGCAAATTCCAATCGCGTTGAATGTTTTGTCCGCCGCGTGCGCGGCGGCGACGCTCGGCTTGCTCGCGCGTTCGGTGACGTTGCTGCCGCACGACCGCACCGACGCGCAACGCCGGCGCGAGCGCAGCGATTTTTCGTTTCTGACGATCGGCAGCGCGTGGCTGCCGCCGGTTTTGGCGGTGGCGGTTTGCGGTCTGCAACTGACGTTCTGGGAGCACGCGACGAATTTCACGGGCGAAATGTTTGACTTGTTGCTGTTCGCATTCGTGATTTGGTTGCTGCTCGAATACCGGCTGGACGAACGGGTGGGGCGTTTGTATCTGGCCGCGGCCGTTTATGGCGCGGGGATGGCGGAGAACTGGGCGATGGTGGGTTTTTTGCCGGTGTTCATTGCCGCGATCATCTGGATTCGCGGGCTGAGCTTTTTCAATCTGCGCTTTCTCCAGTGGATGGTCTTGTGCGGTCTGGCGGGGTTATCGTTGGTCCTGCTGCTGCCGACGTGGGCGGTGGTTTCCGGCAAAGTGCCGGGCGCGCTCTGGTGGCTGGGGTTAAAGTCCAGCCTGGCTCCGCAGTATAACGTGCTGAAACTATACTTTCTCTCGTGTATTCACCCGCAACAATATTTTGAGATACTGTTGTTGTTAATGGCCTACCTGATGCCGTTGTTCGTGCTGGCGATTCGCTGGCAGTCGTCCTTTGGCGACAGCAGCCGGATGGGCATGGCGCTGGCGAGTTTCATGTTTCACGTGGTGCATGCGGTCATTCTTTTTATCTGTGTCTGGCTGGTGTTTGATCCGCCATTCAGCCCCCGCGAAAAAGGTTTTGGATTGACGTTCTACTATCTCATCGCGTTGAGCGTGGGTTACTACAGCGGATATTTTCTGCTGGTGTTTGGCAAAAAGGCCTTCAGCCGCTCGCAACCGCCGCCGCCGGAGCCGCTGCAATTTTTGAATCCCTTCATTGTCGCTGGCGTATTCGTCCTGGCGGCATTGGCCATCACGGGACTGGTCTATAAAAACACAACGCAAGTTCGCGGCGTCAATGACAACACGCTCTCTCAATATGCGTCGTTCCTGGAGGAAAATTTGCCGCGCGGCGGAGGCTATTTGTTGTCCGACGATCCTCAACATTTGTTTCTCGCGCAGGCGGTGCTGGCGCGTGATGGCCGGGCGAAGGAATTTGTGCCGCTCCTCACGGAATCCCTGGTCGTGCCGGCGTATCACCGTTTTTTGCACCGCGAATTTCCGCAAAAATGGCCGGAACTGGTCTCGGCCACGCAAAACAATGCGCTCAATCCTCTGGGATTAATCGGCGTTTTGAATCTGCTTTCCAAAACCAATGAGCTTTACTACCTGCATCCCAGCTTCGGCTATTACTTTGAGCAATTTTATCTGGAACCGCACGGCTCGGTTTACAAATTAAAACCGCTTCCGGACGAAACTCTCCTGCCGCCGCCGCTGGACCAAAAGCAAATCGCCGAAAATGAAGCCTTCTGGTCGCGCGTGGCCGACGATGCATTTCCTGACATCGAGCAGGAGATCGCGCCATCCGATTCCGGCGCGCCCAGGACTTTGGGGCAGCGCTTTCTGGCACGCCTCCATGTTGTGCGCGAGCAAAATCCAAACGCGGTGGCCGCCGGCTTTTATTATTCGCGCGACCTCGATTTCTGGGGTGTCCAGTTGCAGCGCGCCGGTGAACTGGAAAAGGCAGCCGGCTGTTTTGAGAGGGCACAAACACTCAATCCGGACAATGTCGTCGCGCAAATCAACCTGCATTTCAACCAGGACCTGCGCGCCGGTCGCACCGTGCCCATTACCCCGTCCAAAGTCACGAGAGATCAATTCGGCAAATATCATGACTGGAGTGAGGTCGTCAACGTCTGCGGGCCGTTTGATGAACCGAGCTTCTGTTTCGTAAATGGCTACCTTTCGGCAAGAGACAACGGATTTTATCGCCAGGCCGTCGCGTCTTTCAACCGGGTTCGTGAACTCGATCCGGATTATCTGCCCGTGCGGCTCCTCCTCGCGCAAATTTATCTTTCCGCCCGCCTGCCTGACCGCGCGCTCGAAGTGCTCCATGACCCGCTCACGCAGCCTTCAAAATTCTCGCTCACGGATTCCAATTCCACCGAACTCAACGTTATGGCCGCCGGAGCCTATCTCCAAAAGACCAACCTCGCGCAGGGCATCCGGTTGCTCGAACTGGAAATCACCCGCCACCCGGACAACAACGATTTGCTGACCGCCGCCGTGCAGGCCTTTGTGATGCGTGGTTTGTTTACCAACGCGTTGGCCGTCATTGATGGCAGATTGAAACTTGCGCCCGACGATCCGACCTGGCTTTTCGGCAAAGGCTACATTTGCATGCAGCTTCACGCCTACGACGATGCCGCTCCCGCCTTCACGCGCGTGCTCATCATCCAAACGAACAACACCGCCGCACGCTTCAACCGTGCGCTGGCCTACTTCGACAGCGGCAAACTCGACGACGCGCGCGCCGATTACCAGCAGTTGCAGCAAACGCTCACCAATTCGTTCCCGGTCGCCTACGGCCTCGGCGAAATTGCGTGGCGCAAACACGAAACCAATGAGGCCATCAGAAATTACAAAATTTATCTGGCCAACGTGAGTACCAACACCGCCGAGGCCACCAACGTCATCCTGCGGCTCCGCGAACTCGAAGGCCATTCACCCTGAAACGCGCCAATGCGCGTCACCCACATTATTACCCGGCTGGTTGTCGGCGGCGCGCAGGAAAACACCGTCGCCACCGTCCTCGGTTTGCGCCAGAAATTCGGTGTCGCCGTTGGTTTGATTTCCGGCCCGACCGCCGGTCCCGAAGGTTCCCTTGAACCCGAATTCGCCGGCACGCCCGGAATTCTCGCTCGCGTCTCCGAACTGGTTCGTCCCGTTCATCCGTGGAAGGATTGGATGGCGCTGCGCCGGCTCACGGAAATTCTCCGGCAAACCAGGCCCGACATCGTTCACACGCACAGCGGCAAGGCCGGCATTCTCGGCCGCCTCGCCGCGAAACGCGCCGCGGTTCCACTCGTCCTCCACACCATCCACGGCCCGTCATTCGGAAATTTTCAAAACGCGTTTTCCAATTTTGCTTTTCGCGCCGCCGAAAAGCATGCCGCCCGCGCCACGACACATTTCGTCGTCGTCGCCGATGCCATGAAAGCCCAATACCTCGCCGCCGGCATTGGCCGGCCGGAGCAATATTCGAAAATTTTCAGCGGCTTTCCGCTCGAACCGTTTCTCGCGGTGAAAAACGACCCCGCCCTCCGCGCCCGATTCGGTTTGCAGCCCGGCGATTTCGTCGTCGGCAAAATCGCGCGACTGTTCAAACTGAAGGGCCATGACGATTTGTTCGCCGTCGCGCCCGAACTCGTCCGCCGCTGCCCGCGAATTAAATTTCTGATTGTCGGCGACGGTGAATGGCGCGGACGATTTGAAAAACTCGCAAAATCCCCCGGCCTCGAACGCCATTTCATTTTCACCGGTCTTGTCCCGCCCGCCGAAATGCCGCCGCTGGTCGGCATCATGGATGCGCTGGTGCATCTGTCGCTGCGTGAAGGTTTGCCGCGTGCCCTGCCGCAGGCGCTCGCCGCCGCCAAACCCGTCGTCGCTTACGATTGCGATGGTGCCAGCGAAGTTTGTCTCGATAGCCGGACCGGATTTTTAGTCCAGCCCGGCGATCTGGCCGGTTTGAAAAATCGTGTCCTCCAGCTCGCGAATGACCCTGGGCTTTGTAAAAAGCTTGGCCAGGCCGGAACGGACTTTGTCTGCGAAAATTTCGCCGTCGAAAAAATGGTGGACGCCATCTATAATCTCTACCTGAAGCTGGCCGCCGAACACGGCCTGCACTTGTGAGCTTTCCATACAATTATTTTCTCGCCGCGTTCGCGGGCGCGTTTTTAACGACGTTGCTCACGCTGCCCTACTGGCGTGAATGGTGCCTGCGCGTCAAGCTGGTGGATGATCCCGGCCGGCGCAAAATCCACGACGCACCCGTGCCGCTGGCGGGCGGCTTTGCCGTGCTCACCGGCATCTTGCTGCCGCTCGTGATGGGGGCGTTGTTCGCCTCGTCCAGCATCGAAAATCCCCGCGTGCTGCCGCCCCTCGCTTACGGCTTCAGCCACCGCGCTCTGGAACTGGCCGCCATCGGTTTCGGCGCGATAGCCATAACCCTGCTCGGCTGGCTCGACGACAAACATGAATTGAAACCGCTGCCGAAATTCGCCGGCCAGTTGCTCATCGCCATTGTTGTCGCCATGGCGTGCAAACGCATTACGTTGTTTGTTCATAGTGAAGTTTTCAGCTACGCCATCACGATTCTGTGGCTGCTCACCGTCATTAATGCGTTCAATTTCGTGGACAACATGAACGGCCTGTGCGCCGGGCTGGGTGCGATTGGCGCGTTGCTGTTCGCCATCATCGCCGCGGCCAACGGCCAGTATCTCGTCGCGCTGACCGGCTTTTTGATGTGCGGCGCGTTGCTCGGTTTTCTGCCCTGGAATTTCCCGAATGCCCGCGCGTTCCTCGGTGACGCGGGGAGCCACCTCGTCGGGTATCTGCTCGCAGTGATGGCCATTCTGCCGCACTTTTACACGAAACAAAATCCGCGACCGCTCGCCGTGCTTTCGCCGCTGCTGGTGCTGGCCGTGCCGCTGGCCGACCTTGCCTGGGTCGTGATTTTGCGGACGTGCACGCGCAAACCGTTTTGGATTGGCGACACGAACCATCTTTCGCACCGGCTCGTGCGCGCCGGACTCAGCCAGACCCGCACCGTACTTGTCATCTGGCTGATTGCCGTGATGATCGGCGTGCTCGCCACGCTGCTTTGATTTGCGTTCCCGTCTCAAAATTCTGTTCGTGTCTTTCGTGTCTTTCGTGGTTAATTTTCCGGCGTGAAACTGCTCTTTATCGGCGACATCGTCGGCCAACCGGGACGCAACGCGGTCAAAACCCTGCTGCCCAAACTCCGTCAGCAACACGCGCTTGATTTCGTCATCGCCAACGGCGAAAACTCCGCCGGCGGTTCCGGCATCACGCCCAAAACCGCCGAAGAAATTTTCTCGGCGGGCGTGGACGCCATCACCAGCGGCGACCATTTGTGGGACCAGAAGGAAGTCATGGAATTGCTCGCCAACGAAAAACGCTTCCTGCGTCCGCTCAATTATCCGCCCGGCACACCGGGGCAGGGCAGTGCCCTATTTGAAGTGCGGAATGTCGGTGGGCGGAGCGCGGAATTTGATAGGGGTTTTGAACGCGCAAGGCCGCACGTTCATGCCGCCGCTGGAACATCCGTTTCTCCTCGCCGCCGAAGAGGTGAAACGGCTGCGCGAGCAGACCAAAATCATCTTCGTGGATTTTCACGCCGAGGCGACCTCGGAAAAGATTGCGTTCGCACGCTTTCTTGACGGGCAGGTGAGCGCGGTGGTGGGCACGCACACGCATGTGCAGACGGCGGATGAACAGATTTTCCCCGGCGGCACGGCTTATCTGACCGACGCCGGCTTCACCGGCCCGCACGAAAGTGTGTTGGGCCGCGAAATCGAGCCGATCATCAAACGCTTTCTCACCGGCATGCCGCAGCGATTCGACGTGGCTAAAAACCGCGTGTTGCTTCATGGCGCGGTGATTGAAATTGATGAAGCAACCGGGAAAGCGATGAAGAATTCAGCGCGTATCGGAAGGGGCGAACGGCTGACGCATCTGCACCAACCGGCAACTCGCAGCGCTCCAGTTGACGATGTTGTGGGCAAAGGAATTTCACACGTGAGAACAATCCGTTGGACTGAATACAGTGAATTGACGGCACTGTTCTTTATCCAATCTATGGCCGTTGCCATTTGGATGGTGCCGTTGAGCATGGTGTTTGCCGCTCACGGCTTGCGTGGCCTCGCGCCCTACGCCTTCGCCGCCGCCGCTCTCGCGACCTTCGTTTCGCCATTGATCTTCGGCGCGATGGCGGACCGCCATGCTTCACCGGTGAAGGTGTTGCGCGGGCTGTCCGTGGCGAGCGCCGCTGCCATGACTCTCTTCGCCTGGAGCGTCAAACAAGGCTGGCCGCCGGGACTGGTGCTGGCTCTGGTCCAGATTTATGCGCTTTGTGCCGCTCCCACCGGCAGCATCATCACCGCCATCGTCTTTTCGCGCCTGCGAAATTCCCAGCGCGAGTTCGGGCCGGTTCGGGCCGGGGCGACCGTGGGTTGGATGGCCGGCTGCTGGCTGGTGAGCGCGCTGAATGCTGATGCTTCCACGCTCGCGGGATTCACCAGTGCGGCGACGTGGCTGTTGCTGGCGGCGTTTACTTTCCTGTTGCCCGGTGTGCCCCCGCCCAAATCCGCCGGACACCCGACGCTGCTGCAACGACTTGGCTGGGACGCGTTCGTGCTGTTGAGAAATCACGACCATCGCGTGGTTTTCATCACCCTGGCATTGTTCAGCATTCCGCTTGCGGCATTTTATCCATTCACACCGCTCCACTTGCAAGCCCTCGGGTTCAAACACGTCTCCGCCTGGATGACGCTGGGGCAAACGACGGAGTTCATCGCCATGTTCTCCCTGGCCGGATTGTTCCTGCGCTGGCGGTTGAAATGGATCTTTGCCGCCGGGCTGGGCTTCGGCGTGCTGCGCTTCGCCCTTTGTGCGTTCAACGGCAAGGCGTGGGTGCTGGCCGGCACCACCCTGCATGGTTTGTCCTACACCCTGTATTTCATCACCGCCCAAATTTACATAGATGAACGGGTGGGTCCCGAGTGGCGGACGCGGGCGCAGGCGCTGATGACGCTGATGACCAACGGCGTGGGCAACCTTACCGGCTATCTCTGCACGGGTTGGTGGTTCGCCGCGTGCGCGCGTCCGACCGGCACCCAATGGTCATTATTCTGGGGCGTTCTGGCGGCAGCCGTGGCGGTCGTGCTGGTTTATTTTCTAAAGGCATATCACGGAAGGGAGATGCGAAATGTGGACAACCCACTTGCTCAACGCCAGCGTGTCGATTCACCGCTCAGTGATTGAAACTAGCGACGCCAGCGGCAAGGCGCTGAAAATTCAGCGCGTGTCGGAACAATTGCCAAAGAATGGATATGGCAGGAACACGCGTTAGAAGAGCAAAAACGCTGAAACGAGACCACGAGAGCGACAGGGCGTTTTCTGATCAGATCGGTATCGGACACAAATTTTCTTCAAGCTCGAGGAATGGACAAACCAATCCAATTGCAACAAGTCCTCGGCAAGCTTATCTCCAACAGGTCCAGTCCACGTCGGGGAAAATGTTGTCGCGCGATTCGACTTCGCGCAGCCACGGTTCGTCCACGGATGTGGCCATGAGCTGGTCGTGCAGGGTGAGGAACCGGAGCAGATGGTCTTTCACGCGGCGGCGCGCGTAATCGGGGCTGGTCCCCGTGCGCAAAATGAACGGCCAGTCGCTGGCCTGCGCGAGCAGCAGTTCGCGCGCGGCCTGCCGCAACGCGCGCGCCGGCAGGGTGCCGGGCTTTTTAAATCGCCGCGCCAGCCTGGTCATCCGTTCCTGCGCGACCTGCAGGTGCGGATAAATCCATTCGTTCTTCTCGTTCAGCCAAGTGCGGTAGTAACCCTCCTCGCCCCAGCTTGACGCGCTGGGCGTGACGATCTGGTTCGTCGGATGCCGCTGCAGATATTCACTGGGCGTCACGAGCACGATGGCTTTCTGATCGTGGAAAGCCTTGCGCGCAAAAAAATCCAGAAATTCCGGCCCTTCATACCACCAATGCCCGAACAATTCCGCATCATACGGCGCCACCACCAGCGGCGGGCGTCCGAGGATGGCGGCCACTTTTTCCGCTTGCGCGACGCGCTGGCCCAAAAAATGTCCGGCGTGTTCCGCCGCTGCCTGCAAGGCCGCGTCGCGCCGGTAAATTTCCTTGTTCGCCGACCCGCCGGTGATGCGATAATACTTGATGCCGGTGAAGCCGCGCGTTTCCGGCGATGGCAAATGCGGTTTCACATGCTCGAAATCGAGGTCGAAGCCGATGTCGCGGTAAAAATCGCGGTAGCGCGCATCGCCGGGATAACCTTCCTGCCGGCTCCAAACCTGCCGCGAGGAATCAAGGTCGCGGCCAAAGGCGGCGAGGCCATTGGGGGTGAAAATGGGCGCGAAAGTGCCGTAACGCGGTCGCGGCCGGGCGTAAAGCACGCCGTGCGAATCGAGAATGAACCAGCGGATGTTCGCCTCCTGCAAAAATTTTTCGACCCCTTCCACGTAGGCGCATTCCGGCAGCCAGATGCCGCGCGGGTCGCGCCCAAAACAACTGCGATAGTGGTCGCGCGCCGTCAAAATTTGCGCGCGGAGGGACGGCGGATGATTCGCGAGCAATGGCAGCAGCGCGTGCGTCGCGGCGGTGGTGATGATTTCCAGCCGGCCTTCGTCCTGAAACTGGCGGAACGCGCCGACGAGGTCGCGTTTGTAAAAATGCCAAGCGTCGCGAACCGAGGTGAATCGCTGATGATACATCCACGCCAGTTCGCGGAAGGCGCGGTCCCAGTGCGTGCGGTGAATTTCCTTTTCGGCCAACTCAACGAGGCCGTTCAGATGCCGCTCGTAGCGGTTGCGCAACAACGGGTCGCGCAGCATGGCGCACAACGGCGGCGAAAGAGACAGCGTCAGGGGCGCGGCCACGCCATCGCGCCGCCAGCCTTCCATGATTTGAAGCAGCGGAAGATAGGTCTCAGTAACAGCTTCAAACAGCCAGCTTTCCTCCAGGAATTTTTCGTGTTCCGGATGGCGCACAAACGGCAGGTGCGCGTGCAATACGAGGGATAAATAGCCTTGCATGACCCTGGGAAATTATATGTCGATCTTGTCTGAAAGCCATTCCGCAACGGGCCGGGACCTCACCAGAATGACAATCCCGAGCACCGATGGAATGGCCAGCAACGCGCAATGAACTTTTCCGAGGGGAAGGTGATGAACCAGGTTGTCGGCCACGTACAAACCTTCCACCAGCAGACTCACGCCGATAACTGCCACGGCGACGAAGCGAACCAGCATCAAAGCTCCTCGTTGCGGCGCATCCATGTGATTCAAATATTTTCCGGCGAAGGCGGCTTCAACGCCGGGTCCTGCGGGTGCGCGCCAACGTCGCCGCGGTATTCGGTGGCCCGGCTGAATTTCAAATCCGCCGCGCGCGCCTCCGTGCCATCGGCGGAAACGGCCACGGCGGGCAGTTCGTATTTGCCGTCCGGCAACGCGAAACGAAAGCTGAACGAGCCGTCGGACCGCAATTTGATTTCGCGGCCGTCGAGCGTGACTTTGGCCGTCGGCTCGGTTGCGCCGTAAATGACCAGTTCCGCGTTGACGTTGAACCAGAATCCTTTCGATTGTTCCACGCCGCCGAACGGGCTTGAAAGGCTGGAGACGCCGAGCGAGGAAATTTCGCGTGCGAGTTTGCGGCGGATCAGTTCGGTGATTTCCAGCGAGCCCATCCAGACGCGGCGCACTTCATCAAGGCTGATGATTTTGGCGAGGGCGTCCTCCTGTTGTGACGTCCACGCCGCGGGGGGCGCGGCGGTCGCGCGCGGCAGGCCGGGATGGCCGTGCCGGCGGAGTTCTTCAATCGCCTGCGCCAGCGGGAGGTTTTCACGCACGGCCTGTTTAATGATTTGAATCAGTTTCGGAAACGGAAATTCGAACGGGATGGTGGCAAATTCAGCTTCGGTTTCCACCGAAGCGGCGTCCGGCGGCGTGACGGTGGCCCCGGAAGCGGCGACGCGCATCCAACGGCCTACCGGCGAATAGTAGCCGAGTTCGGCGGCGTAGGAATCTCCAGCACGCTCGACGTGCGCGAACCAGTGGCGCGATTCAGGGTGGACGTGGATTTCGTAAAGCGGGTGGCCTTCGATTTTGCCGGCGTAAATGCGGAGGATCAAATGGCCGTCCGCCGACTTCGCGTTGAGCTTCAACTGCTGCTCGCGCGTCAGGTCCCAATGCGCGTAAAGCCAGTGCGGGTCGCGCGCGGTCAAAAACAGCTTTTTTGTGCCGTAGGCTTCGGGCAATTCGGTTTCCGCCGTTTCAAACTGTTGCGGGGGTGGGGTAGGACCCAGCGCATATTTCTGCCCGGGGCCGCTGGCGGGTGGCGGTGCGGGCTGGTCGCCTTCGAGCAAAATGGGCGGCGCTTCGGTTTTTTTGCGGCGGTTGTAAGTGCGGCGAACAATGGCGGCGGCGGGCGCCTCGATGTTGGGTTCGGATTTGGCGTTACGGCGCGGGCGCACGGTGCGCACGGCCGTTTTCTTTGGCGTTGTCCTCGATTTCATGACCGCAAATCCTCGGTTCGTGGCGATGACTTCATTGCCTGGCGTGAACTTACGGCGTGAATTAGCCGGGCGCAATGGGAATTTTCCGGCCGGAGGTGAATAAGTTTTTGTTCAAATGCGCTTGCGACTTGCGCCAAACGGGTGTTTCCCTGATATTTACCTCAGTTGATGAGCCAGTCCAAGTCCAGCAACGGTGCGGGATCGCCAATCACCATTTTTGTGGTGGACGACGAGCAAATGCTGCTTGATCTGGCGGCGGCCATCCTTCAACCGCTGGGTTACGATGTGCGGACGTTCAGCGACCCGCGTTTGGCTTTGAAGGAATTTCCTGCCGCCCGGCCGGTGGTTATTGTAACGGATTACGCCATGGGTGAAATGAACGGCTTGGATTTGGTGCGCGAGTGCAAGCGCGTCAATCCGAAGCAAAAAATTATCCTGGTCAGCGGCACCGTGGACGAGAACATTTTTGCAGGTCTGCCGCATAAGCCGGATCGATTCATGGTCAAGCCGTATCCTGTCCATGAATTCATCGAGACCATCCGGGCGCTGGTCGCGAGCTGAAATAATTTTGCGCTGCAAATTAGCTCGCCAGAGTCGCGGGCGCAGTGTTAATTGTTTAAATTATGAATAAGCTCAAAAAAATTCTCTGGGGCCTGGTCATCATCTTCGTCGTGCTGGTCGTCGTGGCGGTGATTGTGGCGGGTTTGTTCCTCGGCAACATAGTCAAGGCGGGCATGGAAACAGTCGGCCAGAAAATCACCGGGGTGCCCATTACGGTGGACGCGGTGAATTTGACCATTTTGACCGGTTCAGCCAGGATCAAGGGGCTTGTGGTCGGTAATCCCGAAGGTTACAAGGCGCCGCAAGCCATCAGTGTCGGGTTGGCCGCCGTCGAAGTGAACCCGTTGTCTGCTCTCTCGGACAAAATTGTCGTGCGCTCGGTGCGCGTGGAAAATCCGGAAATCACGTTTGAAGGCAACCCCTTCAGTGGAAACAATCTCACCAAAATCCGTGACAACGTGAATGCGGCCACCGCGTCAAGTCAGAAACCTTCAACGAATCAAACCGCCCAAGCCGCCGGCAAACCCGGCAAGAAACTTGAAGTGGATGATTTCCTGATTACCGGCGCGAAGGTTCACGTCAGCCTCACCGGCATCGGCGGCAAGGAAATGACTTTGCCGTTGCCGGACATTCACCTCACCAGCATGGGCACGGGCGCCGACGGTATCACGGCCACCGATTTGACCCGCCGCGTGCTTGACGCCCTTACCGCCGCCACCGTCAAAGCCGTCGCCAACGCCGCCAGCGACATCGGCAAGGGCGCAATAAATATCGGTCAGGGCACCGGAAAAACCGCTGGCGAAAGTGTGAACAAGATCACCAAAGGCCTCGGCGGATTGTTTAACAAATCAACGAACTGACGGCGAAAACCGCCTGCCCAACGTGGCAACAAAATTCCCGCGATTGCCGCCGGGCAGGGGACAGGCACGAGTCCTGATCGAGTTGAACCGGCTCCTAAGACCGAATCATCGTCAGGATCATTTTGAACCGCTTGATGGCCTTGAGCGCATGAGGCTGATTGGCTGGCATGAGGATAAGCCCGCCACCCTGCAGGTGGTGAGGCTTGCCGGAAATCGTGATTTCCACTTCGCCTTCCAACACCTGTACCAGCGCGTCGAACGGCGCGGTGTGTTCGCTCAAGCCTTGCCCTTCATCAAACGCAAACACCGTCACGCTGCCGGCCGGTTTCTTCACGATTTCGCGGCTGACGATGGCTCCATCCTGGTAACTGACCAGTTCAGCGGCCTTGGCCACTTGCGCACCGGGCAATCCTTTGGGTTTCAATTCAGTGTCTTCCGGCATGATTGTTTCCGTTTTGATGTTCCCGGTTTATGATGGGCCGGGCAATTGCAACTGCGCAATCAACTCTTGCAGGACCGCTGCGGATTTGGCGAGGGCATTTTGTTCCTCCGGCGGCAGGTTGACTTGCAGGATGCGTTCAACGCCTTTTTGCGAAAGAATGCAGGGAACGCCCAGGCTTACCCCGTTCAAACCATATTCTCCCTCCAACACGGCTGAAACCGTGAGTGCGCTGTTTTGATTGCGCAAGATTGCCGCCGCAATCCGCGTCAGGGCAAGGCCGACGGCAAACCACGTCGCCCCTTTGTAATCAATGATGTGGTAGGCGGAATTTCTCACGGCCTCGGCAATTTTACGCCGGGCTTCTTCCCAGTCCTCACACTTTCCGCAAAGGGCGCAATATTGTTCGATGGGCACGCCCGCCATATTGGTCATAGACCAGGCGGCCACTTCGCTGTCGCCGTGCTCGCCCAGGATGTAGGCATGGACGTTGTGCACGTCCACCCCGCAGTGCTGGCTCAGCAGATACCGGAATCGCGCGCTGTCCAGCACCGTGCCGGAGCCGATGACGCGTCCGCGCGGCCAGCCGGAGCGCTTGTGAGCGACATAAGTCAGGATGTCCACCGGATTGCTCACCACCACCACGATTGCCGGTGAATTTTGCCGCACGATTTCATCCATGATGTCCTGGATGATTTTGGCGTTGCGTTGCAGGAGCGCCAGGCGCGATTCACCGGGCCGTTGCTTGGAACCGGCGGTGATAAAAATCAGGTGCGCATCGCCGTAATCGGTGTTCCGGGCATCTCGAATCTGGACCGAGGGGAAGAAGGCCTGGCCGTGGGCCAGATCGAGCACCTGTCCCATGGCCAGTTCGTGGTTGGCGTCCAGCAGGCCAATCTCTTCCGCCAATCCGCTTTGGGCCAGCGTGTAAGCAAAGGTGGAACCCACCGCGCCCGCCCCGACAATCACCACCTTTCTCGGTTTCCAACTTTCGTTATTCATTTGCGGTTATTGGTTGTGTTGGCGTTTGAGTCCCTGGTTTGCCGGTCAAAATCCCGCTGCCCGGACGGCGCTGGAATTGGCACGACAGTCAAATACGATGAAACCGTAATGGAATGTGTGCGGTGTGGCAACGTGACAATTGAATTCGGAGGGCGGAGTTCCACGACGCCCTGGTTAATAGACGGGTACTCGGGCCGCTAATCAAGAAACGCCTCAGCCAACCACGAAATACACGAAGCACACGAAAAGTGGAATGCCTGGTCTGGGTTTTGCCCTTTTGTGTGATTCGTGTATTTCGTGGTTAATAATTCTGGCCGCAAAATTCACCCGGTCGAGTTGCGCCACTTGAGTTGCTTCACCTGCGCGTGTTCCGGATGCTGCGGATCGAGGCTGCGCAGTTCGAATTCCGCGCCGTCGCGGGCGAGCGTCGCCCGCACCCAACCGCTCGGCCGGCCTTCCTTGAAGACGTAAGCCGTCGGCGGCAGATTGACAAGCTGTACGCCGCTCGGATGTTGCTCCACGTGCCAGTTGTGCGTGTGACCGAAGATGTACGCCTTCACCTGCCGATGCCGCGTGAATAATTCCTCAAACGTCGCTGAATCTTTCAGGCCCGTCGTGCTGCCCGGAGCCTGCAGGTTGTGGTGCCCGACCAGGATGGCCGGTTTGTCCGGCCGCGCCGCGAGTTCGCGTGCCAGCCAGTCGAGCTGCATCGGGCCGAACTCGCCGGGCGCGGTATCGGTGACCTCCAGCGAATCGAGCAAAAACCAGTTCGCACGGTCGCTGGCAAAAACTGTCGCCTGCCGGTGCGGCCCGGAATTCTAACTTCGCCACATCCTGCGGAAAGGCCTGCCAGAAATTCTCACGCTCATCGTGGTTGCCGAGGGAAAGATGAATGGGCGCCAAGGCGCGAACGGGTTCAATGAATTTTCCGAATGTCCCGTAATCTTCCGGCAGGCCGGACTCGAACGCAAGGTCGCCGTTGACGATGACCGTGGCGGGGTACACCGGCCACGCCGCGAGTTCGCGCACGCAGGCAGCGAGGTTGTCCGCCATGTTGACGCCGCTGTGTTTCAACGTGGCATCCGCGGCAACGTGCGTGTCGGAGAAAAAGGCAAAGGTGTGTTTGTCGCGCGATTTGCCGAACAATCCAGCGTGAGCCTGGGGCGCCAGCGCGAAGGCGGCCCCGGCCAGCGCGGCGCGTTTCAGAAATTCACGACGCGAGAGTTGCGGCAAATGGAGCGGCATAAATTCACAAAAAAAATCCCGCCAGCGAAGCGGTCATGTAAGCGGCAAGCAGGCCGCCGCACATCGCGCGAAAACCGATTTTGGCCATTTCGCTGCGGCGTTCCGGCGCGAGCGAGCCAATGCCGCCGACCTGGATGGCGATGCTCGCAGTGTTAGGAGGCGGCATGAATGAATCATAATGTTATTGATGGCCGGGCCACCAAATTAAGATTCCCACCAAAGCAAGTGCTTGAAGGGGCAAAGTTGCAATATCGGCTGGGACTGTTAGTGGTAACAAAGCATAATATGCAGGGTGGTCGGTGTGTGTTTTTGAAACTACGGTTGGGTCAACCGTTATAATTGTAAAAGACCGATTCATTGAGGCATCAACATAAACGAACTCAATAGGCGTGGTTCTTGTCAGATATACAGTTTGTATTGCGTTTGAAAGCAGTAGAAAATTATCAGCATTGAGTGCAGTTAGGTTTGCGAGTTTAGTCCAGTCGTGTCCTCGGCGAATAGGGCTTGTTCCTATCGGAACAGGGTTCAGATCGTCTTTTGGACTTTTCAGAAATGTCCAATTTGTGCGAATTGTGCCACCGGGAACTTGTAGTGTCCAGTATGTGGTGCGTTTGATCCTCGGAGGAGTTTTTACAAACGTTATGCTGCCGTCGGAGTTAAAAGCCACATCATGGTATTGTGCGTTCGTCTGGATTTGTACCAACGGAAGAATCAGAGAAAAATGACTTTTCTGTGGTGAATTGGTCAAATCTTTTTCAAAAAAAACGCAGAGTTGATCGTCTTTGGTAACTGCTGCGTTTTCAATTCTATCAACCGAATTATATAAAGTTATTTCCACCGTATGTCTGTTAGCCGCTTGTGTGGTTTTCATTGAAAGACAGCCTGATAGAAACGGTAGAAGAGCAACCAACGCAAGGTGTGCGATTAGTTTCACGTGCGAATTTTGCGATGTCATGCAAAATCTGTCACACATAGTCTTAAAGCAAAAATCCCGCCAGCGAAGCGGTCATGTAAGCGGCGAGCAGGCCGCCGCACATCGCGCGAAAACCGATTTTGGCCATTTCGCTGCGGCGCTCCGGCGCGAGCGAGCCAATGCCGCCGACTTGGATGGCGATGCTCGAGAAGTTCGCGAACCCGCACAGCGCGTAGGTCGCAATCGTGAAACTGCGCGGGTCGAGCGCCAGTTGTTTCGCGTTGGCCGTGAGGTGGAGGTAGCCCACGAATTCATTCAGCACGATGCGTTCGCCGAGGATTTGCCCGACGTTCACGCAATCCTGCGCCGGCACGCCCATCAGCCAGGCGAACGGCGCGTTGACCCAGCCGAAAATCGTTTGCAGCGTGGCCGGATGGCTGACGCCGAGATGCGCCTGCGGCCAGGTGACGACGTAATTCGCCAGCGAAATCATGGCGATGAACGCAATGAGCATGGCAATGACATTCAGCGCGAGCTGGAAGCCATCGCCCGCGCCGCGGCAGATGGCGTCAATGGAATTGGCCGTCGTGCGCGGGATGGTGGCGGGCGCGGTGGCGGCGGTTTCACTTTTTTCGGTTTCCGGCAGGAGAATTTTCGCGATCATCAGCGCGGCGGGACAATTCAACACCGACGCCGTGAGCAGGTGTCCGGCGGTGTTCGGGTAGCCGGCACGGATGCCCATGGCCGCATACACCGCCGCGACGCCGCCGGCGATGTGCGCCATGCCGCAGACCATGATGGTCATGAGTTCGCTGTGCGTCAGGCGCGGCACGTAAGGCCGGATCATCAGCGGCGCCTCGGTCTGGCCCATGAAAATATTCGCGGCGGCGGAAAGCGTTTCGCTGCCGCTCGTGCGCATGATTTTGCGCATCACCCACGCGAAGGCGTGGACGACTTTCTGCAAAATGCCCCAGTGATAGAGCAGCGACGAAATGCTCGCGACGATGATGATGGTGCCCATGACGAGAATGGCAAAGATGACCGAGTTGCCGGGGCCGAATTTTTCCGTGAGCAGATTTTCATCCGCCAGCGGGCCGAAAACAAATTTGCAGCCGTCGTTGGAAAACTGGATGAGCTTCTGAATCACCTTGCCGGCAAAATCAAACAGCGCGCCGCCCCACGGCGTTTTCAGAATCAGCAGGGCCAGGGTGAATTGCAGGCCGACGCCCCAAATCACCGTGCGCCACGGAAACAGTTTCCGGTTGTAGGAAATCGCCCACGCGGCCGCAATCATCGCAAACCAGCCGAGCAGACTGATGAGCTTCAGGTCCATGAATTATTTTTGGCAGACGCGCTGGCAGACTTGTTTATAGACCTGCGGATGCAGCACGCCGACGAACGGCAGATTACGATACCGTTCCGCGAAATCCAGCCCATAGCCGACGACAAAAAAGTCCGGGATTTCAAAGCCGACGTAATCCGCCTCAATGTCCTCCGTCCGGCGGCCCGGCTTGTCGAGCATTACGCAGATTTTAATCCGGCGCGGTTTGAGCGCCTGGATTTTGGGCAGCACGCGGCTCATGGTTTTGCCGGTGTCGAGGATGTCGTCCACCAGCAGCACGTCGCGTCCGCGCACGTCCAGCCGCAATTCCTTGGTGAAAACCAGTTCGCCCGATTCCGTGCCGAGGCCGTAGCTGGAAACGCCGATGAAATCGAGCCGCAACGGCAGGTTGAGATGCCGGATCAAATCCGCGAGGAACATGACCGTGCCGTTGAGCAGGGAAACCACCACCATTTCGCGTCCGCGAAAATCGTCCTCGATTTCGTGCGCCATCAGCCGGATGCGGCGGGCAATCTGGCCTTCCGTGATGAGCACGCGCTCGACCTCTTTGCGCCATCCGCCTTCGCTCCGCTTCGGCGCGACGCGGCGTGTTGGGACGGCTTTCACGGGGGTTCGGTTTCTGACTGGACGCGCCATTTGCCGGCCATGTTAACCGCACGCCAACGATTGCCGAGAACTTTCTTGCCTCACGCTGAAAGCTTCAACACCGCGCTCATTTGCTGGACGAGCCAGTCGGCTTCGGGTTTGTCGGCGATGCTGTTCGCGGCGGTAATGCCACCGGGATCGCTTACGCTGAATTTCAATGGCGGTTTTTGACCGGTCTGAATGAACTTCTCTTTTTGCGCCTCAAAATCATTGTCATCGCGAACCTGGATTTTCAAATCGTAATAAGCTGAATGTCCGACGGTCATGCCTGGTTGTGCGCTGATGCCGGTGATGTCGGCGGCGACAATGTTGTGTTCCGTTTTGAAAATCAGCCATGAAGTTTGAACCGTGGCACTTTCCGGGGTCGCAACCACACGGCTGCGGCGAAACCAAAGATCACTCACCCAAAGGCCGATCAGCAAATCCAACACGCCGAAAACGAGCGGGAAAAGGAGCGGCGCGTGCTTCCAAAACAGCAGGACGACGATGCCCGTCCAAATCAGCCAGAACAAAGTCAGGCCGGCGGCGGGGCCGACATTGCGCGCGGCGGGGAAAATGAATTCCTTTCCGCCATCCGGCAAATCGTTGACTTGTATTTTGGAATGGATTTGTTTCCGAATTTCGTCGAGCGACATCTGGTATTGCGCCGTCGGGTCGTCGGAAATTTCCGGCACTTCGGGCAATTTGAAAACCGGCACTTCAAATCGAGGCGTGAAAATCCGGCCCGCGCAATTTTGCCGAAGCCTCGAGTTTCCAGTGAATCCCGTCGCCAGGGACGCGGTTGATTCCGGCTGGTCGGCGGGCAATTTGAAATAAACCGGGATGCCGGTGGCGTTCAAATCAGTTTGCGGCAAATCCGGCCGCAGCCATTTTTCGTCCTGCCAGAGAATTTTTTCGCTCGTGCTGACGGTCCTTGCCCGAGCCGGTTGTCGTCCGGAGAATGCAACTCAAGCGCAGGTGCAATCCGTGTTGCGGCTGCAATTTGGTTCTGACCTGAATCTGGCCTTCGAGTGTGCCGCCGGGGGCGGCGGGAATCGCGGCCATTTCAAAGAGGCTTTGGCCGAATTTTCGCCAGGCCAGCGTCACGTTCAGCGCATAAATAATCATGCCGATGCCGACGATGGGAAAGAGCAGCGCGATCAAAACTGCATGATTGCCCTTGTGCAATTCCTCCGGCAGGCTGATGAAAACCACCGGGGCGGAAATCAGGTTCCATACCCCGGTGAAAAGCCAGAGAAAAAAAACGGACTTTTTCGAGCCGGAAGCTATCCGGCCTTTCGCCCAATCTTCCCGCTTGAACCAGGGTTTCCCGTCGTCGGATCGTTTTGGAAACCGCCGCCTTCAGCGCCTGTTTTTTGGCGGTGATGCCGAAAATGAGCGCGATAAGTCCTCCGCACACCACTGCCGCGCTCAACAGTCCCATCGCCTTTTGTCTTTCCATTCCAAAGCCACTGCCAAGCTCGTCATGCAAAAGAAATACGAGCGCGAGGATTCCCACGATGGCAAACGGCAGCGAGAAAAGCATTGCCCGCGTGCGGGCAGTCTTCGGGTCGACCGGCCGGTTATCGGAATCTTTGAAAATAAGACCCATAAATTTCGAAATGCGGAATTAAATATGTTTGGAATCGTGTTCGTCTTTCGCCGTGTAGCCGCTGTCCTGGCGCTTGAAGTTCACCTCGTTCTTTTTGACGTAGGCGGCGAACACGTCATCGGCGCTCATGCCCAGCACCTGCGCGAGGCTGATGAGGAAATGGAACAGGTCCACCACTTCGACGCGCGCGTTTTGTTCGTCGAATTTCTGATACTTGGCCCACCATTTCCACGGCACGCTGTCGGTGAGTTCGGCGATTTCTTGCGTCATGGCGCGGCAATAGTTCAGGATCCATTTCGTCCGTTCCGCCTCGCTCAGGCCGGCGGTTTTCACGCCGATGCGTTCGTTGAGCGCGTGTTGCATCCGGAACAATTCGTGGAGTTGGTCTGGTTTTTCCATGCGGCAATTAACGGGCAAGAAACCGTTAACGCCAAGAAAAATCTTTGAACTTCGGGCGCAAACGCCTATAAAAACCACATGCCTACGCTTCTAGCCAATGGCGGCCCGGTAATCTGGCTGATTCTGCTCGCCGCGGCCATCGCCATCGTCGTGTTCATCGAGCGCGCATTGTATTGCCACCGCTCGCAAATCAATTCCACCGAATTCCTCAATGGTGTCCGGACGGTGCTCAAACGTGACAACGTCGTCGAAGCCATTTCCATTTGCGATGCCACGCCCAGCCCGGTCGCGCGCCTGGTCAAAGCCGCCCTGCTCAGCCGCGATCGCGGACGCGACCGTGTGCGCGAAGCCGTCGAGGAAGCGGGTCTCACCGAAGTGCCGCTTTTGGAGGAAAAATTGAATCTGCTCGCCACCATTGCCCAGATTACACCGCTGCTCGGCCTGCTGGGCACCATCACCGGTTTCATGGAAGTTTTCAGCCAGATGCAGGAAGCCGGTTTGTATGCGCACATTGAACAGCTTTCCCACGGCGTCTGGCGGGCGCTCATCTGCGCCGCGGCGGGTCTCGCTGTCGCGATTCCTGTCCATGCCGGATACAATTATCTCGTCAGCCGCATCAACAAAATCGTCCTCGACATGGAACGCGCCGCCGGCGAAGTCGTCAACATCGTCACCGAAAACGGCGCTCAAAAAGCCCCATGAAATTTCCACGCAATGTACGCCTGCTGCGCAGCCCGTTTGACGTGGCGCCGTTTGCCGCGGTGTTCTTCCTGCTGGTGATGTTCATGGTGTTGGGCGGGCTGGTCTATACGCCCGGAGTACGGATTGAGCCGCCTCTGGCGGACGGCTTGCCCGGGACGGACCAGCCGACCATAGCCGTCGCAGTGGATGCCGGCGGACGATATTATTTCGCCAACCAAATCGTCGGCGAAGGACAATTAACGAACGCTTTGCGCGCAGCCGCGGCAAAATCTCACGAACCGCTCACGCTCGTCATCCACGCCGATAAGGCGGTGACTTATGACCAGCTCATTCACCTGACGATCATCGCCCGCGATGCGGGGATCCACAACGCCTTGGGCGCCACGCTGCCGCGGGTCATCAACACCCCCGACAAGCCATGAGCGAATTGCGTGCAGGTTCGCCCGCGCTTGGGCTGGCCGGGCCAAAGCCGGCGCGCGCCAGCTGGCCGCTCAGCCGCTGGCTGATGCTCATCGCGCTGGTCTGCGCCGCGCACGTCGGGTTGCTTTACATGTTCGGCGCGCGGAAACAAATTGTCCCACGTCACGTAACCGATGCTCCGACATTGAAACTCGCCGACGGTTCGGACGAGTTGCTGGCGCTCAACGACCCGACCCTTTTCGCGCTGCCGCATCCCGGAGATTTTGTGACGGCAATGTGGTCCCGGGCGCCGGTTGTGGAACCACCGACGAACCGCTGGACGGAGGCGCCGCGCTGGCTGCCGTTGTCCGCTAATGGATTGATGACAGTCTTCAACCGATTCATGCAGACCAACTGTTTCGCGGGCTACACAAACGAATTCAAACCGCCGCTCAAGCTCAGCACCCCGGCGCCGCCCATCGAGCCGGCGCTCGCGCAAGCTTCCACGATGCGCGTCGCAGGCGATTTGACGCGCCGACGATTGCTCACCCCGATGGATTTGCCGTCGTGGCCGTTTGCGGATGTGATTGCGCCGAGCAATGTGCAGTTGCTGGTGGATGCAGCGGGCAATGTGGTTTCGGCCATCGTCTTGCCCTCGGACAACAGTTTGGAAGCCCTCAGCCATTATGACGCCGCCGATCAGTGCGCGCTCGAACTCGTCCGCACCGCGCGTTTCGCACCCGCGTCACACTTGACCATCGGCCAGATGATTTTCACCTGGCACACTGTTCCGCCACCCGCGACCAATTCACCCGCCGCCTCGCCGTGACATGAATGTTCCCGCTCTGATTTTCATTTACGTGACCGTGCTGCTCGGCGCGCTGTGTGGGCTGGGGGTTTATTCCGAAATGCGCCGCCGCCGCTTCGGGCCGACGCACACGGAGGACCGGATTTTCCGCTGCAAAAATTGCGGCTACGTCTATACCGATGACCCGGACGTGGACCGCTCGCGCTGCTCCCAATGCGGCAAACTGAACGACCCGATTGCATTTTAGAGGTTGGTCAGCCGTCAGTGGTCAGTGGTCAACAGCGTGAAACGGTCGAACGCAGTAATACCACAAATTATGAGCAGGACAAATTTTGAAAATTTGCGGGTTTACAAATTGGCCGAAGAACTGGCAGACGAAATTTGGAAAATCGTTCTCCGTTGGGACACGTTTGCCCGGGACACAGTCGGCAGGCAAATCGTACGATGTGCCGACAGTATTGGTGCGAACATAGCCGAAGGAACGGGCCGTCACAGCTTCCAAGACAATCGGCGTTTTGTGAGGACCGCCCGAGGATCGTTAAACGAAACGCAACACTTCCTCCGGCGCGCCTTCAAAAGAAATCTTCTCGCACCTGCCGATGTGAAGAAAGTCAAACCGTTGGTGGACAACCTCGCTCCGCAACTCAATTCCTACCTGAAGTCAATCGGCCGTGATCACGAAGGCGAATAGCTACTGACCACTAACTACCTGCTACTGACTAACTCCCCGTCTTCAATTCCACCACGTCGTGCGGGGCGGCTTCGCGCATGCCGGCGGGGCTGACCCGGATGTAACGCGCCTTCTCGCGGAGTTGCGCGAGGTTCGCCGCGCCAAGATAGCCCATGCCGCTCTGGATGCCGCCGATGAGCTGCGCCAGCACGCGGTCCACCGAGCCGCACGCCTCCTTGAGCGCTTCGATGCCTTCGGCGGCGACTTTTTGCGTGGGATTGGTCGGCTGGCCGTAACGCGCCGCCGAGCCGGCTTTCATCGCCGCAAAACTGCCCATGCCCCGGTATTGTTTGTAAAGTTTGCCGCCGATTTCGAGGATTTCACCGGGCGCTTCGTTGCAACCGGCAAAAATCCCGCCGCAAATCACCGCCTGCGCGAGCGTCAACGCCTTCACGATGTCACCGGATTTCGCAATGCCGCCGTCGGTGAGAATGGCGACTTTCTTTTTCGCTGCCGCACGCGAGCAAACGTAAAGCGCCGTCATTTGCGGGATGCCCACGCCCGCGACGATGCGCGTGGTGCAAATCGAACCCGGCCCTTGCCCGACTTTGATGGCCTTCGCGCCGCAATCGGCCAGGTATTCGACGCCCGCCGCGCTCGTCACGTTGCCGGCGATGAGCGGCAGCTTCGGAAATGCGTCGCGCAATACTTTCACCGTGTCGCCGACGCCTTTGCTGTGGCCGTGCGCGGTTGAAACGGCGACGGCATCCACGCCGCGTTCGACGAGACCGCCGACGTGATTCAGGATGCGCTCGCGATCCAGTTCGCCAAATGCGTTGCGCGTGGCCGAGACCGCCGCGCCGCAGATGAGATGGAAACTCGCGTCGCGCGCCGGCTTGAACTGCGCGTTGCGTTCCTGCGCGATGCGCTCGATGTCGCTCATCGTGAAGAGGCCGTGCAAATGGTCCTGGTCATCCACCACGAGCAGTTTGTGGATGCCGAGGTGTTCGGTGAAGAATTTATCGGCGCGGGCGATGGGATCCTTGCCCAGTTCCTTTTGGGTGATGGTGCGAACCTGCGTGCGCGGTGTCAGGGCTTCGGCGACCTTGCGTTTGGCGTAGCGCGGCTTGACGACGTGGCCGGAAAGCAGGCCGACCAGCTTGCCCCTTTCATCCACGACCGGGAACGTGCTGAAGCCGAATTTTTTCTGCTCAATCAACGCCAGCACGTCGCCGATGAGCTGGTCGGGGGTGACCGTGATCGGTTCCTGAATCAGGCCGTGGACGTGGTTCTTGACGCGGCTGACCTCGGAAAGCTGCTGGCGTTCCGGCATGTTGTAATGGATGAGGCCGAGCCCGCCGTTCGCCGCCATCGCGATGGCCATGCGCGATTCGGTTACCGTGTCCATGTCGGACGAAATCACCGGGATGTTCAGAAGCAAATTTTCCGCGAGCCGGGTTTCGAGCTGCGTGTCGCGCGGCAGGATTTCGGAATAGAGCGTCGCGAGCGTGATGTCGTCGAACGTCAGGCCGATCTTGTTGTTTGCAGGGAAGAACTGATCCGCCGGCTGGTAGAATGGATCGTCAAAACCGGAATTGCGCGTAGCTGCCATGTCAGAAAATGAAGTCTGGCCGGCGGCTTTGGCAAGACAAATTTGAAACCCGTTCCGGCGTCAATGCGGATGAACGTGACGCAGAATGCGTGACGGATGCGGGCTTCAGCTGAGAATCTGGCGATCTTCAGTCGGCAGGGCCGGCGCCACTTCAATCTCATCGTAACGATTCATCCGGTAGATGATAATCGAAGCGGCCCAACTCGCCACAAAGATTCCGATAATGACAAAGCCGATGATGCCGAAGTTGTTGTTCAAGGAACCAATCGTTTCCCAGACGGCTCCGTGTATTTTAAAATGATCGCCGATCAGGCCCAGCGCCTCGATTCCGCCGACCAGCAACGCCACCAGGACCGAAACAAAGGTGATGGTCATGTTATAATAAAGTTTGCGGATCGGTTTGACAAAGGCCCAACCATAAGCGCCGAGCATCAGGATGCTGTCGGTCGAATCAATCAACGCCATGCCCGCCGTGAACAGGGTCGGGAAAACGAGGATTGACCAGATGGGAAGACCTTTGGTGGCTTCCGTTGCCGAGATGCCGAGCAGGCCCACTTCGGTGGCCGTATCAAAACCGAGACCGAAAAGAAAGCCGACGGGATACATCTGCCAGCCATGTTCGATCAATCGAAACAAATTCCGGAAGATGCGTCCGAAGAATCCACGCTTGGCCAGAATCAGGTTGAGGTCCTCATCAACAAATTGGCCTCCCCGCTTGACGTGCTGAAAGGTGTGATAGACCGAAACAAGGACGAAGAGGTTGGCAATGGCGATGGCTAGAAGGAAGAAAGCGGAAACCGAAGTCCCGATAATTCCGCCAATGGACTCAAAAAAATCAAAACGGTCCTTGATCGCGACGGAAGTCAGGGCGATGACGACCGATAAACCGAAAACAACGGTCGAATGGCCAAGGGAAAAAAAGAAACCGACGGCGACCGGCCGTTTGCCCTGCTGCATCAACTTGCGCGTCACGTTGTCAATCGCCGCAATGTGGTCGGCGTCCACCGCGTGACGAAGGCCGAACGTATAGGCCAGGAAGGCCGTGCCGAGCAGAATCGGATGGTTATGAAAGGCCATCAGCGCCCAGATCCAGGCTCCGGCATTGACACCAATGAGCAACGCATACAGGGAGACTATCCGGCCTTTCACGCCGGATGAAATGCCCGCGCCGGCACCCACTGCGGTCTTGCCCGTCATGAACCCGTCCGGAATGTGCATGACAGAATTTCCAACTTAACCAACTCCCGCGCAAGCTGAATCTTCATACGAATTTTGTTATTCGTAACACCAATTTTGCCGGGCGCCGCCGGATTGACGCGACCAATGGCTTTGTTATCGTCTGCTCGTTGCATGAAAAAAGAAACCGTCAGCCGTTTCAGCGTGTCCCTGCCGCCGTCGCTCCTGCGGCAACTGGATCAGATGTCGGACGAAAAGGGTTATGACAACCGCTCGCAGGCCATTGCCGACATGATTCGTGATCATCTCGTCGAACACCGGCAGAAGTTCGGCAATGAAGACATCGCGGGCACCATCACGCTGGTCTATGACCATCACAAGCCGCATCTTCAAGCCACGCTCACGGACATCCAGCACGATCACCACCACGTGATTCTCTCAACGGTGCACGTGCATCTGGACCATCACAATTGCCTGGAGGTATTGCTGGTGCGCGGCAAGGCGGCGGTAATTCGGAAAATCGCCGATGAATTAATTTCCGCCAAAGGCGTGAAGCACGGCAAGCTCACCGTAACCACGACAGGCAAGGATTTGCCGTCCTAAACGCGTCCAACTTCTTACGCGTCTAATCCGGATAACCGGTCGGATGCTTTTGGTGCCATCCCCAAGCGGTGGCGACGATGTCTTTCAAGCTTCGGAATATTTCGGTTTCCAGCCCAGTTCGCGAATCGCTTTTTCGGCGGAGGCCACGAGTTTGGGCGGGTCGCCCGGACGCCGCGGTTTTTCCACCGCCGGGATTTTTTTGCCCGTCACCTTTTCGCACATTTGAATGACTTCGCGCACGGAATAACCGTCGCCGTTGCCAAGATTGTAAAATCCGGTCTTGCCCGGTTGCAAACCCAGGATGTGCGCCTGCGCGAGGTCAAGGATGTGAATGTAATCGCGGATGCAGGTGCCGTCCGGCGTCGGATAATCCGTGCCGAAAATCCAGCATTGCTTTGACTGGCCGAGCGGGACCTTCAGCACCTTGGGAATCAGGTGCGTCTCGATGCGATGATGTTCGCCGAATTTTTCGCTCGCGCCGGCGGCGTTGAAATACCGGAACGCGATGAACTCCAGGCCGTAGATTTTTTGATACCACTGGAGGATTTTCTCGAACATCAACTTGGACTCGCCGTAGGGATTGATGGGGCGTTGCGGCAAATCCTCCGTCATCGGCACGTGGTCGGGCGGACCGTAGGTGGCGCACGTGGAACTGAAAACAAATTTCTTCACGCCACATTCAACGGCGGCATCGAGCAGCTTGAGGCCGTTGACGACGTTGTTGTGAAAATACTTTTTCGGGTTCTCCATGGATTCACCGACCAGCGCGCTGGCGGCGAAGTGCATGATGGCGCCGGGTCTGGCGGTTTTGACGGCATTGAGAATGTCGCCGGGTTCCTCCGGTTTGCCGAAAATGAATTTCGCCCGCGAATCCACCGCCGAACGATGGCCTTCGGTGAGGTTGTCATAGACCGTGACCGCGTGCCCGGCATTGAGCAGTTCTTCGGTGCAAATGGAACCGATGTAACCCGCGCCGCCGGTGACAAGAACGTTCATGCTGGAAACTATGGGAAGAAACGGCAGCGGTTCAAAGCGTAAAATGAGATTGCGACCTCGGCAGAGCGTTGGCCAAATCAAAGGAGCGCGGACAGCCATGTCCGCAAGTGGAGGAAGAGCCGGTTCGGGCGGACAAGGCTCTCCGCGCTCCGGGTTCTCAGGAAAGCGTGCGAACGGTTTCGACGCGCGTAATCAGCCATTCGCCATCGGTTTGTTGAAAGGTGAATTTCATCTCCTGCACGATGGAATCGCGTTCGCCGGCAATATTCGCCTCGACGGTGAGATCCGCCACGGCGGATTGTTTGTCCGGGGCAACGGTGATCTTGATATCGGGAAATTGAACCTTCAGTCCGCTCAACGCCGAGCGGGCGCCCAGGGCGGCCTGCTGGATTTCGTCGCGGCCCAGCAGGCGGTGCTGGATGCGCCCGGGCACATCGATGTTGATCTCGACATTGGTGGCGAAGAAGCCGGCCAGATTTTGCGCGCCGGCGAGTCGTGCCAGGTTGCCTTCTCCCGATGAAAACGAAGCCGTGCGGGCGAGTTCCGTTAGGCGCTGGCGGATGACCCTTTCCGGGCCGGGAAACAAAACAAACCACAGCCAGGCGCCGAGCGCCAGCAGCGCGGCGAACAAGACGAGGCGGAAAACAGTTTTCATTGAATGGTTTTGCCAACGATACGATCACGCTCGACTTTTCCAAACGTGTGATTTTCCGGCGGCATGGTGCGATTGTCGCCCACGACAAAATATTCGTCCGGGCCGAGTTTTTCGGGCGGAAGATTCCAGTCGCAGGAGAGTTTCTCGTAAGGTTCGTCGAGCACCTGGCCGTTGATCAGGACCTGGCCGCTGGCAAAAGCGACCGTCTCACCCGGCAGGCCGATAATGCGTTTCAGATACATCAAATGAACACCCGCCAGACGGATGCTCACCACATCGCCGCGCCGGGGTTCGTGCCACAAATACGCGAGCCGGTTCACAAAATGCGCCGAACCGTCCTGGTAGGTCGGCAACATGCTGATGCCTTCGACGCGGATGTGCAGCAGGACGAATTTGAAGACGACAAAACACAAAATGGCCAAAACGACCGCGCGCGCCAGGGTGACCTTTGGGTTGCGACCGATGACCATGATGCGCAGCCATCGGGGCACTTTTGACTGGCCCCGGCCATTCAGTCGTTTCGCTGGATTTTGCGCCGGCATCGCTTGGAGTCTCGACGCAATCGGCCAATCGTGCAACTTAGATTTGACTCATCGCCTTGTCCAAAGCGGCGTAAAGCTGGTTCATCGTCGCTTCGGTCTCGTCGCCCATGTTCGAGATGCGGAACGTCTTGCCCTTGATTTTCCCGTAGCCGCCGTCAATCAGAAAGCCCTGGTCCTTCACCAGCTTTTGCAGCTTCGGCACGTCGGTCACGTGCCCGCCGGGCTTCGCGCCATTGTTGACGCAGGTGAGGGTGACGGATTCAAACCCTTTGTCCGGGAACAGCGTGAAGCCGTGTTTCGCCGCCCAGGCGCGCGTCATTTCGGCCAGCTTTTTGTGGCGCGCAAAACGGTTTTCCAATCCTTCGGCGAAAATGTCCTCGAGTTTCGATTGGAGCGCGTAAACGTGGCCGATGCTTGGCGTGCTCGGCGTCATGCTTTGTTCGGCGTTTTTCTGGAACTCGACGAAGTCGAAATAATAGCCGCGGTCATTGAGGGTCGCCGCCTTGGCCAGCGCCGCCTTCGAGCAAGTGAAAAGGGACGTGCCCGGCGGCAAAGCGAACGCCTTTTGCGTGCCGGCGAGCAGCACATCAATGCCCAGCGCGTCAAATTCAATCCTCGTCGCGGTCATCGAACTGACCGAATCCACGATGAACATCACGTCGGGATATTTTTTCTTGAGCGCGGCGATTTCGGCGAGCGGACTCATCACGCCGGTGGAAGTTTCGTTATGAATGACCGTGAGCGCGTCGAACTGGCCGGTGGCGAGTTTCTTGTCAATTTGCTTCGGCGCGGATGGGCGAGCCCCATTCGACCTGAAGCGCCTCGGCCTGCTTGCCGCAACGTTTGGACACGTCGAACCACTTGTCCGAAAACGCGCCGCACATGCAGTTGAGGACTTTTTTGGCGACAAGATTGCGGATGGCGCCTTCCATCACGCCCCAGGCGGACGAGGTGGAAATATAGACGAGTTGCTTCGTGTAAAGCAGTTGCTGAAGTTGCGGCTGGATGGCGGCGTAAAGGTCTTTGAACCCCTGGCCGCGATGCCCGATCATCGGCTGGCGAAATGCCTTGAAAGTTTTCTCGCTCACCTCGACCGGTCCCGGAATGTGTAATTTGACGTGTGCCATAAGTTGGTTGAAATTTTTCACGACACACGGAACAAAGGCAAGAACTGCTTTGCCAATTGCTCAACGAAAATTGGCAATTGGCAAATCTGGCGGTCTACCGCCGTTTCACGTAAACACCAGCGTGGCAAGGAAGCGAAGTTTCAATATGGAGCGGCCAATGCTTCAAATTTCATTTCGTTAAAATCATGCAGGCATTTTTGATCCTTGAGGCCATCACGCTTCACGAACCCAGCCCACAATTGTCCGCGTGTTGCCCATACCAAACGATTGCCGTCCAAATCGGCCCATTCCCAATCCGGGAATTGAAGGACTGTAGCGGAGGCTGGATGCTCCAACTCATGTTCATCCCAGTAGCAGCCTTTGCCTTCGGGAGCGTCAGCTTGTGCATGGGCGATTTTCCGAAGCATCCATCCATGATTTAATTTTTTCTCAAAAATATCGGCTTGCGTTGACGAAGCATGTTTCTGAAAAACCCAACCGTCTCTTTGCAAGCGTGGATAATAAACGCCTAAACACTCGCCATGACGAAATTCCGGCCGAAATTTCAAATCGCGCTGCAACCGGTTTGATTCTTTCAGAACCGTGTGCCCATGGCCGTCATTCAACCAATATCTTTTATCGTTTACAAATAAGCCACCGCCATGCCAGCAGTCTCCTTTGGCAAACAGCGTAACAGCTTTCAAAAATGGCGTGCGAGAAATTGCCGTCCAAGAGCCTTTGGTTTCAGATTCCCATTTCCCGTTCATCGCAAAATAAATGAAGTGTTTGCCATCTGGAGAAATGTCTGAACGCCGCTCGTAAATCCGGCCGCGTAACCATTGGCCAAGTTTGAACTCGTCAGTTTTTCTATTCCAAAGAAAAGTGCATACACTTTTTGATGGTCCACGCCGAATCACCAGCCCAAGACGCGCGTCCCTCGCCAGCAAGACATGAATACGAGCTACAAACTTTTTCATTTCACCTTTTCACATACCCATTCGCGCGGAACCACGCGACGGCATCGGCCAAGGCCTGTTTCAGCGGGGTTTGCGGCAAACCGAGTTCGCGAATGGCCTTCGCTGGGTTGAACCACATCTTGTACTTGGCCATGCGCACGCCGGCCAGCGGCACGCGCGGCGGTTTGCCGGTGACACACGCAATGCCTTCGCTCACGTGCCCGGCGGCCAATGCCACCCAATGCGGCAGCTTCATTTTCGGCGCGGGCACGCCGCTGATTTCTGCCAGCGCATCGAACGTTTCCTCAAGGGTCCAGTTGCCGCCCGCATGGCCGAGAATGTAGCGCTCGCCGAATCTTCCCTTTTCCGCGGCGAGAATGTGCCCCGCCGCCACGTCCCGCACGTGAACCCAGTTCAAGCCCGAGTCAAGGTACGCCGGCATTTTGCGGTTGAGAAAATCCACAATCATCTGGCCGGTCGGCGTGGGTTTCACATCGCGCGGGCCGACGGGCGCGCTCGGATTCACAATGATGATGGGCAGCCCCTTTTTCGCCAGATCCACCGCCACGCACTCCGCCTGCCATTTCGAGCGTTTGTAATGGTTCCCCATCTGCGCTTCGGAAACCGGCTCCAGTTCGTCCGCCGGCACCATTTTCCCGTTCACGGTTTTCGGCAGCGCGATGCAACCCACCGTGCTGGTGTAAACGATGCGCGCACAACCCACGGCGGCGGCGGATTCGATGACGTTGCGCGTGCCTTCGACATTGGTCGCATACATCGGCGCGTAATCGCGCAGCCACAGTTGATAACTCGCCGCGACGTGAAAACACCATTCGCAGCCCTCGATTTCGCGTTTGAGCAACTCGCGGTTGGCCACGTCGCCGAACACGCGCTTGAATTCAACTCCCGCCAGCCCGCGCAAATCGGCGTTCGGACGCAGCAACGCCTTCACCCGATGGCCGCGCGCGGCCAGCTCCTGAACGAGGTTCGAGCCGACGAAACCGGAGGCGCCAGTGACGAAACAATTCATAAGCTGAAAGCGGTCGGTGGTGATTTTGACGCAACGCGCCGCCGGATTCCACAAAAAGTTTTCCCCGTTCCCCCGTGCTTGACTTGGCCGGCCGGCTGCGGAACACTTGCCTCGTCGTATGCCGGTTAAAAACAGTGCCAGAAAAAAGATGACGCGCTCCGAGCAGCGCGACTTGGACGTCAGAATCGAATTCATCGAGGGTCTCGTCCGTCGCGACCCCGGGTACGTGGACGCACTCCAATTGCTGGGCGACCATTACACGCAACGCGGCCGTTACGCCGAGGGACTCAAAGTGGATGAACGCCTCGCGCGTTTGCGGCCGGGCGACGCGCTCGTTTTTTACAATCTCGCGTGCAGCTATTCCCTCACCGAAAAATTTGACCGCGCCACCCTCGCGCTGGAAACGGCGCTGGGCCTCGGCTATCGCGATTTCAACTGGCTCGCCAAGGACCCCGACCTTCATAAACTCCGCCAGCAACCCGTTTACCGCGATATCCAGGACAAAATCCGGCGGATGAAAGTCAAGGTTCGTTGAACCGATTTCAGGCGCGGAAATTTCCGAACGCTATCACATGAACGTCACCGTTCACGGCCGCACCCGGCATTACCGCACCGTCACCTTTGACCGTGCGCGTAACGCCGTGCGGCTGGTCGAACAACGATTGCTGCCGCACGAATTCAAAATCGTCGCGACGCGCAATTTCCGCGAAACCGCAGGGGCCATCCGCGACATGGTCGTGCGCGGCGCCGGTGCTATCGGCGCGACAGCGGCCTACGGACTCGCACAAGGCGGGCTGGCATTTCGTGGGAGTGATTTGGAAAAATTTACCGATCACCTGGAAATTGTTTACCGGACGCTCCGGGCAGCACGTCCAACAGCCGTTGATCCGGTCAACGCGATGGTTCAAGTTCTTGTTGCGGCGGCAAAAGGGGAGACTGTCGCGGAACGGCAGGCACTCGCGCTGGCCGCCGCGGAGGAATTTGCCGATGAGGACGTGCGCCATTGCGAAGCCATTGGGCGGCACGGCGTGAAGCTCATTCGCGACGGCATGAAAATCCTCACGCATTGCAACGCCGGCTGGCTCGCTTTTGTGGACATCGGCACCGCCACCGCGCCGATGTATGCCGCGCAGGTGCAGGGCAAAAAATTTCATGTCTTCTGCGACGAAACGCGGCCGCGTTCGCAAGGCGCAACGCTCACCGCCTGGGAACTGGCGCAGCAGAAGATTTCGCACCAAATTATCGCCGACAATGCCGCCGGGCACTTGATGCAGCGCGGTGAAATTGATCTGGTCATCGTTGGCAGCGACCGCACGCTAGGCCGCACCGGCGAGGTCACGAACAAGATCGGCACTTACACCAAGGCGGTGTTGGCCAAACGGCATGGCATTCCATTCTACGTGGCGATTCCGCTTTCGACGATTGATTGGAATTTGAAACGCGGTTTCGATATTCCGATTGAAGAACGGCACGAACATGAAGTTCTGGGTGCGTGGGGAGTTGTCCAAAGCTCAAAGTCCAAGGTTCAAGGTTCAAAGTCGCGGTATTACGTTCGTGTCGGCAATCCGACGAGTGGGGCGCGCAATCCGGGTTTTGACGTGACGCCGCCGGACTTGATCACGGGCATCATTACGCCGGCGGGAATTTTCAAGCCAACGGAACTTTGGAAACGCCGGCGCCGGTTGGGTTTTGCCGATTGAACTTGCCCCGGGTGGAAATCGAATTTAGTGTTGAATACTCTGTGTGGCGGGGTAGCCAAGTGGTAAGGCAGGGCTCTGCAAAAGCCTCATCCGTCGGTTCGATTCCGACCCTCGCCTCCAATTCTAACTGCGTGTGCAGCAATGGTTTTGGAGGTCAGGGAGTCCGCAACGGACACTAAAACGGACACCAATTTTCCAATCCGTAGGAAACCAGAATAGTCCGGCATTATCCGCCGCCTATCTGCTACCTGTTCGGATTCGGCCTCAGTTATTCTCGCGGTTGCGTGAAAACTATGAAAACACGTTACCGTCTCATCTGCCGTGGAATCCGTGGCGGAGCCTACTACTGCGTGGACACCAAGACCGGCAAACGCACCAGTCTCGGCACCACCAATGCCGACGATGCCCGGCAGGTCATCGAAGCCAAGAATAATTCCGAACGCCAGCCGGTGCTGAATCTCCAGATTGCCAAGGCGTATCTGGCGGGCAGCGACAACGGCATCACCACGCGGACATGGCGGCACGCCATTGAAGCGTTGACCAGCACCAAACAGGGGGCGAACCAGCACCGCTGGAAAACTGCCGCCAAGGACAAGGCGTTCATCACGTTGCTGCCGCAGGTCATCATTGAAACCAAAGGCGAAACGATCTTGAAAGTTCTGCAAATGGGAACGGTTTCGACCAATGTCTATCTCCGGCGGCTGCACAACTTCTGTGTGGACATGAATTGGCTGCCGTGGCCGCTCGTGCCGAAACGCCAGTGGCCCGCCGTCGAGTTCAAAGAGAAGCGTGGCATCACGCTGGCGGAACATCTGGCCATCGTCGCCCGCGAAAATAATCCCGAACGCAAGGCGTTCTATAAACTCGCGTGGCACTTGGGCGCATCGCAATCCGATCTGGCCGGCTTGAACGCCGAGGACGTTGATTGGGAACACCACGTCATTAGCTATGCGCGCCGGAAGACCGGTTCGATTGCCATCATGCGCATGGATGAAGACATGGAGGAAGTCTTGCGCGACCTGCCGGGAAGCGGCCCGCTGTTTCCGTATCTGCGAACCGTGCGTTCGGGCGACCGCGCCACGGAGTTCAAACAACGCTGCGATGGGCTTGGCATCAAAGGCGTCTCGTTGCACAGCTACCGCTACGCTTGGGCGGAACGTGCAAAGACGGCGGGCTATCCCGAACGGTATGCCCAGGTAAATCTTGGGCATAACAGCCGGGCGATGGCGCGGGCGTATTCCCGCAAGGCTCCGGTGGAAATGCCGTCCCTCAGTGAATACGAGCGGCAACAGAAGGCCATCATTGGAAACCGGAACACCGAACCAGCGGCACCCGCCGTTGCCGCATAGGAGGCCATCATGCAACCTTGGTGAATCCATGTTCAAACCGTATGATTGACTTGGCAGTGAAACTGCCGTAATTTTGACGCTGCATGGCAAGCACCGAACAGAGACGCAAAACTGGGTTTGCCTGCTGCCCGAGGCTGTTTTTTTTGACAATGCTCTGGGTGCTCCCCGCAGTGGTGAATGCCCAATTTGCATATACGATCAATAACAACACGATCACCATCACGGGATATACCGGCCCCGGCGGTGCGGTGACCATCCCCAACAAAATTATTGGCTTGCCGGTCACTGGCATCGGAGACTATGCGTTCGCGAACTCCTCCAGCCTGACCAGCGTCAAAATCGACCACAACGTCACCAGCATAGCGATGGGGGCGTTTGAGAACTGCGCCGTCCTGACCAACGTAATAATCGGCCACAATGTCACAAGCATCGGGAACTCTGCGTTTGCTGGCACAAGCCTAATCAGCGTCACAATCCCAAATAGCGTCACGAGTATTGGGTATGAGTCATTCAGTTCCACTACCCTGACCAGCGTCAAGATTTCGGATAGTGTCACCAACATCGTGGATCAAGCGTTTTATGGCTGCTCCAGCCTGGCCGGCGTCACGATTCCTGATAGTGTTACGAGCATTGGGGACTCTGCGTTCGAGGGATGCCGCAGCCTGACCAACGTCATAATCGGCAAGAGCGTCACGAGTATCGGGGACTTTGCGTTCAGTGGTTGCTTCAGCCTGATCAGCGTCAAGATTCCGAACAGTGTTATCAACATCGGTAACGAAGCATTTATTAATTGCTATGACCTGGCCAATGTTAGGATTGGTAACAGCGTTACGATCATCGGGGACTCTGCGTTCCTTTACTGTTCCGGCCTGACCAACGTCACTCTTGGCACGAACATTGCAATCATCGGGGACTCTGCGTTCTCCGGCACGAGCCTGACCAGTGTCAAATTTCCCGATAGCCTCACCAGTATCGGAGACTCTGCGTATTCAGGCACGAGCCTGACCAACGTTACGATCCCGAATAGCGTCACAAACATCGGTGACGGGGCGTTCTCTGGCACCCGTCTCACCAGCGTAACAATCCCCAACAGCATTACCAGCATTGGTAATTCTGTGTTTTCCGGCTGTTCCGACCTTGCCAATGTTACAATTCCAAACAGCGTTACCAGTATAGGGGACTCTGCGTTTTCAGGCACCAGCCTGACCAGTATTGCGATCCCGGACAGCGTAATCAGCATCGGGGACTCTGCGTTCTCTGGCACCAGATTGACCAGCATCGCGATTTCCATCAACGTCACCAGCATTGGAGGCGGGGCGTTTTCTGGCACACTTCTCACGAACGTCGTGATCCCTGACAGCGTTACCAACCTCGGAGGCTCTGCGTTCTACGGCTGCCCCAACTTAATCAGTGTCATAATAGGCAACAGTGTTACCAGCATCGGAGGCTCTACATTTCAATATTGCACAAAATTGACCAACGTCACATTTGGCAACGGTGTTATCAGCATCGGCGATGCGGCATTCGCTTACTGCTCCAGTCTGACGGACATAATCATCCCCAACAGCGTTACCAGCATTGGATATATTGCATTCGTTTCCTCTGGCCTGACGAACATCGTGATTCCCGACAGCGTAACAAACATTACAAGCTGGGCGTTCTCTTATTGCCCCAGTCTGGTTAGCGTCACCATCGGCAACGGCGTCACCACCATCGAGTATGGGGTATTCTATGACTGTCCCAACCTGACGACCGTTAGAATAGGCAACAGCGTCACCAGCATCTTGCAAGAGGCCTTCTTTATTTGCCCTAACCTGACGGGAATTTACTTCTTGGGTAACGCTCCCACCCTTGATTCATTGGTGTTTTCCGGTAACAGTGCGACTGTCTATTACTTGCCGGGAACCACTGGTTGGGGCACGACGTTTGGCGGTTTTCCTACGGTGCTCCTGCCTTACATTTACACGATCAATAACGGCGTCATCACCATCACCGAATACGCTGGTATCGGCGGCACGGTGACAATCCCCGACACGATTAGTGGCCTGCCGGTCACAAGCATCGGTGACTCGGCATTCAATGGTTGCATAAGCCTGACCCAAATCATTATTCCAAACAGCGTCAATAATATCGGAAGCGCTGCTTTTGGCGGCACCGGCTTGTCGAATGTTATAATTCCAGACAGTGTTACCAGCATTGGCGCAGCAGCGTTCGGTAACTGTATCAGTCTGACCAACGTCACACTCCCCAACAATTTGACAAGCATCGAAGATGATACATTTTTTTATTGTCTTAGTTTAACCAGCGTCATAATTCCAAACAGTGTAACCAGCATCGGGAATTATGCTTTCTCGCGCTGCCCAAGCTTGTCTCACGTCATTTTTGGCAAAAGCGTTGCCAGCATCGGATTATACGCTTTCTGGGCCGACACCAGTCTGACGACAATCTTTTTTCAAGGAAATTCTCCCAGCTATCAAGCGAATGTTTTCGTTGGTGCTGCCGCCAATGCGGTCGTCTATTACTTACCTGGAACTACAGGCTGGGGATCGACATTTGGTGGCACGACATTTGGCGGAACGGTATTTGGTGCTATTCCGACCGAGCTTTGGAATCCGCAGATGCAAACTGCCGATGCC
>CAVWHM010000029.1:0-278315 GCA_963754775.1 uncultured Verrucomicrobiae bacterium
GACGAACGCAAGAAATTCACCTTGAACGGATGTTCCGGAATCAGCCTTGCAGACAATGCTTGAATCATTTCCACTTTTGAGCTTTCATAAATTCATGTCAGTAAAATGCAAGCCACCTGTTCCGCAATTGGAGTTGGAAGTCCGACACCAAAACGGCACGACCCATCCGGTTGAATTCTGCCGGCGGCGTTCAACTTCAATACGAAAACCGGCTTGGTAGACTTTATTTGGGGGATTCGCTTGCTTGGTTGAAGGGCTTGAAGTCAGAAACGGTTGACCTCGTTTTCGCCGACCCGCCTTACAACATAAAAAAAGCAGACTGGGACAATTTTGAGAGCCACGAACATTACGTTGCGTGGTCGCGCGATTGGCTGGAGCAAGCCGCGCGGGTTTTGAAAAAAAGCGGCACACTGTATGTGTGCGGGTTTTCGGAAATTTTGGCGGATGTCAAAGTCGCCGCGATGCCGTTATTCAAAGGCTGCCGCTGGATCATCTGGCACTATAAAAACAAGGCCAACCTTGGTGGTGACTGGGGGCGTTCGCATGAAAGCATTGTCCATTTTCGCAAGAGCAAGGATTTCACTTTTAACATTGATGAAATCCGCATTCCTTACGGCGCGCACACGCTGAAATATCCCAGCCATCCGCAGGCTGAAACCAGCAACTTTGGCAAGAATGGGAATGGCAAGCATCGTGACAATTGGATTCCGAATCCGAAAGGCGCAAAGCCCAAGGACGTGATGGATATTCCCACCACCTGCAATGGCATGGGAGAAAAAACTCCGCATCCCACGCAAAAGCCGGAAGAGCTGCTTGCGTAAGCTGGTGCTGGCCTCGTCAAATCCCGGAGATTTGGTCGCTGGATCCATTTTCTGGGTCGGGCACACGTCGGTGGTTGCCGAGCAGCTTGGCCGCCGCTGGCTGGCTTGCGACTGCAACCAACAATATAACCAATGGGCCATCGAACGTCTGGATTGTGTGGTTCGACGTTCGGTGGCGGATTGGATCAGGTTCGACGCTGAAACCGCGCAGAGAAGGGAGAGCATACGATGAAATTGGATGGCTTGGTAAAGACAGCATCGAACAAGGAAAACTTCACCGAATTGAAACATTATGTGGACTTCTGCTTGGAGTTTTTAGATTTCATCGAGACCCCGGGTGCGATACAGGCCGAGATCGTTTCACGGAACGAGACACACTATCGCTTCATCCAGTTTAAGAATGCGAATTTTAGCATTTCAAGGCCCCTAAACTCAAACCTGCTTTACTCCAGCAAGGTTGCGAAGGCCAATTTGCGGCAATTCTTGAAAATTTTGGATGCCGTCAAGACGAGCGACACATCCGCCAATCGCGAGATTGTCAATCGGTCCGTTTACACGATACAGCAATCAATCGGCGCGGCTCTGGATGCCTTGCCTGCGGGGCAATCCAACACGGCACGCAAAATCAATGGAGATTTGTTCGAAAGGTTCATCCGATTGCTGTTGATTCGTGTTGGTATCGAATGCACGTCGGGCGTAGTGAAAGTGCCTATAAAGGTGGACGGCGAAGAGGAATTTACAATGAGCTACCAGCACGATCTGATTATAAATTCCGGGGAGCTTGTAAAAATAATTGGGTCTGTAAAAACAAGCAGCAAAGACAGGCTGGATAAAATTTTCGTTGATAAGTTTCTGCTCGCAAAACTTACGGGCAAGGATATTCCCCATGTCGCGATTTTCCTCAATGACGTGCAACGGAAAGGAAAAACTCCGAAACAGTATGGAGTTAGTGCAACATTCCTACCAGGTCATTTCAAAGGCTATACGGTCAAATTGAACCCACTAGACGGCGTTTATTATTTCGACATCCGACCAAACATGCTCACTGAAAATATTTTGAAGGACCACATCCGAACGTTTGACCATTTCCTGTTCAAAGAACTGTGGGGGCTCATTCAACGCGAAGCGGTGGTGGCGAAGGTTGAATCCAATCCCATATGAACGGGCGGACACCAAAACGGACACCAAAGGAGTTAAAAAGGGTTAAGTTGGGTTATGACGATTATGCTTGAGTAACCAATGAAATCAGGTATATTTGGGCAGCAACAGCGGGGTAAATTGGCCGATTCCGACCCTCGCCTCCAGGTTTTGCTGCATGAGCAGCAAGGAGTTAGGCAAATCGGAACGGCCACTGTCAGTGAAACTGTCAGTAAAATGGTGAGTGCAATTACTACTCGCCAGAACTAGCCAGAACTCCACTGAAACTCGCCCACTACTCGCTAACGCGAGTGAGCCGGACAGGTTCACGATTCATGACGAAGAAAGGCATTGTCATGAAACAGCGTTTTATCCGGTTCCGGCGCGCGGGTGTTTTCTACTACGAAGACACCACCACCGGCAAGCAACTCAGCCTCCACACCAAGGACGAGGCAGAAGCAAACACCCTGCTCAACGCCAGGAACGAATCGTTCCGGCAGCCGGTATTGAACCGGCAAATCGCCCGCACCTATCTTGCCGCCACCGATTCAGAAATGGCCACACGCACCTGGCAGGTGCCGATGGACGAAATGACCAAGACCAAGACGGGTTCAACCCGCATCCGTCACGAGCGGGCGATGAAGGACAAAGCCTTTGACCTGATTCGCAACCTGCCCATTCTCGAAACCCACCCGGCGCATTTTTTGAAAGTGCTAGGAATGGGGAAAGTCTCAACGAATGTTTATCTGCGGCGGATTCACAATTTCGCCTTGGACATGAACTGGCTGCCGTGGCCAATCCTGCCCAAGAAGCAATGGCCGCAAGTGCGGTTCAAAGAAAAACGGGCCATCACGTATGAGGAACACCAAAAGATTATCGCTGCCGAGGTGAACCCCGAACGTAAAACCCTTTACCAGTTGTGCTGGCACTTGGGCGCGAGCCAGGGCGACATTGCCAATTTGAAAGGCGAGGACGTGGACTGGCAGAACAACACAGTGAGTTTTGTCCGCAGGAAAACCGGCGTGCCTGTCCTCGTCCATCTGGGCGCAGAAGCATTGAACCTGTTCAAAGACCTGCCGAGCGAAGGCGTGTTGTTTCCATATCTGTCGAGAGTGCGGGCTAACGACCGAGCCACGGAATTCAGATCACGTTGTCGGCAACTCGGCATACAAGGCGTCACGCTGCACAGCTACCGCTATGCGTGGGCGGAACGAGCCAAGACCTGCGGCTACCCGGAACGGTTCGCACAGGAGGCTTTGGGGCACAATAGCAAGGCAGTGCATCGGGCCTATGCAAAACGGGCACAGATGAAAATTCCGTCACTGGAAGATTACGAGCAACGGGCACCATGAACGCCACTGCAATTCAATCCGTGAAACAGGTTGTGCGGCCTATCCTGCTATTAGGCAGCATGGTTGACACGATGAATAATGAAATAAATGGTGAGGCAAGCAAACACGAAGCTCGCTGCGCCAAGCACGGCGGCAATAACTAATCTCCAATCACTCCGCGCTCGCCAAACATCGCGTGCAGCACAGAATGCAACCGCCGGCGCTAAAAAGACGCACCAAGGAAAAAACTCGCGTGCCCATGACCGCCGCAATCCAAAATACACATCGCAAAAAACCCAAGCGCAGAGAGCGCAGACTAGAAAGCTCGCGAGCAACACCATCGAGGGTGAAAGCGCTCGGCGCATAAACGCGCGAACCTTCCGGTCAACTCTGTCTCTCGTCTCACTATCCGGCGATGTGTAAAAAGTGCCATGCGCGCAATGCTGCCTAACGCTGGAGCTCACACATGCCGGGCCAAGGACTCGTCCGCGAAGCGGAACTGAGCGCCATCCGGCATTGTGTGCAGCGATTTTGTTAGCCGTCATTTCCGTATCTTTCGCTTCAGCAAATCTCGCATCTGACGATACTGCTTCTCATCAAAAATCCCAATCTGAAATCGCTGCACCTCGCCCCTGTCATCTTGAAACGAGCAAATCTCGCGAGTGCCGTATTTCTTGCCAGGCTCATAAAAACCGTCTCCAAGGGTCATCCGGAAATCGCGCGTTCGACAACAGTGACCATAAATCTCGCGAACGGTGAATCGCACTCGCGTAGGGAGTGACGGCTAATCGAATTGGTGCTGTCCAGCCCAGCAAGAGCCACGCTGTGGCATGGTATCGTCTTGTGACCATCGAGGAAATAAATATGATGCTGGCTAAATCTTCACTCGAAGCATGAACGCGCTTCAAATCGGGAACGCCGTCCGCCTTGGCTGCCCAGCAGAGGAAGCAATGTCAGATAAATGAAACGCACAATGCATAAGCGACCGCCGACGGCTAACTATGATTATACGACGGAGCATGCACGATGCAATACACGACTGACTTTTCTATCCGTGGCCTTATCACGGCTTTACAAAAGCTGACCTGCGAATTTCTGTCAAGGATTATCACCGAACCTCCTGTCCCGCCGCCTCACGCCACATCTACTGGCGAAGAATGACCGTTCGACAAAACATCAGCCGGGGAGTTTTTCTTGCGGGCATTTTGCTGGTGCCAGTGTTGATTAACCGCGTTTGTCACCTTGACCAGCCAAGCCCGGTCTTTGACCAGTTCCAGCAGTTCTGACGCGGCAAAGAATTTGATGCCGTTGGCTGGCGGATTGCCCAGCGGCTTGAGCAGACGTGCCGACACGAGAATCGGCACATCATGCGGCTGGCAATTCAGCACCCAGGCTACCTGCTCGGCCGTCAGACGCGCCGGCAACTGCCCCAGCAGCCTCAAAAATTGGTGTTGCTCCTCTCTCATGACACATCCTCCTTCGCCGAGCGTTCAATCCACGGAACCCACGGGTGAACAGGTTTAGCCGGAAAGGCATCACGCCTCCTGCGATGGCACCGACGCTCGCGCTCAATCACCGCCACTGTCCACACGGCGCGCAACGACATTCTGCGACTCCTCCTCATTGTAAAATTCCGGCAGCTTGATTGACTGAATCAGCGGGCGCAGATGATAAACCCAATTCCGGCCAAACCATGCTTTCAGGAATTCTTTGTAATTCTCCGAATCCAAACCCAGCATCCGGCAGAACGCCCCCAATTTTGACCGCCACAGATACGCGCCGGGACTCGCCCAAGAGAATCGAATTCCAACCCTGCTTGTCCCCTTGGAGTACCGCACCAGCCTTGCGCCCTTGTCCTCCGGCAACCGCTGGCCGATGTGTTTGGCAACGTATTTGCCGACATACTTGGCGACCCCTTCCGCCGTCCTTTTGATCGGCAACAATTCCGTCCGGCCAAAGCCATATTTCGGCGCAGTGACCCGCCACAATCTCCATTCCTTGCGCAGATAATCATTCGCGCTCCGGTAATCACCGCGTTTGACGGCTGCAAAATCAAAGCCTGTTCTGATGTCCTCGGCCATGACGACCAGCAGATGAAAATGAATGCGTTTTGAATCCATCCGCTCCATGACGATGATGTATTCCCGGTAACGCCTCCTGAGCACACCGGTCATGAGGCTGTGCAGGGCCTTCTGAGCCTCTTTGTAGGCGACGACATGCCGGGCAAAGGTGAGGGTGAGGAAACCGACTCGTTCCAGCCCAAACTTGCGATCAAAAAGCAGGGCATTGAGCTTGAGCGCATAAGCGGTTTTACGGTGAGCGGTGGACGAGCATGCAGAATCGGCTATTTTCCCTCTCGTTGCAGTTGTTTGTGTTTAGACAAGGAAGGGCGGCGGCGGCGCGCGCTCCGCGTGCGCTCGCCGCTCGCCCTCCGCCTTGTAAGTCAATCGAACTCGCCGGGCAGAGGCTGAGAATGGCGTTTTCCGGCTCGCTCCGCTCGTCCCCACCGGAAAACGAAACAGACACCCCACCTCCTTGGCTTTCACGGTTCTTCGCGTGGTTCCCCAGGTCTGGAAACCCGCCCGTTAAAATTGTCTGCTGTTTGCACATCGCATGCATACAGCAGCCTCTAACAAATGATTTGCCGGTCGGTGGAATCAGTGAAACCGGCAATTAAAAGGCGAGAGCCGTTTGCGGCTTAACAAATTTGTGCGGTCGGCCTCGGCCTTTCATGGAAAGGCAAATATCGTCGCATACAGTCTTGAACCACTTTTTAGCCTTTGCAGCGTCAGGAAGAAATGTAAATGACTGCGCTACAAAATTTTGCAGATCGGTGAGCGACTCTGGCCGGGAGCATCCGGCGCATCTTTTCAATCTCATATTGCGCTGATAGCAGTTCCAAATAATTTGCGCTCTCCCACGGTCCCCGCACAAGCCACACTGGTCGTCTAGAAATAGTTCATAACCTTGTGCCATTCCTTTGAGAAACTTGCCGTAGTTTTTTGCGCTCTGTTCCGAGACCAGACGAAAGGCATTTTGGCAATCATTTCCAAGCCTGCAATCCGCTGGGCCATCACCTCATCACCAAGTTTTTCCAATGGCTCATCATCGGCCACGGAACGATTCAGTTCTTTGATTAAACGCTGGCGCAAGTGCCATCCATCCGTCTTCGGAAAGAGTTTGGCCCATCGTCGGTCGGTGATCTTATCCAGCCCATCTTCCTTACAAATGCGCGGCGACATCCACGGTAAAGAATGTCTTTTGACGACTCAGCACACCAATAATTTTGCCAAAGTTCTGCCAGTCCAACTTCCGTTTCGGCTTCAGTTTAAGACTGGCTTTAAAATCGTTTTCCTAAATCCATCGGTGATTTTTTGCACCCATTTCGGCATCTGTTGGAGACGGATTGGCGGGCTTCTGTTCCACCGGCAGATTCACCGAACTGGCCAGCTCAAATTGAAGGTGTCCGCAATTTCAGGAGCGTCGGCACACCGGTTTTTGCATCGGCTGCCGCTTTGGACGGTTTTATTCTTCGCATGATGTTGTGTCATCGTTTCCATCTAATTTATTCCTTTGCCCTAGTACCGCCAACCTGACTCATTGGAATATCAACACCGGATTTAATGCAAAGTGTCGGCAGTAAATGTCCCACCAGCTTTTCCCCGTTCGTGTTCCCGTGTTTGTCATCTGGCTTGCTGGATTGAAGGCCAAGCCTGTTGCCAATCACGCGAACACTCACCCCATCAATGACTGGTCGTGTCAGCTTTGCAACGAGCCCTGCGCCACGTCCCCCGCTCGCAGAACTGGTTTCAAATCCGACACCACCAGGACAAATCACGCGCGAACGGCATCACTGATTTGCAATAATCACCGCCGCGATTCTGACTGTCAGTGAAACTGTCAGTGAAAGTATAGGCTAGTAGTGGCAGAGTAGTGAGCAGTTAGGTAAAATAGTGTTTGAAATCCTAACAAATCCTGTTATTCTTTAGGAAATGAATCGGCGACCTTGTCCGATTCCGACCCTCGCCTCCAACTCTAACTGCGAGGCTTATTGCGCTATCATTACTGAAAAGCCGCTTGAAAATAGTGCGTGCGAGTTTTTGGACACTACGGGCAACCGACGACGTTGCCATCCTGCTATTCACAATTAAAATCTCAGTTAGTGGGTTCTACACGCGATCTGTATTTCTCACTATTTCACCGCAAGCTCGTAGATGTTCACGCTGAAGCGCGGAAGCCTGAGTGAATCAGGAATGGAATCAACGGGGGAACTGCTGATGCTTGGGTTTTGGCCGTTGTCAGCAGTAGATGCGAGCTTCCACAGTGTGCCTTTGCCGGAAAGCGCGACGCCGGTGATATTGAGCTTGAGAGGTTGATCCATGTCGGTGGGATTCAAGACAGCTACCGTGAGAGAGCGGCGATCATCGGTCCAAGCGGCAACGACATCCACCGGAAAGGTGTCACTGCCGGCGTTAACAACGGGTTGCTCGCCGCCCGGAGGATCGGTGGGTTTGGGCTGGGGTGAGTTGCCGGAAACCTCGACCGGGATGGAGCCAAAGTGGTCGCGGTAGATTTTGAAGACGAGCCCGTTGGCATTGAGCGAGACGTTCGTTCCATCCCGCGCCAGCAGCGAGGTGGCAAAGGTGTAAGCCGCCATTTGAAAAATGTCCGAATGCCGGAACATTTCATGGAAGACCCAGGCGTATGACGGATACACCGGATAACTACCACTACCGCCGCGGCTGCTGTAGGCCCATTCGTCAATGTTCAGCGGCTTGGGATGGGAGGCGAGTTGAGGCAGCAATTTTTCGTATTCCTTGTATTCCTCGTATTTGATGCGGATATGGTTGGCGGGGCGGCGCATCCAGTCGGTGACCGGTTCGTTGGGATCATTTGGCACCTGCCGGCCCTCGGCGAGACTGAAGTGTGTGTTGCCATAGTTGTAGAAATGTTCGCTGATGAGATCAATGTTGTTGAAACAGTTTGAAAGCAGTCCGCCGGTCCAGTCCGCCGATGAGAGGTAAGTTGGAACCAGGTTGGTACCCAGGTTCAAAGATTCCTTGGAGCCGGTCATCGTGTCCGGCATGGCGCCGCTGGCGATCAGTTTGATGGTCGGGTCCACCTGCTTCATGGCCCTGGCAAACTGGTTGTGCTTATATTCAAACTGATTGAGCCGCATGGCGCCATACTGGTAACTGAAACCCCACGCTTCGTTGCCGATGCCCCAGAACTTCACGCGATAAGGTTCGGGATGGCCGTTGGCCGCGCGCTTTTTGCCCATCGGGGTGGAGACGGAGCCGTTGCAGTATTCGACCAATTCCGCGGCGGACCAATCATCGCCGGTGCCGGCATTGACCGTGATGTACGGCTCGACACCGAGGAGTTTGCACATCGTCATAAACTCATCGGTACCGATGTCGTTGGGCTGAATCACCGGCTGACCCCTGCTCCAAACCGGGTCATAGATGGACGGACGCTTGTCCGGGTCGCCAATCGCATAACGCCATTCATGGGCGGAAACAAAATTGCCGCCCGGGAAACGGTAAACACCGGAGCGAAGACTCTTGAGCGCGGCGATGGCATCGGGACGCCAGCCGTCGAGGTTGTCGGCGGGCATGAGCGAAACCGCGCCGACATGGAACGAACCGGTGCCGGTGCCGACGATTTCAAATTGGGCCGCGCCGGATTTTTCAGCCTTGAAGGAGAGCGTGAATTTCTTGTAGTCCGCGCGCAATTTGCCAATGGGAACCGTCTGCCGCACGGCATCGGCATTGGCGCCCCAGACAATGGTGACGGCAACCTTGGCCGTGCGGTCGCCGGCCAGTTGGACGCGGCCGCTGTAGGTCCTGCCTTCAATAAAGTTAATGCCAGTTTGGCTGATGCCGCGCGGGTCATTACCGGCCAGCGTAATCAACGGCGTATGATCGCCGACGAACGGGTGGCTGGTATCCATCACCACGGAATCGACCGGCCCGATCGGATTCCACCGGCCCGGACCGCCGAACCCCCGACCGAAGAAGCCGCCGCCACCGCCACCACGACCGCGGCCGAATCCGGCCTGACCATCATCCGCAGGTCTGTTGGTCACGGCGTAATAAAACTTGCGGTCATCGAGCATCTCGCTCCAGAGACCGTTGTAAATGAGGCTGCCGCCGTGTTCGAGGAACTGGCCGTAAACATAGGGCAAAATCGGCGGGCCGGTTTTCGAGGCGTCAATGGTCGCAGTCACCGGCTGGCTGGGAGCGGTGGTTTGTGCCACCGCGGCGAGCGCGGTAAAAATGAGGAGGATTGTGCAAGCCGTTTTCATAGGATGCGGTGGTTGGGACGAAATTCTCACGGGTTTTGGAACAGCAGCGGCGCGAATTGGTGGAAGCTGCGGCGCCAGCTCTGCCATTCGTGCGCCGTGCCCGGCGACTCGTAATAAACGTGGTTGATGTGCGCGTCGGCGAGCAATTTGTCCAAATTGCGCGTGGCGGTGAGGTTCTCGGCCGTTCCCATGCTGAAAAACATCACGTTGATCTTCTTGTTGAAGGCATCGGCATCGGCAAATACACCATTGTATGCCGTGTTCAAGTTGGTGATGCCGCCGGCTCCGCCGCTAAACGCACCCATCGCGCAGAACATATCGGGATGGTTCAGGACAATTTGATAGGTCTGGAAGGCTCCCATCGAGAGACCGGCCATGGCGCGATGCCCGCGGTCGGGAATCGTGCGGTAAGTCGAGTCAATCATCGGAATGATTTCGTGCAACAGGGTGTCGGCAAAACGGGTCGTGGCTGCGCTCATAAGCCCAAAACGGCCCGACGCCGGTTGGTTGGTTCCTGTGCTTGCCATCGTCGGGACATTGGTTCCGGCTGGCGCGTTTGTTTCCGCGGGCACGCCCATGAACCGGCCGGGCCGGGCCCGCGCCCGCCTCGCGCGCCCGGAGCGAACAAGGCGCTGCCGCCGCCGTTGTCCATGACCACAATCATCGGCCTGGCTTTTCCGTCGGCGATGAGATTGTCGAGAATGAAATTCACGCGGCCCTGCGTGGACCAACCGCGTTCATCTTCACCGGCGCCGTGCTGAAGATAAACAACCGGATAACAGGCGGTCGGGTTGCTGGCATAGTCAGGCGGCGTATAGACAAAACATCTGCGCCACGCGCTGTTCGTCTGCGAATAATACCAGTGCTCACGCACTTCGCCGTGAGGCACGTTTTTGGCGTCATAAAAATCTTCGCCCGGCGATGGCACTTCGATGCCGCTCATCATTTTGCTCACGCCAAAAAAGCTCTCGCTGGCGGGATCGGCCACGGCCACGCCGTCAACGATAATGGCGTAGTAATGGAAACCAACGATCAAAGGCGGGGTGACGACCGACCACATGCCTTGGTCGTTCTTAGTCAGGTCGTATTTGTGCCCGCCGATGTCGAGTTGCACTCTCTGGGTACTCGGCGCGCGAAACCGGAACTCCGCGTGGCGCTCCGAATCAATCTTGGGATACTGTTGCCCGGGAACATTCGAGCTGGCTGGTTTGGCGTCGCTGCCGAGTCGGTAAGTGGAGGAGATTGAATTGGTTTGGGCAAGGGCAACCAGACTGCCCGCCATCAGGGTGAGAACGATGTTTGTTTTGATTTTCATGGTTTGCATTTGAATCCCGCCGGCTATCACGCGGTGGTCACCTTGATTAAGGGGAACCTGTTTGCAAGATAGCAAAGCAGCCGGCGATTTTTATTCAGGTTTCGTGTTCTTATAACCAAGTAATGAAAGCATTTTCTCTGCATATCGCTTTCCCAGCTCTCGGTAGCCTGCCGGGGTGAAATGCAGGTGGTCTGGCGGTCTAGCGGAGCAACCGGCCGAAGAAATGACGTAGGAATTGGGAATTGTCTGCGGCAACTCGTCAATGATTGTATTCATACTCGCACAAGCGCCTTTCTGATCGGCGTTCACGAGTTCGCCTGCGAGAAGGGGCACTTCTTCGGCCTTGAGATTCAAGTCTTTGATCAGATCATTGTAAATGCCTTTGACTTTGTTTGGCCATTCCTTGTCATTGGTGTTTGACTCTCCTTGATGCAACAGAATGCCTTTAATCACGCCATTTTTCTGAGCCAGTTTTGCTGCGTCGACAAGATGTTGATAGGGGTTTCCGTCATATTGGTTGATGATATTGGTCATCCACGATGGAGCCGTTAAAGCATACGCCTGGTAATTGGTCTTTTCGAACAGCTCAATTTTGCAGCCGGCCACCGCAACGACAACAACACCGACTTTGATGTTCTGCGGAAGGCTGGCAACCATGGTTCTGCCAAGATAATCGGCCGGGCAAAGCCCGGTGGAGGGTCGGCAAAGTGGAGGGACGGCAGGATACCAGCTACCCTCTTTTCTACCCATCTTTGGAAAATCAACCGCTGCCAGGACTTGAAAGCGACTATCCACGTTCGTCTTGTCTTGTTGTTCAATTCCCGGAAAGCCCTCCATGTTTGACTGTCCAAAGCACAGGAAGACCCAATAATTCGTGTCTTGAGAAAAAGCGTTCACATTTAACCCGAGCATTCCTGCCAGCAGGGACAACCCTAGTTTCATTTTCATAATATTCAGATTTTTTGTGTAACCGGCTCGTTTAGGATTTAGTGTGAGTTTGGCTGCTCACCAGTGACGGCATGCATGACTGCGTAAAATGCCGGCTTGGGCTGGTCGTTGCCATCGAACAGCAGCGGCCGGCCATTGGCGCGCCATGAAACGGCGTCATTTGCGCCCCAAAAGGTAACCACTTTCACGTATTTTTCGTGTTTAAGGAACACCTTGAAGAGATTGGCATACTGATTGGCGAGACGCTGACTGGCGTCGTCCACGAGGCCGCCTTGGGTGGTGGCGGCATTGTTGGCAATGTCCGCGCTGCTATTGCGCTGGCCGCCTTGGGCGCTGTTGACATCGAGTTCCGTGATGTGAATGGGTAAGCCAAGTGTTTCCAGTTCCGTCAGCTCCTCGTCTTCCGCCTCAAAACCCGGCGAAGAAACACTGACGTGAGTTTGCGAGCCAATGGCCATGACCGGGACGTGTTGTGCCTGTAGTGATTTTATCAGCGTAATGAATTTGTGGCGTTTTGCCGGGTTTTCCAATCCATAGTCGTTGTAACGAAGGATGGCATTCGGATCCGCTTCGTGGGCGTATTCGAAGGCCTTGGCGATATAATCCGGTCCGATGATTTGCAGCCAGAGCGAGTTCCGCAGGGTGTTCGTGCCGCCGTCGGCGATTGCCTCGTTCACGACATCCCAGACCTTGATCTGGCCCTTGTAGCGGCCAACAACGGTGAATATGTGATCACGCATCCGCTGGAGCAATTCCTCGCGGGATGCGCGTGGTCCGTTAAAACCGAAACCGCGGCCAAATTGGCGACCACCAGGCGCATCCACGCTTGCCGCGTTCGTCACCACGAGCGGCGGATTCGTTCCCGCGAATACCCAGTTGGGTGTCTGGCCATGCCAGACGAGGGTGTGACCCACGATATACATGCGGTTGCTAAGGCCAAAATTCACATAGGCGTCGGCCGGGCCGAAATTATAGCCGTCCGGGCCCGGTCGCGGATGGATGAGTGCCCACTTCAAATCATTCTCCGGGGAAATTTGGTTGAACTGCTGCCTGACGAGGGCAATGTCTTTATCATCCTGCTCCTGAGATCGCTTGACGTTATCGGCCTGAACCGCAGTGCCGGACGCAATGGTGCGGTTGATGGCCACGCCAACGTAGAAATGATTTTTGTAAACGTCCTTGAGCGCTGGGATGTCGGCAGATCGTGCTGTTGCACTAATGGCAAGCAACACTGCCATGAGCAAAAAGAGACGAGAGTTGTGGTTCGAGCTGTTAATCTTTATCTTCATGTGAGTGAGGTTCGGGTGATTTGAGCAGGGACAACCAGACGGCCCACCATCAAGGTTAGGATAATGATTGATCTGGTTCTCATCGTTATGCCTGGGGTTTACTGGTTGCCGTCTTGCGCGGTCTGAAAGAGTAACGGAGCAAATTCATGCAGGCTTCGGCGCCAGGTCTGCCATTCGTGAGCGGTGCTTGGTGATTCGTAATAGATATGCCTGATACCAGCTTTCTCCAGCGCCAGATGGAAGTTGCGACCACCGGCCGTCATCCCTCCTTCGGCGGTGCCGATGCTGACGAAGAGCACCTTCACTTGTTTGGCGAAAGCCGCAGGATCACCCAACAATCCGTTGAACCCGCCGGGGATTTCCGGAAAACCGAATGGCGCGCTGAAACTTCCGATATAGGCGAATTTGTCAAGGTGCGCCTGTGTGATTTCCCAGGTTTGCGTGCCGCCGAGTGAAAGCCCGGCAATGGCCCGGTGCTCGCGGTCGGGGATTGTTCGATAGGTTGCGTCAATCATAGGGATGATATTCTCGATAAGCACTTGGGTGAATTTGTCCCAAAACATGGGCCTCCCGCCTCTTCTGGAACCGCTCATGGCACCTGGAGTGATACCGCCGTCATCCATCACAACTAACATCGGCCTGGCTTTTCCCTCGGCAATCAAGTTATCGAGGATGAATCCTACCCGGCCTTGCATCGGCCAACCACGGGCGTCTTCCCCCATTCCATGCTGCAGGTAAAGCACCGGATAACACGCGGTCAGGTTCGTGTCGTAATCCGGTGGGGTGTAAACAAAACAACGCCGGATGAGACCAATGGACCCGGCAAAATAATAGTGTGCGCGAATGTCACCGTGCGGCACGTCTTTGGGCAAATAAAAGTCTTCCCCCCGCGACGGAACCTCAATGCCGCTGCTCGTCTTGCCCATGCCGAAGTAACTCTCACTGGCCGGGTCGGATACTGTGGCACCATCTACCGTGATCGTATAATAGTGAAATCCTGGCGCAAGCGGACTCGTGGTGACGGTCCAGACGCCGTCATCTCCTTTCGTCCCGCGACCACCCGGGAGGCTGACGGAAACGTTCTTGGCGTTAGGCGCAACGATGCGAAAGTAGGCGCGCTGCTTAGAGTCAATCTTAGGAAATTGCGCGCCCGGCACGTTTGATGACGCTGGTTTGGCGTCTGCAGGAACCGGATTTGTCTGCGCTGGCGCGGTTGAACTGGCAACCACCTGATTTGGGTTTTCCCCTCCGGCTGATTTCACAGAAGATGCGGATTGGATGGAACCGCGCTCGTGAGTCTGGCAGCCGGTCACAAAAGTGAAAAAGCAAGCTGTGGCGCAAATACAAACACCGCGGAAAAGAATATTTTGCATAATATTAAGTTGTAGTTGTCGTCTGGCCTTACCGGGCGGTGATTGTCATTGGCAATTTCAGCCGGATATCGTCCGAAGCCGCGCCGATGAGAAACTCATATTTCCCCGGTTCAACCACGTATTGCTTTTTGTTCGTGTCCCAGTAACGCAGGCGTTCGGCAGGGACTTCGACCGTGACACGACCCGTTTCGCCGCGATTCAGATGCACCCGGGCAAAACCGCACAGCGCGAGTTTCGGCTGCGGAACGTCGGAGTGAATGTGGCGAAAATAAACCTGCGCCACCTCATCGCCATCGCGGCTGCCAGTGTTCTTCACCGTGAACGAAACCTTCACCGTGCCGTTGGCAGGAATGGTTTTTGCATCCAACTTGCCATCTTGGAATTTGAACCTGGTGTAGCTCAAGCCATGACCGAATGCATATAGAGGTATGCCGTTGAAGTAACGATAGGTCCGGTTGCTCATCGAGTAATCTGTGAAACTCGGCAAGTCTGCGGTGGCCCGGTAGAACGTCACTGGCAGGTGACCGGAGGGGTTCACCTCGCCGAAGAGAACCTCGCCAACAGCGCGTCCGCCTTGCTCACCCGGATACCAAGCCTGGAGAATCGCCGGCAGATTTGTTGCTTCCCACGGGAGGGCTATGGCTGAACCGCTGCAATTGACCATGACCACCGGCTTGCCGGTGGCATGGAGCGCCTGCACGAGTTTTTCCTGCACTTCGGGCAGCTCAATCGAATCACGATCGAACATTTCGCCTTCCTGGGCCGGAGTGATGCCACCGACATAAATGATCAAGTCCGCATTCGTCGCATGGCTGAGGGCTTCGGCGTTAAGTTCGGGCAATAAACGAGTCGTATCGTTATCCTGGCGACTCCACGCAGCAATCCCCCGGTTGGTTTTTGTGGTGATCGGACATCCTTGTGCAAAAGTGACTTCAATGTTTGTCCCGGCCAATTGCTTGATGCCGTTCAAAATTGAGATCGGATGCGAAGCTGTCCCGTTGTAATTGCCATGCAACATGGACGTCGAGTTGCCATTAGGCCCAATGACAGCGATCCGTTTGATCTTGGAGCGGTCGAGCGGCAGGATGCCGTCGTTCTTTAGCAGCACCAGCGATTGCCGTGCAACTTCCAGAGCCACCTGCCGGTGTTCAGGCGTGTCGTTGTCCTTGATTGTGATCTTGGAATATGCGCACGTTTCAGGCGGGTCGAACAATCCAAGCCGGAAGCGGGTCCACAACGTGTAATACAGGGCCTGGTCAATTTCCTTTTCGCCAATCAGCCCCTTTTGAACCGCCTTCACCAAAGCATTGTAATCTCCACCGCAGCAGAGATTGCAGCCGGCCTTGACCGCGTTGGCGGCGGCTTCTTCCGGCGTGTCCACATAATGATGCTCTTGTCGGCCCCAAATGTCGCCGATCGCGCCACAATCCGAAACAACGTAGCCCTCAAATCCCCATTGCTTGCGCAACAGGTCGGTGAGCAGGAAAGAATTCGCGCAAACGGGAACACCATTGACCGCGTTGTAAGCGCCCATGACGCCGCCGACGTGGCCTTCGCGCACCGCCATCTCGAATTGCGGCAGATAAGTTTCATACAAATCGCGTTCCGGCGGCGTGGCATCGAAACGATGGCGATCTGCTTCCGGGCCGCTGTGGACCGCGTAATGTTTGGCGCAAGCCATCGCCAGCATATAGTTGGGGTCGTCGCCTTGGATTCCTTTGATGAACTCCACGCCGAGGGTGCCCGTCAGATACGGATCTTCTCCGTAGGTTTCCTGGCCGCGGCCCCAGCGCGGGTCGCGGAAAATATTGATGTTCGGTGTCCAGAACGTCAGACCCGTCCACCATTTGGCGTCGCCATTATGTTTGGAGATGTAATTGTTGAACTTCGCCCGGCCTTCAAGGCCTACGACGTGTCCTTCCTGATGAAGCAATTCTGGATTCCAAGTGGAAGCCATGCCGACCGGCTCCGGGAACACAGTGGCGATGCCGTTGTTTGCGACGCCGTGCAACGCCTCGTTCCAATAATCATAAGCCGGAAGCCCAAGCCTCCGAATTGCGGGTGCCCCGTTTTGCAACTGCGCCACTTTCTCGGCCAAGGACATCCGGCGGATCAGATCATTTTCGCGCGCCTGTAACGGCTGCGATGGGTCTCTCCAGATTGGCGGCTCGTTGATTTCCGGTATGCGAACCGCCACGGCTGAAAAGGGTTCCGCCAACTCCGAGGCATTAAAAGCAACGACTGACGTACCCGAGGCGTCCCTCACCTCGAACGTGTTGAACTTTGCGGTGTTCTTGCGCGCCTCAAAAGAAACCGCAAGCGGTCCCTTGATCGAGTCATCTTCATGCTCGACGACTCCGGTGATGTAACAAACGTTCCGCGCGCCGCCGGCGGTTGCAACAATGTCGAAATTCGTCACCAGCGCGAGATCGCCGGAAGTCACGTCGAACAACCTTTCGCCCGGTGTTGCATACAAGGTTTCCACCCCGCCGATGATGACGTTGTATTTACCAGCGGGCAAAAGCGAGATGCTGACGGTGAAATTCGTTCCGTTGATTTCCTCTCGAAACGCCGCGGCATCGTTGCCCGATCCTTCGATGACCGTGCCCAGGGCGTCCTTGCGATGTGTGAAGCTGCCGCTGACACTCACGTGCTGACCACACGAAGTGCAGATTTCGTCCTCGGCAAAAGCGACGGATGCAGATACCAACAATCCCGCGAGCAAAAGCCGGGCAGACATGGTGCACATTGAATGGGTTTCAAGGGGTTTCATAAAATTATTAGCAGGTGAATATCATGCTCAGTTTCCATCAGAAAGTTGTGGTTTGACTATTTTGCAGTTCTGATGGTGACCGCCTTGCCGCTGTAACGAACAACAACGTCCGCCTGCGCTTCCGTCTCCATGCCTGTTCCGCGGGCTGGCGAAACAAGAACGACGTGAAAGGCGCGTTCTTTCAACATGCCGGGGAAGCCGCCGGAGCGTTTACCGACGGTTAGTGTCTGTTCGGCTTCACTCCACTCGATCGGAATCGTGGCGTATTTTCCTTTTTCGTAATTGTAATTGTCGCCCTCGTCCTCGTAGAGCGTGAACTTACCATCTGCGCCGCGATAAACGCGCAGCTCGATCAGATCATTGGTTTGCATTGCGTATTGAATCGCCGTGCCGTAAGGGATGATGGAACCGGCACACACATAAATCGGCAGCTTGTCAATCGTCGCCGCCGCGCTGACCGTCTGGCCGCCGGCATAGGTCGCGCCGGTCCAAAAGTCATACCAAGATGTGCCGGACGGAAGATAAACATTTCGACTCGTCGCGCCGGCGACGCTCACCGGACACGGCATCAGCGCCGGACCAAACATGTATTGATCCGGAATGTTGAACACGTTTGTGTCCGATTGAAAATCCATCACCAGCGGTCGCATCATGGTATAACCCCCATGGGTCACCATCCACGAGACCGAGTAAATGTAGGGGATGAGGTGATAGCGCAGTTGGTCGTAGCGAATTAGAATGTTCTCCGTGTTGGTGTCGAAGCGCCACATCTCCTTGGGATGGTCGGTGCCATGCACCCGGAACATCGGGCAAAAGGCGCTGAACTGGAACCAGCGCGTGAACAGTTCGGCATAACCGGGATCGGCCGGGTCCCCGGCAAAAAAACCGCCGGTGTCCGTGTTCCAATACGGGATGCCGCTGATGGAAAAATTCAGGCCCGCGGGAATTTGCCGTTGAAACACCGGCCAGGTGCCGCGGATATCGCCGCTCCAGGTCACGGCGGCGTTGCGCTGCTGTCCCGCGTAGGCGGAACGGGTGAGGATGAAGACGCGCTTCTTGGAAGTTTCGGCGCGTTGCCCCTGATAAACCCCGGTCGTGTGCATCAAGGGATAAGCGTTAAACACTTTGAATCCCGGACCAGCCGCAGTCGTGAACTTCCGGAACTCGCCCCAAGTGCTGCTCAATTCCGGTTCGCTGGCGTCGAGCCACCAGCCGTCAATGCCGTCGGAAAACAATTCCCGGGACATTTGCTGCCAGTAAATCCGGCGCGCCGTTGAGTTGAACGCGTCATAGTATTGGAACTTGCCCGGCACCAACCAATTGTTGAATGCCTCCGGGTAAAGGCCGCCTGCGTTCTTCAACTCCAGCCAGTTCGTGCTGCCTTCGTCAAAGCGCCCCCAGACCGAGATGATCAGATGCGCGTTGTCCTCGTGCAATTCCCGCATCAATTCGGCGAAGTCCGGATAACGGCTCGTGTCGAACTGGTGCGAACCCCACGGATGCGGAGACCAATAATACCAATCCTGAATGACGCAGTCCAACGGCACGTTCATTTGGCGATACCGCTGCGCCACGTCGAGCAGTTCCGGCTGTGAGGCGTAATGCTCCTTACACTGCCAGAAGCCCCACGCCCATTTTGCGAACATCGGCGCCGCCCCCGTCAACTCGCGATAATCGGCGACCACCTGATCCAGCGCCGGGCCGCCCATGAAATAATAGTCAATGGCGTCCGCCGCTTCGGAAGTCCATGTCACGCGCGAGGTTTTGGCGGGCAACTGCCAGGCCAGACGCGCGACCGCCTGGCCCCCGGCCTGAAAATATTCCAGACGGATGCGGTGCCGGCTGTTGGCGGCGAACGTAACCGTGGCGCTGTCCGTCTGCGCCGGATGGATCCCCCAGTCGTCAATCACCTGCCGTCCATCCATCCAAAGCCGCACACCGTCATCGCTGGAGGTGGAAAAAGTGTAAGCCCCGGCTTGCGCGGCTTGAACAAATCCGTCCCAGCGGACGCTGTAATGGTCATGCGGCAACCCCGGCGGCGGAGTGTCGCTCCAGTCGAAATCCACCTGTGCATCCGTGCGGTTGGTGACCAGCGTGTCAAAATTCTCTCCCTGGAAATATCGTGCCGTGAGGCCGCCGGCCTCGCCGGCCTCGGTGCAAAGTTGAGCGGCGGGAGTCACTTGTTCCGCGCCTGCGCCGACGCTTACGTCGGTGATGGCCGGGTTGTCCCAGAGAATTCCGTAGCCACGGCTCGAAACCAAAACCGGCACGGCGCTTTCGGTCGGATTTTGCTGCTGCAAGTGAACCGTGGCGCCGCGATAATTCATCCAACCATTCTGGTGCTGGCCCAGGCCGTAAATCGCCTCATTTGGTGCCAGCTCAAATTCCTGCCGGCTCTGGAGCGTGTTTATCCCGTTAATCTGATCGGGCATCAGGGATTTTCCGCCATTGGGATTTTCGGCGAGGATCGGCGCGCCGTCTTTGTCGAAAAATGAAACCGCCCCGGTCGCGCGGTTGACACGCGCCTGGATTTCGTCCGTGCGGAGGATGATTTCGCCTGTTGTGTCGCTCAATTTCCATTTCGTGCGTTCCGGCTTGCTAATGACGGCCAGGCTGGCGGATGCCGGCAGATGGTCCTGCGCCGTGTAAGTCACGCGGATGATGCGCGGCGAATATACTTCCAGCCGCATCACGCCGGGATTCATTTGCAGGGTGACGCCGTTGGCATCGTTTTTGACACTAGCCACGGCGATGGGCGCGGCGCAGGTTCGCACCGCCAAAAAACAGGCGGCGCAAACAAACATGGTGCTAAGGAAATGTTTCATACCGTTATTCTTAGGGGGTGGTTGTTTCCCGGTAAATGTGAAATTACACCGTCAGTCACCGCTCCGGACGACTGGCAAGACGGAGATTTCAGCCGCGCTCGTCCAGCCGTTGCAGTTGATCTCCCGCAAGGCCGTGAAGCGGAAAAACCGGGCGTTGACCGGGGCGAAACGTGACTTGCTGAAGAGACGGATTGTTCCGAATGTTGGCGAACGTGCCGGAAACAATGTTGGTCGTCCAGGTTGACTCCATCCGCGCTCGTTTCAAAGCGGTAATTTTCGACGGTGCCGTTGGGGTTTCCGTCCTGCCGCGGCAGATAGGTGAACCCGCCAATCCGATGCGCGTTGCCCATGTCAACCGTGATGAAATGCGGCAGCTTCAAATCCTCGTTCCAACGGGTGTGCCAGATCGTGGACGAGTTGCCGTCAATCGCATTGGCGGCACCGTTGTTTTCCCCGGCCATTTCCTGGCTGTCCACGGCGACGACTTTCCAACCGGTGGGCGGCAAACCGGCGAAGGTTTTTGAAGCCACGATGCCAAGCTTGCCGTTCGGCATCACGCAGGCGGCTTTCACGGTGCCGGTCAACGGCAGCTTGATCGGCGATGTAGTAAACCGGCGAGCTGGTTGCCGGTTCGGTTCCATCCACGGTGTAAACCATTTTGCAGCCGCCGGCGTTGCTGATCGTCACCAGATTGTCGGTGTTACGATCCGAAATGGTGGGAGACAGGCCGTAAATGGATTGCTTGAAGAGTCCGATTTCGGCCAGCGTCGGTTCCAGGCGCGAACCGGTGATGCGGATGCGCACCTGGCTGGTGGTCACGGGCGATTTCAGCCGGATGAGCCGGCGATGCCCGACGGTGGTGAGTTCGTCCGACGGAATTTTTTCCGCCGCAACCCATGCCGATCCGTTCCAAACCTCGATGACAAAGGATTCAATTCTTTGACCGCGATGATCCACCGCTTCCTGCAACGAAACGACATCAAAGGTGACAGCCTCTGGCAGCGTCAAGGTTAAGGTGCCGTTGGTATGGCCCGACGCGGCTTCCCACCAAGTGTCGAGATTTCCGTCCAGCGCCAGTGACGGACTGTGGGCGTCGTTGGAGTTGTCGGCAGTCAGTTTACCGCCGGCGGCGAGGTCGGTGGCGAACGTATCCTTGACCACCTGCGCCATTTTGCTCAACGCCTCGATCTGGTCGTCGGGAATCAGTCCGCGCGTGTCTGGTGAAAGGTTCAAGATGAGGTTTCCGTTGCGGCCGATGGACCGGTAATAAATGTCCACCAACTCCGACAAGCTTCGGGGATGTTTCCTGGGCGCCCAAAACCATTGGCCGTTGGCGAGAATGGTGACGTTGATTTCCGCCGGATACCACCAGAGATAGGATCCGGGCGTTAGCTTGGCGCGACTGCCAAGGTCCCAAGCCTGCATGTCGGGCCAGTTGAACGTTTCGGGCGATGTCGGCAAGGGGATGACGCTCCATTCCGTGGTGCGGCCAACGCCACCTTCATTGCCCACCCAGCGCCCGTCCGGTCCTTTGCCGAAGATGATCGCGCCGGGTTGCAGATGGCGGATCAAGTCATACCACGCGGCGTAGTTGTAAGTTTCCTTGACGCTCGGATCCGGATTCGCGCCGTCGAACCAGACTTCCTGGATCGGGCCGTATTCGGTCAGCAACTCGTAAAGTTGGTTCAGAAAGTAGCGATTGTAGTCGTCCACTTCGTAGGTGTAATTCGTAAAACCCGGCCGGCGACGTGCGACCCAAAGCCGGATTGCTCTTGAAACTCGCCGGATCGGTGGGAATGACCGAGAGAACATTGCTGCTGCCGTTGCCGTAATAGCCGCCCGGATTTTTCGGGTTCGTCCGCAACTGGTAAAGGTCGGCGGGCGAAAGGTAAACGGCCAGCTTGAGGCCGTGGGCGCGTGCGGCATTGGCCACTTCCCGCACCACGTCGCCTTTGCCATCCACGCCACGGACTGGCCGCGACCGAATGCGGCGTGTAGCGAGTCGGCCACAGGCAGAATCCATCGTGGTGCTTGCAAACCAGCACGATCATTTTGCCGCCAAAGTTCTGCATCGCACTGCACCATTGGTTTGCGTCCAGTTCCGTAGGATTGAAAATCGAAGGGTCTTCATGTCCGCTGCCCCACTCGACGCCATTGAACGTGTTCACGCCGAAGTGGAGAAAGAACGTCCGCTCCAGCCGCATCCAGTCCGTTTGATTGGCGCGCGGCAAAACCTTCGCCGCTTTTTCGGCGATGACGGCATCGGAATCGCCGTTGGAAATCACCTGCATCGTGGAATACGGGATCGGCGCCGGCGCGGCGGCGCCGGTGTCCGCGAGCGTTTGCCCGCGGGCCAAAGCCAGGAGCATGAGAAAAATTGCCGTCAGACCTTATTGGTCGCGGCGTTTTTCCCACCGTGGAAACTATTCGTTGAGCGCATTGAACATCAGCCTTTTTGCAGTCACTGGTTGAAATTTACCGGAAGCGCCGCTTACGAAGGAATCCATGAGTCCGGGCAGCGCCAGGAGCACGATTTTGCCCCGGCCACAATGGATGATAGCGGCAGCGACGCCAACGTTAGGATCGTGATTCCTGCCGTAACCGATGACGGACTCGACGCCGGAGCCGGAAAGCATCAGGCCGTTGCCGCTGGTAATCTGGTACGGCCAGTCCAGCACACAGTCCGATGGCAGCCCGGCGAGCAGCCCGTGCTTGCGCCCGAAGAACCAGAATCCCATCCATGACGGTCCTGACGAGCCAACCGGTCCGGAATAAGTGACAAGCCCCTGCGCGGCCAGAAAGGCGGCCATTTGCTCGGCGTCCCCGCCGCCGGTGGTGAGCAAGACGACGCGCGTGCCATCGCGTCGCGCCCGTTCGATGGCGGCGCTAAGGTCCGGCTTCCAGTAGTCATCCTCTTGTTGGGAAATCGGCGTCCACACGTTGCCGGCCGGATCGGTGTAAGGCTCGTCCCGGAAGACCGCCCGCACTACCTTGCCCGACGAATCCTGCAACTCCACAGCGGCCAGCGTCGCGTTGTCGGACGTGACGTGCGGCACCGAAAGGCGAACCGTTCCCTCAGGTGCATCGGCCACGAATGTTTCCACCAGCGCCCGATCCTTTCCGCCTGCCTTGGCGAAGATGTCCAGGTCTTTGGCAACAATCGTGCCGTTGATTGCAACATCAAAGACCCGCTGTCCGGGACCGCCCATGTAGCCGTCGTCCAGATAGAGTTTGACGGTAATCTTGCCGGGCGTCAGGCCGCGCCAGATATGGATCAGTCCGGCCTGGCCCCACAACTGATGCTTGTAGAGTTCCTGGTCATCCGTGTTGGCAACGGGCGTGTCAGTATAGCTCGGCTGCCAGCCCTCCGGGCCGCTGCCGCCGGTCGCCAGGAGAATCGTCGTCACCTTTCCAAGCGTTGGTCGAAAGGGCTACGGCATTGGCGTTGAATTGACGCTTGAGCGCAGCGATCAGTTCTTCGGATTCGCCACAGCAGGCGATCGTACCTTTCAGCGCTGTCGGCTGAGGATCAACGACGAGCAGCGGCTCGTCGCGTTCGAGTACAGGCGGCCCGCCGGCCTTGGAGCTTAATGCGGCGTGGATCGTGACGAGACCGGGCTGGTCAACCTTGAACTGGATATCCTGTTTGAGCAGTTGGCCGAAGGTTTCGCCGCCGATCAATTCGACCGGATACTCCGCGTGAAACAGCGGCTTGCGACCGGCCATGGAGGCCGTCACCGTCAGGCTGCCAGGTGCCGGTCATGTTTTGCTCGTTGATCTGATGAACATCAACCACGGCCGTGTCGCCCTTGGCGATCACGTAATGGCGCGGTCTGACGACCAGAACCTCCGGCTGTGCCGCCTGATGGAGCAGCGCGGGGTCTGCTTTGAGCTGGCGCAATGAATCCACAAGCCCGCTGTGATCGTCAATCGTGGTGGATTCCCAGCCGGAGAGGACGATGTAATCAACGTCGTCGCAGATGCGGGCGTTTTCCAGCAGATGCGCAGCGGAGAAGTAATGCTTCGCTCCCGCCTGTTGGAAGAGCGTTTCGGCGGTTGGAAACGCCGAGCGGAATTGATGGTCGTCCAGGAATTTTTCGTAAGCCGCGAGGATCGCCTGGTGGGCCTCCAGATCGTAGCCTGTCAGCTGGTTTGTCTTGTACCAGTTGACAATTGCGGCGTGATTGTCGGGCGACGCGCCTGTCGCCATTTCGCCCCAAACGACGACTTCCTTCCTGTTGTCCGTCCGATACTTGTAATCATCCGGCGACTTGTACATTCCATCGGTCCACACCCCTGGCGAGTCCATCGCGGTATGCACGTCCCACCAGCCGGAATAGCCGGTGCCATCATCCACCTGCCAGGTATCGCTGTACGGCAGGCTCCACACCTGCTTGTCGGCGCTGACGCCGGACTTGAGAGCGATGATGCGCGAGGGATCGGCTTCGCGCATCTGCTCGAGCGCGTAACGCATCCGCGAATTGTTCACATCGGGGTCTGTCTCGTTCTGGAGCGTCCACAGACTCACGCACGGGTGCGACCGGAAGGCACGAATCATCGCCAGCTCCTTGTCAAGCTGGTAGCGGTTGAGGAAATCGAGTTCGACGGGCTTGCCGTCGTAGTTGACCTGAACTCCCGTCTGCGGAGGCTCTGATTGTGCTTCTTGGAACGTGTGCACGCCCCCACCGGCCTCGCAGTAACGCAGAAATCCGACGCGGTCAAAAGCATCAAGCACGACCGCCTTGGGCATGTGACGGTGGTTTTGAATAGAGTCCAGGCCGATGGCTTTCATCGCCGCAATCTCGCGTCCTGCCGCGGCCGTGTCGGGGAAAATGCCGTTCGGAGCCCAGAAGCCCCATGAAATCGAGGAGCGCGGCACGATTCGATGACCGTTCAGATAGAGCTTCGCATCGGTTCCGAGGCCTTTAACTTCCAGCCAGCGGAAGCCAAAGGTCGTGTTGCGATCGGAATGCGCAACGGACGGCAGATTTGCGGAAGCTTTGTAAAGATTCGGCTGCTCGATGTCCCAGAGCTGGGAGTTGGTGACAGTCGCGTCAATTGAAGTGGTGATGGTTCCGCCGAGTGGGATATGAACGTCTTTGCTTTCTTTAAAAACAACTTTGCCCTCGCGAGCGATGGAAAAATTGACCGGCCCGTCGTACGCCTGCCCAGCGGATGAGATTTCGGCCTGGACGCGAACCAAGCGGGGGTCGGGTTTATTAAAAACCGCCAAATCACTCACGCTGACCGGCGCGCGCACCTGCATCTCCACGCCCCCGGCCAGACCGCCGAAGGCATGGGTCGCTGGCAGCGTATATTTGCCCCAGGTCATCGTGAGGAAGTCCATCCAATCCAGTCTGCCTCCTGGATTGGTGATGCGCACGGCGAGCAGGTTTGTTCCGTCAGGGTTGATCGCATCCGTGGCATCCGCGGTGAACGGCGCCTCGGAGAGGATGCTATAACCTACGAGCTTGCCATTAACATAGACCTCGCTGCGCAGGCGGGCGGCGGGGAAATAGAAAACCAGCCGTTCACCGGGTCGCAGGGCCGGCGGCGTAAACGGCCGATACCACCACGACACGCCTTCGTAGTATCCGTCGGCCGCGACGATGTCCGATAGCGAGGTCGAAGCCGCTGTGCGCGCCGGTTCCCTGTTGAAGTAGTATTCTTCAACGGTCGCCGGCAGCGACACGCCAATGCCGGCCTGGTCGTTGAGCACCGCCCATCCTCCTGTCGGCGGGTTCACCGGCAGGTTCGTGAGTTGCACATCTTCGGGAAGATAGAGGGTGTCATCCTGCCAGGCCGCTTTGGGGTCCAGCCACAATCGCCATCCCTGATCGAGATTGGCGGAGTCAGATACCTCCGCTCGCGCGAACGAGACGAAGATGAGTGGAAAAACGATACATAGGACGGGAAGAGTTTTCACCATATGTTTAGAGGCTGGCAATCAGCCGTTGGAATTGGAATGATACGGTTGCCCAGTGCAAAGACACGCGGAAAACACCGCCACAACACAGACTAAAGTGATTTTCAATTTCAGGGCACTGACGGGTTCGGCAAGTTCGTTCAAGTCGGCCATCATTCCGAAAATCCATTTGTTTGAGTCGGGCGCCGGGTATTGTCCTACGGCTGCCAGACGGCCCGATAAAAGCGCGCGGCTGACGAGATAGAATTGGTAAGACGGAACGGACCGGCCGCCGACGTGTTGGTGTAAACGGCAATCCAATTGGGCGAAACCAAATTGGTGCAGCTTTGAATCACGTAAGGCACGCTGGATTGTCCGTTTACCTGGAAAATAAATTGACCGGATGCAGGTTGTGCCGTCATCGGGACGAGGAGTGGCGCTGTCGGCGCGAACACGAGCACGTTCGCCGAGTACGGCGGGAAGGTATAGTTGAAGCTCGCGCTGACGCCGGAGATATTGGTCTGGGCAATGTCGAGTGAGCCGATTCCGGTTTCCGCGGCCTGGTCCTGCGGAATGCCGTAGGAGTAAATCGTCGCGTTGGGAGAGGGCACATAACCGGCCAGGTTGATGGCGGCGGTGAGGTTGGAGCAGGAACTCTTGTTGATCACGAGCAGGGTCAAAGAGCCGTTGGTGCGTTGCACGGCATAGGTTCCCAGAAGCTCATAATCGTTCGTGGCGGTGATGACGGTATCGCCGCCGCGCGCAAAATATCTCAACAACTTCATACAATAGTAAGCCGGGTAACAGTTGTAGTTGGGCGGCACGCTATCGTCAGCGCAGACGCCTCCGTCGGAGAGGTATAAACCGGTGCTGGGGTCGGTGCGCCAGCCATACACGGCGTTGTCTTCATCGGTTATGTCCGATTGGCCGTTGTGCAGGTCCCACCGAAGGAAGGCATTGAATTCGGTTTTTGCATGATGTAGCCGATGATCTCGTCCTGGAACAACCCGCCCACCAGGCTCATGGGTTGTTTGTCACCTCCCGGACCATACTCGGTGGCGTCGAGCTCGATGTTCGTGGCGACGTTGGTGCCCAAATAGTATCCCACATAGTCATTGAGCATCATGCGCAAATTCGCCGCATCGATTGCCCAATGCTGGGACCACAAGGCGAGATTATAGGTGTCCCCATCGCTCGGGCGCGTAAGTTGTGTTCGATGAGGAAGTCCGGCATCGCATTGGGATTGTTGGTTCGCATGGTATATAACATCACCGGCGTCCAGCCGTAGTGCGTCACGCTGGTGACGGGATTGACAGCGGGATGATTGTAGTTGTTGATGGTGCCGTCTTCCGTGATGTCGGCCACGGCGCCGATTTTGATGGTCGGATCCACCGCTTTCATTGCGGTATAGTATTGCGCGAAGCGCATGGCATAGCTCCAGGGATCGTGCGCCTCGTAGGGCGGATTGGTGTTGCAGTCCAATTCCCAACTGCCGCCGACCTCGTTGCCGATCTCCCAGTATTTAAAATTGGCATGGTTGGTGATATTCATCTCGGCGACTCCCCAGGCGGCTTCCTGGGGCGTGCTGCTGCCATAGTTGGCGATGATATATGCCTGGGAGTGCGCATTGGTGCATGTATGAATGAAGTTGGTGGTAAAGGAGCCCCAGGTGCGCGGGCTGGTGTTGCCGTACTGCATCCCTTCGTTGGTCCAGTGGTAGCCGTCACCCCAACTGCCGCCGGGCCAGCGCAAGGCCCCAATGTTCATGTTGGTTACCTGGTCAATGGTGCCGGGCGCGTCTTCCCCGCCATCCCAGGCGACGTTGTTGATGCCGAACAAGCGGGAATCCACCGTGCGAATCGGAGCGGCGGCATTGACGCCGACATGAACGACCGGGGGCTTCGGCGCGGCCCCCAGCCTGATATTAGCGATGTAAAATTGCGGCTGCACCGTGCCATTGTTCCAAATCTCAATACCTTCCAGATTGGTAATATTGGCGACACCGAGGGAAGCCAGGGAAAAAGTGTATTGTTTCCAGGAATTGGTCGGAGCGGTCACATATATGATGTTCTGCCAAGTTGAACCTGCTTCAGCTTTGATGCCCACACTTTGTCCGCCGGTGGCGCCCCCGTTTAACCAGAAGCTAATATTGGTATAAATGGTGGTATCATAGGGATCATGAGTGAGCTGCCATGCCTGATAAGTGCCGCTGGCGGCGAAAACCATGGAATTGCTGCCATTAAAGTTCGGATTATAGGTGAGATAATGAGTCACCCAACTTCCGGAATCATACCAATTGTTGTTATAAACGGTCGTACCGTAAGAGTTGTTGGAATAGCACGTGAAAAGGAGGTAATCGTCACTGTTAAAAGGAATTGTGGCCGACAACGGCAGCACGGTCACTGTGACGATGGCGCTGGTGTTACCGCCTAAACTGTTCGTGGCCGCCAAATCGAATTGGAACGTGCCGGTCGAGGGCGGCGTGTAGGCCAAAGACGGACTGGTCGCTCCGGGAATGTTCGTCAGTGTGCCGCCGCTGCCGCCGTCGGTCTGCCATTGATACGATATGGGCAGGCTTCCGGTCACCGAGGACGCGATGGTAACGGTTGAGCCGAGGGAAATAATACTGGAGGGGGAAACCACCGGCGTGGGAACGTAGGGAGCGCTGGGAATATTGGTCAGGCTGAAGTTTGTGAACGTGGCGGTATTCAGCGCCGAGTTGTTGTGAGCGGTCACATCGAATCCGGCCAGGACGGTGCTGTTCAACGCAACCGATTGGCTGCCGACCTGAACCCAGGTGCTGCCATTCAAGCTGTAAGAGCCAGTGTAGGTCCCGTTGGAGCAGACTAATTCCAACCAAACCGGCGTGGTAATGCCGCTATGCTGGCCGTTAGAACTGGAGCCACCGGCGGTGCTCCGCCATTGGAAACTGATTCCCTGGCCCGCCGTGGCGACGATGCTCACGTTGGCCGAACCCGCCGTGTAGTCATTGCGGAACATGATTCCGGCCTTCGCCCAGCCGGAACCGGGATCACTGTTTTGCAAACTGGTCACGAGGGTAATCATCGTGCCGTTGCCGGAAAAATTGGTGCTGCAAAAATTGAACTGGTCGGCGGTATTCCAAATGTCCGAGCCGCCGCCGGTCACGGTCCACAAGCCATTGGTATAGCCGGCCGCGCCGGCCAAACCTGGCGAGCCAATGTCCGCATCGCTCCATCCCGGCGGCAAATACCCCGAAGGTGTTTTCGGACTCAGTCCAACGTCAAATACCGCGTCGAAGCTGTGGCTGCTGCCAAAGGTGACGGTTCCGCCGCCCGGAGGGAAAAGTCCAATCTGGCCCGCGGCGTAGGGGAGGTTGGTGGCGACCGCCATCGCTTCCCAACTGTTGGTTGAACTCGCTTTGCCAAACGACCAGGCATAGGCTGTGTTTGGTGACAATATCAATGAAAGTCCGGTCCACTGGAGCCAGTCGCCGTCATTGAAAGTGATATTGGCCGAAGTGTTGGTTTGCAGCGGGGTCACCGTGCTGCCGGACAGTGAGTAAAGGTGCAGGTAATAGGGTTGGGCCGTCCCAATGCCGGAGTCGCTGCCCAGACCGGCCGTCCGTATCGCCAGGGACGACAGGACGTATCCCGCAGGGTTTGTACCGGTCAGAAAGGTTTGTCCGGGTTCGCCGGTACCAAAAGAGGTTTGGTCATCTGTGTAATAATTTAAGCCATCGGGATCCGTCTGGTTGCCAAGAGTGCTGAGCTGCGAAATATCATTCGTTCCGGGAGTGGGAGCGGTGGCGCCCAAATCCACAAGCGTCTGCGCGCCGGCAGTACCTGCCAGTACGGCAGCGGCAGGCACAAATACGCACCTAAGCCAGCAGCGCAACCATTTGCCCGGCCATGCAGGCATCCAACTCGTGAATGGCATACCGCGCGAATGCCAGCAGAGGTTAGAGAAAAGTTTGATCATTTCCGCACAATGTTTTTCTCTTAAAGAAACATCTTTCACCTTAAAGCAGTGCATTATCATCAGTTACAGCAAGTTAACAAAATCAACAAGTCATCAATTTCCATGACATCGAAATCGCGTAGCCGCAAACCCCTGTAAAACCTCGAGAAGCCTGAAAAATGGAATTTTCACGGAATCAACTGGACAACCATTTCCTTTTGATCGCGAGAGACGCCGATTTGCAAGGAACCCCCGGCGGGCAATGCCGGAGCCTGTCGCAACAGCGCCGCCGTGTCCGCCGTCTTCCGGCCGTTGACGGAAAGAATAACATCATTTTTTCGCAACCCGGCTTTGGCCAGAGCCGATTCCGCCGGAACTTCCAGCACCAAAACACCGGTTACATCAGAGAGACCGAATGCGGACATCTCGCCTTCATCTGCAATGTTGCGCACGCGGGCGCCGAGCCACATAGCCGGCGTGGTGTCGCGCGCGGCGGCCACAGGCACGGGCATTTTCGGTTCTGGCAATTCCGGAACGCGCGCGATGGCCTTCAGTTCCGGTTTTTGCACGCCGAATTGGTCCATCGGAAAATTGACGAAGCCCAACGCCAGCGCGGGCGAACCGTCCTTCACCCGATAGTCGCCATGCGCCGGATCAACGAATTGCGCGTCGGCCACGATGGAATGCTCGTCGCGTCCACTTTGTTGCTGCAACCGCGTCGCGGGCGCGATGGTCGTTGCACCGAAATCCTGCACGAGATTGAAATCCATGTCCGCGCCCCACGGCGGACGGTGCATATTGGCCGGACGATACGCGGTCCAAACGATGTTGCGCCGGAAAATGTCGCCGCTTTTGTCATACCAGACGTGTGGATCGTAACCGCCGTCCACCATGATGTTGTTTTCGACCACGCGCCCGAACCCCTCGCGGTTTTTGATGCCGCCGTGCAGGCAAAGGTTGTTCGTGATAATGTAGAATGATGAACCGTCGTCGAGGTCAATGTCCCAGCCGTGATTGCAACGCCAGCGATTGTTGGCGAGCACGATGGGCTTGACCCCGTCGAGCTTCGGCAATGCGGGAACTTGTTTCACCCACGTGTTGACTTCGCCGATATTGGGCCGCCAGAAACGGTCGCGTCCCCACGAATTGAACGAGCCGTGATCGCCCGTCTCCTTCACCGTGTCAAAGACGTCGCAAAATTCGATGACGTGCCCGCCCCAGCAGCCGTCGCCGATGTTGATGCCGGCGCGCGGCACGTCGTAAATCGAGCAGTGCCGGACGGTGATGCCCTGCGCGAGGTCAATTTCCACGCCGGCGGTTTGTTTCTCCACGCGCCCGGTCAAATGAATCAGGCAGTCATCCACCAGGCAGTCCGCCGGATAATTGTCGGTCTTTGGCCCGGGCGTGCGGTCAATTTCGGCAAGCTGGTGAATCCGGTAGTAGTTGAACAGCGGGCTACGCGCGGCATTGCGGATCGCCGACAAAACAAATTCCACTCGCACCCGCCTTGGCGATTTGCGTTCCGCGAATGAGGACGCGGCGGTTGTAATCATTGACGAAGATGGCGTTGCCGCCCACCTGGTCAATGAAGCTGTCTTCCAGCGCGCAATCCTCCGCGCCGTTGAAGAAAACAGCACCGCCGCGATAAATCGCCCAATCGGAACGCAGAAGCGGCTCCTTCGTGTCCATGACAGTGCGCGCCGCCTGCCGGAAAATCAGTCCGCGCAGCGTGATCCATTTTGCCGGATGCGCTTCGTCGCCACGGAATTCAACTAGCGTCCGCAGGCGTGTGGCCTCCACGACCGCGTGCTTCAGGTCAACTCCGGCGGGCGGATAAAAATACAGCGTGTGCGTTTTGGAATTCAGAAACCATTCGCCGGGCGCGTCCAATTCCTCAAAGATATTTTCCACAAATTGGATACGCTCGTTAATGCCTCCGCCCCGGTTGTTCTGCCAGCCGCCCACTTTGGTCAAATCGCCGTTCGCATCCTTTCCGGTAATGCGCCAGGTGAAATCACCCCACAGTGCCGGATGCATCGCGTGCAAGTAGCCCCCAGCCGGATCCGCCCACCGGGTCGCGCGCCGCTTGATGTCCGCACCGGATATAAACCCGTCGAAGTATTGCGACTTGGGGTCGAAGTTCGGGTAACGCGCCAGAATCTGCCGCTCGCCGTTGACAAAAATTTCCTCGGTCTGCAAATCCGCCGGAACTTGCGCCTGAAAAATTCCATTCGTATAAGGCTGCCACTCCAGGTTTTCGAGCCTGATGCCGCCGCTGATGACGGGTTGCTCGTTGTGATAGGCTTGATAGACCACCGGGGCGTCCTTTGTACCGGAATCCCGCTCCGTGAAAACGAGCGTCGCCGGCAGATAATAAGTTCCGCCACGCAGAAAAACGTCACCGCGTTTCTGGCGAACCGCCTGTTGCGCGCGTTGCAGCGTGGCGAACGGTTTTTCCAGCGTGCCAGAATTCGCATCGTCACCCGCCGGCGAAACGAAATACGGCTGGGCGCCGCAAATGCACGCCAAAAACATCGTTACCGCACAGGCGAAAATGACTTGCAATTTCACGGCACGGCCGGGCGTGGTGTGCAAGGTTGAGTCTGCACCATGGCCGTCGCCGGAGTGAGTCCATCGGCGGTCGCCGTCAACTTGAAATTGCCGGCTTCCCGCGTGGATTGCACGATGACTTGCGCCAGGCCGTTGAACAGACTGCGCGACCACGGCGCGGCGGTGGCGTGCCCGATGATTTTCACCGTTACGTTCGGATTCAAACCGCCCTGGTAGGCGACGTTGTTTACGCCAACGGCGATGACATTGTCGCCCGCGTGGATGAATTTTTTGATGTCGAAAATCGGTTGCGCCTGCCAGTCATGTGATTCGCCGACGAACTGGTCGTTTATAAAATACCAACCTTCGTCGTCGGCGCCGCCGAAGCAAATTTGCGCGCCGGCTCCTTTCAAGTCTTCCTCTGTCAGCGTGAAATGCGCGCGGTAAATCGCCATGGTGTTTTCCGTCTTGATCGTCGGTTCGCCGCCGCTGGTTTTGGCGTTGAGCGTGTTCCAGGCGGAGTCATCAAAATCATTCGCGTATTCCGGCACGGCGCTGCTGTTTTTTGGAAATTTCGCAAGCCGCCAGCGCCAATCGTCCACGGCAATGTCGCGCGTGGGCACAGACGGAATGAACGTGTCCGGCTCGTGGCAACTGGGATCGCCATTGCCCACGCCGAGAATGTTCCCCACGCCCCCAATGCTAAAATGAATTTTGTTCTGCGCCACTGGCACCACGCGCCCTTGTGCGTCCAGCGCGGCGACGGTGAACACCGCCACATCCTCGCCGTCGGCTTTGATGAGGTTCCGGTCAGGCGTGAGCTGGATTTGTGTGGCGTCGGCGGTTGTCTCTACTTTTGTTTCGGCAATGACGTTGCCGGCGTCGTCAAAGCCTTTCGCGCTCAAGGTTCCCGGCGCGTATTTCACCTGCCAGCTCAATTTCGAATTTGGCTTCATCGCCTGTTTGCCGAGCGATACGCCGTTCAAGAAAAGTTCCACCTGCTTGCAATTGCTAAAGGCCTCGACGGGGATTTCCTGGCCTTCCCTGCCCGGCCAATTCCAATGCGGCAACAGATGCAGCACCGTGTTCGTCGTCCACCAGGATTTGTAGTAGTAAAAAGCATCCTTCGGAAAACCGCACGTGTCGAGAATACCGTAGTGCGAATTGACGCATGGCCACCAATACGGCGTCGGCTCGCCGCGATAATCAAAACCGGTCCACACGAAGGCTCCGGAGAGCCACGGACGAACGGCGAAGAAGCTCCACCAGCTTTCCGCGGTCGTGGTCCAACCCGGCCAGGCCACGTCGTAAGCGCTGACGTAACCATGTTCCTGATCGTTCGCATAAATGCCGCGGTCGCCGACGACGCTGGCCTGCTCGGTGCCGACGTTCGGCTGGTCCGGATGTTCAGCGTGATATCTGTCCATGTCGGGTCCGTAATGATAATTCCAGCCGCGCACTTCGATGACCGAATTGATGCCACGAAACACATCGTCTTCCGGCGACGCGTAAGTGACGGGCCGCGTCGGGTCGAGTTGTTCGACGTAATCCTGCATCGTGAGCGCGACGTTTGCAGCCTGCGGCGTGTCCTGCACCATGAATTGCTCGTTGGCGATGCTCCAAAACGCGACGCTCGGATGATTGCGGTCGCGGCGGATCTGGCTGTCCCACTTTTTCATGTTCCCCGAATCGCTGCCCATCAACCGGCTCTCGTCCAGGACCAACATGCCGAGCCGGTCGCAGGCGTCGAGCAATTCCGGCGTGGGCGGATTGTGCGAGGTGCGGATGGCGTTGCAGCCGAACTCCTTCAATTTCTTCACACGGAATTCCTGCAACGCATCGGGAATCGCCGCGCCGATGCCAGCGTGGTCCTGGTGATTGCAGGTGCCGTAAATCTCGTAGTGTTTGCCGTTCAGCAAAAAGCCTTGATTCGGATCAAAGGCTACAGTGCGGATGCCGAAGGGAGTGGCCATTTGGTCAACGACTTTGCCGTCCACGGAAACGGTCGTGATGAGCTTGTAAAGTTTCGGAGATTCCGGCGACCAAAGAACCGGCGTGCTTAAAGCTAAAACCCATTTTTCTTCCGGTTTTACTTCATGCCAAGATTTACAAAGCACTGGATAATATTTCCCCGTGTCCTGAAGAAACACACCTACTTTGAATTCACTTTCGCCGATCGGAATAACATTTGTTTCACTGTTGACGAACGTGATTGATTTCCCGTCGGGACCAAATAATTCGCATTTCAAGGAAGCTTTAGCTTGGTTCTGTCTCCACGTTGAGTAGTTTCGCTTGAACATTAATTTCTGCGGATCCTTCGGGCACGTTATTTTCAAATGCGCTCCACACAAAAATCCCGTCCGGCGCGATGGCCACCGGCGCGGTCTTGTCCAGCCAGACGTGGCGGTAGATGCCCGCGCCTTCGTAAAACCAGCCCTCGGTTTTCGTCGCGTCCACCCGCACGGCGATGATGTTCGTGCCGCCGAAATGCAACACATCCGTGATGTCCTCGCGGAACGGATAGTAGCCGCCCTCATGATGCCTCACGCACCAGCCGTTCACCCACACCGTCGCATCGCGGAACACGCCGTCGAACGTCAGCCAGATGCGTTTCCCGGAATCGCCCGCCGACAACTCGAACGTGCGGCGATACCAGGCGATGCTGTTCGTCGAAAAGTTCCGGCCAAGCGCTTTGAAACCGTGGCTGCCGTCGGCGGTTGGGTCAAACGGCAATTCCACCGCCCAATCGTGCGGCAAATTGACGACGCGCCAATAGGAGTCGGTGAACTGTTCTGAAGCGGGGCCGGAACCGGTGCCGGAATTTTCCAGATGCAGCGCATCCGGCCAGTCGTCGCCGAGGTGGAATTTCCAATTCGTGTCGAGCGAAAGATGTTCCCGCGGCGAATCGGCCGCCATAAGCTGCGTGGCAACCAACGCAACACAGCCGCCAGTCAAGAGAAGACGAATCAAGGAGACAGTTTTTATTATCATTTTTTAGTGCTGGCACCGGTACGATTGTCACGGGTTACCATGGCACTCGGATGAAGGGCTGGACAAATTGGGACGGCTAATCCGCCGTCATAATACCCCACATGCCACTCGGATTTGGGTTTATTACACCCCCTGGCAGCGTCTTCGCGTTGATGGTTTGTTGCCAGGGGAGCAGCTCGACATGACCGTCGTGGAAGGCGTAGCTAAACCGGTTGTGTTGAGCCGGATATAATAGCAAGCCCTGACTGACGCCGTTTTGTTCCATGTTCTTCGGATCTATGTTGACGCCTTTCTCAATTTGGTACAAACCGGAGCCGGGTGATGAAAGATACGGACCTAAACAAAAAGCCGGCCAGCAATTTCCTTCGGCGTTCTGGCTATTAGCCAGTTCCACCAGCATAAGAGTGGTGCCTGGATGGCGGACCACTGTGTCCGGATAGCCCAGCGGTTCCCAGTTAACATCCGTGGCATCACCACCAGTCCAACCAACTCCCACGCCTCCAAAATTGGCGGAGAAGATGCTTGGCAATCCGTTCTGGATTGGCACACTCCACTCACTCGGCCCGCTAACCATCGCATAACTTCTTACGGAAAAGTCAGGTTGCGTGATCCAGGAGACTTTCGTAAACGTGTCAAACGGGCAGGCCATAATTTTGAGTCCGAGCGTACAGCCAACGGCGGTGGCAGTGGCAGGATCGTTTGCATAAACTGAAATAGACAAATAATTTGGGGGGACTCCGCTGCCTCCGCCGACATAGTTGTAGAGCAAAGTGTCCCAACTGACTGTCCCGACATTCGACCACCAGTATGCAGGAGGGTACGTATCGTGGTGGTCGCCGCTAAAGGCAAACATACCGCTGGCCAGTTGCTTCATATTGTTCATGTCCTGGAAGCGCAACGCCCTGTTTCTGGCCCCCGCCAGGGCCGGCAGAAGAATCGCCGCCAGGATCGCGATGATGGCGATGACCACCAGAAGTTCAATCAGGGTAAAACCTTTGGCGGCTTGAGCTATCCACTTAGGCCTGCGGTTTGATGGCAAATCACTCTGAACGTTCATCGGTTTATTGGGTTGCGTTGACGAGAACAATAAATCCTTTTGGGTTAAAAGCATATTTTTGCCCCGCCGGCGGGTCAGGTATCTGGATGCTCGCCGTGCTGGCAAATTCTTCGAAGGTCAGCGGGTGCCGGTGATTTTTCATCTCCCATCCCACCAGCGCCCGGTTGAGCAACTGGAGTTGTGTCAGGCCCGAATTAGCGGAGTTGGATGGAACCGCTAACGGTCTCTGGTTAGGAGGAAGCGTGTTTGTTGGCTCGGCTATCGGCGCGGCTGTTGGCTCGGCTGTCGGCTCGGCTGTTGGCGTGGCAGCCGTGGGTGTTGAATTGGAGGCCGGTGAGGACGCAACCGAGGCTGGCGTACTGTCAGACTTTTTGCATCCGCTGGGCGCCACCAGAACGAGGAGGAGACACAAAATACCCGCCTTTGGCAGCCAACCGGCACGCCTGCCGAAATCAAAAAAAATGTTCACGGATACTGTTATGGACTGCATAAAAGATACCCGATTGCAGCCTCAGGTCAATGTAGTGAGAATTGATGACAATCCGGACTTGGATTATATCTTTCATAAACCCATTTTCACAGAACAGCCAGACAAAAATCGCTTGGAGCAGCGTTTGAAAATCAAACCAATTATGGGTTGCGACGGTCAGCTATGAGCTCAATTTCGATTTTTCGGTATAGAGGGCTGACGAGGTTTCTCCGGGACATAAACCCCTCTTCCAGCCCACGGTCAAAAAATTACCCTGCGGTTTGCCGCAGGGTAATTGATTGAATGCTGTAAATGAGGTGATTGCCAATTAACGGCTATACATTGTCCGTCTACGGCACACTGATGCTATAAAAGGTCGGCGGGCTCGCCGGATTGATGGTGGTCGTAATGCTGTAGGTCGGCCCGTTAAACGCGTTTCCCGTCGATACCACCGTCCACGCACTCTGCGGCAGCGAAATATCCGTGCTCGAGCGCAAAGTGTAGTGGAAGCCCGTCAGCCCGTTTGTGCCATTGATGGTCAGGCTTGTCCCGTTCAAACTGATGCCGGTGATGAGCGGCGCTTGGGCGGCGCTCACGCTGATTTCACCGATGTGGAACCCATTGACCGGCTGGTAATTGGAATTAACCGAGACGGCGAAACCGAATCCGTAGAAGTTGCCGGCGTCAATGGTGTAGGGAATGGTGGCCTTGTGAACTTCCAACCCAAAATCATCCGTAAAACCCAAGTCTTGATCCGCATTCCACAAATAATTCCCATAGTAGCCGTCGGCATTGTATGTCAAATTTACGCCCAGTTGGAAATAGTTTCCGCCATCAGTATTATCCGGTACCGAATAATCCACATAAATGTTTCCGTAAGCGGCAACGGAAGTTGAAGATCCAGGGTCACAACCGGGGTCAATGGCTTGCATGAATGCCGCATTGCCTCCCTGGCCGGCGCGCTGGCTATGGTGCCACAGCCGGTTTCAAGACTGCTCCAATCGACCAACAGTGAGCCGGCGGTGCCGGCGGCGCCGGCGGCGGTGGTGTTGCCCAAGCCATTGATGGTGACGCCATCCGAGCTGAACGCACTGTCCGGCGATACCAAATCGCCGCCAGCCGCAGTCCAAGGCGTAAAGTCTTCATAGGTGGTGAACAGCGATTGGCCGGGCGGTGGAATTACGAATTACGGGGAGGGGAACCACAGAGATGCTGTCTATATACCATGGATTTGATCCCTGGTAATCGGTGAACATCCAGAAGCCAATCTGAGTCTAGTTTAGAGTAGCGGTCGCGTTTAACGTGTAGGGAATGACTGCCTCATACATTTCCTCTGTTCCATACGGAGTGGTCACAGGTCCTAAATCATAGTTTTGAGTCGCCTGACCATCCACCCCATTGGAGCATTGTCTTGAAAGACAATGCCCATAGTGAAAGACGTGCCGCCAAGACTGTGTCGTCCGGCATCGTGTAATCCACAATCAACGTACCCGACTGGGCTACCAACGGTTGCCATAATCCTGCACCCGGCCCATCCATAGCCACTAAAACCGCGTCGTTTACAGCTAAAATACCAAAGAAAGGCCCACCCAGGCCCCAACCACATGGAACAATGGGACTGACTTCGAGCGAACCCCCCGTGCCTGCACTACCCGCGGTTTGACGAATTGCCAATGCCGTTGACCGTTACGCCATCGTAGTCAAAAGCGGTTGTATCTTGAAATGTTAATCCCTGTCCCGTGTAGTTCCAACTGGGTCCAATCATCATCAGTGGAGTAGAGTATTGTGTTTGTAGCGTTGACGCTTCCCAGCGCCAACGCCAGTATTCCGATTGAGAATAATGCAAGTTTTTTCATTTTTCATAGGTTATGTTGTTTAAATGCTCTAATGGGTTCGTGGTGACAGTTTCCTATAAAAAAGCATTAAAGTCATGTCGTCAAAATCAACGACAAAGCCTGATCAGGCTTGTTTCTTAAGCGGTGGGCCGCGGGCTGCGTGCTGCCGACGGCACCGGGAATATGAGTGAGCTTGGCTACCGCCTGGGAGCGGGAACGGACGTGCATTTTTTCGTAGATGCGACGGATGTATGTGTTTACGGTCGGGACACTTATTTGAAGTAAATCAGCGATTTCCTTGTAAAGATAACCGCGGGCGAGCAATTCCAGAACTTCGCTTTCCCGGGCCGAAAGCACCATGCCCTCCGAGGGCTGATGGGCCGGTCTTTGGAAAGACTGGACGACCTTGCGCGCGATGTTGCTGCTCATCGGCGAGCCGCCGGTTTGAACCTCCTGAAGCGCCTCAATCAGTTCTGCGCGGGAAACGCGCTTGAGCAGATAGCCGCAGGCACCCACCGCCAAGGCATCGAAGATGTGATCAGAATCCTCATAGACGGTAAGCATCATGAATTGAGTGTCCGGTAATACAGGTTTGAGTCGGCGCACACATTCGGTGCCGCTGATTCCCGGCAGATTGATGTCCATTAAAACCACTGCGGGTTTTTCAATGGGCAAAGCGAGCAGCGCGGCTTCGGCGCTGGCATGCCTGCCGACGCAACGAAACCGTGGCGCACGATTAATCCAATCGGCGAGCAGGCTCCGCGCCTGCGCGTCGTCCTCGACAATGGAAACCGGGATTCGCATTTGATTTGGTTTTTCTGTAGCTTCTAACATAACACGATTTGGGATTGTCAGCGATTCGGCATTCGCAGCTTGATCTTCATTGGCTGGGAGTCGGCAGTGCAAAGCAGCCCGGGCCAGACGGCCAGGGAAACCGTTCCCGCAGTGAACCAACATCGAATTTGGTGCGGTGTTCTCAAAACGACTGGCTGGTCTGGTTGGTTTCCCATCGAAGACATGACGTACTATATCCCCATTTCCTTGGCACCCTATGTCATCAATAATAACTACATACGCTGATTCCCCCCGGTCTCCATTATTTTTTCCTATGCCACAAACATCTTGAGCGGCACAGTGAAGATAACTTTGGTCCCGTGCCCGGGCGCTGATTGAATCTGGCAGAGTCCGTGGATTTCTGCCAAACGGCGCGCCATGTTTTCCAGACCATTTCCCGCGGAAAGACGTGCCGAATTATTCGGCAGAGGCTCACGGGAAATATCGGATTTAAACCCCCGGCCATTGTCTTCAACAACCAGTTCGAAGGATTTGCTGCCCGTCGTAAGGCGGATGGACGTTTCCGAGGCGCCGGAATGTTTGACCACGTTGTGAAGCGCCTCCTTGAAAGCCAGGAACAAATTGTGGCGCACATCGGCTGTAAGCCGCCAGGACGGAAGTTCCAGGGGTATGTCCAAACGGCAGCGGATGCCGGCGGCCGCCAGCAGATCCTGCGCAAATTTCTCCAGATAACTGGTTAGTCCTTCCAAACTGTCGTGCCGCGGATTCACCGCCCACACAATTTCGTCCATCGCCCGTGTCAACTCGTGCGCCGCTTTATAAATCTGATTCAGCCCAACCGCGGCCTGTTCCGGTCGATCTAATTCGCTCCGGGCTGTTTCACTCAACATGCTGATGCGCGTCAGGCTCGCGCCGAGGTCGTCGTGAATGTCCTGGGCAATGCGCGAACGTTCACGCTCGATGTCGCGCTGGCGCTCGGCGCGTTCGAGCCGGCGGCGCATCCGCCGCCGCGTGTCGAACCAGACCGCGCCGCTGGCCGCCAACACTGTCGCCAGTCCACTGACAACAAGGAACCATGTTGTCTGCCAGAAATACGGCAGCACTTCAAACGCGAGGCTCGCGCCGGATTCATTCCACACGCCGTCGTTGTTGCACGCGGTTACTTGGAATGAATAATTTCCGGGCGGGATGTAGTTGTAAGTGACCACCCGTTTCGCGCCGACGTCCACCCATTCCGTTTCAAAGATTGTCCAGTCGGCATTTGAATCGCACCTTTTCCGGCGCGACAAAGCTCAAACCGGTGTATTCAAATTCGATGTGGTGCCGGCCCGGCGGAATTTTTAGCGGCCCGGCGGCGGCGCCGTCCGCGAACTTCTTGTCGTCCACACGCATCTCCTCGATCCGCACCGGCGGCGGCAGCGGATTCAGCTTGACGCCCACCGGGTCCACGGCGACAAGTCCCTTCGCCGTCGCAAACCACAAGCGCCCGTCCGCCGTTTTGGCCGCCCGCCGATTGCAAGCCTTCCGAACATTCAAGCGTCGGCAAGCCTTCATTGACGCCGTAAGTCAGGAACGGCACCTCGGCGATTTCGCCGTCGGCGCAGCGGTTCAAATCCTTTTCGCTCGCGCGCAAAATGCCCCCGTAGGAACTCATCCAGAAAATATCCGCGCCCGTCCGCTTCGATGTGGCCGATGACGCCGTTGGGCAAACCCTGTTCGCGGTTGATCACGGAAAATGTTCCGTCCTTGAACCGATCCAGCCCGCCGCCGAACGTGCCAATCCACAGCGCGCCGTCATCGGCAAAATGCAGGCATTCGATGAAATCGGACGACAGCCCGTCGGACTTTTTGAACCGGCGGAAATTACCGTCTTGCCGGCGGACCAAGCCGCCGCCCGCCGTGCCAAACCACAGTGCCCCCGACTCGTCCCGCGCGATGGCGCGGACATCGCCGAACGGCTCACCCGCAATTTCGCTGAACCTTTCGATTTTTCCGTTTTGATAACATAGCGCGCGTGCCGGCGTGCCGATCCACAGTTTGTCGCCCACAAACAAAAGCGCCGGCATCGGTAACAGAAAATTTTCCAGCCCCGGCGCATAATCAAAAGCGTCGCCCTTCTGTGCAAACAATCCGCCGCCCCACGTGCCGGCCCAGATTTTTCCAGCGCCGTCCGCGGCCAGCGACCAGACGAAGGAATTGCGCAGGCCTTGCGGACGAGTCGAAATTCGTCCAGTCGCCGTTTTGCAAGCGATACAGGCCTGCCCCTTCCGTGCCGACCCACAACGCGCCATCAGGCGCTGGCAGCACGCAGAGCACGGGACAGCTCTTCCATTTGTCCGGCGGCGAAATGGTTTCAAGGTTGTTGGGGCGGATAACCACCAGTCCCGCGCCGGTGCCGCACCACAGATTTTTTTCGCGGTCTTCCCACAACGAAATCACCCAGTCCGACGGCAATCCGTTGGTGCGGTCAATGTGCACCGCGGGCGTGTTTGTTGAATCGGGAAAAACCAGCCACAAACCGTCGCTCGACGTGCCGCCCGCCAGCACGCCCGTGGAGGTTTCCAGGAAGTTCGGAACGGTGTTCCATCCCCACGGCGCGGCACCCAAATCGGCGGCCCATTGGCCGTCTTTCCATTTGCGGATGTTGCCGTTGCTGGCCACCCAAAGCCCGCCATCGCGACTCGCGGCAATCCCTTGGATATACGGATAGGTTTCGGGGGTGGTCGTCCCAAATTCAACGGGCTGCAATTGGTCGTGCTTGAGAAGCGACACCCGTCCCTCGCGATCAACCCAAACCTGACCGTCCGTCTGACGCGCCAGGGCGACCACATTGGTGATGACGCCCGAGTGGCGGCGACAACACCTTGACCGTCCCGCGCCCTCGGCGAGTTCGCCCATTTCATTCAGCAGCCAGACGTCGCCCGTGCCGTCGGCGGTGATGGCGTAAATTTTCCCGCCGCCCCAATTTGCGCGCACCGGCACTGTGGCGAAATGTCCGTCCTTGTGTTGCGAAACGTCGCCGCTTTCCGTGCCGATCCACAGCGTGCCGTCGGCGGCTTCAAACAGACTCGTGATACGGCTGCTGTGCAGTTCCGGCGTGTTATTGTCATCGAAAACCGTGAAGCGGACGCCGTCAAACCGCGCCAGTCCGTTGTAAGTGCCGACCCACAAATAGCCGTCGCGCGTCTGCACCACGGCTGTGACCTTGTTCTGCGGCAATCCTTGCTCCACCTGCCAGGTACGCGTGAAATAATTTGGCGCGGCCGGCGCGGAAAAAAATCCGGCTGCAACCATTGCAAAGGTCAGCGCGAACCGGCCAAGAAACTGTTTTTCGGCGGCGCGACGGGGCATCTGCTCATTTTGTCTGCCGTGCCGCAAAAGCCGCAAGCCAATTCGGTTGTGGGTAGTGTGCTACCTCGGCAGCGTGCCGCAGCATGATCGACTTCATAGGTTCACCAGAACAGCTGTGAGATAAATTCCTGCGTTTGAAGTTAAAAATGAATGATTCCGCGTTGAATGGCTACTGCAACAGCTTCAACTCGATCGGAGACACGGAGTTTCGCCAGGATGTTTTTCAGATACCATTTGACCGTGTTTTCAGTGATATTCAGAACATCTGCAATTTGCTTATTGGCCAAGCCTTTGACAAGCTCATTGAGGACTTGCAACTCGCGGGGTGTCAGTTCCTCAAACAAACGTCGTGACGCAAGGCGTTTGGCAACTTCTTCGGGAATCCAACGTTGTCCGGACGCCACGGCACGGATGGCGGGCATGAGCTTTTCTTCTGTGGAGTCTTTTAGTACATAACCGGCGGCTCCAGCTTCCAATGCCTTATGAATATCCTCGTCTCCATCAAGGGCTGTAAGCATCAAAATTCGCGCAGCATTGTTTTGTTTGCGAATTTCAATGGTGGCTTCAATGCCATTTTTGACTGGCATGCGCAAGTCCATCAGGGCAAGGTCAGGATTTGATTTTGTGAACAGAGCAATAGCTTGGGCGCCATCGGTGGCTTCCGCGACAATTTCCATGTCCGGCTCGGTGTTGACCATGGCGATCAAACCCATTCGAACAATATAGTGGTCGTCAGCAATCAGAATCCGAATCGGTGATGCTTTCTTCGTAATCTGTTTGTTCATTGACTGATTTTGGTTCTGGCGTCTGCTCGATGGGAAGCTCGACACGAATGGCGGTTCCTTTTCCGGGAGCGCTTGTAATTAAAATTTGTCCACCCAACCGTTTGGCCCGTTCCGACATGCCGAGCAAACCAAAATGGCCGTCGTTTGGGCCAGAACAATTTTCCGGTGTAAAACCCTGTCCGTTATCCCGAATCTCCAAAATGACATATTGGGTGCCAAACTCCAATTCAATCTTCGTCCAATTTGCGCTGGAATGTTTGACCGCGTTTGTAATGGCCTCTTGACCGATCCGCAACAAATTCTCTTCAATGACTTCAGGCAAAGGACGAAGATTGCCTTTGGTTTCAACTTCGATGCGGATACCCGCGCTTTCGGCAATTCGGTTTCCACTGATTAACAGTGCCTTAGACAAATCAAATTCTTCAAGCTCGCGGCTGCGCAAATCCCAGATGGATCTGCGCAATTCCACCCGGCTCATTCGTACCATATTCCGGACCAGTCCAAGATGATAGCTGGCAGTTTCTGGATGCTGCTGAAATAACTTTGCGACGGTATTTAACTGTAGAGTGACACCGGTCAGCATTTGTTCAAGGGTGTCATGGAGTTCTTTTGCCAATCGAGTGCGTTCAGTCAGAATGGCCTTGGATTGCACCTCAGCTTCTTTTCTGGCGGTGATTTGGAATTTTAATTGTCTGGTTCGCTCTTTGACCCGCAACTCAAGTGTATCGTGAGCTTTTTGCAATGCCTTTTGATCCAGTTCCCGTTCATGTATCAAGTGTCTCAAAGCCGAATTTCTTTTTGAAACCATAATGATCCAGCTTGTAGCAACGATTATGACGACGAAAGAAAACGCAAGAATGATTAACAAATGCTGTGGGGTCAACCAACTCGGTTTAGTACTTATACGGACGCTATTCAGGGCCGGGAGCAGGATTTGGAGGGATTTAATTGTTCCATCCTCTTCACTCTGAAGAAAACAAATGCCACTGACCACGAGCATACTGCCGATGGGTATTGAAGTTAATATGGAATTTGGTGTGGGTGTTTCTGCCTCGGCAGTGAAGATCAGGTTAGTGGCTTGGAGCACCAAAGTGGTTTTTTCAATATTAGATCCACCGCCTGGCGGTGGGACTTCTTCCACCAGGCGTTCAAGCAGTTTGCCTTTGAGAATAATGAGGTCTGCATGGTGCAAACCCTGCATTAATTCTTCTATCGGCACGCTCTTCGGCTGCACATCGGTTCGCGGTTCATCTGTCTTTCGAAAAACACCATCTTCCAACACCGGGAGAAAATGCTCAACTCCTGGAAAGCCCACCGCTTCGATCACATCGCCTGGAGATACGGAAAGGGTCTCGCTGCTTTTGATTTGTAATCCTCCAGTGGCATCTCTGATAAACACATCTTCGCCTTTTCGTTGGCAGGTAACGACCCCTTTAACGTGAGCTCGGTCGACAGGAGAGCGACTTCTGTGGTATTGGCCGATGCTGTTAATGGGCGTCAAAGGCTCTTCGAAAGGGTCTGGCGCTGCGGGTTCTTCAACAACACAATCTGCAAGAAAAGGGACGTAAACATCTACTGCTACGAGATGCCTTAACGGTGCATTATAAGCGGCGGCGGCTGTGCCTTTCACCCGAACTTTGGCGCCAACCAGCGCCTGTAGATCAAGGCCGGGCGGAATTGGTTCATACACATGAATACGGTACCCTCCTGAAGCCAATTCAACTTCAAGTTGCGCGCCGCTTATTTGCGCGTTTCGCACGGTGCCTGAGACTTCAATCCGCTGACTGTCTTCGGTACCCGACATCAATTGTTCAATTGCAACCGGTTTGGGTGGCGGCAAAAGTGCAGTTCCCTCTTTTTCCCAACGAGGCCGGCTGATAATCGGAGCGTATCCTCCCGGATAACTTATACCCGACACGGTAACTACGTCGCCGGGGGAAGGCTGTATGTTGCTGATGTTCTCGACAAAAACACCGCCACTGGAATCTTGCACGAAAAATCTTCCGCCCCAGTTGGGTTCTGCGGCAGTGACAACGCCCTTAATCGAAATTTTAATTCCGCGCGATGCTTGTTCGGCCGAAAGTGAAAGAACTTGGGAAGCATTGGTCAAAAGCTCGTTTGATTGCTCCGCCGAAACCATTTGCTGTACATTTAGCAGCGCAAGTATGGCACAAAACAGCGATACAGGAAGCCTATTCACTGGTAACGTTTAATTCACATTACCCCGAAAATATTGAAATTCCAGAAAAAAGCACGGACGACACCCATCACTAAAAGTGGTGTCGAATCCTTTGGGAAACACTATTGCATTACAGATGCAAGTCTTTGCTGCTTCGCGGGTATGATGACCAACGGTCGCTTTTAAGATTTTTGACTTACAAAGAGGGTTGGAATGGGACGCCCCCCGAAAGAGTGGTGTCAAACTGTTACGGTTGTGCCATTATACAAGGACTCCGCTGGTGCCAGTGCTGGCGGCGCTGTATAAATCGATCGTCAACCGGAACGAAACATTATGAAAAAAGCTATCTTGATTCTTATTAGCGTAATCAGTGCCGTAAGATTGGCATCTGCGTCTAACTATTTCTCATACACTGCAACTGCGGCTCCGGGCACCACACCGGATGGCGTAGATCAAAATTCAAACCCGGTTAATGTCTGGACGGAAGTTCTTTACGCTGGTGGAACCAACGGCCTGGGCGATAGTGGTGAGGATGGTTCGGGAGTCTACATCGGTAATCCAGACGGGTCAGGCGGCCTTGCAAATGCATGGCAAGCCTATAGCTACCAGAACGATGGAGTTGCTCTCGGCGGAAGTGTTGACTCCTACAATACATTTGCGGGTGGAGCTTTAACAGTTGGGCAAACCGTTTCAATCAACTTTGTAATGCGGGCTACTGATCCTGCGGCAAACGGATTCCCGGCCGGCCAGGTCGGCGTTTGTCTGTTGAATGGCACTAACACCGCTATAGAATTTTACATTTATGGAGGTGGACCCGGTTGGTATTTTTATACCGATGCAGGGTCAACGGCTGCGGATGCTGGCCCCATGACTTATCAATATCAAAGTGCCTTTAATATTGCCTTTACTGTTACAGGCACTAATACCTATACTGCTGTTGCCGGTTCAGACAGTTGGAGTGGCACATTTAACGGGCCGCTTTCCGGAATAGACGTGTTCAATCACGCGGGCGGCAATGGCAGCGATGTGGGATTTAATAATTTAACGGTCGCCCCTGAGCTGGTCATCAACAACATCTCTCCCGATGATAACAAGGCGCTTTTCAATGTAACCAACACTTTCAGGTTTAACGTCAGTTCAGCGGGCGTTGCCGTCGGTGCCAGCGGCATTCAGTTGACATTAAACGGGGTGAATGTTTCCAGCAATCTTGTTATTAGCGGTGCTGGCACCGAAAATGTCAGTGTCAGTTATACCAATCTTTTGTTGGACACCATCTATATTGGCCAAATCAACGTGACCAATGCCGCCGGCGCCAGCGTGAGCGCGCCGGTCCGATTCGATACCTTCCATTCGAACTACTTTACTTGGGAAGCGGAAGATTTTGATTTTAACGGGGGGCAGTTCATTGACAACCCGGTGCTTTCCACCAATAGTCCCAGCAGTTACTACAATCAGATTGGCACGTCGAACGTGGACGAATATGTGCCCAATTATAGCGCAACCCAACCTCACCTCTGGCGCACCAACGATCAAGTGTCAACCGGTCCTGCGGATGATACTCCCCGCTCTCAATTTACCGCCGCCGGCATCCCCGACTATCAAGTGGGGTATTTTAATCCGTCGAATTGGGTGAATTACACCAAAACTTTCCCGGCCGGCAGCTATAACATCTATGCCCGCGTGGCCAACGGGAGCGACGGTTTGGCCAATTGCTATCTGGCTGAAGTTACCAGCGGTGAGGGCACAACCAATCAGACGACCACCCAGTTGGGCGCCTTTCAATTCAGCGCGCGGGGATGGAACGATTATGATTTCATACCGCTGTCGGATGCCTGGGGAAATGCGCTGGTCGTGAAATTAAATGGACAGGGCACGTTGCGGTTGACCTCCGGGCCGCTCGGCGGTGGGGTAAATGTGAATTTTTTCATGCTGGCACCGGGGACCAACACTCCGCCTGCAATTGCAAACGTTTATCCTGATGGCTCGCAGCCGTTTCAAAGTACCAACCTGCTCACCTTCACCGTCAGTTCCGCCACCAGCACCGTCAGTACCAATGCTATTCAAGTCAGTGTTAAATGAAACCAATGTTTCGTCGCGATTAACTTTCACCGGCTCGGCGACCAATTGGCAGGTTAGTCTCCCGCTGCCCCAACAAGGAAGCTACGCAATCACGATCACGGCGACGGATGTTGCTGGACACTCCCATGGTTATAGCGAAACCTTTGACAACTTTAATCAAAACAACTTCACGATCGAAGCGGAAGACTTCGACTTTAATGGCGGTCAGTTTATTGACAACCCAATTCCGACCGGGGCTTACGTCGCCAACGCGTATCCGGCCTATGCTATCACCGCAGTGAACAGTTATTTCTACTATCCCTCGAATAGTTCAGCCAATGAAGCCATTGTTGGCGTGGATTTGACCACTCCTGCCAACGATACCGGCGAGACCGAAATTTACCGACCGTTCGAGAGTTGTGGCACGGAGGTTACCTCTGACTTCCTCCGTGGGAAGTTTTATGTTACCAATGGTGACAACTCAATAACAACCTTTAGCGACTTCGACGTGGGATGGTGGAATCCGGGGACATGGCTTAATTATACTCGCACCTTCCCAACAAATAACTATTTTGTCTATGGTCGGCTGGCCTCTAGCGCAGCCTACAGTGGAGCCACGATGAGTTTGGTGACTTCCGGCCAAGGCACGTCAAATCAAACAACCCAAATCCTGGGCTCATTTGCTGATCCAAACGCAATCGGGTTCCAATCCTGGCACTGGGTGCCTTTGTTGGATACCAATGGTCAGATGGTGGTGGTTCCACTTGGCGGAGTGGAAACATTACAGTTGACCGCTCCACCGGGGAGCGCCACGGGAAGCCTCAATGCAAACTACTACATGTTTGTGCCAGCCGTTCAATCGGTGAATGTGAGCGCCACCATCAGCGGCAGCAACCTGTCGCTCCACTTCGCAACGCAGGCAGGAGTTAGCTATACAGTGCTTTACAACAACAGCCTGACCGGTGGCAGTTGGACGGCGGTAGCCGGTCCCATTGCCGGCGACGGTACGACCAAAACTGTGACGATTGGCACAAGTGGATCCCAGGGATTCTATAAGTTGTTGATTCAGTAAAACGAAATGGTACGTTTGAATTGAGTTAAGAAAACAACAAGGCCGGCACTGAGTTGATGTCGGTGCCGGCCTCTTGCCTGAGAATAAAAAAATGAACACAACTGAGTTGCCTAAAAAGCCCGCCTCCGGGAGCGGGGTGTCAGGCAATTGTAACACAAGGAGGTGGGAATTTAGTTCAACAGGTTTTACGTTGATTGAGTTGTTGGTGGTCATCGGCATTATTGCCATTTTGGCGGCCATGCTATTGCCCGCGCTGGCCATGGCCAAACGGAAGGCCCAAGCCATGCAATGCATGTCCAATCAAAAACAGATATCGGCTGCGGCGCTGATGTATGCCAACGATAACAGTGACAGTCTTGTGCCTGTTGGTAGCTTGCAGTATCAACCGGGTGCGGGAGGCACCGCTCCCAACGGAGCGCCGATAACCGGGAGTCTGAGTGAAAACCCATTAACCGATCCCCAGCTCCAGGCCGGAGGGAGTTTGGCCCAATTTTGTCCGGGAAACCTACAGAAATCCCAAATGACTGGTGGCCCTTATTACACCAATTGGATTATGTCGGGTTTGCTCTTTCCTTTTGTCCAGACTGTTGCCGTTTACAAGTGCCCGGCCGACCTGTCCAGGTGCCCTTATGGAGCATCACCGACCTTCGCCCAGGATTCGGAGCGCACCTATTCCGCGAATTGCTACATGGGGGGCATGCAGTGGTGGGATACTAAGTACAAACTTTATAGGAAGCTGACCGATTTGCACTCCCCTGGCCCGGCCGACATTTGGTATTTTGTAGAAGAAAATCCAGCCAGCATTGACGATTGTTACTTTGCCTTGGACCCTGCGACCCCGACACTTTGGTATAATAGTCCGGCAGTATTGCATGGTTATTCGAGTGTGATTTCGTATGGTGACGGACATGCGCAAATCCACAAATGGACGGACGGAAATATGATCAGCGATAAGAATCCCGCATCGCCGCCGGGATGCAATGTTACAGCTGATCCCCATTCGCCGGATTTGGGTTGGTTTTTTTCAGTGACTACGGTTTCTAATAAGTAAGCGTGTCCTTTATATAAGGACGCTCAAAGATGGTCAAACTCCTAGAGGTAAAAGTTGTGAAAGAATCTCAATATTCAAGAATTGTACTGAATAAGGCTATAAACTCGTTCTCGCTTTTAATTGCCTTCCCCGCAGGCATCCTCTTTTTAAGTGCCAGCCTACTTCAAGCTCAATTAATTGATGTTGATTTTAATGAGAACAGCAGTGCCAGCTCGGGTGGTGGCCCCAATCCGGGTCCGACAATGTCGGGCGCGGCGGTTCTTGGAGCAGTGGGTGACCGGTGGAACGGAATAGACGCAAGCAGTGGCAGTGGAATTCCACTAATCAATGCAAATGGCAGCACCTCGGCAGTTACGATGACATTCACGTCTGCAGGTGGATATGATGTGAATGACTATGGCGGCTCTACGCCTTTTGCTGGCACTCCCTACGACGCCCTCATGGAGGACTACCTCTATAATGGTGGGACCCCACAAACTATTACACTCTCGGGTCTTGCACCAAACTCGACCTATAACTTGGTCCTGTATAACGCCGCGAACGTTCCTGCTGCAGGCCGCACAACCTATTTTACTGTCAATGGTCATACCCAGAGCAGCACTTGGAACGGTTCTAGTAACACATTAATCGCGGGCGTTGATTATGTGGACTTCACCTTGGCCTTGTCCGATGGCTCTGGAAATTTGATTATTACTTGGACTGGAACTGGCAGCGCGGAGGGCGATATTGATGGATTTCAAATCCAAGCTGTTCCGTTTGCAATCAACGCGGGGTACGACGGCACGAACGTTATTATCTCATTTATGACCCAGGCTGGATTCAACTATCAGGTGCAATACAAGAATGAACTGATAGATGCCAATTGGATTCCTCTCGGTAGTTCCATCTCCGGCAATGGTGCAGTTCAGTCGGTTGGCGATTTGGCCAGCGGAAACGGCCGTTTCTACCGTGTGCAAATATCAACGAATGCCACGGCTGCTTTGAGTCTGTTACACACCAGCGGCACCAGCATCGTCAATACCAGCGGCGCCACCGTGCAGTTGAAAGGCCTTAATTTGGGGGGCTGGCTCGTCATGGAACCATGGATGTGCCCCGCGGACAGTGGCGGCCTGCCGGATATGTACAGTATTATCACGGAGCTTGACAGCCGTACTAATTTTGGCGTGGCCATCGAGCAAAGCCTCATCCGAACCTATCAAACTAATTGGATTACAGCGGCAGATCTTGATAACATCACGAATGGCGGTTTCAATTGTGTGCGTGTGCCTGTCTGGTGGGGCAACTTCTATTCCATCACCAATACCACCAGTTCAGGATGGCGTTCGGATGCATTCACAGTGCTTGATTGGCTGGTCACCAATTGCGCTACCCGCGGTATTTATGTGGTTATTGATATGCACGGCGTAATTGGCGGCCAGAGCACCTCGGACGACACAGGTCAGCAGAACCAGAACCAGTACTGGACCAACAGCACAGACAAGATTGAAACAGCCTATATGTGGACGCAAATTGCCACCCATTACAACGGAGACAGCACGGTGGCCGGTTACGATCTGATCAACGAACCGGATAACGCGCCAAGCACCGCGGCTGTTTGGGCTGCTTATACCAACCTTTACACGACAGTCCGTGCCGCTGACCCCGGCCATATAATCATCATCGAGGGAACCTTTGGGAACTGGAATTGGAGCATGTTGCCCAACCCGTCCGTCTATGGCTGGACCAACATTGTCTATTCCATGCATGAATACCAATTTGGCGGGACCACTAACCAGTGTGAGGCTGGCTCTGACAATCAAGTGACGGATTTCAACAATCACAAATCCTGGAACGTCCCTGATTTCATCGGCGAATGGAACGACATGGGCAACGGCGCGGCTTGCTACGACTACTCCATCAATGACTACAACAATGACGGTATGAGTTGGACAATGTGGACTTACAAGACCGATTTGGTATCAAGTGGCTGGGGCTGGTATGATCCGACTTCTTCGCCGCCGAGGCCAAATATTTCCTTAGATTCAACGAACACAATTTCCAGCGATTGGCAGCAGTGGCAGACTACGAAGTCCTTTGGCGTGAATTCTTCAGTCGGTTTGTAAATTGAACCATGGCCGAAAGGCAGCGGAGCAGGTCATAACTCATTGCTGCCATGAAGGTTGAAGCCCGGCGGTTGCTTTTTCAGATTTTCGGCTTATGCAGGGCCGAAATGTCACACCCACCCGAAAGGGTGGTGTTAAAGCGGTTACGGTTGTGCTAATTTTTGAACAATCCTCTGCTAATAGAGAACGCTCAAAAATCAACCTAACCTGAAAATTATGAAAAGAGTAGTATTGATTCTCATTAGTCTGATTGCCGCCACCGGCGCGGCATCTGCCTCCGACGATTTCTCATACACCGCAACCGCTACTCCCGGCAGTACGCCGGATGGAGTGGATCAAAATTCAAACCCGGTTAATGTCTGGACGGTAGTTGCAACTCCCAGCATCACTGGCGGTGGCTCCGGCGCCTACTTCGGCACAGCGTTTTCCGGCGAGACTCTTTCAGGATGGCAAATATGGAGTTCTCCTTTTGGCACGGGCACTGGAAATGCCGGAAGTGTTGTAGCCACGACAACCTTTGCCGGAGGAGCGTTAGCCATCGGACAAACTGTTTCCATGGACTTTGAGATGCGCGCCACCGATCCCGGCAAGGAAGTCGGAATTGACCTGTTAGATGGCTCTGGCGCGGCCATCACCTTTGGGATTTATGGCGGGGAACCTGGTCCTTATCCTTACACCGGCAGCGGATATTATTATACCGATGCAGGATCTACCGATGTCAGCGCCGGGAGCATGGGCTATCAATATCAAAGTGAATTTAACATTGCTTTCACGGTTACTGGTGCTGGCACCTATAGCGCAGTTGCCGGCTCAGACATTTGGACTGGCACATTTAATGGATCTCTCACCGGAATGGATGTCGTCAATTTAGGTGCCGGTGATGCAAGTGATGTTGCATTCAACGATTTGATAGTTGTTCCCGAGCCTTCAACCTGGGCGATGTTGGCGATCGGTAGTATGGCAATGTTCGGCTCGCGCCGCATCTTCCGCCATTCGTGACAGGTTTTTAGAAACCAACTGTTTGGCTTATTTGATTTGACGTCACGGAGACGGACGGAGAATTTAAAATTCCCTTGCCAGTCACGGAATCCGCCAAAGTGGACGAGCCGATTCCGATCCTTATAGTTCCTCCAAAGTTATTGTATTGGCCAATACGACGACGTGAATGGTGTCAACATCGTGAACCGAATCGCCGCCGGAAATGGAAACGACCTCTGTTCAACCAATGGCGCCGTAAACAAACACTACGGCTGACAAGAGCGGGCACGTTCCAAGTGGGACTTGCCTGTTTTTCGCAAATCTGGGCCGAGTTCATGGAACCGACGCTGGATGAAATGTTGAAATAAAAAGGGCGCGGACAAACGCCCGCACCCACCTTCCTTGGCGTTTGTCAGCGTTGCTAAAACCAAAAGCGGACACCGATGCCGCCGGTAACTTCACCGCGAACGGCGGGCTTCAAATCAAGGACTGGCCCAACTTCCGCGAAAATTTCCACCTGCGCCTTGTCAAACAAATACGATGCACCGACCGGCACGCGAATGCCGAACTGGTTATCCTCGCCGCTGTTGCGAAATCTCAACAGGCCGCCCGCGCCGAAATAGACCGGCATCGCGCCTTGCGACACGGGAATCAGGTCGAAGTCGTGCGATAACAGGTCGCTTTGCATATAAAAATCCGTGTGGTCGTGGGTGGACCAGCCGAATGCTCCGTCAATGCCCACCACGTCGTTGAAGAAGTACTTCGCCGACGGGCCGAGGGGTTCGCCAAATGTGAGGCCAACGCCGAACTTGCCCGCCATACCGTTCATAGAAGGATTCGAGGCGGCCAAATCCGTGTTGGTGGCAATCAACGTTGTGTCATCTCCGCGCGCGCAGACTCCGTACAACGTTACGGGTGTGGTTGCAATCAATGTCTCTTTCATGGGCATATTTCGTTTAATGCTAGGTTTCGGAGTGAGGTGTCGGCATCCGGTCACCGGTTAGTGGAAACCGGATTATTGGTGGCGCTCGAATCGGGAACTGCCGGAGCTTTGGCCTGGCTCAGGTTGGTCGAACCTGTCGAGTTGGTGTTTGGTGGTGCGCCCGGCGGATTTGCCGGGGGCGGCGTTTCGTTTTCCGGCGGCTTCTGGCAGCCAGCAAGAACCATTGCCGCCAAAGCGATCACAATCAGGGATGGGATTTTGCTTTTCATGGTTTGTTTATGGTGGCAGTCAATCGGCGCGCCGTCATTGGACGCGGCGCCAGGTCAACCGTCCGGTTATGAATTGGGGTTCTCATGGAGCGTTCAATTCGAAAATGAAGTTTCAAATCGGGGGCAAACCGAACGCTGATGTTGGTCGTGGAGGCAGGAGCGTCCGGTTTGCCGTTTGAATGCGCGCAACCTGTTGTGCGTTGTTTTGTCCCCTGCGCATTCATTTATTGTCCGGGTTTGCAGCATGGTCTGCTGGCACTGGTTCTTGGCCTTCCAACCCGCTTGTCAGCCGGCTCCGGTCGTCGTGGGCGGGACATAGTGGAACTCCGCAGGCCGCCCCGCCACGCGGGCCAGCCGGATTTCGTCCGGTTCGTCTAAAAGGTCGCGGATGGTGAGGAAAAGTTTTGGCAAATCGAGCGGTTTTTCGAGCAAGGCCCCGATGCCCGCGGCCATGGCCGTAAAACTCTGGTTGGGGCGGGCCGTAATCACGATGATCGGCAGCATCGGATTTTCCGCCGCGAGCCGCTCGTAAGCCTCCCATCCGTCCATGCCCGGCATGTTCAAATCCAGCAAAACCAGGTCAACTTCCGCCGCGCGAACGACTTGAATGGACTCGCTGCCGTCAATCGCCAGCAGCACCTGGTAACCTTCCCCGGTCAACAATATGCCAAGCATTTTCCTGATGGCGGGGTCGTCGTCCACCAGCAGGATTTTCTTTTTCGCACGGGGCTTATCCTTCGGTTGGGTGTCGGGCAAAGGCGATTGGAGCAGGGCATTCATAACACGTTTTGTTGTTTGTTAGATCATTTGTTCCTCGGGAGCATCCACCTTCCTGTTGTTTTGATGCTCCCGTTCCCTTTGCGGCAAGTTTAGCCCAAAACGTGCCAACTGTGGAATCACAGTCGAACCGTTGATTTTCGCCGGGCCGAGCTTGGACGAAGGCGCGTGCCGGCCCCCGCGACTGATATTTTCCGTTTCAACGCTGCTCGGTTTCAGGCCAGCGCGCCGGCTGAAATTTATTTTCGAGCTTTTCGGAATCCGGTGTATAGTGCGCCATTGGGGGTGGACCGGCAGGCTGGAATTTTACCATGAACCCGGGCATTAAATTGAGGCTCGCAATCTTCATCACGGCCATCGCCCTGCTGTTAATGCTGATCGGGTGGACGGCCCACATGTCTTGGGGGCGGATTGGTGAGTTGCACGAAAGACTCGCGGCCCTGCAGTGGAAAAGTTTTCAAACCTCCGACTATTTGCAGCAAACGATTCTGGGCATGAACACCCTTGTCCTGCGCTACGCAGCCTATCGCGAGAGCGACGATTGGACGAATTTTCTGGCGGCAAGCGAGGAATTGAACCGGTGGATTAACGCACAACAACCCATTCTGTCTCTGGAAAAAGAGCGGCCATTTCATGACCAGATCAAAGCTGCTTACAAGGATTACATGGCCGCAGCAATGGCCATCAACACCAGGATATATACCAGCCATCAGTCCATTACCCGCGTCGTGGAATTCACCGACTTTGAAAAGCAGTCCAAACGCATTTTGGACATTGGTTTTCAACTGGCGGCCACCCATCAGGCATATCTTGATTCATTCCAGGCTCAAATCGGCAAGGCCATTGACATTCTGCAGTTCACGTTGCTCAGTTTGCTGGTATTGTTGTTGGCCGCCGGCGGCTGGCTGGCGGTGGTGATTTACCGCGACATGATCGCACCCCTGCAGGTCCAACTGGTGGAAAGCCGGCAACTGGCGGAACGGCAGGAGAAACTGGCGTCGCTGGGCATGCTGGCCGCCGGGGTCGCGCACGAAATCCGCAATCCGTTGACCGCCATCAAAGCCTGGCTTCACATGCAAAAAAAGCACCTGACCCAAGGCACGCCCGAATTTGAGGATGCCAACCTCATAGGCGGCGAAATTGACCGGCTGGAGCGGATTGTCAAAGACTTTCTGTTGTTCGCCCGGCCGTCCGACCCGGAACTGGTCACGGTCCAGGTGGAGCAGCCTTTGCGCGAAGTGCAAACGTTGATGGAACCGGAACTCAAAAAGTCTCGCATCAAGCTCGCTCTTGATGGCGTCGCCGCGGCGCAGGTTCGCATTGACCCCGGGCAAATCAGGCAGGTGTTGATTAATTTGATTCAAAACGCCGCCGACAGCATCGGCAAAAACGGGACCATCACGCTCCGAGCGCGGCTCGACGAAAAACGGCTCTCCGACCGATCAACCCCGGTTGTCATCCTCGAAGTCAGCGACACCGGCAAAGGCATCCCGCCGGAGGTTGGAAAGCGGCTGTTCGATCCTTTTTTCACGACAAAGGAATCGGGCACGGGTCTGGGCTTGCCGATTGCCGCACGCATCGTCGAAAAACATCAGGGCGCGCTTCAATTTCAAACCCACGCCGGCCGCGGCACAACTTTTGGCATCATTCTCCCGCGCGTGTAAGCCACAGAACACCGGAATTGTTCAAACTGGTTTCTACGGGTTACAGGGGCAGCCTGCCGTCCTTTTACGGGAAGTGCTTGCAGGAATTTGGGGGCGGCCGGCTTGACAATCACCTCTAATGCAAGCGATTAGTGCTATATGAGATTAGTGGTGGTTTCCAACCGGTTGCCGTTCACAGTGTCCTTCAAAGAGGGAAAACCGCAATTCGAGGTCAGTTCCGGCGGACTCAGCACGGGACTTTCGAGTTATTTGCAGCAGGCCACAGCGGGGTTGGCAAACCGTCCGGACTATTTTTGGCTGGGCTGGCCGGGGGCCACCGTCGCTCCGGAACATCAGGACGCCGTGCGGTCCTACGGCGAGCAGCAATTCAAGTGCAGCCCGGTCTTTTTGCCGGAGGAAAGCATGGACCGATTTTACCACGGCTTCTGCAACAAAACCATCTGGCCACTCTTTCATTATTTCCCGACACTGGCGCGCTACGAGGAGGAATACTGGCAGGAGTACCGGAACGTGAACCGGATTTTCGGCGAAGCGGTCGTTAACGCCATGCAACCGGACGATATGCTTTGGATTCACGACTATCACCTGATGCTGCTGCCGAAACTGGTGCGCGAAAAATTCCCGGAAATGCCCATCGGCTTTTTTTTACACATCCCGTTTCCCTCCTTTGAAGTGTTCCGTCTGCTGCCGCGGGCGTGGCGCGAGGAAATCATAGCGGGCCTGCTGGGCGCCAGCCTGGTCGGCTTTCACACGCATGATTACACGCGGTATTTTCTGAACTCGGTGTTGCGCACCGCCGGTTACGAACATCAACTGGGCAGCCTGACCCTCGGCGAACGCGTTGTGAAGGTGGACACGTTCCCAATGGGTGTGGATTTCGAGCGGTTCGCCCAGGCCGCCGCCCGGCCGGAGACGAATGCGCGCGTCGCGGAGTTGCGCGAAAAGTGCGCTGGCCAGAAGGTGATTTTTTCCGTAGACCGGCAGGATTACACCAAGGGTCTCATCAACCGCCTGCGCGGTTATGAACTTTTCCTGAAACGCAATCCCCAGTGGCACGGCAAGGTGGTTTTCGTCCTGTCCGTGGCCCCTTCGCGCATCGGTGTGGAAAGTTACCAGGACACGAAACAGGAACTGGAGCAGACTGTCGGCCGCATCGGCGGGGCCTTTGGCAACGTGAACTGGACGCCGCTGATTTATCAATACCGCAATCTGGGTTTCGACGAACTGGTGGCGTACTACCGGTTCTGCGATGTGGCTCTCATCTCCCCGTTGCGCGACGGCATGAACCTGGTCGCCAAGGAATTCATTGCCTCGCGTCCGGACCAAACGGGTGTGCTCATCCTCAGCGAAATGGCCGGCGCCGCCAAAGAAATGGGCGAAGCGCTCATCATCAATCCATTTCACGACGACGATTTTGCCCGTGCGCTGGAACAAGCCCTGACGATGCCGGTCGAGGAACAGATCAAACGCAACCAACTGATTCAAGAACGGTTGCGCCGCTACAACGTCGTTCGCTGGGCCGACGATTTTGTCCAGGCCATGCTCGCCACCCAAAATATCGAGGCCGCGCGTCGCGCTCGCGCCTTGACCGGCAAGACCCAGGCCACACTCATCCAGCAATACACATCGGCCACGCACCGCGCGTTGTTGCTGGACTACGACGGCACGCTGGTACCATTTGCGGAAAACCCCTGGCTGGCGCAACCCGACCCGGAATTACTCGGCCTGCTTTCCCGCCTTGGCGGCGATCCGGTCAACGAAGTCGTGATTATCAGCGGCCGGCCGCGTCGCGATCTCGAGGAATGGTTCGGCAAATTGCCCGTGGCCTTGGTGGCGGAACACGGCGTCTGGTTGCGGCGAAAAAACGCGGAATGGCGCATGTTGAAAACCATCACGACCGAATGGAAGGAGGGAGTGCGCCCCATCCTCCAGCGTTACGTGGATCGCCTGCCCGGCGCGGTGCTGGAAGAAAAGGAATTTTCGCTCGCCTGGCACCACCGCCGGGCCGACCCCGAACAGGCTTTCCAACGCGCCAAGGAATTACTCGACGATCTGGCTGGCTACACCCGCAATATTGACGTGCAGGTGCTGGAAGGCAACAAGGTCATCGAAATTCGCAACACCGGTGTCAACAAAGGCACCGCTGCCACGGAATGGCTCAACGGCTACGCGCCGGATTTCATTCTCGGGATCGGTGACGACTGGACGGACGAGGACCTCTTTCATGCGTTGCCGTCAACGGCTTATTCGGTGCGCGTGGGGCCGGCCAATACCGCCGCGCGTTATTTTCTGAACAGCCACATGATGGTCCGGCGGCTGTTGCGCGGATTGAGTGAATTGGCTCCTGAAAAGGAACTCGCACCGGCGGCGCAACTGCAGTTGACCGGCGTTGTCCCCACCGACAAGCCGGCGCCTTGACGAGTTCTCATGCCCGCCTCCAACCACAATCGCGAAGGTCTGGACCACGACCCGTTCTGGTATAAGAGCGGCGTCATTTACGAAGTACACGTGCGGGCGTTTTTCGATGCGAATGGGGACGGCATCGGCGACTTCCAGGGCCTGACTGAAAAGCTGGATTACATCAAGGAACTGGGCGTCACCGCCATCTGGCTTTTGCCGTTCTATCCTTCGCCGCTCAAGGACGACGGCTACGACATCGCCGATTACTGCGCCGTGCATCCGACGTACGGCACGCTCAACGATTTTAAGGTGTTCCTGCGGGAGGCGCACCACCGCGGTTTGCGGGTCATCACGGAACTTGTGCTCAACCATACTTCGGACCAGCATCCCTGGTTCCGGCGCGCCCGCCGCGCCAAACCCCACAGCCGCTGGCGGAATTATTATGTCTGGAGCGACGACCCGCACAAATACCACGACACCTACATCATCTTCAAGGACGTCGAAACTTCAAACTGGACCTGGGACCCGGTGGCCAAGGCGTATTACTGGCACCGTTTTTTTTCGCACCAACCCGACTTGAACTTCGACAATCCCGAAGTCTGTGACGCCATGTTCAAGGTGGTGGATTTCTGGATGGACCTGGGCGTGGACGGCCTGCGCCTGGACGCCGTGCCCTATCTTTATGAGCGGGACGGCACCGCCTGCGAAAATCTCCCGGAGACACATGCTTTTCTAAAATCCCTGCGTGCACACGTGGACGAAAAATACGGCGACCGGATGTTACTGGCCGAGGCGAACCAATGGCCGGAAAACGCCGTGACGTATTTCGGTCAGGGCCGCGGCGACGAGTGTCACATGGCATTTCATTTCCCTCTCATGCCGCGTCTGTTCATGGCCCTGCGCATGGAAGACAGCCTGCCTATCGTGGACATTCTCGAACAAACCCCGCCCATCCCGGAAACGAGCCAGTGGGCGCTGTTCTTGCGCAATCATGACGAGTTGACGCTGGCGATGGTCACCGACGAAGAGCGCGACTTCATGTACCGGATGTACGCGCAAATGCACCAGGCGCGGCTTTATCTCGGCATCCGCCGCCGCCTCGCCCCGTTGCTGAACAACGACCGCAAGAGCATCGAACTTCTCAACGCCCTGCTGTTTTCGCTGCCGGGCACGCCCGTGCTGTATTACGGTGATGAAATCGGCTTGGGCGAAAATATTTATCTGGGCGACCGCAACGGCGTGCGCACGCCGATGCAATGGAGCCCGGACAAGAACGCCGGCTTCTCCCGTGCCAATCCACAAAGCCTTTACCTGCCCGTCGTCCTCGACCCGGGCTACCATTACGAATCCGTCAACGTGGAGGTGCAAATGGCGAATCTGCATTCGCTGCTCTGGTGGATGCGGCGACTGCTCGCGTTGCGGAGACGCTGGCGCGCACTGGGAGAAGGCAAATGCGAATTCCTCCATCCCGACAACCGGAAGGTGCTGGCCTATCTGCTCCGGCACGAACAAGAAACCCTGCTGGTGGTGGCCAACCTGTCGCGTTTCGTGCAGCCGGTCGAGCTGGATTTGTCGGCGTTCAAACCGCGCGTGCCCGTCGAACTGTTTGGCCGCATGGAATTTCCGGCCATCACCGGGCAACCTTATTTTCTCTCGCTTGGCCCGCATACCTTTTTCTGGTTTTCGCTTGAAGATAAACCTGTTCAGGCCGCCGTCGTCCCGGCTTCCGGCTTGCGGGCGCAGCTCCCCAGGCTTGCGGTTCATGGGGAATGGGATCGGATTTTTGATGGAAAGAACAAGGCCCGGCTGGAAGCCGTCCTGCCGCCCTACTTGAAACTGCAACGCTGGTTTGCCGGTCGGGACCAAAACATCAAATGGGTTACCATCAAGGAAATCATTCCTGTGCCGTTCAACGGCGAAAGTCGCGCCTGCCTCGCCTTGCTGCAAGTGGATTATAGCGCGGGTGATCTGGACTTTTACACGCTCCCGCTGGCGTTTGCCCCGAATGCCGGGGCCGGAGAGCTGCGCGAAACTTTTCCGCAACTGATCATTGCCGAATTGCAAACCTCGGGCGACGAACCGGGCGGCGTTTTATTCGAGGCCACCGGCAGCCAGACGTTTTGCCGGGCGCTGCTGGAGTTGATGCTGAATCGCCGCCGCCTCAAAGGCGCGCACGGTGAAGTTGAATCCACGCGCACGCCGGCCCTCCGCCAAATCTTCGGCGAAGTAGCCTTGCCGGAATCGGCCCTGTTGAAGACCGATCAAAGCCATACCTCGATTCTTTTTGGCGACCAGGCCATTTTAAAACTGTTCCGCCAGTTTGATTGGGGACTCAACCCCGAGCTTGAAATCGGACGTTTCCTGACGGAAAAAAACTTTCCCCAAAACAAACCGCTGACCGGGGCACTGGAATACGTTGACACGCAAAACACCCGGACCACCCTGGCCGTCGTCAACACGTACATCCCCGAAGGCAAAAGCGCTTGGGAATATACACTGGACACCCTGGGCCGTTTCTATGAACGCGTGACTACGTCCAATGCGCAAGGTATGCCCGCGCCGGCGGCCGCCGCCGACCCGCTGAGAATTTTCAGACAGGACATTCCGCCAGCCATGTTGGAAAACATCGGCACCTACCTTGAATCCGCGCGCCTGCTCGGTGTGCGCACCGCGGAACTGCACCTCGCGCTGGCATCGGATTCCAAGGACAGGAATTTTGCACCGGAACCGTTCACGTCGTATTACCAGCGGTCGCTCTTTCAATCCATGCGTAATCTGGCCGTCGAAACCTTCTGGCAGCTGCGTAAGCAAGTGAAGACCCTGTCGCCGGAGATTTCGCCTCTGGCCAGGCGCGCCCTTGAATTGAGACCGGCCATCATCCAGCAATTCCGTCGGATGTTTGACCATCGCATTGTCGCCCAGCGCATCCGCATCCACGGCAACCTGCATCTCGGCGAGGTGCTGTGGACGGGCAAAGACTTTGTATTTCTCGATTTCGAAGGCAGCATCACGACGCCCATCAGCGAGCGTGGCATCAAACGTTCGCCGTTGCGGGACGTGGCGGGTCTGGTCCGTTCATTTCACTATGCCGCTTATGCCGGGCTCTCCCAGCATGGCGAGCGCGGCAATGTGCATCAGCACCCGTTCGAGTCATGGGCGCAATATTGGAGCGAGGGCGTGAGTGCGGTGTTTTTGAAGGCGTATTTCCAGCGGCTCGGCCAAACCGCGTTGTTCCCCGCAGGCGAGGTGGAATTGCGGGCGATGTTGCAAGCCTACCTGTTGAACCGGATGCTCATGGAATTGAACCGCGAATTGAGGACCCCTTCGGATAAACTGAAAATCCCGCTGCAAGGCATCGTTTATTTCATAGTCGAACCCACTCCGTCACCGACCGCCGACGGCGCGCCTGCCGTACCTGCCTCCGGTGCCGAATCCGGGCGGTGGGAAGATAATGACGAGAAACGGCAATAAACCGCTGATTTACGCCGTGAACAACAAATCAAACCTTCTACAAAAAGCCCTGTTCGTTGATCATTTTCCGCTTTTATTTCGATTTAATTGTTATAAGTTTCCGGCAACTATGAACTCAAAATTACTACTACTCACTCTTGCGTTTGCCGGTGGATTGGTTTTCCCGTCACGGTTGTCCGCCCAGACACCAGCGGTTAATTTCCCCGCCGCCAGCCCCGCCTGCACACTCAAACAACGCGTCGGGCTCACAGACATTGAAATTGTCTATTCCCGGCCCGGCGTGAAGGACCGGACCATTTTTGGCGGCATCGTTCCCTACGGCCAGGTGTGGCGCACCGGCGCCAACCAGGCGACCAAAGTTACCTTCAGCACACCGGTGAAACTCGAAGGCATTGACATCCCTGCTGGCACCTATGCGCTCTTTACCATCCCCGGCGAATCGGAATGGACGATCATCATCAACAAGAACGCGGCGCAATTCGGCGCCTTTCAGTACAACCAGAAGGATGATCTTGTGCGGTTCAAGGTGACACCCGTGACGCTGGCGGAGTCCATCGAAACGTTTACCATCGAGTTCAATCACATCCGCGACGAATCGGCGGTGCTCAATCTGGTCTGGAATAAAACGGTGGTCCCGATTCACTTGGCAGTAGATGTCACCGGCAAACTGGTGCCGCAAATCGAGGCCGCCATGGCGTCACCGGAAAAGAAGCAGGACGGTTTTTATTTTCAGGCCGCCACATTTTACTACAACCACGACCTGGACCTGAAGAAGGCCCTCGACTGGGTCAACGCCGGGCTGGCGGACAATCCCCGGATTGCCTACGAGCTGCTGCATTTGAAGGCGCAGATTCTGGCAAAGCAGGGGGACAAGGCGGGGGCGATTGCCGCCGCCAAACAATCCACCGAACTGGCCATCAAGGCCGAAGGCGCCAGCAGTTCATTCGTGAAGATGAACCAGGATTTAATTTCGAGCCTGCAGCCATGACGTTCTGGCCGCCCAACTAAAATTCAACATTAATCACCTGTCACTGTCATAGGTAACATGAAAAAACTCCTACCCACACGCATAATCACCACCGTCGCCCTGATCGGTGCGCTGCCGGTCATGGCGCAACAAAACCATGTGGCCTCCACCGGGGGCAATAGCCCGCACGAGACCACCAGCAGGGTCATTGACGGCAACCGCGTGACCGTAACTTATGGACGGCCTTACACCAAGAGTCCCCGGACGGGCGAGGTCCGCAAAATCTGGGGCGGGCTGGTGCCCTACGGCGAACCGTGGCGCATGGGCGCAGACGAAGCCACGCTGCTCATCACGCAACAGCCGATTGTGATGGGCGGCAAGACCATTCCCGCGGGCGCTTACACGCTTTACATGATGCCGCAGGAAAACGGCGCGTCCCAACTGGCCATCAGCACACACATAGGCGGGTGGGGAATTCCCGTGGACACGAAGCACGATCTGGCACGGGTTGATCTGAAGAAGGAAGCGCTGGAAAAACCGGTGGACCAATTCACCATGGCCGTTGCGAAAGATTCATCCGGTGGCGGTGTGTTGAGGCTGATGTGGGAAAACACGGAGTTTTCCGTGCCGTTCACCGTTCAGAAATAACGCGGCGCGGAATTGGCCTCGTCATTGATTCTGAATGAACGTCCGGGCGTCGCACATGAGAACAAGCATCTCGTTTTCCAAGTCCGGCCGTCCCACCAATCGGGTCCTTCGCCTGACGGCCGTGGGCGCGTTTTTGCTGGCCGGCTTTGCGGGCGTTGGCCAGGTTGTCGAACCGCCGCGGGCCCCCGTTATTTTGCAGGACCTGCACGGTTTTCGTGAAATGGGCAGCGTGCTTTACGTCGCGGCGCATCCCGACGATGAAAACACGGAGTTGATTGCCTATCTCTCGCGCGGCCGCAATTACCGCACTGCCTATCTCTCGCTCACGCGCGGCGATGGCGGCCAGAACGTGCTCGGGCCGGAGTTCGGCGTGGAGTTGGGCGTGGCCCGCACCGAGGAACTGCTCGCGGCGCGGCGCATTGACGGTGGACGGCAGTATTTTTCCCGCGCGTTTGACTTCGGCTTTTCCAAGGATTATCGCGAGACCCTGAGGATTTGGGACCGCCAGCAGGTGTTGTCCGACAACGTGCGCGTCATTCGCGAGTTCCGACCGGATGTGGTCATCACGCGCTTTTCCCTCATCCCGGGCGGCACGCACGGGCATCACACAGCCTCGACCATGCTGGCCCTGGAAGCCTTCAAACTCGCCGGCGATCCCAAGGCATTTCCCGAACAACTCGACACACTCACGCCGTGGCAACCCAAACGCATTCTCTGGAACGTGGGGGGATTCCAACAGAGGGAAACCAACGGCGCCAGGCTCGTTCGCATTGATGCCGGCGGAACCGATCCCGTGTCCGGCGAGTCGTTCGCAGAAATTGCCGCCCGCAGCCGCTCGATGCACAAGACTCAGGGCTTCGGAAATTTCACCGGCTTCGGCGGCGGCAGCGGACCCAGGTTTGAGTCCTTCGAACTTCTCGCGGGCGAGCCTGCGACGAATGACATTCTTGACGGCGTGGACACGACCTGGGGAAGGGTGCCCGGCGGCGCCGATATCGGGAAGTTGACCGACGAAGTCATCACGCAATTCAATCCCCATGACCCGGCTGCCAGTGTACCGGCGTTGTTGGAAATCAAAAAGCAATTGGCCACGCTTGCCACCAGTGATCCGGTGGTGGATGAAAAACGCCGGCAATTGGATCACATCATCCAGGAATGCCTTGGCCTGACCGTGGAAACGGTAATCCCCGACGCTGAAATCGTGCCCGGCGAGGCACTCAACCTGCGCATGACAGCGGCGGTTCGCTCGGACGTCGTCACTGTCCGCTGGGTTGCGGCGTGGTATCCAACAATCAAGGCTGAGTTTGCTGTCGGCAGGGACCTTTCGACTAATCAAGCCATCAATCGGGATTCGACGGAAACACTTCCCATTGATACGCCATTGAGCCAGCCGTATTGGCTGCGTGAGGACCACACCACCGGCATGTTCCGGGTGGATGATCCAAACCTGATTGGCCGGCCTGAGAATCCTCCGGCTTTACCGGTTGACCAGACTTTTGAAGTGGGCGGCCAGACCCTGGTTGTTCCGGGTGAGCCGGTGCAGGTCACCAGCAATTCGGTCGGGGCTGAAAGACGCCGCCGACTGGACGTGATTCCACCCGTCTCGCTCAAATTTGCGTCGGAGGTCAAGCTCTTCGCTCCCGGTGCCAAGCGCGCGGTCGAAGTCGAAGTGACCGCGTTTCGCGCCGGCACCGCCGGCACGTTGCAATTGGACGTTCCGGATGGTTGGAAAGTGAAACCCGCAAGCCAATCGTTCCGGTTCAAGTCAGTCGGCGAGCAAACACGGTTCAAGTTCAACGTTACGGCTCCCGCGCATCCCACCACGGCTGAAATCGCAGCGGTTGCAGAAATCAACGGCACCCGCTACTCCAACGAACGCGTGGTCATCAATTACCCGCACATCCCGCTGTTATTGCTCCAGCCGCCCGCCCGGTTCAAGGCCGTGTGCCTCAACCTGGCCATCCGGGGCCATAACGTCGGTTATCTTCCCGGCGCCGGCGACAGCGTCGCCCAAAATTTGGAAGAGATGGGTTACCAGGTCACCACGCTTACCGGGGCGGACCTCACACCCGAGAAGCTGAAGGCATTCGACGCCGTGGTCATCGGCATCCGCGCTTTCAATGTTCGCACGGATCTCGTTTCCCAATTGCCGGCGTTGTTCGCCTATGTCGAAGCGGGCGGCAACGTCATCGAGCAATACAACCGTCCGGGCCGCGACCTGAAAACCGACCAGTTCACGCCCTACAGCCTGCGCCTTTCGAACGATCGCGTGACCGACGAAACCGCGCCGGTGACGTTCCTCGCACCGGAGCATCCGGCGCTGAACACGCCGAACAAAATCACCGCCGCCGATTTCGAAGGTTGGATCCAGGAACGCGGGATTTATTATCCTGACCAGTGGGACGAGCACTTCACGCCGATTCTCGCCTGCAGCGATCCCGGAGAAGCGCCGCTCAAGGGCGGATTGCTCGTCGCCAAATACGGCAAAGCTTACTTCGTCTATACCGGGCTGGTGTTTTTCCGGCAGCTTCCCGATGGAGTGCCCGGCGCTTACCGGCTGTTTGCGAATCTGGTCTCACTCGGAAAATGAAACCGGCGGAGGGCGACATCACACCTGCTGAAGCGCCCCCGGACGGCAAAGACAGATTAACCGGCCTGCGGGGTTTGCGCACCTGGCGCGCGGTCTATGCGTTAGTCCTCGCCACTTTTGCCCTTTGGGTCGGGTTATTAATCGCGTTGTCGAGGATGTTTTCGTGAACGCGCTCGACTACGTGGTCCTGCTGGGCACGATGTTGGGCATCGCGTTTTACGGCATGTGGTGCACCCGCGGCCGGCACAATCTCAACAGTTATCTCAAAGGCAGCGGCGAATCGCGCTGGTTCGTCGTGGGTTTATCTGTCATGGCCACGCAGGCCAGCGCCGTCACGTTCCTATCGACGCCAGGGCAGGGGTTCGCGAGCGGCCTGGGCTTCATCCAGATTTATTTCGGCATGCCCATCGCGCTCATCATCATCGCCGCAGTGTTCCTGCCTATTTACCGGCGGCTCAATGTCATCACCGCCTACGAATATCTCGGCCAGCGTTTTGACACCAAGGCCCGTCTCCTGGGCGCCGCGATTTTTCTCCTGCAACGCGGGCTCGGCGCGGGCATCACCATTTATGCCCCGGCCATCGTCCTCTCCACTGTCTTCGGCTGGCCGCTCGACGCCACGATTATTTGCAGCGGACTGGTGGTGATTGCCTATACCGTTTCCGGCGGAAGCGATGCGGTGAATGTCACCCAGAAATACCAGATTGGCGTGATCTTCGCGGGAATGATTGCCGCCTGCGTCATTCTCCTGCACAAGCTGCCCGCCGGACTCGGTCTGACGGACGCCCTGACCCTGGCCGGCGGCATGCACAAACTGCAAGCGGTTAATTTTTCAACTGATCCGCGGGAGCGCTACACGATATGGTCGGGTGTGCTGGGCGCCACCTTTCTGATGCTCGCGTATTTCGGCACCGACCAGTCCCAGGTCCAACGCTACATCTCCGGCGCGTCGCTGCGCGAGAGCCGCCTCGGCCTGATGTTCAACGCCGTGTTCAAAATCCCGATGCAATTCTTTATCCTGTCGCTCGGCGTGCTGCTGTTCCTGTTCTATCAATTCGAGACAACCACCGGTCTATTTCAACCAAGTCGAATGGAAACACCAGGCGGAACGCGGCGACGCCGGCCGGTTGCAGGCCATCGAGATGAATTTTGCCGCCGCGCATGACCGGGAACGGCAGCAATTGAATGTGTGGCTGAACGCGAGACGTTCCCGTGATACCACTTCGGAAGCCACCGCCCGCGCGGCGGTATCGACGTCCCATGAGCAAGTGGAAGCCGTGCGGACACAGGCGGAATTGGCCGTTGATCCCGCGGGGAAAAAGAAGGACACCGATTACGTGTTCATCACCTTCATTCTGGATTACCTGCCGCATGGGATCATCGGGCTGCTGGTCGCAACGTTTTTCGCCGCGGCGTTGTCAGCCAAGGCCGCCGAACTGAATGCGCTCGGGTCGGCGACGACCGTGGATATTTATCGGCACGTGATAAAACGTGAAGCGACCGACGCCCATTACCTTGCCGCGTCGAAATGGTTCACCGTTTTTTGGGGACTGGTCTCCATCAGTTTCGCCCTCTCGGCCACGCTGGCGGAGAACCTGATTCAAGCCGTCAATATCATCGGTTCCATTTTTTATCCGGTGATGCTGGGCCTGTTTGTGGTCGGGTTTTTCCTGCGGCGCATCGGCGGCACCGCGGTTTTCTGGGGGGCGCTCGCGACGCAGGTGCTGGTCATCGTCCTCTATTTTCGTCTTAACATCAGCTACCTCTGGTACAATCTTATCGGGTGCGCCGCCTGCGTCCTGTTCAGTGCGGTCCTTCAGGTGTTGCTGGGACCAGACGACCGGATTGCGCCAGCGCCGTCCAAATCATGACCACCGCGCCCATCATTTGCTTCGGCCAGCAACCGTGCGGGTTCTTCCCGCGGCGCTTCCTGTTTGCCAAAATCCAGACGGCCCGGCGGCTGCAGGCGGAACTGGGCGGAGAAATCGTCTTCTTCTACCACGACAGCGACCACGATCCGCGCGAAACCAAAACCATCCTGCGCCATCGCAAGACCAATGCACCGGCCCAGCTCAACTTCGCCTTCGAAAACCGGCTTCAACGAAAATTTTCGCCGCAATACCTCAAACGCATTCCCGCGGGCTGGCAGGACAAAACGCTACTCCAGTTGCCCAATTACGTTGAGCGTCGGTTGATCGAGGTTTTCAAAAACTCTTCCGCCGCCAACGTCGCCGATTTCTGTCTTGAAATGTATCGCGCCATGAATTTGCTCGAGGGCATCCGGGTGGTGCGTTCCAGCGACCCGGCGATCCGTCGCGCGGCCTGCGACATTCCGGAATTTTATGTGGATGTTCCGCATGAAGGCGAAATTGTCCGCGCCCGTTTCAACGCTGGAGCGCCGGTCTCCGCCCCGGCGCGCACCGGTAACAAAACTCCAAAACACGCCGGGTCGGAGACCGGCGTTCCGATGCTTACATTGCACGAGGGCGGCGATTCCTACGTGAAGATACCCGCGGTGGTTTTCAACAAGGAGCAAATCAGTCCGGCGCGCGATACGCGGCTGAGTTGGATGCAGTCGGTTGTCCATTGCACGCATTACATTGCCGGAGCCGGTGAAAGGGCCTATCTTCGCCCGGAAGAAGCGCCGGAAATCACCTTTGTGAATCGTGAAACGATTGAACGTTCCGATGAAGCCTACACCGAAATCCCGTCTTGAACTCACGCCGTTGCTGGCCTTCGGCGCGCACCCCGACGACATTGAGTTCGGGTGCGGCGGAGTCATCGCCAAAGAAACCCGCGCCGGCCGCGAGGCGCACATTGTCATTTGCTCGCGCGGGGAGGCTGCATCCCATGGCACGCCCAAACAACGGGTTGCCGAGGCAAAAAAATCCGCCGCGCTGCTGGGCGCAACAGTTGAATTTGTCGAGTTGGACGGTGATGCACATCTTGAAGTTCGCGCTATTCACGCAATCAAACTGGCGGGCGTCATCCGCCGCGTACGTCCGGCCATCGTGCTCGCGCCGAGCCTGGTTGAAAATCAGCATCCCGATCATCCGCGATTGGGACAACTGGTGCGCGATGCGTGCCGGCTGGCTCGTTATGGCGGCGTCAAAGAACTGCGCAAGTCGCCGCCCCATGCGATAATGCAACTGTTTTATTACGCGGTAACTCCCGAAGCCGAGCCGGCCGACATTACTCCGGTGCTCATTGATGTGTCCGCACCGGACATTCTGAAGGCGTGGACCTTAACGATGGAAGCGCACGCTTCACAGGCCGCGACGCGAAACTACGTTGAGCTGCAAATCACACGAGCGCGTCTGCGCGGATTGCGCGTGGGAGCGGGCCATGCCATCGCCTTGTTTCCGAATGATCCGCTCGTGCTCGATTCGCTGGCTGCCATAAACCGCGGGGCAAGGCGATTCTGATTTCAACCACGGATGAATAAACCAATCCTCCTCGTTGTCGTCCTCGTCCTCGAAATCGAAAGAGCCAAATCGAGGACAAGGACGAGGGACGAGAACGAGGACGATGGAATATGAAAATCGGCATTGCCTGTTATCCTTCGGTGGGTGGGAGCGGCATTCTCGCCACCTGCTTGGGCGAGGAATTGGCGCGGCGCGGGCATGAGGTGCATTTCCTCAGCTACGAACGCCCGTTCCGGCTGCCGGAAAACACGCCGCGACTCCATTTCCATCCGGTGGTCATCAACGAATATCAGTTGTTCAAGTATCCGGACTACACGCTGCCGCTCTCGGTGAGAATGGCCGAAGTGAGCCGTGACCACGGACTGGATGTCCTGCACGTCCACTACGCCGTGCCGCACGCGACAGCGGCCATTCTCGCCCGTGCGATGCTACCGGCCGGGCAGCAGCCGCGCGTGGTCACGACGTTGCACGGTACCGACACCACGCTGCTCGGCAGCGATCCGGGTTATGGCCCCGCCATCCACCACGCGCTCACCTGCTCGGACGCGGTCACGGCGGTTTCGGCTTACCTGAAAGCGGAGACCCAGCGGGTGCTCGGATTCAATGGACCGCTGGAGGTCATTTATAATTTTTTTGCGCCCCGGCTACCGCGCCGTTCACGCGAGGAAGTGCGCTATGAGCTGGGCGTGGCGGACAACGAGGTGATGATTCTCCATTCCTCGAATCTTCGCCCGGTGAAACGCATTGATCTCCTGCTTGAAACCGTCGCGCACGTCCGCCCGCGCGATGCCTTCAAGCTCGTTTTTCTAGCGGGCGGGAGTTTCGCGCCCTACCTCAAGGACGTGGAGCGGCTGGGCCTGAAAGACCGCGTGATGGTGCGCGAGAACGTGAATGAAATCGAAGATTACCTACAGGCCGCCGACTTGGGACTGTTCACGTCCGAGACGGAGAGCTTTTGCCTGAGCATACTTGAGGCGATGTATTTTGGCTGTCCGAGCGTTGCCCGGCTTGCGGGCGGAATTCCGGAAGTGGTGGAAGACAACGTGAGCGGGCTTCTGGTACCGTCCGACGATCCGGACGCCTTGGCGCGGGCGATTGAAAGTTTGATTCAGGACCCGATACGCCGGACAACGATGGGTGAAGCCGCGCAGCGCCGGGCGCGCGAACGGTTTTCCGCCGAAGTCATAGTGCCGCGTTACGAAGCGCTTTACCGCCGTGTGTGTGGCTGACCCGATCCGGGAAAAATTCACCGGCTGCGGCGGGAACGCCGCGAAGTTCTTAAAATTGAGCCTCGTGTTTACGTTCTCCGGAACGGACTGATTTGCTTTGAAGGCCCTGCGCACGAACTGAACGAGACTCGAAGCTGCGCGAAGTTTATTTGTAAATCCGCTGTTACATGGGTCTGCCCGTTTAGAAGATTGGTACGGGGCGTCCAAGAAGACTCACGTACCACCAGCTTACAAGTTTCGTCGTCACCAGTACGGCCTGGCCGAGGGTCAGGTTCAAGGACGTTCACCTTGGAGTTCGAGGAGATTGGACTTACGCTGTTCTTGAAAAAGCGCGACATCGTCTTTGGTGATCGCCCGAGAAGAGGTAAGAATATTTCCATTGGCTAATTGTGTTTTGTCGCCGCGAAGATATTTGTCCATGGAGACGATGGCTTGCCAGCCAATCTTTAAGGGCTTTTGGACAACCGTTCCGTAAATGTCGCCAGCGGCAATCCCGGCCAGCGTATCGCTGTCTTCATCAAAGCAAACGATCTTCACGTGCCCGGCCTTGCCTGCGGCGCGCACGGCGGTGAGAATGGCCGGTCCATGGTAGCCGTAAATACCAACCATGCCCGCAAGGTCGGGATACTTTGCCAGCGCATCCCCCGCGTTTTTCTGGGCGATGGGGCTTTTGTGATCATCCGCCAGCGCGTCCACAATCTGAAGGTTCGACCCGGCCAATCCGTTTTGGATGCCCTGAATACGATCTTTCGTATTTTGCGCGCCCGGATAGCCGACGAACAAAACAATTTTTCCGCCTTGGGGCAGCGCCGCTTTGAGCAATTCCGCCGCCTGCTTTCCGGCGACGACATTGTCCGTGCCGATGTAACAAGCTCGCTTGCTTTTTTCCGCGTCACTGTCCGCGCAGACCAGGAGCGTTTTGGCGGCGATCTGGTTCAGAAAATCCGTCTGGTTTTCGGCGTCAATCGGACTGATGGCGATGCCGTCCACGCCGCTCGCGACGAGGTCATTCAATAGTTCCTGCTGCGCCTTCGCCGTGTGTTCGGCGGGAAAGCGGAAATCCAGATCCACGTCACCGAGCACCCGCGTTGCGTAGTCGCAACCCAGGTTCACGATTGCCCAGTATTCGTCCGCAGTGTTGGCGACAAAAGCCAGCCGCAATCTTTTTTGCGATGCGCCATTGGCTGTCCCGCTGCCTTTGTTGTCGCAGCCCTGGAATAAGGCCACAACGCACAAGGCCAGGATGAAGCAGTGGATTTTTTTCATAATTGAATTGGGAGAATTGGTTGTCATAAATTTCGCTCGGGCTCGCGCTTTAGAGACTATTCCTGGCATCGAATCGTGTCAAGGTCACGAGGGTCGTGGCCGCAGGGCAGACGTAACGGACCTGCAACGGAATTGAGCCTGCGCGTTTGAAAAAATCGAGCGGAAAATGAATCCGGTCTGGACCGCGAACCGAACGGCTACATAGTCCGCGTCCGCCTGGAAAAACGATGAGCACCGCACGGAATCCTGTGTTTTCCTGGGGGCCGGTCCCTCGATGAATACCAGCGGATGTTTCAACTTTCCGCCCCAGACCTGAATTCCCGCATCCTGGGTGGCGGCATCGACCGGCCCTTCTACGTCGACATCGGCTTCTGCTCGCACGTGCCGGACAAGTCCGTGCTCTCCAATGTCGTGCTCGAGAACTCCGCCGGCAAGGTCCACTAGTATCAACTTTTCCTGCTCAGCACGCGCATTTACTGCTGACGGATTTCGACCGCTGCCCCAGTTGTTAGAGCAGCGGGAGAACCGCATCTTGCAACGTCTCTACGGACATCTTCGACGGCAGAACGTGCTGATCATCGATGAACCTGGGTATGAAACTGTGTATAAAAAGTCAGTGAAAGCACTGACAGCGTCGGCGAAAATCGTGGCGAGTCAGACCAATTACTGTTTGAAACCTGAATGAAACCTGCTATTGTACTGGCAATGAATCGGTGGTTTTTGTCCGATCCTGTCGAAGGCGCGGCTTAATGGAAAGCCGCCCGGATATATCAAACTTTGAGCATTGACCAAAACGCTTTAGCCCTTCCTTAACCTTAATAATTCCGATTCGACTTATGAAATCCAGATTTCAAATGGCAGCCCTGACAATTGTACTTGGTGGTTTGACTGCCACTGCCTCTGCACAGGTAATATTCGACGAGAACTTTGACGGCGGATATACCGGCGCGTTCGGCACCGGTTCGTATTCGGGAGGCAGTCCCACCGCTACCGGCAATGCTGTGCTGGCGAGTGGCGGAAATCCGAACGGCTGCTGGCAGGAAACCATGACGACAACAACCGGGAGTGACTATTACACCGGGCAGTTGCAGTTGATGACGGTTTCCGGGAACACGGACCCGAACCCGTCGGACTACGTGCTGTCGTTTGATGCCAAAGGCAGCCAGGCGGCCAACATCCAGTTTATTATACAAACCTGGTCGGGCAATTATTTTGGCGGGACACAGGCCATACAAGCGGCGACCAACGACCAGTTGGCGGCCGCCAATACCTGGCAGACTTTCAGCGTAAACTTGGGCAGCCTCACGACGGCCAGCCCAACCGGCGCGACTTGGCAGTTGGAATTCCAACTCAATGCCTCGCAGTGGGGCGGCGCCGGTCACACCGACACCTTGACAATTGACAATATTACCCTGGTGCATCTTGCCAGTACTGCCCTTATCTCCTCGGTCAACCCTTCAACCTACGGAGGCAGCGTCACCTTCACCAACCTGGTGCAGACCAATGGGGTCACCGCAGGCAACGCCACCGGCACTGTAGTCTTTTCTTCTGCCAGCGGGCCGTTCGGCACCAACACGGTGACAGGTGGCATCGCCACCAGTGCCGCCATTACGAATCTGCCGGTGGGCACGGACATTATCACTGCCATGTACTCCAGCGGCAATTATCCGGCCAGCACCAATACGATGTACCAAACTGTCAACGCTCCGCCGGGCCCGGGCATTGCGCAGGCCAATCTCCCGATTTACACCGACGATCTGGTGAATGGTTTCCAAAATTGGAGTTGGGCGACGGTAAATCTCGAAAACGGTTCGCCGCTTCATTCGGGCAGTTATTCCATCAGTGTTACCGACAACGGCAACTCCCAGGCGCTTTATCTTGAACATGTGGATTTTAATACCAGCCCCTACACCAGCCTCAGTTTCTGGATCAATGGCGGGAGCGTTGGCGGCCAAAAACTGCAAGTTTGGGGATATCTTGATGGCATCAATCAGGTGGCTTATCCCTTGGGAGCTTTGCAGGCCAATACCTGGCAGCAAATTACCATTCCGCTTTCCTCCTTGGGTGTGGCCAACAAGACAAATTTTAGCGGCTTTAATATTCAGGGCAACAATAACGACGCGGCCCAACCCACCTTTTACGTGGACGACGTTCAACTGGTGGCCGCGCCTGTGCCTGCGCTGGTTCACTTGGGGGTGGATGCCGGACAGGCGCTTCGCAGCGTCGATGCGCGCCAGTTTGGACTCAATACTGCCACTTGGGACAACAGTCTGGGCAGTTCAACCACGCTGCCGTTGCTTCAGCAAATCGGTTGTCTGGCCTTGCGCTGGCCGGGGGGCTCGTCTTCTGACCAATATAATTGGGCCACTGACCCGACCGGGAATGCCACTTTCAGGAATATTGCCACCAATATGGGCGCTCAAGTTTTCACCACCGTTAATTACGGCACGGGCACTCCCGGTCAGGCGGCCGCCTGGGTGCTCTCGGCCAACAAAACCAATAGCTGCGGTTTCAAGTATTGGGAAGTTGGCAATGAATGTTATGGCACGTGGGAAACCGATTCACATGCCATTCCGAATGATCCTTACACGTATGCCACCAACGCGGCAACTTACATTCAGCAGATGAAGGCGGCTTACCCGACCGTGCCCATCAAGGTGGGCGTCGTCGTCGTGCCGGGAGAAGGAAGTTATTCCAACAACGCGACGCATTTTGCCGTCAATCCGCGCACCGGTACCACGAACTATGGGTGGACGCCCATCGTATTGTCCGAATTGAAAACGCTCGGAGTCATGCCTGATTTTCTCATCTATCATTTTTACTGGCAATGGACCGCCTCGGGCTGGACCTATTATTCCGGTTCTCCGGACAGTGACCCGCTGCTGTTGCAGGTCGCCGGCAATCCGTGTCCCCTGAACTGGAGCGACTGGGCCAGCGCCGCCGCCAACTTGCGCCAGCAAATCAGCGATTACATAGGATCCACGGGCGCCAGCATTGAGTTGTGTGTGACGGAAAACAACAGTGACTCCGGGTCCATGGGCCGTGAATCTACCAGCCTGGTCAACGCGCTCTACCTCGCCGATAGCACGAGCCAGCTCATGAAAACCGAATTCAGATCCTATATCTGGTGGGATTTGCATAATGGCGCGGACACCACTGGCGATTTTGACCCGACGATTTACGGCTGGCGGTCGAATGGTGATTATGGGGTTCTGAGCGGGTCAAACACTCCGTATCCCACCTTTTACGCTGAAAAATTGCTGCAATATTTTGCGCGGCCCGGCGATTCCGTCCTCAATGGCACCAGCGACAATTTGTTGCTTTCCGCCTATGCGGTTCATCGCACCAATGGCGCGCTCACGATGCTCGTCATCAACAAAGACATGGTCACGAACCTTACTGCGCAAATCGCGCTGACGAATTTTGTGCCGTGGACAACCGCAACGATTCAAGCCTACGGCATTCCGCAAGATCAGGCGGCGGAGACCAATGCCATCGCTTCACTGCAAGACATCGCGACGACGAACTTTCCAATGGCCGGCACGAACTTCACCTGTTCGTTTCCACCGTTGTCGCTGACGCTCTTTACGTTTGCACCAGGACCTTCGGCGCTTTCCGTGTTGGGCGTCCAGCCCGGACAGGTACAGCTTCTCCTGCAAGGCCAGCCCGGCACGCCTTATGTCATTCAAAGTTCGGCGGATTTGACGGCCTGGACTCCCGTCTCCACCAACACGCTCGTTGGAAGCACTTTGAGCATCACCATCCCGGTTTCCCTGAGTTCCCCGTACCAGTTTTACCGCGGTGTTTGGCGGCCTTGAAAAACACGAGATTTTTCTTTGAAGTGATATGAGAGCGGTTCCGATCCTCGCCTCCAAGTAATAGACGAGTAGTTCGAGGGCAGCAGGCAAGTAATGACGGGAAGTCATTGTTTGGAGCGACATGGGCTTCGTTGTTTTTGAGGTTTTTGTATTCATGCCCCGGCAGCAAGCGGGCAACGGAATCAGAGAATTCTCCATGTGGATCCTGGCTCCCTCCGTTCCTGACTAAAATTCCGATTGAAATACTGCGCGCGATTTCAGATCGTGGCCGGAAGCATCCGGCCAGTTTTGAAAATTGCACCATGAAAAAGATGTCCGCTGCCAGTCCGCCGCCTTATAAGAACCCTGCGTTTCCCGCCGCCCGGCGGGTAAAGGATCTCTTGTCGCGCATGACGCCCGAAGAAAAGGCTGCACAGATGATGTGTGTGTGGCAGAAAAAATCCGAGACCCTCGTAGATGCGAACGGGGATTTTGATCCGAAGAAAGCGCGGGCCGCGTTCAAGACCGGCCACGGCCTTGGTCAAGTGGGCCGGCCAAGCGACGCGGGCAAAGGCAAAAACGCGCGCGCGATGGCCGAGTTGACCAACGCCATCCAGAAATTTTTCATCGAGAACAGCCGCCTCGGCATCCCGGTGATGTTTCACGAGGAATGCCTGCACGGCCATGCCGCGATTGGAGCGACGAGCTTCCCGCAGCCCATCGGACTCGGAGCGACGTTCAATCCCGGTTTGATCGAATCACTTTACGCCATGACTGCCGGGGAGACGCGCGCCCGCGGCGCGCATCAGGCGCTCACACCCGTTGTGGACGTGGCGCGCGACCCGCGTTGGGGACGCGTCGAGGAAACCTATGGCGAAGATCCGTTTTTGAACGCGCGGCTCGGCCGCGCCGCCGTGCGTGGATTTCAAGGTGATGCTTCGTTCAAAGATAAAAAACGCGTCATCGCCACGCTGAAACATTTTGCCGCGCACGGCCAGCCGGAATCGGGGATGAATTGTGCGCCGGTGAATGTTTCGGAGCGCGTCTTGCGCGAGACTTTTCTTTTCACGTTCAAGGAAGCGATTCAAAAAGCGGGCGCGATCAGTGTGATGGCCAGTTATAACGAAATTGACGGCGTGCCGTCGCACGCGAACCAATGGCTGTTGCGCGACGTGCTTCGCAAGGAATGGGGCTTCACGGGGTTTGTCGTCTCGGATTACTATTCGATTTGGGAATTGAATTATCGTCCCGAAACGCACGGCCATTTCGTCGCAAAGGATAAAAAAGAAGCGTGCGCATTGTCGGTGAAGGCCGGCGTCAACATCGAGTTCCCCGAACCGGATTGTTATTTGCATCTCGTCGAACTCGTCCGCAAGAAAATTCTCAAGGAATCGCAACTGGATGAACTTGTCGGACCGATGCTTTATTGGAAATTCAGGATGGGATTGTTCGACGATCCGTATGTAAATCCGGGGGAGGCCGAAAAAATTGTCGGTTGCAACGCGAATCGCAAAATCGCATTGGAGGGCGCGCGCGAAGTCATCACGTTGTTGAAAAATGAAAATGACCTTGTGCCACTCAATCTGAAAGAAATCAAGTCCATCGCCGTCGTCGGGCCGAACGCGAACCGTTGTCTGCTCGGCGGTTATTCCGGCGTGCCGAAGCACACCGTTACCGTGCTCGATGGCATCAAGGCCAAGGTTCGCGGCAGCGGCGTGAAGGTGCGTTACCGCGAGGGTTGTAAAATCACGATCGGCGGTTCATGGAACCAGGACGAGGTTGTCGCGAGCAACCCGGAAGAAGATCGCAAACAAATCGCCGAAGCGGTCGAAGTCGCAAAGCAGGCTGACGTGATTGTACTCGCGATTGGGGGCAACGAACAAACGTCGCGCGAAGCGTGGAGCCTGAAACACATGGGCGACCGGACGAGCCTGGACTTGATCGGGCGCCAGGATGAACTCGTGAAAGCCATGCTTGCGACCGGCAGGCCAGTCATCGTTTTTCTGTTTAACGGGAGCCCGCTTTCCATCAATTATCTCAGTCAGAACGTCCCGGCGATTTTTGAATGCTGGTACCTCGGTCAGGAAACCGGCCGTGCCGTCGCCGATGTTTTGTTCGGCGATTACAATCCGGGTGGAAAACTGCCCATCACCATTCCCCGTTCCGCCGGGCACCTACCGGCGTTCTACAACTACAAACCCTCCGCCCGCCGCGGTTATTTGTTCGACGACGTCACGCCGCTTTATTCCTTCGGTTTCGGATTGAGTTACACGACTTTCGCTTTCAAGAACGTCCGGTTGAAGAAAGAGAAAGTCGGCTTGAAAGACTCGACGCAGGTCCTCGTTGATGTGACCAACAGAGGGAAACGCGCGGGAGCGGAGGTTGTGCAAATGTATATCCGCGATCTGGTCAGCTCGGTGACACGGCCCGTCAAGGAATTGAAGGGCTTTCAGAAAATCTCCCTGCAACCCGGCGAAACAAAAACTGTGGCGCTTGACATCACGCCGGAATTGCTCGCGTTTTACAACGTCAACATGAAATATGTCGTCGAACCCGGCGAATTCGAAATCATGGTCGGCTCTTCCTCGCGCGACGTTGATTTGCAGAAGGTGGTTTTGACGGTGACGCAATAAACCCAACCCCCAAAGTTATGGCCGAACAACATTTCCAACAGAAGCTTTCGTTTTTCGAAAAAGCGGGGTACAGCGCCGCCGACTCCGCCGCAAATTTCGTCTTCATGACGATGATTCTTTTCCAGACGAATTTTTACACGGACGTGTTCGGGCTGAGCGCCAGCGCGGCGGCGGCGATTCTCCTGTGGCCGCGTTTGTGGGACGCGGTCGCTGATCCGATTGTGGGCATCCTCGCTGATCGCACCAACACGCGCTGGGGCAAGTTCCGTCCGTGGGTTTTGTTCACCGCGCTGCCGTGGTGCGTCATTATGATTCTGGCCTATACCACGCCCCAGGGCTGGAGCATGCATGCCATGATCGCGTACGCCGCGGTCACCAATACGATGCTGATGTCGATCTATTCGATGAACAACATGCCCTACGCGGCGCTGGGCGGCGTCATGACCGGCGACGTCGTGGAACGCGCCAAATTGAATGCTTTCCGTTTCATGGCGGTGAACGCGGCGCAATTCATCGTGGGCGGCTTTACACTGCCGTTGGTCGCCAAATTCGCCGCCAGCCACGCGCATCAAAACGGAGGAGGACTGGTTGGCATTGCCGACAAGCAACATGGTTGGCAGATGACTATGGCCCTTTGGGCCATCCTGTGTCTCGTCCTGTTTATCATCACTTTCACCACCACCAGGGAACGGATCAAGCCCATCAACAAGGAAAAATCGTCGCCCAAACAGGATTTCGCCAACCTGCTCAAAAATAATCCATGGAAGATCATGTTTTTTATGACGCTCTTCCATTTCTGCATGCTTTCCTTCCGCGGTGGTGCGCTTTACAATTATTACCATCATTACGTTGACAAGGCGGCAATGTATGATTGGGTGCAGAAACTCGGCCTCGTCCTGCCGGCGGGCGCTCCGGCAGCCCACGGCATTTTGGAATTGCTTGGTTACATCGTTCACGGCGACCGGTCTGATTTGGCGAACTCAAATGTCGCTGATGTATTTTACAGCATTACCAATATGCTCGGCACCGCTACCACCATCATTGTCATCTTTCTCTCTCCACCATTAGCCAGGAAATTTGGAAAGAAGGCCGTTGCCGTAACTGGCTTCACGCTGTCAACGCTCTGTGCCTTGGCGTTCTATACGCTTAAACCCACCGATGCTGACAGCATGATTGCCCTGACCTTTATCGGCTCGGTTTGTTATGCCCCTACGATTCCATTGATCTGGGCCATCTACGCCGACGTGGCTGATTACTCCGAATGGAAAACGGGCCGACGCTTCACCGGCATGGTATTTGCGACGATTGGTTTTGGATTGAAATCCGGTTTGGCCCTTGGCTCGGCCTCATTCCTCTGGATCATGAAATATGCTATTTGGTTACGATACCAAGTTGCCGGATGCGCCCCACGCCATAGCTGGTTATCGCGCGTGCAGTGGCATCGTGGTTGGCATCATTTTCGCCATCTGCGCAATATTATTGATCTGCTATCCCCTTAATAAACGCCTGACCATCCAGATGGCCGATGAACTCGCCGAGCGCCGGAGGAAATTCGCAGCCGAAAATCCAGCCAGCATCTGAAGCCTTATGAAAAAAAATCTCATATCAATATCCCTGGTTACCATCGGTGTCCTCATGGCGTCGGCCAGTGTTCACGCCCAAACCACCTTGAAAGAAGCTTTCAAAGATGACTTTCTGGTCGGCGTGGCGCTCAACGAATCCCAGTTCACTGGATCGAACGCCAGGGAGGCGGCGCTCGCCAGGGCACAGTTCAATTCCATCAGTCCGGAAAATGTTTTGAAATGGGAATCCGTCCATCCTGGACTGGACCGCTACAATTTTGGGCCGGCGGACAGTTACGTCGAGTTTGGTCTGAAAAACAACATGTTCATCATCGGCCACAATTTGATCTGGCATCAACAGACGCCGAAATGGGTTTTTCAGGATGACAAAGGAAATCCGATCAGTCGTGACGCCTTGTTGGAACGGATGCACAATCACATCCTTACCGTCGTCGGACGTTACAAGGGCAAGGTCGGCGGCTGGGACGTGGTGAACGAGGCATTGAATGAGGACGGCACGTTGCGCCAGTCGCCGTGGGAAAAAATCATCGGCGACGATTACCTCCTCAAAGCCTATCAATTCGCGAAGGAGGCCGACCCGAACGTGCAATTGTATTACAACGATTATTCGCTCGAAAATGCGTCCAAACGCGAAGGCGCGATTGCCCTGGTCAAGAAACTTCAAGCCGCGGGCATTCCCATTGCCGGAGTCGGTTTGCAGGGACATTACAATTTGACCTGGCCGACAACCAATCAACTGGATGAAACCATCAAGGCGTTTTCAAAACTCGGCGTAAAGGTCATGGTCACCGAACTGGACATGGACGTGCTGCCGCCGGCCACGCGCTCGCAAGCTGCGGAAGTTTCGATGAACTTTGCGTTGCGGGCCGAATTGAATCCCTACACGAACGGTCTGCCGGCCTCAGTGCAACAGAACCTGGCGAACCGTTACGCGGACTTGTTCAAGGTCTTTGTGGCCAATCGCGGCGTCGTCACCCGCGTCACCTTCTGGGGCGTGACGGATGCTGATTCCTGGCGGAATGACTGGCCGGTCAAAGGCCGCACCGCGTATCCGCTCCTGTTCAATCGTGACTGTCAGCCCAAGCCCGCTTTTAACGCGATAATCAAAACCGGCAGTCACCTATAATTGAGAAATCGAGCCGGACCTCGACCCTGAACCCATTCATCCACAAAAGCTTCTGTCTTTTAAAAAAATTGAAATTTCCACTGGACAGACCCCTGCTTGTTGGATATAATTCGGACACCGAACTAATCCTGTTGACTGATACCTTGAAGGCGTGTTATGCGCAAGATTGATCTGAACAACTTTCAGGTGGCAACTAATGAAACGGTTCGCGACATCAACAGTCGCATCATGTTGAATTTGGTGCGCAAGCATCAGCCGGTTTCGCGGGCGGATTTGACACGTTACTCGGGATTGCAACGCAGCACCGTGTCGGCCATCACCGAGCGGCTGATCTCGGAACACTGGTTGAAGGAGGGGGCGGTTGGGGATTTGCCGCGCGGACGCAAACCGACTTTTCTCCATCTGAATGCCGAGCGGTGCGGGGTCATTGGAGTGGACATTCAACCGGCCGTGACCAACCTGGCCGTAGCCAGCATGGACAGGCGGTTTTTAGCCCAGGAGTCCATGTCCACGGCCAAAGACCCGGACGAGTTCATCGCCCGCTTGAGTCACCGGATTTTGGATCTGATCCGGGCATATCCGAAAAACTCGTACGAAGGCATCGGGGTCAGCTTGCCGGGCCGCATTGATATTTCGTCGCAGCGGATGATTTTTGCCCCGAACCTGGGCTGGAGCGAGCTGGATTTGAAGACGCCGCTCGAACGGGCCACCGGACTTCCCGTGGAGCTTGAGAATGCTGCGAACGCCTGCGCCCTGGCAGAGCTGTGGTCCGGCCGGCACGGCGAGGGAGTCCACAACCTGGTTGCAGTTACGGTCTCCGAGGGTATCGGGATAGGCATGATTCTGAACGGGCAATTGATACGCGGCTCGACCGGTGTTTCAGGAGAATTTGGGCATGTGGCGCTGGTGGCGGATGGTCCCCAATGCCGGTGCGGCAACCGCGGGTGTTGGGAAACGCTGGCGTCCAATTCTGCCGCCGTCAGGTATTATATCGAATCCACTTCCGACCGCAAAAGTGACGGCTCCCACAGTGCGACCGCGATGGTGCTTTTCGGCGAAATTTTGCGACTGGCCGAGCAAGGCGATGTCAAGGCCTGCAAAGCGTTGGATCAAATGGCGCATTATCTGGGGATGGGCATTGCCATGCTGGTCTCGGGGCTGGCTCCGGATGTTCTGGTGGTGGTGGGAGAAGTGACCCGTGCCTGGGATCGCGTGGGGCCGATCGTAAACGAGGTTGTCCAACACCGGTCGTTTACGCACGCGGCAACCCGCATCCTGCCCACCAATTCGGAAGCACAACCCCGGCTGTGGGGCACGATTGCCTTGATTCTCCAGAAACATTTTAGCGCACCGTCCATCGCATGAATCAGCTCAAAAACAAAAGTGTTCCAGACTGCCGATTTTGTTCGTCCACCGAACTAATTCGGCCGGCAACAGCTTCAACCGGCAAGACGCAAACGGTGCAAAGGAACGGCAACGAAGATTCACGGGCGGTCATCCCGGATATGGCGATCGAGCTAGCAAAACACCCCGCGTGCGGCAATGGCGACGGTGAAGCCTCCCCGGAAAATACCGGGTCGGAAAGCGCGCGGAGAATCGAACAAAGCATCGCCTACATGCGGGAGCACCTCGACCAGCCGTTGCCGGTGGCAAAACTGGCCGCGCTGGCCAATGTTTCTCCATCACACTTCTTCGCATTGTTCAAGCGCCGGACCGGTTGCGCGCCGATGGATTACTTTACGCACCTGCGCATGCAACATGCCCGTCAGTTGCTGGGCGCCACTTCGGCCAGCGTGAAGGAAGTTGCCGCGGCGCTGGGTTACGACGATCCCTTTTACTTTTCCCGCGTGTTCAAGCTGGTGAATCACGTCCCTCCCAGCGAATACAGGATGTTGCAGAAACAATCGCGGGAAACGGGCTTGAATCCGATGACCTCCGCCCCTTTGCCCGCAAATAAAAACCAAAATGACAGGACTGTCCATTCCATCAAAGAAAACCTGTGTTACGCCAGGTAACGAATCACCTGTTACCATTCTATCGCATCCAGATCGGGCCATGACCCTGCCAACCCATCAAATTCACCAATGTTCACAAGGCGAAAGGTCTCTTTGTCAGTGGAGAATTATCCATTTAAATCATTGAAAAATAATAGAATCGTCCATTCCACAAAAAAGACCGTCATGATAAGATAGTCGTGCCAGTAAACTTGGAAACTGAATCTTGCAAAAAAAACAGTATGAAAAGTCATATCAAAACCCTTGCGATATTGTCGGCGCTGGCACTGGCCACGTCAGTTCAAGCGCAAGTATCGGAAAATGACGGCTTGGGAACCAGTTGGCTTGGGACACCAACATTCCAGACAGGTTTAGCCAATGTTTTTACTACATCGGAAGGTAATTTCGCTAACGGCGGTTCACCGGCCAATGGTGCAGGCGGTTATGGTGCGTTGGCCCAGTCTTTTGAGCTCAGTTCATCCGGCACATTGCAGAATATCCAATTGGTTTTGGCGGGAGGTGTGCAGACTTACGACGTTGAACTTTATGATCTGGGGGCTTATCCGGTCTCTGGATATCCGTCAACATCATCTACCTATACTCCGGGTAGTCTAACCGATTTGCTTGCAGCAGGCGACTCATTTACCTATAATGCCCATGCTGCGGGGGCACAAAACGTTGCAGAATTAACTTTCTCAGGTGCGGATGCAAATATCACCCTGAACGCTGGCGAACTCTATGTGCTTCAAATTGATCCGACGACTTCAACCGCGTCGTACTGGGCACGCGATGGTGTGCAGACGGTCACCGGTCAAGCTTATAGGATGAACCAGTTTAGCAACGGCAACATGGGCGCCATCAATGGCGCTATTCGTGATTTTGGCTTGGCTGTCACAGTCACCCCGGTTCCCGAACCCACTTCGCTGGCGCTGCTAGGTGGCGCCCTGATGGCACTGGGTGTGATTCGTCGTCGCAAGTAACCGGTTGTTTCATAACGCAGTCAGAGTTGACAGCCGTTGCCCGTTTCAAGGCAGCGGCTGTTTTGTTTTTGGCGTTTGTATTGACGGGAGCCGGAATATAAATTGCCACCCGCCATGAGATTTGTTAGCACCTCGTTCATTATGCTTTGCGGCGGCATGCTGTCCGCCCAGACACCGGCGGGCCTGCCACCGGAACATCCTGCCGCTTCATCCCGAGGTTCAGAGGTCGTCCGGTATGCTTACGCCCCGCCCACCGGGCCGGACTTGCGGAAGGGGCAAAAGGTCATTGACGCAAAGGATGGGGTTGACGGTCCAGGCGCTTACGCTACCGGCCAGTATCGGAATCTGTTTGTTGAGGCCGGGCATTCCCCAGCGGAAGTGAAGGCGAAAATTGACGCCGCCTTCCAGCAATTGTTTCACGGCGACCCCAATACCCGGGCGGTTTATTATCCGGCGGGGACGAACGCAAATGGCCCGCTGGCGTACATCACTGACATCGCCCACCACGACGTGCGGACCGAAGGCATGTCCTACGGGATGATGATCGCGGTGCAACTGGACAAAAAGGCCGAGTTCGACGCGATTTGGAACTGGTCAAAGACGTACCTGTATCATGACTCGCCGGCGCATCCGTCGTACGGTTTTTTTTCGTGGCAGGCGCGGACGAACGGCACGGTCATGAGTGAATTCGTGGCGCCCGACGGCGAGTCCTATTATGTCATGGCGCTTTACTTTGCCGCGAACCGCTGGGGCAGCGGCACGGGAATTTACAATTACAAGGCCGAGGCCGACCGGTTGCTGATCAACCTGCGGCATCGCGCGCTCATCACCGGCCCGGTTTTAATGTCCTTCCGCGGGCACAAACAGTTTGCGTCCGGTGACCGCCGGGCCGCTGTTTGATGCCGAACACAAAATGGTCCTGTTCTCGCCCAGCTCTGAACGTCCGCAGTTCACCGATCCCTCCTATCATTTGCCTGCGTTTTATGAACTGTGGGCACGCTGGGGGCCGGTGCCGGATCACAGCTTCTGGCTGGAAGCGGCCAGCGCCAGCCGCGATTTCTTCCCGCACGCAACCCATCCGGCAACCGCCTTGGCCCCGGATTACGCGAATTTCGACGGCACCCCGCATGCCGGTTCCTGGAATACGAATACGGCTGATTTTCGATTTGATGCCTGGCGCACGGCGATGAACTGGTCGGTGGATTGGTCCTGGTGGGCGAAGGATACGCGCGAAAAACAGTTGAGCGATCGGCTGCAGGCGTTTTTCGAGTCCAGGGGTTTGTCCACTTATGGGAACCAATTCACACTCGACGGCAATCAACTCCAGAGCGAACACTCCACGGGATTGATCGCCATGAATGCCGTGGCCAGCCTTGCGGCCACGAACCCGCGCGCCCAACAATTCGTGGAGGCGCTATGGCATGCCGAAGTCCCGTCAGGGCAGCATCGTTACTACGACGGATTGCTGTATTTGCTGGGCCTGTTGCATTGCAGCGGTGAGTTTCGCATCTGGTCTCCGCCATAATCATCCGTTCCGGATGCCGATGTTCCTATTGTGTATCGGCAGCCTGATGCAGCAAGGATGCGGTCGCCAAGGCCGTCACTGGCGGAGTCACCGGCTTCAATCTGCTGCCGGTAATTTTCAACGAACAGGTCAAGTCACTCAATTTGGCCGCCGGCAAGGTCACAACCAAGCCCTCGGTGGTTTGCTCGAATTGCAGTTTGCCCTTGTATCCCAGAAGCTCCACGCGTTTGATTTTATTCATGCCCGCGTCGCTGGTCCTGGCGAGGGATTTGATGGTCAGTTTACCGTCGTCCGGCCAGCCCAGCGCAATGGCGTAAAGAGTTTTGCCTTTCGTGGTGAAACGAATGTCACTTGGCGGTGTATTGGAAATTTTCCTTGAACGCGCCGCCCTTCGCTTGCGTCGGGCCTTCCCCATAAACCAGCCACGGGCGCGTGCCGTAAATCGCCTCGCCATTTATCGCCGTCCAGTCGGCCAACTGGTGCAGCATGGTTTCCACTTCCGGGTCCAGCGAACCATCCGGGCGCAGCACAACGTTGAGCAGGAGATTTCCGTTCTTGCTGACGATGTCCACCAGCATGTGAACGGTCCAGCTCAACGGCTGATATTTCCAGTGGCGGTTGTAAAACCAGTCGCCAATGGAAGTGTCCGTCTGCCACGGACGCGGATTGATGCCGCCACTGACACCGCGTTCAAAGTCCTGAACCCAGCGGCCGCCGGAAGATTGTTTGCAAGTGTAAACAGCCGTCAGTTTGCCGTGATTGTGTTCGATGCTGTCGTTGTATAAATTGGCAATCAGGCTCAAACCCACTTCATTGCCAAACGGCACGCCGCCGTCGCTGTACAGCAGGTCAGGATGATAATTGTCCACCAGTTCCTTGATTTCGTTGAACCATTGCTGCTGCCAGCGGGGATTCTTGCTGTACCAACCGGTGTCACCGGGTTCGGCGGGGAAATGGTAGAGATCCCAGTAATTTGAGTTGGCCCCGTCATACGGCACGCCGGCCAACGGACCAGTGCGGTCGGATTTGTGGCTGTCCTGAAACCAGTTGAAACTCGCGCCGAGATGTTCGGAAACGCCAAACGGCAAACCTTGCTTCTTCGCAGCCTTCTGCCAGACGCCCACCACGTCGCGGTGCGGTCCGTAATTTACGGCATTCCATTTATGCAGCCGGGAATTCCACAGGAAAAAATCGTCATGGTGGGTGCCCATGCTGACAAAGTATCTCGCGCCGGCTTTCTTGTAGAGCGCCATCAATTTTTCGGGCTCCCACTTCTCGGCTTTCCAGAGCGGAATGATGTCCTTCCAGCCATTCGTGGACGGATGGCCATAGCGCGCCAGGTGATCCTGGTAATCGGGTGAACCTTGCTGATACATTTTGCGCGCATACCAGTCGCCCTCCATGGGCACGGCCTGAGGCCCCCAATGCGCCCAAATGCCAAACTTCGCGTCGCGAAACCATTCGGGACACGAATAATTGGTCAGCGATTCCATCGTGGGCTGAAACGGGCCGGGCGTGATCGGCAACTCAACGGCTTGAATCCCAACAGTAATAAACCACGCGAGCAGCGTTACCGGAAACAGGCGGACAATTTTTATTTTCATAACGATTGACTGGACTGTCAGTAAGCCTGTCAGATTGTGATGAGACAGGCACGCCGATTTTTCAAGCGACCGCGAGCAGCCTTCAAACTTGGACCGGCACTTTGGCATCGTAAATCATCGAAGCCGCGATTAAAATCCTTTGAGAGCGATGAAATTGAACCGAATCCTCCCACTGGTTGGCTTGGTCCTTTTTATTTTTGTCCCCAACGGTTTTACTCTTGGCCAGGTTCAATACATCGAGAACGATCCGCATCAGGGTGATTTTCCCATCGTTCAGGGAAAAACCGTTGCGGCCGTTTATGTGGATGCGAACGATTGGGCCGGGGTCATTCGCGCGGCAGGCGATCTGCAGGCGGATGTCGCACGGGTCACGGGCCTGACGCCGGCAATGACGCACGAAAGGAGAAAGTCCGGGGACCAATCTGATCATCGTCGGCACGATTGGCCGAAGCGCGATGATTGACCAATTGATACGCGAAGGGAAAATTGATGCCTCGCCTATCGCCGGCAAATGGGAATCGTTTTTCATCCAGGTCGTGCCGGAACCGTTGCCCGGCGTCGCCAGCGCCCTGGTCATCGCCGGCAGCGACAAGCGGGGAACCATTTACGGCATCTATGATTTGTCCGAGGCGATGGGCGTTTCCCCGTGGTATTGGTGGGCTGACGTGACGCCCGAACACAAAAACGAGCTGTTTGTGAAACCGGGCAAATACGTGCAGGGACCGCCGTCGGTCAAATACCGCGGCATCTTCCTGAACGACGAAGCGCCCGATTTGAGCAATTGGATCACCAATAAATTCGGCATGGTTCCGCCCGGCACGAATCCTCCCATTCCCCCGGGTGTGGCCAATTACAACCACCAGTTTTACACGAAGTTGTTCGAGCTGATTTTGCGCTTGAAGGGCAACTATCTCTGGCCGGCCATGTGGAACAACGCCTTCAATGAGGACGATCCGTTGAATCCCAAACTGGCGGATGAATACGGCATCGTCATGGGCACCTCGCACCAGGAGCCGATGCTGCGGGCACAAAAGGAATGGGACCGGCGTTATTTGAAAACACTGGGAACGTGGAACTACGCCAAAGACCCGGACGTCCTCGAAAATTTCTGGCGCGAAGGCATCCGGCGCAACCGGAATTACGAGAGCCTCATTACCATCGGCCTGCGCGGGGCGAATGACACACCGATGGCTCCCGGCGGCCCCGAGGCGAACCAGGCGTTGCTGGAAAAGATCGTGGGCGTGCAGCGAAAAATCATCGCCGAGGAAATGAATCCCGACGTCACCCAGGTGCCGCAGGTCTGGTGCCTCTACAAGGAAGTGCAGGATTTCTACAACGCCGGCATGCGCGTGCCGGACGATGTGACGCTGCTGTGGTGCGACGACAACTGGGGCAACCTCCGCCGCCTGCCGACCGCCGAAGAGCGCAAACGCAGCGGTGGCGCTGGAGTTTATTATCACTTTGATTATCACGGCGGCCCGCGGAGCTACCAGTGGATCAACGCCAATCCGATTTCCAAAATCCAGGATCAGATGTCGCTGGCGAAGCAATACGGCGCCGACCGGATCTGGATCGTGAATGTCGGCCACTTCAAGGGTTACGAGTTTCCCCTCGAATATTTCATGGACCTGGCCTGGGACACGAGCCGGTGGACCAATGACAACCTTGACGAATTCACCCGGCTTTGGGCGGCGCGGGAATTCGGGCCGAAATACGCCGAAGACATTGCCGACATCATCACCCGGTACACGCAATACAACGGCCGGCGCAAACCCGAGCTGCTCGCTCCCGACACTTACAGCCTCGTCAATTACCAGGAAGCGGAAAACGCAGTGGCGGACTTCAACGACATTACCGCCCGGGCGGAGAAGATTTACCGCAAGTTGCCGGCAGACAAGCGGGACGCGTTCTACGAACTGGTGTTGTTCCCCACCAAGGCCAGCGCGCTGGTGAATGAATTGTATCTCGCTGCGGGCAAAAATGCGTTGTATGCCCGACAGGGCCGGGCCAGCGCTAACGATTGGGCTGCGGAGACCCGCGCCTTGTTCCAGGCAGACACGAATTTGATGAATTATTTCAACCAGACGTTTGCCCACGGCAAATGGAACCACTTCATGGACCAGACGCACCTTGGTTACACCACCTGGCGGGATCCGCCCCAAAACAGCCTGGACGCCATCAAACTCACCGGGCTTGAAGTGCCGGAAGCGGCGGCGATGGGTGTCGCCGTGGAAGGTTCCGACTCTGCCTGGCCGGGCGACGCGGGCGATGCGATTCTGCCGAAGTTCGACGTATTCAACCGGCAGCGCCATTTCATTGACGTGTTCAACAAGGGGAAAACGTCCTTTGAATTCACCGCCACGGCCAGCGATCCTTGGATTGTGCTCAGCGAAAGCAAGGGCGCGCTTGAAAAGGACAAACGCCTGTGGGTGAGCGTGGATTGGAACAAAGCTCCGAAGGGCACGGCCAGCGGCACGGTGACACTCGCCGGGGCCGGCACGAACGTCACGGTAAAAGTAACTGCTTTCAATCCGACGGAGGTGACGCGGGATTCGCTGCGAGGTTTCGTGGAAGGTGAAGGTTATGTTTCCATCGAAGCCGAACATTACACTCGCGAAACCGACGCGGGCGCCAATCGCTGGGTTCGGATTGACGATTATGGCCGGACCCTGTCCGGCATGAGAGCCGAGGCGCCCGGTGGACGCGCCCAGCGCCGACGCCAGGAAAAGATTCACCATGCCTGGAATACCGCATGTATTTGTTCGACACCGGAACGGTTGATGTGGACGCGATCGTTGGTCCCGACCTTGAATTTCGTTCCCGGTCGGCGGACTCCGCTACGCCGTGTCCTTTGACGATGAGCCTCCGCAAGTGGTCACGCTCGTTCCGCAGAATTACAATGCCCAGAACGGGAACCGGGATTGGGAGAAATCCGTCGAGGACAATGCGCGTTACAGCCACACGACGCACTCCATTGCAGCGCCGGGCTATCACACCCTGAAAATCTGGATGGTGGACCCCGGCGTGGTGCTGGAAAAACTGGTGGTGAACCTCGGCGGCGTCAAACCCAGCTATCTCGGCCCGCCGGAAAGTTATCACGCTGGCAATCAAAGGTAGAAATCGTGCGGTGGCCGCAGAGCGGCCTGGGAAATTAGCCGGGGACACCGTCCCCGGTGAACGTGAAGAAAGATGTCGCGTCGCGGAGCGACGATGGAAAAGGCGCGTGCAATTTCCCAAGCCCGTAGGGCTGGCATCGTTGTAGAAACGAGCACGCAAAATGAATCCAGCTCCGTCAGGAGCGACATCTTCCAAATATGCACCCCGACGGGGCTGTGTCCCTCGCTCATCGGATGGGAGAGGATGGCCGCAGGTCTTTTCCTGTATTCAGTTTGGGATGGACGATTGCGGCAAATGGCGTTTGAATGTCCAAATTGGCTTGCAAGTGAAAATTGACGCCTACAATTCAGTCGCCAAACTTTTTTGTTTGGTCGTGGTTGCGCTAACCGTTTTTAATCCAAACTCTGTTTGCGCGAATGGAACGGTTGTTGCATGGGGATATGATTATGAAGGGCAAACAAATGTTCCTGTCGGTTTGAGCAATGTAACAGTGATTTCCAGTGAGGATGCTACAAGTTTGGCGTTGTCCAATGGAACGGTAACTGCATGGGGAAGTTTTTCCGTCACTGGAATGACCAATGCAGTGACAGTTGCAGGCGGAGGACTATTTTGCCTTGCGTTACGTTCAGATGGAACTATGGCCGTATCGGGAACTTATTCTGGCCCCGGCCCCGACTTACAAGAGCCGGAGCCAGCAATGCCTATTCCGACAGGATTGAGCAACATAGTTTCTATCGCGGCAGGGCACGATCACGGTCTGGCCGTGCGAGCCGATGGGACTGTGATAGCGTGGGGCAACAATAATTATGACCAGACAAATGTTCCCGCTGGTTTGAGTAATGTTGTGATGGTTGCGGGTGGCTATGGTCACAGTGTCGCATTATGTGCGGATGGAACGATAGCTGCGTGGGGAAATAACGCGCAAGGCGAGACCAATGTTCCTGCGGGATTAAGCAACGTAGTGGCAATCGCTGCCGGATACGACCACAATCTTGCACTGAAAGCTGATGGAACTGTCGTCGGATGGGGATTAAATGATGCTGGCGATATAAGTATTCCTTTCGGATTGAGCAACGTGGTAGCAATTGCCTGTGGTGCATACCACAGTTTAGCTTTGCGGTCAGATGGAACAGTGGTCGCGTGGGGAATAAATACTTATGGCGAAACGAGCGTTCCTGTTGGTTTAAGCAATGTCGTAGCAATTGCAGCTGGCGATGCACACAGTATGGCGCTCGTCAACAACACGCCAACAACAACACAGCCGTCATTGACTAATCTTGTTCGGGGCGATGGAATTTTCAGCTTATCACTCCCGACACAGAACGGTCGGGTTTATGCTCTGGAGTTCAAAAATTCATTGATGGATAATGCTTGGACTGCCTCGCCTTTAATTGCAGGTAATGGAAGTTCACAAACACTAACCGATCTTACCGCTACGAATTCCCAACGCTTTTACCGCGTTCGCCAATGGTGATCTAATAAAGTGAATCCGCCAACATTTCTTTACAAGTATCGCAAATTCGACGAGCGAACAATTTCGATAATAGTTAATCATGCCATTTATTTTGCTCACGCAGACCAGTTTAACGATCCATTCGATTGTCGGATTCGATTTTCGTATGAGGGAACTGACGAAGTTTGGGAAAAGTTTTTCCGAAGGTCGCCAAGTGGTCTCACTGGTTTAACGCCTGCGCAAATTAAAGAGATAATCGAACGAAAAAAGCGCGACCCCGTGCGTGATGAAAAAATTCTCGAATTATTAGACGATGCCACAAGAAAGATTGCTTTAAGCGAAATGGGAATTTGCAGTTTATCAGCCGATCCTGCGCAAATCCTTATGTGGTCTCACTATGCTGATAGCCATCAGGGCTGCTGTTTAGAGTTTTCAACAAAACAGAACTTTTTTGAGGCGGCATTTCCAGTTGATTATCCTCCCGTATATCCGAAATTCAATTACTTTGAAAAGGCTCAAGACGCAATGGAATTTGCGAAAGCAACTCTGTTAACTAAATCCAATCTTTGGGCATACGAAAAAGAGTGGAGAATGCTTGAGATGGAAGGCTCGCGGAAACTGTATTTATTCGAACCTCAAGCTTTGACAGGAATAATTTTGGGTCATTGGATGAAAATGGAGCACAAAAATTTAATTCACCAACTTGTAAAGAAACTTGATTCTCCCGTGCGCCTCTATCAAGCCGCGCCCCAGAAACGAGAATTCAAAATGGAAATCATTCCGCTTCCTTAGTTTTCAATAATTCCTCTTCGTTTGACAATCCCTACCGCCTCCGGCACGGTGTTTTCATCACGGACGATGGTTATTGAGACACGGATTTCACGAATTGACACGGATTAAATCCAAGAAACCAACTGCCGTTTTCGATTCGTGAAAATCCGTGAAATCCGTGTTAAAACTTTTGTGTGTTTCGTGTATTTCGTGGTTTATCCGATGGCACGCCCTACCGTTCGGGTCATTCGTTCTCGATGGTTTGGAGAGCGGCGCGAAGATAGCCCAGCGCGTAGGCCATGCCGGCGTGCCACGGCGCGGCGCAGCTCATTTGCGGCGCATGGTCGGGAATGATGACGCCGTTGAAATTGTTCCGCTTCAGAATCCGCAGGACGCGCAAAATGTCCACGTCGCCTTCGTCAATGAACGTTTCCTTGTAGAACGGCACCTGGCCGCGAACGTTGCGCAGGTGCACGTAAGCCAGTTTGCCCTGCCGGCTGTAAGTCTCCACCGCGCCGTAAACATCGTCCCGCCCCTGTGGGATCATTTCGGCAACTGTGCCGACACAAAACTCCAGCGCATTGCGCGGACTCGGCTTGAGGTCAATGAGTCTTCTGGTAAAGCTGCGATTGATGGACCAGACGCGGTTGCTGGCGGACGGTGGGCAATGGCGGATCGTCGGGATGCGCGGCCAGCGTGACACCGGCCTCCTCGGCAACGGGAACCAGCGCGTCAAGAAAGTCCTTGAACCGTTGCCAGAGTTGTTCCGGCGTTGCGGACGGCACCACGCCCGGCGCAGCGTTGCGGTCATAAACCATGTTCCACACCATGCCGTTGGGCAGCGGTTTGTTGTCCGGACCTTCCATGCCCACGGCCTCGGCTTCGCCGCGCGCAAACCGGCCTTTGACGCGGCCGGCCACGCCGGCGATGGAAAAGTTGTAACCGAAAATGGGAATGCCCACTTTGCCGACATTGCGGATGATCGTTTTCAGGTTTTCGAGTTGTTGCGGCTTCTTCGGCCCGTCCAGCAGCACGTCATGCCAATGTGCCGGGTCGAAGTTTTCAATGGCCTCCAGTTCCAGGCCGGCAGCGTTGATTTCCTTCTTGATCGCGGCGAGTTCTGCGTAAGTCCAGAGCTTGTCCGGGTCGCCCGCCAGTCCCCAGCCGGAGTCATCGCCCACCGGCTGGTCACCGGGCTGGTTGCTGCGCGCCTGCGACGCCGAAGCGCCATCGTCGCCGCGAAGGCGCGAGGAACGAAAATAATCCACCAGATGGATGACGAGGTGCGTGCAGCCGCATTGTCGGGCAAAGCGGTAATTTTCCGCGTTGAGTTGGTGGCGATAGAGTCCGAGCCCGAGTTTCATGGGAACAGGAGCGCGGACAGCCATGTCCGCGGGTTCCGAAGTTGTGATTCGCGCGGACAAAGCTGTCCGCGCTCCGTGCATTGGTTCAGGCGTAGCATCATTGCGGCGTCAGCGTCAGCAGCAGAACGTCGTTCTCGCGCAAGGGCAGGGTTTCCTCGAAATGGCGGTCCCTTCACCGTTTGCCAGTCCGCTGCGATGACCCGGATGGGCGGCGGCGTGGTTCCGGCGGCGTTGACATCTTCCGACCGGCACGGCAAACCGCCAACCGGCATGGGGAGTAGCAAAACCGGCGGTTGAATGGTTAAATTCATGCAGAAAACAGGGACAAAACTAAATCTATTTTTCTCCACGTCAATCTTTACGGCTGCGGAGAAAAATGGTTTGAAAGCCTTCGATCTCAGCGATCCGGCAGCTCCAAATTTTCCGTCCCGGGACCCGGCTGGTCGAAGGATGAAAACAAGTGGGGCTATCCTTGAACCAGGACCGCCTTGTTCTGTGTCAGGAACTTTTTCACGACCCGCATGGTTGACATCGCCTTGACCGTCTTTTTGGCGTCTCCGCGGAAAAGCTTGTACTGAACCAGGAGCCTGCCAACGTCCGTTACGTGGAGGTCCGATTCGGCCATGTGCCAAACCTGGCCATTGGCCAATGGTTTCACACGCATCGTGTTCTTCTGTTTCGGTCTGTTCATCGCCAAATATCTCGGAACTTTTTGTGAAGTCGGTGCAAATTCTATTCGTGAAAACCGGTCACGCGGCCCGGGTTACCCGGCTTCCCGCAGGGTTCCCTCCGCGCCGGGATTCTCCCGGTTGATGCCCCGAAAGGTTCTGGCGTCGCGGATGGCCCACTCGTATCCATGAATACGACCATAAGCCGTTTGGGGGTAAATACAAGATATGCTTTTGGATGACGGAATCGCCGGTGAAAACGCCGTTGGTCCGTTGCGCGTCAGCGGCAACAGGGTAATAAATCGTTGAAATATTTTTGCCTTTGTCAGAACACGGCGTGTAATCAGTCATCCTTGGAAAAATATGAAAGAACCACTCAAACTCGTCGTTATGCCGGTGCGTCCATTGTTGTCCACTGCTGTTTGATTCGATATTCAGCGTTTGATGTTGGGTGCTCGATGTTCATTCCGGCAGCCAGCTTTGAGACCTTGGCTCCCAGACAGGCCGGAACGCAAGGCAGCCTCGAGCTGGCGAAGGTCTTTGGGCAATTCTGCCGTCCAGGTCATGCGCTTGCCGGGCTGGTCCGGGTGTTCGAGGCTGAGGACTTCGGCGTGCAAAGCTTGACGCGGGAAATCAATGGGCGGGTTGGCGTGCTCCGGTCCGCGATAGCCCGGGTTATACGTGCGGTCGCCGATCAAAGGGAGTCCGGCGTGGGCAGCCTGGACGCGGATTTGATGTTTTCGACCAGTCTCCAGCCGTAGTCGCAATTTGGTAACGAAGCCTTTGCCGCCGGCGAGCGGATACTCCGCGATGACTTCGTAATGCGTGATGGCTTGCTGGGCCTCAGCCCCGGAGCCTTTTGCCTGCGTCTCGGAAAGCACGTGCTGACGCAGTTCGTCCCGGCTCAACTGCAACCATTGCCGCCAGGTGCCAGCGGGTGTGCCCGGACGTCCTTCCACAAACGCCACATATTCCCGCTTCATAGAGTGCGCCTTTAATTGTTCGATGAGGTGGTGACGTGCGGCGGGGTTCGTGGCCATGCAAAAAACGCCGCTGGTATATTGGTCAAGGCGATGAACCGGCAACGGTTGAAGCCGGCGATAGGCGGGCGGCAATGACTTTCCGGCGACGCCGCGGTTCCGGGCTTTCAGTTTTCCCGCCAGGAAATCGGCGAGGATGCTGAGCGCGGAAAGATCGCAATTCGGCGCCGGCACGGAGATGAGGCCGGGCCCCTTGTTGACGATGGCTAAGGCGGAATCCAGGTAAAGCAACGAAACGCGCGGATGAATCTGCCAGCCGGAACCGCACGCCAGAGTGGTAGCCTGGCGATCGCGCAGTTCCAGGGCATCGCCCGGGTCCGTGATGGTTTGATGGGGTTTGCGGATGATGACGCCGTTGACGCTGACCCGTCCCGCCAGAATCCATTGTTTGGCGCGGCTCTTCGGCGTGTCGGGATGCTTCCGCAGCAACCAATCCAACAAGGGCCTGACTTCGGTCGTACTCATGAAGAAAGGCTAAAGGCTGAAGGCTGAAGGCTAAAGTTTAATTGGCGTTCAAGGCCCAGGTTTTAGCCTTCAGCCTTCAGCCTTTTTTCGTCACCCTCCTGCGAACACCGGGTGAAAGTTCGCCTCGGTCAGGATGCGCGCAACCTCCGCGCGTTTGTCGCCCTGAATCTCGATCTGGCCGTTCTTCACCGTGCCGCCGGTGCCGCAGGCACGTTGCATTGCCCTGGCCAGTTGCTCTTTTTCCGGCAGACCGATGCCGACAAAGTTTTTCACCACCGTCACCGTCTTGCCGCCGCGCCCGGCCTTGACCCGGAGGATGTCCACGCGCCCGCGATTTTTCTTCGCCGGTTTCGATAGTGGCGCAGAATCCGTCGGCGAATTTTCAGGACCGGGCGGGAGACCATCGCTGGACAGCGCGTCAAAGGGATTATGACCGAAACTTGTTCCGCCGTCGGTGGGAATGCGTTTGGAGATTGCCATGGGTTATGCTTTGGGTGGAAATTTGGCGCAGAACTCTTTCAGCCCCTCTGACAGCTTTGATTTCAAAACCGCCTCGGAAAGCAGGAACGGCTTTTCGATGATGGTAATCCCGGCTTTTCCACTCGTAAATACGAATGTCCCGGTTAGTTTCCCGATGAAGTGGCCGGTAAAATCGCCATGGATGTCGCCGTTCTGCTTAAATGTGTAATTCCCCTTTACCTTGGGATGCTCCTGGTCGGGATGATGGAAGCCTCCGGCCTGTTCATTGCCGTTGATTTGGACCTCATGCTGTCCGGCCAATGCTTGAAGTTCGGGAAAAGTCGGGAGTCTTCCGAGTTGATGCGTTATGGTGAAGGGCATGATGTAATGCTCATAGTTGCAAAGCTAAAAAACAGCCAGCTCCGTTGCGCTGCGAATAACAATCTTCGCAATGTAATTTGCAAAGCGAGCTCTATTTCGACGGCGGATTGGTATCCGGCGCCGGCCGCAACCGTTACAGGGGGCGGCGCGGAGTTTTGAACGCCGCGGATTTCAATTTCGGCAAATGCTTCGGGCTGCGCGCAGAGAATCTGTTTGAGACGGATCAATTCGAGCAACGCGAGAAAGGTGCAGACCACTTCGGAGCGGCTCGCGGCGGTCGCGAACAATTCCGAGAAGCGCACGCCGCCGCGTTCGGCAATCACGCGCAGGATGAACTCGATTTTTTCGCTGACCGTCCATTTGTCCTCGAAAATAGCGCCGCCGGGGTCGCGTTGGCCAAAACGTTTGAGGACGGAATTGACGGCGTTGAGCAAATCGAAGATCGAAACGTCCGGTTTCGGCAGCGGCGCGGTGCTTTCCAATTCCAGTTTGCCGGGCAGGCGCGGGAAAATGTTTTCCTGACGGGCTTCGAGCGTCTGCAATTGCGCGGCGGCGTCCTTGAATTTTTTGTATTCGACCAGCTGACGGATGAGTTCCCAGCGCGGGTCTTCGCCTTCGTCCTCGCCTTCGACGGCGACCTGCTGGTCGGCGGGCAGCAGTTCGCGGCTCTTGATGTACATGAGCGTCGAGGCCATCACGAGGAATTCGCCGGCCACCTCGAGGTCGAACACGCGCATGAGGTCAATGTATTCGATGAACTGCGTGGCAAGCCGGGTGAGGTTGACTTCGTAAATGTCCACTTCCTCCTTCTTGATGAGATAAAGGAGCAAATCGAGCGGCCCTTCAAAGACCTCGAATTGAACTTTGTATTCCGCCATGCGCGTCAGCCGATGAAAAATTCTAAGACGGCCGGGCAAGGTTTGCAACGCCACAAACAGAGGGGAGGCATTTGAAAAGTGGCAGGACGCAATTTGAGGGCGAGTTGCCGAAAGCGAACGGGGCGCGGACAGCCATGTCCGCTTGGACCGCACCGGGGAAGCAGGTCGGAATCGTGAAGTCGCACGAACACGCGGACTCGGCGGTCCGCGCTCCTGCGGCACTTTAGGCTTTGAACTCCGCGCCGGGGATTTAGATTGGTCGCGTGACGGTTCTCGAAGCGATTCAGAAAAGCGCGGATTTTCTGGCCAAAAAAGGCGTCGAATCGCCGCGCCTGCAAACCGAGCTGCTGCTGGCGCATCTGCTCAAGCTGCCGCGCATGAAATTGTATCTGAATTTCGAGCGCACGCTCACACTGCCGGAAGTGGACGCGCTGCGCGAACTCGTCAGACGTCGCGGCCAGCGTGAACCGCTCCAGCACATCACCGGTTCAACTTCATTTTGCGGACTGGAGATCGCCGTGAACCGCCACGCGCTCGTGCCACGTCCCGAAACGGAATTGCTCGCCGAACTGGCATGGCAGTTTCTCAACGACCCGGCCAAAATTCTCATGGTGGGGCCGACCTGCCGGTCGGCCCGGACGCGCAGCAGCGCGTCCCTGCCGATCGAGGAGTGCTTTAGATTTGGGAACCGGCACCGGCTGCATCGCCATTGCGCTCGCCGTGAAATGTCCGGCGGCAAAAATCACGGCGACGGACATTTCGACGAACGCGCTGGCGCTGGCGAAGGAGAATGCTGCGCGCCACAACGTCACGGAACAGATTGAATTTTTGCAAAGCGACGGGTTTGCCGCGTTGGTGTCGGAGGGACGAGTTACACGAGTCCCTGAATCGAATGCCGCGACGGAAATTGGGGACTCGCAGAGCTTGTCCCTCCGAAGAATGGGATTCGACCTCATCATCAGCAACCCGCCATACATTCCGTCTGCGGAGATCGCGACGCTCCAGCCGGAGGTGCGCGACTTTGATCCACGCGGCGCGCTGGATGGCGGCGGAGACGGCCTGGATTTTTATCGCTTGATTGCGTCGCAGGCGGCGGCGTTTCTGAAACCGGGCGGGAAAGTCATGCTGGAATTCGGCGACGGCCAGGCGGAGGCAATCCGGCGAATTTTTGAAAATGAAAAGTGGATTGTCGAAGCGGTGAAGGAAGATTACAGTCAGCGCGCGAGAATTTTGATTGTGCGGCGAGATTGAATTCCGGTCAGGGCGGCGCTGCCGCGCCGCCATGAAATCAAGGACGCGCAGCAGCGCGTCCCTACCAAAACAATTAAATGGAAAGTTTTTTGATCAAAGGCGGCGTGCCCTTGCACGGTGAAGTGACCATCAGCGGCAGCAAAAACGCCGCCCTGCCCATCATGGCGGCGACCCTGCTCACTGGTGAGCCGTGCGTCATCCACCGCGTGCCGAACCTGAGCGACACGCGATTTATGGCGCGGATTCTCGAATCGCTCGGCGCGCAGGTGAAATTTGAGCGCGGGACACTGACCGTTCGCGCGCAAAAAATCCGCGGCTACGGAGATTACGACCTCGTCCGCAAAATGCGCGGTTCGATTTGCATCATGGGGCCGCTGCTCGGACGGCTGCGCCAGGCGCGCGTGTCGCTGCCCGGGGGCTGCATCATCGGCGCGCGGCCCATCAATCTGCACTTGAAAGGTTTTGCGGCGCTCGGCGCGACCATAAAAATCGAAGGCGGCTACATTGACGCCACGGCAAGGAAGTTGAACGGCGCGACGATGTTCCTGGGCGGGCGCGCCGGCTCGACCGTGCTCGGCACGGCGAACGTGATGATGGCGGCGGCGCTGGCCGACGGCGTCACGGTCATCGAAAGCGCCGCGTGCGAGCCGGAAGTGGTGGATTTGGCGAATTTTCTGTGCGCAATGGGCGCGCAAATTTCCGGCGCGGGCAGTCCGACCATCACCGTCACCGGTGTCGCAAAATTGCACGGCGCGGAACACGAAGTCATTCCCGACCGGATTGAAGCGGCGACCTACACGATTGCCGCCGCGGCGACGAACGGCGAAATCACGCTGAAAGGCGCGCGGGCGGACCATTTGCGCGCGGTGATCGATAAATTGAGCGAGGCGGGCGTAAACGTTGAAAAGCGCGGCGCAAACCTGGTGGTTCGGCGGAAAGGGAAATTGAAATCGGCGGACGTGACGACGCTGCCGTATTCCGGTTTTCCGACGGATGTGCAGGCGCAAATGACGGCGCTGTTCACGCTGACGCCGGGCATCAGCATCATTACGGAACGGATTTTTGAGTCGCGCTTCATGCACGTGAGCGAACTGGCGCGGCTCGGGGCGGACATTGAAATCGAAGGGCCAAGCGCGATTGTGAAGGGCGGCCGGCCGTTAAGCGGCGCGCCGGTGATGGCAAGCGATCTGCGTGCGTCGGCGGCGCTGGTGATTGCCGGCCTCGCGGCGAAGGGCACGACGCAGGTGAACCGGATTTATCACCTCGACCGCGGCTACGAGCACATGGACGTGAAACTGCGGAAACTCGGCGCGCGCATTCAACGCATCCAGGAAAAGTAGGAGACGACGTGAGGAGTCTCTGACTTCAGTGAGATTTACCACGATTGAATTTGAGTCTCGTCACCTCGACTCCTACATAAGCAAAAAAAGCGTGGCGAGAAGCCGTTGGCGCGGGCGTCAGAATTCTTTCGCCCGTGCAAACGGCTCCCCGCACACGCCCGTCTTCGCGGACTAACCGCTTCGACGCGGCAGGCCCGTGTCCCCACTTCAAGCTGGCGCGATTCTCCCGCCGCTTTGCCATCGTGTGACGGTTTCATACGGCGAGCAGTTCACGGCTGCCTGCGTAGATGCGCGCCTGGCGTCTGGCCTGATGGATGGCAGCCCGGGTTTTTTCCTCGAACAACACCGGAAACACCAACAGGGGATAAAGTGTCACCCATGCCAGTGCCGCCGCCTCGTTGGCTGCATGCCGCAATGGAGCGTTCAACTCCGGTTCGGTTGCGTGCGCCAATTGTGCCGCCAGGAGCCGCTTTTTAAGCCGCTCCAGTTCCGTTTCCTGAAATGCGCGGAAGGGAGCAGGCGGCGCGGGCCGCAGCTCGAAACGCGTTTCGGGGTCGAACTCGGTCGGCACCCGCCTGCGTGGCCGAAGCCACTCCTGCGTGGCGAAGGCCAGTTTTTGGTTCTGGTTCATGTTTTGCCTTTCGTTTTTTGGTTTTGGTTTAACAAACAGAAAACCCGCGATTGACGGGCAATCGCGGGTTTCTGAAATTTGTCGGTGTTATTACAATTTCGCTCCCACGCTGCCCCAAATACGGGAATCACGCTGCCAAATGGCCATACAGCCGGCGACTGGCGCGTGCTTCAGTGTTTTCGCAAACGTGGTTTTCATATTCTACCGGCGGGAAGAAACACCATTTTCCTGCGTTTGTCAAAGGTTTTTTGCCTTGAAAAAACCGGCTTTCTCAAGACTTGTCGCCGGGGTGGATGGTGGTAAATTGAACCAAGCATGAGCGACACACCATTACGCATGGTCACGTGTCCGGGGTGTGACGCGAAGGTGTTCATTCCGGGCGACCTTCCGCCGCTGGCCACCGAACCGTGCAAGAAGTGCGGGCACGCCATCATGATGCCGATGCAACTGCGGCAATTCGAACTGCGCAGTAAAATTGGAGCGGGCGGCATGGGCACGGTGTATCGCGCCTGGGACACGACGCTGGAACGGCTGGTGGCGGTGAAATTGATGAGGAAGGACCTGCTACAGGACCCGAAGGCGCTGGAAAGTTTTTACCGCGAAGCGCGTGCATGCGCCCGGCTCAATCACACGAACATCGTCCACATTTACACGTTTGACGAGGCGGAGGACCAGCGTTACCTCGTCATGGAACTTGCCGACCGCGGCAGCCTGGACGCGCGCATCGAAAAGTTGCACGCGCTGCCGGAGTTGGACGTGCTCGACATCGGCATCAAAATCGCCTCCGCGCTCGACATGGCGCTCAAATACGATTTGCTCCATCGCGACATCAAGCCCGGCAACATATTGTTCAACGCGGACCATGAGCCAAAGCTGATTGACTTCGGCCTCGCGCGCAAAACCGACGCGGAACAGGAGGGCGATGATATGACCTGGGGCACGCCGTATTACGTCGCGCCGGAAAAAATCAAGCGCGAGCCGGAAACTTTTTTGTCCGACATGTACAGCCTCGGGGCGACGCTGTATCATGCCATGACCGGCCATGTGCCGTTTGACGCGCCGACGATTGAGGAGGTGGTTGTGGCCCAGGTGCAGACGGCGCTCACGCCGCCGAACCTCGTCGTTCCGGAAATCACGCAGTCCACCAGCGACGCGCTGGTGCGCGCGCTGGCGAAAAGTCCGGCCGACCGTTTTCTCAGCTACGACGAATTCATCATGGAACTGACGAAGTCACGCAGCGAACTGCTGGTGCAACAATCCCAGGCGCCGCAGGCCAAGCCCAAGAGCCTGACCAGTTGGTGGAAGCGGGGATAAAAAAGGCGGGCGTTGCCGCCCGCCGTGAAAATGGCTGTGCGTTCAGGTTATGGCTTCGGTTCTTCACCCGGCTTCTTGCCGTCATTGATCGTTGTGGCGACGAGCTTGCCGTCGTCGGTTTTCTTGTAGGCGCCGCCGACCTTGTCGCCCACGGCAATGTCGCTCAGAATTGCGGGCTGGCCGTTTTTGGTGATTTTGGTTCCGGACGTGACCTCGAAGGTGCGCTTGCCGACCGTCAGCGTCATCGCCTTGGTGTCCACGGCACTGACCAAACCGCGAAAGACATTGCCTTCGTGTTTCTTGGGTTTGGCGGGCTCGGTTTGACCGGGCGTTGCGGGGGGTTGGTGCCATTGTCTTGCGCGCGAGAAAGCAAAGGCGCAGCAATGATCGCGGTTGCGAAAAGACTCAGGGTAAGTTTAACGATATGCTTTTTCATAAGGTTGTTGATTGGTTGTTGGTACGAATAATACGAGAAAGAATGAACGCTGGTTCCGGCGGAATCAAGAAAATTCACCACGCGCCTTCGGTCAGCAATTCGACGGTATTCCGCGCCAAATCTTCTGCGAGCAATGGCAGTGACTGGCGTTCGGCGCTGGCCAAATCCGTGCCGACCCGGACGAGCGTGTAGCCATTCATGTCCTTGTCGAGCAGGAGTTTGCCGGTGCTGCGTTCGCGCGCAGTGACGTGTGCGGTGACGCTGACGCGGTAATTTTCCACAGTGGCAATGTCGGTGTTCAAATAACTCAAGCCTTCGCGATTGTAACGCGTGATGACGCCGGTGACGACAATGTCACCTCCGGCATGCGTGGCGAGGTGATAAGTGCCATCGGTCTGGAGCCGTTCGCGCAGCGCCTGCGTCACGGCATCGCCGAGCCGCGGCTGCAATGTCTGGTTGTTAAAGGGAAGGACTTCAATGGATCTTTCACCGGCAACACGAGTATCGGCGTTGACCGGGCCGAGGTGATACCCGGCGCAACCAGTCAGCAGCACTGCCGTTGCGCAGGTCAAAAAAAGTCCAGGCGCGCGCATTTCAACTCGTCGGAGCCTGAAGGCGCGGTTTGAGCGACTCGATTCGCTGGCGCGCCTGCGCGGCGAAGCGCGAATTCGGATCGAGCTGCAGCACTTCGTTGTAATAAACCACCGCGCCCGCCCATTTCCTGCTTTTCTCGTAAAATTGCGCGATTTCAAAATTGCCGCGCACCTGTTCGGCCTTGAGTGCGGTGATGGCCCTTTGCACCCGGGGCACGCGCTTGTCGTCGGGGAAAAGCGTGATGAAATCGGTGTAAGCCGCGATGGCCTGGCCGGCGGTGCTTTGGTCATATTCGGCCGTGACGGCCTGTTTTTGATACGCAATGCCTTGGCGATAGAGCGCATCGGCGGCGATCACCGGCTGGTCGTGGTAGCGGTCGGCGGCGGTTTCGTAAGCCTTCACCGCCTCGGCGTAATCTTTCTGCTTTTCCCGCGCGGCACCGATGCGCAATTGCGCGTGCGGGGCCACATCGCTGTAAGGGCCGTTGTCCACGACTTTGCCAAACATCTTTGCCGTTTGATCCATCGAGGAATATAGCGGAATGTAGCCCCACAACTTGAACCACTGGCCATGGAGAAAACGGTTGGAAATTTCGTATTGCCGCCACAGTACCTCCTCGTATTCCGCGGTCTTGGGGTATTTTTGAATGATGTTCTGGTAGGCGTTGAAGGCCGCCTCGTCCTTGCCGGTGGCTTCGAGGCAGCGCCCGATGAGATATTGGGCGTGCGGCGCGTAATCGGACAGCGGCCACACGCGCAGGACGCGATGCGCCGCCCGCAACGCAATGGTGTAATCGGCGGTTTTGAAAGCCTTTTCCGCCACCTCCAACTGATCCTTGGCGCGGCTGCGCTGCCACTTCGCGTTTGCGCCGTAAGATTCGTAATACCAGCCCTCGCCCGGCACATAAGTCAGCGGCGCGGGCGAACGGAACGGGAGCAATGCCACGCCCACGACAAGCACAATCCAAAAAACTAACCGGCGGTTCATGCGGCGACAGTAACGACCTCAAATCAGCAAGTCAAGGCGCGCACAAGTGGATTTACCCCCGATAAACCACCACCAGGCCATAATCCAACAATATCTTTTGCGTGCTGGCGTCAAGGTGCTCGTAGTTGACGGGGTGAATACCGACAATATTGGACTCGCCGACCTCGTTCAAAAATTCCGTGACCCGTTCGTCAAACTTGTCGTGGCCGGCTTCGAGGCACATCGAGTGGCGAATCGTACGGGTGCGGATTTTTTTGTCCGCGGTCCGGGTGGCGACTGCCAGGGGCACCGCCTTTTTCACCAGGGATTCGCTCGGCTTGTCGCGCACGGGCACCTTGAGATGCATCTCGATTTTGGCGGCGGCGGACGAGGCGATGGGATTGTGGGTATGCAAGCCGGCGTCCGGCGGAGGCGCCGACGCGGCTTCGGGTGGTTTGTTCGGAATCGTGATTTTCGCGCCGCACGTCGGGCATTTGATTTCCGAGCCGGCGCCTTCACCGTCCACAGACAGTTCCTGTTCGCAATTCGGGCAGTTGAAGATGATTTCCATAAGCCGCAATGGTTTGGTAACGCAACCAGATTAGTGGTGTATCGCGACAAAAACCAGCAAAAAATCACGCCAAATTACTCCCACTCGATGGTCCCCGGCGGCTTGCTGGTGATGTCGAAGACGCAGCGATTCACGCCCTTCACTTCGTTGATGATCCGGCCCGCGAGTTTCTCCATCAAATCATACGGCAACCTCACCCAGTCCGCCGTCATGCCGTCCTGCGATTCGACCGCGCGGATGGCAATCGTGTAGTCATAAGTGCGTTCGTCGCCCATCACGCCCACGCTGCGCACGGGCAGCAACACGGCAAAGCTCTGCCAGACTTTGTAATACCAGCCGCTGTTCTTCATTTCCTGGAGCACAATGAAATCCGCATTGCGCAGAATTTCCAGACGTCCTTGCGTGACTTCACCCAGGATGCGCACGGCGAGGCCGGGGCCGGGGAAAGGCTGGCGGAAGACCATTTCCTTCGGCAAACCGAGTTCAAGCCCAAGCTGGCGCACTTCATCCTTGAACAAATGCTTCAGCGGTTCGACGAGTTGAAGCTTCATTTTTTTTGGCAGACCGCCGACGTTGTGGTGACTTTTGATGAGCGCGGCGGGATTGCCGCCAATGGGCACGGACTCAATCACATCCGGATATAGCGTGCCTTGCGCGAGAAATTTTGCCTTGCCGGCGCGCTTGGTCGCTGAATCAAAAACTTTGATGAACGTCCGGCCGATGATTTTGCGTTTGCGTTCCGGGTCCGTCACGCCTTTGAGCCGTTTCAGAAACAGTTTTGAAGCATCCTCATATTGCAATTGAATGTGAAAATGCCGGCCAAAAACCTCCCGCACCGTCCTGGCTTCGCGTCCGCGCAACAGGCCGTTGTTGACGAAAATACAGGTGAGCTGGCTCCCGACGGCCTTGTGGATCAAAGCCGCCGCCACGCTCGAATCCACGCCGCCGCTCAAGCCGAGGATGACGCGCTCCTTGCCGACCTGCGCGCGGATTTCACCGACGGCCTGCTCGAGGTAATTCCGCATTGTCCAATTTCTGCCGCAGCCGCAAATGCCGTGGACGAAATTGGCGATGATTTCCCGGCCGCGCGGGGTGTGGACGACTTCAGGATGGAATTGCAGGCCGAAAAATTTCCGCGCGCGATTTTCGATGGCGGCATATTCGGAATTATCCGTGACCGCGGCGGAAGTGAAGCCGCGCGGCAGCCGGGTAAGTTTGTCCCCGTGCGAATTCCAGACTTGCAGCGTTTTCGGGAGATTCGCGAACAGCCGGCAATGACGATTGGTCACCCGCAGCCTCCCTTTGCCGTATTCGCGTTTGAGGCCCTTTTCGACCTTGCCGCCGAGAAACTGGGCGAACAGTTGCACGCCGTAGCAGATGCCAAGCAGGGGGGCGCCGAGTTCAAAGATTTTTTTGTCGGGCAGCGGCGCTTTGGGGGCATAAACACTGGATGGGCCGCCGGACAGGATGATGCCCCTGGGTTTCAGCGCGGCGATTTCCTTCGCGGGTGTGTCGAAGCGCAGGATTTGCGAATACACGTTGCACTCGCGAATGCGGCGCGCAATGACCTGCGTGTATTGCGAGCCAAAATCAAGAATGACAATCTGTTCGTTCATGAAATCAAAAACCGAAACGCACTCTTTGCCTGCGCAACACGGTTTTGGCGAGCGAAAAATGTTTTCGCCCGGCGCAGGCCTTCCGGCGTGTCGGAGGGGACAACTTTGCATTGCCACGAGCGCAAGATTCAGTTATAAGTTGAACATGAAGGCGTTTGGGCAAAGCGGGCGCATGCAGGCGAACGGCTTTCGAGTAGTTCGTCATACCCGATGTCCGGCCCAAGCGGGCTTTTCGCTCGTCGAGCTGCTCATCACGCTGGTGTTGATGCTCATCATGACGACGATGATGTGGGGATTCGGTTCCGCCAACCGGCAACGCGCCGAAAAAAAGGCCTGCCAGCAAAACCTTTCGAAAATTTACCTGGCGATGCAAATTTACGCCAATGACTATGCCGGGAAATTGCCCGAAACCGCCGAGGCGCGGACTTCGGAAGAGGCGCTGTACGTCCTGGTGCCGCGTTACACGGTGGACACGTCCATTTTCATCTGCCCGGGCGGGAGGGGTTCGGCGTTGCCGGAGGGGGAGTCGTTTCGCAAACGAAGGATCAGCTATGCCTATTACATGGGCGCGCATCTGAACGACGCGCAACAGGCATTGATGTCCGACCGGCAGGTGAACACCCAGCCGAAGAATGCCGGTGATTACGCATTTTCCACCACGGGCAAGCCGCCGGGCAACAATCATCACAAATACGGCGGGAATTTTCTTTTCGGCGACGGGAACATGAAAATGACCCCGCCGCAGGTTTCCTTTTCGCTCGCGGTTACACAGGGCGTCGTGCTATTGAATCCCAGACCCTAGGCGTTCCATGAAAATCCAGTGCGCGTGCGGCGCGAAATATGCCTTCGACGTTACGCCGGAAATGGCGGAGAACCCGGTGCGGTTTGTCTGCCAAACCTGCGGGTTGGATTCCTCCGATTTCGTCAACGGACTGATCCGGCAGGAGCTTGGCTTGGGGACGCCGGTTGCCATGCCGCCACCTGCCGCCGGGCCGCCGCCCGCCGTTCCGGCTTCCATCGCGGCGCCACGGCTGCACGTTGCACATGCGGCTGAACCGGCCGGTCAAACCGGCGAAGCCGCCGCAGTCTCCGAAGCGCCGCAGTTCTGCCTCAAGCACGGGGGCGAGCTTTGCACGCATCGCTGTGTGGTCTGCCAAAAACCGATTTGCCCGAAGTGCATGGAACTTTTCGGCTACATCTGCTCGCCGCTGTGCAAGGCCAGGGCCGAAGCGAGAAAAATCAAGGTTCCCCTCTATGCCGGGCAGAAAACCGTTGTCGAGGCGCAATTCTGGCGGAAGACCGGCAAAATTTCCGGCGCGATTGCCGCCGTCGTCGTCGCGCTGTTTGGGTTTTGGTTCTGGTATGCCTGGTTCGGTTCGGTCCCCCACCCGGTCTTTTCCGTTCGCTTCACCGAGAGCGCCCTTTCCGGCCAGTCCAGGCTTTGCGGGAAAAACCAGATTGTGTTCCTGCATGGCAATACCCTGGCGCGTTACAACATCAGTTCCAAAAAGGAAATCTGGTCGCGTCAAATGATTGACCCGCAAGTGATCAAGGACGCTGTCGCCAAAGCAAGTGCAGACGCGGACGCGGTCGCCGCCCTGGCGAGCATGTCAGGCCATTTGGACATGACCCAGTTGATTGAGCGGGAGCTGGAAAGGGGATTTCAATTGCAGGTGGCTGGCTCGAACGTCTGGGTCAGCGCGCTGGACAAGCTGACGCATTATGACTGGGACACCGGCAAGGTGTTGCAGGAAATCCCGCTCGCGGGCGGCTTTGGGCAAATAGTTTCACAAGGCGACGAACTGCTGATGATGGGTGAAAGTGAGGCCGGGCAACAACTCATCACGCACATCAATCTGGCCACCGGCGAATCGCGCACGGAAGAAATTGGCTCGCCGGGGAAATCCGCGGTTGCAGTGGCGCGCAATGCGCCCGGCGCGATGGTGGCGGCTTTAGCCGGAGGCGCGGCCAGTTCGCCGACTGCCGGTCTGCCGTTGGTGCCGGGGGCCAATGCGGGGAGGCCGCTGGACCCGGGAAAAGTCGCGGAGCAGGCGCAAAGTTTGCCGTTGCCTGCGCGAATTGCCCTGCCCGCGTTGCTGGCCAGCAGCATGCACCAGGAACGCATAATGCAGGAAGCCAACGATGAACCGGATGATTCGCGCCCCCGGCCGCCGCGGGGCGCGTTGGCAGCTCAATCAACCAATCACCTTCAGTCAGTCGAACGCTACTCGCTCATACACAGCAGGTATGGGGACGTTCAATTTTCCGAGCGTTTGCTCGAATCGCGGATCGTCACGCGCGAGGCCATGAAAGCCCCTCCCAAAAAATCCGTGCTCGATAGCGGCAATTTGAACGTTACCAGGACGGCCGACGTCGCCAACGAAATCCTCAACGAAATGCAGCGCAACCGCGGCGGCAGCACGGTGGAGGAGGACGAAAGCCGTTATCAAGTCGCCATTCGCCGCCCGGACTCGACGGGAGCTGCGGATTGGACCGGCGAAGTCGTCGGGCCGCCTGCGCTATTCCCCCTGAAAACCGTAAACGTGCTGACGGCAGGAAAAACGGTCATCGTTTTTGACAAGACCAACAAGAAACTGTGGCAGGCTACGCTGGCTTACAGCGTCCTCGCCGGGACCGGCACTCTGGGCTGGGCAAGTGCGTTCAGCAGGGAAAACACGCAGTATGGCGAGGGACCGTGCGTCGAGCGCGGCAACACGCTTTACGTTTTTGACCAGGCGGTGCTGACCGCGTTTGATCTGGCAACGGGCAACGCGGGCTGGCGTTTGCCATCCGTCGGCATTGTGGGTTTGTTTTTTGATGACAAGGGAATGATGTATGTGAACAGCACCACCGCCAGTCCGGAAAACATCAAGTATTCCAAGCAGATTGACATCAACCAGAAAACGGACGCCGTCTTTCTGAAAGTGGATCCCAAAACCGGCAGGATATTGTGGAGTTCAAAACCCGGCGGCTTTATCTCTTATCTGTCGGGGAAATTCATCTACACCTACTACATCAATGATGCCGGCGAAGGGGCGGATTCGGGCATGGCGGCGCTCGCCGGGATAACTCCCACTCCATCCTTTATTAAAATCCGGCGGATTAGTCCAAGTAACGGGGAAATCCTGTGGGATTACCAGCAACTGCGCGCGCCGCTCGACGTGCAGTTCAACGGAAACATGATTCAACTCGTGTTCAAGAAGGAAGTGCAGGTGCTGAAATTCCTTTCGCTGTGAGAAAAGGAAATAATGCAATATGCGGGACTGCCCCCTTTATTTATGCAGCCTATCCTTATGTTAGCACACCAACCAACCTTCGGTTGGGGCAATGACAAAAGCAGCTCGAAATTCACAACTCTTTGCATATCAACACTTCACGTTTCTAGCTGACTTAAGAGCACAGCAATCTCCCTTGGTGAACCGCTTCGCGGGAGAAACTTGCTTGCACTCTGGCGTCGCAGGTGATTGGATGAGCCCGGCCCGGAAGGGAAGTTGTAAACCGGCCTGCCACTGGTGTTCTGTACGAACCCGTTTAAGAGCTCGGTTCTGCGACCGACGACCGATTCACTGGTGGCGTCGCGTCTTGCACGCGCACGACCCCGATCATGAGATTGTGGCTTTAAGCCAACTTTCACGTCGCAGCCCGCCTCCGGGTCAACATTCTGATCCAGCGTTGGCCTCGTGAAAAATTGAAATATCACGGTAGGCCTTTTTGTGTTATCAGCGTTGGTAGTCGAAAACATAAATTCCCGAGCAAACAAACACTTCCCTATTTCAATTTAGTTTCTCATGAGGCATCATTTGCGTTTTGCTTGTTCAGCACATGTGGAAAGAAAGAAGTCGCGCCCAATTTCGCCGGCAACTGTGGGATAGAATCACCTCGACTAAACGCCCCTATAATTTCCATCAACTCGACGCCATATTTGGCGGGATTGTGATAACGCCGACGAGATAAATCGTCCAGCCGCAGAGCAAGCTCCTGCCCTGGGTTGCAGAAATTAGTTTTGGAATTAACGGCCTCATAAGATGCGCGGTAATTCTTGGCCGGTTCGTCACCAAACGAGATGGACAGATCGAATACCCCGGTCTCCGGTCTCTTGGTGATGCTATGTAGAATAATGTCCATAATAAGTGATGTGTAATGATGCCTAACAGATAATCGACGGCGTATCTTGCAGTCTATCCTTTTTCACAAAAAGACTGTAAGCTGGACTGAAGTCGTTGTCCAGCAAGAAATTGCGCTGTTTATGAACCTGCAATCCGTTCCAGCAAAGTCTGCACAGGTTCCACTGGGCAAATTGTTGCCAAACCCCAAGGCGCATCTCGAAGACCAGTTCCATGAAGTGACCCGATTCAAGCGTCTATCGCTTAGGACGTAAAGGTACCAGTTCCGCGTCTTTATGGATTACTGCTGCACCACTTTCACCGTTCCGCTGTTGGCGTCATAATCCAGTTTGTAGCCGAAAGGTGGCGTGGGAAGTTTGGCGACGTAGTTCGGCACGAGTTCCTGGAGGTCTTTGGGAAAATGCCCCTCCTGCACGTTGAACTGCTGAATCGCCTGGTTGAGATACGACACGTCAATCGTCTTGGTCATGTTTTTGTCCGCCTGCATCAGCGTCCCCAGATAGTTTATGCTGCTGCCGTTGGTGGAACCGGCGGTTGAATTGGTGGACGGCGCGGCTTTGCCTGAATTCTTGTCGCCGCAACCGGCCAACAGGGCCGCTGCCACAACCAAAACCAGAAGATGCGCTTTCATGCCGTTAATTTAGTACTGATTCCCCAATAAACCAAGCGAAAGGAAAAGGTAGGGTCGCCTCGCCGAGGCGACCGATTCGGACATCACGGACGGCGCGGCGCGCCATCCCTACCAAAAAAGATTCGTCAGCAGCCTCGCCCCACCAAACAGACCCACTACCGGCGTTAAAGACTCCGCGCCACCCATTCCCGCGCCTGCCGGATCAAATCGAGGTCGTCCACCAGATTACCGAAGCGGAAGGGGGGCAAACCGCTCTGCTGCCGGCCCAGCAACTCGCCCGGTCCGCGCAATTTCAAATCCGCCTCGGCGATTTGAAATCCATCCGTTGTTTCCTCCAGGACTTTTAATCGTTGCCGCGCCTCCTCGTTTTTTGCGCCGGAAATCAGGATGCACTGCGATCTCATGCGCGCCAGCGCGCCGATGCGCCCGCGCAACTGGTGCAACTGCGCCAGGCCAAACCGCTCGGCGTTTTCGATGAGCATGATGCTCGCGTTCGGCACGTCCACGCCCACCTCGATCAAGGCCGTGGCCACCAGCGCTTGAATTTGGTTTGCGCGAAAGGCCGTCATCACCTCGTCTTTTTCCCGGCTTTTCAACCGTCCGTGCAGCAGGCCGACGCGGAATGGCGCGAGGGCGCGCCGCACGTTTTCCAATTCCTTCGTCACGGCTTTGATGTCGTTCGCCGTGTCCTGTTCCTCCACGCGCGGATAAATGACGTACGCCTGCCGGCCGGCGGTGAGTTTCCCGCGGATGAATTCCCAGACCTTCGGCAATTTGTCCGCCGTCCGCACAAACGTTTTTACCCGGCCGCGCCCGGCGGGCATCTCGTCTATCACCGAAACATCGAGGTCGCCGTAGAGTGTGAGGCCGAGCGTGCGCGGAATCGGCGTCGCGGTCATCACCAGTAGATGCGGATAATTGCCCTTGCGCACGAGTTGTTCGCGCTGCGCCACGCCGAACTTGTGCTGCTCGTCAATGATGACCAGGCCGAGATTCGGAATATCGAAGCCGGACGTGAGCAGAGCGTGAGTGCCGATAAACAATGTGACGGGTGACGGGTGACGGGTGACGGGAATCGCGGCGCGTTTTTTCGTGTCACTTGTCACTTGCCACTTGTCACTTGCCGTCTTGCGGCTTCCCGTTTGCATCTCCACTTTCACGCCTAGCGGCTCCAACCACCTTTGAAAATTCCGGAAATGTTGTTCCGCCAGAATTTCCGTCGGCGCCATCAGCACGGCATTAAAACCGCTCTCCAGTGCCATCAACGCTGTGCAGGCCGCCACCACGGTTTTGCCGGAACCGACGTCGCCTTGCAGCAACCGGCGCATCGGATGCGCGCCACTCATGTCCGCGCGGATTTCGCGAAGCACCTTCGTTTGCGCGGCGGTGAGCTTGAAGCCGAGCTGTGCCAGAAACGGTTTCATCAGACGATTGTCGCCGCCGCAGGGCAGGGCGCGTGACCTGGCCTCGAAGTTTTTCCGGCGAAGTTGCATCGCGCTTTGCAGGGCGATGAATTCGTCCAGCGCCAGCCGCCGCCGCGCGATTTCCACATCGGTCAATTCTTCTGGGAAATGAATCATGCGGACGGCGTTCGCCCGTGTCGGAAGAGATTGGTAGGGACGCCCCGCCGGGGCGTCCGTTTTTTCAGGCGGACGTGCGGGGCGCACGTCCCTGCCTCGAAATGGCTCCCCGATATGCCGTTCAAATCTTTCCAGCGTCCGCCAGATGAAACCGCGCAGCCAGCGTTGCGGCAGGCCTTCCGTGAGCGGATAAACCGGCGCAATGCGGTTGATGTGGATGAAACTCTCTTCGCCACCTTCGATGACTTCGGTTTCCGGATGGTCCATCGTGCGCGGTTTGGTTTCGACCAGTTTGCCAAAGACGAACACCTCATCGCCGACGGCAAAATACTTTTCCATGAACGGCAGGTTCCACCAGCGGCAATGCAACCGCGCCGTGCCGTCGTCGAGCACGAATTCAAAAACAGACTTGTAGCCGCCGCGAAAGCGTTTGAGTCCCTGCGCGACGATGGTGCCGCGCGCGGTGGCCGGTTCATCACGGGTCAATTCGGCGATGGCGCGGAAATGCCGGCGGTCTTCGTAACGCCGCGGGCGATGCAACAGCAAATCCTCGACGGTGTGAATGTCCAGGCGCGCCAATTGCGCCGCGCGTTCCGCTCCTACGCCCCAGAGCGAGGTGACGGGATTTTGGAGCGGAGAAATTTTGGGAGCGCCCGCGGCTTGTTCCGGTAGGCGCGCCGCTGCCGCGGCGCGCGGCGGTGCGGCAGCACCGCCGCCACCGCACTGGGAGCGCGCCTGTCTTTTGTTTCCGGCGGCGACATTGGCCGCACGATACAAACCGTTCACTGTGGCTTCAACGGGAAAGCGGTGTTGGAGTTCAAGCTTTAGCTTGTTCGAGGACACGCTGAAGCGTGAACTCCAACGCAAACAAGCTCTTCAGATTTCGACGAGCACAATTTCCGGCCGGCAATTGAAACGCACGGGAATGGGATACCAGCCAATGCCGGAACTCACATTAAGCGGACCCGCCTGGGTTTGAAACAGTCCGAGGTCATATTCATCCACGCCGAAGGGAACTATTATCGGCCCGTAAAACGGGATACGCACCTGGCCGCCATGCGAATGGCCCGCCAGCAGCAGGTCAAATTTCCGGTCAATAAACAACTTTGCCCATGCCGGATAATGCATGAGCACAATGTTTTTCATGCCGTGGACAACAGAGGGCAAAGGGTGTCTGGGGCCGATATGCGCCATGCCAATCAGGTTGATTTTTCCGCCGGCAATCACTTGCTGTTCATCCACCAGCCAGGCGCCACCCGTCGCAGCAAAGCATTTAATGATTTCGTCAAACGGCACTCTGCTCCAATAATCATGATTGCCCGGCACCCCGAACATCGGGGATTTTATCCCGGAGAGAATATCGAGCGCTTCGGGCAGATATTTTCCTTCTTCCATGATGTCACCGGTGAAACAGACGAAGTCGGGTGACAACGAATTGATCATATCCACAACCGACCGGGTGTGCGCACGGTCGCCTTTGTGATGCAAATCGCTGAAGTGAACAAAGCGATGCGTCGGTTTGCCGTCAGCCAGGCATAAACGACGGACCTTGACCCAGCCCAATTCCACCCACTTGGCGTCGGCCGCAACGGCACAGGGCGTCAACAACAACGCACCGAGGAAGATGAACCGGCGTCGGCTGATTTTGCTTAATTTCATGGGGGCTCTGAACGCAACCTGAGGCATCCGTTCCGCATGGCAAGGATTGCGCACGGCATTCCTTGGCTCTAACTTTGAGCCTGTGCCGGGAACTTTCGTTCAAACAAACTCTGCGCCCGCGCCGTTATGGCTGTTGCTGCGGGTGAACGTGCTCCAGGGCTGGCGGCGGCTGTTGTCGGTGCGCGAGCAGTCGCGCTTGCTCACGGGCATCATCGTGCTGTTTATCGGCGGGTATCTCGGTTTGTCGTTCTGGCTGTTTTATTACGGGATGAAATTCATCGCGAAGTTCCCGGGACTGGGGGCGGTGCTGACCGAGCGGCTGATGTATGTGCTGTTCGCGTTTTTGTTCGCGTTGCTGCTGTTGAGCAACCTCATCATCAGCTACACAAACCTGTTCCGCAATCGCGAGACGGCATTTCTGACCACGCTGCCGCTTACAACCCGGACGATTTTCCGGTGGAAATTCATTGAATCCGCGGTACTGGCGTCCTGGGCGTTTTTGTTTCTGGTCGCGCCGTTGCTGACAGCGTTCGGCCTGGTGCGCGGCGCGCCGTGGCATTTCTATCCGTTTACCGTCCTGCTTATCGGTCTGTTCATCGTGCTGCCGGGCGTGTTGGGCGCGGGCCTGGCCATTGCGATCGGGAGATTTTTGGACCGGCGCAGTTTTCAAATTGCGGCGGTGGTGACGGCCGTCGTTTTGCTGGCGCTGGCGGCGTTCTGGTGGAAGGCGCAACCCGCCACGGACGAACTGCTCGATGTGCGCACGCTACAGGCGCTTGACCAGCTCCTCGCCCGGACGCGGTTCACGATGTTCCCCTTTTTGCCGAGCTACTGGCTGTCGGCGTCGTTGTTGCAATGGGCGGAGGGCGTCCTGCGCGGCGGGGCCTTTTTCGCGCTGGTGTTGTTGAGCCACGCGCTGTTTTTCGGCGGTCTCGCGTTCACGCGCTGCGGCGATTTGTTTTACGGCACGGCCTCGGCGGTGCAAAGCCGCGCGGGCGCCGGAAGCCGGCGGCATTGGCTGCGCGCCTACCGTGAAAAACAAAACTCCATCGGCCTGCTCGAAAGGATTGCTGCGAAATGTTTCTGGATCGACCGCGACAGCCGCGCGCTGGCGGTCAAGGACCTGCGCATGTTCTGGCGCGATACCACGCAGTGGGGACAGTCCGTGATGCTGTTCGGCCTGCTGGGCGCCTACATCATCAATCTGCGGAACTTCACGCAACAATTGAACAGCGAATTTTGGATCAACCTGGTCGCGTTCCTGAACCTCTTCGCGTGCTCGTTGAATCTGGCCACGGTGACGACGCGGTTTGTGTTTCCACAATTTTCCCTCGAAGGCCGGCGGCTGTGGATCGTGGGCATGGCGCCGATGGGCATGGCGCGCGTTGTCAAAACCAAATTCTGGCTCGCCAGCATAATGTCGTTGGTGGTGACCTCCGGTCTGATCACGCTGTCGTGTCATTTGCTGAAAATGTCGTGGGACCGGGTGGCATTTTTCGGCGCCGTCATCGGGATCATGACCTTTGCGCTCAATGGACTTGCCGTCGGCCTGGGGGTGCTTTACCCGAATTTCAAGGACGCGAACCCGGCCAAAATCGTCAGCGGTTTCGGCGGCACGTTGTGCCTCGTATTGAGTTCGGTTTACATTCTCGCGTCCGTCTTGTTGCTGATTTTCGGTGCGGGCGGCCTGCACGCGCGCGCGAGTTGGGCGCTGGAAGGCACGAGCGCTTTTGTGCTGCTGTCATTTTTGGTCGGCTGGCTGCCGTTTCACTGTGCGCTGCAACGCCTGGAAAATATCGAAGTGTAAAATCGTCGGTACGCCGCGGCTTGAGGGCCGCGGTTATGACGGGAAATCACGGCGGACAATTTTTTCCAGTGTCACGAACAATGCCGGCGCTTGCGCCAGGTGGGCGGCCTTGTGGCTGCTCAACAGCACGCCAAACCCTTCGCCGTAAGCCGGGCCGTTGACGACACAGGCGTCGGTGCGGCATTCGGCGATTTGTTGTTTGGCGGCGTTGAGGGCGTCGGCGCGCGCGCCGTCCGCCTCGAATTTCCAGCCCACGATGCGCGCCTGCGGAAACCACGCGCGCAGTTCCGGCAGGATTTTGGGTGTGGGCGCCAGTTCGACCAGCAATTTGCCTTCCCGCGTCGGGATTTTTTTGACGGCTTTGAATTCAGCCAGTTCGCCGGTTGGCGAGCGCAGCCAGAATTTGCCGAAGGTAAAATCGCCGACCGCCGCCGCGTGAAAAATCGCTTCCATGCGCCGGGACGCCAGCGTTTTCAGCCGGGCGCGCAAGTCGGCGGTGGTGGTGAAAATCTCCACGCGATGGGCGCGCCGTTCGCCGGCATAGGTGGCCTGTTCGCCGACGAGCAAGGTCACCTTGTGCCCGCGCGCGGCCAGAAAATTGGCGAGTTCCGTGCCGAGCCGGCCGGTGGAAAAGTTCGTAAGCCGGCGCACTTCGTCCAACGGCTCGTAAGTCGGGCCCGCGGTGACGATGCAGTTCATGTTGGAGTTCAAGCTTTAGCTGGTTTGCTGCAGTCGGCAAGCTAAACCTTGGACGCCACTCCGGTTCATGGCAGCATTCGCGCGTGAGCAAGATTATTGGCATAGATTTGGGTACCACGAATTCGCTCGTCGCCACGGTGGATTCGGGCATCCCGCTCGTCATCGCGGACTCCGAAGGCCGCCGCCTCACGCCGTCCGTCGTCCATTTCGCGACGGCGGACGCGGAACCAATCGTCGGCCACGAAGCCAACCGGGTTCGCGTCGTCAAACCGGCGGAAACGGTTTATTCGGTCAAACGCTTCATCGGCCGCCGCGGCGCGGACATTTCGCGCGAAGAAATGCTCGTGACCTACCCGGTCAAGGGCGACAACGCCGGCGCGGTCACGATTCCGATCCATGGCCGGAATTTTTCGCCGGAGGAAATCTCCGCCGCGATTTTAAGAAAATTAAAGCGTGACGCGGAAAATTATTTCGGCGAACCGGTCACACGCGCGGTCATCACCGTGCCGGCCTATTTCAACGACGCGCAGCGCAACGCGACCCGGCGCGCGGGCGAGCTGGCCGGATTCGCCGTCGAACGCATCGTCAACGAGCCGACGGCCGCGGCGCTCGCTTACGGGTTGGACAAGCTCAGGGAAAAATCAAAAATCGCCGTTTACGATCTGGGCGGCGGCACGTTCGACCTTTCGATTCTGGAACTCAAGGACGGCGTCTTTCAGGTGCTCGCGACCAACGGCAACACGCGGCTCGGCGGCGACGATCTGGACAAACGGCTTGTGGATTTTCTGGTGGAGAAAGTTCGTGAGGCTGGCGGGCCAAACTTGTTATTTGTAGGAGACGAGGTGACGAGTCTCACTTCTGTCCCCAAGTTAGAGCTCCTCACGTCGTCTCCTACAATGAACGGCAAGCCGCACTCTCGCGCATTCGCGAGGCTGCCGAAGCCGCGAAAATCAAATTATCCACGGAAACGGAAGTCGAAATCGCACTGCCATTTTTCACGCCGGATTTCAGCTTTCGGCTACAAACTCACCCGCGCCGAACTGGAAAACCTGACGCGCGACATTATTGCCCGCACCCGGTCGCACTGCCTGCGCGCGCTGGCGGACGCAAAAGTGGAGCCGAAGGATCTGGATCAAGTCATTCTGGTCGGCGGGCAAACGCGGATGCCACTCGTCCGCAAATTTGTGGGCGAGCTTTTCGGCTGCGCCGAGTTTGAGGAAACACGCGGTGATGTCCGGCTTGGCCGCGACCACCACCAGGCGGCTGGTCCGCAGCTCAACACATCGCAAAATCCGGATGAAGCGGTTGCGCTCGGCGCGGCGATTCAGGCGGAAATTTTGTCCGGCGGTTTCAAGAACGTTTTGCTGCTCGACGTGACACCGCTCTCGCTGGGTATCGAGACGTTCGGCGGACTCATGAACGTGCTCATCCCGCGCAACACGACGATTCCGGTGAAGGCCGGCGAGCTGTTCACGAGCGCGGTGGACCAGCAGCGTTCGATGCTCATCCACGTTTTGCAGGGCGAGCGCGAGCGCGCGAAAGACAACTGGAGCCTGGGCAAATTCACGATTGAATTTGAGCCGGCGCCGCGGGGCCTGCCGCGCGTGGGCGTGCAATTTGAAATTGACGCCGACGGCATCCTGCACGTGCTGGCGCGCGACACCCGGACCGGCCGGGAGAAAATTGTGGAAATGAAGTCCGCCGTGGACGTGGACGACGCGGCGGTGCAGCAAATGGTCGAGGAATCCGTCGAACACGCCTTCACCGACCTGGCCGCGCGCCGGTGGATTGAGGCAAAGCTGCGCGCAAACGAAACCCTTGCCGCCACGCGCAAGGCGCTCGCGGATTGCGCGAAGGAAATGGATGCCGATTACCGCGAAAAAATTGAAGCTGCCGCGCGCGGAGTGGAGGACGCCCTGAACACGGAAAATTCCGCGGGCGGCTCCGGCGATTTAAAAAAATTGCAGGTCGCGGTGGTCGCGCTGGACGAAGCCACCAAACCGCTGGCGGATTTGCTCATGGACCGGGCGATGGAATCACTGCTGCGCAAACGCGGCTTGATTCAGTGAGTGTTGTAACTTGATCGGTTGACCAGCCACAGCAGCACGGCAAACAGCGCAAGAACGATGACAAAGAAAAACACGGTGAAGAACCGCATTTGTTTCTGGTGAATGGACGGGTTGCCTTTGCGCTGATGGTTTGCCTTAAAAAACACGCTGTATCCTACGGCAAACCAGCAGGATCCGCAAATGAATTTGAAGTTTACCCGAACAGCCACGCGAGCAGCGGCGCCAGGGCGAGGCCCGGCAGAAAATTCGCGAGTTCAACCTTGCGGACTTCAAAAATGACCAGCGCCACGGCGCAGGCGATGAGACCGGCGGCGGCGTTGACAGAATTAATCAGGTAATGCTCGTGCAGGCTGTGCGAATCCAAAAACGGCGCAACGTAAAGCCGGCACGCGAGCGTGATTCCGCCCAGCAGAACCAAAACCGGAAAGGCTGACAACGCCGTCGGCCAGCGGAAGACTTTTACCAAACTGGTCATTGCCAGTGCGTCCATGATGGCCTTCACCGCCAGAAACCAAAAATAACCGGACAACCCGTCGGTCACCGCGCCGAGCCAGCCCAGCGGCGCGGCACAAAATAACACGGCGCAAGCGGCCAAGCCATCGCTGGCTTTGCGCGGCGCGTTGGTCTGTGCCGGGGCGATCGCATTGCCCGCGCGCCGGCCAAGGCGATTCGACCATTTTTGCAGGCGCAGCAGCCTGCCAATCCAAAAACCGAGAGTGACGGCGAGCAGGGCAATGAGAATTTGTTCGAGAACGGCTAAAAGGGTCCCGCCCAGGCCCAGCCAAACCAGCCGCAATCCGAAGAAAACGGTGGACAAACCGAGCGCGGAACGAAAGAAAACCTGCGTGCGGAGGGAAAGCGGTTTGCGCAGTGCCAGTCCCCCAAGTCCGCCGAGCAGGATGCCGATGGCGTTCAGAAATGCGCCGGTCACACGCAAACTCAACGCGGGGCGCGCCCAAAGCGCAAGTCCGAAAATTTTTGCCCGGACGGCTTTAACCTGTTACTCAAGCAGGGATGGCCGACGCAAAAACCACTTCCCGCAGCGCGTGGCTCTGGGTGCCGACCCTGTATTTTTCGCAGGGCATTCCCTACGTCATCGTGATGACGATGTCGGTGGTGATGTATAAGCGGCTGGGCATCTCGAACACGGACATCGCGCTTTACACGAGCTGGCTGTACCTGCCGTGGGTCATCAAGCCGCTGTGGAGCCCGTTCGTGGACATCACGCGCACGAAACGGTTCTGGGTCGTGCTGATGCAATTCCTCGTGTCGTTTGGGCTGGCGCTCGTCGCCTTCTCGGTGCAAGGCAGCGCGTTTTTCAAATGGTCGCTGTTCCTGTTTTGGATCATGGCGTTCGCGTCGGCCACCCACGATATCGCGGCGGACGGCTTTTACATGTTGAGCATGTCCAAGCACGAACAGGCGTGGTGGGTCGGGCTGCGCAGCACCTTTTACCGGACGGCGATGATCGTCGGCAGCGGCTTGCTCGTCGTGTTGGCCGGCGTTTTGGAAAGCAGGAACGGCCTGCCGCCCGTGGAAATTTCCGTGTCGGCGAAAACAAACGCTGCGATTGTTACCAGATTGGGACCCGGCTTCAGTGAAAATGTCAGCGCCGCCCGGCGAACTGCGCGTGGTCGCGCAACCCGGCTCGCTGGACATTGCGCCGGCGGAGCGCGGCGCGCCCGAAGCGAAGGCGGTCATCGAACGGGCAAAGTCATGGAACGTGCAGCACGGTTTCGTGCCCGATGACCAGCCGGCGGCAAAACCGGCGGATGATAAAAACGATTCCTGGTGGACGAAAAACCTTTCCGGACCGCTGCGGACTTTTCTGACGGCGCATTTTCCGAAGCCGGAAAGAACCAAGGCCGCCGCTGCCACCGCTGGAAATCTTGGCGTGATTTATTTTGCGCTGTCGCAGCCGCCGCCGGCGGGCAAGGCCATCGCCGTCAATTTCGCACGCCAGCCAAGCGGCCTGGAATACGTTGGCCTCGGCAAAAGCGACAAGGGTTTCCGGCTGATGGAAGGCGAGCATTTTGTGTTCAACGCCACGAACTGGGACCGGCCCGCGATGGCCGTCATCCAGCTTGACCCCAAATTAAAGCGGGATGCTTCGGTCATTTTTCTGACCAGCTCCGGCAACATCCCGCTCGCGTGGTCCATCACGCTTTTCGCCGTCGCCGGACTTTTTCTCATGTTCAGTTGCTGGCACAGCATTATGCTGCCGTACCCGCCGAACGACGGCCCGGTGGTCACCCACAAAAGTCTGCTCGGTGAATTTTTCGCCACGCTCGGCTCGTTTTTTCAGAAGCCGGGAATTTTGATGGCGATGGCCTTCATTTTATTTTACCGCTTTGATGAAGCGCAGTTGGTGAAGGTGATTTCGCCATTCCTGCTCGACAGCCGCGCCGCCGGCGGGCTGGGTTTGGCCACGAGCCAGGTCGGGTTGGTTTATGGCACCTTTGGCATTCTCGCGCTGACGTGCGGCGGTTTGCTCGGCGGATTTTCGGCGGCAAAATACGGCCTCAAAAAAATGCTGCCGATCATGGTCGGCTCGATGTATCTGCCGAAACTCGCGTTTATTTTTCTTTCCTTCACGCAGCCGGAAAATTTTCTCGTCGCCTGCGGCGCGGTCGCGGTCGAACAGTTCGGCTACGGCTTCGGCTTCACCGCGTTCATGCTTTACCTGCTTTATTTTGCGGACGGCCCGCACCGGACGGCGCACTATGCCATCTGCACCGGTTTCATGGCGCTGGGCATGATGATACCCGGCATGTGGAGCGGCTGGGTGGTGGACATCGTCGGCTACAAACATTTTTTCGTGTGGGCCATCTGCTCGACGATTCCGGGTTTTGTGCTGGCGCTGCGGTTGAAAATTGATCCGCAGTTCGGCAAAAAATCCGCGCCGCACTGAAAACTGATTTGCTTCAATGCAACCCGCTTCCCGGAATCAAAGTTCACCATGAAGCTGCGTTTATTAATCGCGCTCGCCCCGCGAGAGTTGTTCCGGGCCATTCTGGAAGGCAGTAGGCGGCTGAGATTGCCCGCAGCGGCATCCGGATAAAGCGAAAAGTGAGGGGATTCGCACGATAAACAACGGTTGCCGCGGAGGAGGTGTCTTTTCATCCGGGAGAAAAAGGGCATTGGAGGCCAAAAAGGCATCGGAACACGCCCCTGTGCCAGAGAAAAACCGAGGGCGGACTGGGAAAAGGGCTTGCAAACCTGAGGCGAGGGAAGAGAATCACGAAAAGACCCAGTTGGATCGTGGGCAGGAACCCAAATGGGAAATATCAATTAAAGATGATATAATGTTAGTCAATGAGACTGAAGCGGCCGAATGGACGTGGGGCGTAAGGCCAGATGGGAAATGTCGGGTTAAGAGTCAACCGATGCAAACTTGCTTCAAAGTTGGAACCCTGCTCCCTGCAACGCAAGGCGTCGGGTTGCCAGACACGAGATGTGCAGCTTGAAACCCATGTCAGGCGGCGCATTCGAAGCGAACTCTCAGCGCAGACGGGCCTTCACCTTGATTGAACTGTTGGTGGTGATTGCCATCATCGCGGTTCTAGCGGCAATGTTACTGCCTGCGTTGTCGCAAGCCAAAGAGAGGGGAAAGCGAATTGCTTGTAGCAACAATCTCCGGCAGATCGGGATTGGCATGACAGTTTATGCGGGCAATAACAATGATTATGTCGTTTCGGCGCTACCGGCCCTGCCTAATGCCCCCCCTGCCACACCGCAGACGTTTAACCAAACCGCCATTAACCCGCCGGGAGCAGATATGGCCAAGGATGTCAACCTGGATGTGACCGATACCAATACCGCTTCAATCTGGTGTTGTCCGGACCTTTTAGACTATGGGACATTTTACAACGCGAACCCTGGCGGCACAGGGGGACCTCAATGGCAAATCGGTTATCAGTATTTTGGCGGCATCTATTGGTGGTATAATCCGGCTTACCCTAGCGGCATTAAGTCGTGCAGTCCGATAAAACTGGCCAATTCCAGAGCGGTTTGGGTGCTCGCGGCGGATTTGATTTGCAAATATAAAAATCCGCCGCTAAATCCGTGGGGGGGCAGTACTCGCGGTTTCGTTGCCCACCAGCGGCCAGGCGCGCAAATCCCAGACGGCGGCAACCATTTGACAGTGGATGGTTCCGTGCACTGGATCAAATGGGAAAACACTTTGGATATCACGACTTTTTGGCCTGGCACTTACAATTACTTCTTCTATCAATCCGACCTTGGCGGAATGACGCCCCTTGGGGTTGGGATATTAGTCCCGACGCACTTCTAGTTCCACAACCAGTCGTTGGCTGCGGCCGCCGGCGAGTTGATGGCATCCGTCCCAATTTCAAGTCCTGCTGAAAAGCGGTGGAATTATGCCTTTGTAAAACAATCCCGTTTTTATCCGTTTACATGATTTACATCGCGCGCGGCAAACAGGCGACGGTGCACTACGCCATTGGCACCGGCTTCATGGGGCAGGGGATGATGCTGTCGGGGATGTGGGGCGGCTGGCGGCAACCGGGCCTCGGCTATCTGCGTTTCTTTATCCGGGTGCTTCGGGCAACGATTCCGAGCTTCCTGATTGTGATACGTGTGCCGCTGGATTATGATTTCGGAAAACGAAGTGCGCCGGCATAACCCGTGAACCTTTCCGCCCCAAGTGACCGCTGGAAATTGCCGGTTCGGTGGCTGGCTGGTTTGACCACGCTGGCTTATGCCCTCTCGCGGTTCGTGCCTTGTTCGCCTCCCGGTCACAGCGCAGTTTTCACCCTTGACGAATCCTGGGTGCAAACCCTGCACCTTGCCTTTACGCAACACCTGCAGTTTGGCCGCGACCTCGTCTTTACCCTGGGTCCATGGGGGTTTTTGTGCGGAGGATATTATCCGCCGACGTTCATGGTTTCTGTGATGGCATGGGGAACACTGTCATTCGTTTTTTGGTGGTGCCTCTGGCAAATGTCACACCATTTCTGGAAGTCTGAATCCATGGCGTGGCTGTGGATGATGGGATGCATCGGCGTCGCGGGATTGCCGGTGGATCAGGATTTCGACGTTCGACTGGATGCCTGGGTCCTGATTTTGTTGTTTCTGCACTTTTTTACGAACGAGGCCGCCTTCTCCCTGGCGAAGATTCTGTTGGTGGCTTCGCTGGGCTGGCTGGGGATGACCAAATTCACCGGTTTGCTGATGGCGGCGGGGATTGTGCTGATCATTGCGGCGGATGACGTGTTGCGCCATCGCCGGTTTCCCTGGGTGGTTGCGGTGTTTGGCTTCAGCGTGCTTTTTTTCTGGCTGGCCGCCGGACAGCGCCTGGGCTCGTTCGGGCCATTTCTATGCAATTCGTGGCGGATCACCGGCGGCTACACCGAGGCAATGATGTGCGGTGGGGAAACGGAACTTCGGGACGCGGGGTTTTTTTGGCTGGCCGCGGCGGCGGCGTGTGCCCCGGCCGGCCTGGCAGCGTTCTTGAAATACCGCCGGTTCGGCGCATTGCCGTTGATCGGTTTTGGGTTTGTCCTTTTCCTCGCCTTCAAGCACGGCTTTGTCCGCCATGACCAACACGAATCGGAGGCAGTGCTCGTGGTGTTGTTGATTGGATTAATGGGCCTGGCGGCGGCATGGCCCGTTTTGCAGGGCAGGAGCGGAAGAGTTGCGCTGATGGGCTGGCTGCTGGGGATAATCATTTTGGCGTATGCTTCCTTGTCGTTCGGCCGTTGTGTTCCGGGAAAAGGTTTGTTCGCCCGCTTTGTCGAAACGCTCGCCCCCCGCGTCGTCCTGGCTCCGGCGAAGTTGTTTTACAATGCGAGCGATTTGAAGACAGCCTATGAAAATCGTCTCGCCGAAATCCGTGATGAATATCCCCTGCCTGAATTGAACGGAGGAGTGGATGTGTATCCCTGGGATCAAGCCGTCATCTTTGCCCACGGCTTGCGCTATACTCCGCGCCCGGTCTTCCAAAGCTATTCCGCCTACACGCCGGCACTGGCCGAAATGAACGCCGCTCATCTGCGCAGCAGGCGCGCTGCCGACAACCTGTTGTTCACCCTGCAGACGTTGGACGGGCGATTCCCTTCGCTCGACGACGGCCGTTCCTGGCCGGAACTGTTGACCCGCTACGACGTCCAGGGCGCGACGAAGGCCTTTGTGCTTTTGAAAAAATCCGCCACGCCCAGGGAATATCACCTGGCGCCACTCAAGGATTCACTCATTCATTTCGCCGAACCGGTGGCGCTGCCGGCCGCCAGCAACGGCCCCGTCTGGGCCGAACTGGAAATAAACAAAACTCCGCTGGGAACTTTGCTCTCCGCGCTTTACAAGCCGCCCACTCTGGTGCTGGCGGTGTCCCTGCGGGACGGCCAGCGACTTTACTTTCGTTTGATTCCCGGCATGACACGCAGCGGTTTCCTGCTGTCGCCATTGATCAATGACAACGCCTCATTTGTTGCGCTGGCCGCCCATGACGGGCGCAGCCTGACCGGGGCCGAAGTGACGTCCGTGACCGTTTTCGCTTTGACCCAATCCGGTTCGACGGCTTGTTATCAATCGCCGATGCGGTTGCGCTGCTACCGGCTGGAATATCCGCAGCCGGACATCAAAAGCAAGGAGGCCAAACCCGATCACAAGCCGGACTGACTTGATGGTTTCACCCGCCGCTTCGATGTTACAGGTTTCCCGCGCCTGGAATTCATTCCGCCGTTCCAAGCGGGCGGGGCGCTCCTGGCCATTGCGGAAAAGAATTGCTTTGAACGTGCCAATCTTTCCAGAATCCAAGTTCACGATGAAATCAAACTGTTTCAACCGTTTTGGCCGGGCGCTCATTGCCGTGTTGCTGGCGGGCGCGGCGCTGCCGGGATTTTCGCCGGGCGCAAACGCCGCGTTGTCTTTTGTTTTTACCAACCACCCGCCGCAGCTCATGCCGCACCGGCCGAGCATCATCCTGATTGTCGCCGACGGCCTCGGCTACGGCGATTTGAGCTGTTATGGCCAGACAAAATTCCAGACACCGAATCTGGATCGGCTCGCCACGGAAGGCATCCGTTTCACGGGCTATTACGCGGGTGATGCGGCGAGTTCGCCGTCGCGCGCGGCGCTCATGCTCGGCAAGGATTCGGGGCATTTGCGGCAACGCGCGGACGTGGACATTCCGCTGGCGCCCGACGAGATGACGGTCGCGCAGCTCTTGAAGCAATCCGGCTATCACACCGGCTTGATTGGCGAATGGAATTTGGGCGACGAGACCACCGGGGGCGCACCCTGGAAAAAGGGGTTCGATGAGTTCGCCGGTTATTTCGACCCGGCCGACGCGGGGAATTTTTACGCGGATTACATGTGGCGTTACGCGCCGCAGAGCATGCTCACGACGAACAATCAGGAGGCGGATTTTATCGGCAAGGAGATGATTTATCCCAACACCGGCGGCAAAAACGGCCAATACATTCCCGATTTATACACGAAGGCGGCGCTGAATTTTATCAACAAAAACCAGCCCGACCAGTTCAACCGTTACCGCCCGTTCTTCCTGCTGCTGAACTACAAAATTCCGGGCGCCGGACACGGGCAGGTGCCGACCGACGCGCCTTACTCCGACGAACCGTGGCCGCAGCCGGAGAAAAACAAAGCCGCCATGATTGCGCGGCTTGACGGTTACATCGGCCAATTGCTGGAGCAATTGCAACAGTTGGGCCTGACCAACGATACCGTGATTTTCTTTACCAGCGATACCGGTCCCGAAAAAAGCAGCGGCGTTGATCCAAAATTTTTCCAAAGCGCCGGGCCGTTTCACGGCGGGCGCGGCGAACCGTACGAAGGTGGACTGCGTGTGCCGATGATTGTCCATTGGCCGGGAAAAATTCCCGCCGGACAAGTCGGTGATTTCACCTGGGCGGCCTGGGATTTCCTGCCGACGGCAGCCAGCATCACGCTGACCCAAGCGCCTGCAAACATTGACGGCCTTTCCGTTGTGCCGGCACTGCTTGCCCAGACGCAAACCAGCCGGCACGAATTGTTTCACTGGGTGCTTCGCGGGCGTGAATCAACGCAGGCTGCGCGCATGGGTGATTGGAAAATCGTGCGCCCCAAAACCGATGCGCCGTGGGAACTTTACGATCTCAAAACCGACCCCGGGGAAACGCAGAACGTTGCGGATAAAAATCCCGGCGTTATTTCGCAATTTGAAGCGCTTTTGAGTGAGGCTAAAAATCCCGGGCCAGGCCAGTGACACGAACCGACGGGTGAAAAGGACCGTTCAGTTTGTCACGCTGCCCGGCAACGGCGCGTTCACGTTGCGTTCCTGCTCGACTTTTTGGACCTCAAACCTCATCCACAACATCGCCAGCGCCACGCCCAGCAAAAACGCTGCCAGCACAAACCACGGCCATTGGTAATGATGCGGCGGCGGATTCTCATTTGGTCCATTCATCTTATTCTTAATTGTCATCTTAATCCGTTTCGGCGGCGATTACGATTAAGAACAGGATCAAGATTATGAAAAAATTCAATCGCGCGAAAACTCGACCCGCGCCAATTTTCCGCTAAGTTCTCCGCGTCGCGTCCATGCACGAAGCCGAATCGCCAGAAAATCTGCCGTCGTCGCCGTCGAACACTGACGGCGACCATCCGTATGCCCTTTTTCAGAACCGCGACTTCCGGCTATACCTTGCCGGGCGGCTCGCGGCCGTGCTCGGCCAGCAAATGTTTGCCCTGGCCCTGGGCTGGGAAATCTATGACCGCACCGGTTCCGCGATGGCGCTGGGCCTCGTGGGACTCACGCAAATGATCCCGATGTTTTTGTTCACGTTGCCGGCGGGGCACGTCGCGGACAATTACAATCGCAAACAGATCATGGTGCTGATGACGGCGGTAATCGCGGCCGCGAGCCTGGGCGTGGCTGGCATCTCCGCGCTCCGCGCGCCGGTCCCCTGGATATACCTTTGTCTGTTCATCGGCAGCACGGCCCGCACGTTCATGTGGGCGGCCAACGCGGCGTTTCTGCCGCATCTGGTGGATCGCAAGGAATTCCCGCGCGCGGTGAACTGGAACGCCGGGGTGTTTCAACTATCCTGCATCGTCGGCCCGGCAATGGCGGGCGCGATCATCGCCTGGATGGCCAGGCATCACTCGGCATCTCCCGCGGCGCCGGTTTATTTGATTAATGCGCTGGCGTCGTTGGTTTTTTGCGCTCTTATCGGCATGGTGCGCCGGCAACACACGGTCACGGTCAAGGAACCCATGACGGTCCGGGCGCTGCTGACGGGTTTCAAGTTCGTCTATGCGAGCAAAATCATTTTGGGACTCATCACACTCGACATGTTCGCGGTGTTTTTGGGCGGCGCGACGGCACTGCTGCCGATCTATGCAAAAGATATTTTGTTTGTTGGGCCGGCCGGACTCGGATTTTTGCAGGCGGCGCTGCCCATGGGCTCCTTGCTCTGCGCATTCATTTTGAATCATCGGCCGCCGCTGCAAAAGGCCGGGCGCGCCATGCTTTGGGCGGTCGCGGCCTTTGGACTGGCGACGATTGCCTTCGGATTTTCGACCTGGTTTTGGTTCTCCCTGCTCATGCTGTTCACGTGCGGGGCGGTGGACAACATCAGTGTTGTGGTGCGGCACACGCTGGTGCAGATGCTCACGCCGGACGAAAAACGCGGACGCGTCTCCGCCGTCAACAACCTTTTCATCAGCACGTCGAACGAGCTGGGCGGGTTCGAATCCGGCACCGTGGCGCAAATCTTCGGGCCGACGATGGGCCACACCATTGTCACCGGCGCGGTGATTTCCGTCGTGTCCGGCGGGATTGGGACGATGATTGTCGTCGGCGCGGTGGCGTTGATCTGGCCGCAAATCCGGCGTTATGGGAAACTGGCGTAATTTCTTTCGTCCTCGTCCTCGGAATCAAAGGAAATAAAAATCGAGGACGAGAGCGAGAAGGAGGACGATTGATGTCGAATCAATCTGTGAATATCGGCACAATTTGTATCTCAAAGAATGTCTGACCCCTTATTCGCCGGTCGCACTTCAACTTGACGTGGCGGTTAAACCGGTTTTTCATTCGGGCATGAAAAAGATTTCGCTTTGGCTTTTCATTCTGGCCTTTACCACGGTGGCGGCACGCGCGCAGGACGCGGAGTTGACCGAGCGCCTCAACAAGGTGGAAGGGTACGTGCAGGATTTGCAGGTGGCGCAGCGCGATCAAAAGGAACAGATCCAGGCACTCGAAAAGGAGATCGCCGACCTGCGCGACAAATTGAACCAGCCCGCCGTCAACAACTCCGCCAGCGCGGATGATTTGCAAAAACTCGCCGGGCAGGTCCAGGAACTCGCCAAAAAACAACAGGCCGACAATGACCAGATTGTGAAGACGCTCGATAAGCTCGGCAAAATCAGCGCCAGTCCGGCTGTGAGTCACAAACCACCGCCGAGCATCGAGCCGGCAACTGCACCGGACAATTCAAACGGCAGCGGCAAACAGAACGGTTATTGGTACCCAGTCCAAAATGGCAATACGTTGTCGGCCATTGTGAAGGCGTATCGCGATCAGAATCCGCCAATCAAAGTGACGGTGGACCAGATTTTGAAGGCGAATCCGGGATTGGATCCAAAAAACCTGCCGGTCGGGAAAAAGATTTTCATACCTGTAGCGACGCAGTGAATTGGGATCTCGGGGCTGGGATCCCGGGGCTGGGGCAGGGCAATGGTGTTCGTGTGTTTTTCTCACCGGTTCCCAAACCCCAGAAGCTGTCCCCTATCTCATCAGGAGAAAGACCACCGCCGCCAGCGCGATACGGTACCAGCCGAACAGGTTGAACGTGTGCGTCTGGATGTAGCGCAGCAACCATCCCACTGCGACGAAGGAGACGGCCGCGGCCACTAGAGAGCCGAGCAGCACCATGCCCCAATGTTCCGGCGGCGCGCCTGCCACCGGGTGGCGCAGTTGCTTGAAGATTTCCGAACCGCCCGCCGCGAGCATGGTCGGAATGCCGACGAGGAACGAAAATTCCGTGGCCGCCGGGCGGTTCAATCCCAGCAACAGGCAGAGCAAAATCGTCGAACCGGAGCGCGAGGTGCCGGGAAACACCGCCGCAATCAACTGGCCGACGCCGACGGCGACGACGACCGACCAGGTGACTTCGTTGCTCAGTTGCTTCCCGCGCAACCACCATTCGATGGCGACAAAACCGATGCCACCGACAAGCCAGGCCCACGCAATGGGCGCAAGTTGTTCGGGCAGTTTGAATCCTTCCTTTTCCAGGATCAATCCGCCCACCCCGGTGATAAAGAAGGCGACGAAGATCTTCAACGCGTAGACCTGGGTTTCCTTATCGCGCCACTCGAAGACAAATTTATGAAGCCGCTGCGGAAACAGCGGCAGCACGGCGACAACGGCGCCACATTGGATGACGACGTTGAAGAGATCGCTCTGGCGCGGCAACCAGTGCTCGGCAATAAGCAAATGGCCGGTGGACGAAACAGGAATGAATTCGGTAATTCCCTCAATCAACCCCAGAATGACAACGGTAATCCAGTCAGGCATGGCGCGTGGTTAGACCCGAAACGCGGCTGGCTGGCAAGGAAGAAATGTCACGGGCTGGAACGGGTTCACTTGTCCACCGTCGCTCAAGGCAGTGGTTGTCCATTTCGGAAAAAGAAGAGATAGCGGCCGAGAGTGGGGGTGTTCAAACTGTTATAGACAAGTCCGGTCACGGTATTGGTGTCCGTGAACGCGCCGTTGACGCCGGAGCCGGACAATTCAATGTCCGTGATGCCGTCCGAGAAGCCCGCGCGCGGTGGATTGCCCACCGAGACATCCCCCCATTGCCATTCCACCCGGTTGTAGTTGAATTCCATGTCAAAATCGCCCGCGGCAATGTCTGAGCGGTCAATGATGACCAGTTGACAGCTTAACAGTTTGTCGGCGTGGCTGGCATAGTAGCCGACATTCACCCAGTCCGCGCCGAAGGCATTGTGGCCGTGGACGACGTTGGTTCCGTATTGCACGACGGCCGAAGCAGGGTTGCGGGTGTCCACGTCTGCCCAGAAGGGGGCGATAATCTTCACAGTCGCCGCAGACAGAACGCCGGGGGTATAAGTGCTCAGCGACTTGTCAAATGATACATTGCCATTGTTGTTTACGTACAGGGCGGATTCGGAAGTGCTGAGGAAATTGATGGTGAAGGGCAATGGCACCAAACCCGTTGAACCATCGTCATTCGGAGGCAAACTTTGCTGGTCAAAACCAGGCCGGATGGGGCTGTCCAGCATGAAAAATCCATGCGTCGGCGGAAGGTTGGTCACAACTGGATTCGTCTGGCCCGGCTCACAACGCATCACCCGCCTCCATGGACAAGGGGAATCATTATTCGTATTGAAAAACAAATTGTAAACGTTGTTCGTTGCCGTCCCCGGAACATAGATGACGAGAGACGCCGTGTTGTTGGTGAAGCCGGTTAGCTGAAGCCAAACGGTATTCGAGCCATACGCGGTCACATCGTTTGCTTGAGTGGATTGAACCGGTTGACCAAGCGGGGCGTTTTTCTGGCCGTGCACAAGGAAAACAACTGAAAGAAACAAAATTACGCTGGTCAAAACCGCCCGGGCCTTTTTCATAAAACACGTTTGAAAAGACACAAAATTCTAGCGCATCTGCTTATCGGGTGTAAAGACAAAAGATTGGAAAATTGTGCGCGAACAGGGTGCCGCGCCACTTGGTGGCCGGGGAAGCCGCCCGGAAACGCCTCCGGCCGTCAAAAACAGCCGGAAACAGAGATCATTTGCTCTTGCCGAAGAAGGTTTTTGATTCCTCGGCATGTTGTTTGACCTTGAGCTGGCCGAGGATGGAGTGCCAGCCGATGTAGATTTTGTGCCACTGGGTCTCGATGCCGCGCAGGGCGCCTTCGCTCATTTCGCTGAGGTAACGCAGCGATGGGGCGTTGCCGATGAGGCCGTGGACTTCGTCACGCGTGGGCGAGGCAACCTCGACAGCGGCGTAAATCAATTCCAATTCCTGCACGATGATGCTTTTGATCTCGAGGAAATGGTTTTCCTCCGTCGGCCCGAATTTTTTGTTGCGGGCGATGGAGACAAAGTGGTTGAACTGTTTCCAGCACTCAATATGGGTTTCAATTTGAGTGACCAATTGGTTAAGTTCTTTGGCAGTCATAGGCATGATCAGTTTGGCGAAAGCGCGGTTTGCGGGAAGAGGAAAATGACGGCACCGCCACGCAACTCGCGGGCGGTGATGCGCAGGCTCACGAAATTGATGGAAACCTCGGCGAGCGGCATTTGGGCCTCGCGCGCCTCGCGAAAGAGCGCCAGGACGTCCCGCCCGATTGCGCGCAGCATCTCTTTTGAATAAGCGGAGGAAACGGTGGACGTGACCACGTTCCCTTGCCCGTCCACGGCAATACTGCCGCTCGGCAGTTGCTGGACCGCCGCGCGGGAACGAAAACGGAATAGTCTTTTTAAGAATCCCATGACGCGACAAGTTTTTTGCTTTTTTCCAACAACGGTCCGGCTTCAACGTTCGGCGGCCAGCCGACGAGGAACGATTTGTCCTCCCGGGGTAAAACGAGCAGTTGGCGTTCCAAGTTGTGCCCGCCAAGGTGTGACAGCGGTCCGGCTTCAATATGTTCGCCGAGCTTTTTGGCGACTTCGACGGCGCGGCGCGTCCAATGGGCAAGCGGCGGGACGGATTGTACGCCCAAAGCTTCGACTTCGCCCCGGCCTTCAGTCGGGACGGCGACCACGAATTCCGCGTTTTCGCGTGTGAGCAGCGCCAGTTTCCAGATGGTTTTGCGGTGCGCGGCCTGTTCGACGGATTCGGGCTCGACGGGGTTGGCCGTTTCGTCCATGGCTTGCGCGGATTCGAGAAGCAGGGCATTGACGGATTTGGTGATGGTGTGTTCGCGGGTGGGTTCGGCCGGCAGGTTTTCAAACGTGCCGGATTTCCACGCCAGGATTCGCCGGAATGCCACCTCGCCACGCGCACCCTCGGCCTCGGCGTCAATCAATTCGCCGTCCTGAATCCACAATTTTGCCACGAGCGCGCCGCGTGTGAGGCGCAGTACGGTGGAACTGCGCGAGAGACATTCCATCTGGATGATGTCCATGAGGCTTTTGCTTTGAATACCGCGGAAGCCGCCATCGGTTTCGCGCCCCAGCAGCGATTCGAGACAGTCAAGATACATCTGCATGTTGCGCTGCATCTCGGTTTTCAGCCAGAACAGGTCCACGCCCAGCGCGTAAGCGCGGGAACGGAATTCCTCGTCTTCAAGCCCGCTCAAAACGACCGTGCGCAGTTCGGGGAAGCGGCGGCGGACGATGGCGAGCACTTGCAATCCGTCAATGCGCGGCATTTTCAAATCGCATATCAACAGCCGGAACGGCTCGGTTTCCATCAGCGCCAGGGCGCGCGCGCCCGACGTGACGGTGCGGATTTCAGGCTTGCTGGGAAGATGCGTCAGCATCTCACTGCTCAACTTGAGCCAGTCCGTGTCGTCGTCCAAAACCAGGATTTTATGCCTTGTCTCCATTCCGATGGCCACAATCGCTAACGCCGTTGCTGCACAAATACAAGCCCGAAAATACGCAAACAGCATTATTTGTGGCAGAAGCAATCGCCGTTCCCGCCGGGCGGAAAACATTTAAGGCCGCATTGTGGACAAACAACAGACAAATCAGTCCAACGGTGGGACAATCTTTCCATCCGGTTGCCCCAAATTGAAAACTGCGCGTGGGAATCGAAACAGAAAAGGTCGTGGCGCGCTTCCTGCTAAAATTCGTGGCAGACCTATCTGGTGATAGGGAGCGGAACATGCGTGTAATACCAAAGATCATGAAAACAAAGTTTGCCGGGCTGCTCCGAGGCCTACTCCACCGTTTCGATGAAAATGGAGTGAACGCGGTGGAATTACCGCGATCTATCACTGCCGCACCGCCCGCAGAAACTCCCGCCATCGTGGCTGCGCAATCGCAACCAATATCTTCTTCGCCGTCAACGCCAATCGAAAGCCAGAGTGAGACGGATGAGTTGGAGTTGCCGTTGCAAACGGTGCTCGCCGCATTGCCCATGGATTTGCGCGCCAAAATCATGCAGGTGCCGCCGGCGGGCGCGACGATGATCATCGCAATTGAAAAAGTCCTTTCGCAGCTCGCGCACGGCTCGGTAAAAATCAGTTTCGGTGAATTGCGTCTGGCGGCGCCCACCCTTTTCGCGAACTCCGGCGGCGAGAATGATTCCCGGCCGGTGACCTTGCCGCTGAACGAAATTCTCGCGCGGCTGAATCCGGCTTTGTTGTCGCGTCACGCCACGCAGAAAAAAGTCGAGGTTACCGACGATGTCACCGGGCCATTCGATGGACGTGGTCAAGGCATCTTTTTTTCCACCACACCGCTCAAGCCCGCACCAGCACCGACGCCGGCGCCGGCCCCGCGGACCAATTCGCCGGTTTCGTGGCCAGCCGTTCCGCCCCATCCGGTCGTGCCGCGGCCGTCGTTTGCTTCACGCACCATTACTCCGATGCCTGCGGCTGCCACGGCGGCGCCGACCACTGCCGGCCCGCTTTCGCGCAATGGCACATCCCGAATTAATTCCGTTGCACCCGTGCCACCGGCGATGCCCGCCGCGCACCCGACCGTCCTGCCGGAGCACACGCAGTCAACCATTTCCGCACCCCTGGCCGCACTTTCGGAAGAGTGGCCGGAGGCATTGCGGCTGGAAATCGCACAAACGAATTTGACGAACGCCCAGGTTGCCTTGCCGGTGCATCTGGTGGAGCCGGCGCTGAAACGCGGACGCGTGATTTTCTCGTGGCGTTACGTGCGCACCTGGATCAGGCCGGTGCCGCCGGGGGTTTCCGTCCATGATGGGATCGAACTCGAACTGCCTTTGAAAGTCATCGCGCCGCTGTTTTTCGGACAACAAAAAACTGTGGCCAGACTACAGCGGAAAATCACCCTCACCCCCGAAATCCCGGATCTGTTTTTCGGTTTTCCGCAGCCGCAATCGCAACCGGAAACCAGTGTGCTGCAACCGGAGGTGACTGCGTCGAAGCCGGAAACCGCTCATTACGTGCCCAAGCCGGCGGATATTCAACCAACCGACACGAATTATTACATTTGGGGTGACAACGGCGATACGCCAAAGGTGGAGGAGGATGAATATAAACGTTCGCGCACGCCCCCAACTGATTTCACCAGCCGTCGGGCCATGCCGAAGGACGTCGTCGCCCACGCCATGGAATTGCCGGGTGTGGCGGGCGCACTCGTGGCACTGCAGGACGGTTTGAAAGTGGCCAGTCAGGTGCCGGCGGATTTGAACGCCGACACGCTCGCCGCGTTTTTGCCGCAGATTTTCGACCGGTTGGGCCAGAGCACCCGGGAATTGCGCATGGGTGCGCTGAACAACGTGAATTTCACCGTCGGTAACGTGCCGTGGAAAATTTACCGCGTGAACTCGGTCTATTTCGCCGCGTTCGGTCGCGTGGGCGAAGCGTTGCCCACGGCACAACTGGCCCTGCTGGCCGCCGAACTCGATCGCAAAAAACAATAATTATTTTATGGCCATCATTAATCAAGCTACCAAAGAGTTGCAGGTCAAAATCGTGTATTACGGCCCGGCGATGGGCGGCAAGACGACCAACCTCGTCCAGGTCCACGACCACGTCCAAACCGCCGCAGGCAACAAGGGCAAACTCGTCTCGCTGGCGACCAGCTCCGACCGCACGTTGTTCTTCGATTTCCTGCCGATCGAGGCCATGACCATCAAGGGTTTCAAGACGAAGTTCCAGCTTTACACCGTCCCCGGCCAGGTGATTTACAACACGACGCGGCAACTGGTGCTGCGCGGCGTGGACGGCATCGTGTTCGTCGCCGATTCACAATACGAAAAAATGCCGGAGAACGTGGAAAGCTTCCAAAACCTCCTTGATAATTTGAACACGCTCAAGCTCAACTTCGCGGACATTCCCTACGTGCTGCAGTACAACAAGCGCGATTTGCCGAACGCCGCGCCGGTTGAGTACATGGAGTTTCTGCTGAACAACCGCGAGTTGCAGGTGCCGTCGTTCTCCGCAACGGCGCACAAATGCGAAGGCGTGTTTGAAACCTTGAACATGATCACGCGCCTGCTGCTGCAAAAATTCATCAACCAAAGCGTTCCGCAATACGCATGACATGGCCACTCTGCCCCAACTTGTCGAGCGCGATATTCAGCTGCTGGACGAAACGCTCCGCGAATTCATCGCTCACACCGAAGCGACGACGGCGCTGATTATTGACAAGGGCGGTTTTCTCATCACGCATCAGGGCGATGCCGTGCAATTTGATTTGACCACCATCGGCGCGCTCGCGTCCGGCGCTTTCATGGCCAACCAGACCATCGCCGGCCTCGTCAACGAATCGAACTTCAACAGCATTTACCAGCAGGGCGAAAAATTCAGCATGTTCGTCGTGAACGTGGATGAACATTGCATGCTGGTCGTTATTTTCAAAGCTCAAGTGGGGGTGGGGGTGGTGAAATACTATGCCGGCAATACGGTGAAACGCCTTGCGCGCCGGCTCAAAACCGCGCGTGAGCGCAATCCCGACGGCGGGCTCGACCTCTCCGTGCTCAACGTGGCCGACCCGCAAAACCTTTTCCGGAAAAAGGGGGCGTGACGGGCCTCGCCGCGCCTGGAATAGCGCGGCTCCGGCGTTTTCGCCAACGCCGCTGCAAAGTCGGGGCAGCCACCCGTTACAATAGTGCGTGGCTGCCATCGCAGAACGGCGCGTTCTCCGTGTGCTTGCAGCCGCACCACGCGACGGTTCTGGCCTCGGTGATTTCAACTTTCTTAGGCGTAAACCCGGTGCCCTTGTGCGAACCGTCGCAAAACGGCTGGCCTTTTGATTTTCCGCACGCGCACCACCAATATGTGCCGGGTTCCACTTTTTGGACGAACGGAGATTTCTGGGCGATGACTGGTTCTGGCATAATTTTTTCCCTTTCTGGACGATGGGATACTGAATGGACCGGAAGGAATCAACCCTCAAAATCTTTTGGTAGTGTCCTGATTTGAAAGCCGAATGACTGAAACGGAGCGCGAGTTGTCCCAACTCGCAGCTTTCTTGGTCAGTCCCGCCGCTGCTGATTGGGGACAATCCGCGCTCCGGTCAAATCCGGATACCACCAATCTTTCCCTTTAATAATCAATGCCCGGCGGCTTCGCGGCGGCGATATTCATCCAGGATCGCGGCTGTGGCCGATACCCCGCAACGGCTGGCGCCGAGTTCGTGCACGAGAATCAAACCGTCCAGGTCGCGCACGCCGCCAGCCGCTTTCACCTGAACCTTTGGCGAGCACGCCGCCCGCATCAGTTTCAAATCGTGCGCGGTTGCGCCCTGGTAATTGTAACTGCCGTCCGGCTGTTTCACGAAGCCAAAGCCCGTGGACGTTTTCACCCAGTCGGCCCCCGCGCGTTCGCAAATCTGGCAAAGCTTGCGCTTGAAACTATCGCTGTCCAGGCCGGCGCCGCCTTGGGTGAGATAATCGTTTTCAAAAATGACCTTCACTTTTGCCCCGTGCCGGTGTGCTTCGTCACACACGGCTTTCACATCACGCTCGACGTAATCCCAATCCCCGCCGAGGGCCTTGCCGATGTTGATGACCATGTCAATTTCCACGGCGCCGTCCCGGCAGGCCAGTTCGGTCTCGTACCGCTTTGATTCCGTGCAGGAGTTGCCGTGGGGAAATCCGATGACGCCCCCGACGAGCACGTCGCTCCCGGCCAGCAGTTCGGCGGCGCGCTTGACGGCGTAGGGTTTGATGCAAACGGTCGCGACCCCGTATTTCAGGGCGAGTTTGCAGCCATCCTCCAGTTCCTGGTCGGTGAGGAACGGTCGCAGCAGCGAATGGTCAATCATTTTGGCAAGTTGTTCGTAGGTGTATTTCATTATGCGCCAACCCTATTCCAATCCACCGGAAACGTAAATTACTTTGGAGTGGCAGGATATTGACGAGGCCATGACCTCCAAAGGCCGCCTCGCATTTCACGCTTCTCACTTCCATTTTCCGGGCTTAATTTGCCCTTGTCATTATGCCCATCACCTACCGCCAATGGGGCACGGATTTGGACGCCAACGCGCTCCAGCAGATGGAGAACGCCTGCCAACTGCCCGTCTCCGTCGCCGCCGCGCTCATGCCCGACGCCCACGTCGGTTACGGCCTGCCCATAGGCGGTGTGCTCGCCACCGACAATGCCGTCATTCCCTACGCGGTCGGCGTGGACATCGCCTGCCGCGTCAAACTCACGTGTCGATTTGCCATTGGATTATCTTCGCCGCCACGAAACCGATCTCTTTCGCGCCATCGAAGCCGAGACGCGCTTCGGCATCGGCTCCGAATTCAAACATCGTCGCACCCATCCGGTGATGGACGCGGACTGGTCCGTCAGCCCTGTCACGCAACGTTTTCGCGACAAGGCCGCGGCGCAACTTGGTACCAGCGGCAGCGGCAATCATTTCGTCGAGTTCGGCGAATTCACCGTGGGACACAAGGAACTCGGTCTTGAACCGGGCACGTATGTCGCCTTGCTGAGCCACAGCGGCAGCCGCGGCACCGGCGCGCAGGTTTGCGACCATTACAGCCGCGTCGCGCGGGCGAAACACAAGGATTTGCCCAAGGAACTCAGCTATCTCGCATGGCTCGACCTGGATTCCGCCGACGGCCAGGAATACTGGGCCGCGATGGAGTTGATGGGCCGATATGCCTCGGCCAACCATCATCTCATCCACAAACACATCGCGCGGCATCTCGGCGCGGGCGTGCTGCTGGACATCGAAAATCATCACAACTTCGCCTGGAAGGAACGCCACGGCGGACGCGACCTCATCGTCCATCGCAAAGGCGCGACACCGGCGGGCGCAGGCGTGTTGGGCGTGATACCCGGTTCGATGGCCAGCCCGACGTTTGTGGCGCGCGGCAAAGGCAATGCCGACTCGCTCAACTCCGCCTCACACGGCGCGGGCCGCGTGATGAGCCGCAATAAGGCCAGGGAAAGTTTCAACTGGAAGATGGTTAATCCCTACCTCGAAGAACGCGGCGTGAAACTGATTTCCGCCGGCCTGGATGAAGTGCCGATGGTCTATAAAAACATCGAGGAAGTCATGGCCGCGCAAACCGATTTGGTGGAACCGCTGGCGAAATTTTTACCACGCATTGTAAAAATGGCTCCAGCCGGCGAGCGTGCGGAGGATTGATCAGTCATGGTAGCGGCGCTCGGTGAGCGTCGAAAAACGGCGCTGGTCAGCGCTACAAAGGTTTCAACGCCCGCCCTCATTCCGGTCTTGGGGCCGGTGGAGGTTTGTTGATTTACAATTCAGTTCTGTCGGTTACGGAGCCATTGAAAACTCAATGACCCGGTTGTCCCCTTCCCAGCCCCACAAAAATACATAATGTTGCAATCAGGATTCCAATAAAAACCAAGTCACTGCAAAAAATAATGCATGACAGCAAAATCAAACAACTGGTTCGTGCTGCTCTCACCATCTCCCGATGCCAACAACTGCGATAAAGAATGATAAAGGCCACCGAGACCGGAATGAGCGCGTAAGCCAGCCATTCAGCCCACCAGACTTCGAGCAGCAATACCGCAGGCCGCGCGACCAAATAAATGAATGCAAAACAAACAAGGCACGCAAATGACGCAACCCCAATAGGCAACTGAAACTCTGAAGGCTGGTCGCTATGATTCATAAAGCTCAATCGGCTGAAAACAATGTAATCAGGTTTCATATCTCTGTCAAAACTGAAGGAGGTGGCCTCATTTTGCCGTTCGCGTTTTCTAAACTGGTTGTCTGCAAAGGTTCCGTTCCTCACGGATTGGTGCCGCGGGCGGTGCCGGGAGAATTTCTGGCAAGACCAATCGCGCGGTACCGGCTCGGGGCCGGGTTACCGCAAGAGCATGTTTCTTACGGCGTCAATGAACGCGTGTACGATGGCAGGTACGGCCAGGTTGCCGCTGCGCCGCCAGCTTAACGAAAGGAAAACGCCCACGGCGATGTGAATGCACGGCAGCAGAACGATGAGCTTCATCAACGGCAAAATTCCCTTCGTGTCCACAATCGGCAGGTGCCACCAGCCCCACAGGGTGGAAACAAAGAATGCCGTCCACCACTGGCCTTTGTCTCCGGGTTGAAATACATGCGAATCAATGGCGCCCCGAAACACGACTTCCTCCAACACAAAACAAACCGGCACGTAGAGCAGGAAACTTTGGAGACCACCCAGCACGTTGGCCCAGGTGAAGGTCACCGGCACGTTATGCAGGTGCGAGACGACCAGGCGCGCGAGAAAGGAAAGCAACATGGTGAGGCAGCCAATCGTGCCGGCGGTACCCGCGCAAAAACCCAGTTCCTTCCAGGTCCGCTTCGTGAAATGGCTGAACGTGAACGCCGCGCCAAAGGCCCCGATGATACAACACACATACCACAGGATTTCCGGCGTGTGTGACGGCCAATCCACCAATCTGAACGTCTGAATCAATTTCACTGCCGGCAAAACGGCCAGGCCAAGTCCAAGCACAATCCCCAAGGCATTCAATCGAAAGCGCTCCGCGTCCCGAATCCAAAGCGCCACGAGCGGCTTTTTGCGCACCAGGAGTTGAAACATGACAACCAGCGGAACCCCCACTACCAGATAACTGTCGGCATCGAGATGAAAGAGCCAGCCAATCGCCATCCAGATTCCAACGAATGCCACCGCGTGCAGGCATCGCTGGAATTGGTTCGGCGAAGAGTTCCTTTGGAGAACCGGAGGCGTTTCGGGAATGGTTGTTCCTGCCATGCTGTTGGTCAAAGCGCGTTCCCGGGCAATTCCTTTTTCCGGTACTCGTCAATGTAAATCGTCATCGGCTCGGCCATCAAATCGCGATACAGCCCCATCTTGAAATAAAACCGGCCGGGATGGGTGTAGCCGGTTTGCTCGTTTTCGGGATAAGCGTTCACGCCCGTGTAATCAACCACCTGTTTGCCATTGAGCCACGCCTTGATGCGCCCGGTTTCATTGGTCGTGAAACGGGTTTGAAATTTAAAGTCGAGCCATTGGCCCCGCGCTTCCTCCTTCGTTTCATAAAGCGTTGTTTGGTGGCGACCGGTCTGATGGGTGATTTTAAGCACACCGGAAACGTAGCGGATGGCCACCACCGGGCTGTCGTCCGAACAATTGTCGTTGCCACCGCAATTCTGCTTCCATTGCGCGATGACCAGCCGCACCGGCACGATGGGAAAATTCGTCGGGATGAACATGCTGAAGGATTGTTCGTAAGCCGCGTTTTCCTTCGAGGTCAGCTTTCCCGCCTCCAGCAACTCGTCCCGCTCGCTGTCTTTGCTGCCTTTGATGCCCGCTTCAAATTTATCACCGGGACGAACCGTAATTTTTGCCGCGCTGTGGCCGGCCCGGAAAATGTTCGTCTGCATTTGCACCGCCCCGGATTCAAATCTGTCCTTGTCCCAAACCTTGCTCAAACCGGTTGTTTCAAAGCCGTCGTAAACGTCCATCGCGGCCGCCGCCGCGTTTCCAACCTGGGCGCGGGAAACGCCACCAGACCAAAGCGCCCAGCAAAAAACCGACATGGAAATAAATTTAAGCATAAGTCACCTGGGTTCTTCCAACCCGACGCCCTGGACGTTGGTTCGCGTGAGGAACGGACCGTCGTAGCCGGTCACATGAATGTCTTGGAGGACGGCATTGGTCAGGTTGGCCAGCGTGATGGCCTTTGTGCACATGCCTTTGATGTCCATGAGCGAAAATCCGTTGATTGGCTTCTCCGGGGAAGTATGGTCGGCATCCACCAGTATTCCACAGTCCACCTTGACGCCCTTGAAAATGAAATTGTTCGCGACGGGAATCCCCTCATCACCGGGTACCGGCTCGGGGTCTTGAATGCCGCTGTTCAAAAGATTCACGCGCAGAAAACCGCCGGGCGCGGTGGCGACATCAAGATTGTTCGCGGAAATATTTTCAATGAACGCGCCGCGGCCGGGCCGGCTTTTGATGTAAATGGCACAAGTTCTGGCGTGTGTGAATTTGCAATGCTCAATCCGCACATCACGGATGCCGCCGGAGGTTTCGCTCCCGATGCCGATGCCGGCAAAATTGCTGTCGGCGAACGTGCAACGGTAAATGAAAATGTCTTCGGTCGGTCTCGCAATACGATAACCCTCCATGCCGCGGCCGGATTTGAGGGCGATGCAGTCGTCGCCCGTGTCAATGTCGCACGATTCGATGCGGACATTTTTGCAGGAGTCCACGTCAATACCGTCGCCGTTGCCACCGGTGCTGCGGATGACGAGGTTTTTGGCCGTGACGTTAATGCAATACGTAGGGTGAATGGACCACATGCTCCGGTGTTCGGTGGCAAAGCCTTCAAAGCGGACATCGGTGCAATTGATCGGTTCGATGATGACCGGTCGCCGCGGCATTTGCCGTCCGCCCAGAGCGGGATTGCCGGAAATTTTTCCTGCGCCGATGATGGCAATATGGTTCGCATCGTGGGCAAAAATCAGCGCGCGATGTCCGTCAATCCATTTCCCTTCCCAGCGGACTTTCACAATCGGGTAATCCTCAAGGTTTGGACTGCCGAGCAGATTCGCGCCTTTTTCCAGCCGCAAAGTTGTATGCGATTTCAGTTCGATGCTGCCGATGAGATAACTCCCGGCGGGCACGATGACGGTGCCCCCGCCCGCAGTGGCGCAGGCATCAAGCGCCTTCTGAAATGCGGCGGTATCTTTTGTTTTTCCGTCGCCCGTTGCGCCATACGCCTTAACATTCAACGGCGCACGGGACAGGCCGGCACACCCGGCTTGCGCGAGCAGGGCGAGCGAAATCGCCGCGGGATAAATCCAGTTCATGGCGCGACCATCGTGTTCGTTTTGGCTGTGTCTGGTGTTTGCGGCACTGATTCGGTTTGGAACTGGTCGAAGCGCCGATGGTGATCAATCCCGCGCAATTGCTGATCGGCAAAATCCAGCGCCGCCGTCCAATCGCCCGCCGTCAGCATGTGCCGATGCGGTTCGTAATTCACGCCCGCGCGGTCCGTGCTCACTCGCAAAAACGCATACACCGGCTTGGCCGCGAGCACGGTTTGTTTCACGGCGTTCGGCACGCAGTTCTGGTCTTCTGTGCCTTCCACCGAAATCCACGGACGCGGCGCGGTCAATGCGGCAAACCAATGCGCATCGAACGGCAGTTTCTCCATCTGCCCGGTGAATTCTTTCAATCGCGGCACGAAGTAATATGGGAATTTTCGCGTCATGTCCTCAATGCCTTCCTTGCCGCCGCGACCGGGACCGCAGAAACGATATGCGCCCGTGCCGGCGCCGCTCGACCCGGCTGGCGCGCCGAGCGAGATGCGTTCGTCGAAGGCCGTGGCCACCATCACCAGTTTGCCGAGCCGCGAATGGCCCAGCGCGATTATTTTGGTTTTGTCCGCGAACGGTTGCGTCTCCAGATAATCCACCACGCGCGACAGGCCCCACGCCCAGCCGAGCAGCACGCCCCAGTCGTAACCCGGATAGGCAGGATAAAATGACGAACGGCGGAAATTTGTATTGTCCTCGCCGCATTCCGTGTAGTGATACGTCACAACCGCATAGCCGCGATCAAGCTGGTTGGTGAAACCTTCAGCCGCCCTTTCCGGTGTGACGGGCGAGTTAAAATTTAATCGCGGTCGTGCCGCTGAATTTGTCGTCACCGCCGCTGAAGCGGAGGGATTATTCGTGACCGCAACGCCCGGTGTGTTGAAAAACGACGGATTGATGATGGTCGGAAACGGGCCGGCGCTTTTCGCCGGTGTAAAAATCGCGATGTCAAACCCCGGGTTTTCCTCCGGCCCGAACTGCAAATGCACCAGCCGGTATTTCACCGTTCCGTTAAGCAGGACGCGGGACTGAATATCTTCACCGCTCACATTTCCCGGCGGCGGTGGCGCATGGCCGAGTTCGTAATGCTCCAGGATCGCCTTCATCTCCTCGCGTCGCGCGCGCCATTGCGCGATCGTCGTCACCTTCGTGCCGTCATTCATCGTCATCGCGTCCGGCATTTCCTTGCGGACCGGCAAATCATTCACGTCCGGAAATGTGTCCGGCGCGGCCCTGGTCGTGGGAACGACCGTCATCATCGCGGCGATGGGAAAAACAATTGTGCGCCAAAATTTCATGCGAACCGATCGGCGTGATTGAAGCGCAGAGTTGCGGAGAAAAAATCAAAGTAAAGAAAATTCAGGGAATCGGTGAATGCGAGTTACATGTCTTCCGCAAGAATGGCCCACCGTTCATGATCCTTCCAACGTCCGCCGACTTTCAGATAACGACGGGAGAAACCTTCCCGCACAAACCCGCAACTCCGCGCCAGTGCGATGGAGGCGAGATTGCCCGGCTGAATGTTGGCTTCCAGGCGATGAAGTTTAAGCTTCTGAAAAGCATGTTTTAGAACGAGCAGCATGCCTTCGCGCATCAACCCTTGTCCGGCGTGGGGTGTAAAGGCGTAATAGCCAAGAAACGCGCCCTGCAATGCGCCGGGAATGATATGATTCAAATGAATGGCCCCGACCAAATCGCCCGAGTCGCGGAGGACAACCAGAAATCCGCGGTGCGAATCGGAAGCCATGCGTTTCACGTAAACGTCAAACTTTTTGCGGGTGTTTGGCGGTGAAACCCACGAGCGATGCAGGGCGCGGCTCCGCCGGACTGCCGCCTGAAACGCCGGCCAGTCACGAAGGGTCGGCGGCCTGATGATTACACGTGCTTGCAAAAAATGGTTCGCCTTCGCCATGTTCCATCTCGGCAGGTTGCGCGTTGAGCCGGCCGAATTTATTGTTTTGCCGGCTTGAGCAGGGTATCCACCTCGTTGCCGATGTTCATCCCTGCCGGGTGTCCGGCTTGGATGATTTTGCCCTGGCCATCAATGATGTAGGTGGTCGGTACGCCGGTCACCCGGAAGGTCGTTGCCGGTTTGGATTGCCAGCCGCCGTCGCCTGCCCAGGCGTTGAACGTGTTGGTCCAGCCGCGCTGATCCACGTGCTTGCGGACGACGTCGCTGGTGTCGTCAATGCTCAGCGGAACAATGGCCACCCGGTCCTGCCAATCCGGATGCTCCTGCCGGAGGGTCTGCAATTTAGCCATCGGCTCCTGGCACGGACCGCACCAGGTCGCCCAAAAATCCAGCACCACCACCTTGCCGCGCAGGTCGGACAGTTTCATTTTCTTTTCGCCGGCGAGCGTGGTGAATTCGATTTCCGGGGCGGTGGTTCCGGGCGGCAAAGCGCGATGTTCGGCGACGTAGTCATCAAACTTCATCGCCGCGACGGCCTTTTCGTCAGCGACTCCGGCCGGCCATTGATACCAGCGAAGATCGTTCATGACTCGCCAGTCGTCGTCGAACCGCGTGAGTTCATTGGCAGCCAGAATGTAATCTCCTGACAGCGATGTCCCGTTTTTCGCTTTGCCGTCCGTCTTCACCGCCAGCGTCAGCTTGAACTGTTCGCCGATCAAGCCGTCCAGCGAACCGGGAGCGCCCTGGGGCTGGGCGTGCTCGAGGGCGGCTTCCTTGATCTGGACGTCCGCATTCTTCAGATCAATGCCCGCATCGTCCATCTGTTTGAGCACGGAGCGCGCGATTTCAACCTGTTCGCGCAAGCGGGTGTTCATTTCCTGGTCAACTTCCTGCCGGGTAGGGCCGGTGCGGCCGCTCTTTTGAATTTGCGCCCAGATCAGGTCACTGTTGTAAAGCGCTTCCTTTTCGTAAATGGCCGGGTCGCGGACGCGGAGGAAACGCACCAGCGTCTCGCCCAGCTTGAGCAACGCGGGATCGTCCTGTCCGGTGAATGCCTTGTAAGCCGCGACCTTGCTCAGGAGCGCCAGTTCGCGGGTGGTTTTTTCATCGGCCACGCCCGCGGGAAACGCCGTCCATTGCACGCCCTCCTGGCAGCGCCAGCCACCGGGCAACTTGAGCAAGTTCCGGACGGCGATTTTGAAATCGCCCTGGGCCGGACTATTCGTGGCGGAACCGGGAGTCAGAATGACTTCGACCTGTTGTGCCCAGGGCAGCGTCTCGCCCTCGGCTTGCAGGCTGGGATAATGTGTCGTCCCCAGATATTTGGGCGGGACAACGCGGGCATGCAGTTCGCCCCTGGAAAAGTCCAGATGGAGCGCATCGGCCCGGGCCAGGAGTGCCTTTGCGCTGGCTTCCATCTTCTGGCGTTGATAGGGGACCGTGTTTTGAAAACCTTTCAACGGATCCACGCCCGTTGCCGGTAAATTGGTGGAGAGCATGGCCTTCCAATCCTCAATGGAAGGCGACATGGCCGCGGCGAACCGGGCCGTGTCATGGCTTTGAAGCAGTTCGACCACCGCCTGACTCACCGCCGAAAAGTCCTCGTTCGTCCCCATGACCGGTAGGGCCCCGTTCGCTCGCGGCAAAATCAGGAAAAGGAACAGGCTTGTCAGGTGACACGCGAACCGGTTCTGGAGACAAAGGAAGGATTTCGAAGCTTTCATGGTCGGGGTAAATCCTCAGGCGAATGCGAGCTCAAGGCAAGGCCAATTGCGGATGGCGACAAAGATTCCGCTCCTCACTGGGACGGCGGCGGGCGTTTCCCCCAGCCATTCACTGGAGCGTCTTATTCTGCCGTTTTATAGGCCCCTTCAGAATACCTTGGAGCGAACGGGTCAACATCCAGTTCCGAAGCCAGAAGAACGTCTTCCTGAAATCCTTTGGCAATGAGTTCTTTGCCGGAGGAGCATCGGCTCAGTCCGGCCAACAGATCTTCCTTGAACCCGGCAAAAGCATTGACTGCCAGTCTGGCTTCCGGAGAGAGGCTTCCTGCAAGATGACGAATAACCGCGCCCGCACCCACTAAATCTTCGAGCGCCGGGCGAAGGGAGTCCGAGTCGTTCCACCTTTCACCGGCAGGAATCACCCCGATCTTCGGACCACAGAGCGCGGCGGCCCGGGCCACAGCCTTTGAGTTCCGCAGGCAACCGGCGAAGGTCGGTGTCTTTCCCGTGCTCAACGTCAGCGCCGAGCCATTGGGGGACGGGAGAACCAGCCGCGTACCCCGGGGGATTTCCCGGAGCGAACCCGGAGACAGCGAATACCGGCTTTTGCCCCGTGCTCCAGCGGACTCCGCGTCCAGGGTCCGCGCAAAATCAAGCACGGAGTCATCCTTCCACCGAAAGGGAAAGACGATGGCTCCGCGAGTGACTGCGATGGAGACGCAGGTCGCGAAGGACAAAACATCAACGATTACAATGGCATCGCTGATGCCGGCCAGTTGCTGAATGCCGCCCAAGCCCCATTCACAACGGATATCAAATTCAGCCTGGTCAAAAATCATTTTGGGGGCAGCAGTGGGCTAGTTGTTTCCATCGTGGCAATCAAGAAACCCAGATATGCCATTTCTGGCAAGGCCAATCGCGGAGTTTCAACCAGCGCCATCGGCGCGACATATTTGTAGAATCAAATCCCCAAAACAAATCAAGCTCCGTAGGAGCGACATCCATTTCGCGCGCCCTATGCCGCTCCTACGGAGCTTTGAAGATTAATAAATGCGTGATTCTACAAAGATTCCGCGCCCCCGACGCCGAAGACGTTGGGCCGCAGCAAGTTCTGGTGGTGACTGTAAACCATCTCAGGGGCGCGGACCCATCGAAATGCCGGTCGTCGGCCGGCAGGATGGCGGTCGCTGATCCAAACAATTCAACATTGTTTGCAACCTTCCCGGACGAATTCCTAAGTAAAAGAGTAAAGACACGAATGATGAAACACCTTTCGGGCATCCAGTTCCGGATTCGCAAGAAAAATGATTAAACCAACAATAAACGACCTATGAAAACAAAGATCCGTTACCTCTTGGCCATCGCTGTCGTCACCGCCGGCGTCAGCTTGAACGTTCTCGCCGGCCTTCCTCCGGGCAAGGTGGATTTTGGCAAATTCACCCCGCCCGATGGCGGCGGCGAATTCGTGGAAATCCAGGTCAACAGCAACTTGCTCTCGCTCGCCGCGCAGTTGATTGGAAAACAGGAACCCGCGGCAGCCCAACTCGTGCGCAGTGTGGAATTTATTCACGTGAACGTCATCGGGCTTACCGACGCAAACCGCGCCGACCTGGTGAAACGGGTTCGCCAAATCCGCCATGACCTCGACGCCCAGGGCTGGGAACAAAACGTGACGGTGCAGGAGAAGAACGGCGAGGACGTTGGCATTTACACCAGAACGCGCGGCGGCGAGGCGCTGGCGGGACTCGTCATCACGGTGATTGAGCCGAAGGATGATGTCGTGTTGATCAACATCGTCGGCGATATCCGGCCAGAACAAGTCGCGGTCCTGGGTGAGAAACTCGACATCAAACCGCTCAAAGACATTGGCGCCGCCCTGAAAGACGCCACGCCGAAAGAGACGGTTCCGAAAGACGACGGTTCCGAAAGACGCGGCTCCGACGAAATGACCGGTCCGGTGACGGGTGCGCCGGCTCACAACGAGTCGGTGCGCCCATCCGAAACCTTAACCCACACTGTCCATGAATCCGTCTTCCCTCCCTCCGGTCACCCGCCGGCCGGCCCGGCACCTCTGGCTCTGGGTCTTTCTCGTCACGCCGTTGCTGTTACTCGTCTTAGTTGCTGTAGGCGTGGCCAGTTGCTTCCGTCTGGGTTCCGACGCCCGGGCCTTGCGCAATGGATTGATCCAGTCCAGCGGTGTTGAGTGGCATCAACAAATCGCCCTGAACACGGGCTATCTTACGCTGGGCGCCGTCCGTGCCGGATTGTCCTTCGTCAAGCTGGATCCCGGGGCGCGCGCCGCCCTTCAGTCCGTCCATACTGCCGGAGTGGGGGTCTATGAGTTGCCGGCAGGAACGCCGCCACCGGACCGTGCCGCCATGCTTGCGGCCGCGGACTCGGCCATGGCCGCGCGCGGCTGGGAGCGTGTGGTAGGCGTGATGGACGGCCATGACCTGGTCACGGTGTATCTCCCAAACAAAGTTTCTGTTCATCGCGTGAAATGCTGCGTGATGGTGTTTGACGGGAAGGAACTGGTCCTGGTTTCCGCCGAGGGCAATCCGGAACCGCTCGTCAAATATGCGCTCGCGCAACCCGGCCTTGGTGCTCAAGCCCGGTGGTTGGCCCAACACTGAACGGCGGAGACTTGCGCAAGCAGGAAAAGAGTGGCGACAAAGATACCACGCCGAGGGCCCTGGAAATTCAAGTGAAGTAAGGATTTTTCACGCCGTGCTCGGCGTAGTCCTTCAGATTGACGAGCAGGTGTCCCCACGTCGTGTTGCAAAAATAGCAATGGTCGCCGCCGCGCTCCCAGCCGCCGTGACAGAACTTCAGCAGCACTTCACCGTCGGGCTGCGGTGCGAGGATGAATTCCTGCGTGGTGCCGACCCAATCCGGCGAGGTGCCCCTGACGCATTTCCAGCGGACGAGCGAAGGCGGCGTCAATTGTTCGATGCGCATATGAAAAGCAGTCGAATGCTCAAAAAAACTGAAGACCGCCATGCCGCCGGCACTGGCGTCCATTTTCACAGCGGTCGTCCACCACGCGCGGATACCTTCCTCGGTGGTGATGGCGCGATAAACCGTTTCCGCCGGAGCGGCGATGCCGATGAGATGGATGAGGTCGGTGGGCATGATTATTTAGGAAGTGATAATTTTGATAAATCAATTTCTAATTGGTATCGAATAGGACAATCCTTATTTCGTTTTTCTTCTGGGATTTCGATCAAACAATACGGAATCCATCCACCGAGATTGTCTGTAATACAAAAGAAAAAATTGGCTTCCGCGAAGATTATCAAAAAATCGATAATCTCTCGCATTGTTTCAATTATTGGAGCTTCAGGATTACCAATAACATACCAATGTGGTGGCCTGATCCCTTTTGGCGTGAGCCGGAAATTAGAAATGATGGTCTTTTTTTCTTTTGTTGGATGTTCCTGATAGTTTCTCAAGTCTAAAATATTGCAAACGGTTTTCTCAGTATCATCTAGAAATGCCAAATAATTTTTAAGGTCAGGCCGATGTTTGCGAAGAAATTCTTTCGCTTTATCAAATCGTGGATTTGTAATTTTTGCGGCGTAAAATTCGCAAAACACGTCAATGATTCTTTGAAGTGATTTCTTGGCCGAAGTCAGGAATAAAGTCGCATTAGTGTCTAGCGAATTTATTTGTGGAAACGGATTTATAGCTTTTCCGTCCATTTCCAATTCTCGTTTTCTGATTTTGTCTAAAATTGCTTCGTATTCCGGCAGTAGTTTTTTAAAGGCAGTTTCACAAATAATTAGTTCTTCCTTGCATGAATGAATTGATTCCAACAAACGCTTCGAATTTACGGTGTGTTTAAAAGTTTTATCTTTAATCGCTTCCGCGGTTTGAATAAAGACGCGGGCCACTATTGGATTTCCGCATCCAACGTCAGGAATCTCTGAAACAACCCACGGTATATCGGGTACGGTTTCTTCCGGATCTAAATTTTCAGGCGTTTGTCCCCTAAAAGTTTTATCAACTTTATAAAACTCAATAAAGTCTGTAACGCCAACCATCTTAATTATTGGCCCCGTTCCGCCTTTTAGATTTATTGCTCCGCCCCGATGGCGAGGAAGGATTTTTTTCTGTTCCATATTAGGCCGACTGCACGCTTATTATTTTTTCTGCACCTTCGCCGCGACTTTCAGACGCAGCGCATTGAACCGGATGAAGCCGGTGGCGTCGTCCTGGTTGAAATTATAAGAGTTCACGGCAAAGCTATGTTTTCCACTTGGAATGAAAAAGTCTTCAAGGATTCGGGCGTGGCCAGTTGAATCTTCAATTGGGTATCTGGAGGCGGCGGCGAACCGAAATCAGTGCTCCTGAAATCGTCGGTGCTCCAGCTTTGGTTGCTCTGCAATGGTTTGCCCTGACCGTCCGCAAACTTCAGGTCAATGATGCGTTTGTCCGGGTCTTTGATGTAAAGTTGGATGGAGTTTTTGGAATCGGACACCATCCCGCCGAACATTCCCTTGAACAACTGGCCGAAGGCTTCGCCCAACTGCTGATCGCCATTCTGTTGGGATTCGATTTCCTTTTTCTTCGCGTCGTAGGCTGCTTTGGTCAGGTACATCAGTTGAATATGATATTTTGCCAGCGCCGGATTTTGCACCGGCTCGGCAGGATGTTGCAGGATGCCTTTTATGGTGAGCACTCCGCCGTTCGCTTCCGTGGGATTGAACAATTCAACCCGGCCCTTGAGAATTTTGATGGCCGTGGCGTTACGGGAAGGATTCCGCAGTTTCACTTCGGTGCTCAACGCGCCGCTGGATTGCCCAAAGCCCATAAAGTGCGAAGCCATTTCGTCGTCCTTTTTCGGAATGAGGTCGCGTCCGGTGGAATCGGTGGCTTCGGCCAGTTGGACGCGGCGCACGCTTTGGGCATCGGCCGCGGCGTCGCCGGTAAATTTTAATTCCACTTTGCATTCGGAATAATGGACTGGTCGTGCGGTTGTCCGTAACGTCACCGACGTTCACTTGGATTGGCGGCGCAGATTGCTCTTGCGCATTTGCCGCGATCGGCAATGCGAGCAAAATTGCCAGACAGGTTTGATTGAGCGGTTTCATATTTATTTTTTCTTTTGCACCTTCGCCGCCAATGTTCACGCCTTTTTTCGGGCTTTGGCAACTGGTTTTTCGCCCGGCTCCACATGAAATCCAATCCGGCGCCTCGGCGGTTCGGGTGGCAACGGCGGCGGGTCGAGAATTTCCATGACGCGCCGCAGCACGTCCACAATCACGCTCTCATGCACATCCAGCCGGGCAGTCAGCTTCTTTTCCAGGTCGGCCAACTGGCGCGCGAGTTCCTTCGTGCCACCCAGCAGATCGCGCATCTGCACGAACGCCCGCACCACAAACACGCTCATCCGCACTGCTTCCGGGCTGTTAAGGACGTTGGCCGCCATAATCGCACCATTCTCGGTGAAGGCGTAGGGCAAAAACCGGGGGTCACGGTGTTTCTGTGAACCGGTCGCAATTTGCGACCGGTTGCTAGTGGAACTTGAAGTCGCAAATTGCGACTTCAAGTTGTCAGCTTCCGCCGAAGTAAGCTGGAACAGAAAATCGGGGGGAAATCTTTTGGCATTTCGTCTCACCTGCTCATTCAAGCGTTTTGTCGGCACGCCGTAGATTCGCGCAAGGTCAGAGTCGAGAATGACCTTCTGCCCGCGAATTGTCCGAATCAGCGAGCCGATGTTATCCACGCGCGATGGCGTTTGATTGCTCATAGCGTTCCCTTCCCGATGCGGTCGTAATCAGCAAATTCCCATTCCCCATTTCTGACAAGGCCAATGGCGGGTAGCGACAAAGAATCCGCTCCTCACGTTGTAGCGTCGAGCCTGCGGCTCGAACGGATCGGCGCACCCGTACTCCGTAGCAGTACTGCGGAGGGTGGACAGCGCCGACAACCAGCCGGGGCGATGGCTGAAGCACCTGTCAGGGAGTGAGCCGGTAGTAGTTGTCGGGGTTGTACAGATAATAGCAGTCCGCCGGATTAAGGCGCGGCAGCAGGACGTACCGATTGCCGTTGGCGTCCACGCGTTCCGTCAACACGGGTTGGTGGTTCAGCTGCCCCGGCGCCGGTGAATCGTTCAGCGCAGACGGAGCGTCGGGATTTTTGTCATAGGAATCTTCCCGGATCGTATCCACAATCTGGTCCACCCACTTCAGTTTGCGGGCGCTGTCGCCAAACTCTTCCCAGTCGCCGGTGCTGCGGTTCTCGTACATGCGCTTGATGAATTCATCGAGGCTGATGCCCATTTTGGCGGCGACCGGCGCGGCGAGACGTTTCCACCATTCATCCAACTCTTTAACATTTTCCCTTTGCATGGTCAGATTGCCGCCAGTGAAGCCTTGAATTTGGTGGTGAAGGATGATGGCGTTCGGGTAGGCGAACGATTTTTTCGATTGCGTGGCGATGTTGGCGGCCATGCTGGCCGCAAACGATTTCACAACCACGTAAACCGGCGACGCGCTGCCGTCCATCGCCTTGAGGATTTTGTATCCGGCCATGACTGAACCGCCCGGCGATTCGTCAATCACAATAAAGATTGGATAGTCATGGCTCTGGTTGTTGAAATAATCAATGCGCTCCTGAACGTAATCCGCCGTGTCTTCCCAGATGGGACCGTTCAGGGCAATCCGGCGGTCGCTGATCGTCAGCACGCCGTCCTTGAACGGTTCCTTGGTGTATTGAATGTCGCGGTTGACACGGTTCTTCCACAAATCGCGTTTCGTGCGCAGATCGAGGTCGCTGTTCAGCATGGCCACCTTCAAATCGAGGTCCGCGCGCTGCGTCTGCAGCTCTGCCGTGCGCACCTTCAATTCCTGCTCGCGCTGGGCCAACTCCCGGCTCTTGTCGGCGACTTCCGCGGCGGCAAGGTCGTTGGTCAATTTCATTTTCTCCAACTTTTCCCGATCTATCGCCAATTCCTCGTCGAGCTTCGCCTTGCGTTCGGTTTCCTTGAGCGTGGCGCGCTTGGCCAGCAGGTCGGCCTGCTTGGTAAGCTTGTCAAGCTCAGCCTGGAGCGCGGCGCCTTCGGCTTGAAGCTTTTGCTGCGCCAGGCCGTTTTCGAGTTCGAGCCGCTGCTTCTCGGCGGTGAGTTTGGCCAGGTCCTCGTGTAACTGCTGTTCGGCAATGCCGTTTTCGAGATCGAGCCGCTGTTTCTCAGCCGTGAGCGTCGCCAGATCTTTTTGCAATTGTTGTTGGGCGATGCTGTTTTCCAGCGTCAAGCGCTCCTGTTGCTTCTTCAACTCCGGAAACGTGCTGTTCGTGTCCGTCTGTCCGACGGTTCGCGACGATAACCCGATGCTCAGAAGCGCGACACCGACATACACGATCAATTTACGATGACGCATTTTCATTTAATCACCAATCTTTCTATATTGCTGCCCATTTCATCATGGCGAATTGTTGAACCGGTTCCAATTTGTGACTCTTTCCTTTCTTGAATCAAGTTTTAAGTGGAGCGGGTGGCGACAAAGATTCCGCTCCTCACTGCTTGCCGCCGACAAAATGGAAGGCTGCCGACAGGGATTCCGGACTGCAAAGTTGGTGTCCCATGTTCGGCTGGTCAATGAGCCGGGCTTGAAAACCGTTCTTCACGAACCCGCCCTGGTAAATGTCCAGTATGTTCCCATAACGAAAGTCTTTGGCGCCGGTGATAAAAACGAAACGCACTTTCTTCCTGGCCTCAGCGATCCGGTCAGGAGGAACCGGCCAGACGCCATAGTTCGAAGTGTCAACGGCTTTGACCTTTGGCACCGGCTCGTAGAAATTGGCTCCGCAAATTGAAATATTGCCGGCAATCACGTCGTTGTGCAGGAAAGCCAGTTGCAGCGAGCATCGCGCCCCGCCCGACATTCCACCGGTGTAAATCCGCCGGGGGTCGGCTTTATACCGCTCAATGGTTTTGAGAATTCCGATCAAGGTGAGGCCAACGCGCCGGGAAAACGGCTGATTATTGCCAATCTTTTGGGGAATCAGACAGATCAGTTTTTCCTTTTCCATGATGGCGACCCATTCCTTGGGCATGGTCATGCTGTCTCCGGAATCCATGAAAGCGAAGACGCCAAATGCCTCCTTGTCCGAGTAATTCCTCGGCACAAAGATTTCAAACGATTCCTGCGCCAGATCAAATTTGTAGTCAACACCCGGGGCCGCGTTCGCAACCCGGGGTAGCGCCTGGTCAAAATGGATGAATTTCCCTTCGCCGGGAGACGGAAAACCGGCGGTTTCTTCAGCGCCCGCTGTTTGCAGGCAGGCAGCCAATACGAACAGCCAGGCGTATTTGGGTATCATGGCAATCAGCAAACTCCCGCTCACCCTTTCTGGCAAGGCCAATCGCGGGTGGCGACAAAGATTCCCGGGCACATTCCCGACAAACTGCGCGCTTGCGAAAACCAGTTTAATCCTGTAATGTAATGACTGTCTCCCAGCCAAATTCGTCATCGTTGGAAGGCACGTGAGCAGCGTTGTTTTCGGGATAACTGAACCATACCGCATTTTTATGAGGAGGTAGATCGCCAGATGAACCATCAGAAACCGGCGTCTCCGTTCGCCTGCCTCCCGCCCACTTCCCTCCCTCGGATCGCCCGGCGGCAACGCCCGGGAAAGGCCCTGTTCTGGCTCATGATCGGCCTGGTGATGCTGGCCGGATGGCTGCCGGCACGCGGACAACTGGTGCTCCGCGATTTCAACGCCGCCAACCCGGTCAAAATCATGTATATCGGCGATTCGGTCACCGATGATTGTGTGCATGTGGACGCCTGGCGCTTTTATCTCGAACTGCTTTTGCGGACCAACAGTTTTCCCTTTGCGTCCGTGGGCCGGCAATTGTCTCCGACCACCGGCGGTTTCACCAACCGTCAGCATGAAGGTTATTGCGGTGCCGTCATCGCCCCGCCCGGCACGAAGGACACGGTCGTCCATGGCTATGCCCCCCCGGATTTGTACCTGGATAAAGTGATCGCGGACGCCCTGGCCAGTCCGGCCGGATCGGGCACAAACACGCCGAATCTTTTTTGCGTGTACATCGGGATCAACGACATCGGCTGGGCGCGCGACCCATATTTTCTGGCGACCAATGACATGCCGGGTTTTCTGAATCTTCTTTTTTCCAATGCGCCGAACGCCAGCGTGATTCTGGTCAAGACCAGCACCATCCAGGGCACGCCGGCGCACAATGGCATGTACGGCACGAATGCGTTCAAAATCCCCATCTACGGCGCCGCGTTGCAGGCCATGGTCAACCAGCGGCGGGCCGGGGGCCAAAGGGTGTTCCTGGCGGACATGTTTTCGGCCCTCGACTACAACACCCAGTTCGATTCCGACCACGAGCACCCGAACACGAACGGCCTGGCCGCGGTCGCCCGGGAATTTGCAACGCGCATCGAGGCGATCACCATCCGGACCAACCGCCTCACCACCACGCTCATCTACGGCGGATCGGATTGGAAATATTCCGACAACGGCCAGGACCCCGGGACCGGCTGGACGCAATTGAATTACGACGACAGCGCCTGGAGTCACGGAGTGGCCCGGCTGGGCTATGGTGACGCCACCGTCGCCACGCCGGTAAGCTATGGGCCGGATGCCAACAACAAGCACATCACCACCTGTTTCCGCCACCCGTTCATCGTGCCGGCCGACGCGGGGATCACCAATTTGAATTTCCGCCTCGCCTGCGTGGACGGCGCGGTGGTCTGGCTCAACGGGCAGGAGGTGTTCCGCAGCAACCTGCATCCGGCCGGCCCGGTCGTTTACAGCGATCTGGCCTTGAGCCGAGTTACCGGCGACTCCGCCTACAAGTTTTTCCCGACCAATGTGATCGTGCCGCGGCTGCCGCCGGGGACGAACCTTGTCGCGGTGGAACTCCACCTGAGTTCCGCCACCAATGTGGCGCTCGGTTTCGACCTGGAACTTCTCGGCAGCGGCGCGCGCTTTCCGGCCCCGGCGCTCACCGCCGCCGTGTCGGACAACAACGTCCTCGTCACCTGGCCGGCCACCAACACCACCGGCTACACGCTCTATTCAACCACCGACCTGAACGCCGGCGGCGGGTGGTCGGTTTTCCCGGCGCCGCTCGAAACCAACGCCGGACAAATCAGCACCACGGTCCCGGCGGAGACCAACTCGATGTTCTTCCGACTTCAAGGTTTTTAGTGCGTGTCTCGCGAAAACTTTCGGAGTTGAACATAAACAAACGGATTTAACGCCAAGCCGCCAAGGAGCAAAGCCGCAGAGATGCGGCAGAAACAGAGCCCGTGACCAGCGCCGTAGGCGTGGCATATTTGTAGTTTCAAATCCCCAAAACCGATCAAGCTCCGTAGGAGCGACATCAATTTCGCGCATCCTATGCCGCTCCTACGGAGCTTTGAAGATTAATGGATGCGTGATTCTACAAAGATTCCGCGCCTACGGCGCTGAAACTAGAAGCCTTCCTCGGTGGTGATGGCGCGAAAATTCTTTTTCGCGGGCGCGGCGATGCCGATGAGATGGATGAGGTCGGTGGGCATGATTCCTGCCAATGGATGAAATTTTCGTTATTACGCTGAAGGTTTAATATTGTCTCCCAAATCCGGAAGTGCGGTTGCTTTGGCATCTGTGAATTTCTTATCGAAATGCGCTAGAAGCATTTCGATAAAGCGCCCGTGATAGACGGAATAGGCGACGCCGCTCAAATGTTTTCCTTTAGGTGTTAGTATCGTAAGAACCAATCTTCCTTCTTCTATTCTTGGCCTAAGCCAAGCCTCGTTCTTCCACTGTGGAGGTGTGTGCGTGAAATCGCCGTCGGAATCTACAGACCATGTGTCGATACCTCCTTGAGCCATCTTATCCTTGATGGCTTTCAATGGTCTGCCCCAGTTGAGATTTGGACAGTTTGAAAGGCATGAATAAGCTTATGCAAATGAACCCAGATCCACCCGCCAAGGTCAGCCGCCGACGCGTTTCCACCGAACAAAAGCTCGCCATCCTGCAGCAATGGCAGGCCGGAACGCCGGTCGTTGAATTGTGCCGGACTCATGGTCTGAAAGCTGGAGCCCTTTATCGTTGGAAGAAGCAACTCGATGATGGCCTGCGTGACCATGGCGAACTGGTTCCCAAAAGCCGGCTGCTGCCACTGCAACGCAAGATCGACGAACTGGAGCGAGCCTTGGGACGAAAGGCGCTGGAGGTCGACATTTTAAAAAAGTTCTGCGAACTCAAGGAACTCCGGTTGCCCGAAGGGATGTAATATGTCTGGTCCAACAACTCAACGTTTCCATTGCGCTGACCTGCCGTTCCCTCGGCGTGGCCCGCAGTTGGTTCTATTATCGCCGGCAACCCCGTCAGCCTCGCCCGTTGCGGCGACCGCAACTGACCCCGGCCATCCAGCAGATCCTGGCCCAGTGTCCGCCCAGCTACGGCTATCGCCGCATTCATGCGCTGCTCACACGCCAGGGAATCAGCTGCAATCGCAAGACGGTCTACCAACACCTCAAAAGGCAAGCCTGGCTGGCCTCGCATCGGCAGCGCACCCAACGCCCCGGACGACGCCACGAGGGCAAAGTGGCGGTGCTGCAATCCAATCAGCGTTGGGCTTGCGACATCACCACCTGCAAACTCTGGTCCGGTCAAAAGCTCCGGCTGGCGGTCATTATCGACTGTGCCGACCGCATGGTCATGGCTTGGAAATTACAGGTGCGGCTGACCGCCTTGGATGTTTGCGAACTCCTCCGCGAAGCCCTGTTCCAACGCTTTGCCCAACAAACTCACCAAGCCAAAGGGCTGGAGTTCCTCACCGACAACGGGCCGGAGTTCATCTCGGATCAACTCCAGCAGTTATTAACGCGGTTGGGCTTGATCGCCTGTCGCACGCCCTGCCGCAGTCCTCAATCCAATGGTTTGGTCGAGTCCTTTTTCGGCAGCTTCAAACGGGACTACCTCTCGCACCAGCCTTTGGAAACTTTGGCCGAGGCCATGAAGCACATCCCCGCCTGGATTACCCATTACAACGAAGTCGCGCCTCACAGCGCTCTGGCCATGTTGTCCCCAGCCACTTTCTATCAACAATGGTTGACAGAATCACACACAAAAACTACATAATCCCCTGTCCAGTTTTAACTGGGTCACACCACCTGCTCATACAGTTTGTCTAAATCTGTGGGAGGCGTGCCGATGTTCTGAATGAGCGTCGTCACGCGTGCAAAATATGAATCATTCGTGAACAATGCTTCGTGTTTCTTTCGCCCTTTCATCAGTTCACTCTGCACAAGCTTAAAAGCCTTCATTGCTTTCTGACTCAGATGGGGATGTTTGGTTCGGGGCAAAATTTCGCCTGCGTGGAATTGCTCAAGAGTCTTTTCAGCTTTTGCGTAATTCTTTACCTGTTCCATGATTGCATGGGCTCGGTTGCGTTGGTATTCGAGGACAAACTGATACGGCATGAAAATCCTTCCAGAAAGTCGCTCAAGAAGTGCAAGCAACTGCTCTCTTGTCTCCTCAGAATATCCATACAGATTCAATAGCACATTCGCATCTAGGGCAAAAAAGCAGGACTGCCAGAGTTTGCGAAATTCGCTCTCTGTCGGTCGGTAGAATTGATGGAACTGTTTTTTCACCAAGTCCGTTCGTTTATTTCGTTGGCAAAAAATCTTTCATTTCTTTCCATGCACCTTGGCTGCCATCCCGCAGAGCGGGACGCGCTTCGCGCGCCAATTTATTTATTCCTTTGGACTTTAGCAGCAACTTTTAACCGTAATGCGTTCAACCGGATGAAGCCGGTGGCGTCGTCCTGGTTGTAAGCCTTCGTCGGGTCCGCTTCCATCGTGGCGATGTGCGGGTTGTACAGGCTCACTCGACTCTTGCGGCCGGCGACCATGATGTTGCCCTTGTACAGTTTTACCCGCACGGTGCCGGTCACGTTTTTCTGGCTCTCGGTCACCAGCGCCTGTAACGCCAGCCGTTCCGGCGCGAACCAGTAGCCGTAATACACCAGCTCCGCGTACCGCGGAATCAGTGAGTCCCGCAAATGCATGACTTCCCGGTCCATCGTAAGGCTTTCCATCTGCCGGTGCGCAAAGTGCAGGATGGCGCCGCCGGGCGTTTCATACACGCCCCGCGATTTCATGCCCACGTACCGGTTCTCCACCATGTCCACCCGCCCGACACCGTGTTTGCCGCCAATTTTGTTCAACGCCCGCATCACGCCGAGCGGATTCAATTTCTTTCCATTCACGGCCACGCAATTGCCTTTCTTGAAATCCAGCGACACGAACTCCGGTTTGTTCGGCGCGTCTTCGGGGAACACGGAGAGCGTGGTGAACGAGCCACGATACTTTTTGTCGCTCGCGTCCATCCACGGGTCTTCGAGAATGCCCGCTTCGTAGGAAATGTGCAGCAGGTTCCGGTCGCTCGAGAACGGTTTCTTCGCGCTGGCCTGGACGGGTATTTTTCTCCGCTGGCAATACGCAATCATTTCCTGCCGTCCGGGAAACTGGCTGCGATACCGCGCGTCTCGCCACGGGGCAATGACCTGCAGCTCCGGCGCGAGCGTGGCGGCGGTCAGTTCAAACCGCACCTGGTCGTTGCCTTTGCCGGTGGCGCCGTGGGCGATGGCGTCGGCCTTTTCCCGGCGGGCGACTTCAATCATGCCCTTGGCGATGAGCGGCCGGGCGATGCTGGTGCCGAGGAAATACTGGCCTTCGTAAATTGCGCCCGCCTGCATCATCGGGTAGATGAAGTCGCGCACGAATTCCTCCTGCAAATCCGCGATGTAAATCTTGGACGCGCCGGTTTTCCTGGCCTTGGCGTCGAGGCCGCGCAATTCCTCCTCCTGTCCGATGTTCGCGCAGAAGGCGATCATCTCGGCATCGTAGGTTTCTTTGAGCCACGAGAGCAGCACCGAGGTATCGAGGCCGCCGGAATAAGCTAAAACAATTTTCATGTCCGCACATTATCCCGCCAAGAGGCCGGGAACGCAAAGGGGAAAATGAAAGGCGTTCGGTTTTGGTGGGGCGAGCGTACCCGCGAGCCGGATTCAGCCCAAAGCCAAGCAACGGCTCGTCAGGAGCCTAGCCCCACCGCGACGCAAAAGGAAAGCAGCCGTAGATTCAACGCGCTTCCCGACACAAGTTTGGATTTTGGCCGGCACCAGTTCGAACCTCATTGCGTCTGCAAGCGATAGAAACAGGGCGCATTCGTTGCAGCGGGCAACGTCACGGACCATTGATCGGCAGACACGAGCGGGGTGTTGGTAACGAGAATCCAAAGCGGCGATGTCAGGTTCGTGGTGGCGTAAAGCTGGTAATAGGCGGCGTCGGGCGAAGCTGTCAGCACGAGGTTGCCATTGCCGGGACTGGCAATGGCGAACGCGGGCCGGGAACCCACACCGGCATTCCACGCCAGGCTGCCAAATTCATAAGCGCCCAGGTCGGGTGCATTGCCAAGGTAGCCATCGGTGAAGCCGGGAATAACCACCCCGGCGTCAATGGCGGGCGCGTTGGGCAACAGGCTGAAATCATCATTCGTCCAGTTCACGAGTTGCGTCTGCGGTGAGGTGGCGAGAAACAGGTTGTTCGAGGCCGAATAGGTGTAAACATCGGAAGTCCAAAACCCCGGATCCGGATTGCCCCCGGGCCACGAATCATACGGGTGTGTACCCAAGTTGTCGCAATTGAAGAGCGTGTTGTTGTAAATGAGATGGTTTGTGGCGGGACCATTGATAAGGATGCCGTCAAAACTGCGGCAGTTCCAGATGACATTGTGGTCCACGATGAAATTCCGGCACCAGTTATCAAGGTAAATTCCGGCGCAATAAGGGTTGTTGGTCGAGGTGTTGTCATGCACCCAGTTGAAGGCGATGCGCGTTCCCCCGCCATTAACGCCCCACTGGTAAGTCACGCCGAGGTCTTTGCACAGCAGGCCCGGGGCGGAAAGATCGTTGAAGCGGATGTTGGACCCGGTGCCTTCGGGCCGGAGGATGTCACGGCCCGAACTGTGCGCGGTGTTGAACGTGACGATGTCCCCGCTGCCGTGGAGGGCGATGCAGCAGGCGTAGGTGCCCGAGTAGTCCGTGTTGTAAATCAGATTGCGGGTGATGAGATTATTCGTGCCGCTGCTATACACGCCGGACCCGGCGGTGTTGAAGATGGTGCAGCCGCGGACGATGTTGCTATTGCCATTGATCGCCACCCCTTCGCCTTGGTTGGTGTTATCGTTTTCATAGTAACCCTGGCTGATGATCATGAAGTGGCTGAGAAATTGCGCTTGGCAGTTCTGCAACACGTTGCCGTTCCCCTGAAGTTGTACCGCGCCGGCCCACAGATTCAGGCCGCTCACGGTGATGTAATTCCGGCCGTTGATGTCCACGCACCAGTTGCGATGCTTCATCTCAACGGTGTGCGCGGTGGGATTGCCACCACCGGCAATCCGCAGGTAAAGCGTGTTGCCGCCTGAGTTGGTCTGCAAATACCACTCATTATCGGCGTCCAGACAAATTAAAATTTCCCCAGAGAAAACCGTTGCCGCTGCCCGTGAACCACCAGTTGGGTGTCTCCGTCGCGGGATCCACCGTGATGGTGTTGCCCGTGGAACTGAGCACACGCGCGCTCTGCCATGCCCAGGAAAGGCCCACGCCGCCGACAAACCACGCGCCGGCCCAGTAATTGTCCGGTTGGCCGCCCCAGGCCGTGCTGGTGATGAGATTGGTGTTTACGCTGTCAACCGTCACGCTGACGGTGGCGGGATGCAACACATCGCCGCTCCCGTAATCCGGATACTGGGCCTCATGCATCATCGCGCCGTCCACAAATACCTGGTTGCAGCCTTCTCCCAGATCCCAACTGACGGATGCCTGATAGATGCCGTTTGACAAAAACGTCCAGCCGGTCACGGCATCCGCGCCATCGAGCGTGACGACCTCATTCGAGTAAGCCGCAAATGTGATGGGCGCGCTGCTGGTGCCGGAGCTCGAGGGCACGAGCGTCCCGTGATAAACGCCGGCGCGAATGAGACATGTGTCACCAGCCACCATCCTCGCAGACGCGTGTTGGATGGTTTGAAAAGGTGCGGCCAGATTGGTGCCCGGGTTGAGGTCCGAGCCGTTTGTCGCAACGAAATACGTTGCGGCGTCCGCCTGCAACACGCACCACCCGCCGGTCAGGATCAATGCGATTCGCACGCCGGCGCGAGAAAGACAAACCAACGGGTGCATCTGGTCAAATCTAACCTCTAATCCAGGGCGCGTCGAGGCCGGCCGGACATGCCCGAACGATTTTTCTAACGGAGATCATCCCGCCAGGCCGCCAGGAACGCAAAGTGGAAATTATCAAGGAAGCCGGCGCTGCAAACCACGACCTTTCAGATATCTTTTCGCAGATTCTGAAGTTCATTCAAAAAATCAGTTATCATCCGCCCAGCCGTGGATGGAATCATAACGGAAGGTCATTTCGTTCGTGTCGTAGCCTTTATACCATTTCGCGTGGCCGTCATCGAAAAGGATGTTCTGGCCCTTGCTGTGAACCTGCCAAACCATCGCCGGCGTGCCGTTGTCTTCACCGCCCACGCAATTCTGCGTATAATCATCCTTGTCGGCGTCGCTTTTCGCGAAATCCGCCGTGTCGCCTGACAACACGTAAGCCGAGGGAAACAAAATCCGCTTGCTGTCAACCGGGGCAAAATCGTTCGCAACCAAATACGCGGCGCGCGCGCCGTTAAAATAGTCGAAGTCCGACTGTTGATCCACAGGGAGAAGCATATTTGCCGGGCAATGATAAATGTTCGTATTTTGTGTGTAGGGAACAATCTGCTGCATCCAAGCGAGTTTTCCAGACCCATCCGGAGGTGCGAGGTCATTGGTGCCCCACGGGATGGTGCCGCCGGATTCGGGATACAGTTCGCTGTTTTCATCGGCGAATATTTTCATGCCCAGGCCGATTTGGTGCAGGTTGGAGTTGCACTGCACCGTCCAGGCCCGTTGTTTGGCCGACGACAATGCGGGCAACAACAGCGCGGCCAGAATTGCAATGATGGCGATGACCACCAGCAGTTCAATCAAGGTGAACGCCCGCGCGCTTTTTTTGGCCTTTGAAAAAAACAGCCACGCAAAAATTTCAGACGGACCTTTGCCGTCAAAGTTTCATTTTTTCTGCCAGACCAGGAATCATTATAACTGCGGTTACTTTAGAACCGTTGTCCAGCCTTTCAACTTGACCCAATCCGGGTCCGGTCCGGATGAAGAGTCGGTCCAATTGTCCAGGGACACGGACAGCTTGATATTTTCCATGTGCCCATCCGCAAAGCCCAGTTCGTATGACTTGCCATGCCGGCTGGACGGCATGTCGATGATTGCGTTCACCGTGCCGATGTCCACGATAAACAAGGAGTCGTTGATGCTGCTCGCATCCTCGTCAATCAAACACCACGTTTGGGACGGCTGCGCGATCTGGCTTTCCGTGCGGAAAAGCGTGTAGGTCAATGAACTGTCATCCTCCGGCGTGACAAAAGTGGAATCACCCGTGGGATCGCCATAGCTTCGGCCATTCATCCAGGCATTCATCGAATAGCTGCGGACCACCGGCACACCGCCCAGGCTCCGGTCATCGGCGGGACAACGATAGACGCCCGCCGACTTGACGTATTGCCAGATGGCGCCCTGTTGCAAGGCATAAACATTGGTGCAATTGAATTGAGGATCCGGGCCATAATCGGCGCCTGGAGGTTCGGAGAACGACACCCAGCCCGGGCACCATGAATAAGGATTCACCGGATAATTGTCAAAACCCAGCGGCCAGCTTGAGACCAATTGTCCCCGGCTGTCGTCGGCATACATTTTGCAGGCCATGCTCAACTGCCGCAGATTGTTCATACAGTCAATGCGCTGCGCCTTCTGCCTGGCCGCCGACAGCGCCGGCAACAGCATCGCCGCCAGAATGCCGATGATGGCGATGACCACGAGCAGTTCAAGCAGTGTGAAAGCGGCGCGTTTCATCATCATTCCCAGCCGTGGATGGAATCGTAGCGGAAGGTCATTTCGTTCGTGTCGTAGCCGTGATACCATTTCGTGTGGCCGTCGGCGAAGAGGATGTTCTGGCCTTTGCCGTGCATCTGCCATTCTTCCGACGGGGTGCCATTGGCCGGGCCGCCGACGCAGTTTTGTGAGTAATCGTCCTTGTCGGCATCAATCGCCGAACTGCCGGAGTTCCAAACGGTGTCGCCGGACAGCACATACGCGACCGGGAAACGGATTTGCTTGCTGTCCACCGGCGCGTCATCGTTCACGAGCTCATACGCAGCGCGCGCGCCGTTGAAATAGTTGAAAGGCGACTGTATTGCCACCGGCTGGAGTTGGTCGGCCGGACATTGATAGACATTCGTGTTCAGCGTGTAGGGAAAAATCTGTTCCATCCAACTGGCGCAATGGGTATGCGGATCGGTCTGTCCCCACGGAATCACGCCGCCGGATTCGGGATAAAGCCCATCGGCGTCGTCCGCATACATTGTCATCCCCAGACTGATCTGGTGCAGGTTGGAGTTGCACGCAGTCGTCCATGCCCGCAGCCTGGACGAGGCCAAAACCGGCAACAGCATCGCCGCGAGGATGGCAATGATGGCGATGACCACCAGCAGTTCAATCAAGGTGAACGCCCGACCAGTTTTCATATATTGATTCATATATTGATTATCCCGCCAACGCGCCCCGCGCGCAAAGGGGAAATCGGATTTAATACCGCGCCGACGTCCGTTGTTGCATCCAGCCCCAATCCTGTTGATCCGCCGGATCGGTAATAACAGTTCCTCCGATTCCCTTCGGTGATCCGTCCAGCCATCGGTGAGTTTCGGAATGTCCGTCGGCAAACGCAAAGCCGCAACCTCCGTTGTGGTAAACTCCGGGTGCGTCGAACCATTGTGGGGTCTCCATCCCAAAGGCAAAAGCCGCGTCGTTGAGGCCCCGCGCATCCTCGTCCACCAGAACCCACAACATGGACGGACTCGGATTGCGGACATCGGTGGCCTTCCCGTAGGTTGACCAGGGCGAATTTCGCTGGTGAGTTTGTTGATTGTTCAACCAGGGTCCGTTCACCGACAGGTTCGGCACGCCGCTGTGAACGTAGCTGGAGCCGGAGAATTCAGAGGCTTCAAAGCCGGGATCAATCGTGCCCACCGCCTGACTCATCGAAAAGGTCCTGGCCGCCGGGATGATCTGGCCGATGAAAGCCGGGTCCGTTCCCTGATATTTGCCCTGACGCAGGTCTGCCGGACATCGGAACAAATCAGCGTTCCCGCCCATGTAACTGATGAGCAACGAGCGTGTTGGGTCTTTGAGCACGTCCGGATTGAATTCCTGCGGGCCGTCAATTCCCGCCTGACCGGCGCACCAGTTGTAGCCGGGAATGGTGTTCCCATCGTCGGGATTGGGCGGGAAAAATTCATTGTTGTCGCCTGTATAAAGCGACATGGCCGTCATCATCTGTTTGCCGTTGCTCAAACACGAGGCGCCCTGCGCCTTCTGTTTCGCCCGGGAAAGCGCCGGCAACAGCATCGCGGCGAGGATGCCAATAATGGCGATGACCACCAGCAGTTCCATCAACGTGAATGCCCGGTCGGTTTTCATTTGTCAATTAATCCACGCAATCCAATGTTCGTAAATAGAAAATCCATTTCTCGCGGTGCAATCAATTGGCACCCGGCGCAGTCTGTAGCAGGCGCTCGACGTCCTGCAGCGACAAAGGGTCGTTAACCGCGCTGCCAGAGAAAGCGGTGGTGGTTGGCTCCGGGCCTTTCCATTTCCAGTATTCGCTGTGGCCGTCGGCGAACGCCAGCACGGTGCCATGCGTGTGCCGCCACGATGGAATGTTATACCAATTGATGTCATTGGTGGGATAAAGAAAATGGCCGTCGTCTATGCTCGAATCGCTCTCATCAATAAAGGTGAGCGCGCCGGCAGTATTTCGGATCTGGCTCGTCCGGTTCAACGGGTAAATGTCCCAGTTGTCGGCATCCGCCGTCGGGCCGCCCATGTAGCAACTCAGGGAATAGGTGCGGAGTTTGGGTGTGCTGGTTCCTTGGATCAAAGCGCGGTCATCCGGGCAATGATATACGTCCGCATTCTTCACATAGGGGAACAGGGTGCCGCTGGTTATGGTTCCCGGGTCTGCATCCAGGACGGCATTGCCGATAACCCATGAGTTCGATGGGCTCCGGGAGACCGAGCCGGAGAGTTCCCAGTCATTCACGACCATTTTGTCACTGGAATCCCCGGCATACACTTCCCAGGCGATGCCGAGTTGCCTTTGATTGTTCAGGCAGGTCAGACGATGCGCCCGCTCCTGGGCCGCGGACAATGCCGGCAGCAATATTGCGGCCAGGATACCAATGATGGCTATCACCACGAGCAATTCCATAAGCGTGAAAGCCGGCGGGTGACAGGTGACGGGTGACAGGTGACACGAGCGCGTTTTGGACGACGCGCTCGCCTTCTTGTCACCCGTGACCTGCCACGTGTCATTTTTCATTGCGGGTTTTCACTTTCACGAGCCTCTATTTCCATTCTTAGGCATTTTTGCGGATCGGTTGCATGGAAACTGCAAATATTCATACCAGACACCGCTCGCAGTCCGGAATTACATGATTTTACGATTTTTGTAGCGGTGCGGATCGCGATGACGGTAACGACCATCGGCAGTCCGATGAGCATGAAAGCGCGTGTTGAACTCATGTCGTTACCGGGATAGACACCGGCCAGGCCGGATTTGTATGGAAAATGCCGGGTCATACCCATATAGACACCGATGTCGCCGGTTCGTTTCACGGTTCCGATCGCGCCAACGCGCGCAAATCCGTTCTTTGCCGACATGTGTCATTCCACAAATAAGTGTCCGCCAAGGCCGAAAAGTGACAATTAATTTGCCGCATCCCGCTCGAGCTGCAATGGAAGTGCTACGTTGGCTTGACGCCAGGTGCCGAAGAGCCTGCCCTTTTCCAGCTTTCCAGTGAAAACACCATCGAACCCATTCCACTCCATGCGGAGGTTGGGATAGGTAACTTTGACCGCCGTCGCCGGGATCCCGCTCGCTCCTTGATCGGGGCTGTCCATGGTCGCGGAATACGAACCATCCGGCATGAGGGCAATGTGGAACACGATATGCAGTACGACTTTGTTGGCATCCAAAGCGCCTTTCCAGTGGCCCTGCACCTGATAGCTGGCTCCCTGGCCGTAATCCTTTTCAGTATCGGCCGCGGTTTGCGCGTTGGCCTTACTGCGCTGGAAAGTTAATGGGAATTTTTTACCCGCCTGAATCCAGGTGCCCGTCATTTGATCGCCCCGGTCATTGAGGTTCCCTTCAAACACGCCGTTGATGGAGATCATCTCGAATCGGATCGCGGGTTGATTATAGGTCAGCGACGTGACGGGCAGGTTTCTGGCGCCCTGGTCCACGCTGTCCATTTGGGCATGAAAAGTCCCGGACGTGGGCTCGGCGATTCTCAAGTTCAATCGCAACGCGACGTTCCCGACCTTCAATGTTCCTTCCCACGCGCCCTGTAAATCGGAATCCGGACGTGGCGCATATTCGTTGGCCGCCATCGGTCCCGCGGCGCGGTCTGCCTCGGCCGTCCGCTTGAGTGTCAACGGGTGCGAGCGATTGAGCTGTTTCCACGTGCCGGACATTTCGGTTCCACCCGCGCTGAGCGCCGCCTGATAGTCGGCATCCAGCGCCGGCAGTTCGGCATGAATGAAATCCGGGCCGGCCGAGAGTTTGGCGATCGGAATGTCATTTACACCCTGGTCAACCGAGTCAATCACGGCGCGGTAGGCGTCGTTCGTCTTGAAAATCCTGAGAACGAGGCGCAGCCGGACATGGTTCGCTTCCACGGCGCCTTCCCAATTGCCCTGCATCTTGGCCAGGGCAGTCCTGGTTTGCGCCGCGTGAATCGATCTGACTGCCACGGTGGTTGTGCCGGCTGCAAGAATCAGGACCGCGCCGGTTACGACGGCGGTTTTTGCTTTTGTCCATGCCATAACTTTCAATGCTCCTTTGATGAGGGTTAAGGTTGAGCCACTGGCTGCCGCGCCTTTGGCAATCGCCACGGCAGTCACAGATTTTGCCAGCGCCGCCGGGGCGGCTTGAACGGAATTGGCCGACATCGCCCCCGCAATGATGGCCGTGGTCGAACTCACGCCGCGTTTCGTGAAGAATTTCCGCAGTTTTTCCAGCGCGCGGTTCACCCGCATTCGCGCCGCATCTTCGTTTGCGCCGAGTGCCCGGCCCACTTCGGCCAGGCTTCGGTTCTCGAAAAACCGAAGCACGATGGCGTGACGTTCCTGCTCATTCAACCCGGCAATGGCCGTATCCAGCAGCGGCGCGATTTGCGGCCAGGCATCCTCCGTCCCGGGAGATGGTTCATTCAACAGCGATTGCATGTGCGCCTCCTGTTCGCGTTGCGCGCGGCGACGCCGGACTTTCAATGCGTCGGCGGCAACAAAGCAGGCCGCGCGATGCAGCCAGCCGGGGAGAATGGTTTTGGGTCCGAGCGAGTGTGCCTTGCGCGCCAGAATGATGAAGACCGCCTGCGTCACCTCCTCGGCCAGGTGTGGATCAGCCACCTGCCGCAACCCGGCCGAATAGACAAGGTTGACATAACGGGCGACCAGCGTCTCAAACGCGGGCTCGGACTGGCGGGTGGCGTATTCCCGCACCAATTCCATGTCATCGGTCATCATTCACCCAATACATGGACACAGAAGCGGAAAGCGAACAAACTTTTTCAAGCCCGGACGGATGCCGGGACCGAATACCAGCAAGGCCGGCGACTCAATCTCCGCTCCATTTGTAATCGTATCCGGCGGGCGGATTGTAATAAGCCGCGACTGTGGCGCTCCCATTGGGATTGCTAAGCGTGCTGTTCCAATAAATATTGATGTAGCTGACGTGGCTGTCCACAAAACTGACCATATTTCTGGCATCGTTAAATACCGGCAAACCACCTGGCACCGGCAGTTTCGGCTGATGCCATGAATAGGGTAAGAGGGCCGGCGCTTCCATAACCAAAACCGTTTTAGCGGCATTTTTAATAGCACTGAGTTTTTGGCCGCCGATACCGGGCAAGACTCCGTAGTAAGCGAAATTGGGATAGTTGGTGAGCAGGTTCGCGCCGTTAAACGCATAACTCGAAAAATCAAAAGCCCCCTGCTCGTGCCGGCCATGCGGCACATAGGCCAGGGAAGCTTCATCGTAACAATATGTGTCTGCCGGGCAGGCGAAAACTTTGTCCTGCGATGACGACGGCCCGTGCAGGCCGACGTAGCTTTTCACAACCTCTTTGTAGAGGATATATGTGGCGTTGCCCGTGTTGGGCAATGTATCACCATTGTCCCCGGCATACGTGTGAACGCCCAGATTGATCTGCCTCAGATTGTTCAAACACGCCGTTCGCCTGGCTCGCGCCTTCGCACTGGACAAAACCGGCAATAGCAACGCCGCGAGAATGCCGATGATGGCAATAACCAGCAGCAATTCCATGAGCGTGAATGCGCGCCGGGAATTCATGCTCAATAGAACACCGCCGCCGGCGAATCTTTTCTGAGATTCTTTGCGCCGGTGCGAATTCATGGTGAACAGCCAATGACGCGCTGATGAACGGAATTTGTCCAGTGCTAATTTGATTTTTCCACTATGATTTCACCTGTCCTCAACGTGTCGAATAGCGGCGGAGGGCCGCCGCACTCCAAAACGCTGGCGCGAGGTCCAATGATGGCCGGTACACGCGAAGCGTCCTGGAGTGCGCCGTCCTCTGGCGCTTTTTTACCGGGCGAAATCCGCCGGCGAAAACTTTTGGTTCACGGAAATGTTCTCGTGCGTCTGGGTGAAAACAAATTTTACGCCTTGAGCTTGTTTCATGGCCGTTTCCAACTCGGTTCTCAGGGCGGCAATGGCTTCGGGGGTGGCGGGTTTGTTTTGCCGTTCCAAGATTGTTTTAATGTCGGAATCGCTTTCTTGCGGCGGGGTGATAGATGCGCCTTCCGTGGTTGTCCGGGTTTGATGGATCAGATGATCACGCTTGCCAATCCAAAGCGTCGTGGTGACTGTCCCGATCTTGCCTGTGTTATTGGGTAGTTTTCCTTGACCAGGCAATTTGGCGGGGTCTATCACGACGAGCATTTCGACAGGCAGGTTGGTGGGCAGAGGTTTCTTCCGATTGCCGCTTTGCGCAGGCGGACAACGGTTCCGCATCGTTCCACTGTCGCATTCATCCTTAATTGTCCGCCGTGCCGGGAATCCGACAATCTTTTTTAATCTGCAGGTGTGGGCGCCGAAGCAGGTTGAGGCAGCGGTACGCTCGAATGATTAAACATCCATTGAATATCCACGCTGCCCGGGTCTTCAATCGGAATCCGTTCGTAAATGACGGGCGGGCTGGTTTTGGGCGATTGCCATTTGTGCAGTTCGCTGTGGCCATCGGCAAAGTTAAAAGCGCAGGCGCCGTTGTGATAGCTTCCCGGCATGTCGTTCCATTCGTTCGGATTGTCCATTGAGGTGTGCAGCCAGCCGTCGTTGATGGTGTCGGGATTTTCGTCGCCAAAAACCCAGAGTTGCGACGGCGCCGGTGCCATCAAGTCGCTTTCCTTCGCATAAACCGCAAATCCGGAAAGCCAGTATTCGCCGGGGATCGCGCTGCCTTTAACGAACATGTTCATCGAAACGCTCCGGACCCTTTGCTCGAATCCGCTGGCTGCCTGTTGCGGCGACAGATACGAATCCGCTGGACATTTGTAGATTTTGGCTTGCTGCGCGTAGGGAAACAGCAATCCGCCGGCGAGGAGTTGCGAGTTAGTGTTATCCGGCGAAGCCGTCCAATCGATCATGCCATAAACCCAGTTGGGCGTTTCGACAGGTTGGCCAGTCTGCGGCCCCGAAAAAACTGACCAGCCATTGAAAACGCCGTTGTTAACCAATCCTCCGGCATTGTCATCGGCATAAACGTGCCAGGCGAGTCCCAGTTGTCTGGAATTGCCCGTGCAGGCGATGCCCAAACTGCGCGCCTTGGCCCGGCTCAAAACCGGAAGCAGCAGCGCTGCAAGAATCGCGATAATGGCGATGACGACCAAAAGCTCAATCAAAGTGAACGCACGACTCTGATTTGCCGCGCCGGGATTCATGGTGTCCGTTTAAATAACACGCCGAAGATTGACGGTTGTCCAGTGTTATTCAGCTTTTTCGACCACAAGCATTTCGACGGGCATGTTGGTGGGCGCCAGTTCGAGGCCCGCCTCGTCCAATCCCTGTTTTAACGCCTCGGGCCTCAGTTGCGAGTCCTGCCATTGGAATGTGAAGTCATAACGCCCGGACAAATCGGGCGGCGCAAGAACCGGTTTGTGAAAAACTCCCTCCAGGAATCGCGCCGTGTCCGAAATTGGTTGATTGAATGCGGCCCACATATTGTTTTCTTGTTTGTGATTCATTTTGGTTCCCTTTTTACTCACATGAAGGGCAAGCAGTGCGGGATCTTTGATGTTCAACAGAAAGCCGTCTGTTTGCCGGATTTCTTTTCGGGCTGCAAAGCCGGTCGTCCGGCTGATGGCCTGTTGCAGTTTCTCCATCGAGTGGTTGGACAAGGTGAACATGAGATCATACCTGCTCTTTGGCGCGTCGGGTGGTAGAATCATTCGTTCCCGGCTGAAGACTTGGTATCCATCTGAATTGGTGAACGCATATGCAACTTCGAGCAATCCCTTGAAGTCCATGTTGTGCGCGATCCACTTTTCGCGGTCCGTCATAGCGGTATGGTCGGAATAGTGTGTCGGCCTGATGATTATAACGGGAGGGGCCTTTTTCAAGTTCTCGAGTTTCATCTCCCACAGCGATTCATCAACGGAAGGAGATTCGACCTCCTTGATAACGACCGAAGTTGTTCCCGCCGCGAGCAGCGCGCCCACGCCCACCACAACTGCCGTTTTTGCTTTGGTCCATGCCATAATTTTCAATGCTCCTTTCACCAGGGTTAAGGTTGAACCACTGACCGCCGTGCCTTTGGCAATCGAAGCAGCGGAAATTGTCTTTGCCAATGCCGCCGGCGCAGCATGCACCGAGTTGGCCGAAACCGCCCCGGCAATGATGGCCGTTGTGGTTGAGATTCCGCGTTTGTTGAAAAACGCGCGGAGTTTTTCCAGCGCGCGGCCCACGCGCATTTTGGCTGCGTCTTCGCTCGCGCCCAAAGCCGTGCCGACTTCCGCCAGACTTTTGTTCTCAAAAAAGCGGAGCACGACGGCGTTCCGGTCTTTCTCGCTGAGCCGTCCCATGGCGTCATCAAGCAATGGTGCGACCTGTCGCCAGACCCAATCATCCGCCGGTTCCCGGAGTGTGGATTGCATGTACGCCTCCTGTTCGCGCCGTTGCCGACGGATTTCCCCGCGCAGGAAATTCGCCGCCGTCAGCCGCGTCGTTTGATAAAGCCAGCCGGAAAGGACGGTTCGCCTGGACAAACCCCGCGCCTTCCTCGCCAAAATGATGAACACGGCCTGTGTGATTTCTTCCGCGGCTTGAGGGTTGCCGACCCGCCGCAGCGCGGTGGAATAGACGAGATTGACATACCGTTCGACAAGCGTGGTGAACGCGGTCTCGGAATTGTGCCGGGCGTATTGCGCCAGCAATTCGATGTCGTCCATTTCCGGCATTTGCCTATAAATGTCCGCCGAAACGGGAAAAGGAACAGATTATTTGCGAATTACGACGGAAGATGACTTGCCGGACCCTGTCGCAAAAAATCCCCGGTATCGGCGCAAGTTGCGGACATCACTGGATTTACTCAAAATCCATCTCGTAACTGTAAACGTTACCGGCGAGCTTGCTGCGAATCGTGCAATTGGACTTGTTGATGACCGCTTGCATCGGTTTGTTTTCCGTGAGTACCTCGGCGGTGAATCCGCGGATGCCGTTGCGGCGCGCAATGCGCATCAGGTGTTTCAACTGGAACGTGCCAATGCCGTGGTTCTGCCAGTCGTCGCCCACCACGAACGCCACTTCCGCCAGGTTCGTTTTCTGATCGAGATAATAGCTGCCGACCGCGATGATTTCCTCGCCGTAAGCCTCCGGCAACGTGCCGACGATGGTCACGTCATTGCGGTGGTCAATATAGACAAAGTCCTGAATCTGATGCCGCGAGACCCGCGTCTGGTGGCTCATGAACCGGTAATAAATCGTGGCTTCGGACAATTTGTAAAACAGGTCGCGCATCCGCGGTTCGTCGGTCGGATGAATCGGGCGGAAATTGAGTTGCGTGCCGTCGTTGAGCAGGTAGGTCGTGCGCAGTTCTTTCGGCCCGACAAGAATTTTCCCTTCCTTGTCGCTCATCTCCGCGGAAAGGTATTTCGCGGCGATGGCCTCGCGGAGCAGGTCGGCGCGGAACTTCGGATGCGCGATGCTGATGAGCGCCAGCGCGCGTTCCTGGATGCTCTTGCCATGCAGATACGCCACGCCGAATTCGGTCACGACATACTGCACGCCCGCGCGGGTGGTGACGACGCCGGCGCCGGGGCTGAGATGCGTCATGATGCGCGAAATGGCGCCGCCTTTGGCAGTGGAGGGCAGGGCGATGATGGCCTTGCCGCCCCGCGACTTCGCTGCGCCGCGGTTGAAATCCACCTGCCCGCCCACGCCGGAGAAAAATTTCGGGCCGATGGAGTCGGCACAGACCTGGCCGGTCAGGTCAATTTCCAGCGCCGTGTTGACCGCCACCATCTTGTACTGCTGGCGGATGATGGAAGGGTCGTTGACATATTCGGTCGGGTGAAACGCGAACAGCGGATTGTTGTCCACGTAATCGTAGATTTTCTTTGTGCCGAGGCAGAAGCTGGCGACGATTTTGCCGTGGTCGATCGCCTTGCGCTTGCCGGTGACGGCGCCGCACTCGATCAGCTCGATGAGGTTGTCGGTGACCATTTCAGTATGGACGCCGAGGTCTTTTTTGCCCTTCAAAAAGCCGAACATCGCCTGCGGGATGCGCCCGATGCCGAACTCAATGGTCGAGCCGTCCTCCACCAGCGCCGCGATGTATTCGGCGATCTGCCGGGTCGTCTCGGTCACTTCGGGCGCCGGCACCTCCAGAATCGGCGCGTCGGACGGCACCAGCACGTCAATGTCGTTGACATGGATGAAACAATCGCCCAGCGTCCGCGGCATTTTGGCATTCACCTGCGCGATGACGAGCGAGGCGTTTTCGGTGGCACTCTTCACAATGTCCACCGACACGCCGAAGCTGCACATGCCGTACTGATCCGGCGGCGTGACATGAATGAGGGCCACGTCAAGCGGGAGTTGGCCGGAATCAAACAGACGCGGGATGTCCGACAGGTGAATGGGCGTGTAGTCGCCCAAACCCTCCTGGATGATGTCGCGCACGTTTTCGGCGATGAAAAAACTGTTCACGCGGAAATACTGAGCGAGTTCCCGGTGCGCATATGGCGCCTCGCCAAAGGTGAGCAGGTGGACAATTTCCGTGTCCGGCAATTCGGCGGCGCGTTTGCTGAGCGCGCTCACCAGTTCGAGCGGTTCGGCCGTGCCGGTGCCGATGAAAATGCGCTGGCCGGGCCGGATTTTCTTCACCGCCTCCGCCGCGGTGAGCAGTTGCGACTTGCAGCTCTCCTGCCAGTTCGGGTCGTAGGTAATCGGTTTACTCATGGTTCTTGCTGACGGTTGCGGCGTTGGAAAGCGTCATGCGGGCGTCGGCCACGTAGGCCTGCACCCCGACCGGGCCGACGATGAATGGGTTGATGTCCAGCTCCAGGATTTCCGGATAATCCGTGGCCAACTGGCTGATGCGTTGCAGCGCGCCGGCGATGGCGTCCAAATCCACGGGCGCCTGGCCGCGCGCGCCTTGCAACAGCGCGTAGGAGCGTGTCCCCTTCAACATTTGCATCGCTTCCTCCGCCGTGATGGGTGCGAGGTGGAACGTCACGTCTTTCATCACTTCGACAAAAATGCCGCCCAGGCCGAACATCAGCATCGGACCAAATTGCGGGTCGCGTGTCATGCCCAGAATCACTTCGCGCCCGCGCTGGCCCATTTTCTCGACGTAAGCGCCGCGCAAATGCGCGTTGGGGGCGCGCTTCTGAATGCGCAGCATCATCAAATCAAACGCGTCGCGCACCTGCTCGGCATTGGCCAGGTTGATGCGCACGCCGCCAAAATCGGATTTGTGGATGATGTCCGGCGACGAAATTTTCAGCACGACCGGATAACCGAGGCGCTCGGCAATTTCCACCGCTTCATCGCCGATCCGGGCCAGTTGGCCGCCGAGAATGTTGAAATCGTAGGCGCGCAAAATTTCCTTGGCCTCGACTTCGCCCACTTGTACCGCGCCGCTGCGCGCTTGCAGGTTGAGGATGCGATCCACGCGGCGGCGATTGACTGGAAAACGTGTGACGATGCGGGGCGGCCGGCGTTTCCACGCCGCGTAATCGCACATGGCCCGGAGCGCCGTCACGGCGCGGTCCGGCGACGGATAATTGGGAATGCCCACAGCCATCAGTTTTTCCTTGGCGGCGGCGACTTCCGTGCCGCCCATGAACGACGCCAGCACCGGCTTTTGGCCCTTGTGCGCCGCGGCAAGTTTCTCCGCCAACTCCAGCGGGCGCGTCATGTTCTGCGGCGTCACGACCACGACAATCGCATCAATTTTTTCGTCCGCCTGAAGCAATTCAAACGCCTTGGCGTAGCGGTCGGGATCGGCATCGCCAATCACGTCAATCGGATTGCCGAACGCCGCCGACGCGGGCAGGAAGGCGCGGAGCTTGACGTCGGTCGCCGGCGTTGGTGAAACCATTTTCAAACCCAGCAACTCGGCTGCGTCCGCCGCCATGATGCCGGGTCCGCCGGCATTGGTGATGATCGCCACGCGTTCTCCGTTGGGCAGCGGCTGCATGGCAAACGCCATTGAATAGTCGAAGAGCGCCTCAAAATTCTCGGCGCGGATGACGCCGGCGCGCTTGAACGCCGCGCCGTAGGCGATGTCCGCACCCGCCAGACTGCCGGTGTGCGACGACGCGGCCTTCGCGCCCGCCTGCGTGATGCCGACCTTCAGAATCACCACCGGTTTGATGGAAGCCGCCTGTTCCGCGATACGCAGGAACTTGTTGCCTTCCTTGATGCTTTCCAAGTAACCCACGATGACCTTTGTTCCCGTGTCTTCCGCCAGCGCCTGGATAAAGTCCACTTCATTGAGGTCGGCCTTGTTGCCGAAGCTGATGACCTTGTTCAGGCCGAGATTCTGGTAGGCCGCCCAATCGAGAATGGCCCCGCACAACGCGCCGGATTGCGAGATGATGGAAATTGTTCCAGGCGGCGGAGCGGACGGCCCGAACGAGGCGTTCATGTGATGGTCGGCGTTGAGCACGCCCAGACAATTCGGGCCGACCATCCGCACGCCGCTCTGCCGGCAGACGGCGACGAGTTCCTCTTCGGACTTTGCGCCCTCGGCGCCGACTTCACGGTAGCCGGCGGTGATGACGATGACCGATTTGGCGCCGGCGTTAATCAAGCTTTGGAGGGCATCCTTCACGTATTTGCCTCCCACCGCGACGATGCCGAGGTCAACCTGACCCTGGTAATTGTCGAGCGACTTGTAGCATTTGAGGCCGAGGATTTCCCCGGCCTCCGGGTTGACGGGAACAATCGTCCCTTTGAACCCGCCGTTCACGAGATTGGCCAGCACGGCGTGACCCACCTTGCCGGGCTTCCGCGAAGCGCCAATGACGGCCACGGCCTTGGGATATAAAAGCGTCTCCAGCATAACTATTTTCGTCACACAGAACGTCCCCGTTTTTCAGCCGGAACGCTCGCCAAATGTTGTTAAAGGCTTTCCGTTTTTTGTAAAGGTGATTCGGACAACAACCGCCGATGAACGCAGGTGTTTTGACACGGATTTCACGAATGGGCACGAATTCGAATGCGCGGAAAGCGCAAAGGAAATCAGCCCAGGGTTGCTCGCGCAACGCGAGAGCTACCCTGGGTTCACGTCCCATAAAACATTCCCTCGCCCGTGGGAACGGGAGAGGGTGTTCCGCAGATGCGGAACGGGTGAGGGTCGTGCGGCAAAACGAATTTACGCCGGAGACCGGATGAGGGCCGGGGTGTGGAGCCGGACTATTCAACCGCGGATTTCGCTGATGAATGCCAATTCTTTACAACACAACGGCGGAACCGGATGCAGGCGGAAAGCACGGCCTAAAGGCATTGTGAATAAGTCTTACAAAATAGTTCTTGCCTTACATTTCAATTTGTGCCATCCTTTCTCAAAATAACAGAAATTATATGAATACCGCCTACGTCACCTCCAAAGGCCAGTTGGTCGTCCCTTCGCGTATCCGCCGCCGGTTCGGCATCAAGCCGGGCACCCGCGTCAACTTTGTGGAAGAGGGCGACCGCATCATCTTCCAGCCTGTCACGCGTGAATACATCCGTAGCTTTCGCGGCATGTTCAAGCTCAAGCCTGGCGAAAAACCCGTCGTGCAGGAACACCTAGAGGAACGCCGCGCCGAACGCGACCGGGAGAACCGTAAGTGAAAACCATCGTTTTGGATGCCTCGGCGCTCTTGGCCCTGCTTTTTGACGAGCCAGGCGCTGAAAAAATTGAAAACCTGTTCAATCAGGCGGCCGAAGCCGACAAGCCCATGCTCATCAGCGCCGTCAATTGGGCGGAAGTGCTTTACAAGATGCAGCGCAAGCACGGCACCCAGGGGTTTGAAGGCGCGCGACAGTTTGAATTAACGATGCCCCTGGACGCCGTGCCGGTGGACCGCGAACTGGCGGAAACCGCCGCGCATTTGAAAAACGAGCACGACTTAGGCTTGGCGGACGCCTTTGCCGCCGCGCTGGCAAAACAAAAAAAAGCCGAACTCGTCACTGCCGACACCGAATTCAAACCATTCGAAAAGGAAATCAAAATCAACTGGCTGAAATGAAAGTGGCTTTAGACCCTGAAGCTAAAAAACGAATCCGCCGCGCTGTGAAACCAGGCGACCCGTGGGCACTGGATGAATTGACGGAGGAAATCTGTGGTGGCGACCGTGAACAGCGCCGTGAGTTCAGCGAAATCGTGGCCGACGAATACCGCCGCCGCCTGTCCGCCATGCCCCGCCAAGAAATGCGGGAACTTTACCGCAACTGTTACAAGGAACAAACTGACGCCAACAAAGATTGGCTGCTTGGTGAAATCGTGGAAAGCATCGAAACAGAAGGAAATTGAGAAGGAATAAACAATGAGCTGGCATTACCGCGTAAAGGCACCGGATGAAAAAGTTAGAGACCCCATCCAAGGTGAGTTCTTTTCTACAGAAGCCATAAAAAACCCCGCCGATGCACTCGTGCGCGAAGCGATCCAGAATGCGCTTGACGCTACGCTGAAAGATAAGGATGGCCTTCCCAAGGAGGTGCTGCGAGTCCGATTCTTCTTAGCAATTGGAACTCACGCATTACCGAGCCAGCAGGTGGCGCATTGGTTTGATGGAGCGTGGGAACACTTCATGCGTCCGGTAATGGGATCAGGGAACCCACCGAAGAAAGCTGAACCATTCTTTCGTGGCTGTTCTTTGCCGCGAATTCGACTCATGTTCCAACTGCGACGTGCTTTTGTCAGTTGGTCTCGGTTCATACGGGGAAATTTACCGCAGCGGAGCGATGTCGTGGAGATATTTTTTGTACTTAGTGAATCCGTGTCATCCGCGTAATCCGCGGTCCTCCGAAATTCGCGTGTTTCGTGTCTTTCGCGGTTAAATCCGACGCCCCGGGTCCGTCAGCCTTTCTGTTCCGTCTCCACCCAGCGGATGGCGTGGCTGACGAGGTCGGTCGCCGTTTTTAATTTCAACTTTCCCTTGATGTTCGCGCGGTGCACCTCGACGGTCTTTACGCTCAGGCGCAGGTGCTCGGCAATGTCACGCGTGCCCTTGCCCTGGCCAATTAATTGGAAGACCTCAAATTCACGGTCGGTCAGGCGTTCGATGGGCGAAGCCGACGCCTCGCGCGCGCCGGCCGGAAAAATTCTCCAGAATGCGCGCGGACATTTTTTCGCTCACATAGACCTGTCCGCGCAAGCACGTGGCGGATGGCCTGCAAAAATTTTTTGCCGCCCTCCTGTTTCATGATGTAGCCGCGCCCGCCCGCCCGCAGCACGCGCTCGGCGTAGAGCAGTTCGTCGTGCATGGAGACGACCAGAATTGGCAATCCCGGTTTTAACGTCTGAATGTCCTTGATGAGTTCCAGACCGTTTTTGTCGGGCAGCGAAATGTCGAGCAGGATCAAATCGAACGGTTGCCGGGCGACGGCATCGAGCGCCTGGCCGGCGTTGTCCGCCTCGGCGCAGACCTTCAGATCGGGTTCGTTGTCAATCAATTGCGCCAGTCCGGTGCGCATCATCGGGTGGTCGTCCACGATGAGCACGCGTTTGGCGGGGATTTTATTTTTGGCGGGCATGGCCGGTTTTAATTTGACGGAGGCGCCGAGTTGTTCGGGGCCGAGCAAATGACGCTGGTGCCGCCGCCGGCGTTGCGTTCAATGGTCAAGGTGCCGCCGATCATGCCCGTGCGGGATTGCATGATGCGCAGGCCCATGCCTTTGGATTTGGGAGTTCCCGCCGGGAAACCCCTGCCGTTGTCGTTCACCGCCAGATAGATGCGTCCGGGATCAGCTTTGAGATGAATGGAAATCCGCCGGGCTTTGCCGTGTTTGATGGCGTTGGACACCGCTTCCTGCGCCAGCCGGAAAAGGTGCGTGGCCACGGCGTGGTTGTGCACCGTGACCAGCAAGTCGCCATCGAAACGGCATCTCACATTGAACAATTTTTCCGTGTTCACCGCCAGTTCGTGCAGTGCAGAGGTGAGTCCCTCGGATTCGAGCGTGACCGGTGAAAGGCCGCGCGCCAGCGAACGGGTCTGGCCGATGGCCTCACGCACGTTCTTGCCGATGTCACCGGCGCGCTTCGCGGCGTCTTTGGACTGCGGCGACAATTTTTGCTCCAGTACCTGGCTCATCAGTTCAATGCCGGCCAAATGCTGGCAAAGGCCGTCATGCAAATCATGGCCGATGCGGCGTTGTTCACGGTCGCTGATTTCGAGGATTTCCCGCTCCAGCCGTTTGCGCTCGGTGATGTCGCGCGCCACTTTGGAAGCGCCAACGATTTTGCCTCCGGCATCGCGGATGGGAGAAATGGTCACTGAAATGTTAATCAACCGGCCGTCCTTGCGCCGGCGGATGGTTTCATAATGGTCCACGGACTCGCCGCGTTTGATTTTTTCCAGGATTTCCGGCTCTTCATCCTTCCGATCCGGCGGGATGAGGATGGAAATATGTTTGCCCACCATCTCTTTGCGCGGGTAACCGAAGACGGCTTCGGCGCCTTTGTTCCAACTGGTGATGTAGCCCTCGAGGGTTTTGCCGATGATGGCATCATCCGAAGATTCCACCAGCGCGGCATAATGCAAAAGCGCTTCCTCGGCTTGCTTGCGTTTCGTGATATCGCGCACAAATCCGGTGAACAGCCGCCGGTCGGCCAGCCGCACTTCGCTCACGGACAGGTCCATCGGGAACACCGTGCCGTCCTTGCGTTTGCCGGTAACTTCGCGTCCGATCCCGATGATTTTGGCATGGCCGGTATGGCGGTAATTGGCGAGGTAGGAATCGTGCGCCTCCCGGTCCGGCGAAGGCATGAGCGCCTTGACATTTTTGCCGATGACTTCTCGCGCCCGGTACCCAAAGATTCTCTCGGCTGCCTGATTGAATGACTCGATGGTACCGCGCTCGTTAATGGTGATGATGCCCTCGACCGCGGTCTCCAGAATCGCGCGCAGCCGCTCCGCGCTGTCGCGCAACGCGGTGGCGGCCTGCTGCTGCTGCGCCCGCGTTCGCGTGGCCTGTTTGGATTTGAATTTCTCAATCCAAGTGAGCAACTCTGCACGGGACATTTTCCGGTACTCCTTCATTTCAAGGATGAAGGGAATATCGGCAAATCCCGCGCCGCTGCCAATCTCAATCATAAGAAGTGGCAAGTGACAAGTGGCAGTTGACAAGCAGCCCCACGTCCGTCGCTTGACACGGGTCACTCGTCACGTTTCCCGTCAGTGGGTGAGCAGTTGCGCCCGGTAATCAGTGGGCGACTGGCCGAGGAGCTTCTTGAACACGCGGTTGAAGTGCGTCAGCGACTGGAAGCCGACTTCAAATGCGATTTCGCTCACGCGCAGGTTGGGATTGAGCAGCAGGTTTTTCGATTTTTCGATGCGCACCCGCGCGACGTAATCGGTGAAATTGATGCCCGCGACCTTCTTGAACATTTTGCAGAAATAGAAGGTGCTCATGTTGACCGCCTTGGCCACCTGGTTGAGCGAAAGCTCCTCGGCCTGGTGCTCGTGGATGTATTCCCGGGCGCGCTTGATGACCGGCGGCTCGGCATTTTCCTGCTGGATGAAAACCTGATTACTCAATATGGCGAGGTGCTGGGCAAAAATGGTCAACAAACTGACAGCGGCTTCGTGTTGTTTTTGGGACACAACTTTGCCGGCAAAATAGGCCTTGCGGAGAACCTCGCGGCTTACCTCCAACCCCCACTTTTCCATCAGCTTAACCGTTCGCTCAAACTGGGCGTCGGTTGGTTTTTTCCGGAACAATTGCCCGGTCTGGAGGAAGCCGATCAAGCGGTCACTCAGCCGCACCGGCACGGCCGTGTCGCAAAGTCCGGCGGGGCAGGCAACCGTCTGCGGTTCGGTCACCGCCTTGGCGCAAAGCCGTTCCTGCACTTGCAAACACGCGGCGCAAGCACGGCTTTTCTGTGACATCAACGCGCAGAACGGATTTTCATTCCGCTTGGCGTGGTGGGGCAGTTGCCACGTCTCCACCGGTTGCAACGCCACCGGCAGTCCGGTCATGTCACTGAAGGCGCGTTCGTATTCCCGGTAAACCCGGGAACCGACCAGCGCGTCCACCAGCGCGCGGTTGCCGTTTCCGTTGCCATTCCCGCTCGGGGCGGTCAGGGTGTTCGACCGAAGATGGACTGCGTCAGCGGGGTTGTCGGTGTCCGGCTTCGCATATATTGTTTGCATGTGAGCAATTTAGGGGAGTTGCGCGCCGGTTACAATTGGTGCTCTACCTGATTGTAGCTAGGGACAAACTACTAGGCATATAGGTGAATCCCTTATTTGCCTTGTGAGCGGTGCCCGGTACCCGGCGGAATCGCCGGGATATTCGCCGGGTGTGGATGAAGGTTGCCCCCTTTTGGCGGCTTTCGCGGGATGCCGGCTTCGACCGGACACATTTTGGGCTTTGAATGAGGTTTTGATAAAAACAGCATTGCCTTTCGGGCTGGCGGCGGGCAAATTCCCCTGCTTCAGAGTCGGGGCGTAGCGTAGCCTGGTAGCGCGCTTGTTTCGGGTACAAGAGGTCGTGAGTTCGAATCTCACCGCCCCGACCATTATTCAATGTTCAACTTCAAGAGGGCAATTGCCTTTACTCAAGGGAACCGGGCGTAAGTCGCGTTTCGCGGGTCGTGTTCGGGACGATGGCAGATGAGAGTCTGCACCCACTCGGACAAGCGCCGGCCCAGGCGGCGGCAGGCTTCGCGTTCGCCATCGTTGCGCGGCTTGCCGGCGCAAATGGCGCCGTAATGTAACGTTTGCCCCGGCGCGACGTAATCCGGAATGCCGAAGACCAGCAGGCCGTAGTTCATGAGCACGATTTGGAGCGCCAGACACGTCAATTCACCGCCACCGGCCAACCCCCCCGACGAGGTAAAGGCACAGCCGATTTTGCCTTCCACCTTCGGCCAGAGCGGTTGCGCAACCACGTCCCACCATTGTTTCATTTCCCAGGCGATTGTGCCCATGTGGGTCGGCGATCCAACCGCAACACCGTCGCACCAGACGAGATCGTCAGCAACGGCTTCGGCGACAGTTTTGAGCCGCACTTCCGTGTCGGGCACACTGGCGGCGCCTTCGGCGACCAGGCCAGCCATCAGCTTCGTGTGACCGTCCCGGCTGTAATACAAAACCAGGACGCGAGCCGGACGTGAGGGATTGTTTTTCATGTGACGATGATACACGCTTGTCAAGGTGATTGAGCGTACAATTTATTACTTGTGCCATGCCATCCGATGAAAATGTGCCAGCCGACTTGATTTACAATTTGCCGTCCATTGTTGAGCGGCTGGATTTGTCACAAATTTTTCCCGGACCACAGCCGCTGGAAGTGGAACTGGGCTGTGGCGACGCGTCGTTTCTCGTGAATTACGCGAAGCTGCACCCGGATCGCAATTTTATCGGCGTCGAGCGGCTGCTCGGGCGCCTCCGCAAATTAGACCGCAAGGGCCGCCGTGCCGGGCTGACGAACCTGCGCGGCGTGCGCATCGAGTCGTCGTACTTTCTGGAATATCTGCTGCCATCGCACACGGTGTCCACATTGCATGTTTATTTTCCCGACCCTTGGCCAAAGAAAAGACACCACAAAAATCGGCTCGTCAACGAACGGTTTCCGAAAATCGCCCAAGCCGCGCTCGCGCCGGGTGGCGTGGTTTATTTGCGGACGGACGACGAGGATTATTTCGAGCAAATGACCGGGGTTTTTGAGGCGGGCGCGGAATTTCAAAAAATCGAAACGCCGTCCGAACTGATGGAGTTGCCCACGGATTTCGAGCGGGAATTTCGTGAGCGGGGAATCCGGACTTTGCGCGCGGCCTATCGGACATTGACCTGATGCTCAAACATCAATCACCGGGCCGTTGTCGTCATTGGATTTTGGCGGTGGCCGGCGTCGCGAAAGGGTGACGCGCGTGCTGCCCGTGCCGGTCAGGATGTTCAGGGCGATGGAAACAACGCTGATAATCAGCGCGCCGAGAAATGCCGCGCCGAAGCTATCCACTTGAAAGTGCGGCGCGAGCAAAATGCCGACGAAGTAGAGCAGCAACGCGTTGATGACAAGCGTGAACAGGCCGAGCGTGAAAATCAGCAGCGGCAGCGCCAGCAGCATTAGAACCGGCCGGATGAACGCGTTGAGGATGCCGAGGACGAGCGACGCGATGAATGGCGCAACGAAATTGCTGTTCTGGCCGAAGTGGATGCCCGGCACAATGTACCAGGCCACCAGCACCGCAAGGGTGTTGATGAGCCAGCTTTGCAGAAAGCGCAGGAATCGTCTGGTGCCAGGCTGCATGGTCGCGCGCAACAATCAGCGTCTTTCACAATGCGTCAGTTCGCAGCCGAAAACAAGAAACGTTTTGAGTGGATTCTCCGTAACCGTCGCTCCAGACTGTTTTCACCCATTATGAAAGCCGCTCTGTTCTTATTGTTCGTCTTGCCCGGTTTTGTAGTTGTGCCGTTGACGTTTGCCGAAGGCGTCGTCGCGCCCGGGGCGAAACTTGAGAAACTTGCCGGCGGTTTTGCCTTCACCGAAGGCCCGACGTGCGACACGAAGGGCGATGTTTTTTTCACCGACCAACCGAACAATCGCATCATGGAATGGAACGTGGACGGAAAACTTTCCACGTTCATGCAACCCGCCGGGCGCGCGAATGGAATGTATTTCGATGGAACGGGCAACTTGATTGCCTGCTGCGACGAGCACAACGAACTTTGGTCCATCGCGCCCGACAAAAAGGTGACCGTGCTCATCAAGGATTTCCAGGGCAAATACCTCAACGGCCCGAACGACGTGTGGGTTGCGCCCAACGGCGCAATGTATATCACCGACCCGTTTTACAAACGCACGTGGTGGGATCACAGCACCATGGCGCTCACCAACGAAGAAGTTTTTTATCTTTCGCCCGACCGGAAAAATTTGACGCGTGTGACCGATGACCTCAAGAAACCCAATGGCATCACCGGCACGCCGGACGGGAAAACACTTTTTGTCGCCGATATTGAGGCGGATCAAACCTGGCGTTATGACATTTTGCCCGACGGTTCATTGACGAACAAAACGCTGTTTTGCACGAAAGGCTCGGACGGCATGACCATGGATGAAGCAGGCGACCTCTACCTTTGCGGCCACGGCGTGACGATTTTCGACAAAACCGGAAAACAAATTGAGCATATTGACGTGCGGGAACCGTGGACCGCCAACGTCAGCTTCGGCGGCAAAGAGCACAAAACACTTTTCATCACCGCGAGCAAGTCGCTTTACTCGATTCAACTGCGTGTCAAAGGCGCGAATCCGGCGAAGTAAGCTGAGTTATGGTTGGGCGTTTTGTTCTTCAACGGGTTCTTGTTCGCTGTGCGGACGTTTCAAATTGGTCAGAAGAAAGAACCAGTAAACGGGCGCGAAGAAGGGATTGATGCCCAAAGTAATGAGGAAATAACCGATCAAAACCAGCGGCCGGTTTCGAAACCGGCCGCTGGTGCCGTTTCTCAAGACCTCGCCTTCGGAGAACACGTTCAGGAAGGGCATCAGGTTGTTGTAAGGACCAACGGCCTTTCCGCAGTGACTGCAGAACCACGCGGTGGGCGGTTGTTCAGTCAAACAGTGAGGGCAAATTTCCACCGCTTCCGGTTCGGATAGTTTTTGCTCAACCTCGGCATCCCACGGATCCGGTTTGACGGGCGCTTCGCGGACCCAAACAATCAGCTGCCACAAGCCGGCAAGGAACAGAAAAGTTACGCCAAACCCGGCGACGACCTGATATGGATCGCTGACCGTAATCATAAACGCTCCACCAATTTCTCATGTTGTTCCTGGAAAGTCCAGCGACCGGCCGGAGCTACCACGGCTTTTGTTCGTTCATTGCCTTCAGAATGGCCCGTTTGAGCGCGAGGGAATCAATACTGCCGGTTTCGCGATAAATGATTTTGCCTTCCGGACTGATGAGCACGGTGTAAGGCGCCGCACCCGACCAATCGGGATCGAAGGCATTGATAAGCGCATCGCGGTCCGTGGAGGCGAAAATGAGATTGCGGTTCGAGGCCTGTTGTTTTTCCAGAAATTCCAGCACGGACTTCTCTTCGTCCGGCTCGTTCATGGACACGGTCACCAATTCGAAATCGCGATGGCGATACATCCGGTTGATGGTGACGAATTCGGAAAATTCCGCCATGCAGGGCGCGCACCACGTCGCCCAGAAATTCACCACCCGGAATTTGCCGGAATCGTTCTTGCGCAAGGCTTGCAGGGTGTTGGTGTCCGCCGGTGAAACCGACACCGGCTCCGCCGCCAGTTGTTTCAAGTAAGCTTGCGCCGAGGCTTCCTTGCCGGACCATTTGATGGAGCAGCCGACCACTTTGGTCTGCGCCACGGGCGGTTCCTTGCCGGCCAGCAACGCGTCGAGCGCATCACGCAGATAATGTTTGGTCACGTGTTGAATGCGCTCCGAATTGTCGATGGCGCCCGCGTAACGCAGTTTGCGGGCGGCGTCGAAGACAAACACGTGCGGCGTGGCGACCGGCCCGTAGGTGTGCGCGACGGATTCGGTGTCGCCGTCATAGAGATAGGGAAAATTGAACTGGTGGTCCCGGGCGCGAATTTTCATTTCGGCAAACGTGTCGCCCGAATCCGTCCAGCCCAATTCATCGAGCCGGACGGCTTTGGGATCGTTGGGCATGATGGCCACCACGGCCACGCCCTTGTCCTTGTAGTCTGCCGCGATTTGTTTGATGCGCTCCTCGTAATACTGCGCTGTCGGGCAATGGTTGCATGTGAAGACGACGACCAGGATTTTGGCATCCGCAAAATCCTTGAGGGCCCAATTTCGTCCGTCCACACCGGGCAGATTAAAATCCGGGGCGGTTGAGCCGGGCGGCAGGGTGGGAAAAGTTTCGGCAGCCGATACGCTGTAAAACGTTGCCAGGACTGCGAACAGGGCGGAGACAAACGGCTTCATGACCGGCGATTTTAGTCGTGAGGCAAACCGGAGCAAGCGCCTTTTCGAAGTTGAAATTGTCAACGATTGCAGAATCGTCCCGGTCAATGATTCGTGTTCTTTCGGCGTTTGGCGTAGCTGACGCGTTTGGCGGATGAGGGTTTGATTTCCTTCCCCGGTTGCGAGCCGTCAATCACACGCTTGAGTTCCTTGATTTGGTCGCGGCTTCAATTTGTCGAGCGGAGAATGACATTCGTTGTGAAAAGAAGAATCATCACGACGTTGACGGAAAATTTGCCCACGATTCCGACGAGCAAACCCATCGTCGCGCCCAAGCCGGCTTTCGCCGCCTTTTCCAATTCCCGCCCGCCGCTCAATTCCAGCAGCGTCGCGCCCAGGAATGGACCGAGAATGATTCCCGGCAGGCCAAAGAAAAGCCCGACGATGCCGCCGAGCACCGCGCCCGCCGCCCCGCGCCAGGTCGCGCCGAATTTATTTGCCCCGAACAGCCCGGCCAGAAAATCAAACAACAAGGCAGCCAGCGTGAGCGTCACCAGGATAATCAACACGAGATTGCTGACACTGGCCGGGCCGAAACAGAGCCGGTGACCGACCACCGCCACCAGTACCAACGGCGTGCCGGGAAATCCCGGCAAGAGACTGCCAATCAACCCCGCCAGCATCACCAGCAAGGCCAGGCTCAGACCGATGATTTCTGTTGTCGTCATGGCATCAGGTTGGGCGCGTGATTTCTCAGGCGCAGCGTCTTTATCAGGGAACGCGGCGCGGGTTGCATTTTTTGCGGTAGTCCACTGCTCCCGGTTTTTCCTCCGGCTTACTGCCGGCAATCATGCGTTTCAATTCTTTGATCTGGTCGCGGAGCAGGGCGGCTTTTTCAAAATGCAAATCCTCGGCGGCTTTGAGCATTTCACTTTCGAGTTCCTGAATCGTCGAGGTCAAATCAATGTCCCCGCCGCCTTCGCGCAAGACGGCGTCCGCTTCTTTGCGGGTGGATTCGTAAGTGGCCAGGCTGTCTTCCACGGCTCGGCTCACGCTGCGCGGCGTGATATTGTGCTTCTGGTTGTACTCGATTTGGCGTTTGCGGCGATATTCGGTGACGGCCAGAAACCTTTTGATGCTGTCCGTCATCACGTCGGCGTAGAGAATCACCTCGCCGTTGAGATGGCGCGCGGCGCGGCCCGCGGTCTGAATCAAACTCGTTTCACTGCGCAGAAAACCTTCCTTGTCAGCGTCGAGGATTGCCACCAGCGAAACCTCCGGCAAATCGAGACCTTCACGCAACAGATTGATGCCGACGAGCACGTCGAATTCGCCCTTGCGCAGCGAGCGCAAAATCTCGACGCGTTCGATGGCGTCAATCTCGCTGTGGAGATATTGGACATTGACGCCGATGCCGCGCAGGTAGTCGGTCAATTCCTCGGCGGTGCGCTTGGTGAGTGTCGTCACGAGGATGCGCTCCTTTGCGTCGGCGCGTTTGCGGCATTCTTCGATGAGATCGTCAATCTGTCCCTTGAGCGGTTTGAGCGTGACCTTCGGGTCAATCAGGCCAGTCGGGCGCACGACCAGTTCCACGACGCCGGGCATTGGAACGCCGGTCTCCGACCCGGCGCGTTGAGGCACGTTCTGGAAACGCGCCGGGTCGGAGACCGGCGCTCCGGCGCTCTGCCTTGACCATTCCAGTTCCCTCTGCGCCGGGGTGGCGCTGGCATAAATCGTCTGGCCTTGCATCGCCTGGAATTCCTTGAAATTTAGCGGACGATTGTCGAGCGCGCTGGGCAGCCGGAAGCCGTGCTCGACCAAAACCGTTTTGCGCGAGCGGTCACCCTCGAACATCCCGCCGATTTGCGGCACGGTAGCGTGCGATTCGTCAATCACCAGCAGGTAATCCTTCGGAAAAAAATCAATCACCGTCGCGGGGCGCGAGCCGGGCGGGCGTCCGGCGATGTGGCGCGAATAATTCTCGATGCCGGAGCAAACGCCCATTTCCTCCATCATTTCAAGGTCGTATTCCGTCCGTTGCTTGATGCGCTGGGCTTCAAGCAGTTTACCGCGCTGCTCGAACCAGGCGATGCGTTCGCCGAGTTCCTCGCGGATGGCGAGGATGGCGCGTTTCATCTTGTCGCCGGTGGTGACGAATTGTTTTCCCGGGAAAATCGTGACTGCCTCGAGCAATTCAGTTTTGTTTCCCGTCAACGGCTCGAAACGCGTCAGCCGCTCGATTTGTTCGCCGAAAAACTCCACGCGCAAGCCGTCTTCGCGTCCGGCGGGGCGGACTTCCACCGTGTCGCCGCGCACGCGGAAATCGCCGCGTTCAAACGCAATGTCGTTCCGGTCGTATTGCAAATCCACGAGGCGTGTGAGGAATTGCTCGCGCGAAATTTCACTGCCGACGCGGATGGGAATGACCATCGCCTCGTAATCCTCCTTGCTGCCGATGCCGTAAATGCACGAGACGCTGGCGACGACCACCACATCGCGCCGCGCGAAAAGCGAACTCATCGTGGAAAGCCGCATCCGCTCGATCTCCTCGTTCCGGCTCGAATCCTTTTCGATGAACGTGTCGGTGCGCGGGATGTAAGCCTCCGGCTGGTAATAATCGAAATAGCTGACGAAGTATTCGACGGCGTTGTTCGGAAAAAACTTTTGAACTCGGCGTAAAGCTGCTGACGAAGTATTCGACGGCGTTGTTCGGAAAAAAACTTTTGAACTCGGCGTAAAGCTGGGCGGCAAGCGTTTTATTGTGCGAAATGACCAGCGTGGGCTTGTCCACGTTCTTGATGACGTTGGCGACCGCAAACGTTTTGCCTGAGCCGGTGACGCCAAGGAGCGTCTGGTGTTTCGCGCCGGACAAGACGCCGTCGGTCAGCTTCGCAATGGCCTGCGGCTGGTCGCCGGCCGGCTTGAAAGGCGCAACGAGTTCGAACATGCTGCAACCTACTCCGGCGGCGACTGGCTGGCGAGATAAGCGTTATCCTTCGACATAAATCGGCCGGGCCGTTTTCAGGATTTCATTGCGGCGGTAAGGATTGCGGCTGCGCTCGATGCCTGGACGGCTGACCAGGTCCACGGTGCGGCCGAAGATTTCCCCCAGCGCCAGCTTCAGAGCCACCCACTCAAACAACCCGCACTTCGCGCCCGCCCGCAGCGTGCAGAGCAAATCCACATCGCTATCGCCGCGAAAATCCGCGCGCAAGGCCGATCCAAACAATTCCAGCCGGGCAATGCCGAGCGCCCGGCAGAACTCCGCGATCTTTTCGCGGTCAATCGGGATGGGCAATTCGGCGACGCTCATGGCTCAAAGCATCACGCAAAACCCGTTTTCGCGCAACCCTCTTTGCGCGCTTGCGGGCTTCGCTTCCAAGCCCGGTCATCGAAAAACCGCGCCGGTGCAAGTCCCGGCGCGGCATTTTGCTTTCCATCAACTCCTCGCCGCGCCGAAGCGTAGCGAAGGCGGGTCAACCACTTCATCACGGCCATCTCAGCCGGTAGAAGCGCGTCGAACAGTTGGTTGCGGCTGAGTCGGTGAATTGGAAGCAGCCGTCTGGACCGGCTACAAGGTTCGTGAGGTTCAGCCAGTCCACCAGGTTCGTGGAGATTTGCAGCACGCAACCGGGACCGGGCGGACCAATGCAACTCATGACACTGCCGTGGCCCGGTTGGAACGTCAGGCTGGTGATGCCGCGGATGCCCACCGACTCGCAATCCTGGAATTCAAATGCTCCAATATCCACTGAGCCGCAGGCAATGCGCGGGAAGCCGCGCTGGTCGGTGGCGGGAGCACCCGTCGCGTCGCCGGCGTTGATGGCCGGGCTCCACGGCAGCAGGGCACAGGTCAGGGTGGGGCCGCCATTCTGCGCGAGCGGGCCGAGCAAGGCATCCACGTTCAGTAGATCGCCGTTCATGCCGAAGCCGGAGCTGCCGTTGGTATTGCCAACAAGGTTGTGGCCCAGCGAAGTGAAGCCGCCATATGCGTCTGGTCCACTGCCAACCGGGCTTCCAACATAACCCGGAGGATAGCCATTTTGTGCTATGATGCTATTGATAACTTGCAAATTCGAAGCTTCGCCTTGGCTACAGGTTCCACTGCCATTTCCACCAGCGCCAAGATTACCAATGGGCCAAGTGGCGGGATAGCCGCCAGTGCCGGCGAGATTGCCAGCGATTGTGCAACTGCGCAGGGTCATCGGTTTTGTGCAGTAGATCCCACCGCCGCTGCCCCCGTTGCCACCGGCGCCACCGTCTCCTCTGTCGCCAGTGGTAAGCAAACCATCTCCACCAGCGCCGCCCACACCTCCGCTGTTTCCGCTTCCTGAGTGGTTGCCACTGATCGTGCAAGAGATGAAAGTCACCGTCCCGACGCCTCCCCCACAAAAGCCGCCGCCACAACCGCCATCCCCGCCGGCTCCACCGTTGGCCCCGTAACCGCCGGTTATTCCATTGGCGCCCCAGCCTCCAGAGGCGCCGACCCCGCCGTATCCAGTGTAATTGCCACTGAGCGTGCAATTGATTAGAGTAACCGTCCCGATTCCGTAAATGCCGCCGCCACGACCGCCGGGCCCGCCGGGCCCGCCGGGCCCGCCGTTATTATCTGGAAGAGCATTTGAATCTCCATTCGGGCCTGGTCCGCCCTCGCCGCCGTCGGCGGTGAAGTTTCCACTGACTGTCGAGCAAATCATCGTCAGCGCACCAGAGTTTTCCTGGAAAATGCCGCCGCCGTTTCCGCCAGCGCCACCCGACCCGCTGCTATAACACCAGTCGTTGGTGCCGTTGTTCCCGCTGCCTTGGTTGCCCATACCCCCACAGCCCGTAGAATTTTCAGTCAAGACGCAATTGCTTATGGTCAGCGTGTTGTCGTTGTAGATGCCGCCCCCTGAACCACCAGCGCCACCCGACGCGCCAGGGGCGCTGACAGAGCCATAATCTACGGCGCCACCGCCGCCTCCAACGCCCGCGGAATTTTGCGAAACGACGCAGCAGCTCACGATTAGAGTGCCTGCGTTGTAGATGCCGCCACCTGAGCCGCCAGTGCATCCGTTAGTCCCAGTCCCCCATTCACCTCCGACGACAGCCAACGTCGCTCCAGTGCCGCCGTTGCCGGCTCGATTGTTGGTCAAGACACAATTGCTCAACGTCACGAACCCTGCGTTGTAGATGCCGCCACCTGGCGCGCCAGTTCCACTCGTGGTTGGGCCGCCAGCAGAACCCGCTGCATTTAGGCTGATGGTGCAAGAGCTCATGCTCAATGACCCAGTGCTCATGATTTGGATGCCCCCACCGCTCCCTCCGTTACCGCCAAGACCGTCTGCCCCAGGTTTGCCTTTCTTCGGGAACCCGCCTCCAGGTTGACCGCCGCCGCCCGCATTTCCTCCAGCCCCAGCCCGGTTGTAGCTCACCGTGCAATTTGTCATATTCACTTGGCCACTACCATAGATGCCACCGCAGAATCCACCACCTCCCCCGTTTGCGCCGTTGCCTCCGTTACCGCCTCCAATCGACGACCAATGTCCATCACCACCCGAGCCGCCTCTACCACCATCGCCGGCGGCATTGCCATCAATGTGGCAACTGTCGAGAGCCAGAGTCCCCACGCTGTAAATTCCACCCCCTGAGCCGCCATTGCTGGCTCCCGAACCGTCAAAGCCATCAAGGTCGAAGTCGCCAGAACCATCGCTGCCATTCTGCCCATTATCACCGTTCCCGGCGTGATTATTGGTCACAACGCAATCGTTTAAGGCTAGCGTTCCAGCGTTGTAGATGCCGCCGCCGCTGCTGCCGGCCGCGCCAGTGCCGGCAGTGCCATTATGGCCGCTGCTAAGAGTCCCTCCGGTGCCGGTGCCGCAACCGCCACCAAGTGCGCTGGAGCCGCCAGTGTTGACACTCACCGTGCAGTTGGTAAGAGTCATTTGGCCGTTTCCATAAATGCCGCCGCCAAATCCGCCACAGCCTCCGTTTCCTCCGTTGCCACCATTCTGCCCGCTCAAGACATTGACCCCGGCATTCCCGCCATTGCCCCCTGTTCCCGCGGAGCCAGTCTGGTTTCCGCTCAATAGGCATCCGTTCAGGACGAGTAATCCGTCGCTGTAGATTCCCCCGCCGTTCCCACCGTTGCCGCCATTACCGCCGCTATCTCCATTTTCTCCAGTCGAACCGTTGTAGCCATCTCCGCCATTGCCGCCGTTCCCGGTGAAATTGGCGCGGATGCTGGAGCGGTTCAGGGCCAACACGCCTCCGATTCCGTTGTAAATGCCCCCGCCATGCCCGCCAGCACCCCCCGGATGTAGGTTGCCCGCATCCCCAATGCCGCCGTTGCCGGTGGCATTGTTACTCACCACACAATCGCTCAAGGTCAGTGAACCCGCGTTGCAGATGCCGCCCCCGTTAGCGCCGGCTCCGCCAGGAGAACCGTTTGCCCCGTTCGCGCTAAGACCATCCCGAATGGTGAGGCCGGAGATGTTGACCGTGACACCGCTGGCAATGTTGAACACGCGGCTGCTGTTGTTGCCGCTAATCGCGAGCTTAGCCGCTCCTGGCCCCACGAGGGTGAGGTCCTTTTCGATCGGTATTTCCCATCCCGTCAAGGCGAGGGTGCCGGTGTTCGTAAGCGTGATGGTCGCCCCCGGCGACGCATTTACAATCGCCAGCCACAAAGCCGGAATATCCAAGGAGGGCACCGTGGAAAATAGCCATATCGGTTGATTCACGTTGCCCGTGTGGCCATTCCCGGTGGCATCGGCGGTGGTGATGCCGGCGCCTTCGTCGAGATGATAGCAGGCAACCAAGCCAGCCTCTGTGCCGGCCAGCGGACTCAGCATGTCGGCCCGAATCTGCCCTATGCTTCGAGCCATGTTCCAGACGCACACTTCATCCATCTGGCCTTGAAAATACCGGCCACCGTAGTCCGAACCCAAGCGAAGCTCGTTGTTGTTGCCAACGACGTTGACCGCAGTGCCGTTCAGGGTCACTTCTTGGCCGTTAAGATAGAGGTGCCGGGTGCCGTTGGTGTTGACCGCAGCCACATGATACCAGACTCCGGCCTGGAGGTTCAGCCCGCTGGTCGTCATTTCATCGAAAACCAGATCGTTTCCATTCAAGCGCAGCAAGTATCCATTCGCCCCGGCGGTCTGATATTTGGACAACAGGCCACGTAAACCGCCAAATGACCCGGCATTGAACCAACATTCCAACGTGTAGTTGGCGGCCATGTCGAGTTGGCTGCTATCGGCAACTCCGACGTAATCATTATTTCCATCGAATGACAGTGCCCAACGCCACCGAGTAAAAACGGGCACAGTGGAAGCAAGCCGCGTCGGTTGATTCAGGAGGACGCCATCATGGCCATTCCCAGTGGCGTCGGTGGCGTAGTTGCCCGTGCCTTCGTCGAGGTGGTAACAGGCGACCAAACCAGTCTCTGTGCCGGTCAACGGAACCAGCATGTCGGCCCTAATCTGCCCTACGCTTCGAGCCACGTTCCAGATGCATACTTCATCCATCTGGCCTTGAAAATACCGGCTTCCATAGTCCACGCCGAGGCAAACCGGATCATTGTTCGTTTTAACGGTGACTGCGGAACCGCTCAAAGTTTGTTCGACGCCATTAACATAAAGGTGCCGGGTGCCGTTGTTGTTGACCGCCGCTGCATGATACCAGACCCCAGGTTGAAGGTTCAGGTCGCTTGTGGTCATCTGGTCAAATTCAAGATTCCCGTCACGAAAGCGGAGAAAGTAGCCATTCGCACCGCTGGTCTGATATTTATCCACCAAGCCGCCCCATTGGTCACGAACCGTCGGTTGGAACCAACACTCCAGCGTGTAGTTGGCAGTCAGGTCGAGTTGGTTGTTGTCAGCGATCTGGACGTAATCATTGATCCCGTCGAACGACAAAGCCGAGCCCCAGCCCGTAACGGTCGGGATGGAAGCAACCCACTTCGGAACATTCACGAGGGAGCCGTCAAAGTGGTTGGAGGTGGCGTCGTAGGCGTTGGTGCCTGTGCCTTCGTCGAACCGGTAATAGGCGACCAGGCCGGGTTCAGTGCCAGTCAGCGGTTGCAGCATGCTGGTCTGAATCTGCGCCGCGCTGCGTCCGACATTCCAAATGCGGACCTCGTCGAAAACGCCGGCGACATTGTTCTGTGTGGTGTTTGCCGCTCCAATGAACCAGTCATTGGGGACGGGACTGAGGTTGAAGGCGCGGGTCGTGCTGAAAACCGGCGTGCCGTCGAGGTAACCAGCCCAGTTCGTGCCGTCATAGCTGTAGGCGATGTGATGCCAGCCGGTATCCGGCAGCGTGATGGCCGAGCCGGGACGCGGACCGTCCCCGGAGAAGCCAGCCGCAGCGAACTCCACCTGGTTGGTTGCCGAATATCCGAAGATCACGGCCGACTGGGGAGTTCCCGACCGAATCGTTATGGGACAGCAGATATTTCTGCCCTTGCGATAGCGAAGCGGGCTTGAACCAGAACTCCAGGGTGAACCGGTTCGTGAGCCGGAGGGCCGGCGCGTCCGGGACGCGCACGTAATCATCCACGCCGTCGAAGGAGAGGGCATAACCCCAATTGTTGGTCTGTGCCCGCGCCGGCAGGGCGGTGAGGCACAAGGCGAGGGCAAGGAGGAAAGGCTGAAGGCTGAAGGCTGAAGTGAGTTTGGTTTTCATAAAGTCAGTGGTCTTGCTTTGTGGACTTGAAGAGAGGACGAACGGGGAAAGTCTGGAAGGAGACCCGCTGCGACGGCGCGACAGCGCGGCGAGAAGCAGACAACAAAAATAGGACAGAGCCTCTCGACCTCGGCTGCTGCGGGAAAATGGATTTCAGCCGCGCGGTTTCCCGACCGCGAATCAAGATTACGGGCGTCGCGCCCGGCGGCTAACGAAATGGCGACGCGAATAAACTTCCGAATGGAAGTTGAGTTTGGCAGAAATGCCTTCCGATCTGATTTTTCATTGCCAGCATTGCAATTCCGTTTTTTGGATGGCGGCCCGACCATCCGGCTGACCTCCGGGAGCGTCAGTGCCCTCGGACCTTTCGGTGGACACGATTATGAACCCGAAATGAAATCTGCCTAGGGTACGAAAGTTTGGAATATTAGACGTTTGTTTGGATTTAGAGGTGGAAAAGCAGAAAAAGGCATGAGCCTTGAACATTTCAATTACAAAAGAACGCCGATGGACGCGGATGCCAATCACATCAATCAATTGGAACAGAGCAGTGTCGTGCAGGAGCACGGACAGCCATGCCACAAACTTGGGTGAGCCGTTCACGCGGACGAAGCTGTCCGCGCTCCTAGGTTTCAGATTGACGGCGACAGTGGCAGCGGATTCGGCTGCATCGTCTCGCGCCACAACTCGGGGGAAAGGCCGGTCGCCTTTTTGAATGCGAGGCGAAACCGGTTCCCGCTGGCGTAGCCAACGGCCTCCGCCGCCTCGGAAACCGTTTTCGCGGGATCGCCGAGCAGTTCCTTGGCCTTTGCCATCCGCAGCTCGGTGAGGTGGGTCTTGAACGGAACCCCAACCGCGTGCGAAAAGAGAGCGGACAAGTAGGCCGCGTTCATGCCCAGTTCGCGCGCATAGTGTTGCAGCGTGAGCGGTTTCCGGTAGTCCAACTCGATGCGCTCCAGCAAACCACGCACAGTCTGTTCGGGCGTGGGATTCCGGGCCGGGAGGGGCGGGGAGCCAGGGGAGCGGGCGGAAGGTGTCGGTTGAAGCGCCAGGTGCAGCCGCGCCTGTTCCTGTTCCAGGGCGAGGACGGCGCGCCCGGCGCTGGTCAGGTCGGCTTTGCGCAAGTCACTCAGGCTGGCAGTCTGCGCGTGCTGAACGATGTGTTGCAGGAACCGGGCGGCCCGGGCGAATTCCAGCCGGCTCAACACTTTGGCGTCGGCGCGACGGAACCGAGCGCGCGGCGCACGGGCGGAGCGTTTGCGGGCCGGCGGCCCGACGGGGAGACGGTCCAGCGCTTGCAGGTAGGCAAGGCCCAGCGTCTCATCGCGAAGCTGAATGGGAAACCAGTGATTGCGAAGGCCGAGGCGACAGGTAAAGCGGTGGCCGTCGCGTCTCCGCTCAACGCGGCGGCAAGCTGGTTTGGCCCGCAGGTCCGGCAAGCCCGCCCACGCAGTGTCCGGGCCCCGACCAGCCGGCAGCACACCGAGCAGCCGGTCGGCATGGTCTGGGCATCCCATTGCCTGGGCATGGCCGGCGTCCAAGCGACATGGAAATGGACGCCGGTGAACTCGGCAAAAAGGCTGTCGAGGAGCTTACCGAGGTGTTTGCGGATCAACTCCCGATACTTCCGCGGCATCAACGGTTCGCCGGGCGAGGCTGATGGTGCGGGCAGAGCGGCGGCGGGTGTTTTCACCTGACGTGCAACGACGCCCTTCCCGGAGCTTCTTTGGCGGGATGTTCTTTGCCGGGTCATGGCCCGCCCAGTTTGGCTCAATCCGCCAGATATGTCGAGAGATTAACAATTGCCGCTGTCGGTTGAGCAGATATTCACGGCACGACCGCCCGATAGAGAATTTCCACGGCTGGTTGGTGGCGGACGCATCACGGAACGGAGTGATTGAGTTTGTGCCAATGAAATTGGTAACGGTTACCCAGTCCAGCAAGTTCGTCGAGCCTTCAATCTGATAACTTACTCCGGCGAATCCTTCCAATGTCAGGTCAAGTCCGTTGCTCGACAGTGGTTGCCCGGAACCAAATCCCAGCCGCGGCTGCGGCACGGTGGTGAGCGGGCCAATCAGGTAGAACCGCCCGGCGTAGTTGCTGGCGGCGGGGTCCATGACCACGGTCGGGAAGTTGGTGCAGGTGAAGGTGAGTATCGGCACCCAATTGCTCAAGTTCGTTGAAGCCAACAGCGCATATCTCTGACCCGGTGTTCCCAGGACGGTCATGAGATACGTTCCATTGGTTTGCATCTGCCAGGTCAGGAAACGCAATGAATCGTAAACCAGCGGGTTCGAGCCGGTCTGATATTCCCGCAGGTTGTTCATGCCGTCATGGTCCGGGTCATCCAGGGGGCCGGCGCCGGGCGCGCCCAAATAGCCGAAGTATTGCAACTGCCATGTATCGGGCAGGCCGTCGTTGTTCCTGTCATCCGCCAACGTAGTGCGGATCAGGAACAACTGGCCGCCCGTGGTGCGGAACGCCAGTCCGTCCACGCCCCAACGGATGAGGCTGGAGGCGGTCCCGGTGATGTTTGGTATCGTCACGTTGCCGGCCTCGACAAAATTGCTCACGTTCACCGCGTGCAAAGTTCCGACCGAACCGGACACCGTCAAATAAAACACCTTGCCTCCCGGCGAGTCCGGGCAGACGAGGCCGCTGTAAGGCAGGTTGGTGACCACGACTGCGGCTAATGGGTCAATCACTTCGCCGCCGGCGGTATAAAGCCGTCCGGCGTCAAAATAGATCTGGTCATCAAACGGTTTGATGAGGCCGGGGCCGTTGAGGAGCGTGGCGCCGTTGGAATCAATCGCGATGCTGCGCAGCCCATCCGGCATGGCTTCATACGCCAGCGTGTTGGTGTCGGTGGCCGTCAGATAATATTCAAAATTATACGCGCCGGGCCCCACGGTGTTCGGCCGCATTACGCCGTTGTCATAGACAGCGAAAGTAGTGTGCGCAGTGACTGCGACGGCCTGCGGGCTGCCCGGCAACACGGCCATGTCCGCCACGTAGTTCAAGCCGGTCGGGAATTTCAGGTCCGCGGCGCGGGCAGCCAGGTTGACGCGTTGGATTGAGTTATCGCTGTTGATACCGGCGTAGAGATACTGGCCATTGTCGGCGACGGCGAGCTTTGCCGGCTCAACGGCCATCGGAATCCGCGGGTCGAAATTGCCGCTGAGCGGATCAAGGGCAATGATGCTGTTGCCGAGCAGCCAATCCGCGTTGGGCGCGCTGGCGAAAATGCGACCGGAGAACTTGTCCCACGCGATATCTGTGGTTGGCAGAGCCAACTCCGTTACCGTGTCCGGCGCGGGAATTGTAGCCACGGGCACTTCCAGTTTCACCACGTTATTAGTCAAATTCGGATCGAGCGAATCGCTTGTGACACTGGCGACTGCGGCCAGAAGGCCCGGCTTGAGCGTTTGCAAATTAACGGTCACGGTCGCGTTGCCGCCGGCAGGAATCGCCAGCAGCGAGGAAACCAGCCCGCCGCTCGTCAGCAGATTTGAACCGGAACTGGGCACCGCAGAAAGCAAGGATGAGTTGGCCGGCAGGGTCTGCGTGAGGACCACATTCCGCACCGTGTTTGTTCCCTGGTTCGAAACCGTCAGCGTGTAGGTGAGAACGTTGCTCGCCGCAACCGGAAGCGGAGGCAGATTCACGGACAGACGCAGGTCAGCCGACGGTGCGGTTGATATCAGCGGCGTGCGTATGAGCGCAATCTTTGTGCTGCTCACGCGCAGGGCAAATCCATTTGTGCCCCAGCGGATGAAGCTTCCTGCCGCGCCGGTGACACCGGGCAAGGCGGTCGCGCCGACGGGCAGCAGGGTGTTCTGGTCGTACGCCACCAACGCACCTGCCGAGGCGAGATAGTAGCGTCCCGACGCCGCATCATCTGCGACCGGCGTATTGCCAAACGAGCCGACCTGGATTCCCCTCTCTGGATCGAAGATTTGTCCGGTGGTGGCGAAAATCCATCCGCCCCGGCAGACAAAATCCACTCCGAATCCCGACATCAGCCCCAGGTTTTTCTCCACCGTGATGCCCGAGGCGTCCACCTTCATCAACTGAAATTCAAAACTGGTGACTTCGTTGTCGTAACCGTACAGCCTCGATGGTGAACGCGAAGGTTCGATTACATTCGAGCCGGTGAATCCTCCGTTCACGTTGGTCCGTGCCACCCCGTTGTCATAAATCACCACCCCACCGAATCGCGGACTCCGATTCGGAATCCAACGGGAAACCGCCACCGCCGCCGGACTTCCCAACACCGGCGCCATGTCTTCCACATAAATGCCGTCCAAAGCCCACGCGTTGACCACCGTTTGCGAATTCACATCAAACTGGCAGATGTGGTTGGTCGCGCCATTCAGCGCTGCAAAGACGTATTGGCCGCCGTCGGATGCGCAAAGCCTGCCCGAGAGATTCGTGATTGAAATCGGCGTGCCGAGCGTTCCGGAAGACGGATTGACCGGCGTCAGCGTACCGTTATTGGTTGTGCTTGCGTAAATCAGTTTCGAGGTCTCGCTGTAGGCCAGATCACTGGCAGAGAGAGTGATCAGGTAAACGGTCGGCGGAATCACGTCGAATGCATCGCTTTGACTCGTGTGACCATCGGTGTCCGTGGCGGTGATGCGAACGCCCTGATATTCCCATGTGGGTACGGTGACGTTGCCGGTCCATTGCCCGTTCAATACCGTCACGTTGGTTGGCGAAAGCGGCACGGGATTTCCCAAGCCGTCCGTCGCGGTCAGGGTGATGTAACCCGAATACGCGGTCATCAGCACGTCGTTGACATCGCACGCCGTGAGCGTGACGGAAAATGCCACGCTGCCCTGTTCCGGCGAAGGAATCGCGTTGAAATCGAAGTGATGCCATTCGTTATCCATGATGCTCACATTGGTGGTGGCCGGCGAAAAGCCGGCCGCGGTGGCCGTCAGGGTGGCGATGTGTGTCCCGTTGGTCAGGGCGTCATCTACAACGGTCAGATTTAGAGGCACGAAATTGCTGCCGGCCGGAATGACCACCGAGGCCGGAACAATCACCGAGTTGGTATCGCTGGACGTGAGCGCGACAGTGACATTGGTGGCGACGCTGCCGACCAACCCGACACTGGCGTTGGTTACGATCAACGTGCCCTCGGGATAAGTCGCGCCCGCACCCGTAAACTGGAATGCCAGGTTGTTGGTTTCGTCATCCACCACCATCACGTTCGTCACCCCGTCGGTCCAGTTTTGCACGTGGGCCGTGATGGTCACGCTGGTTGTGCCTTGCAGGATCCGGTCGTTGATGATGGTGAGGTTAAAGGTCTTGAAGGTCTGACCGGCCGCGAAGCCCAGGGACGCAGGCACTTGAATTCGCGTCGGGTCGCTGCTCGTGAGTGTGACCGCCATCGCCGAAGCGGGCGCAGCGCTGATGGTCACCGAGCTGGAAGCCGAACCGGCCGTTTCGGAAACACTGGCCGGCGCACCGACGGTGAGCGTGGCCGTTTCGTCATCAAAAACGGAGAAGGGCGCGGTCGCACTGAGATAACCCGAAGCCGACGCGGTGATGGTGGCGGTCTGCGTGCCGTCCAGAATGGCATCGTTAACCACGGTGATATCGAACGTGGCGTTGCTTTGTCCCGCGGCAACGGTCACCGAGGCCGGCACGGTGACTTCGGTGGTGTCGCTCGAAGAGAGATTGACGGTGACCGTGCCGCCCGTGGCACGCGGCAGGCTAATCTTGCCTTGGCCTGTCAGCACGCCGGCGTTTTCGTTTGCACCGGCGGGGAGCGTGAGGACGAGCGCAGTCTGCGCCAGCACATCGAATGGATTGCTCGTGCCGACCCGCTGCTGGCCATCGTCCGCGCGCAGGACCACGTTCGATATCGCGGTAGAAATGGAAATCGTTCCCGACCAGACGCCGCTGACGAATGAACCGGCGGTGGCCGGAGTAACGGTCGCAAAATTGGTCGTTCCCCGCATCACGGTCAGGTTGACCGGATTGGGAATTGCGCCGGTGAATACGCTGTTGGATGCATCGCGTGCCGTGAGCGTCACCGGAAAAGTGAGGTTCGCGTATTGCGGCGACGGCACGGCGCTCCAGCTAAAATGGTCCAACTGTCCCGCCGCCGTGTCGTCGTTCAGGATGGTTCCGATGGCTTGCGCGCGCTGGATGAGCGCGTTGGCGGGATTGCTCAGCGTCACAAAGAATGTTTCATCCGGCTCTTTCACGGTGTCGCCGCGCACGCCCACGCTGATGGTCAGGTTGGTGGTGCCGGGCGGAAAGCTCAGGGTACCGCTGTTGGTGACGAAATCGCTGCCGCTGATGGCCGTGCCGCTGCTCGTGGCGTAGCGGACCTGCACGGTGTAACCGCTGGGCCGGCTGAGGGTCACGTTGAACAGCATGTTGTTCGTGCCGGAATTTCCTTCGAGCAACGATGCATCGCTGATGGCCAGCAGCGGCACCGGATCGAAATTGTCCAGAATGCTGCAAATCCCCGCCGTGGCGATTTGGGCATTGGTCGGATTCGACAAGACGACGGCGAATGCTTCCGTTGGCTCGTTGATGAGATCGTCCAGGACGGTGACCGTGATGGTTTGATTGGTCAGTGCCGGTGTAAAGGTCAAATGCCCCGAAGTCGCCAGGTAATCTGCGCCGGCAGTTGCCGCGGTGAAACCTTGCCCCGGTGCGGCGGTGGCGTAGTCCACATCAATGGTTTGGATGAACGGGGTTCCGATCCAGACCTGAAATTGCGCGTTGGTGGTTGTGCCGGTGCGTTCCACCACGGTGGGCGAACTGACGAAAATGAGCGGCGGGTTGACGAGGAACGTCGTCGTCGAGATGTTGTTTGCCGGGTTTGGATCAAAGTTCGCGGACGTGAAACCGGCAAAGTTGGTGACCGTACCGGGGAGGAATGGCTGGGTCACGATGGTGACGGTGGCAGCCTGGTTCGCAGGGACGGGGCCCAGGGCGCATGTCACGACGCCGTTCGAGAAGAAGCAAGTTCCCACACTCGAAGTGGCAGACAGGAAAGTTTGGTTGGGCGGCAGGAGGTTAGTCACCACCAAATCGGTGGCCATGCCCGGGCCGAGATTGGTGGCCAGGAGCGTGTAAACGAGGCTTGCGCCGACACGCGCCGGGTTCGGCGCAATAGCAGTTTGCAGCGCGACGTCGGCATAGTCCAACACGGTGAAGGGCGCACTGTCGCCAAAGTGGCCGTCGCCGTCATCAACGTGGAGGACAATATTGCTGCCGGCGGTCGCGGCGACGAGGTTGCCCGACCAGACGCCGTTGGTGAACGGGGAAATCCATGTCGGCGTCAACTGCGGGGACGTAATCCGCACGTTGTCCGCGTAGCTCCAAACCCCGGATTCCCCGTAGCCCCGATCAAAGCGGAGAGACAAATCGTAAACTCCGTTACTGGGCGCAATAAAGCTGATTGTGAGGTTGGTGCGGAAAATCTGCTGCGCGGAAATCTCGCCGTAGACGTTGAAATTAAAGGAACCAAGTTCCTGCCCGTTGATGAGGACGTGGGCCGTGCTGGCGTCGCCATTGACGCCATAATCATTCGACGCAGCCAGATCAACCGAGAGCGAGTAAATTGTTCCGCCTTGCAGCGTGACCGGTCGCGTGATGCCGTCTGCCGCGCCGGAGTTGGCCGCAATCCGGAACGCCAGCGACGGATGACCATGTCCCGGCACGTCAAAAGGTACAATCTGATACGGGCCTGGACTGTTTCCGAGGTTCAGGGGTGTCCATTGACTGAAGTCGCCTTCTTCAAAATCAAAAGTGTAACCCGGGGTATTACTCGCGTTTCCAGTCAGCGCCACCGAACCGTTGAAACCGGTGATCACACTGTTGGAAGCGTCCATCGCAGTTATGGTAAGCGCGATCGGTAACGTGGCATATTGCGGTGTTGGGATGGTGCTGAACGTGAAATGATCCAGCACCCCAGGCAAACCGTCGTCACTGATGATGGTGACAACGCCGGGCGGGCCGATGGCGGCGTTGGCGGGCGGACTTAATGTGACGTAAAAGACCTCGTTGGATTCATAAAGCGTGTCGCCTTTGATGGCAACGCTGACGGTCAGGTTTGTGACGCCCGGGTCGAAAGTTAAAGTCCCGTTTGTGGCGACATAATCCGAACCGGCAAGGGCACTCCCGTCGGTGGTGGTCCAATCCACCGAAATGGTTTCAAACGAAGATGTGGAAAGGGACACCGAAAGCGTCAAATTGGTTGTGCCCACATTGGGTTCGAGCACCGATGCCGATGCGACGCTCACGGTGGGCTGAGAATCGTCATTCAGAATCGTCCCGGTGGCCGTGGCGTTCACGGCGTCAATCACCGCGTTGGTGGGACTGCTGAGCGTCACGCTCAACGTCTCGTCCGCCTCGTAATTCACGTCGCCGATGACCGGCACAGACAGGATGAGATTGGTAATGCCGGGTGGGAAAACGGCGATATCGTTCGTGCCGATGAAATCCTCGCCATCCGTTGCGCTGCCCGACGCAGTAGCGTAATTGACCGAGACGGGCACGCCCATGGGTGACGAAAGAGTGAGTTGAAAATTAAGATTCGTCGTTCCGGAATTTCCCTCCACCACCACGCCGCATTCGTGATGGAAACCGCGGGCGGCGGCTTCGTCCGCGCGGGATCGTAAATCTCGGTCGTGGCCAGAGCCGGGCCGGTTTGGTTACTGGTGAGCTGACCGCCGACGATCAGCACGGAGCCATCCCGCAGGGTTGTGGCGGTGTAATACATCCTGGCCGCCAGCATGTCGGCTGTGCGCGAGAAGCTGTCGTTGGCCGGGTCGAACAGATCAGGTTGCTGGCTGAAGCCCGCCAGGAGCACCTTGCCGTCGGCCAGCCGATTGGCTGTGCAGAACCAGTGCGGGTTGCGCATCAGGTTAGTCGCGGCGACGAAGCTCCGGGAGTTGGTGTAGAAGAATTCGGCGGTGTTGCCCGACGCGTTTCCACCGGCAATCAAAACCCGGCCATCAAGAAGTTGCGCCCCGCCGTTATAGTAGCGGGCCTGGTTCATCGGTGGCAGGGCGATAAACTGATTCAGGGCCGGGTCGTAATACTCGGCCGAAGTTCCGGACGTTGCATTGCCGATGGTGCCCCCCGGCAGCAACACTTTGCCATCACCGAGCAGGAAGGCAGGCCGCTTGGTGCCCCCGCCCAGGGTAGTGCCGATGTTGGTGAACGCATGCAGGGCTGGCACATATATTTCTGCGGCGGCGTAAGTGCCATAGTAGTCGTTACCTTCGACCAACACGCGCCCGTCCTGCATGAGCGTGGCCGTGCCGTCCACGTGCCAGTTGTTCAGGTTGCTCACCGAAGTAAAGGTGCCATTGGTCGGGTTGAACACTTCCGCGCCGACGAAGCTGCCCGAACAGTAGCCGCCGGCCACCAACACCGTGCCGTCGGCCAGCAGCGCCGCTACGTGCGCGTCTCGCGCAACGTGCATGTTGCCGGTCAAAGTGAACGTTTTTGTTGCCGGATCATAAATCTCGGCGCTGGCAAGCGGACTGCCTCCCCAACCCGTGTTGCCCCCGGCGATCAAAACGCGGCCATCCGGCAGCAGGGTTGCGGTGTGCCAGGACCGCGCAACGTTCAGATTCGGCCCGGGATAAAAAGTCAGCGGCACCGCCAGCGTCGTTTGGGAAACGGAATTGTTGGCCGGGTTCGCATCCGTCTCCGTCAGCGCCACGCGTGCGACATTGGTGATCGTACCCGCCGTCCCAGGCGTTACCGTGATTCGAATCGTCGCCGCGCTGCCGGCGTTGATTGAACCGAGGTCGCACACGACGAGGCCGCCGCTGTTCGTAAAAGATCCCTGCGACACGCTGGCCGAAAAAAACGTGGCATTGGTGGAGAGAGTATTGGTCAGCAGCACGCCCGTGGCGGTGCCGGCCCCGACATTGGTGACCACCAGATTGTAGTTCAACAACTCACCCACGCTGACCGGGTCGGGCGAGTCGGTGCCGGTCAGGTTCAGGTCCGGCCCGACTGCCAGGCTGCGTGCCGTCCAAAGCCCGAACAAGAGGATTGCCGCAACCTGCACGCGGAAGGAAACCAGAATGCCCGTTTTCGACGCGATCGCCATCGGAGTCTTCATCAAGACTTCCTCGTTCAGGGTTCAGTTGAATCTGCGAATGATGGTGTGATTGTATCTGGAGGTGACCGCCGCAGTCAATTTGAAAGTTGCCGGAAACCGGACGAATCTGCTGTACAGTTTGCAGGTGGGCCAATGGATGGGGCGTAGCGTCGTGTGGTTTTATCACTGAAGACATTGCGTTGCAGAAACTTTTGAAGTTGATTCCGTCCTGTGGGATTGCGGTTGTTTGCCGGCGGGTTTGAAGGGCATGACGCGAGCGATGCCGAAGTGGAGGCAGGAGGGCTACGGGGATGAGTCAATGAAGCGCCTGCCAGCGATGTCGGAGCTTCTCTTTGTTGAAACGTACAGTTACATTGTTTCCCAGTGAAACCTGATTCCTGGCGTCACGGGGTCACGCCCTACCAATGGCTGGTGCTTTTCGTCGCGTGGCTGGGCTGGGTGTTCGACTCGATGGACTCCACCATCTACGCGCTCGTTCTACAGCCTGCTTTGCGCGAATTGCTTCACTCTTCGCATGGCAGTCCCGTTGCCGCCGATGTCGTCGGTTGGTACGGCGGTATCATCTTCTCAATTTTCTTGATTGGCTGGGCCGTTGGCGGAGTCATATTTGGTGTTCTGGCGGATTACTTTGGCCGGACCCGGGCGCTCGTTTGGACCATTTTGATTTACGCCGTGTTCACGGGGCTGGCGGCACTGTCGCATACCTGGTGGGAACTCGCGCTCTACCGGTTCATCACGGCGCTTGGCATCGGTGGCGAATGGGCGGCTGGTGCGGCGCTGGTGGCCGAAGTGTGGCCGGAGGACAAACGGACCAAAGCGGCGGGCCTGCTGCAATCGGCGTGGGCGGGAGGATTTTTCATGGCGGCCATCCTCAATTTGCTCCTGCGCGATTATGGGTGGCGGCCAATGTTCGTGGTCGGCATCGCGCCGGCGTTCGTCGCGCTCTTCATCTTCTTATGGGTCAAGGAACCGGAACGTTGGGTCAAGGCCCGCGCCGAAGAACGGCGAGCCGGCGGGACGCGTCCGCCAAAACTGGTGGAACTGTTTGCGCCGGGGCTGGCGCGCTCCACAATGGTCGGCTCCGGGCTGGCGTTTGTGGCTGTGTTCGGTTTGTGGGGTGCGACGAACTGGACGCCGACACTCATCCGCGCCTTGCCGGACTTGCATGGGTTGGGTGCATCCGAACTGACCGGCCACGTCAGCTACGCCATCATGTTGTTGAATGTCGGGGCGCTGGCGGGGTATCTCAGTTTCGGGCCGCTGGCCGACCGCGTGGGCCGGCGATGGGTTTTTGCGCTGATGTGTGCGGGCAGCCTGGTGATGCTGCCGATCACGTTTCTGACACCGCGGACCTACGTCCACGTGCTGCTCCTTTTGCCGCTGCTGGGCTTTTTCAACAACGGCATTTTCAGCGGCTTCCCGATTTACCTCCCGGAACTGTATCCGACGCGGATTCGCGCGACCGGCGCCGGTTTTTGTTTCAATATCGGCCGGGTGCTGGCTTCCGCCGGCCCGTTTGTGACCGGCTGTCTGGTCACGGTGCTGGGCAGTTTTGGCCGTGCGGCCAGCGCAGTGGCCGTGATTTATCTCGTCGGACTTCTGATTCTGCCGTTTGCGCCTGAAACCAAAGGCAAACCACTTCCGCCGTGAGCGCCGGCGAAAAAACAATCCTTTTGGGTTGAATCGGCGGTGGGATTCCTCAAATCTTCGGTTTTGTTCAAACTATGAGAACGGTTATTGCATCGGCAATTTTATTTTCGTCTTTGATTTTGTCGCACGCCGAAGTTCAGGCGCCCATTCCGCTCTGGCCGAACGGCGCGCCCGGGGCCTTGGGCAAAACCACCAATGACATCCCGACCCTCACGCCATATTTGCCCGACCTCACAAATTCCACGGGTGCGGCGTTGGTGATTTGTCCGGGCGGCAGTTACATTCATCTCGCGCCGCACGAAGGAAACGATTACGCGCTCTGGCTGAACCAACACGGCGTGACCTGTTTCGTGCTGAAATACCGGCTGGGCTCGAGCGGTTATCATTATCCGGCGATGTTCGAAGATGTAACGCGCGCGGTGCGATTGGTCCGGGCGAAGGCGGCGGATTGGAAAATTGACCCGAAGCGCGTCGGCATCATGGGTTCCTCGGCGGGCGGGCATCTGGCGTCCACGCTGATGACCCATTTCGATTCCGGCAACCCGAACGCGACCGACCCCGTGGAACGGCAAAGCTCGCGGCCGGACATCGGCATTTTGTGTTATCCGGTCATCACGATGGGCGAATACACCCACCAGGGTTCCAGGGAAAATTTGCTCGGCAAACACCCATCGCCGAAGCTGGCGAAACTGCTTTCCAACGAGTTGCAAGTGACGACCAACACGCCGCCGTGTTTCCTGTGGACCACGTTCGAGGACAGGACTGTGCCGATGGAGAACACGCTGATGTTTGCCGAGGCGCTGCGGAAAAACCATGTGCCGTTCGATTTGCACATTTACCAGAAAGGCGCACATGGCATGGGGTTGAAGGACAAGCCGCCGTTCGCGCACCCGCATCCGTGGGCCGGCGACTGTTTGTTCTGGCTGAAAGCGCAGAATTTTGTGGAGTGATTGGAATTGTTCTCGACAAAAATGGCGGGTGCGAAATAGCGTCTGACTATTGAGCGAAACGATACCACGATTTCCACTACCACCACCGGCCGACCATCAGAGGCAAATTCGAATTGTGCGATTTGCCTGCGTAGTTGTCGTAATTGTCCTGGCAGTCGGCCTTTGGGCGCAGATGCCTTACCTGACCGTCGAGCATCGGAGACTTGAGTCGTGGAAAATCGTGGAATTGTGGTGTGCCGACATTCTGGCGCTGTTCTGGTTCACCCGATTTACTATTGTCCATGCCATTCAAGGCGAACCATTGGTCGCCGTGCCGCGTGACGACGGCAGGCATCGGATAAAGGTTGTTGCAGTGGTTGGAGTGGGAGCGCTGCTCGTGGACCTGGCGTTTTGCCTGTACCTGATGGGTGACGAGCGCGAGCGTTATCTGAGAGGAGTGACCACGGAAGCGCAGGTGTTTGCGATTCAGGAACGAAAGCGGGGGTTGGCGACCTGGTATGAACTGGAATGCAGTTTCAAGGACAGCACCGATTTGCTTCAAACGGCGCATCTGCGGGTGGAGGCAAAGAATCATGTGCTCCCGGCGACAACGCCGTCGGAAACCGTCCGAGTCCTAACATCGCACGGTCGGAGCCAGAATGTGATTCGCATCCGTTATGACCCTCAATTTCCGCACCGCGCCTGGATTGACGGCCTGGGCTGGGACGACGGGAACAGAATATACTGGTTCTCTTTGCTGACGTTGTTTTTTCAAGCATGGGTTACGGCTTTGTTCCTCCTGCTATTGAAACGGCATACGACGCGCGATTTCCTGCCCTGGTGGTGGGACATTTACAAGGTGTTGCCGCTGGCCAGCGGGGCGTTTTGGTTGTTTACCATGGGGCTGATTGATCGGCTGTTGGATTCATCGGGTTGAGTTTTCCTCTTGCCATTCTCCACATTTTCCGTATTATTCATCCTGCCTGAACGCCGCGTGTGCGGACCCGTCCTCCGTAGCAGTACTGCGGAGGGTGGATGTTCATTAAGGCTGAGAAAAAGCAGTTAACATACAACCTAACCTTCAACCTCCGTTGCCGTTTGCAGCGCCGGTAGTTAGGCAATGGAGCTTCGGTTCCCGCCGTTTGGGTCCCCAAGTTCCCCCAGTCCAAATACAGTTATGCTCACAATGGAAGATGCCATGAAGCAAAGCACGATGCGCTTTGCGGCAGGCGAAATTGTCAAAGGCAAGATCATCGAACTCCGCCCCAAGGAAGTTTTGGTGGACATCGGCTACAAAAGTGAAGGCGTCATCTCCGGCATGGAGTTTGAGGACATCAAAACGCTGAAAGTCGGCGACGAGATTGATGTTTTGATTGAGAAGCTCGAAGACAAGGACGGCATGGTCGTCCTGTCGCACGAGAAGGCCGAGTTCAAGAAGAACTGGGACAAGATTCTCACGATTTGCAACGAGGGCGGCCGCATCACCGGCAAGGTCAAGGCGATGGTCAAGGGCGGCCTGGTCGTCAATGTCGGCGTCGAGGCGTTTCTGCCGGCGTCGCAAATTGATGTGGTCACGCCGCGGAACCTCGCGCAATTCGTCGGCAACACCTATGAGTTCAAGGTCGTCAAAATCAATCAGGAACGGCAGAACATCGTCCTGTCACGCCGCGAGCTCATCGAGCAAGAACGCAGCGAGCGCCGCTCACACTTGCTCGCCGAGATGGTGCCGGGCGACATCCGCAAGGGCACGGTCAAGAACATCACCGATTTCGGCGCCTTCATTGATCTCAACGGCATTGACGGCCTGCTGCACATCACCGACATGAGCTGGGGCCGCATCGGGCATCCGTCCGAATTGCTCAAGATCGGCCAGGAAATTGACGTGGTGGTGCTCGACGTGAACAAGGAAAAGGAACGCGTCAGCCTCGGCCTCAAACAGAAGATGTCCAACCCGTGGGACAGCATCGAAACGAAATATCCCGTCGGCGCGCGCGTCAAGGGCAAGATTGTCAACCTCGTGCCGTATGGCGCATTTGTGCAACTGGAACCGGGTGTCGAAGGACTGGTGCACGTCACCGAATTGTCGTGGACGAAGCGCGTCGCCAAACCCAGCGACATGCTCAAGCAGGGCGAGGAAATTGAGGCCGTCGTGCTGGGCATCAACCGCGAGGAACAGAAAGATTTCCCTCGGCATCCGCCAGCTCGAAAGCAATCCGTGGGACACCGCCGAGCAGAAATATCCCGCCGGCACGCACGTCAAGGGCAAGGTGCGCAACCTCACCAGCTACGGCGCGTTTGTCGAGCTGGAAGAGGGCATTGACGGGATGATCCACGTGTCCGACATCTCGTGGACGCGCAAGATCAATCATCCGAGCGAGGTTTTGAAGAAGGGCGACGAAGTCGAGGCCATCGTGCTCGAAGTGGACCGCCCGAACCAGCGCATCGCGCTCGGCATGAAACAGCTCGCGCAGGATCCGTGGGAGAAGATTGACCAGCTCTACAAGGTCGGCGATCTCGTCACCGGCAACGTCACCAAGCTCGCGAGCTTTGGCGCATTTGTCGGCTTGCAACACGACATTGACGGCCTGGTGCACATCTCGCAGATCAGCGAGGAACGCGTGGACAAAATCAAAAACGTCCTCAAGGTGGGGCAGGAAGTCACCGCTCGCGTCGTCAAAATCGACAAGGGCGAGCGCCGCATCGGCCTGTCCATCAAGGCCGCCAGCTACACCGACGAGCAACTCAAGGAGGAACAGAAACTCCTCGACGCGCTGAAACCCGGTGAAGACCTCGTGGCATTGCAACACGCCTTCGACGCCGCCGACGAAGCGAAGCAGGACGCGCCCAAACCGGAATAAACCTGCGGCCCCTCAAATCGCCGGTTTCAAATCTGAAATTCACTCAGGCGGGCTGGAAACGGCCCGCCTGTTTTTTATTTTTGGGAGGGTCGCCGTGTCGGCGACCCAAATTCAGGGACGGCGGTACGCCTTCCCTCTCGAATTTGATTTATTCCTTCAGCGACTTGTGCCGGTAATGCAGAATTTTGAATTCCGGCGTGCCGCCGATTTCCCCGGCCAATTCAAACCGGTTTTCGAACGGCGGAAAGAACGCGTCGCCTTCCACTTCGCGCTGCACGACCGTCAGGTAAAGATCAGAGCAGCGCGGCAATGCCTGCGCATAAATCTCCGCGCCGCCGCAAATGAAAATATCATTGGGAAACTCGTCGGGATTCAATCGGTTCAACGAGTTGAAAATCAAAATTTCCGTCTCCTGTTTTTCCCCCAGCTTCGTGAAATGAAACTGGTAGGCGCGCTTGAGGTAACGCCCGCCGCGCCACTCGTGATACTGCCCAAAAATCTCCGGGTGACCCTTGATAAGCCGCTGCGGATGCCGCGTGAGCACCATGTTTTTGCGGTTGGACAGCGGCTGGCCGAGGTTCTCGAACGTCTTGCGCCCCATTACGACGACATTGCCCATCGTCATTTTTTTGAACCACCTGAAGTCGTCCGGCAGATGCCATGGGATTTTGCCGCCCGCGCCAATCACGCGGTTGAGCGACATTGCTGCAATGGCTTTGAAGTGTTTCACGGCTTTTGCTGCTCAGTTGCGGTCACGCTGGCTTGTTGATTCTCTTCGGCAATTGCGCGCCGATCATGCTCCCGCTGTTCTTTAATCCGGATGCCAGCCCAACATTCCAAAACAACCAAGAGCAATGACACTCCCAAGGCAATTGCTCCAAATACACGGTAGCGCCGTTGACCAAAAATCAGGGGAAAGAGGGTAATGCACGCAAGCCCGATATAAAGCGGAAGCTCAGCTGGCGGAACAGAAAGGGGGCTAATGCCAAAGATTGTCAGCACAAAGCCGATCCCCCAGACAACCGTTGCAATTCTGACAATTGATTGTTTTCTGTTCATACCGCAATTGGCGCCTTGATGGCCGGATGCGGGTCATAGCCGACCAGTTCAAAATCCTCGAACTTGAAGTCATCAATCTTTTTTACAGCCGGGTTCAATTTCATCCGCGGCAGTGGACGCGGTTCACGTGAGAGTTGCAGCTTCGCCTGTTCGACGTGGTTCGCATAAAGGTGCAAATCGCCGAAGGTGTGGACAAATTCACCGGGTTTCAGTCCGCAAATCTGCGCAACCATCAGCGTGAGCAGGGCGTAGCTGGCGATGTTGAACGGCACGCCAAGAAATATATCCGCGCTGCGCTGGTAAAGCTGGCAGCTCAACTCCCCGTCGCTCACGTAAAACTGAAACAAACAATGGCACGGCGGCAACGCCATGCTGTCAATGTCCGCGACATTCCAGGCGCTGACGATGAGACGCCGGCTGTCGGGATTTTTTTTGACCTGGCGGATGACTTGTTCGATTTGGTCAATGCCGTTTTGTCTTCCTCGCACCCGCGGGCCTGACGGCGTGACGCTGGCGCCGTCACTCAATTCGCTCAAGTCGAAAAGCGGCGGCTGGGCGGCAAGGGGGTCCCGGTGCGGACGCGGAGTGTTTTTCGTCCAATGCCGCCATTGCTTTCCATAGACCGGTCCCAGATTTCCCTGTTCATCAGCCCACTCATCCCAAATGGTCACCTTGTTCTCCTGCAAGTAACGGACGTTTGTGTCTCCGCGAAGAAACCACAGTAATTCGTAGATGATGGAGCGCAGGTGCAGTTTTTTCGTTGTGAGGACGGGAAAAGTTTTTCGCAAATCAAACCTCGCCTGCGCGCCGAACACGGAAAACGTACCCGTGCCGGTGCGGTCGGCCTTAACCTTTCCGTGTTCGAGGACGTGTCGCAGCAAATCGAGGTATTGAATCATCGCGCGAAAAATTTAACCACGAAACGCACGTGGGAAAAAGAAATTTAGCCGAGCGAAGAAAATAAAAAAACTTTCATCGGCTCATGGAATTTGTTTGGCCATCAAGCTCATAAATTAAATTGTGGCCATCTACATGAAGAATCCTGATGTCTTTTTTATCACCATCCTGCAAGAAGACGCTCTGTGTATCGCGTATCACGCGCAGAACCGAGGCCGCGCCCATAAAAATCTCTTTTCCTTTGAATATGTTGGTTCCAACGGGGCTTACCCACCTTGCTGAAAAAGTTCCATTGTTAGAGATAGTCATTGTTTCAAAATTCTCATTTGTCCAAGTGCCTCCAAGTTGGTCAATCCATCCGTTATATTGGTCTTCTTCTTCGTATTCTGGAATTGTATGTTTCATTTCAATCGAGTCTTCAACAGCCTGCCAGAATCCCATTTGCCATTCCTTCGCCAATATGTCATGACTCTCTGCCGAATAGCGGCGCACTTCTTCATTGGTAGTGACCTCATCAGAAATGTTTCCATTGAGGCAGTTGTCTCCTGTGCAGGCAAACTCTCCTTGTATTGCGGCAGACCAGCGTATCCTGCCCTTGGTCGCATACCGTTCAATCAGGGCGCGGGAATACCCGAACACCCCATTTGCGATGCCAGCATTCGTGTCCACATAATATCCTCCAACTTCTCCTTCAGAATCTGGAATGAGTAGTTTTGGAATTGGACGCAAGAGAAATTCCTTGGCGCGCATTTGCAAGGCTGCGCGTTCATGCCGAATGTGAATATCCAAAATTACCGGACTTGCAATTGCCACACCAAGAAAAAGTAAAATCAAACTCCGAGTGCCCTTTGAAAGAGGCAACTTTCGGCGACGAATCAAAAAAACTCCAACAACAATCAAGCCACACCAAAAAAAGAGAGAAAAAAATTTGAACAACAATCCCGAATGCAAAAACATTCCAAAACAAAAAGGCGTCAAGTAGATAGCAATAGCCAGACAAATTATTCCGACGATGATTTTTGCCGTTCGCATTGCATTGCGACTTTATTTTGCCATCCAGTTTCCGTCAACGTTCTTTGAGACACCCGCCTTCGCTATGCTTCGACGCGGCAGGCGGATTGCACGAATTAACACGGATTTGAATCAGTGAAAATTCGTGAAATTCGCGTCATTGAACTTTTCGCTGTTTGCTGCGAAACTGTGGACGCAATGCGAATTCTCGCCCTTGATCACGGAACCAAGCGCATCGGCGTCGCGGTGAGCGATGAGACCAAAACCATCGCACAACCGCTGGAATACATCCCCGCCGAGCCGTTCGTGGATTTTCTGGTGCGGCTGAAGGAATTGCTCGTCGAAAAAGAAATTGACCTCATTCTCGTCGGTTTACCGCGAAACATGGACGGCAGCTACGGCCCGGCGGCACAAAAGGTGGAGACGTTCATCGCCGTTTTGAAAGCGGCCATCACCATGCCCATAAAAACCTGGGATGAAAGGCTGACGTCGGCGCAGGCAAACCGGGTTTTGATTCAGGCCAAAGTCCGCCGCGACAAACGCAAAGAGAAAGTGGACAAAATGGCCGCGGCGATTCTACTACAAAGTTATTTAGATGGGATCTGATCAAATCGGAGGGGCAAGTTATACGAGCCCCTGACCAAAAAAAGAACTGGGACTCGTGTAACTCGTCCCTCTGTAAATTTGAATACGCAGAAATTTAAATTGGTCATCGCCTACGACGGCACGGCTTACGAAGGCTGGCAGGTGCAGAAAACCGGCACCGGCGTGCAGGAAATCGTTGAGAAAGCGATGGCCAGGTTGTTTCCCAGCGGACCGCGTGTCCACAGCGCCAGCCGCACGGATACCGGCGTGCATGCCCTCGGCATGGCCGCACATTTTGAAATTCCCCGCGCCGAATCCAAAATGTCCACGCACAAGCTCGCGCTGGCGCTCAATGCCTGGCTGCCGGAAGACATCCGGGTGCTTTCAGCCTCGCGCGCACCGGAAAAATTCCACGCCCGTTTCGACGCTGCAGGCAAACAGTATCGTTATTTCGTCTGGAACCACGCGGCGATGAATCCGTTGCTTCGGCACAGCGCCTGGCTGGTAACACGTCCACTCGACTTGAAGGCCATGCACGCCGCCGCGCCGCTGTTTGTCGGGCGGCACGATTTCAAATCGTTTGCCGCCAGCCGGAACTACGAGATGAAATCCACGATGCGCAACCTCACACGTTGCGACATCAAAAAATCCGGTAAATTGCTGACGTTTATCATCGAAGGCGACGGGTTTCTCTACAAGATGTGCCGTGGCATCGCCGGGACGCTGGTGCAAATCGGCCTTGGAAAATTTCCCGCGGACGAGATCAAGCGAATGCTGGCCAAAAAAGATCGCCGCATGGCTGGCATGACCGCCCCGGCGCAGGGACTGGTTTTGTGGAAGGTGTTTTACAAATAGTCAGCAGTTAGTGGTCAGTAGTCATTAGCATTCATCGCCATGCACGGCTTTGACTACGGACTACTGACTATTGACTACTGACTCATATGAACGTCGTCCTGGTTGAACCGGAAATTCCGCCGAACACTGGCAACGTGGCGCGGCTGTGCGCGGCCACGAAGGCGGCGTTGCACCTCATCGAGCCGTTGGGCTTCAAGCTCGGCGACGCGCAACTCAAGCGCGCCGGCATGGATTACTGGCAGCACGTCAAATGGCACCGGTGGTCGAGCTGGAAAGAGTTTGAGGAAAAGCTCCCGGCGAACGCGCAACTCTGGTTTATTGAATCCGGCGGGCCGAAACTATACAGCAACGCGAAATTTTCAGTGGACGATTATCTGGTTTTCGGACGCGAGACCGCTGGCTTGCCGAAGCAGTTGTTGGCGCAACACCGCGACCGCTGGCTGCGGATTCCGATGTTCAACGCCCAATCGCGTTCACTGAACCTGTCGAACTGCGTGGCACTGGTTTTATTCGAGGCCATGCGACAGCAGGAATTCAGGAATGAGATTCGTTGAATCGTAAATCGTTGCCCTGGTCCGGCGCGCCCGCCTCCCCTGATTGACTGGAAACGACTCCCGATCACTCGCGCCATAAAATGGCCTTGCGACGGTAATCGTATTTTCATGACGTGGTAAATTCCCGCCGGCGGTCAGTGTCCCGTCAGGGATCGAGAGGTCAACTCTGCTCAACCGCCTCACTCTCAAAGGCATGAACAATTTCCAGGTTTTCCACCCGGTTCTAACAATATCAGCATTATTTTTCTTGACTTTGCCGTTTTGAATCGCTATAAATCTTATTCGTTAACCCGAAGCTTTAGTCAACTCGAACGAAAGCTATGAAAAGATTGTGTGTGTTGGCTTGTCTGGTAGGACTTCTTGCCGTACCTGCGGTTCAGGCTCAGATGCAGATCATTCTCTATCAGGATACATCAAATTACAGTTATGGTGATGGTGGTGAATTCAACGCCCTGCCTAATGCAGCTCTGCTCTCCGTTAATCCCACTCTGGCTGGTTACGCCCCGGCGACAGCAGATTTGACGGCTGGGAATCCAAATTTTCAGACGTTCTGCGTCGAAACGACGGAGTATTTTACTCCCGGTGATGTTTATAATGTTATCATTAGCGATGCAATCCTTCCTGATGACCAGTTCCCCGGCGGCGAACCGATCACGATGGGTACCGCTTGGCTCTATAGCCAGTTCGCCGCAGGCACATTAAGCGGGTATGACTATACTGAAGGCGGCGGTCGCATAGCTACGGCTGGCGATCTACAACAGGCGATTTGGTACCTCCAAGGTGATGTAGCCAGTCTGGTAAATGGCAGTGCCGACGGGACAGATTTCTACAACGCGGCGGTATCAGCATTGGGCGGGAGCATCAACAGTGCCGCCAACGGAGCTTATGGCGTGGTTTGTTTAAACTTGCGGGATGGCAACGATCAGGATCAGTTGATGGTGGTTCCCGAGCCAAGTGTTGCAAGCTTTGGCCTTTTGCTTTTGCTGCCAATCGGCCTGAATAAAGTGCGGGCCTTCTTCAGAAAGCAGACGGTGTAAGGACACCGATTCCTTCAACTTGGCGCCAGGCCGGCCAGTTTGGCCGGCCTTTTTTTTCGCTGTGGAACTCTGGCCTGTTTGCAAAATCAATTTTTAGCCCCTTGATGTCCCTGCATTTTTGCAATCAATTCATAATCAATGCCGGATTGCCAGAGCGGTGCAAATTGGGCCAACCTTCTGATGGTTGAGTGCCTGGCGCAGTGGCTCGCGTGTCCCGTTTACACAAAGACTCGAGTTTCCTGGACTCATTGACCTCCATCAGGACGCACTTGGACAGACGAGCTGGTCCTGCTGTATTCTTTACCTGCGGGGATTGCCCCCCAAAGCCCCCAATTGTTTTCACCAGAGGTGACGAATGGGGGTGATGTTTCTCTGAGCAAGCAGCCAAAACAAGACGATTTTTTTTTGGACATCATAATGCCTGCCTCTTTGTGTAAAGGACACCCCCCCGTACCCCTTAAATTGGACCGAAACATGCTCAATTTGCCCTTAAAAATGCAATTTATGGGGAATTCTTTGGGTAGCAAAGTAATGCTCCCTTTGCGGGCAGGGCAAATTTAGATGAAAACAAGGTTTCCAAATCAAAAAGTCGTTCAATTCCCGCCGCGAGGCCGGGCTGGAATGACGCTGGTTGAGGTGGTTATCGCTTTGGCCATCACAGGGCTGACCGTGGGAGGAATCGTCGCCGGCTATATCTACTGCACGACGGCCACGGTGAAGGCCGAACTGGTTCAGGCGGCGAGCGCCAGGGCGATGGAACGCATCGAGGAGGCACGCAGCGCCCAATGGAATACATCCATTTGGCCGGTCGTGGACCAGTTGGTGGCCACGAATTTTCCCAATGAGGTCGTCTCACTGGATATGCCCGGATCCGGTCCCGGGGGCACGTCCGCCACAATTCAGACGACGATTTCCCAGATTTCACTCACCCCACCCATCCGAAACATCCGGGTGGATTGCATCTGGCAATTCCGCGGAGCCAAGTTGATCACCAACACGATTGAAACCATCCGATCCCCCGACCAATGAAGCTTCAAGTTCCATTTTCAGGTTCAGGTCGCAGCCGATGGCCAATGCTGGACAAGGGCTTCACCTTGCCGGAAATCCTCATTGCAACGACGGTGTTTCTGCTCATGGTCGGTGGAATCATTGCTGCGAATCTGTTTGGCCTGCAGATGTTCCAAATCACTCAAACCAAGCTCAACGTCACCACGTGGTCCCGCGAGACGATCGAACAAATAGCGGGTGAAATCCACGCCTGTAATACCGTGTGGGTCGGCAATGTTACGACGAATGGTGTTTTCGAGGGGCTGTTGAATGGGGAGACGCAACAGGGCAGCGGCCTTCTCATTTATCCCACCACGAGCACCACCAACTACATCGTCTATTTTGTCAATTCGTCAGACGAGACGTTCAGGCAAATCGTGGCCGCACCAAGCGGCACCAACACCGTCATCCTGGCCGATTCGGTCACCAACGCCATGATATTTGCCGCGCAGGACTTTTCAGGAAATGTGCTGACCAACAACCTGAACAACCGGGTGATTCACCTCACCCTTGAATTCTATCAACCAGCGCGTTTCATGCTGGGCGCGGATTATTACAAAATGGAAACCTCCGTGACACGACGTGCTTTGCAATGAACATGAAGACCGCCTTTGCAACTCAAAAGCCGAACCAGACCGGCAGCGCCCTGATGCTGACAATGATCATGAGTGCCATTGCCTTGGCCCTGCTGGCTGGGGCGATGTCATGGTCCGCCAGCAGCACCCGATTGACGTACCGTTCCATCCAATATAACCAGTCGGTCGCGTCAGCGGAAGCGGCCACGGAAAAGGTGGTGAGCCACATGAACCAGGACTTTTTGTCTGGCGGCGAAAGTTTGGTCAGCAACAACCTGAGTTTCTATCGCCAGAACACGGTGCCCGCCTCGTCGGATGCCGCGTACTGGAGCACGTGGCAATTTGATGACGGGAACGGGAACATTGGCCAAACTTACGTGCAGCGCTTGCCGGGGACCAGCTACATCGTGGCGGACTCGGTTTACGCGGGCTTGAATGGATATGCTTCGACATACACGATTGTGTCACACGCGCAGGATACTGGCCAGCCCGCAGAGCGTCAGCGTGGGGGTGCTTCAGCAATTGCAACTGGCCAGCATCCCCATATTCCAGTTTGCCATGTATTCCTCGGGGGAAATGGAAATCAGTTGCGGCCAGCCTTTCAAAATCACCGGTCGGGTGCATTCCAACGGGGAACTCTACGTCGAACCGGACAGTGCGCTGACGTTTGAATCCAGTGTCACTGCTGTGATAAGTGTCCTGTTTCAACGTGACCCGCTCGATACCCGCGCTCCGCCTGCTGGCACTGTGGTTTATGCGCAAACCAATCAACCGGTTTTTCCGGTTTCGTCCCTGACACTGCCCATTGGAACCACCAACACGCCGCAAGCCATCCGGGAAATCATCGAGCCGCCTCCCACCGGTGAAAACTCCAACTCACCCATCGGCCAGTTGCGGTATTACAATCAGTGTGACATGGTGCTGGTTGCCGCGAATACCGGAATCAGCGCCACCAGCGGCCATTTCAATAACTTCGCGACCGCCATCCCAACCAATGAGTTGATGACGTTTGTCTCGACCACAAACAGTTTTAAAGACTGGCGCGAGGGCAAAACCGTCCAGCCCATTGATATCAATATCGGGAAACTTGCGGCCTGGAGCCAGACCAATACCAGTCTGCGTTACTCTACCATTGGGTCGAATCTGATTTTGAGTTCTGTTTACGTATTGGACAACCGCACGTTGACGGGTAACAACCTGAACGCAATCCGGGTGTTCAACGGAACCAATTTACCGCCAAATGGACTTACCGTCGCCACCGGGCGTCCACTCTTCGTTTGGGGCGATTACAACGAACTGAACGCCGCGAATCTCGGAACCACCAACACCTCCACCACCCGGCCGGCTTCGCTGGTGGGCGACGCCATCACGATTCTGTCCGACGTCTGGTCGGACCCGAAAAGCACAAGCGCATTGAGTTCGCAACGGCATCAGCCACCACCGTCAACGCCGCCATTCTGACCGGCGCCGTTGATACTACGTTGGGCCACTACAGCGGCGGCATGGAAAACTTCCCGCGTTTTCTTGAAACCTGGACTTCGACACATTCACCTATAATGGCTCAATGATCAAGATGTTCCCGAGCCTCTATGCCACCAATGTTTGGGCGTAACGGCAAACGTTTATAACCCGCCCAACCGCAACTGGGCTTATGACGTCAATTTCGACAACCCGCTCAAGCTTCCGCCAAAGACGCCGAGTTTGCTACAGGTGATTCGTGGCCAGTGGGCCACCGTGCCTCCGGGCCAGAATACGGCGCCGTAATTCCGTGGCCGGCGAAAAGCCGCCGGTCCGGCTGAATTTCATGCATGATCGGAAAAATGGGACCAAAATCGGCATTCGACGGATTGACAGCAGGCTTGCGGTCGCAGGCGGTTGCCCAGTTGATTCCATTTGGGCTGATAAACCAGTTCAAAATGGCGGCGAAGGATTTTGCCCGGCGATTGGTTCCCGGTCTGGCAAAGGCGGCGCGGATTAAACCGTCTTTGATTCTCTTAACGGCAGGACTTTGGTGCCTGCCATTGCGCGGGACCGCGGACACGAGTACCGGCGAATTCGAGACACCGCCACCGGAACCGGGCTCCATTCAATGGCAGATTGACCAACGTAACGCCAAAGAACTCCAGGAGCACTACCGGAAACGTGTGTCCATCCCCGATGCCTTTGGCACAAATATTCCAAGATCTGCCTCCGCAGATTTGATCAATGGCCCGAAAATGGTGGCGGCTCGAACATCACCTCCACCCGCCTCGTCTGGAAACGTCTTACGCATGCTTTTTTTCGCCGCCGTGTTCGTCTTTACCGGGGTTCTGATTGTCCGGAGATTTGCCCCCCGGGCTTCTCGTTGACATCAACCAGCGGTTCGATCCGTGGGCGCTTGCCCCCGCCGCCGACAGGGATCTTTCGGCAAAAGTTCGCGCGGAGGAGGAAGCTTTCGGCGAGTTCCTTAAGGTATTCCGGGTCGGTCCGACCGTATCACTACCCATCGGCTTGCCGGAGCAGGACAATCCGCTCAACGAATTTTATGCACGGATGAGCAAGCACCTCGGCACGCTGCGAAAACTTCTTCAAGACATCGGTCACGAGCCGGGCACTCCGGCCCGGCAAAGCATGCTGAAGTATCTGTATTTCGAGATGGGTGTGCTGAAAGGAGAGGCGAGTTTTCCGGAGGTGCTGCCGGTGTGGCAGGTGGCTTCCGCCCTCGAGGGACTGCTCAAACAACTCACCGGAAAAATAAAAGACGTCACGCCTTCCACGCTGCGAACCGTCGCTGGCGGCCTGGATTTGCTCGGCGACTTGTGCGTGCCGGGATTGCAACCTGATCTCCTGACGGAAAGTCCCTTCCGGCTTTTGGTCGTGGACGACGACATAATCAGCCGCCAGGCCCTGTCCCACTCGCTGAGAAAGGCCTTCAGCCAGCCGGACCTCGCCGTGGATGGCGAAACGGCCCTGGCCCAGGCCAGCCAGCAGGCCTATGATGTCATCTTCCTCGACGTTCAGATGCCGGGCATGGACGGCTTTGAGCTTTGCACAAAAATTCGCGACACCGCTCTCAACCGCGCCACTCCGGTCGTCTTTGTCACCCACCAGGGCGACTTCGACGCGCGCTGCAAGTCAACCCTCAGCGGCGGCAACGATCTCATGGGGAAACCGTTTCTCACCTTTGAAGTTACCGTCAAGGCGCTCACGCTCGCGCTGCAAGGCCGGCTCCAGGGGCGCGCCCGGAAACCTCTCCCGAAATCCGACCCGGCCCGCGATCCGGCGGATGCGTTGGTGACAGTCGCGGACGGTCCGTGTCCCGTTGTCCGATCAACCGATGCCGTGCAACCGCAGCATTCAACGCCTCCGCCGCCGGAGACGGACCAGATCATCAATGCCTTCCTGATCCGCGCGTCAAAACACCTTGGCCCGTTGTGGGAACTTTGTCAGACGATTCTTCAGATCTCGAATCAGGAGACGCGGCAGACCCTGCTGGCGGATGGCTTCCTTCGCATCAATTCATTGATTGCCAAGTCTGGCCCCGAAGTGGTGCATCCGGCTTATCAAATGAGTGCCGCGCTGGAAGGACTGTTCAGAAAAATGCTGCAGAATTCCAAGCATACTACTCCGTCCGCGCTGGCCACCGTGGCCACCGCGGTGGATTTGCTCCATGACTTGTGCGTGCCGGGACTGAAAGCCGACCTGGCCATCCATCCGCCGATTCACATGCTGGTGGTGGATGATGATCTCGTGGCGCGCCGGGCTCTCGTCAGCGCCCTGCAAACGGCTTTTAAAAAGCCGAAAAGCGCGGAGAACGGGGAAGCGGCGCTCGCCCTGGCGCTGGAAAAACCGTTCGACGTGATATTTCTGGACGTGGTCATGCCCGGCATGGACGGATTCGAGGTCTGCGCAAGAATTCGCGATACCGTTCCCAATCACGCCACGCCCGTGGTGTTTGTGACCGGCCATGACGACTTCGACGCGCGCGCCCAAATGAGTCGCATCGGGGGCAACGACCTGATGGGAAAACCGTTCCTTACTTCGGAGATCACCGTCAAAGCGCTTACGTTCGCCCTGCGCGGTCGTCTCCAACAACTTAAAACGCAGCCGTGCTCGTGAACTCGCCGCCGGCGACAGCCCGAGTGTTTATTTTAAGCAGCGAGGTCTTCTAACAACCGTACTTGAGGCACAGATTGCTGGATTGCTTCTTAATTTGCGCTGCCAGACACTTGTTGTGATGGCTTGGCTTTAGTACCGTATTTGCGGTCGGGCGCTTGGCGCAGTGGCTAGCGCGTCTCGTTTACACAAAGATTTGCCTATCCTGGAACCATGTACCCCTCACCTGGAACCACGTGGAACGACGTGCCGATTCTGCCGTTTTCCCGTCTTCGGCAAGTGGAACCAAACGGAACCATATACCCCCCCCAATTTTTTTCACCGGGGGTGACAATCGGGGGTGACAATTTCTCTGATCAAGCAGCCGAAACAACGTATGCGTTTGACGGAACACGTCTGGTTTCCCGTGTCGGATACGTTGCTTCCAGCGTTTCAGGGATTGGCCAGACGGAAGAACAGGTTTCCCGTCGGCGATGTGAGGTTCAGATAGTTGGTGCCATTGGAGGTCGTCACGCCGCTGCTGCCCGTCCAGCCGGCGGGTACGGCCAGATTGTTGTTCTGCTGCAAGCTCCAGCCGGAAACATTCTGCCAATAGACCGTCACCGTGTTGCCGGAATGGCTGATGTAGAGCGTCGGCGCGCCGGGCGTTTGGGCGACTGAAATCAGCGCCCAGAACCCGCCGGTGAGCTGAATAATTACCGCCGGTCATCGGCCCGCCAGCGTCGTGCTGGCCGATGGTGCCGCTGACGGAATAAGGTTGCCGCCGGTGCTCGTGCCGCCGCCACCGGCGATTTTGTACCAGTCAATGGAATAGCTCTGCGCCGGCGCGCTCATCGCGACGCAGAGGACCATGCAGCCGACTGCGGATAGCGCAATGAAAGGTGCTTTGGATTTCAAATGTTTCATGGAATGCCTCGCGCGTTGACTATTGGTTGTAGGTGCTGGTCAGGGTCCCAACCATAAAGTAGTCGCTTACCGTGCCATCATCGTAACGATCGAGAACCACATGGCAGGTGTGGCTGTCGTCGTAGATGTCGCCGAAGGAGATGTCGTAGTGGACCACCTTCTGTGAATCGGAAAAAACCACGGTCCACAGCGGCGGGCTGAAGGTTGACAGGACTCGGGTCACGACGTTGCCCGTGCGGGTGATGCCGGTGGCATTGATGGTCCAAATCGCTCCACCGGCGAAGACAATATTGAGCCCCGAGGCGGTCCCGTCGCGAACGAGTGTGAGTTGGTCGGTCCGGGCGACGACGGAGTTGGAAACGGAGGTCGTCGAGACGATCCGGCGGATGACCAGCCCGGTTGATCCGTCCGGGTTTGGGGGATAACTCGGGAATGCCGCGCCGGCTTCCGAACCGGCGCGCAGCAAGCCGTTGAGGCGCAGGGAAGCCGTCGCGGTCACGTTTGCAGAAAAAGTCTGGGCGCCGCTGAACGTCTGGGAATTGTTCAATAGCGCCACGTTCGGCGAAAGGCGCGCGTCGGCCATGGCACCACTGGTAATCTTGGCGGCATCGAGATTGGGAATCTGGGTTGGGGCCAAGGTGCCGGCCACGTTTGCGGCATTGAGCGAAGTCAATCCACTGCCATCGCCGTTGATGACACCGGCGATGAATGTCTGGGTCTGGCCATCGCCGATGCGGATGATATTGTTGTCGGCCGACGAGCCCTGGATTACCGATGTCAATGTTGCTGAACTTTCGCTGCCGGTGAGGTTGAAACCGGCCTGATAACCCAGCGCGATATTGTCGTTGCCGTTCGTGTTGTTGTTAAGCGCAGAATAGCCGATGGCTGTGTTGTCGCTGCCGCTTATGTTGCTGTAAAGCGCGCCAAAGCCGCTGGCTGTGTTGAAGATAGCCGTTCCTTGTTATTGCCCAGCGCCGCTGCGCCGTTAGCCGTGTTGAACCAGCCGATCGTGTTGTTGTAAAGCGCCGCATAACCGCTGGCCGTGTTGTACTGGCCGCTCGTGTTTTTGTTAAGCGCCCCATTGCCGTCGGCCAGGTTAGCGGTGCCGCTCGTGTTGTTGACAAGCGCCCCAGCGCCGTTGGCGGTGTTGCCCCAGCCGTTCATCGTCGCATTACCCGACGGCCCGACAAAGAAGTTGGCGTAGCCGCCGTTGGTGTTGCCGATGCTGGTCAATTGCGAGGCGTTGACAGTGACATTGAGATTGGTCAATCCACCGCCGTCGCCGTTGATGACACCGGCGATGAACGTCTGGCTCTGACCGCTGCCGATGCGGATGATATTGTCGTCGCCGTCGAAACCCTGATTGCCAATGTCAATATTGGAGCTGCCGGTGGTGATGTTAATGCCCGCAAAATAACCCAGCGCGATGTTGTTGGAGCCGCTCGTGTTGCCTATAAGCGCAGCGCAGCCATCGGCGGTGTTGAAGGAGCCGTTCGAGTTGTTCCAAAGCGCCTCAACGCCATTGGCCGTGTTCCAGGAGCCGTTCGTGTTGAGTACAAGCGTTCCATAGCCATTGGCTGTGTTGGCCGTGCCGCTGGTGTTGAAGAGAAGCGCCAGATAGCCATTGGCCGTGTTGACCGAGCCGCTCGTGTTGGAAATAAGCGCACCGAAGCCACTAGCCGTGTTGCCGGAGCCGCTGTTTGTCGAATTGCCCGATCCTCCCAAAAAGAAGTTGCCACCGCCACCGTTGGTATTGCCAATGCTCGTCAATTGAGAGGCATCGAGACCGGTCAACCCGCTGCCGTCGCCGTTGATGACACCCGCGATGAACGTCTGGCTCTGGCCGCTGCCGATGCGGATGGTATTGTTTTCGCCGGTGACCCCCGGATTGCCGATGTCAATGTTGCTGCTTTCGCTTCCGGTGAAGTTGATACTGGCCTGAAACCCAAGCGCGATGTTGTCGGAGCCGCTCGTGTTGTTGTAAAGTGCCCCAAAGCCGTCGGCCGTGTTGTAGGAGCCGCTCGTGTTGTCGCCAAGCGCAGCAGCGCCATTGGCCGTATTACACCAGCCGCTCGAATTGCCGTAAAGCGCTCCATCGCCGTTGGCCGTGTTGTAGGAGCCGCTCGTGTTGTCGCCAAGCGCGCCATTACCATTGGCCGTGTTGTAGAGGCCGCTCGTCGTTGAATTGCCCGACGGCCCTACAAAGAAATTGCCATAACCGCCGTTGGCATTGCCCAGGCTAGTCAATTGCGAGGCCGATAATGTCCCGCTCAAACCACTGGCGCTTTCCGCATAAATCGCATACGGCACGGGCGTCAATTGCTGTCTTGGTGTCAAGGTGGTGAACGCGTTGACACCGTTCGTCTCCACGGCAATTTCCAGCCAGTTGGTCGCGCCCGTGAAAGCGCCGGGACCAAAATCAATCAGCACCGCGAACAAGCCGTTGCTGATGTTGACAGCATTATTGGTCACCGGCCCGGCGATGGGCACACCACTGGTGTTGGTGTTGAACAGCGTGAAGGTCAGATTATAGGTGCCGCTGGCCGGACTGCCGTTGTTCTGAAGCTGGCCTTGATACGTGAAGGCCGTGCCTTGGGCGCTCGCCGAGAGCGCCACCGCCGTGAATAATGAGGTAAGCAACAGTTTGTGTGATTGCATAGTTGTCTTGTGAGGTTGAGGATTTCCCATTGGCTTTCTCGTGCTCCAAACGCCTGGCTCAAGACGCCAAAAGTGCCACCCGTTTGAAATGTTGGACCGCATCGGATGGGTTTGTGGATTCTGTTAACCGCCAGCGCACCACAAGCAGGACCGTTTGTCAATAAAATTAATTAAACAATATTACAATAATATGATTTACTAATAGTATAAATGAGCAGGTCGGGAACAGGTCTCTTGGTTCGACAGGTCAGGTCTGACGCAATCTGGTCACCCCTCGCCAGACACTTGTTGTAGTGGCTTGGTTTTGGTACCGTATTTGCGGTCGGGCGCTTGGCGCAGTGGCTAGCGCGTCTCGTTTACACCGAGTAGGTCGGGGGTTCGAATCCCTCAGCGCCCACCAGTCTTCGCTCGGAGCGAAGCGAAAAGCGAAGGCTGCCGCGCCGAAGCTGAAAGCGGAGGCTGGCCAGAACTTACTCCCGTCAACCACCGCTCAAAGCTACGGCTCGGCAAGCCAGCTTACTTTACCTCAACCAAAGTCCCGTCACGACGAAGTTTCATTCGTCGTCCGCGCCATTCGACAGTGTTGCCTGCGAATGCGCCGAGCCAGATCGCCACTTGCAGCAAATCCTTCACCGGCACAAGCCAGGCGGTGAAATCGGACGGCGATCCGGCGTAAACCGGCGCTGTAGATTTTGACCGAGACAAATTCGGATCAATAAACAGGTGGCGGCGGCAAGCGGGGGGCAGAGCGTCCCCACTGAAATGAGTGAAACCACCAGCCACAACAGTGGCCAAAACGTGGCGTTGGACAGGATGCTGAAAAAGTAGGGCAGGGGCTGGCAGACGCGGATGGTGCGCGCCCAGCGGAGTTGATGTTTCCAGACTTCGCTCCAATTCATCGGCTCGTTCCAACATTCCACCACGACCGGGCAAAGGACGATGCGATGGCCGTTTTGGGCAATGCGGTGGCCGAGTTGATAATCATCCGCCAGACAGCCGGCCAGCGCGCTGAACCCGCCGGTTTCTTCGAGCAATTTGCGTCGCGTGAGCATGACCGCGCCGAGTGCGAAGTCGAGCGGCTTCAGGCTGGCGGCCTGCAAAACCTGGCTCCAGAAATCGGCGTTGATGGCGACGGCTTCCCACTGCATGGCGGTCGTGGTCGGATTGGCCAGGCGGTAAAAACAGTTGACCAGGCCGATTTTCGGATCGCGCAGCGGCGCGACGACGTTGGCGAGAAAATCCGGCGGCACGCGCACGTCGGCGTCACTGACCAGAATCAAATCGTGTTTCGCGAGTTTTTCAAGCTGAACGAGCTTGGCGACTTTGGCGTTCGCGCCGGACAGCCTGTCACAAACAACGAGTTGCGCGTCGCGGCCTGGATTTTCTGCGATGAGTTCACGGACGATTTTGCAAACCGGGTCGTTTGGCGTCGGCGATACCGAAGAGGATTTGCGTGCGGCCGGTGTAATTTTGGTTGAACCAGCTTTGAAGGGATTCGGGGGTGGTTTCGTCGCAGCCCTTAAGCGGTTTGAGCAGGGTGATGGCGGGCGAAAAGGAAAAGTCGGCGATGCGCCGGTGCAGGGGAAATCGCCGCGCGGCGAACCATTGCCAGAGCGCGAGTGCAAGGCTCAACAACGCAAGGGCGGCAGGAATTGCGTTGGCGAAATTCACCGGGGAGAGGACACCAAAAATCAGGCGGTGGCGCCAGAGGTTTTGGCTTCGGGATGCTCGTCGAGCACGAGCACGCCGTGCGGCGGGAGTTCGTAGTTGCCGGAGAAGGTGTTGCCGGTGAGGTAGTCGTGCATCGGCTTGTAAAACTGGATGCGGACGGGCGAATTTTGATGATTGAGCAGGAAATAAACCCGCGTGCCTTCCTTCTCGCGCATGCTGACTTCGATGTTTTCGGGGACTTTGAGCAGGGGTTGCAGCCCGCACATCTGGCGCAGCCAGACGACGAAGTCGTGGTAGAAGTGCTGGTGACTCATCGTGCCGATGTAAATCGCCTTGCCGAGGCCGAAGTTGTTCATGGTGATGGCGGGGCGCCCGGCGTAAAAATCCTTCGCGTAAGTCGCCAGAATCTGGCAGCCCTTCGGCTCGATGATGTCGCACCAGAGCCGCGCGGGATGCAGATGACTCGTCTGGAACGCGCCCTTGAAGGTGAGATGATTTTCCTCGCCGGGCGGAATGGGATCGAACTCCAACACTTCCATCCCGAACAGTTCGGTCATGTCGTTGGGATAACCGGTGTCGGGCGCGATGCTGTATTGGTCCACCAGGCCGGTGTTGAACGTGCTGACGAGCGTGCCGCCGTTCTGGACGTAAAGTTTGAGGCGGTCGGCCTCGCCGGCGGACAGCAAATGCAGCGACGGGGCGATGACCAGTTTATATTGCGACAAATCCTCCGTCGGGCGCGCGAAATCCACGGGAATGTTCCGGTCGTGCAGCGCGTTGTAAATGAGCTGGATGTGCTCGCGCAGGTTGAAGAATTTGTTTGGCTGCATCGGCAGTTGCAACGCCCACTCGTTGTCGTGGGTGTAAAGGATGCAGGTCTGGGGCACAACCTTCGTGTCCTTGATCGCGGGCGCGAGCAACTTGAGTTCCTCACCAATCTGGCTGATTTCCTGGTAAACGCGCGTGTTGCCCTCAATGTGATGCGGCAGCACGGCGCCGAAAAATTTCTCATAGCCGACGCGCGACTGCCGCCAGTGATAATAAAGCACGCCACAGGCGCCCCGCGAAATCAACTGATACGTGAACAACCGGATGACCCCGGGGCGCACGAGCGAATTCACGTCCTGCCAGTTGACCTGGCCGGCTTTTTGTTCAATCACCCAAAAGCCGCAATCGCCGTCGGGCGTTTTGATGTCCGTTTTTTTAAGCGAGCGCAGGATGTCAATGTCGCAGGCCAGTTCGGCGGATTTGGCTTTGATGGCGGCATTGGTTTCGACGGACACAAAGTCCACCACATCCGCCATGTCGAAATGATCGAATTTGCGCTGGAGCGCGCGGAGGTTCACGGTGACGGGATGGTCGGGGCAAAGTTCGTGCAGCACCTCGGCCTGCATGCGGATGAAGGCGATGATGGCGTCGCTGCAAAAGCGGTTCCAGTCGAGCAGGAGCGCCGGATTGTGATTGCCGGGCGCATACCGGGGCATCGGCACCTGGTCGAACGAAGAAACAACCTGTCCCCAATAGCGCAGACCCAGCCGGTCGTTAAGGCGCTCGATGGTTTCGTATTTCAACTTGAGCCAACTCTGCCATTCCAGCCGTGTATCCTCGTTGAACGACCACTCGGTTTGGTGGCCCCCGATGCCGCTGTCAATCTGCCAGGCCAGCAGTTGAGGATGATCGCCCAGGGCGCGGGCCATGTTTTCGACCAGGCGTTTGGCGGCGTTCCAAAAAGTATCGTTGTTGAAGCACACCGCGCGGCGTGTGCCTTCGTGTTTGACCAGCCCGCGTTCGTCCAGCGGCAGGATATCAGGATATTTGCGCGCCAGCCAGATGGGCGGGGCGGCGGTCGGGGTGCCCAGCACAACCTTGATGTCGTGGTCCGCCATGATGTCCATCACGCGGCGCAGCCAATGGAAATCGTATTTGCCTTCCTTTGGTTCGCAAAGGCCCCAGGAAAATTCGCCGATGCGGACAACATTGAAGCCGGCTTTGACCATCAGTTCGGCATCGCGCTCCCAAGCGCCCTCGGGATCGTCGGCCGTGCCGCCGTAAGGGAAGACCCACTGCTCAGGATAATAATCAACGCCAAAAAACATAACCCAACATGGTTCAAACTCGTGAGCTTCGTGCGCATTATAAAAGCGGGCCGCAGCACTGGCAACCCCAAAATCGCGGGGCGGCGTGAATCCACCCAAGCCCGTCAATTCGACGGTTTCCTGAGCAAAGTGGCTTTAAACCGGTTAATCCAGCCGTCGCCTCTCCGCCTCGCGCGCTAAATTTTGCGCTTTATTCTCCCGCATGAATTCTGAATTCTTAGTTTCATGGCGCTCCTGAATGACAATTTTTTGAAGCTGAAAGCCGGCTACCTCTTTCCTGAAATCGGCCGGCGGGTAAAAGTTTTTTGCGAGGCGAATCCCGAAGCCGCCCGGCGCCTCATCCGCTGCGGCATCGGCGACGTGACCGAGCCGCTGCCGCCCGCCGCCATTGCCGCGATGCACAAGGCCGTGGACGAATTGGCCGTGCGCGAAACGTTCCGGGGCTACGGCCCGGAACAGGGCTACGAATGGCTGCGCGCCGCGATTGCGAAAAACGATTTTCGCGACCGCGGCTGCGACGTGGCGGACGATGAAATTTTTGTCAGCGACGGAGCCAAATGCGACACCGGCAACATCCTCGACATCCTCGGCGCAAAAAACAAAATCGCCGTCAGCGACCCCGTTTATCCGGTCTATGTGGACACCAATGTCATGGCCGGCCACACGGGCGAGGCGGACGAAGCCGGCACCTATGCGAAGCTCGTCTATCTGCCGTGCAAACCGTCCAACGGTTTCATTCCCGAACCGCCGAAACGGCACGTGGACGTGATTTATCTTTGCTCGCCGAACAACCCGACCGGCGCGGCCGCCAATCGTCCGCAACTCGAGGCGTGGGTGAAATACGCGCTCGAACACAAGGCCGTCATTTTATTCGATGCGGCTTACGAGGCTTACATCAGCGACGCCAACCTGCCGCATTCGATTTATGAAATCCCCGGCGCGCGCGAGTGCGCCATCGAATTCCGCAGTTGCTCGAAGAACGGCGGGTTCACCGGCGTGCGCTGCGCGTTCACCGTGGTTCCCAAGCCCTTGCGGGCGGCCGCCAAAACCGGTGAGATGCAATCACTCCACCCATTGTGGCTGCGGCGCACGACGACGAAATTCAACGGTGTGGGTTACATTGTGCAACGCGGCGCCGAGGCGCTTTATTCACTGGAAGGCAAGGCGCAGGTGCGCGCGCTCATCGAGCATTATCTCGGCAACGCGAAAGTGCTGCGCGAAGGCGCGAAACAGGCCGGGCTGAAAGTTTTCGGCGGCGTGAATGCGCCTTACCTCTGGGCCAAAGCGCCGAAAGGCGTCACCAGCTGGCAGGCGTTCGACAAAATTCTTGGCGAGGCCAACGTGGTCATCACGCCCGGCAGCGGATTCGGCTCGCGAGGCGAAGGTTATTTCCGCATCAGCGCCTTCAACAGCCGCGCCAACGCCGAGGAAGTCGCCCGCCGGTTGCAGGTTTTGAAGTGGTGAGTTTTTAAATTTGCATACACATTAAAGTTTGATATTGTGTGTATATGGTTAAACGAACAAACATAGTCTTGGACGAGGGCTTGGTGCGGCAGGGTTTGAAAGCCACCGGCATAAAGACCCGCCGCGCGCTTGTGCATCACGCGTTGCAGGAATTGGTGCGGCGTGAAAAGCAAATGGGATTCCTTGCGCTCAAAGGAAAAATTAATTGGACGGGTGACCTCAACAAAATGCGGCGCAGCCGGTTTCCATGAAACTGCTGGTTGATTCTACGGTTTGCATTGATTTTTTCGGCGGACGGGAAACGGTCCAAACTGCCAGGCTGGAAGAATGTTTTCAAAACCGCGACGAGATTTGTTACTGCGGCTTCGTGCTGGCGGAAGTTTTGCAAGGCATCCGCGACGAAAAACAATTAGTCATCGTCAAAAGAAATTTTGACAATCTGATTTATCTCGAAGATGACCGTTCCACTTTTGAACTGGGCGCGACGATTTACCGTGAACTACGGCGCAAGGGGATCACGATTCGGAATTCCGTGGATTGCCTGATTTCCGCCGTCGTCATCCAGCAGGGTGTGAATTTTCTGGAAAACGACCGCGATTACAAATTCATTGACCGGCATTATCCGCTTAACCGTATTTGAAAGCGCCGGTTGCAGGCATTGAAGTGGTGACAAAGCCCATTTTACCGGAACTTAAGCCGGGATGGGGGGAGGTTGATTCAGACGTTTCACCGGACTTGCTTTGGACGCAGGCTGGTATATGGTTCTGGCGAGGCCGGTTGTCATGGAAACCAACAATGGCACACCTCGGAAAGAGCACGTCCTGATCGTGGACGACGATATTCCACTCGCTTGGTCCCTCAAAGAAACCCTCGAATCCAAAGGCTATGAGGCAACGATTGTGCCTGACGGCGCGCTGGCGTTGAAGTTTGTCCTCCGACACCACCTGGATGCCGTGGTCTGCGATCTTCAGATGTCTCAGGTTGAAGGCGACCTGTGGTATGCCACGGTCGAACGCTCGAATCCGTCGCTGGCCAGGCGGTTTATTTTTATCACCGGACTGGACGACCACTCAATTTCCAAAAATTCATTGACCTGGTCAAGTTGCCGGTGTTGAGCAAGTCAGTGACGCTGGATACGCTGCTGGGTGAGGTGATGTGCATGGCGGAGCGGGAATGACGCGGGACGGAATTAAAGTGGTGAAATTTCATCATTGCGGGAAGCGCTTGTTTTGGTATCCTCGCTGCTCGTTTTTAACGACAATTTAACCGAAAGAATTTATGTCACAGCATCGCAGTCTGCGCGCGGCGTCCACCCTCGGCGGCAAGCGCAATGTCCTCAAGCGCTTCGAGCGTGTCGAATTGCTCAAGAAACGCGGTCACTGGAAGGACGGCGACCGCATCACCGGCCTCCGCAAAACCAAGCCAGCAGTCTGACAAATGCGGAATTCGGAATGCGGAACGCGGAATGAATGGCCGCGTGCTGTGTGATTTTCCGCACTCCGCATTCTGCACTCCGCGCTTTGAACGTTCGATTGCAAAAATTTCTGGCGGACGCGGGCGTGGCTTCGCGCCGCGCGAGCGAACAGATCATTCTGGACGGGCGCGTGTGCGTCAACGGCCAGCCGGTTCGCCTGCTCGGCACCAGGGTTGATCCGGCGTGCGATAAAGTGACGGTGGACGGCCGGCCGGTTCGCGAGCGGCGCAAGCTGTGGGTGGCATTGCATAAGCCGGGCAGGTGTGTTTGTTCGCGCGAGGATGAGTGGGGCCGCCCGACGATTTACGATTTATTGCCCAGGGAATGGCAAAATCTTTATTCCGTGGGCCGTCTGGATTTCAACACGGAAGGATTGATTTTTCTGACCAATGATGGACAATTCGCGTTGCACCTGACGCATCCGCGTTACGGCGTCCGCAAAAAATACGTGGCGACCGTCGCCGGCAGCGTGGACGCGGCGATGCTCGCGGGGTTCCGGCGCGGTGTCTGGGACGCGGGCGAGAAGCTCAAGGCGGAGGCGGCCCGGCTGATTTCGGCCAGCCGCGCCAAAAGCGTGGTGGAACTGGAATTGGGCGAGGGCAAAAACCGCGAAGTGCGGCGGCTGTTTGAATCACAGGGTTTGACGGTAAAACGATTGCAGCGGACGCAGATTGGCAAAATCAAATTGGGCGAACTGAAACCAGGCCGCTGGCGGACATTGACAGAGACAGAAATAAGAACTTTACTTGGCTGAATTATGAAAAAGCAGATTTGGTTGGTTTTCGTGGCAACCGTTTCAACAAGCTTGTTTGCGCAGACGAACGCACCCGAGTTAACACCACCCCCCGCAACTCCGCCGCCGGCGGTGACCGCACCCTGCGACGGTGGTGACAAACGCGCCCGCCAAAAAGAAAGCCGTCCCGCATAAGAAGCGCAAGCTCGCCGCGGCCAAAGAAGCCTTGGATCACCGAAACGCCCGTCGCGCTCGTGCCCGGCCCGGCGGAAGTCGGCGTCAACAACATTAATGTTCGCGGTCAGGCCAGTTTTAAAGGGGAAATCATCTCCCATCTATTCAAAGGCGATGCCGTGACGGTGCTGGAACAGATCAATTTGCGCAAGCACAAGGCGGATGAACCGGCGCAGTGGGCCAAAATCGCCTTCCCGACAAATGCGCATGTCTGGGTTTCTGCCAAATACATTGACGCGGTGAATAAGACGGTTTTGCCGAAGAAACTGAGTTTGCGCGCCGGGCCGGGCGAAAATTACAGCGTTGTCGGCTTGATTGAGCGCGGGACACCGGTCGGCGAAATTTTAAACAAAGGCAACTGGATGGAAATCGAACCGCCAACGAATGCCTACGCCTTTGTGGCTGCGATGTATTTGAAACAGGAAACACTGGCGGCTGCACCGGCCAATGCCGCTCCACCGATGGAGACCGGACCGGCACCCGCGCCCGCGCCGGCGGAAACCATGCCGGCACCAGCTCCAACGCCGGTCGCCGAAGCGCAACCCGTCGTCACCGAACCGGGCAACCCGCCGGTTGCGCCTGAAACCAACGCCGTTCCGGCACCCGCGGTGGAAACAAATACGCCGGCCGCGCCGGTTGAACAAGCGCCGCCGCCACCGCGCGTCGTGACACACGAAGGATTCGTTCGCCATGTCCCCAGCGTCATTGAGCCGACGGCATATGAATTGTATGACCCGAATACATACATAGCCATTGATTACCTCTACACGACGACGACAAACCTCGACTTGAGCCGTTACAATGGCCTGCACATCATCGTGACTGGCGAGGAGGGTCTTGCTGCGCGGTGGAACCAGACGCCCGTCCTCACGATTAAAAAGATTCTAGTGGTTTCCACCGAGACAAATGCCGTCCCAAGATTCCAATCCGTCACCCCGCGCACTGGGCACCATAATTGACGGGCGCGCCATCGCCTCGCAAATCCAGCGTGAACTGGCTGGCCGCATCGCCGCGTTGAAATCGCGCGGCATTCAGGCCGGACTTGCGTTTGTGCGTGTCGGGGAAGACCCGGCGTCCAGGGTTTATGTCGGTCGCAAGGAAAAGACGTGCGCCGAGCTGGGCATTTTTTCGGAAGCGCACGTTTTGCCGGAAACGACCGGCGAGGATGAACTGCTCGCGCTGCTGAAAAGGTTAAATGCAGATGCGCGCCTCCACGGAATTTTGGTGCAAGCGCCATTGCCGAAACAAATTCGCGAGTCGGTGATTTATTCCGCCGTTTTGCCTCAGAAAGACGTGGACGGTTTTCATCCGGTGAATGTCGGCAAATTGATGCTCGGTGACGCGACGGGTTTTCAGCCCTGCACGCCGGCGGGCATTCGCGAATTGCTTGTGCGTGCCAATGTCAAGACCGACGGGGCGGAAGTAGTGATTCTGGGCCGCGGCAACATCGTCGGCAAACCGATGGCCGCGATGCTTTGCCAGAAAAACAAACACGCGAACGCGACCGTCACGATTTGTCATTCGGCCACGCGCGACATCCAGGCGCACTGCCGGCGCGCGGATATTTTGATTGCCGCGATGGGCGTCGCCGGGTTTGTGAAGGCGGACATGGTCAAGCCCGGCGCAACGGTGATTGACGTGGGCGTCAACCGGGTGAGCGATCCGAAGGCGAAAGGCGGTTCACGGCTGGTCGGCGACGTGGATTTTGCGCGCGTTCAGCCGGTGGCGGGAAAAATCACGCCGAATCCCGGCGGCGTCGGACCGATGACGATTGCGATGCTGATGCAAAACACGGTGCGCGCGGCGGAAATGTCCGCTGCGCAGGAGCCGACGTGAGGAGGCTCTGTTTTACGGATGCACAAATAAAAAACCAAAAATTGGAGTTCGTCACCTCGACTCCTGCGAAGAAAAACAGATTATGGAAGCCACTCGAATTTTACCCGATTTGCAATCCTCGCTGTTGTGCGAGGAGGTCCGCCAGGAAGCCAACGGGAATCTGATTCTCATCGGCGTCATCAGCCTCATCCGCGTGCCGCAACTGCCCATCGTCGCCGCGCGGCTCTGCGTTTTTAATCGCTGGACGGCGGGCATCGGCCGGTTCACGGAATGCATCCGGCTCATCGCGCCCGACCAGACTACCGTGGTCCGCAAGGGCGAGATGAAATTTGAACTGCGCGACGCGGCGTTGCACACCACCAGCGTGATGGTCTTCGGCCAGATTGAATTCAAAGCCGCCGGAACCTATTTTATCGAAGTGCTCGTGGACGACGTGATGAAACTGCGTTACCCCATTCCAGTGGTTCACGCGCCGCCACCGGAGCAATCACAAAAGTCTCCGCCGCCCCCTGAAAATGCGCCCGGCGCCTGAGTACGGCGCAAACTTCCGCGACAAACGGCAGGGATTTGTTAAAATGCGGCGGAACGAAAGTTCCGCACCATGACGGCTTCGAAATCATCGCCAACTGCCTGGGAACCGCTCACCCCGCGCGGGGTGGCGGCTTTTGCCCATGCGCGACTTGGTCGCCTGCTGGTGGTGCAATTTATCGTCGCGGTGCTGGCCGCCATCGCGGTGGATTGTTTTTTGGACTTGGGCTGCTTCCCCACCATCACGGCCGCCATCAAACAACTGCCGGACCAGGGTGATATCCGCACCAGCCAATTGAAGTGGCATGGTGAATCGCCGGCGCTTCTGGCCGAAGGCGGTTTTCTGGCATTTGATGTTGATCTGGAACACACCGGCCAAATTCACTCGCCGGCGCAAGTGCAAATCGAATTCGGCAGGGAAACCGTCCGCGTTTTTTCTCTGCTTGGCTATCGCGAATGGAATTATCCGCCCGGCTGGATTGTGGCTTTCAACCGGACCGATCTGGAACCGCTTTGGGACGCCTGGAAACCCGACATCCTGGCCATTGCAACCGGCGCGATCATTGTCGGGCTGATGCTTTCGTGGGCGGTTTTGGCGACCGTTTATTTTTTTCCGGTCTGGCTGGTTTGCTTTTTTGCCGACCGCGATTTGAACTTCCGGCAATGCTGGCGGCTGGCGGGCGCAGCGCTCATGCCCGGCGCATTATTGCTGGCGGCGGCGATTGCATTTTACGGCTTGGGCGCGCTGGATTTGATCCAGATGAGTTTCGCCTTCGGCGCGCATTTGGTCCTCGGCTGGATTTATTTGTTCATTAGTCCGTTGTTTCTGCAACGGGTGTCGCCGTCGGAAAAGCGGAATCCATTTTCTAACTAAATCTTAATCATAATCTTAATCCCAATCGTAATCCTGCTCTTTGCGTGGGGAGCTTCCACGATTTTTGAATCGTGCATGTTCGAGCCGCACTGGAATATGAAGGCCACAGGGTTATTTCAATGGCCAGCCGCCGTGCCGTTGAATGCTCGCGTCTATCTCGCCCATCAAACGTTTGGTTTCCATCAGCGCCCAGACGATTCGTTGATATTCCTCCCGCTCATCGTAACCGAGCGCGCGACCGACGCGGTCTTTCAGCCAGCGTTGGGCCGGTAGATAACCGCCGATGGAAAATATCCACAGCGGTCTCCGGTACGCCCGCGACATATTGCCGGTCATTTATCCAGACGCGGCCTGGCTCTTTGCCTTGCGGTGGCTGGTAGCGGACATCCTCAATTACGTTGTCGCCTTTGATCGGGAAAGCTGAGACCCTTGCGGATCGCCCTTGCCGCGCGCGTGCAAATCCACCAGGTCGCCGCCGAAACCGGCCAGCGTGCGGAACAATTCAAAATTGCTGGTGAGGGGCAGGCGCGGGAAATCGGCACGCAGGAACTCCGCGTAACGTCGCGGTAGGCGGGGCTGTGGAACACGGCGTAGGCGTAATGAAAAATCAATTCCGGCCCGACCTCGCGTTTGCCAGGGCGGCCCAAACCATCCGGCACAAATTTCACTTTTAATTTCTCGCAAAAGTCTTTGATGAACGCGGCGCTCAAGTTCGGGCGACGACCATTATCGTGCGCGAACAAATCTTCCTCCGGCAATTTGCCGTTGGGATAAAGATAGAGAGGAAAAACAGAGTTGACCATCTTTGATTTCTAAAAAGACAGCCGATGAGCAGGAGCATCATCGCTGAAAAGCGTGCTGCCATGTCGGCGCTTTCGTTTGCCGCATCAGACTGAAAGCAAAGATTATCTTGGCGAGCGACATGCGTGACGAGTTCAGGACGCGGCCTGTCAACGGAACCACGGTGTCTCGTAATAACACCAGCGTTGGTCAAACGGGCGGTAATCAATTTGAATAATTTCTCGTTCCCAGTTTTTGTCTGCACGGATTTTGGCTCTTACTTTGAAACATTCCAACTTCCACTGTCCTCTATCTTCAGCAAATCGTTCGTATTTCCTTGTCGGTATGGCTAACTCACGGAAAGCAAAGCCATGCGCTCATGTAATTCATCACGCGTTAATGCCAGAGCAAATGGGTCTCGTGACTTTGAAATCCAAGCACGTTGACAGGCATCATGTCTGTGACTTTCCATCCGCTTTCATATTCCTTAAGTCGTGTGGTATCCTGCGGAATGAAGAGATAATGGGGCGCGGTTGGTTCAAGCTTCTTCCATTGGGTGTTCTCGACATGATGGTCGTCCAGCCAATCGTATTTCGTCTGACGTTGCGCACTCCAGAGATTACAATGACGCACAATTGCGGGAGCCTTCTCCTTGCTTTTTCGCCCGCCCCTCTGACGATAACTTCACAAAAATGCCGATGGCCACGCCCTCGTTGATATCGAAAACATTTTTGTCCGGCTTGTTGTACCGGGAACGGTTTCCTTTTTCTTGGCGTTGCCATGAAGATCAAGCAGGTAAATCTCATCAAACGTTTGCATGAGATTTTGCCTCATGCCGCGAAAGGTCGGGCTGTCGAGATAGCTGTTGCTAGTGATGAAGGCCAGTACACCTTGTCCAGTCTGTTCAATACGCCATTGCGCCCAGCGGAGAAATTTGACGTAATCGTTTTGAAGCCATTTCGGATTCCTTTCGCCGAGCGGTTTGCCATCGCAGAAGTAATAATCGCGGACGAGCTTGGAAATCCATTCGCCTTTATTTGCGCTATGGCCGGAGTAAGGCGGATTGCCGAGGACGACGAGGACGGGCTTGTGTTTCTTGACCTCGTAGGCGGAGTTGGCCTCGTTGCTCAAGACGCGCAGCGGGCCAAGTTGTTCAGCGGTGTGTTCCAAGTCCTCAAGCGTATTGGTGAGAAAGATGTTCACTCGTTCGCTGCCCTGAGGCTCGTAGCTCCATTGCTGGCGGAAGAGCGGTTCCTCATCCATCGCCGCCAGCGCCAGACCGATTTTGAAATGCGCCACGGCGTAGGGTGCCATCAGGAGTTCAAAGCCAAAGAGCCGCGGCAACAAATGTTCGTGGACGTAACTGCCCCATTGCCCGGCGTTCTTCTTCGTCTTGAATTGCGAGCGGATGAAATCGAGCACGGTGTAGAGAAACGTGGCCGTGCCGGTGGCGGGATCGAGAATGAGGACGCGATGCGATTCGTCAATAATCTCGCGTTCACCTTCCCTGCGTTTGACGGTGATTTTCGAGTGGTCGGCAATTCCGGCTTTGATGCTGAACTTGTCTTTCAGGAGGCGGTCAATGCTCTGGACGATGTAGTTCACCACCGGCTCGGGCGTGTAATAAACGCCGCGCAGTTCGCGCAACCTGGGATCGTAGGCTTGCAGGAAGGTTTCGTAGAAGTGAACCACGGGATCGCGGCGGCGACCGCGCTTGCCGAAGTTTTCCATGACCCGCGCCATGTCCGCATGGTCAAGCGTCTGGATTAAATCCTCAACGAAACCGGCAAACGGTTCGTCATCCAGCGCCGCGCCGGTAATCTGCTCGAAAAAAGTGCGGAGAAAGGGATTGGTGCGCGGGATGAGCTTTTGCGCCTTCTCGCGGGTGAACTTGGTGCTGCCGCTGGCGGCGCGGGCGCTGAACAAACCATAGGCGAGCGTTTGCGCAAACATGTCGGCAAATTCGCTGACGGCTTCCGCTTCTTTCTTGGCGTCGGCGTGCGGCGCGAGTTCGGGCAACAGCGTGGCGGCAAAGGCGTCGCGCCAGTCGCGGAGTTGTTGCGAAGCCTGCCCGGTCAGAAATGCGCCGTTGATAATATTGCGAATATTATGCGTGAGATTGGCAAGGCGACGGGCCAGTTCCTCGGCGGAGGCAATGTCCACCGGCTTTTGCGAGAGAAAACCGATGAGCAGATCGCGGGCGCTATCGAGTTCGTCCGGCGCAACCGGGCGTGAGTTTGCCGCCGGGGGCGATATTGGCGAGGCGGAAGGTTTCACGTTTCTTGCCGTCCACGAACCAGCGGAATTCCACGTAATCGGTGAGCAATAGGTTGGGGAGCGAGACGAGATAGCGTTTGAGTTGTTCGCTCCATTCGATTTCGCCCAAGGTCCAAACCCACGTCCTTGGCTTCAATGTAGCCGAGCGTAAGCTGGTCGCGTTTGCGGGAAATGACGTAATCTGGAGCGCCACAGGCGGAACGTTTCGGTTCGTTGGTGGCGATGATCTTTTCGTCAAGGGCTTCGAGCAATTCCTGAAGCGCGCCACGGTGCGTGTGTTCGGTGGCGTCGCCACGCTTGAGGGCGCGTTCCAGTTTGCGCAGATATTCGTGAAGCGGCGAAGGCTTGGCACCTCTACCGTAACCTGGTGGTTCTTCGCGGAGAAAGTCGGCTTCGCTCATATTTAGAATCCCAGCAACGCCATGAAACGCAGTGTGCGCCGGAAATCCGGCAGCGTCAATTCCGCGTTGAGTCGGAGAAGCAGACGGATTTGATTTAATCCGGGTTCAGACCGCCGCCAATAGCACCAGCCGCCACGTTACCGACGAAATGATGGATTGGAATTATTTGCATAACCTCGGAGTAAAATCCCGGCTTTTTTGTTTTTTGAAAAAGAGTTGACAAATTTTCCACAACCTCTATGACGCTGTTACAGAAGTGAAATAGCGCGAAGGCAAATGAATGCTTTCTACAAATGGGTTTTTATTCTTCTCCTTGCCGCGGATGGCTGCTGCGAAGCGGCACCTTTCCAATTGCCCAGTTTCAATTTGAATCGCCCTGCCAATCAGGTGATCACTCAAGCTGTTCAGCGAGCTGTTAAGCAAATAATGACGAATCGGCAACCAGCCAAAATTCAGCCGCAATCTACGCCAACCAATTCCAATAATTCACAGCCTGTATCACAGACGGTGAATGGCATTCCAACTTTGGGTGGAGTTGGCGGACAAATACGCGTTTTATCTGGAACTGGCGCATTTGCTTCTGTGTCGGATGCCAACAACGTTCTGAATGTTTCTTCAGGAGCTACGCTGAATGGAACAATTGAGCTTTCAGTTTTGAACTTGGCACCTGGCGACGCCGTTGCTCCGTTGATTTATACGCCTTCTTGGGGTAATCACAGCAGCAGTTGGAAACAGATAAATGGTTGGGTTCCGACTGGCCAATCGGATCAACAGGCACAGATGTCGTTAGTCGCTCCAACAACGCCCGGCACATATCACATTATTTTCGCGGTCGGCTGGGAAACAAGCGCAGACCACGTTGCCTCCGGCACCAGTTGGGGAATTGGAAAAGATTTAGGTTATGGATGGGTTAATAATTATGACGTTTGGAACGACGGCAATGACATTGCAGATTTCAACGCTGCTCAATTGTCTTCAGCCCAAATCAATGGCTGGGCAACGAACAGCGTGATGAATGGGCCTGACAACTCACATTCAACGACATGGTATCTTCAGCGACCCTATCCGGCTGATGCGATTACTTTGGTGGTGACGGGAAATAGCTCAACACGATCAACCGCAAGTCAATCTGGTCTTCAAGTTGTAACAGCCCCAACAGTCAGCACCACGGCTTGGGATTGGAATCTTCGATTTACAAAACCAACGACACGAACGGCAACGACTTCGCATACTATAACCGAAAACACTCCAACCTTGCCTCCGCAAACCACGATTCCTTATTCAAATGTCATTGGAGGAAATCCCGTTCCTACTTTGGGATGGCCATTTGCGATTTCCTTTCAGGTTACCAATTGCGGCTCGACCGATTTACAGCCTCCAAGTTTGGTAGGCGCTGGGGGAACGGATGCGTTAGGCCAGCCAGCGCAGTTTGTGGTTACGCCGAAGAATCCGCCAAGTAAAATTGCAGCGGGACAAACGGTAACATTGACGTTTAGTGTCAAAGCCACATGGAACACGTTCAAATCCCCGAATGCTGTGGCGTTAACTCCAACCGAAAAAACTTCATTGGATTTTGCACAACAAGTCCTGGATGCATTGAAGGAAATTACTAAATACGAAAAAATGACGGATAGCACAGCAAAAGAATTACCTGATGTTTCGTTGTTTTTAACCGCCGTAAATGATTTATGCACGGGTTCTCAACTGCTTTCCGGTGCGAAAGCCGTAGTAGCAGAAGGATATTCATTCCATTTGCAGACTACCAATGGATATACTATTTCAGATCAATTCACGAACTCGAATTCAGAATATGTCTGGGTGTTGTGGCAGCCTTACAAAACGGATGTCGTGACAGCCTATTACATAGGCGTCTTTGCTGATTTAGTTCCCGGTATCGGAGATGTTGATACCCTAATTGTAGATGCTGCGTCTCCACAAAACGTGGCAATAATTATGAACTACGAAGATGTGATGAGCAATTTGAGCTGGTATACAAACGCTTTAGCAGGTGACATATCTTTCTCTGATAAATTTCTTCCCGGTCCATAAAAATAAAAAATTGAGGAGTTAACCATGACAACAACAAATCAAAACAGCGTCGGAAACGAAGTCGGACGAAGATTGGTCAAAGCAATTATTGCTGTCATCGGCTTAATCGTGATACGGCTGATACTCGACAACTTGCCAATGTTGAAAGAAGCCAAGCCAATTTTTGTAGGCAGCGGGGCTGCACCAGTCGGAAATGTTGACGTAGCGCAATTTTTTAACAACGGCCAGATGCCGCAAGGGATTCAATACGCGCTCGGCTATATTTTTCCAATCTCGATAGCCAACGCCATCGTGGACACGCTTATTTTTATAGTTCTCATTGGCAGCGCGGCGGGATTCAACGGCCTCGTTAAATCGCGGTCGAAACGGCTTCCCGAAGGCGGATTGATTATTTTGCTTTTGGTTTTAACTATTGTCGTCGCCATCGCCTACAAATCATACATGGGCGTGATTCCCCCGTTGCTTGGAAGTCAGGCAAATTTGTATGGCTGGTTTTTTCTGGTGCTTGGGCTTCTCCCGCTCATCGGACTGATCGTCGTGGCATCGCGAAATCTTGACGCGCTTACCGAAGCCATTTTCAGTTCAACAAAACGGGCAGCCGTTGGCAGCGTGGCAGAATCTTCAACATCTTGTCCAAAATGCAACGCGATAATTCCAGCAGGAGTAAAATTTTGCGGTTCGTGCGGCGTGCCAGTTCCAGTTCCCGCTTCAACGGGGAAATTTTGTTCGGAGTGTGGTGAGAAAAATGAAGCAGGAGCGAAATTTTGCAAAAGTTGCGGCAAGCCAATATCGTAGTTTGAATTTTATGAAAACCTCCCACGCTATCGTTGCCTTTGTTTGCATCGCGCTTTCAAGAAATCCGTGCCATGCATTGCCGTTCATTACCGGTGCGCAGGCTGCGCAACACGAAACCGCGCTCAATCTTCCTGAAGGCTGCCAATTATATGTTTATGGAATGGCAACAGGCGGTGGTTTTCCAAGCCACCCCTTTGCGGAAGGAGAATCGGTTATATTGACAAATGCCAGTGGCAATGCTTCAGCAGAGATTTCAGTGACAAAAAGCAATGTCAACAGTTTTACGACCGATTGTGGTTATTACGTCGTCGGTGGTTTTGGAGCGTCCGGCTTTCGTTATGTTCAGGGCTTTTATGGAACGAATTCGGGTCCAGCCGCAACTTCCGCTTCAGTCCAAATTACATTAGTTGAGCCTGCGATGGTTTCTGTCTTGGGGCTGGCAAGTTCACAAACGGCGTTGACTCTATCAGGATTGGACAACCTCGTTACCGATGTGCCGGTTCAAATGAACACGCCAGGCACGGTGGCGCTCACAATAGCTCATGGATATGTTGGGCCGGGAACATATATTCTACAAGAGAGCACCGGTTCCGGTATTGAGGGTCAGGATCCAAACCACCAAGTTGATTTAATCGGGGTTTTCGTCTTTTCTGATGTGCCCGGCGCAGCCAAGTCTGATAATCCACAAATTCCACTTTCTCTATCGCCTAATACACCGCAGACCCAGCCAAGTGAAAAAGGAAACGCAGCAGTTATGCAAACTGGTTTGAACGGGGGGTTGGTCGCTTATTATCCTTTCCACGGCAAAGCGAATGACGCCAGTGGCAACGGCTTAAACGGCATAATCAACGGCGGAGTAACTGCAACAACGAATAGATTTGGAACAGCCAACGCTGCTCTCGCCTTTGACGGCCGTTCGGGCTACATCTCAATAAGCGACAGTCAGGCGCTGTTAACCTTTGATGCCCGTTCGCAAAACTACACGGTTGCCGCGTGGGTTATGCTAAACAGCGTCAGTTCTGACCAAACCATAATCATTGATCGCGGCACAGATAATAGTTCGCCGTCTTCCTATGAACTGCGTTTTTCTGGGCAGTTTCAGAGTTCTTCTGGGCAATTTCAGAGATTTTTCGCAGCTATGTGGGACGGTTCAACGGCCGGTCCTACTAGTGCTGGTGTGGAGGTTACGAATACTTCACCAGTTGCCGTCGGCCAGTGGTATCATGTGGCGCTAGTGGTTACCAACGGCAGAATGCTTCTCTATATCAACGGGGTTGATGAAACAAGGCCTACTGGTCTGAATGGTGGGTTTGTTCCAACCGGCTCCGGAACCTATATGAACACGGATGGTATTCGTTATATCGGACGCTTTGCACCGCAATCAGTGGGTCAAAACTACTTCAACGGAGCTGAAAGCGATGTCCGCATCTACAACCGCGCTCTGAGTAGTGCAGAAATTCAGCAACTTTATCAGAGTAACGTGATCTTACCCTGCTCTTCCAGTGAAAGAAGTCAACAGGGTGTCGATCTCTCGTTATGTGATTTTGGGCATAGCGATTTTGGTTTTTATTGGATTGGCTGTGGCGGTTATCAGGTTGACAATGCCACGCCGCCAAGGCTAGCGTAAGTAAAAAATCCCCATTCCCTAGTGATCACCGGCAAAGATTTGCGGGGGGGGTGAATTCTAATCAGGATGGTCATCTGGAGTCTTTTGTGCCAAGCATGAGGCAACGACGAATTTCAGCCAGCAGTTTTATCGGGCGGTGCTGCCGTGATTAGGATCAAGATTAAGATCAGGATAAAGATTACGATTGGAATGAAGACCGACTTCGTTGACACCCGCGTCAATGGCCCGTAGCCTGCGTGCATCATGTCGCGACTGCCGTTTGAACTGATGCTGGCCCTGCGTTATTTGCGGCCCAAACGGACGTTTGTTTCCATCATCACCCTCATTTCCGTCGTCGGCGTCGCGCTTGGCGTCGCCGTGCTCATCATCGTCATCAGCGTCATGAGCGGGTTCGACCATGACCTGCGCGAGAAAATCCTCGGCTTCAACGCGCACCTGAAAATTTTCGCGCACGGCCGGACGCTGGAAAATTACGAGCAGGTGATGAACCTCGTCACGTCCAACAAAAACGTGCGCGGCGTCGCGCCGTTCGTGCTCGGCCCGGTGCTGCTCGAAACGGAGCCGACGAATGGCGAGCAGTCGGCCTTCGCCACGCCGTATTTGCGCGGCGTTGATCCCGGCCACGAAGCCGACGTGAGCGTGCTGCCGCAAAGCATCCACGGCGGTAAATTCGATTTGAGCGGACGCGGTCTGGTGATCGGCAGCGAATTTGCCCAAACCTACGGCCTGTTCGTCGGCGACCGCGTTTCGATTTATTCACCGGCGGAGTTGCGGAAAATGAAGGAACAGCGCGGCACGGCGAATGAAGAAGCCATACTGCCGGACGAATACACCGTGACGGGCATTTTTGACGTGGGCTATTTTGATTATGATTCTTCGGTGGTGGTGGCCTCGCTCGAAAACGCCCAGGACCTTTATGCCCTGGGCGACAGCGTACACGGGCTGATGGTGATGTTGCAGGACCCCTATCAAGCGCCTGAAGTGCAGCGCGAATTGGAAACCACGCTGGGCCCGGGCTACAACGTCACAACCTGGACGGAGGAAAATGCCACGATTCTCGGCGCGCTCCTGGTCGAGAAAAACGTCATGTTTTACATCCTTTTTTTCATCGTGATTGTCGCGGCGCTGTGCATCTTGAGCGCGCAAATTACGTTTGTGGTCCAGAAGACCCGCGAAATCGGGATGCTCAAGGCGCTCGGCGCGACGAATTTCCAAATCTCCGGCATCTTTTTGAGCCAGAGCGCCATCATCGGCGTGTTGGGCGTGCTGGCCGGCTATGGTCTGGGCATTCTGGCGCTGGCGTATCGCAATGAATTCCTGCATTTCATGAACCACCTGACGGGGCGTGACCTGCTGCCTGTCTCGCTTTACTTTTTCAATCAACTGCCGGCGGTAATCAACCTGAATGACATTGCCATCATTTGCGGAGGCTCATTTGTCATTTGCGTCCTTGGCGGGGTGCTGCCCGCGTGGCGCGCCGGCCGCTTGAAACCCGTGGAGGCGCTGCGTTATGAATAAATTGCGGAAACATTCAACGAATTCAACATTCAACATCGAACGCCGAATGATCCGGCTGACGTCAGTTCATTGAGTTGGATAGTTGGGCGTACGAATGTTGGGCGTTGAATGTTTTTTTTCCAGCAAACCGGAGGTTTCCCATGAACGACGACCCGCTCCTTTCCGCCCGCGCCCTCGCCAAAACATACGCCATGGGCAAACGCACGCTCGAAGTGTTGCGCGGGGTGAACCTCGACCTGGCGCGCGGCGAATTCCTCGCCTTGCGCGGCGCGTCCGGCGCGGGCAAAAGCACCTTGCTCCATTTGATGGGCGGCTTGGACACGCCGAACGCGGGCGAAATCCATTTCGCCGGGCAAAATCTCGCCACGTTCTCCGAACGTGAACTGACCGAATTCCGCAACCACCGCGTCGGTTTTGTTTTCCAGGCGTATCATCTGCTGCCGGAACTCACCGCGCTCGAAAACGTCTGTCTTCCGGCACGGGTCGCCCGCGTGCCCGCCGCGCGCGCGGTTGCGCGGGGCCGCGAGTTGCTCGCCCAGGTCGGCCTGGCGGAGCGCATGGAACACAAGCCGTTTGAACTTTCCGGTGGCGAACAACAGCGCGTCGCCGTCGCCCGCGCGCTCGTCAACGAACCGGATATGCTGCTGGCCGACGAACCGACCGGCAATCTCGATTCGCACACCGGCGGCGAAATTCTTGAATTGCTGAAAAGCCTGCGCGCCGAAAAACAAACCACACTGGTCATCGCCACGCACGACGCCCACGTGGCCGCCAACGCCCCCCGGGTGATTGAATTGGTGGATGGCCAAATCCAGTCGTAAATCCAATGAGTCAGGATTACTGGGAAGCGTGCTATCAATCCGGCGATATGCATTGGGACAAGGGCGCGCCGTCTCCGGGGTTGGTGGATTTTCTGGCGGCACATCCGTTCCTGCCGCGTGGCACCGTCTGCGTCCCCGGTTGCGGCACCGGCCATGACGTGCGCGAGTTTGCCAGAGCGGGTTTTACCGCGTCTGGTTTTGATATCGCGCCCAGCGCGGTCCAACTCGCCGTCGAGAAGACCAAAACCACCGGACTCAATGCCGGGTTCCAGCGCGCCGATTTCCTGCAGGATGAGCCCCCGCAATTGTTTGACTGGATTTTTGAACATACGCTCTTCTGCGCAATCAAACCCGATGAACGAAACGATTATGTCCGCGCGGTGCTGCGCTGGCTCCGTCCGGAGGGACAATATCTGGCGGTCAATTACATGATCGTCGAGGATGGCGCTGGCCCGCCGTTTCCCGCGACACGCGACGAATTGTGGCGGCGATTCTCGCCGCATTTTGAGTTGGTGGCGGAGTGGATGCCGCGTTCCTATCCCAACCGGGTTGGGCGGGAACGGATGTTCTGGTGGCGGCGGAAAGCCGGTTGAAAAGCGCTGTCCGCACAGTTAGCTTCTGTATGTATGCTTGACGATCGTGATTATATGCGCGAGCCGGTTTACCGTGACCGGCCGCGGATGCCGCCCCTGTCATTCACCGTTGCTTTGCTGATTGTCAATGCGGTGGTTTTCTTCATTCAACTGGCGTCATCCAATTCATTGTCCGCCGCCGCCACGGCCGACGCCTATTTTGCGTTGAGCCTGGCGGGGCTGAAACACGGTTTCATCTGGCAACTGTTGACGTTTCAATTCATGCACGCCGGGTGGATGCACCTGATTTTCAATTCGCTGGCCATTTATTTCTTCGGGCAGCCAGTGGAAAACGCGCTGGGTCGCCGCCATTTTTTGACACTTTATTTGTCGAGCGGAATCATCGGCGGGCTGGTGCAAATGCTGTTCGCGGTACTGATGCCACATTATTTCGATGCCCCGGTGGTGGGCGCCTCCGCGGGCGCCTCCGGCCTGGTCGCGGCTTTTGCCATCCTGCACTGGGAGGAGCGGTTCAGCCTGCTGCTTTATTTCATCCCCGTTTCCATGACGGGCAAAACCCTGCTCGCGGTCAGCCTCGCGCTGGCGTTCGTCGGCATTATGGTTCCCAACAGCAGCATCGCCAATGCTGCCCATCTCGGCGGCATCCTGACGGGCGGATTTTACGTGCGCCTGTTCTTTCAAAGTCATTGGTGGCAGGAAAAATTGCACAAGCGCAGGACGGCACCGCGCGAATTTGTGAACGTGCGCGCGGCCAAATCCGGATCGTGGCGCTCATCCGCCGGCGAACTGGACGAGGAAGAGTCCACCGACCACTTCGTGAAGAGCGAAGTGGACCCTATCCTCGACAAAATTTCCGCCCACGGCATCCAAAGCCTGACCGAAAGCGAACGCAAAATTCTGGAGAAGGCCCGCGCGCGAATGGCGAAGCGGTAGGAACGCCGGCCTCCGGTCCGGCGTGATTCGATTGGTTATCCGATCAAAGCGCCGGATCGGAGATCGGCGCTCCAATTTAACGGCACTCGACTCTTTGGCGCGCTGGAGCGGAGCGAATGCGGCTCGACTCCCGGTTTTCTACGTTTTACGCTCGCCTCATGATAACGCGCTACTCCCGTCCCGAAATGCGGGCCATCTGGACCGACGAAAACCGGCTCCGCCTCTGGCTGCAAATCGAACTGCTCGCCGGCGAGGCGCTCGCCCGGCAGGGCATCGTGCCGCGCGCCGATTTCGCCAAAATAAATCGCGGCGCGGAGAAGTGGTTTGCTGATTTGCCCGGTTTGGTTGCCCGCCAGAAGGAACTGGAAAAAACCCTCAATCACGACGTCATCGGCTTCACCACTGCCGTTGCCGAAAAAATCCACGACCGCGCCAGCCGTTGGTTCCACTTCGGCCTCACCAGCAGCGACATCATTGACACCGCGTTCGCCGTGCAGATGACGCAGTCCGCCGACATCCTCATTGGCGGCGTTAAGACCCTGCGGAAATCCATCGCCGCACAGGCGCGCAAATATAAGTTCACACCCTGCGTTGGCCGCAGTCACGGCATTCACGCCGAACCGACGACGTTTGGCCTCAAGCTTGCCTTGATGTATGACGAATTTGGCCGCGCGCTCGAACGTCTTGAACGCGTTCGCGAAACCGTCGCCGTCGGGAAACTCAGCGGCGCCGTCGGCACCAGTGCACATCTCTCGCCGCGTGTCGAAACGTACGTCTGCAAAAAATTGGGTCTCCGTCCTGCCCCCATCGCCACGCAGGTTATTCAGCGCGACATCCACGCCGAATTTCATGACCACGCTCGCGCTGGTCGGTGCGAGCATCGAACGCTGGGCGGTTGAATTCCGCCATCTCCAGCGCACCGAGGTTCTCGAAGCCGAGGAACCGTTCACCAAAGGCCAGAAAGGCAGCAGCGCCATGCCGCACAAGCGCAACCCCATTACGTGGGAACGTCTCACCGGCCTTGCCCGCGTGCTCCGCGGCAACGCCGTCGCCGCGCTGGAAAACGTCGCCCTCTGGCACGAACGCGACATCAGCCACAGCAGCGTCGAGCGCATCATCTTCCCCGATTCCTGCACCTTGCTCGATTACATGATCGGCCTGGTCACCCGGCTTATGGATGGTCTGAACGTCTATCCGGAGAACATGAGGAAAAACCTCGGGCTCTCGCTTGGCATGTGGAATTCGCAGACGGTGCTGCTGGCGCTCATCAAAAAGGGCCTGACGCGCGAACAGGCTTACAAGCTGGTTCAGGACGCGGCCATGAAGACGTGGGAAGTCAAACACGCTGGCCGCGACGATGCCGACTTTGTGGAGCAACTCGAGTCCGACCCCGCCGTGGCGAAGCATTTCAAGCCGGGCGAACTGGAGAAGCTTTGCTCGCTCGATTTCCATTTCAAGGAAGTGAAGAGCCGGTTTAAGAAATTGGGGCTTTGATTACCGAAGATCAGTTGAAATCCCGAATCATTCCTGCAACCGAGGCCGATTTGCCGGTCATTTCCGAACTGGCGGGCGTCATCTGGCGCGCGTGTTATCCGGGCATCATTTCCAACGCGCAGATTGATTACATGTTGACGCGGATGTATGCGCTCGACGTGCTGCGCGACGAGATCCATTCACAGGGAATCCACTACAACTGTCTGCTGATGGATGGCAAACTGGTCGGCTTTGCGTCTTACGGCCCGACATCCGAACCGGGTGTGATGAAGCTGCACAAGCTCTACCTGTTGCCGGAGCTGCACGGTCGCGGGTTGGGCAGCCACTTGTTGCAGCATGTCGAGCATGAAGTCCGTGCCGAAGGAGGGCGCCGGTTGATTCTCTCCGTGAACAAGCGCAATGCCAAAGCCATCGCGGCATACCAAAGGAATGGTTTTGTCATTGCCGATTCCGTGGTCACGGACATCGGCGACGGGTTCGTCATGGACGATTACATCATGGCGAAGGATTTGTCGGTGTGAGCCATGTCCTGGCAATAGTCGGAATATTCTCAACAGCATGGTAGGGTCGCCTCGCCGAGGCGACCGATTGGGAGGTGGAACTTCCACCGGACGGCTCGGCGAGCCGTCCCTACCTGTTTATCCTTCCACTCGCAGCAACCCGGCAATCAAACCATCCGTCGTGTGGTCCTTGGCTTCGAGTGTCGGCGTCAATCCGAGCCTGCGGATGGCCTTGCTTGTTTCCGGGCCGATGGACGCGATTTTCAGTTGCGGAAATTTCTTCGCCAGCGTTGGCAAATCAAACCGCGCATGGAAATGCTCCACCGTCGAGCCGCTGGTGAACGTCACCCAATCCGCGCCGTGTTCCAGCAAATCCGCGCCCGCGCCCGCCGGGTCTTCGGTTTCGGCGACGGTGCGATAAACGGCGATGTCATCCACGATGGCGCCGAGCTCTTCCAATGCCCGCGGCAAATCGGGGTTCGCCGCCTCGGCGCGCAGCAGGCAGATTTTCAAATTCTCGACGCTTTCAAATTTCGCAAACTCCCCGGCGATTTTTTGTCCGAGCGCTTCTTTGGGCGTCAAATCCACCTGCAGGTGCAACTCATGCAACTTCGCCGCCGTGGCCGGGCCTACCGCAGCGATGCGCGCGCCGCCGAGGTCGCGCATGTCCCGGAACCGCTTGAAGAAAAAATCAAAAAACGCCGTCACGCCGTTCGCGCTCGTGAACACCAGCCAGTCGTAGGAATTCAATTCCAGCAACGCGTCCACGATGGCGCCCCGGTCGGCCGGCCCGGTGATTTTGATCGTCGGCACTTCCAGGACGTCCGCGCCAAGTTCGGCCAATCTTTTTGGGAGGGACGGCGTGTCCACCCTCCGCAGTGCTACGGAGGACGGGCCGCCGTCCCTGAAATTTTGGGACGCCGACACGGCGTCCCTCCCAAGTGGACGCGTGACGACAATGCGTTGTCCGAACAATGGCCGTTGCTCGAACCAGTTCAATTTCCCGCGCAGCTTCACGACATCACCGATGATGGTGAGCACCGGCGGCGAGATTTTTTCTTTCGCGGCGAGCGCGGCAATTGTCGCCAGTGTGCCGGCGACCGATTTTTGTCTTCCCATCGTGCCCCAGCGGACAATCGCCGCCGGCGTGTCCGGCGACATGCCATGTGCGATAAGCGACCTGGTCCAATCATCCAGACGGTCGGTGCCCATGAGCACAACCTTCGTGCCGGGAATTTTGGCGATTTGCTCGTAACGCAAATCCGTTTTTGCGTCCGCGGGATTTTCGTGCCCGGTAAAGACGGTGAAGCTGGAGCAATATTCACGGTGGGTGAGGGGAATGCCCGCGTAATTCGGCGCGGCGATAACGGATGAAACACCGGGCACAACTTCAAATGGAATCTTTGCCGCCGCGAGCGCCTCGGCCTCCTCGCCGCCGCGACCGAAGATGTAAGGGTCGCCGCCCTTGAGCCGCACGACGCATTTGCCTTCGCGTGCCCTGGCAATCAGCAGCGCGACGATTTCGTCCTGCGGCATGGACATATTTTTGCCGCGCGCGATGAGTTCAGCGGACGGCGGTGCCAGGCGAAGCAAATCGGGATTCACGAGCGCGTCGTAGAGGACCACGTCGGCGCGCCGGAGCAGTTCCGCGCCGCGCAATGTGAGCAAGCCCACGTCGCCCGGCCCGGCCCCGACGAGATAAACCGCGCCTTTGGATTTCACGCGCACAGTTTATGCGAGCGGCGCAGTTGGGCAATGAAAGAGGGCGGCCAACTTTGCAACAAGTCTCGCTGCGCCGGAACGGCGCGTTCACCCTGCCACCGGTTTGCGCTCGGCTTTGAGCTTGCTTTCGGGCCAGAACGGTTTGCGGAAGGCGTCGGTGAAATCGTAGCCGTTTTGAAAATCGTCGCGGCTGTCCCGGTCGGTCTTGGCGAGCAGGCCGATTTCGACCATGTTGAAGACGATTTCGCCGAAATCGCGGCAGTTGCGCACACCCCATTCCTCGAGCACCGTCATCACCATCGGGCCGAATTGCTGGAGCGCGAATTGCCGGATGCCGTCCAGCAGTTCCTGTCCGCTCACGTGGCGGATTTGGCCGTGGGATTCCTTGCCGATGTGTTTCTGGGTGAAATCGAGCGCCTCGCGAACGAACGTGTAGGCTTCGCGCGTGTAGCGCGGGTCCTTCGCAAGCACCATTTCCACCACTTCATCAAAATTGATTTCCTGCATGTTTAAGGTTTGGCCGGTTGAGTCGTTGTTGTCGCCGGATGCGCGGCGCGATACGTTTTTACCGCCCAGCCGGTCAGCAACAAACCCAGAACGATACAGAGAACCAGTTGTTCCTGCTTCGTCAGCCCTTTCACGCCGATAATGTAGCGTGAAACCGGCCCTCCGGCAACAATGGCGTGTTATTTCCGATTTACGATATACGATTTACGCGGCAAACTCCGTGCGCCTGTGATTCGTAAATCGTAAATCCAATATCGTAAATTGTTATGGCAGCCATTGGCCGGTTTCAAAAAGGTGACGAGATTTTCCACGCCCGGGTCGTGGACGGCGAATTATTCCGTCTGCGCGGCGACGTCTTCGGCTCGCCCTCCTTCGACCGCAAGCCGACTCCGCGCAAGGGCGTGAAGACGCTGGTGCCGGTGGTGCCGTCCAAAATCATCGCTGTTGGCCAGAATTACGCCGATCATGCGCGCGAAACCGGCAAACCGCTGCCGAAGGAGCCGTTGTTCTGGTTCAAAGCCACCACCTCGCTGATCCCCGACGGCGGAAAAATTGAAATCCCATTTCGCGAGCATCGCACGGATTATGAAGCCGAACTGGCCATTGTCATCGGGCGCAAAATCCGGAACGTCACGGCCACGCAGGCGGTGCGCTACATATTCGGCTACACCGCCGCCGAGGACATCAGCGATCGCACGATCCAAAATTCCGAAAGCCAGTGGGCGCGCGCGAAGTCATTCGACACCTTCACGCCGCTCGGTCCGCTGGTGGAAACGAAAATTGATCCGAACGGATTGAACATACAGCTTTTTCAGAACGGCCAATTGCGTCAGAACTCGAACACGAGCCAGCTCATTTTCAAACCCGCCGAACTGGTGAGTTTCATTTCCACGAACCTGACGCTTGCTGCCCGGCGACGTGATTCTGACTGGCACGCCCAGCGGCATCGGGCCGATTCAAAGCGGCGATAAACTCGAGGTGCGGATTCAGGGCCTGGCGCCGCTGGTAAACACAGTGAAGTAATTCGTAGCGGCGTCTCGGCAGAGTGCCGCAAAATAAAAAAACTTCGTTCCTTCGTTTCTTTGTTGTTAAATTCCCCGCCACATGAAGTGGACACAAACATTGATTCCGACCCTCCGCGAACCTCCCGCCGAGGCGGAAATCCTGTCGCACAAACTGCTGTTGCGCGCCGGGCTGATCCGTAAGCTGGCCGGCGGCGTTTATACCTTTCTGCCGCTCGGTTTGCGCGCGTTGCACAAGGTCGAGCAAATCGTCCGCGAGGAAATGGACCGCGCCGGTGCGCTCGAAATGTACATGTCCACCCTCCAGCCGCCGGAAATCTGGCAGCAAAGCGGCCGATACGAAACCGCCCGCGACGTCCTTTTCAAGACCAAGGACAAGGGCGGACGCGAATGGATCCTCAGCCCCACTGCCGAGGAGGTCATCACGTCGGTCGCCGCCGCAGAAATCAATTCCTACCGCCAGTTGCCCAAAAATTTTTACCAGATCGGCATCAAGTTCCGCGACGAAATCCGTCCCCGCTTCGGCCTGATGCGCGCCCGCGAATTCATCATGAAGGATGCCTACAGCTTTGACGTGAGCGACGAGGCATCGCAGGTTTGTTACCAGAAAATGTACGACACCTACGCGCGCATTTTTGAGCGTTGTGGATTGAAAACGTTTCCCGTGGAGGCTGACACCGGCGTGATCGGCGGCAAATTTTCGCACGAATTCATGGTTCCAGCCGAGACCGGCGAGAACGAAGTGGTTTATTGCGAAGGTTGCGGTTACGCGGCGAACATCGAGAAAGCCACCAGCGGTATTCCCAAAACTGCCGCGCGTGAAATCGGGGCCGCCATAGAGAAGTTTGCCACGCCCGGCGTCGTGACGATTGAAGCCTTGAGCAAGGAACCTTACAAAGTTCCTGCCAATCGCCAGATTAAGACGCTCGTCTATATCGCCGACAGCAAGCCGGTGATTGTTTTCCAGCATGGGCATCTATGTTTTCGACACGAAATTTTTGCTGGACCACCTGCGGCATGATGCCGCCGATCCCAGTTCGTCACATGACTTCGGAAAGGACGTCATTCCTTACATCGTCAAGAATGGCCGCGCTGTCGTGCACAGCCTCCACCGCTCCTGCGTCCGTTCGGATCCGAAAAAGGCGCCTCTGGCGCGATGTCGGCACTATCGATGCTTATTGGGCCGCGAATATCGATCTTACAGATGTTGTTCCAGACCTCGATATCTACGATCAGGACTGGCCGATCTGGACCTACAATGAGATGACGCCGCCGGCGAAATTCGTGCACGACGAGGACGGTCGGCGCGGGCTCGCGATTTCATCGCTCGTCTCGGCGCATGCATCATCTCCGGCGCCGCTCTGCGGCGGACGCTGCTTTCGACGGCGCAAGGGTGAATTCCTTCTCAACCGTGGAATATGCGGTCGTCCTCCCCCGCGTCGACATCGGCCGCTCGGCACGGTTGAGAAACGTCGTCATCGACGCCGAAGTCAAAATTCCTGAGGGGCTGGTCGTAGGCGAAGATCCAGAACTCGACGCGAAGCGTTTCCGGCGAACGGAAAGCGGAATTTGCCTCATCACGCAGCCAATGATCGACAGGCTTCTCGCCCAACCGACAGTGCACCGGGTCCCTGAGCACGTACCCGTGATCCCCGAGCAGGTGCTCGCGATCCAGGAGGAGGTGCCCACGATCCCCGAGCAGGTGCCCCAGATCGACCAGTCTCCTGAACAGGTCCTCCGCTCCGCCAGGCTCCTAAGCAGACGGCCTCCTCGATCGGCCATGCTAGGAAGAGGACCATACAATCAACGGGCTCGACCATGACGCCACAATAGACGAGCGTGAAGGCGAAGCCGCAACAGGCGGGCTTGAAGCGTGAGCCAGTTAAAGATCCTATCGGTTGCTTCGGAGATTTACCCGCTCATCAAAACAGGCGGTCTGGCTGATGTTGCGCGGAGCGCTTCCCCTCGCATTGCGAGCAGAGGACACCAGCATGATCACGCTGGTTCCAGGCTATCCGGCGGTAATGGCCGCATTGAGTCCTGCGAGGAAGTTCGCTCGATCCCGCTTCTTTTCGGCGGGAGTGCCCGCGTTCTCAGGGGAAAGGCGGGGAATCTCGATCTTTTCGTTCTCGACGCGCCCCACCTCTATGACCGCCCCGGAAACCCCTATATCGCACCGGGCGGCGCCGACTGGCCTGATAACGCCTTTCGCTTCGCGGCGCTTGGAAAGATTGCCGCCGCCATTGGCCGGGGTCTCGTGCCGAGCTTTGCGCCCGACGTGGTCCATGCGCACGATTGGCAAGCCGGCCTTGCCGCAGCCTATCTTTACTATGGCGAAGAGCCTAGGCCAGCCACGGTCGTCACCGTTCATAATCTCGCTTACCAGGGACAATTCCCGGCAAACCTGCTCGGCGCGTTGGAACTGCCGCAGGAATCCCTACGTTCAACGGTGTCGAGCATTACGGCGCGATCGGCTACCTGAAGGCCGCGCTTCAGCTTTCCGACAGGATCACAACCGTCTCCCCGACCTATGCCCAGGAAATACGGCGCCCCGAAACCGGAATGGGCTTCGATGGCTTGCTTCGGGAGCGCGCGGCGCGGCTGCGCGGCATTCTCAACGGCATCGATACGGACGTGTGGAACCCGGCCGACGATCCCCGGCTTGCCGTCAATTACGATGCCAGGGCGCCGTACGCCCGCGCCGCGAATAAGGTCGTTTTTCAGCAAGCCCTCGGCCTCAATCCAGAGCCGGACACGCTCGTCGCCGGCATCATCAGCCGGCTGTCCTGGCAGAAGGGGCTCGACCTGCTGCTCGATAATCTGCCGGTTCTCCTTGAAGAAGGATGCAACTCGCTGTGCTTGGCGAAGGCGACCCGGAAATCAAAGCCCGGTTCCGCGCGGCGGCGCAAGTCTTTCCCGGGCGGGTTGGCGTCTGTATTGGCTATGATGAAACGCTCGCGCACCGCATTCAGGCAGGCTCGGATGCGCTGCTTGTGCCGTCGCGCTTCGAGCCTTGCGGCCTGACGCAACTCTGCGCGCTGCGCTACGGCGCGGTGCCGGTCGTGTCGCGGGTCGGCGGGCTTGCCGACACCATCATCGACGCCAACGAGATGGCGCTGACCGCAGGCGTCGCCACGGGCGTGCAGTTCGCAGGCCGGAACCGACGATGGCTTGGCGTTGGCCTTGCGCAAAACCGCGTCAGCTGTTCCGCGACAAGCCTACATGGCGGACAATGCAAACGAACGGCATGCAGGCGGATGTCTCCTGGCGAAATCCAGCGCGCCGTTATGTCCAGCTTTACAGGGAGCTTGTACCAGGAAAGAGCGGCAATGGATGCCGCCGCATGATGGCGGCACGTGAGCGAAGGCTCGCCCGAGCCGCTCGGCGTGATACTGGATGAACGCGGCGCCAATGTAGCGGTCTTCTCCGCTCATGCCACTGCGATCGAGTTGTGTCTGTTCGATACGTCGGGGGAGGCCGAAGTCGAGCGGCTGCGACTGCCGTGCCGCACAGGGCGATATTTTCCACGGCCACTTCGAGGGCATAAGCCCCGGTCAACGCTACGGCTTTCGCGCGCATGGCCCCTATGAGCCGCGCGAGGGACACGATTCAACCCGGCGAAACTGCTCGTCGATCCTTACGCCCTGGCGCTGGATCGCCCTTTCCCGCTCGCGCCCGCATTGTTCGGCTATCGGCTCGGCGCGCCAGATGCGGATCTGAGCTTCGATTCGACCGACAGCGCGCCGTTCATGCCGAAGGCGATTGCGATCAACCCGGCAGCCGCAGAAACCGGTCCGGAAGCCAGGCGGCCCTGGGCGGACACGATCATCTATGAATTGCATGTGCGCGGCTTCACAAAAACGCATCCGGGCATGTGCCGAAGCGATCCGCGGGACGTTCGCCGGTCTCGCCCATCCCGCCGCCATCGATCACCTTGTGAAGCTGGGCGTGACGGCTGTCGAGATCCTGCCCTGCGCCGCCTGGATCGACGAGTGGCACCTGAAAGCGGCCGGCCTTACGAATTATTGGGGCTATAACCCCGTCGCGCTGATGGCGCCCGAGCCGCGCCTTGCGCCCGGCGGCTGGGAGGAGATCCGCAGCTGCACGTCCGCCCTCCACAGCGCCGGCATTGAAGTCATCGTGGATGTGGTGCTCAATCACACCGGCGAAGGGAGCGAAATGGGCCCGACCCTATCCATGCGCGGCTCGATAACGCGTCCTACTACCGCTTGGCTCACGATCGGCGTTATTATATCAACGATGCCGGATGCGGGAATATGCTTGCGCTCGACCGGCCGCCCGTCGTGCGGCTGGCGATGGACGCGCTTCGCACCTGGGTCAGGTGGGCGGCGTGGACGGCTTCCGCTTCGATCTCGCAACCGTGCTTGGCCGCCGACCCGACGGCTTCGACGCGTCCGCCCCGCTCATCACGGCCATAACCCAGGACCCTTTGTTGCGCGGCGTGCGGTTGATCGCCGAGCCGTGGGACATCGGACCCGGCGGATACCAGATCGGGCGCTTTCCCGCGTCGTGGGGCGAATGGAATGATCAGTTCCGCGACACGATGCGGAAGTTCTGGCGCGGTGACGGCGGCCTTGTTTCCGCAACCGTTACACGGTTCGCGGGATCAGCCGATATTTTCGGGCCGCACCGCCGCCCCTCTAGCAGCGTGAACTTCATCGTGGCTCACGATGGCTTCACGCTCGCGGACCTGGTCTCGCATGAGCGCAAGCACAACGAGCCCAACGGCGAAGGCAACCGCGACGGAACCGACGCGAATTACTCCTGGAACAACGGCGCCGAAGGCGTAACCGGCGATCCGGCCATCCTTGCCGCCAGGCGGCGCGATCAGCGCAATCTGCTGGCGTCGCTTTTGCTGGCGCGGGGCACACCCATGCTGGCGATGGGCTCCGAATGCGGCCAGTCCCAGGGCGGCAACAACAACCCCTACGCGCTAGACAATGCCACAAGCTGGATGGACTGGGAGGCGCGGATGTTGGGCTTCTGGCTTTCACGGCGCGCCTCATCGCGCTGCGTAAATCGCACCCGGCCTTCACGCGCGACAGGTTCCTGACCGGCGACGCCCCCGACGCCACTCTGATCCCCGATGTCCAATGGCTGACGCCGAAAGGCTCGCCGATGCAGCCCGGCGACTGGGCTGACGGGAACCTGCGCACGGTCATCGCGGCGCTGTATGCCCCCGAAGCTGAGGATCGGGGCGGATCGCGTCATCAGCATTCTGCATGCCGGCTCCAAGCCCATCGACGTGACCTTACCGGAAGCGCGGATGGGCTACGTTTGGCGGCCGATGCCTGGACACGCGCGCATGGAGGAGGCGATGCACGGGAAGTTTTCGAAGGCGGCGAAATCATCCCGGTTGCACCGCGATCGATTGTGGTTCTCGAGGAGCGGTCTGCGAAGACAACCCGCATTTCGCAGCGCAAAGCCGAAAAAAGCGTCGCGCCCGATCTGCTCGACAGCCTATCGCGCGCTGCTGGCATCGCCCCGGACTGGTACGACATCTCGGGAAGCGGCATATCGTGCCCCCTGAGACAAAGGTCGCGTTGCTGGCCGACATGGGGATTCCGGCGGCCGCAGCAGCGAGGCGCGGAGAGCCTCGGCCGGCTGGCCGAAGACATCGATCGCCGCGCTCTTCCTTCAACCCTTGTTGTCCGTGAAGGGGAAACGATTGGAGTCCGCATCCCTTTGAACGAGGGGCGAGCGCCGACGGCATTGCTGATCAGCGGGACGATGGCAGCGAAACATCATTCCGCTTGGGCCCGAGCGATATAGAATTTGCGCCATTCACAGCCTTGGATGGCCGCCTGATCGAGGCCGTTATCGCAAAACTGCCGCCGCAACCCCTCGGGCGTCATCGGATCATCCTGGAACACCAGCCCGAAATGGACTGCCACCTGACGGTCTCGCCCGGGCGATGCTATCTGCCCGACGCGCTCCGCTCCGGCAGGAAGGCGGCAGGCATCGCGGCGCAGCTCTATTCTTTCCGCCGGCGGGGCGACCAAGGGATCGGAGATTTCACGACGCTGGGCGAATTTGCCGGGCTCGCAGGCCGGGCAGGCTTCGCCACGGTGGGCATCAACCCACTGCACACGCTGTTTCCCTACGACCGCGAGCGCACCAGCCCCTATTACCCTTCCGACCGGCGGTTCATCGATCCGATCTATATCGATGTCGCGCGGGCGCGTGTTAGGCGGGGGCTGCGCGGGCCTCGCTCTCGCCAAACATGCAGACCGCATCGCTGCGCTCTCGTCGCATTCCCACGTGGACTATGCGGCAGTCTGGGCGGTGAAGCGAGAGATCCTCGATGCGGCTTTCGCGGACTTCGAGGACATCCAAGCCCAAGCGCCCGGCAGTGCTCTGCGAGATTTGAAGCCTTTGTCGCAAGGGCGGCGCGACGCTGTTTCAGTTCGCGTGCTTCCAGGCCATAAGCGAAAGCCGCCAAGGCGAAGCATGGACGCAATGGCCGGCGGGCCTTGCCAAGCGCGACAGCGGCGCGCTTAAAGCGTTCGCGCAGGAAAACGCGAGGCAGGTACGCTTCCATCTCTACCTGCAATGGCTCTGCGAGCGGCAGTTCTCAGGCGCCGAAGCGCGAGGGCGCAAGAGCGGCCTTTGGCTTGGCTTCTATCGCGATTTGGCCGTAGGCGCGGCTCCCGATGGCGCGGAGGCTGGGCCAACGCCGATCAGCTGATGCAAGGGTGTTCGGTCGGCGCTCCGCCCGATCCGTTCGCCGAAAACGGCCAGAACTGGGGCTTGCAGCCGCCCAATCCCCTGGCGTGGCGGCGCTCGGCCTACAGTTCCTTCAACGAAATGACAGCCGCGAATATGCGCCATGCCGGCGCGCTGCGGATCGATCATGCGATGGCGCTCGCGCGGCTGTTCGTCATCCCGAACGGAGCAAAGGCGCTCGAGGGCGCTTACCTCTCCTATCCCGCACGATCTCATCGGCCAACTCGCGCTTGAAAGCCCGCGCGCTCGTTGCGTCGTGGTCGGCGAGGACCTCGGCACCGTGCCATGGGGTTTCCGCGAGACGATGGATGCCGCCGATATTCTGAGCTACCGCGTGTTCTGGTTCGAACGCAGCGGGGAGGAATACACCTCGCCCGCAGCCTATCCAAGAAAATCGCTTGCCTGCCTCTCGACCCATGATTTGCCGACGCTCGCAGGCTGGTGGCAGGGTGAAGACATTCGCGAAAAGAAAGCGCTCTGCCTCCTGTCAGTCGGAGGAAGCAGCCGCGGCGATGGACGGGCGCGACAGGGACAAGCGTGCATTGCTCCGCCTGTCTCGCGCGCGAGGGGCTCGCTGTCACGGTCGATTCTCGACGCGCCAGTCGATGCATCGGTCGTCGCTGCTGCGCACCGTCTTCTCGGCGGTGCGTCTTCGCTTATCGCCGTCGCGCAAATCGATGACGTAGCGGGGGAACTGACAGCGGTGAACCTTCCCGGCACGGATCGCGAGAGACCGAATTGGCGAAGAAAGCTCAACGGCGCCATCGAAGATCTGCCGGAAAAGCTCTCCGCCTTTGCAAACCTTCTCAAGAGGTGAATGCTACGACTCCATCGAGGCACGTCTAAGTGCGCGGCGCTATTGGGCTTCGGGAGCTCTTGGAAAGAGCATCGCGCATGCGCTTCTCGAACTCGGTGACGCCGTTCGCAGCCGCGCCTGCTTGCGCCGCTGGGGCGTCTCGTCTTGCGGCGCGGCGGCGGTGGGGGAGCGGGCTCTGCTTCGTCGCCCAAGAGGGGGGCAGCAGCTTGCGGCTTGTTGAGGCTTTCAAGCCGCGTGATGTCGCCCTCCATTTTGCGAACAAGAATAGTGCGGACGAAATCTTCCGCCGAAAGCACTCGAGGCTTCGCGCCGAGTTCCCGAAGCGGCCCCGACATCTGGATCTTAACAGGGCGGCCATTTGGCATGCGCCGGTCGGAGCTGACGCCGGCCTGCCAGGTGGTGTCGGCTTGCATACTGGAAAGGTCGAGATAAGCCTCCATCCGCACGGTGCCGTCCCGGCTTCGGAACGAAGCGCGGCGGATTTCCAGCATTCCGTCGCGGATCGTGACGGGGATCTTCAGATGGCGGAATTTGAAGTCGGCCGACTGCAGCGCCTCGAGCACCTTTTTCTTGATCGCGTCTTCCGTGAGGGGCATTTGCACTGCCAGCAACTCATCCGCGCTTTTCTGCACGGCCGCCGGAGAGAGCTTCGCAAGTTGTCCGTCCGAGAGTGCGATCGCGCCCCTTCCCTGAAGCACCGGAAAGGATGCCGCGCGGGCTCAACCCCTGCCCGGAAGCCCGAAGCGAGAGCGATGCCTTTCCCGGCGACAATGGCTGGCGTGCCGCTGCTCGGAAGGGCGGACAAGTCGGCTTTGGAGAGAGAGATTGCGTGGTTGCCGCGATAGCAGCTGCGCGCGCGTCGAGGCTTAGCGAGGCAGAGAGATCGCCGCCAAACGCTTTTCCTTGAGCTTTTGCATATCGAGACGCCCATTTTCCATCGTTGCCGCTATCTGTCGCATCCGATAGCGCAAGCGTATCGCCAAGCTTAATCGTCTTGGCGGCGAGCGTGATTTTCCAGCCATGTCCTGAAACGCGTTCAGGACAAAAGGCCGATCGCTCCAAATGTCCGGAGCTGGCGTTGTCATCGCGGCGGACATCGCCATCGTGGTTCGATCCGAAGGCGGCGACGTGAGCAGATAGCCCAATATCGAGGGCAAAGAGAGCTGATCGGCTTTCAAATCGGCATCGAAGCGCGTCAAACGATCCGCACGTCAATCGCGAGCTGCCGTGACAAGGTTCTTTGGCGACTTCCGCTTTGAGCTTGCTGGCATCGAGATGGCCCGGCCCGAATGCGATATTGGTCTCGACCTTAAGATTGGCTTGCGGCTCCCCGCCAAGGAGCGCCAACAGCGCCGGCGGCAGGAATTGCTCAGGCGTCGAGCTTGAGGCGTTGCCTTGCCGTGAAAGCGAAACCGTCCTTCAAGCTGGTGACGCCGTCGACCTGAGCCTGCAATGCAGAGGCTTTGACTGTGGCGGACGTGTCGAGCTGGTCCGACGTGCCACTTCCGCGGATCGTGATAGTGCCTGGAAGGCTGGAAACTCCAGCGGTTAAGTCGGCCTTCGGGAAGAGAAGTGCGAGAAGTTGGTTGCCGTCGATCGCCGAGATCGCCACTTGACCCGAGAAGTGCGCTCCCGCCATTCGTGAGACTGCCCTTCAATTGAATGCGCCCGTCCAGGCGAGCCACGCCAAGGTTTCCACTAATCTGGGCCGTGCGCCGTTGCCGGTCTGCGCTTCAGCGCCGTAATTGATCGGGAGAGTCGACGCGGGCGCAAGAGCTTCGGCGCGGCGTCCCCGAGGTTGGCGGCATCGTAACCGGCAAGCGCAGCAACCTTGAAAACCGCTTGCGCCGAGAGCAGCTTCAAGGCGGCCATCGAAACTGCCTTGCCCCGCGCCCCGCAGCGGCACAGCGCCCTCTCCGCGCAAAGCACAGCCCGTCAGCCGTCTCAGCGCTGAGTTTCGTAACCGTCAGCAACTCGGAATTGAATTTCAGCTGGATCGCGACGTTCTTGCTTCGATGAAGCTTGTTCGAATGCTTCCGGCGGAGACATCGACATCGGCCAAATCGAAGTTCGTGGGATCGTCTCCCAGAACCGTCGTTAGCTGCGCAAGCCCTGCCTGCCAGGCTGCCTTTACGCTCTCGGCTCGACAGGGCGTCCGCGCCGGTTTGGCCGGTTTCCAGGCTGGTCAAATCGAAACTGTCGCCTGCAAGCGAAGCCTTCAGCTTTCGAGCCGGCGCCTTATCGAGGCGCAAGCTCGCCGTAAACGGCGTACCGTCCACGTTGCCCTTGACGTCCGTGAAGGCCGTGATGTCGTCCGAAAGAGTCGAGCAATCCGCCTGCCGTAAAAACTCTCGCAGGGGCGCTTTTCCCATTTGCGGCAGCGGGCGAGACCCAACGATTGAGGCGGCCCAGGTTTTTGCCTTCGAGGGCGAGCACGGGCCATCAATTGCGGTTTCCCGGCGGTCATTTTGAGCGCGCCCGTGAGCCTGATCGCGGTTTCGCCCGGAAGGGTCGCCTGGGCATCATCGAACAACCATTTCTGAGCCGTTCGCGCACCCTCGACTTTAGCGCCTTCGATGAGTTCGCCCCGGAGTTGGATTTGATCGATCGCCAGCGAAAGATGGAGCCCGAAATCGGGGTACAGCCAAAGCAACTGCTCCGCGGCGGTTCGAAAGTTGTCCCAGCCTGCAGCCGTGCCCGCGCGAACCCTGCCCAGCCCCGCCTGACAGAAGCGCGTCAGCGTCCAAGTGAGCGAGCCTGCAGCGTAACATCCGACGTTCCCGGCGTAAAAGCCACGTTTGCGGATCCGGTCAGAACTTGCGGGCGGTTTCCCGGGTCCATCGTCAGGACAAGATCGGATAGGGCTAAGCCTGAGCGATCGATTTGCGCCTGCCTTCACCTGGATGTCGAAAGGGGCTCCGCAAGGGCGTCTGAGGCGCCATCGCCGCCAGTGTCCCGTCAAAAACAGCAGAACCTGCCGTATTGAGGACGCCGTCAGCTTGGATCGTGGCCTTTGACCGAAGCTCGACAGCGCTCCCCGCAAGCTTCACCCCGCCGCCATGCGCTGCTGCAACGAATTTTACGTCGAAGCGCTGGCTGTTTTGCGAAACACGACCTGTGAAGCGATAAGCATTTCCGCGTGGCTGCGGTGCAGCGAGCGTTCCCTCAACGCCGGTCAGGATCAGCGCTTCGGGCTGGCCTGAATCCGGATAAACAGAAATGCGGCCCCCTTCGATTTCGAGGCTCGTTACCTCCGCCGCGATCGATAGCGGCCCGGCCTTGGCTGGGGCAGAACCGCTTTGCAGCGGCTTCGACAGATCAAGGATCAGAAACGGATTGAGGAATTTGAGCTTGCTCGCCTCGACGCGGCCGCTCAACAAGGCCTGAAGGGACAAAGTGAAGATCGACCGCTTCCGCGGTCATTTGCGCCGCCTCGGACGGCCCGCCCTCCGCCACGACCTTTTTCGCGTGGAGATGGGGCTCCGGCAGAAGCGCGATGTCGATATCGCCGATGATGCTGATTTTGCGTCCGAGGAGAGCGGAGGCGGCTTGCTCGATGTCCGGCCTGTAGGCGTTCCAGTTCATAAATGCCGGCGCGACAAAGGCCGCGCCAAGCAGAATAACCAGCAACGTCGCAAGTGTAACCAGCAAGCGGCCCAAATCAATCCCTCTTGGCCTTCTTCAGACACGCAGCGCGTGGCCGGGCGCTAACTCGATTGACAATGATGCAACGCTCTGAAGCCTGTTTTATGGCGCTCCTCGCTCTCGGCGGGAGGCGCTCGTTTTTCAAGCTTGCCCAATTCCATATTTAAGCACGCCGTCTTCCTTCTTGGAAGTTGCGAGCGGTCCACAATTCCTGGCCAACCGCTAAATTGTGAGGGTTCCGGCCTTTGCCGCAGTATAACGCCCGCCGATCTTGCTCCAATCGACGACGCTCCACCAGGCCTTCAGATAATCGGCGCGCCGGTTCTGGTATTTGAGATAATAAGCGTGCTCCCAGACATCGTTCCCGAAAAGCACACGCTGGCCGTCCATCAGGGGCGTATCCTGATTGGGCCGCGTCGTGAGCGCGAGCTTTCCCGCTCTGTCCACCGTAACGAAGACCCAGCCGGAGCCGAAAATCTTCGCCCCTGCGTCGTTGAAGGCATTTTGCATGTTCGTAAAGCCACCCAGATCGCGGTCGATGGCGGATGCGACATCGCCGCCCGGCCTGCCGCCGCGGCCACCCATGATTTGCCAGAACATGGTGTGATTGGCGTGGCCGCCGCCATTGTTGCGAACTGTGGTGCGAACGCTTCCTGGCACAGCGCTAAGATTGGACAAGATGTCCTGCAAAGGTTTCCCTGTCCAACTGCCGCCGCTCGCCGCAGCTTGATTGAGGGCATTCACGTAGGCGGCATGATGCTTGTCGTGATGCAACCGCATAGTTTGAGTATCGATTGCAGGTTCGTTCTTGCCGTAGGCGTAGGGAAGGGGCGGGAGGGTGAACGGCCCGTGGGTGGTCTCCACTTTGGGCCCGAAGCCGAGCATTGCCGCGCCTGCAGCCAGCATCTGGCGCGTCGCCTGATTTGTCATTGGGATCTCCTTGTGTTGCTTCCATTAAAAAATGACCCGGAACGCACGCGGCACCTAGCCGGGCAATGTTCAGGTCAAACACTTAATGGGCGGAGTGATCCATGCCTTTCATGCCGTGCATGTCCATCGGCATAGCCCCCGCGGTTCCGGGCGCGGTCTTCTCCACTTTGACGTCCACGTTGATTGCTCCCGCCTTGGCGAGCGTGATCGTGAGCGGGACCATTGCCCCCGCTTCAAGCGGCTTCTTAAGGTCCATGAGCATGATATGATAGCCGCCCGGCGTGAACTCCAGCGACGAGCCCGACTTGATTTCGACCCCGTCCTTCACGGCCCGCATTTTCATGACGCCGTTTTCATCGCGCGTTTCATGCAACTCGGCTTTCTCTGCGACCGGGCTTTCAGCCGCAATGAACGTCTCGGCCTCTTCGCCCGCGTTTTTGATGGTGAGATAAACCGCACCGTTCTGGCCCTCGGCTGCTGGACGCGCCCAAGGGTGAAAAATCGTGAGGTCTTTGCTGTGATAGTCATTGGCCTGGCGTGGCATTCGCGGCGAAGAGTGCGAGCGCGCTGGCGGCTAGAATTGCGAGCTTTGTCATGCGGACTGCCTTGTATCTGGCGGGATGTGCCCCCCGCTGGCGGATAATGCGGCCTAACTTGGGAAGGTTTCTCTTCTCCCGATGCCCTTCTTACCGGAGTCAAATGCGGGATTTGGCGTCGTCGCGAAAAGTTCAACACGGAAAGTTTCTCGTCCCTCAAAAAAGCCTTCCGCGAAGCTGCTCTTCGCCTGCAGGCTCGGGGCACATTCATCGCATCGGCATAACGGAGGAATTCATGAAACTTCATGTTGGATTCATCGCAGCGGCTTTCGATTTTGATGGGGAACGCGGCAATGGCGCAGACCGCTCAACCGCACTGGCCTGGGGGCGCGAAGGTTTTTTTCGTCGAGCCTAGGAATGGGGCAGAGGTTTCGGGCCCGGTTAAGGTCGTCATGGGGGTGCAAGGGATCGAGATCGCGCCAGCGGGCACGGACAAGCCCGATACCGGGCACCATCACATCCTGATTGATACCGATATGCCGACAGGCGAAAAGGCGCTCGCGCCATTGCCTGCGGAGGATAACATCAAGCATTTCGGCAAGGGGCAGACCGAAACGACGCTACGCTTGCCCCTGGCAAGCACACGCTGCAACTCCTCGTCGGCGACGGAAATCATATCCCCTACGATCCGGCGCTGGCCTCGGAGAAAATCACCGTTACCGTGAAATAGCGCATCAAGCTCGTCCGGGCGCGCCGGCCTGTTAGGGTTTACGATTGGCTAAAATTGGCTTTGTTTTGTAAAACTGCCATAAGTAAGCATATAAGCACTTCTCTCGCCCCGCCAATGTATGGCCATCGGCAAAAGCGTAGAGGCTTATGGCGGTCCGCACGAGAGATCAAAAGAGACCGGGGTCTTATTCCGACAGCTCGCGGGATCGTTGCGCCGCAGCGGCGACAGTCTCGCGCATGAGATCCGAAAGGCCCGGCTCACGCATAAGGACCGAAAGCCCGGCGGCGGTCGTGCCGCCCGGAGAGGTTACGTTCTCGCGAAGCTGAGCGGGCGAAAGGGGAGACCTGCGCAAAAGCTCGCCTGCGCCCTCCACAGTGGCCCGCGCAAGTTTCTCAGCCAAGTTCGGGGGCAATCCCGCATCGCGGCCCGCCGCAGCGAGGCACTCGGCCAGATAGAAAACATAGGCCGGACCGGAGCCCGAAACAGCGGTCACCGCATCGAGGTAGCTCTCATCCTCGACCCAGGCCACGTCGCCGGCCGCCGCCGAGAAGCTTGCCGCAAAGATCGCGCTGCGCCGTGGTGACATGCGGATTCGCGAACGCGGCCGTGATCCCGCGCCCGATTTCAGCCGGAAGATTGGGCATCGCGCGCACAATGGCGGTGTCGGGCGGAAAGTGGCGCGCGATGCTGGCCACCGTGCGTCCGGCCGCGATGGAGAGCACCGCCGTTTGCGGCCCCGCATGCGGCGCAACCTCGTCCAGCACCTTCGCCATGATTTGCGGCTTTACAGCCAGGACGAGAACATCGGGCGCCGAGGCAGGCTGGTCCGCGATGCCGTTTGCCTTTCAGCAACGCCGCCATTTCCGGCGACGGCTGAGGCTCCCTCACCGCTAACGAGGCAGTCGGGGAAGCCCGCCGCAAGCCACCCCCGCAGGAGTGCGCCGCCCATGCGGCCCGCGCCGACGAGAAAGATCGGAAGCGTTATCGATGCTTCCGCTCAAGCCTGCCCCTCGGTCTCGAAAATGGTGCTCGCCAGCGCATCCTCGGCGCGCTTACCGGCCCAAACCACGAACTGGAAAGCCTGATAGTAGCGCTCGCAGGTGTCGAGCGCCGCCTGAAGCAGCGCCTCGCATTGCTTGGCGGTCGGCTCTGCGCCATTCAGCATCAGGCCCTGACGATAGAGAAGCAGCCCTTCGGATCGACCAGATGTCGAAATGCCCGAGCCAGAGTTGCTCGTTGATGAGGACCAGGAGACGATAGATTTCCGTCAGTCCGGCCGCGGGGCACCTTGAAGTCGAAGGCGCACGCCATGTGCAGACTTTCCAGATCATCGCGCCAATTGAACGAGATATGATAATCGCACCACGAACCCGCCACGGAGACAGTCAACTCGTCTTCACTCGAACGCTCGAAAACCCAATCCTGCACGCAAGCAATATGCTCCATAAGATCGACAGGGTGTGAGACGCGATTGTAATCCTGTCCGGCAGCGGCCATCCGTATTTCCCCTCTGATGCCGCAGCAAAATTTTCCGGGCAGACCCTTCGGTCGCAACGCTGCATCTGTCCGGGTTTTGCCGCATCAAGTCCCATCAGGCTATGCGGTGATCCGCAGGTTATGCGCAATCTTTCCGCAACTTTCTCCACGGGGAAAACAGCGGTGGCTTGACAATATTGGTGGTGGTGTTGCCGAGCAGTTCGCGAAAGCGCTCCTCAACCTACGATTGTTGCGTGGTTGCGCCTTGCGATACGGCCCAGAGCCGCCTCAAGCTCAGCGATCCGCTTTGCCAGCTTCTCGTTTTCTTCACGCGCCTTCAACGCCATGGCCTTTACCGCCTCGAACTCTTCGCGCTGCGGAAGGTCCATGCTTCGAAAGAAGCGCTCGGCCTGGCTGCGCGCGGCGGTTTCGACCTCTGTCCGTGCGCCTTGGGCGGCGCCGGCAGCGTCGGTCATGAACTTCGCGATCTCGTCGAAAAAGCGGCCTGTGGTCTGCGTCATGGATCGATTTCCTCGTAAGCCTTGCGTATGCGGCAAACTAATCATTGCCTGGGCTCCTGCAAGCCGACGCGGTGGCTTGTTGCATTTGACGCAGATGAGCGAACGCCGTGACGCCGACCCGGCCGTTTAGCCTCATTCAATATCTGCAAGCTTATTCCTAGTTCAAAAAGCAGTACTAGCGCACCGAACTCACTTTAGAATTGATCTAATTTAAAAAGAAAAACATTGACATTCGCATATTCAAAAGCTAGCTATAAGTAAATCTGCGAGTTCTGTTCCATACAAAAAAGAGTAAACGATAACGGGGATGCGGTTTCATTGCCAGAAGGAAAGCCGCGCATTGGGGAGCAAGAAGGGATGGACCTGAGAATTGCCGGCATAGCCGCCTTTGCGCATGTGCATCATGGCGTCCGGCGCCTCATGCAAGGAGTATCCGATCGGGCAAGCCCAGGAGAAAGAGGGCATGCGCATCGCGGCGGTCTACCTTCAGCCCATTGAAATGGACCCGCCTGGAATGATGCGCGACGCGAAGGAGTCCGACATCCATCTCGAAGCCGATATCAAGGCGGCCAAGGGCAATCCGAATGGATATGCCGAGGGCGATTGGATGCCCTACTTGCGCGTCGGCTTCGAGCTGATCAAGCTTGATGACAAGCAGAGCCTGAAGGGCGAATTCATGCCCATGGTGGCCAATGACGGCCCCCACTATGGAGACAACGTCAAGCTCTTCGGCCCAGGCAAATACAAGCTCATCCTGACAATCACGCCGCCGAGCGAAAACCCGCATGCCCATTTCGGCAGGCACGTGGACAAGGAAACGGGCGTGGGTCCGTGGTTCAAGACCTTCACTGTCGAGTACGAGTTCGTCTACGCCGGCACCGGCAAGAAGGGCGCGTATTGATGAAGCGAGCAGCGCTCATTCCTGCCCTGCTTTGCCTGTGTGTGACCCTCGCCCGGCCGGGCGGGAGACGAGCCCGTCTTTCAGATTGAGATGAAAGACGGCGTCATAACGCCGTCGCGGATCGAGGTGCCGGCCAAGACGAGGTTCAAGATCATCGTGAAGAATACAGGGAAGATGCCCGCCGAATTCGAGAGCACGGAACTTCGCAAAGAAGATCGTCGTTCCGGCTGGCGGCGAGGCGCCCCATGATCATTCGCACGCTCGATGCCGGCGAATACAAGTTTTTCGATGACTTTCAGCCTGACGCGCCACCAGCGCTGCTGATCGCGAAATGAGGCATGCCCGGCTGCCCTTGCGGCAGCCATGGGGACTGGCGCGGTGTTTGTTTCCTTGGAGTCGTCTTGCAGACACCGCGCCTTTTTTCATTATCCGGCCATGAAACAGACGGCTCGCTCTGACGACTGGATTATGGTTCTATGGTTGATCTTCTCGTCCGCGCCCACGAGAGAGCGTATGGCGAAGGCCGCTTGATACGGCCCTCGGCAAACCGCGTCGATCGCTTTCTGGCCGCTGCGGGCGATTGGCTTATGCGGCATCAGCGGACGATCCTGGCCGTGCAGTGGGTTGTCGTCGCCGCCTATGCATTTCTGGTCATCGTTCCTGCGTTTCTGCCGCCGCCGCAACGCGCCGCGCATATCTGGACCAATCTCACGCTTTTCGCCCAGTTCGTCTTCTGGGGCATCTGGTGGCCGTTCGTTCTCCTGAGCATGGTCCTTGTCGGGCGTCTGTGGTGCGGCGTGCTCTGCCCTGAAGGCGCGCTGTCGGAGGCGGTGAGCTGGCATGGCCGGGGCCGTTCGATACCGCATTGGATGAAATGGAAGGGATGGCCCTTTGTCGCCTTCGCCTGCACCACCGCCTATGGCCAGTTCGTCAGCGTTTACCAGTACCCCAAACCGGCGCTTCTCATTCTTGGCGGCTCCACGCTTGCGGCCATAGCCGTGGGTTATTCCTTCGGCCGGGGCAAGCGGGTCTGGTGCCGCTATTTGTGCCCGGTGAACGGCGTCTTTGGCCTGTCTGGCGAAGCTCGCTCCCGTCCATTTCCGCGTAGACCGCGCGGCATGGGACCAGGCTCCGAAGCCTCCGTTGCCGGGGCGCAGCGTGTGAATTGCGCGCCGCTGGTTCCGATCCGCACCATGCGCGGCGGCGCCGATTGCCATATGTGCGGCCGGTGCAGCGGTTTCCGCGGGGCGGTGACGTTGGCGCGCCGCTCGCCCGGCGAGGAGATCGTGCATATGGCAGGCGTCGGAGCCAAGACCTTGGGAAACATGGCTGATCGTTTTCGGCCTGATGGGCCTTGCGACAGGCGCTTTTCACTGGGCGTCGAGCCCGTGGTTCGTCGCCGCCAAGCAAGCCGCCGCCGAGTGGCTCATCGATCGCGGCATCATGTGGCCCCTCACCGCGCAGGCGCCCTGGTGGGTGCTCACCAGCTATCCCGAACAGAACGACGTCATGACGCCTTTGGATGGCGCCGTGCTTTTCGCATATCTCCTCGCGGCGACGCTGGCGATTGGCGGTACGGTGCTTTTGTTTCGTGGCGGCGGCCAGCCGCGCACTGAACGCGCGGAACGCGAAGGCGCCTCGCGGCGCGCGGTTTCATCATCTTGCGCAAAGCCTTATCCCCGTCGCAGGGTGCGGCGTGTTCCTGGGCCTTTTCGCGCTGACCACCACCATGCTGCATGCGGAAGGGATCACCCTGCCCTTCCTTGCGACGGCGCGGTCCCTGCTGATGGCCGCGGCATGCCTGTGGTCCATTGTCCTTGCATGGCGCATTTGCGGCCTTTATGCGCGAGCTGGAGCGCGCGTTTTGCCGCGTCTGGCTCTCATGGCGGTGGCTGCCCTCGGCGGGGTTCGCCGCCTGGGCCGCTCCTTTCTGATCCAGCTCGGCTGCGGTTGGCCGGGCGCTGTCCCTCTGCTAAGAGGGCGCAAAAGCGATGCTCCCCGAGGCTTCCATGGACCTGATGGCGATTGCATTTCCCTTCGACAATCCGGTGGCGATCCATCTCGGGCCGCTCGCGATACGCTGGTACGGCCTCGCCTACATGGCGGGGCTTCTCCTCGGCTGGCTCTATATGCGCCGGCTTTGCGCCGACGAGCGCTTGTGGGGCGGCCCAAGCCCGATGCGCCCCGAGCAGGCTGACGACTTCCTTTTCTGGGCGACGCTTGGCACCGTGATCGGAGGGCGGCTCGGCTTTTTCCTCTTCTATGAGCCGGGCATGCTGTTCAGCCATCCGCTCCAGTTGCTCCGGATTTGGGAAGGCGGAATGGCCTTCCATGGCGGCCTCCTGGGCGTGGGCCTCGCCATCTGGCTGTTCGCCCGGCGCAATCGCATTCCCGTCCGCTCGCTGATGGATTTGTCGGCGGCTGTGGTGCCCTTCGGCCTGTTCTTCGGACGCATCGCGAACTTCATCAATGGCGAGATTTACGGCCGCCTGTCGGATGTGCCCTGGGCCGTGGATTCCCGGCTCGCGTCCTCGCCAAGGGCGATGCCTTGGCCGCGCCACCCGACCCAGCTCTACGAGGCGGCGCTCGAAGGCGTCGTCGATGTTCTTTCTCCTGCGCTTTTTCACCCACAGCCGCCTGTCGCTCCGCTCCCCGGGGCTGACAACCGGCGTCTTCCTCATGGCCTATGGCGTCTTCCGCATCTTCGCCGAATACTTCAAGGAATGGGACATGGCGCAGTTCTTCACGACGGCCTATTTCTCGGAGGGCGTGGTGTATTCCCTGCCCATGATCGCGCTCGGCGCTTATTTCGCCGCCACCGCAAAACGGCGTTCATCGAGCACGAAGACTGCGCCAAACACAGCCGCGGCGGAAGCTTAGAGCATCGCCTTGGTCAAGCATGGAAGCCGGCTTGCAGGCCAACTGGCTTTTTGTATGCATCGCGCGAATGGCGGCATCTGCTTGTCAACTTGTCCCTGACGCTTGCGTCCGCATTGCTTCTTCTGAAAGATCTTCAGCGAAATCGCCTTGCCGGCAGGTTAACGAGATCTCCAGCCCGCTCCAACCCTTGATAATGCGAGGAAAACATCGAACGGGAGGCCATCGCCGCCGCCTGCGCCGCAGCTGTCCGGCTGCGCGCAAGCGTTAATTCGCGAAGCCGCAACATATTTAACGGACTTTTGCTCGTCCCAGTAAAGAAAAAATTCCGGCATTAAATTCTATTTAATGGCAGCTCACGAATGAGAAAAATTTATTGTTTTCAATGACTATCGGAATTAGCTTCCCCGTCATCGATCAAAGGCGCGGCGCTCTTCTTCTGCGCCGGAATAAACGACTTTTTAAGTATAATGATGACGGGAAATAATTCCGGCACGCTTCTATTAACCATTTTCGTATTAATTTGGCAGCGGTAACCAGCTCCTCCCCCATGCCTTCACCCCGGGCGGCGCGTGTGCATATTAGCAAATCTGTGTACATAGATAGGAACGCAGCAGCGCTAAGAATATTTTAGTTATATACGTTCGCATCAGTATCGATCGAGTAAGCACCTAACTTGAATTTCTTAAGCCGATTGGAAGCAAATGATGAAGAAGACCCTCGCCGCTGCCGCTACCATCCTTGCCATCAGCGGCGCCGCCAACGCAATCAGCCCAAACCTCACGCCCCCGTCGGGTCACTTCATCTGGCAGGGCGACATGTTCATCAACACGGCGACACCGGCGACACCCGCCGCTAATTGCATCGCCTTCAAGGTCGGCAAACCGGTTGCTCAAGTGATGTTTGCACCTAGAGGCTTGCCAAACAACCACCCTACACAGGACAAGTTCATGTGGTTTCCTGTGGGAGAACTCACAGCGCAGCAGTGGGTGTCAAACACACCATCGACATCAGGCCTACTCAATGGAGCAACTTCCGTTGCGGCTAGCGGTGTCAACTCCCGGAGGATTATATACCTCCACTATCAACCCAAGTCCGATAACGTCATTCTCGGTTTCGCCGCCGACGACGCCAGTCCCCACCAAGCTTGCATCCTCGATTGTGACTGTCACGTTCAAGGCTGTCCCAAACGGCTGCGCGGTTACAGCCTCGGGTCATTTGATCGGCCCATATTGAGCTCGCAGGCGTCACTTGTCGCGCACGCTGACGAAGCTTAAAGAGATCCTCTCCCGATCTCTGCCAGGCGCTCACTTAGAGCTACTCCACGAGCGCGAACTCCTGATCCATGGTGAGCGGCCCCGGCTTCCGCGCCGTCACCATGCCCTTCTCGGCCATATATTCGAGATGCGCAAACACCGCGAGCGCCGCCGCGCCCCTCAGCGAAGGATCGAGGCCGTTATAAATTCGGGGAACCATCTCGCCAACGGTGGTCAGCCCGCGCGCAGCGCCTCCAGGATTTCCAATTCGCGCCATCGGCGATGGAAAATCAGCGCTTTCACAAAACGCTGCGGCTCGTAGATCGGCGCGCCGTGTCCGGGAAAATAGGTGGCCTCTTTGCGCTCAATGAGAAAATCGAGCGCGCGCAGAAATGGCCCATGTTCCCCTCGGGCGGAGCGATAACGCTCGTATTCCAGCCCATCACATGATCGCCAGAGAAAAGGATGTTTCAGGCGGCATGGGAAAGCAAAGGTGATCGGGCGCGTGGCCGGGCGTGTGGATCGCCTGGATCTCCCACCCATCGCCCGGAATTTGGCTGCCATGTTCGAGCGGTACATCGAATACGACGGGAACGATGAAGCTTTTCCCCGACGGCCCCTTTGCGCCAGCCGAAGGAGCGCTCGCGGATCGCGGCATTCCGTAGGTGGGCGCGCCCGTTCGCTCCTTAAGCGCTTCGGCTGCGCCGCTGTGGTCGGCGTGGCAATGCGTGACGAGGATATGCGTGATCGTTTCGCCCTTCAGCGTATCGCGAAGGACATCGAGCTGCTCGCCCGATGCAGGGCCGGGGTCGACGACAGCCACATTCCCCTCGCCGACGACATAGAGGTTCGTGCCCTTGAAGGTTAACGGGCTCGGATTCTGGCACACGATACGCCGCAAGCCAGGGGCGATGGGCTCCAGCACGCCATATCGAAAATCCATCTCGCGCGAGAAGGGCGGGACTTTGTGTTTGGGATTGCTCAATGAAACCTCGCGACACGCGCATTGCCGCAAAAACTTTGGCTACCGCGCGGGCTTTGTCAAATGCAAATGCAGACCCCGCTTGGAAAGGCCGTCTGGGGAGCTATCTCCGGCATCTGCCGCAGGAGCATGCGCGATGACAGACACAGATATTTTTACCGCTGTTGACGGCTACATCGCAGGCTTATTCGCCAAGGAGGACGCGGCGCTGACCTCCGCGCAGGAAGAGATGCGCGCGGCCGGCCTGCCGGAAATCAGCGTGTCGCCTGTTCTCGGCAAGTTTCTACATATGCTTGCGAAACTTACACGCGCGCGCGATTCTGGAGATCGGCACGCTTGGCGGCTATAGCGCGATCTGGCTCGGGCGCGCCCTTCCCGATGACGGCCGCATGATCACGCTCGAACTCGACCCTCTCCACGCAAAGATTGCGCGGCGTAACATCGCCCGTGCGATGCTTTTAGGCACGGTAGAGGTGCGCGAGGGGGCGGCCCTTGAACTTCTGCCGAAGCTCATTTCGGCAGGCGAGGGGCCATTCGACCTCATCTTCATCGATGCGGACAAGGAGCCGTATCTCGAATATTTCGAACTATCGCTCAAGCTCTCGCGCCCGGGCACGCTGATCGTGGCCGACAATGTGATCCGCTATGGCGCTGTGATCGATCCCGCCGCTGCGCAATCGGATTCGAGGGTTGCTGGCATACAACGTTTCCTCGAAGCGCTTGCAAACCATCACGGCGTCGAGGCGACTATCGTCCAGAACGTCGGCGACAAGGGCCACGACGGCATGGCGCTCGCCATTGTGAAATAAGCTTTTTAGGGCCAAGCCACGAGAATGCTGCCGCTTATGGACGCGGGAGAGCGACGCGCGCTTGACTTCACTTTACCCGCTGGCTTAGAAACAACGGGAAATTCTTACGCGCTTATTATTTCCTACACGGGTTCCAATGTCCTCCTCCGGCGACGGCGATCATAACGAACGCAAGGCTTTCCCTAGTGGAGCGATCGCTTGAGAAAGCGGCTTCGTGAGCTGGAACGGAAGCTCGAACCGGAGAATGATAAGCGCGAAGGCATGTCCGATGAAGAGCTC
>CAVWHM010000030.1:0-133487 GCA_963754775.1 uncultured Verrucomicrobiae bacterium
GTTGGAGCGGGTGAAGGGAATCGAACCCTCATCTCAGGCTTGGGAAGCCCGCATTCTACCACTGAACCACACCCGCCTCCGCGGCCAAGTCGCTCCGGCGCGGCAAGCCCGCCTTGATATTAACATCAACTCCAGCCTGCCGGGTCGTAGCCCGCAGGGCGAAGACCGGCGCGGCAAGCCCGCGTTGAATCTTGATTGCTTCTACCAGACTGCGCGCCGGCTGGCAACTGGTTTGCAAAACAATCACGGCGCGATATCGAGCCGGTGGATCGCACTGCGCAACCGGTCTTCGATCAAAAGTTGCCGTTCCACAGACACGACCTTGCTGCCGTCCAGTTCGCGGACGTAAAAACTGTCTATCGCCGCACCGCGTTCGGTCACAATACGCGCGGCGGAAATGTCGAGCGCCAGTTCGGCCAGGGTTTGCGAAATCGTGTAGAGCAAGCCGAGCCGGTCTTCCGTCTCAATCTCGATGAGGGTGCGCGCTTCCGAGGCCTCGTTGTCGAGCCGGATTTGCGTGGGAATGCGCTCACCGGTATAGGCCTGATACCGCGGGTGCGCCACGATGTGGCGTCGGATGAGTGCGGGCAGGTCAACCTCCGCTCCGGTCAAAACCCGGTCGAGCAGGCCGTCGAATTTTTCGTGCTGCTCGCGCGTGGCGAGGTTGCCGGTGAGGGCATCGTTGACAAAAAACGTGTCGAGCGCGACGCCGTCGGTGCGGGTGAAAATCTGCGCGCCAAGGATGTTCAGGCCGACGGCGCTGAAGGAGCCGGCGATTTTGCTGAAAAGACCGGCGCGATCCCAGGTGCAGACTTTGACCAGGTTGTAACCGCGGTTGGGCTCGTCCTGCCACGCCGTCAGCGGCGACCAGGCTTTGCCGTCTTCGAGAACCTGGCGGTGCAGGAAGCGATGCGTGAGTACGAGGTCGTCGAGAATCTCCGTCGCCGTGTGAATTTGAAAATAACGCGGCGGCAGCGCGGCGAATTGCGCCTGCAGTTCCTCCTCGCCAATTTCCGCCGGCGCCAGTCCCCGCACCTCCTGCAACAGGGATTCGCGCTGTGCCTTCCCGGCACGGATGAACTCCGTGCCGCCGGTAAGCAACAGCATGGCGCGGGCATGCAAATCCCACAGCAGCGCGTCTTTGAAGCCGTTCCATAATTTGTCACTCGTGCCTTGTGAATCGGCGAACGTCAGCAGCGTGAGCAGATTGAGCGTTTCGGGCGTTCCAATCAGGCGCGCAAATTGGCGGACCACGGTGGGATCATCGAGATCGCGCCGCTGCGAAGTGCTGGCCATGACCAGATGGTTCTCGACGACGATTTGCAGGGTGAGCGTCGCGGCGCTGTCGAGACGGAGCCGTTTGGCGGCGCGCCGCGCCAGCGCGGCGCTGGCTTCAGGATGCTTCCCCCGGCCGTGGTGTTCCGCCTTGCCCACGTCATGCAACAGCAACGCCAGATAGAGCAGTCTCGGGCGTTCGAGGCCCAGAAAGAGCGGCGCGTAACTTTTGTAAGGGTCGTCTTTGGCCTCCCAAACCCGGTCCAGTTGCTCCAGGCAAACCAGCGTGTGTTCGTCGGCGGCGTATTGATGGTAAAACTCGTGCTGCACCAGGCAGGTGAGCCTGCCAAATTCGGGAAAGTATTTGCCGAGCAGATTCACCTCGTGCATCGCGCGCAGAATGGGCGCAACTTCGCCGCGCCGGTCAAGAATGGTCAGAAATGTTTCCGCCACCTGCTCGTCGTTCAAAAAGTCGCGGTCCACGAGCGAGAGCTGGTTGCGGATGAGTTGCGCGAGGTCGGGATGCAGCGTCAATCGCCGCTGTTGCGCGTGCAGAAACACGCGCATGAGCCGGCGCGGCGAGTCGCGGAAAATGCGGCTGGTCGCGGCGTGGATTTCGCCGTTGATGAATTTGAACCCGTCCACGATTTCCGGTTCGCGCCGCCGCTGGGGCAGCCAGGCGCGGAGCGAAAGCAGACCCTGCCCCGCGGGCCGCAGCGCCATGCGCTGTTCCAGCGTGCGCGTGATGAGGAAGATGTTGCGCATGTGGGTGTAAAGCTCGCGCATGAATTTCTCGATGCGCTTGCTCGGTGAGCGGTCGCCGTAACCGAGATTGTGCGCCACAGCCGGCTGCAGGTTCTTGCCCAGTACGTCGAGCGGACGGTTGACGTGGTAATGCAATTCGGTCCGCGCGCGCAGCAGAAAATCATACGCGGCCTCCAGTTGCCGGCGCTCGGCGTCGCCGACAAATTCCTGCTGCTCCAGTTCGCGCAAGGAGCGCGCGCGGTATTTGAAAAACGCCATCCACAACAGGTTCTGGAAATCGCGCAGGCCGCCGCAGCCGTTTTTGATGTTCGGCTCCTGCATGCACGCAGAATTGCCGAACTTGGCGCGCCGCGTCGCCTGGTCCTCCAGCCGCATCGCGATGTATTTATCCTTGTAGCCGGCGACGCATTTGTTCACGAGCGTTTTCTGGAACCTGGCGAACAGCGCCTGCTCGCCGACAATGAACCGCGCTTCGATGAGCGACGTTTTTGATTGCATGTCCGAGTTCGCCACGTTCACGCAATCGTCAATGCTCCGCACGGCGTGCCCGACCTTCAGGCCGATGTCCCACAGCGGATACAACACGCCGTCAATCAGCCTGGACAGATACGGCAGCGGTTTGCCCGCCGCAATCTGGCCGTCGTGCAAGAACATGAAGTCAATGTCGCTGTGCGGGTTCAACTCGCCGCGCCCATAACCGCCGATGGCGACCAGCGCCAGCGGTGGAAATTCCTTTTGCGCCTGCGGCGACAAGCTGCCCCGGGCCGTTTCCCAGAGATGCCGCAGCAACGCGTCGAGCATCGCCGCGCGGCCCTGGCAAATCTCACGCCCGCTGCTGCCGGAACGGTGCAGCAGTTTGAGCCGGTGCGTTTCCACCTTGAGAAACCCCTTGTAGCGCGCGAGCTTTTCCGCTGTGTCGGCGTTCGGCGGCAATGGCAGACGCGCTTTGGCGTCAGCCTCGATTTTTTTGAGCAGGTCCTGCACGAACGCACAAATTGCGGGCAAAACACATCGAAAGCAAGAAATGCCGTGACGGGTTGGAGCGCTGAAGTATTGGCATGTCGGATTGTTGGATTACTGGATTGTTGGATTGTTGGGAAAATCCACTAATCCATTAATCCATTAATCCAATTCACGCTGCGCTTTCCGTGAGCAGCGGGTTTGTTACACTTTGCGTGCGATGCCAGTCCAGCCCGATCCTGATGCCGCCCTGATGCTGCGCGTGAAGCGCGGCGACCGCGCGGCGTTTGCCGAACTGGTGGACAAATACAAGCAGCCGGTGCTGAACTTCATCTTCCGTTCGCTGCGCGACGAAATCGAGGCCGAGGACCTGGCGCAAACGGTTTTCCTGCAGGTTTACAAATCCCGGAGCCGCTACCGGCAGACGGCGAAGTTTTCCACGTGGCTCTTCACCATCGCGCGCAACCTGTGCTTGAACGAACTCCGCCGCCGCTCGCGGCATCCCGCCGAATCCATCGAGGAATCCCATGCCGAACACGAGGGCCAGCCGCACCGGCAATACGAGGACAAATCGCAAATCGCGCCGCCGGAAAAACTGTTGCACGGCGAACTCGCGCAGAAAATCGAGGAGGCGCTGGCAGGACTGCCGGAGAACCAGCGCACGGCCATTCTGCTCTGCCGGCAGGAGGATTTAAGCTACGAGGAGATCGCCAAAATTCTGGACTGCTCGCTTTCGGCCACCAAATCGCTCATTCATCGCGGACGCGAAACGCTCAAGGAAAAGCTCAAGCCGTACTTGCAAACCGGCGAGTGGAGCGAATGAAAACGAAACCAGCATTCACATTGGTTGAGCTGCTTGTTGTCATTGCCGTCATCGCCATTCTCGCAGCGTTGCTTTTGCCGGCATTGAGCCGGGCCAAATCGTCCGCCAAACGTGCCGCGTGCACCAGCAACGTCCGGCAAATCAATCTGGCCGTCCATCTGTATGCGGACGAACACGGCGATGCCATCGCCTACTACACCAACGAAATCTATTTTGCCTACAAGGAAAATATTTTGCCGTATTTGGGTCAGGCCGGAAACGCGTCGTCCAGCAACGCAGTCTTCGTCTGTGCCGCCGACGATTTTGATTTGTCCGGCCCGATTGGTGAGTGGATTTTCGGCCCGTTCAACTGCCGGGGCTTTTGCAATCTGCCTTGGACGCATTTTTCCAGCTACTGGTTCAACGGCGGCGTGTTCAATGACGACACGAACGAACTGGACATGGCGCAGAAGCCCTTCAGCTCCGTGCGCGAGCCGGCCCGGACCGAACTCATCGGGGAAGATTCCGGCGGCATCGGCTTGAGCAGCCACGACCGCCGACAGCCGCTGCAATTCCCGGACGCCCGGAATGTGATGAGTTTTGTGGACGGCCACGTGAGTTACATCAAAATTTACTGGAACGGCGTGACGGGTGGCGACGGATTTCCGGTCAAATACGAACCGCCCGACGGATACGAATACAGGTGGTCAGGAAACTGATTTGGCGGCGACAAAGAGGTCGCGCCTCAACCGGCGGCGGGCGCGGCATTGACAGCTTCAAAGAAACTCCGCAACTTTTGCTCGTCCAGAACGTCGTTCGTGCGCACGCCGCTGCACAAGTCGAGGCCGAACGGTTGCACGGCGGCGATGGCTTCCTGTACGTTCGAGCTGCGCAAACCACCCGCGAGAAATACCGGTTTCGGCACCGCGTCGCGGATGCGGCGGCTCAAGCTCCAGTCATGCACGCGGCCTGTGCCACCCAGTTCCTTCACGGCCAGCGCCGGATTACCTGAATCGAGCAACAGCGCGTCTACATGCTCCGCCGCCTTCTGTGCCTTCATCAACGATTCTTCGTCGGTTACATGAATCACTTGCACGAGCGCGATGCCGGGCAACGCCGCGCGCAGCCGCGCATAAACGGACAACTCCACATAATCGCAAAGCTGCAACGTGTTCGTCCGGCAACGCCGCTGTTGCGCGATGATTTCTTCGGCGTCGCGCCGCGAAGTCAGCAGGAACGTGGCGATGGGCGGCGGCACCACGGCGGTGATGCGCGCGATGGTTGCCTCGTCAATCACGCCCGGCCCGCTGGGCATGGAGGAAACCAGACCCAACGCCGACGCGCCGTGCGCGATGGCCAGCCGCGCCTCCGCCGGCGATTTGATGCAGCAGATTTTTACGCGCGGTCGCATTAGTTGTGCGGCAGCATAGAAAATTAGTCCGTTCGTGGAAAGCGCGCGTTGCATCACGAACTGAATTGAACCAGTAGCTCGGTGCCAACTGCCCAAATAATTGCGCAAAGTGTGTAAAAGCCGCCGATGAGATACAAAAACACCATGGGAAGTTTATCTATCCCGCTTCAATAGAAATTCCGCTAGGGCCTCGAGCGCGACGGCTTTGCCTTTGAAAGTTTTTAATGCGGCAAAGGCTTTGGCCGTCAGGTTCTCGGCAATCTTCCGCGATTTTTCCAGACCCACTATTGCCGGGTAGGTTGCCTTTTGCGATTTCGTATCTTTGCCCGCCGTTTTGCCGAGCTGCTCGCTGGTCTGCGTCACGTCCAGAATATCGTCAATCACCTGGAACGCGAGGCCGACGTGATAGCCGAAGTCCGTAAGCGCGCGGAGTTGCGCGGAAGTGCAGTTGGCGCTCATGCCGCCCAGCCGCACGGAACAGCACAGCAACGCAGAGGTCTTGCGCTCGTGAATATAACGCAGTTCGCTGGCGGAGATTTTTTTGCCTTCGCCCTCCAGATCCGCCACCTGTCCGGCAACCAATTGCAACGAGCCGGAGGCCTTCGCAATTTCCAAAATCAAATCGCGATGCGAATAACGCGGCCAGCCTTTGGCCTGTGCGGCAATTTCAAACGCCTGCGTCAGCAGCGCGTCGCCCGCGAGCACGGCGATGCCGTCGCCGAAGACCTTGTGGTTGGTCGGCTTGCCGCGGCGGAAATCGTCATTGTCCATCGCCGGCAAATCGTCGTGGATGAGCGAATAGGTGTGGATGCACTCGACGGCGCACGCGAGCGGCAGGGCGTCGGCTTCGCGTCCGCCGCACGCCTGCGCGGCGGCGAGGCAAAGTGCTGGACGCATCCGTTTGCCACCGGCAAAGAGCGAGTAACGCATCGCCTTGTGGATGGTCGCGGGTTTGGTTTTCTCGGACGGCAAAAACTTGTCGAGCGCGCGATTGACGGCCTCGGTGCGCGTGGCGAGAAATTGCGGCAAATTGAATTGGGTCGTTGCGGACATGCCGGTTTGTTTTAGAAAAAAAAACGCGTCGGCGCAAGCAACGGGTTTTCGCGTGGATTCCTCATTTTCAATGGTAGGGACGCCTCGGCGATGTTCAGTTGTCAAGAGATGGGTAACAGGTGTTTCAGGACATGGGTAACACTTCCGCCGAGAGGTATCGGACTGGAAATACGAAAGGCAGGGTTGAGTTTCGCAGAAGGTTCAATTCTCGAATATACATGTTTCGGAAACGCACCAGCACGTGATCGCCGACTGGCTCCAGTGCCACTTCCTGGTGCACCAACGCTTCAGAAACAAAATAGCGATGGCCATCAACGCGCACGGTTCCGGCACCATCCACCGAGCCCACTTCAACTCCTGCCGGATAAAGCCACCGGGCTACCCGCGGCTGGTAAGGTCGTGTGCTGGGACGGTAATGTTGGGCCGGTCGCTGCATCGCCAGCGCTTCGTGTGGACGGACCTGGTTATAGCGTTCCACAAAGCCGTCGTAACGCCCCTGCCACTGTTCCCAGCGCTCGGGCAGGCCCTGGTGGATCATGCTGCGCGCCAGTGTGCGATGAAAACGTTCGATTTTACCCTGTGTCTGAGGGTGTCTGACCTGGCCAAATATTAATTCGATGTTTTGCTGGATAAAAAATACCGATAAGCGGGAAATACCCCAACCGTTGTGACCATTCCACCAGGGCGTACCGTGGTCCAATAACAGTTGGCGCGGCAATCCATACCGTTCAAACACACCGATGAAACAGTCCTGCACCCGTTCCAATCTGTGATCACGCAAAGCAAATACGCCCAAGGCAAAGCGGCTGTGATCATCCAGCATCGTTAAGGGCTCATCCTTGGCTCCCACGCGCCCCATCGGCCCCTTGAAATCAGCTTGGAACAGGTCATTGGGGGCTGGCCGTTGGAAACGACCCGGTGCCGGCCCATGCTGATCAATCGGATGTACCGCCCCACGGCGCAGAAGCGTGCGATGAACGGTGGCCACTGACACCCGCACACCTGCTTCCCAGAGCAGTTGGGCAATCTTCCGCGCCCCCCACCCATCGGGCGAGCGCAACCGCAAAATCCGCTCCTCCAGTGAGGTCGCGATCCGCCGAGGACTCTCGTGCGGCCGACGCGAACGCTCCGCTAATGCAGTTAAACTGTGCCCAGCCTGATAACGCCCCAGCCACTTATAACCAGTCTTGCGCGAAATACGAAACTCCTCACATAAACGGGTGAACTGACCACGGTGAGCGCTCAGCGCACGGGTTATAAAAGCAATCTTCTGTTCCATCGGTTCGGTATTGATCCAAGGCATGGACCAGACAATATCCGGTGTTACCCATGTCCTGAAACACTGTTACCGATGTTCTGATACTCTACATCGCCGAGCCGTCCGCGGACGGCCCGGCGGGCTGTCCCTACCTTCAATTTTACCGGCCAATCATGTGCATCATGTGTTCCGGATAGCGCGGGCCGGCAGCGACACCGACGGGCGCGACTTCGGCGATTTGCGCCAGTTCTTTGCCGGTCAGTTTGATTTCCGCCGCTGCAACGTTTTCTTCGAGATATTTCCGTTGCTTGGTGCCGGGAATGGGGACGATGTCATTGCCCTGAGCCAGAACCCACGCGAGTGCGAGTTGCGACGCCGTGCAATGTTTTTGCACTGCCAGTTCTTCAAGTTGTTTGACGAGGTCAAGGTTGCGCTGGAAATTTTCGCCCTGAAACCGTGGCGAAACCCGGCGGTAATCGTCGGCAGGCAGGTCATCAAATTTTTTGAACCGGCCGGTGAGAAAGCCGCGGCCCAGCGGGCTGTAGGCCACCAGGCCAATTCCCAGCTCCCGGCACGTCGGCAGAATTTTGTCCTCGGGATCGCGCGTCCAGAGGGAATATTCGTTTTGCAACGCGGTGATGGGATGGACGGCGTGGGCGCGACGGACTGTTTGCGCGCCGGCTTCGGACAGGCCGAGGTAACGCACCTTGCCTTCCTTCACCAGTTGCGCCATGGCGCCGACGGTTTCTTCGATGGGCGTGTCCGGGTCCACGCGATGCTGGTAATACAAATCAATCGTGTCCACCTTCAACCGGCGCAGGCTGCCCTCGCAGGAAGACCGGACGTAATCGGGTTTGCCACTGACGCTGCGGACGTTGGGATTTTTCGGATCACGCACGATGCCGAATTTGGTGGCGATAATCGGCTTCTCGCGGCAGCCTTGAATGGCCCGACCGACCAGTTCCTCGTTGAGGTACGGTCCATAGACGTCCGCGGTGTCGAGGAACGTCACGCCCAAATCCAGCGCGCGGTGGATGGTGGCGATGGATTCCCGGTCATCGCGAGCGCCATAAAATTCCGACATGCCCATGCAGCCCAAACCCACGGTTGAAACCACCAATCCCTGTTTTCCCAACGCGCGTGTTTTCATCGTTTGCTCCATTTCATTCAATTTGACCGCAAAATAGCATCAAATTCGTTTCCAGAAAGGCCAAATTTTCTTGTTGCATAGGGCGGCACTGGCAATTAGTATTTCCAACTCTGTTTGTCAAAAAGAATTGTGAACGCTGAACTTTGCAAAAGGGCCGCCGAAAAAGTTGGGAACCCGAACGTCCTCGTCAACCTCATTTCGCGGCGCGTGCGCCAGCTTAATTCCGGCGGCGGCGGCCTGAGCCGGCCGCTGGTGACCGACATAGCGAACCTCGGCGCGGCGGACATCGCGTTGCGCGAAATCATCGAGGAAAAAATCGGCTGGGAAATGCCGGAGCCGGTCGAGCTGGTCCGCCCGCAACCCAAGAAACGCAGGAAGAAGTAAAATTTCAACCGCGGATTGCATCGAACAGCGCGGATTTTTTAGAGTTTCTCAAAGCCGGAAATTGCTTCCGGCTTTTTGTTTTCAACCCGGGACAAAAGCCTCTTTGACAGTTTTTGCCTCGTTTGCTTTTTAATCCGTGAAATCCGCGTCATCCGCGGTTAACCTTTGGTCATGGCTGACATCGTGACCAATCACAAGGCGCGGCGCGATTATCACGTCCTCGAAACGTTCGAGGCGGGCATCGTGTTGCACGGCACGGAGGTCAAATCGCTGCGCGCGGGCAAGGGGCAGATCGCCGACGCCTTCGCGCGGGTGGAAAAAGACGAGGTCTGGCTTTACAACGCGCACATTGACGAATACTCGCACGGCAACCTGCAGAACCATCAGCCCAAGGCGCCGCGCAAACTCCTGTTGCACAAATCGGAAATCCGGAAACTCTTCAGCCTGGCCGCCGTGAAAGGCCACGCGCTGGTGCCGCTCGCGTTTTACTGGAAGAACGGCAAGGTGAAAGTCGCGCTGGCCGTCGGCAAGGGCAAACAACAGTTCGACAAGCGCGAGGATTTGAAACAGCGCGAATCCGACCGCGAACTCAAACGCGCGCAGATGCACCGGTTCAAGGGAAAATGAAATGAATCGCCGTGGGAAAATTTTTCGGGCCGCCGCAATGGTGGCCTTTCTTGCTGCGACAGCCGCGGGCACGGCCCAGGAACCCGCAAATCGCCCTGCGAACTGGGCGCAGAAAATCGAGGTGGCCGGGATCAATAACTGTTTTCAAGTCACGACGAATCTTTATCGCGGCGCGCAGCCGACGGCCGAAGGCATGGCGCATCTGAAGGCGATGGGCATCAAAACCGTCATCAACCTGCGCGCGTGGCACTCGGACAAGGACAAGGTGGCCGGCACCGGCTTGAAGAGCGTGCGCTTTGAAACGGAACCGTGGCACGGTGAAGAGGAGGACGTGGTGCGTTTCCTGAAGGTGGTCACGGACACCAACAACCTTCCCGCGTTTGTGCATTGCGAACGCGGCGCGGACCGCACCGGCATGATGTGCGCGATGTATCGCATTGTCGTCTGCGGCTGGACCAAACCGGCGGCCATTGCGGAAATGAAGGACGGCGGGTTCGGATTCAGCCCGCTCTGGCATGACCTGGTCACATTTGTCGAAAAGGCCGACGTGGCCGACATCAAACGCCGCGCGGGCCTGGCGGGAAAATAAAGAAACGAGGAGGACCCTTCACGCCGTCAAGGCATTGCCGTTTCCAGCGGAAGGAAAGCGACGCACACCGGTTTCCCGACTTCGAGAGTTTGGCCGGTCCAGGTCAATCGGCCGGTTTGGGCGTTGATGCGGAAGACCACGATGCTGTTGGAATCCTGGTTGGCGGCAATCAAGTATTGGCCGGTCGGGTCAATCGCAAAACAGCGCGGGACTTTGCCACGGGTTGATTGACGTTCGACAAAGCCGAGCCGGCCACTTGGCTCGTCCACGGTAAACACGGCGATGCTGTCATCACCGCGGTTTGAACCGTAAACAAATCTGCCGGAAGGATGGACGGCCACCTCGGCACACGTGTTAACTCCGTGAAAATCCTCCGGCAGCGTGGAAACGGTTTGAATCTCCTTCAGCGCGCCGCTTTCCTGGTTGTAATCGAATGCCGTCAGGGTGGAGCCTATTTCATTGATGACGTAAGCACGCCGTCCGTCGGGGCCAAAGGCGATGTGGCGCGGCCCGGAACCGGGCTTTAATTCGACCCACGGAGTTTCGTTTGCCGTGAGTGCGCCGTTGGTTTCGTTGAGCCGGTAAATCATCACCTTGTCCAAGCCGAGGTCGCAGGCGAACACCCGATGATTTGCGGCGTCCATGGCGATGCAATGGGCGTGGGGGCCGGCCTGCCGTTGCGGGTTGACGCTGGAGCCATGATGTTGAATCACCGCCGTCGGCGGGCCGAGAAAACCGTTGGTTTGCACCGGAAAAACCGCCACGCTGCCGCTATTGTAATTTGCCACGAGCACATATTTACTGGTGGCATCCACGGTGATGTGGCAGGGGCTGGTGCCTCCCGAGGGCTGTTGGTTCAGAAATCCCAGTTTGCCCGTGGACGCGTCCAGCCGGAATGCCGTCACCGAACCGCCAGCCAGGCCAATGAAGTGATCGGTTTCGTTTACGGCAAAAAGAAATCGGTGATTGGGGTCAATGGCGACATACGCGGGATTGACGGATTTGGCAGCCAGCGTGGGCGTGCTCAATTCGCCCGACGCGGTGTCAAAGCGGGAAACGTAGATGCCGTTGCTCTTGCTTCCGGTGTAGGTGCCGAAATAAACGAGGAATTGTTTGGAAGGTGCGCTGTCAGCGTTCATAGAAATGGAGACAGTCAGCAATGCGACCAGTGCGGCGCGAACCGGTTTCAATGATGAAAGGAACCGCATAACCATGACGCCTTCGCTGACCAACGCCCTGCGCACAACCAGGTTCCCGCCGTGTACAACGAGGCAACCTTCTGCGGGGCAAATCAGGCTTTGGCCGCTTCGGGCTTCTTCCAGGTGCGTTTTGGCGCCTTGGTGATGAGACCTTTTTTGAGCGCGCTGGCGGCGACGCGCATGTAACGCACTTCGCCGCTGGGCAACACGGCCTTCACGCGCTGCAAATTCGGCATGAAACGCCGTTTGGTAATGGCGGTGATGTGCGTGCCAATGCCGCCTTGCTTCTTGGGCTTGCCACTGCGCCAGATGATGCTGCCCTTCATCGGGCCTTTGCCGGTCAATTCACAAATTCGTGCCATAAAATTCCAAATCAGGAACGCGAAGGATAGTCACAAAAAAGCCGGTGGCAAGCACTAAATTCTCCGTGATTTGTTTCACACGCCGCAACGCTTGAAAATGGGCTTGGCTTTCCGGAGCGATTGCCGTTGTCTTTGGCCAGCATGAAAGCGAAGGCACTGAAACTCGTTCCATCCGCACCGGACACGCCGGCACCCGCACCCCCCTGCCGTCTGGTGGCCACGGTCAAACCCTTCGCCGCGTTGCGACCCAAACCGGAACTCGCGCAGAAAATCTGCGAACTGCCCTACGACGTGATGTCGTCGGAGGAAGCGCACGAAATGGCTGGGTGGAATCCGTTGAGTTTTCTCCATGTCAGCAAACCGGAGATTGACCTGCCAAAAGGCACAGACGTTTACGCACCGGAGGTTTATGCGAAGGGCCGGGAAAACTTTCAAAAACTCATCCGGGACGGCTCGCTGCGGCAGGACCCGCAGCCATGCTTTTATCTTTACCGGCAGATCATGGGCCGGCATTCGCAAACCGGCCTCGTGGCCGCAGCGAGTTGCGAGGATTACCTGGACGGGCTCATCAAAAAGCACGAACTCACGCGCCCGGACAAGGAGGACGACCGGGCGCGGCACATCGAAACGCTGAATGCCCAAACCGGCCCGGTTTCCCTGGCCTGTCGCGCCCCAAAGACGGTTGACGAATTCATCACCAAAAAAACCTCCGAGAATCCGGAGATTGATTTCACCGCCAAAGACGGCGTGCGGCACTCGTCGTGGACGATTCACGACGCGAAGGAAATACGGTTCATCGAAACCGAGTTCGCGAAGATTCCGGCGCTTTACATCGCTGACGGCCACCATCGCAGCGCGGCCGCGGCGCGCGTTTTTCAAAGCCGCAAAGGCGCGGGCCACAGCGGACAATTCCTCACCGTGATTTTTCCGCATGACCGGATGCAAATTCTGCCCTACAACCGCGTGTTGAAGGATTTGAACGGCTGGACCCCGGAACAGGTGCTGGAAATCCTCGGTGCCGTTTTTGCCATTGATTCAAACGACGCGGCCTCGCCTGCCCGGAGCCACGATGTCAGTCTTTACCTGGGCGGCAAATGGCATACGCTGATCTTTCGCGAAAAATTGTTGGCGACCAACGACCCGCTGGAAAAACTCGACGTGACCCTGCTCCAAAAAAACGTGTTGGAGCCGGTTTTCGGCATCACCGATCCGCGCAAAAGCCAGCGGATCCATTTTGTCGGCGGCATTCGCGGGACTGCGGAATTGGAAAAGCTCGTGAACAGCGGCGAAGCCGCCTGCGCGTTTTCCCTGTTCCCGGTGAACCTTGAGGATTTGATGGCGATTGCGGACGCCGGCGGCATCATGCCGCCGAAAAGCACCTGGTTCGAGCCAAAGCTCCGCGACGGAATGTTTTGCCACATGATTTGAAGCGGGGCGTGCCGGGCAGCCTGTTCCCGATTCATCGCAGTTGCGGGTGGAGCCGGTGTGAAAATGATTTCTCCTTTTGCGCTTGACGGCTTCACGGCTCCTGATGTTAAGTATGTCGAATCCTTCAAAGAAGGAGAGTAGATGTCTCACTTGTTGTCAGTCTTGGGCCTGCGGCCGAAGTTTGACCGTTCGAGGGGCGCAAAACGGGTCAGGTTTTGTGAAGCACGATCAACACCGATCCGGCAGGGGAAAAGCAACCTTCAACCAGAGCAGAGGAGCGTTATGAACAGATCGTTTCCCACAAAAAAATCGTTTGTCACAGTCATGATGTCATTTGCGGCCACAGCCATGTTATGCGTGGTCCTGGCAGCAATGACGGCAAGGGCCGATTGGCCCAATACCAACGCCACCAAATATGTTCAGCCGCCGGACCTTACCACCGCCAGCTATAATATCCTGGCGGCCCAACCACCCGCCGGCAGCGGGGCCGGCCTGCCGCTTATTTTGGCCGACGACTTCCCCTGCACCCTGACCGGTCCCATCACCGACATTCACATCTGGGCTTCGTGGCTGGGAGACACGGCTACCGCGAACATCCCGGATATGCCGATCACGCTGGGTTTCTGGTCCGACGTACCCGCCACTCCAGGCAACCCCAGTCGTCCCGGTTCATTGCTTTGGAGCCAGACCTTTCAGCCCGGCGGGGCAATTCCCGGACACTATAAAAGGGTGCCAGTGAGTTGGGCGCCCTCACAATTCTGGGATCCAGACCCGTTTCCTGCGGGCAGCATCATGGGCAACGACAATATTGTCTGGCAGTACAATTTTTATCCGGACCCGGCGCAGCCAAATGGGCTGTTTGTGCAACAAGGAACGGCTGCCGCCCCCACGAATTACTGGCTGTCGGTGACTGCGGGAACGAATGTCGTGGCATTTGGCTGGAGGACCGCCGCAGTCCATTACAACGACGACGCGGTGTTCGGGCACATGGATCCGGTTACGGGAACCACTCCCCTGGGAGATTGGCAGGAGTTATCCAGTCCCCAGACCCCAACGAGAAGTCTGGACCTCGCCTTCGCTTTGACGACAACCAATCAACCTCCTCCGCCATCGCCAACACCGACGAATAAATGGGTGCAGTCTCCTGATCTGCTGAGTGGATTTGGGCTGGATGTGAGTGCCACTTCACCGAATGTGGCCAACGGGCTTCTGACGCTGGCTGACGATTTCCAATGCACGGTTGTCGGACCGATCACCAACATTCAATTCTGGGCATCTTTTAATAACGACATGCCTCCGGGAGCGAACACGTTCGTGGTGAGCATTTGGAGCGATGCCCCGAAGGGACCCAACGGATTCAGCCAGCCATTAATACGGTTATGGTCACAGACGTACAACCCGGGTGACTACCTGCCACCCACGCCTGCGGGCACCGGGACGGAGCACTTCTACGATCCCACCACCCACACACTATCACCTGAAAGTGTGGTCTGGCTTTACAGCTTCGATCTGTTTCCCACGAATCCCTTCTGCCAGCAAGGCCAGGGCACGGTTTACTGGGTTTCGATCGCCTCCCTCTCGCCACCCGCCGCCTACTGGCAATGGGGCTGGAAGACCTCCACGAATCACTGGGGCGACACCGGGGTGTGGGGGAAAGTGGACCCGAATTCGGCGAACCTGTTGGTTCCCTGGCAGCCACTGTTCAACCCACTCGTGACGGCGAGTGTTCCCGCGCCGGTTGATTTCGCCTTCCGTATCAACAGCGGCCCGCCCAACTCCGATTGCGATCCTGCCTTGGGTGGGGTCATCCAGCCGCCAGACACATCCAACAACGGCCTGGACGTTTGGGCCTTGACGCCCGCGATGGTCGGCGACGATTTCCCCTGCCGGATCAGCGGCCCGATCAGCGGGTTCACGATATGGGGTTCATGGCTCAACGACCAGGTGGACACCAACGCGCTTTTCCAGGTAACCCTTTGGAGCGATGTGCCGGCGTCACCTGGCAATAGTCCTTACAGCCATCCAGGCTCGCAGTTGTGCACCATGGTGTTCTCTCCGCCTCAAACCCCGGGCGACGCGCTGCGTTACCAGTACAGCCTCTTTAAATCCGGTGTGCAGGAAAACTTCTACAATCCGAGCCCGCCCGCCCCCGGGCTGGTTGGCAGTGACACCAATATCTGGCTATACAGCTTTTTCCCCTTCGTGCCCTCCTGTTTTGTCCAGGATGGAGGACCCTTTACCGCCAATAAGACTTACTGGGTGACGGTCAGCTATCTCCCGAGCCCGGGCAACGCCGCCGACGTCTTCGGGTGGAAAACCTCCACCACACATTTCCAGGACGCGGCTGTGTTTGGAACCAACGGGATCAATTGGACGCCGCTCGATGATCCGCGCAGCGGCACGCAACTGGATCTGGCCAAAGCGGTCTGGAAGTTTCCAGTCACGGGCATCAACAAAGACGTCGTCAACAATACTCCAACCACCGCCACCGGCATTCAAATCATCCTGAAAGGCGCGCACTTGATCACCTGGTACTTTTCCGCGCCGCCGTGGGCCAACTTCAGCACCTCCTTCGACGCCGCCGGCGATACCGTTCTTCAGTGGTCGGGTGGCTTGACCATTCCGCCCGGAGGAATCAGCCATGTCGGGTTCGAAATGCCCGGCAAAGGCCCGCCGCCGATCTGGGCGATGAACTGGCTGAACGGAACCACCGTCATCGGCACGCCCGTCCAGGTCAATTATCACCTGTTGGGCGACCCGGTGCTGGTCCTGGATAACGATTTCTATCCGGGCTCGGTGATGATGGGTGATGGCAGCGTTGAATACTACAACACTCCGCCGGGTTTGGACCAGATGATCAACGGCGGCACGCGCAATCCGCTCGCCACGTATCCGCTTATCAATCCCGGGCCTATCAATATGGGTGGCGCAGCGGTGATGTTAAATCCGCAGCCTTTGCCGCCCGGCGCAATGTATGAGCTGATCCTGGTTAATCTAGAGGATGGTCAGGGAAATCCCGGCGCGATGGACTTCGTCCTGGTGCCGCTGGATGCATCCTTGGTGCCCGCCATTCAATCCATCGGCGTTTCGGGCGGAAATGTCACCATCGACTTCTCGTCCGTTAATGGACAGATGTATCAACTGCAATCCAGTGCGGCCTTGGGCGGAGCAGCTTCGTGGGGGAGCGTGGGCAGCCCGGTCATGGCGGTGGGTGCGGACACGATCATCGAGACGCCGATTGGCGGAGCGCAGAACTTCTACCGCGTGATGCTGATGCCATAGCCAGTCGCTTGCGGGCGCGGCAGAATTGCAGTAATCGCACGGCAACGCCGCGATGATGCCGGATATTGCACGCGCGCCCGAAAACGGGCGCAGAATCGAGCGCAACCTGTCGTCGCAACCTTCAGGTTGCGCTCCGCTACATGGGGCTTGCTTGTTTCTGCCCAAGCTGAAACTTACGGTCGCAATTTGTTCGCGCTTCATTTTTGTGCGGCAGTGCCATATCCTTCCCCGTGCCACTGACCCGCCTCCAACGCAGTTTGCGCGCCACCTTCGCGGGCATGGCCGTGAACGTCGTGTTCTCGGGCACCAAACTCGCGGCGGGCATCGTCGGCCATTCGCACGCCCTGGTCGCCGATGCTGTTGAGTCATTCGCCGACGTGTTCAGTTCGCTCATCGTCTGGCGCGGAGTCATCGTCGCGGCGGAACCGGCGGATGAAGACCATCCCTATGGCCACGGCAAGGCCGAGCCGATTGCCTCCGCCATCGTTGCCGCGATGTTGTTGGGGGCGGCCCTATGGATTGCGCTCAAGGCGTTCGGCGAAATCAGGGAACCGCACCCGGCGCCGGCGCCGTTCACGCTCATCGTGCTGGTCGTGGTGGTGGTGGTGAAAGAAATTTTATTCCGGTTTGTTTCGCGCGAAGGCAAGGCGGTGGACAGTTCCGCCGTGCGCACGGACGCCTGGCATCATCGCAGCGACGCCATCACGTCCGTGGCCGCCGGCATTGGCATCAGCGTGTCGCTTATCGGCGGCAAGGGTTTTGAGGCCGCCGACGACGTGGCGGCCATTGCGGCGGCGGGGGTCATCGCCTGGAACGGCTGGCATTTGCTCCGTCCGGCACTCAATGAACTCATGGACGCCGCACCCGGGCGCGAAATCATTGACCAAATTCGACAGATTGCAAAGGCCACACCCGGCGTGGGTGGCGTTGAAAAATGCATCGTTCGCAAGGTGGGTTATCAGTATTTCGTGGACATGCACGTGGAAGTGGACCCGCAAATGACCGTGCTCCGCTCGCACGAAATCGCCCACGCCGTGAAGGACAAAATCCGCGACGCCAAACCCGCCGTCAGCGACGTGCTCGTCCACATCGAACCGCTGGGCGCCGCCCTCCGACAAAGAGATTCCGAAGCGCGGAACTGACTCATCGACAGGCCGTGTTAAAACATCCGCCCAAAAAAAATCAAACAATTAGCAAAAATGGTTAAGCCACTTCGTTTCCAAGCCGTTAGCTTGTTTTGACAAACCTGACGGGTGGGCCATTCGCACCCTTGGAACAGACAAAGCGGACCAGCCGATCGGCTGGGGCACCGCTCTGAAGCCGGGGCCACGCGGGCTCATCCCGCCTCGAGGCGCAGGTCAGGTTTGCCGGCGGAAGCAAGCTCTCCGCCGGGCGAAATGGCATCACAACTGGTCGCCGGTCACGCTTCCCGGACGGGAAACGAAACCGGACAGGATGGCGATGATCTCAAGACGCAAACATATTGAGACGGACAAAGCGAAGAGGCCGTTCCGGCACCCTGCCGGGAATCCATTTTCCGGATTCGGCGCGCGAAGCTGCATCACCATCCTTTCCGCCATCAGGCGGAGTTTTGACCATGAGCGACCGTAAACTGGCCTTTCTCTATTCGCCGGAAGTCGAGGCGTTGAGCTACCCGCCCGAATGCCCCTTCAAAAGCCAGCGCGCCGGCCTCACACGTCTCCGGTTGAAATCATTCGGATTACTCGGCGATGAAAACCGCTTTGAGGTTTCGCCACGGCGGGCAACCCTGGCGGAACTGAAACAATTCCACACCGCGCCTTACCTCCATGAATTGCAGCACGCCGCCAGCGGCGACCTGACCGTGGAGGGTTTGGGCATGGGCATCGGCGGGGTGGACACGCCGGTATTCAAGGACATGTTCGAATGTGGCGACTGGGCCTGCGGCGCAGGCTTTACCGCCGCCGATTTGTTGCTGCAAAAAAAGGCGGACATCGCCTTCAACTTGTTGGGCGGTTTTCACCATGCATTGGCGGACCGGGCGGCAGGATTTTGTTACCTTAACGATGTGGCCCTCGCCTGCATGAAACTGGCGGACGCCGGCAAACGGGTCCTGTATCTTGACGTGGATGCGCATCATGGCGACGGCGTGCAGTCCGCGTTTTACCGGCGCAAGGATGTCATGACCATTTCGCTGCACGAGAACGGCAAGACACTTTTCCCGTGGAGCGGTTTTGAAGACGAAATCGGCGAAGGCGCCGGACGCGGTTACAACGTCAACATCCCTCTGCCCGCCGAGACCTACGACGAAGCCTTTCTGACGGCGTTTGATGCCGTTGCCGTTCCGCTGGCGACCGCATTCAACCCCGACGTGCTGGTGCTGGAACTCGGCCTGGACATTCTGGCCGGCGATCCGCTGACGCACCTGCGCATGACCAACAATGTCGTCGTCGAAATCGCCGAGCGGCTCCTGCGCCTGAACTGCCCCCTGCTCGTCGCCGGCGGCGGCGGTTATCATGTCGAGAACGCGGTTCGCGGCTGGGCGCTGGCGTGGCGGACATTTTGCGGCGGGAACGACGAGTGCGATTTCGCCCTCGGGATGGGCGGCGTCATGCTGGCCAGCACGGAATGGGCGGGCGGTCTGCGCGACCGCGCTTTGGCCGTTTCGGTGGAGCAACGCCGCGACGTCGAACCGGAGTTGCGGACCACGATTGAAACTGTAATAAATAATGTATTCCCGTTGCATGGCCTTGAGGCGCCCTCACCTGGGCGGGCAACAAGTCCAGTCGGGCTGACCCAAACCGCGATTAAACCAAAACCAGAAAGGAGCAAATCATGACCGCGCAAACTCAAACCGTTTCGACCAGTTCCTTGATGCAGGAGGGCCGGACTTTTCCGCCCGACAAGGAAGTGGTCCAGCGCGCCTACATCAACGCCGCGCAATACAAGAAAATGTATGAGCGCTCGATCAAAGACCCGGACGGGTTCTGGCTCGAACAGGCCAACACGCTCGAATGGATCAAAAAACCGACCAAAGGCCGCAAATACATCTGGGACACCGCCGCGAAAAAAGTCGAGCACACCTGGTTCGAAGACGGCCAGCTCAACGTGACGGTGAACTGCCTGGACCGCCATTTGAAAACCAAAACGCGCGACAAGGTCGCCCTCCTCTGGCAGGGCGAACCGGAAAACGACGTCGTCAAACTGACCTACGCGCAGTTGCACGAGCAGGTCTGCAAATTCGCCAACGTGCTGAAATCGTTCGGCATCAAAAAGGGCGACCGCGTCTCCGTCTATCTGCCGATGATTCCCGAGTTGCCCCTTGTCATGCTCGCCTGCGCGCGCATCGGTGCGATTCATTCGGTCGTCTTTGGCGGATTCAGCGCCGAGGCGCTGGCCGGACGCATCAACGACGCCGCCTGCCGCCTGCTCATTACCTCCAACACCTCGCTGCGTTCCGGCAAGAGCATCCCGTTGAAGGGAATGGCCGATGAGGCGCTGAAGGAAACCTCCACCATCGAGAAGGTCATCGTTGTCAAACGCAACGACACGCCGTGCAACATGACGCCGAACCGCGACGTCTGGTTTCACGATGTGATGGCCAAGGCTTCCGCGGATTGTCCGCCGGTGGCCATGAACGCCGAAGACCCGCTGTTCATCCTTTACACCTCCGGTTCGACCGGCAAACCCAAGGGCGTCGTTCATTGTAATGCCGGGTACCTCCTGCAAACCGCCCTCACCCACAAATACATCTTCGATGTGCACGACGATGACATTTTCTGGTGTACCGCCGACATCGGCTGGGTGACCGGCCACAGTTACATCTGTTACGGCCCGCTCTGCAACGGTGCGACGAGCCTGATGTTCGAAGGCGTGCCGACGTTCCCGGACGCCGGACGTTTCTGGCAAATCGTCAACAAATTCAAGGTCACCATCTTTTACACGGCGCCGACGGCGATTCGCTCGCTCATCCGGCTCGGTGAAGAATGGCCGAACAAATATGACATGAGCACCTTGCGCATGCTCGGCTCGGTCGGCGAACCCATCAATCCGGAAGCATGGTTGTGGTATCACCGCGTCATCGGCAAGGGCCGTTGTCCCATCGTGGACACGTGGTGGCAGACGGAAACCGGCGGCATCCTCATCACCCCGTTGCCGGGCGCGCACACGCTCAAACCCGGCAGCGCCAGCCGTCCGTTCTTCGGCGTCGAACCGGTCGTGTTGCGCGACGACGGAAAGCCGTGCGCCGTGAACGAAGGCGGCAAGCTCTGCATCACCAAACCGTGGCCGGGCATGTTGCGCACCACCTGGGGCGACCACAACCGGTTCATCGAAACCTACTTCACGATGTATCCGAACATCTATTTCACCGGTGACGGCTGCCGGCTCGACGAGGACAGCGACTACTGGCTGATGGGCCGCATTGACGACGTGGTGAACGTCTCCGGCCATCGCATCGGCACCGCCGAAGTGGAGAGTGCCCTGGTCAGCCATCCGAAAGTGGCCGAAGCCGCCGTGGCGCCGATGCCGCACGACATCAAAGGCCAGGGCCTTTACGCCTTCGTCACGCTCAAGGATGGCGTGCAGGAAAGCGAGGAACTCAAAAAGGAATTGGCCAGCCATGTCCGCAAGGAAATCGGGCCGATTGCCGTGCCGGACAAAATCCAGTTCGCACCGGGCCTGCCGAAAACGCGCTCGGGCAAAATCATGCGCCGCATCCTCCGCAAAATTGCCGAAAACGCCGTCGAACAAATCGGCGACACTTCGACACTCGCCGACCCGCACGTCGTGGACGCCTTGGTGAAAGGCAAACAGTAAACTCCGAAACACGCTGCCGGGACTTTCGGATCCCGGCAGCAAATCACTCGAATCCAACGCTATTCCACCGATGCTTCCCAATGCGTTCATTGGCAAACCGCAAAAGCCCACAGACGCTGAATTGGCCGCCGCTTTGGGCGCCGCAAAGGTGCTCTGGGACCGGTCGCTGGCCGGGTTGGCCGACGAACACAACTTGACCGTCCAGGAGTGGAATTCTTACTCGCGCAAAGCCGGCTGGTCACTGCGACTGAAGCACAAGGACCGGAACATTGTGTATCTCTCTCCGTGTGAGGGATGCTTTTTCGTGTCTTTCGCCCTCGGCGACAAAGCGGTGGAGGCGGCGTGCCAAAGCGGCCTTCCGCAAAGTGTGATTAAGATCATCAACGATGCCAAACGGTACGCCGAAGGGACAGCCGTCCGGTTCGAAATCAAGAAGGCAAAAGACATCGGGACCGTGACCAAACTCGCAGGAATCAAGCTCGCCCATTGAGTGCGTAATTATGAACCGCCCCCCTCAAATTTTTTTGTTCGCCAACCATTATGAAAATGAATTCTACAAAACTTATTAATCAATTTAGTAAATCTTTATGGCGGATGCGCGTCATCGTGCTGGCCATGCTGGTCCTTTCGGCGGCACAGGCCGGGGCGGACCTGACGAACGTGACCTACAAAGCCGAGGCGACGCTCAAGGAAACCTTCGACAGCAACGTTTACCTCCAGGACAACGCGCCAACCGCTGCCAACGTCGCCGCCGCCCAGGCCGCCGGGCTCAAGCCGGTCGAGGCAAACAAAGGCTCCTTCGTCACGACCATCCTGCCGAAGATCGGCCTGGACTACAAACCGTGCTCCGGCTTCAACCTGTCGCTGGGTTACGCGCCGGAGATCGTTTTCTTTCATTCGACTCCTGACGAAGATTACGTGACCCATCGCGTCCTGTTCAATTTCGGGGGCAAATTGGGAGACGCCACCTGGGAACTGGTGAACACGGCCACTTACATTGACGGCAGCAAGGAAGGGCCGACCTTCGCCCGCCCGGATGACATCCCGGCCATCGGCGGCATCCCGCTGCGCGACCGGCGGGCCGCCTTCATTTTTCGCAATGGCTTTCGCCTGACCGAGCCGGTGGGGAAGTGGTTTTTCCGCCCGGTTGCGACGGCTTACATTCATGATTTCAAGACCGAGCAGCTCTATCAAATGTCCAAGGCCCAGTTCAGCTATGAGAATTACGTGGACCGCCAGGACTTCAACGGCGGCCTGGATGTCGGTTACGAAGTGGCAAAGAAAACCCATCTGGTTGCCGGTTATCGCTACGGGCGGCAGGATCAATTCACGCTTCCCGGTGCCGGCGGCACAACCCTGTACAGCCCGTACGGAAACGCCTATCAACGCTTTCTGCTGGGCGTGGAAGGCAGTCCCGTCACCTGGTTGAAACTGGCCGTTCTCGGTGGACCGGACATCCGCCAGTGGGATTCCGCCACACCGGCGGGGTTTGACCGGAACGGGCTGCGATATTACTGGGACGCCTCGGCAACGCTGCTGCCGACCGGGAACGACACGATGACACTCAAGTCCACGCGCTACGAGCAGCCGGCGTTCTCCAGCTTCAGCATGTACGAGGACACCAAGACTGACCTCGCCTGGCGGCACAAGTTCAATGACCAGTTTGCCACAACCCTGGGATTCACGCTTTATGTCGGCGATTGGGAGAAGCCGGTGACCCGGGATGATTGGATTTACACGCCCAACGTTTCGCTGGCCTATGCCTTTACAAAAAATCTTGGCGCCGAATTCGTGTTTTCCTACGACTGGGTGGACAGCAAGGTGTCCGCGGGTGAAGAGCCGCTGACAAACAGCCACGAGTTCACGCGCCACCTCATTTCGCTGGCGGTGAAATACACGTTTTGAGTTGAAGGCCGACGCCTGAAACGGGCGGCTGCTGTTTCTGCTCCATGAAATTGAAGTGAACGAAGCAACGGATGTTGTTTCTTTGACAAAATAGGTGGGGGTTGCCGCATCGCCCGGACTTACCTTGATTCCAGGGCCGTCGGCGAGGAGCAAGGCCGGTCGAATTTCGACGTCGCCCCGGCGATTTTAGTGACGCAATAACTTTGAATTTTTCATCAACATGAGCACAAGACCAAAACTTACACTGGACGCCAACGAAGGCGTCGCCCACGTCGCCTATCGCCTCAACGAGGTCATGGCCATTTACCCCATCACGCCATCGTCACCCATGGCCGAGTTCTGTGATCAATGGGCGTCGGAAAACAAAAAGAACCTCTGGGGCACCATCCCCTCCATCGTGGAATTACAAAGCGAAGGCGGAGCCGTCGGCGCCGTTCACGGCATGTTGCAGACCGGCTCCATCGCCACCACGTACACGGCATCGCAGGGCCTGCTGCTGATGATTCCCAACATGTTCAAGATCGCGGGCGAGCTGTTGCCCACGGTCTTTCACGTCACCGCCCGCGCGGTGGCGACCCATGCGCTCTCGATTTTCGGCGATCACAGCGACATCATGGCCGTGCGCACGACCGGCTGGGCGATGCTCGGGTCGGCCAGCGTGCAGGAAGCGCCGGACTTTGCCCTGATTGCACAGGCGGCCACGCTGCGCTCGCGGATTCCGTTTGTGCATTTCTTTGACGGCTTCCGCACCTCGCACGAGGTGCAGAAGATTGAGATGCTGACCGAAGCGGACTTGCGCGCGTTGATTGACGACAAGCTGATTGCCGAGAACCGCAAACGTGCGATGACGCCCGATCATCCGGTGCTGCGCGGCACGGCCCAGAACCCGGACGCGTTTTTCCAGGCCCGCGAGGCGTGCAACCCGTTTTACACCGCCTGCCCGGACATCGTGCAACAGGTGATGGACGAATTCGCGAAGCAGGTTGGCCGCGCTTACAAACTGTTTGAATACGTCGGCGCGCCGGACGCGGAACACGTGATTGTGCTTATGGGCTCGGGCTGCGAGGCGGTGCATGAGACGGTCGAGCATTTGAACCAGCGCGGCGCGAAAGTTGGCGTGATCAAGGTGCGGCTGTATCGGCCGTTCGACGGCAAACGTTTTGTGGAAGCGCTGCCGCGCTCGGTCAAGGCGGTTGCCGTTTTGGATCGCACCAAGGAACCCGGCGCGGCGGGCGAGCCGCTGTATCAGGATTGCGCGGCGGCCATTCTCGAAGGCATGGCCAACGGCTGGGGAAGTTTGAAAGGGCTGCCGAAGATTGTCGGTGGCCGTTATGGCCTGTCCTCGAAGGAATTCACGCCGGCCATGGTGAAGGCCGTGTTCGACAATCTCGCTGCTGCCAAACCCAAGAACCATTTTACGGTCGGCATCACCGACGATGTTTCCCACACCAGCCTGCCGGTGGACCACGAATTTTCGACCGAACCTGACAATGTGATTCGCGCGTTGTTTTACGGGCTGGGCGCGGACGGCACGGTGGGCGCGAACAAAAATTCCATCAAAATCATCGGCGAAGGCACCGACAATTTCGCGCAGGGCTACTTTGTCTATGATTCCAAGAAGTCCGGCAGCATGACCGTCTCGCACTTGCGGTTCGGGCCGGAGCCGATTCGCTCGACGTACCTGATCACCCGCGCGAATTTCGTGGCCTGCCACTTGCCGACTTTCCTGGAGAAATACGACATGGTAAAACCGCTGGTGTCCGGCGGCACGTTCCTGCTCAACACGCCTTACTCGAAGGACGAAGTGTGGTCCAAGCTGCCGACGCCGCTCCAGGAATCGCTCATCGCCAGGAAGGCGAAGTTTTACGTGATTGACGCGACCAAGGTGGCGCGCGACAGCGGCATGGGCGGGCGCATCAACACCATCATGCAGGTCTGTTTCTTTGCGCTCTCCGGCGTTTTGCCGCGCGACAAGGCCATCGAATCCATCAAGTATTCCATCAAGAAAACCTACGGCAAAAAGGGCGAGGAAGTCGTCGCCATGAACCTCAAAGCCGTGGACAACACGCTGGAGCATCTTCACGAGGTGCCGGTGCCGAACCGTGTGAATGGCAGCGGCGGTTTGCTCCCGCACATCTCGCTGAACGCGCCGAAATTCGTGCAGGATGTTCTCGGACGTCTCGCCGCCAGTGAAGGTGATGTTTTACCGGTGAGCGCGTTCCCGGCGGACGGCACGTTCCCGACCGCTACCGCGCAATACGAAAAACGCAACCTCGCGCTCGACATTCCGGTGTGGGACGAAAAGGTCTGCATCCAGTGCCTGAAGTGCGTCGCCATCTGCCCGCACGCGACCATCCGCGCGAAGGTTTATGAGCCGGCGGCGCTCAATGGCGCACCCGCTGCTTTCAAGTCCACGGACAGCCGCAATCCGGAGTTCAAGGGCTGGAAGTTCACGCTGCAGGTCGCGGCGGAAGACTGCACCGGCTGTTCGTTGTGCGTGGACATCTGCCCGGCGCGCAACAAAACCGAAACGAAACTCAAGGCCATCAACATGCGGCCGCAGGCGCCGCTGCGATTGCCGGAGCGCGAGAACTGGACTTTCTTCCTCGGTTTGCCCGAACTGGACCGGCGCAAGGTCAAGATGACCCAACTGCGCCAGCAACAGCTCATGCGGCCGCTCTTCGAATTCAGCGGCGCGTGTGCCGGCTGCGGCGAGACGCCCTACATCAAAATGCTGTCGCAACTGTTTGGCGACCGCGCCGTCATCGCCAACGCCACCGGCTGTTCCTCGATTTACGGCGGCAACATGCCGACGACGCCCTACGCGACCAACGCCGAGGGCCGCGGACCGGCCTGGTGCAATTCACTGTTCGAGGACAACGCGGAATTCGGCCTCGGTTTCCGCGTCTCGATTGACAAACAAAAGGAATTTGCGACCGAACTGGCGAAGAAACTCGCGCCGCAACTGGGCGACGATCTCGTGACCGGCATCGTGAACGCCAATCAATCCGACGAAGCCGGCATTTACGAGCAACGCGAGCGCGTGGCCGCGTTGAAACAAAAATTGCAGAAACTCGATTCGCCGGAAGCGAAACTGCTGTCCGGTCTCGCCGATCAACTGGTGCGCAAGAGCGTGTGGATTGTCGGCGGCGACGGCTGGGCCTACGACATCGGTTACGGCGGCCTCGACCACGTCCTGGCTACCGGGCGCGACGTCAACGTGCTCGTGCTCGACACGGAAGTTTATTCCAACACCGGCGGCCAGATGTCCAAGTCCACGCCGCGCGGCGCGGTGGCGAAATTCGCCGCCGGCGGCAAGTTGATGGGCAAGAAAGACCTCGGCCTCATCGCCATGACTTATGGCCACATTTACGTGGCGAGCGTGGCGCTGGGCGCCAAGGACGAGCAGGCGTTGCGCGCGTTCGTCGAGGCCGAATCCTATCCCGGCCCATCGCTCATCATCGCTTACAGCCATTGCATCGCGCACGGCATCGCGGTGGACATGGGCGTCGGCGCGCGCCAGCAGAAGCTCGCGGTGGACACCGGCCAATGGCTGCTCTACCGGTTCGACCCGCGGCGGGCCGCGGCCGGCGAGAACCCGCTGCAGCTCGATTCCTCGGCCGCCAAGGCAAAATTGCAGGATTATCTCCTGACGGAAAACCGTTTCAAGATGCTCACCAAGAGCAAACCGGAGGAAGCGAAGAGGCTCTTCGCCCAGGCGCAAGTGGATGCGGACCGCCGTTGGAAATTCTATGAATTTCTGTCCGGACGCGTCACCAAGGCGGGCAATGGCCAGCCCGCGACCCCGCAGGCTGCGGCGACCGTGGATCAACAACCGTGAAGTAATTTATGATTGATAATTGATGATTGATGATTTCTTTGCCAAATCAACGCAGGAACGCGTATGAATCCGATTGAACTTAAGGAAAGGACCATTCAATTTGCCGTCCGGGTTCTCAAATTTGCTGACGCCCTTCCGAGCAAACCGTCGGGAAGAACGATAGCCGGTCAGGTTGCGCGCAGTGGTTGTTCGGTGGCGTCGAATTATCGCGCCGCGCTTCGCGGGAAATCGCACGCCGACTTCATCCACAAAATCACCATTGTTCTGGAGGAAGCTGACGAAACGGATTTATGGATTGAAATCGCGAAACGAGCGGCGCTGGTTTTGCCGAAGCGGGTCGCAAAATTGCAGGCGGAAGCCGTCGAGTTAACCAAAATATTCAGCGCCACGCGAAGAACGGCCCGCAATCATAAATCATAAATCATAAATCAAAAATCTTAAATGTTATGGACTTAAAGACCACTTATCTCGGCTTGAAACTGCGGACACCGCTCGTTGTGGGGGCCTCGCCGTTGTCAGAGGAAATTGACAACCTCAAACGCATGGAAGATGCGGGCGCGGCGGCGGTGGTGCTTTACTCGTTGTTCGAGGAACAACTGCGCCAGGACCGCGCCGAACTGGTGCATAATCTGGAACAGGGCACTGAAAGTTTCGCGGAGGCACTCACTTATTTTCCGGAACCGGAGGAATTTCATCTCGGCCCCGAGGAATATCTCAAGCACATCGCCAAGGCGAAAAAGGCGACGCGCCTCCCCATCATCGCCAGTCTGAACGGCTCCTCTCCCGGCGGCTGGACGCACTACGCCAGGCTCATCCAACAGGCCGGCGCGGATGCGCTGGAACTGAACATTTATTACATCCCGACCGATTTCAACCTGTCGGGAACGGCGGTGGAACAAACCTATCTGGACATCCTCAAGGCGGCGAAATCGGAAGTGACCATTCCTGTCGCCGTCAAACTCAGTCCCTTCTTCAGCAATTTTGCGAACATGGCGAAACGGCTCGACGATGCTGGCGCAAACGGGCTGGTACTGTTCAACCGGTTTTATCAGCCGGACATTGACCTGGAGACGCTGGAAGTCAAACCCAACATCCTGTTAAGCACGCCGATGGCCATGCGCGTGCCGTTGCGTTGGATTGCGATTCTTTACGGCCACGTCCGCGCGAGCCTGGCCGCCACCAGCGGCATTCATCGCGCGTCCGACGTGTTGAAGATGCTCATGGCCGGCGCCGACGTGACGATGCTTTGCTCGGTGTTGATCCGGCACGGCGTCCGGCAAATCAGCACGATCGAGCGCGACCTGGTCGCGTGGCTGGAAGAGCGCGAATACGAGTCCGTGTCGCAGCTCAAGGGCAGTCTCAGCCAGAAGAATTGTCCCGCGCCCGGCGAATTCGAGCGCGCGCAATACATGCGGGCCATCTCCAACTATCCCGTGCCGACGATGAACTAGAAACTCCGGAATCCGAAGGTTTGTCCCGGATGACCTGGCTCTGCGAATCCCCATAGCTGCCTAGGCTCCAACGGCGCAACGCCAAGCCCTGCCGCGCCTTCCTTTCCTGATTTGATATTCAGCGCCCACCCCGACGCGAAGGTGTCGGGATTCATGCGATGTTGGTGTGCTTTGGTTGTAGCGGCGGTCTGTGTCCGCCAAAAACGGCGCTCGCCGGGCGCCGCTACAACGAAAAGTTTGAAACTAAACCACTCTCGTTCATACCCTGACGTTTTCTTTTGGCCGGTTTTGTGCTATAATTCCGCCTCGGTTCGGATTCATAAACAAAATCAAGGAACATGTTTTATCCGGTTGGATTATCGCGGTTGAAAACGCAGGCGATTATTGCCTGTGGCGTCATTGGCGTCTGGCATTCGGTCCAAGGCCAGATCACAGCAAGCAACGACTTTTATATCGCCACGGAGGGAACGGCATTGACGGTGTCAGCACCGGGTGTCCTGACCAACGACACGGGAGGCGGCCAGCTAACGGCAACGTTGGTCAGCGGACCGGCGAACGGCACGCTCAGTTTGAACGCGAATGGTTCCTTTACTTACACGCCAACGAATAACTTTACCGGCGTGGACGGCTTTACCTATCAGGCGAGCAGCGGTTTGCAGGTTTCCGGCCTTGCAGCCGTGGTCATCATGGTTGTGGCACCGGGGGAACTTTTCTACGACAATTTCGCGCGCCCGACCATCAGCGGCGCGGTTTTTCCCTGGTCGCCAGTGTCGGATACCAGCGGACCGTTGCCAGTTTTGGGCACCTGGGGCATCACCAATAGCCTGCTGATCGGGCACAGTCCTTCCTATAGTTACGGATACATCTATTTCAACACCAATTGGACGGACTATTCGGTCCAGGCACAAATCCGGTTTGCCGCGAACAATGCGTCGAGCGCCGCCATTTTCGGGCGTTTGAACGCGGCCGTCGGTGCGCAGTACTCCGTGTGGATTTATCCGGAAGAATCTCCCGAAGGCCTCGCGTCGGGGAATGGCACGGCCATCCTGCGGTTTATCAAATGTCAGACCTGGTCCACTTACACGGTGATAGGGGACCCGGTGATATTGCCCGGGGTGGGTGTGGACTGGCACACGGTGAAGTTGACATTCCAGGGCAGCAACATCTCTGTGTATTTCGACGGCATCCTGGCGTTGAGCGTAACGGATGACGGGTCACTTGATGGCAATCCCGCATTCACCAGCGGCGGGATCGGCCTGAGCATGTGGACGTTACCTCCGGCGGCTTATGCCTACTCGGTGGACAACCTGATCGTGAGCACCTCCAATTCAATTGCCAATTACGATACCTACAGAGCCATAACCAACACGACGTTGCGAGTGGCCGCGCCGGGGATTCTGGCCAACGACGCGGGGAACGCGCCTTTGACCGCCACTCTGGTGGGTGGCCCAACCTACGGCAGCCTGACACTAACCAACAACGGCGGGTTCAGTTACACTCCCACGGGTGGTTTCAGCGGGACGGACCTTTTCACTTATCAATGCAGTGACGGTCAAACCACGTCCCAGGTAGCGACGGTGACCCTCAGCGTGAACAATGCGGCTTTGGCCAACAATGACGCCTACACCGTTCTGTCCAACACAACCCTGAACGTGGGGCCACCCGGAGTGCTGGCGAACGATCAGGACGGGACCGGGCCTTTGACCGCCATCCTGAACAGTGGCCCAGCCGACGGCAGCCTGACACTGACCAATAACGGTGGGTTCAGGTACACTCCCACGAACGGTTTTATCGGGCTGGACAGTTTCACGTATCAATGCCGCAACAGCCAGTCCACCTCGCAGGTGGCGACGGCAATCATCAATGTGGTGGCGTCAATACCTGTGCCGCCGAGTCTTTCATTTGACCTTACGAACAATTCTTCCGTTAGTAATTCAGCCTTGATCGTCACCGGCACAACTACCGGTGGCATGACCGTGACGAATGTTTTCTATCAACTTAATGGTGCTGGATGGAATGCGGCGCAAACGACCAATGGCTGGACCAACTGGACCGCGAACGTGATATTGTCGCCTGGGACAAATGTCATTCAAGCTTTTGCGGTGGACAGCATCGGCGATGTCTCGCCCACCAACCGGGTCAATTTGGTCTGTATATTAAGTGCGGTGTTGACGGTACAAACCAATGGCAACGGAAGCATCAACCCGAATTACAACGGTGCGTTGCTGCAAATCGGCAAGAACTATTCGATGACCGCCACCGCCGCCAGTGGCTTTGCCTTTGTCAACTGGACAGGGAGCATCACGACCAACGGGGCGACTTTGCAGTTTACGATGGCGTCGAACCTGACGTTCACGGCGAACTTTGCGGACGCGACCAGGCCGGCGCTTGGCATCACCAACATCACGGCGGGGATGCTGGTGAGCAACGCGTCGTTCACCGTAATGGGGACGGCGACGGACAACGTGGCGGTGGCCAGCGTGTATTGGTCGTTAAGCAACGCCGTCGTCAACAGCAGTTTCGCGCCGGCCACGACGGCGAACAACTGGGCGAACTGGAGCACGAACTTGACGCTGACGCCGGGCACCAACACTGTCCGCGCCTACGCGGTGGACACCAGCGGGAACCTTTCCACGACCAACAGCGCGACCCTCGTTTACATTTTGAGCGCCACCCTGACGGTGAGCACCAATGGTCTGGGCTCTTTGAACCCGAATGACAACGGGGCATTGCTGCAAATCGGGAAGAACTATTCCATCACCGCGACGGCGGGAACGGGCTTTGCCTTCACCAACTGGATGGGTGGGACCAATCTGCCGCTCACCCTTATCACCAACGGGACGACGGTGACGTTTTCGATGGTATCGAATTTGATGTTGCAGGCCAACTTTGTGGACGTGACCAAGCCGACGGTGAGCATCACCAACCTGACGGCGGGAATGAATGTGAGCAACGCTTCCTTCACAGTGAGAGGCAAGGCCGGTGACAATGTGGCAGTATCCAACGTGTTCTACTCGTTGAACAACACGGGATGGAGCAACGCGGTGACGGGCAATGGCTGGACCAACTGGACCGCGGCGGTAACGCTGATGCCGGGAACGAACATAGTTGCCGCCTACGCGGCGGACACTGCAGGCAACAAATCCACCACCAACACGCTGAACTTTTTTTATGTGGTGAACACAATCCTGACGGTTGGCACCAATGGTTTGGGCTCTTTGAACCCGAATGACAACGGCATGCTCCTGCAAATCGGGAAGGGCTATTCAATCACCGCCTCGCCGGGAAGCGGTTTCATGTTCACCAACTGGACGGGGGGAACCAACCTGTCGCTGACACTGCTGACCAACGGGGCGACAGTACAATTTCTCATGCAGTCCAACCTGACGTTGCAGGCCAACTTTGTGGACGTGACCAAGCCGACGGTGAGCATCACCAACCTGACGTCGGGCCAGCGGTTGAGCAATAACGCGGCGTTCACCGTCAAAGGCACGGCCAGCGACAACTGGATGGTCAGCAACGTGTGGTGTCAAATCGATGGCCTGGGCTGGAACGCGGCGACGAATATTAACCATTGGACCAACTGGGCGGCCGGGGTGACGCTCATTCCGGGTACCAACGTGGTGCAAGCCTATGCGGTGGACACCACGGGCAACCTTTCCACGACCAACACTGTCAGCTTCCAATATGTGGTGACCAACCGACTGGGCGTGCGCGCCCTTGGTCTGGGAACCATTTCGCCCAATTACAGCAATGCCTGGCTGGAAATCGGACGGAACTACAGCATGGCGGCGACCCCGGCCAGCGGTTTTAACTTCACCAACTGGGTGATTTCAACCAACTGGCTGGGCGGGACGATGACGAACAGGGCGACGGTACTGTTCATGATGGAATCGAACCTGACCCTGCAAGTGAGTTTTGTGGACGTGACCAGGCCGACGGTGACGATCACCGCGCCGACCGCCGGCCAGCACATGACCAATGCTCTGGCAACTGTGGTTGGGACGGCCAGTGACAACTGGGGGGTAACCAACGTGTGGTACCAATTCAACAGCAATGCCTGGAGTCTGGCGACCAGCACCAACGGCTGGACGAACTGGACGGTGACCTTGACGTTGGCGGCGGGGACCAACACGGTGAAGGCTTATGCCGTGGATTTGGGGGCAAACCTGTCAACGACCAACAACGTGAGTTTTGTGTCGAGCAATGCGTTCAAGCTGCAACTCGCCTTTACGACGGTGCAACCACTGGCGACCAACGGCCTGAACTTTGCGCTGCAAGTTTCGACGGGGCTGAACGGCCATGTCCAGGTTTCGACAGACCTCGTGAACTGGGTGGCGCTGACCAATTTTATCGGCACCAATTCGACAATCGATTTCCGTGATGCAACAGCAACGAATTACAATCAGCGCTTTTATCGGGCGGTGTCGCCGTGATTCCGCTAAGGCTATGGTTTCTGGTCAGCAAACAGATAAAGCGCAGGTGGAAAACCGAGTGACGACGTCCGAGGACACATCAACATTCGCAATTCTGAACATTACGATTTATCCCGATTAACCTTGTGCATCTCAAGCAGGGGTGTAGGTTGAATCGCTAACGGAGCATCGTTTACCAGGTGTCCGACGGCCCCTCGTTTGGGGGTTTTCTCTCTCCTCTTATTCCCTGCACTGCAAGGCCTGAGCCGCATCAGCGGCCCGGAACAGACCAAGGTCAGGACCAGAAAAATCATAATTATGACAATGAACACAGGAAAGTATCCATCCTCCGGTTCACGCGAACCGGGAACCGTGAAACCAAAGCAAGCTACAGTGGCTGTCGCTTTTTTGCACAACCCGCCAAAGCAGGCCAAAGCGGCTCCATCCCAGGCGGAAATCAGCATGAAGGCCTACGAAATTTGGCTTTCGCAAGGGCAGAAACAGGGCTTTGACCAGGAGCATTGGTTCCAGGCTGAAATGCAGTTGAAGTCCGCGTAAAAGGTTAACCGCGTTCGACGCGGCGATGTCTTACGCGGTGGAGGGTGAAGGTTGAGGGTTGCGGAATGGCCCCTTCGCCAAAGCTCCCGCCTGTCCCCCTAAAGCGGGATTTGACGCGATAAGTTCGCCGCGATGAGGAAAGTGGAATGAAGAATGCGGACTGAATTACGGCGGCAACGGAATCGAGGGCGGAAAAACATTGGACACCGAGCATTCAACGGAAATCGCCGGGCCGGAGAGTCAGCGCAAAACGGCGTTGATTGTGGAGGGCGGAGCCATGCGCGGGGCGTGGGCGGCAGGGGTGCTGGCCTTTCTGCATGAAACCGGACGGCGCCAATACGACCTCGTCTATGCGGCTTCATCCGGCGCTTGTTCGGCGGCTTATTTTGTCGCTGGACTGTGGGAACCGGGTCTGACCATCTGGCGCGAACTGGCCAGCAAAGTGGTGCGCAAAACCAACTTTCTCCACCGTAAACCCGTTATTGACCTGGCGTACCTGGTGGATCATATCATCCGAAAACACGTTCCGCTTTCGGTCGAGGCGCTGCAAAAGGCGCCCACGCGCTTTTTCATCGTCTTGACGGATTGTCATACTGGTGGACCAGTCTATTTCCACGTTTGCGATGACCGGGTCTTTGCCGCCCTCCGCGCCACTTCCTCGCTGGCTCTGGCGACGCGCGGGTATGATTTCGTGGACGGCCATCCGTACGCCGACGGCGGGGTGTCGGACCCCATTCCCGTCCGGCGCGCGATCGCGGATGGCGCAACGGACATTACCGTGGTGCTCACACACAAACTGACTTTCCGGCTCAAGCCGATACCGCGTTGGTTGGGGCGGGTTGCCTACCCGGAATTCCCCAGGGTGGCCCGGGTCTGGACGGCCCGGCAAAATGTGTATTACAACACCGCGATTGAACTGATGAAGCATCCGCCGGCGGGCGTGTGCATCCAGGTGTATAGTCCGCTCCGACGGCTGCCTGTGGGCTCCTTTACCATCGAGCCGAAACGCATCGAGGCCGCCCTGATTCTGGGACATGACGAGGCGCTGGAACAGGCGAAGCGGCAAGTGTGACCCGCCTTCGCTCCACGACGGCGTGGCTGAAAGCCGAGCCGTTTCCGTTTCACTCCGCCGCCAAGGAATTGAGAGCAGGAAAGCGAGCGCGAGGACCCGTCTTCTCCCGCTTTGCGGAATTCGACGCGGCAAGCGAGAAGAAAGGACGAGGACGAGCGTCGGCTCATTTTCCTTGGTCGCGGTCTTAAAAAACTTCCGCCTTCAGACCGGTTGCCTGGCGCACGTTTTGCGCAATCTGCGACAGCGTCTTCAACGGCAGATGCCCACATTCGGCGTGCGACATCGGCCGCGCCGCGGAGTAGATCTGCACCAGCGATATCTGCGCGCCGTCCGCCTTCAGTTCCTTCAGACGCCGGGCAAATTGTTCGATTTCTTCGAGTGGCGGTTCCTCGCCGTTGATGGCCGGGAACAGGCTTTGAATGACCACCGGACGTTGCCGCGCCAGCGACAGGATGTTTTTCAGCACCTTTTCCAACGACACGTTGCCACGGTTGACCTTGTTCAAAAAGGCCTGTGTGCCGCCGTCGAGCTTCGCCCAAACTTCATCGGACTTGGTGAGGTGTTTTAAACCTTCCTGCACTTGCGGCCGATCCAGGCCGGTCGCGTTCGTAATCAACACGATTTTGAAAAACGGGTAGCCGCCCAGCGCCCGGACCCTCACGACGGCCTGCACGGCTTCGGTGAAATTGGGCGTCAAGGTCGGCTCACCGTCGCCGCTCAGGGCGACGTGGCGCAGTTGCAGCAATTCGTCCGGCAACGCCTGGTAAGCGGGTCGCTCACGCAACCGTCCCTGGTGTACAAATGTGAGCGTCCGGCGCAGTTCATCGCCCATGGCGTCCACGTCCAGCGCCAGTTCGCGCGGCGGCGTGCGGCGGTCCACCTCGCAATACACACAGTCGAAATCGCAGTGCTGGTCGGGGTTCATATTCACGCCCAGCGACAAGCCGCGGGCGCGCGGGGAGATGACCGCATAGACAAAGCGGTTGTTCAGAAAATCGCGCGGCCGGTCGAACGCCGTTTCCCGCATGGGGGTGTGATGCATGGGCGCGGGCCGTTTCTTGTCCGACCCATTTTGCGCTGCTGCCTTGCTGTTGACTTCTTCCACAATTCTCACACTGCAAGTTAAGCGCACCCCCGATTGGATACTACACGGTTATTGTCAAAGTCTTGACATGCTTTGCATGGCCTGATGTTGGGATTTGAGCGACGATTTGCAGGCCAACAGAACAGCCGTGCCTGCTTCGCTCAAATTTTGGCAATGAAGAAACATTTCTTGTCAATTGGCGCATCCCGCTTGGATAAACGCGGACGCCTGTCGTAATTTATATGCATGAACGCAAAGGAACTTGATTCGGCCCAAAAGCCCGACCGGGCAGCCTGGCTCAAGGGCGGGAACGCGGTCTGTTCGAACCCGCCGTCCAAGCCGGCGGGACGGATTTGGCGGCTGGTGTTGCTGGGGGCGCCGGGCGTCGGCAAGGGAACGCAGGCGGAGTTGTTGTCCGAGCGCTTGGGTGCCTGCCAATTGTCCACCGGCGATGTCTTCCGCGCGGCCAAGTGTCTTGCGGAAGGCGACCGTTCCCCCGGCCTGGAGGCCGCGCTGCATTACATGGTTCGCGGTGATTTGGTGCCTGATGAAATTGTGCTGACCATCATATCCGAGCGGATGCGTTGTCTGCGCTGTTGCGGCGGTTTCCTGCTGGACGGCTTTCCGCGCACCGTCGCCCAGGCTGAGGCGCTCGAAGCCATGCTGAAAAAGGAAAATGTGCCGTTGACCGCCGTGCTCAATTACGAATTGCCGCTCGACCAGATCGTGGTCCGGCTGTCGGGCCGCCGCACGTGTTCCAAGTGCAAGGCGGTTTTCCATGTGATGAACATGCCGCCCCGCATGAAGGGCATTTGCGACCATTGCGGCGCGGAACTGATTCAGCGCGAAGATGACCGGCCCGAATCCGTCCGCGTACGGATGGCGGCTTACGAAAAAAGCACCCGGCCGCTGATTGATTTCTACCAAACACGCGGATTGCTGGTTTCAATCAAGGCGGAAGGTTCGCCCGAAGAAATCTACCAGCGCACGCGCTCGCTCGCCTTGGTGTAACAGCGCATTCAACAAATCCTCGGCAACTGCTCGCCGCTCGGCATGTCGAGAATCCGGTTTGCGCCAATCGCGCTCTTCAACGTGACCAGCGGCGCGGAACTTTGCGCCACCCTGCCGATGGCCGCCGACCCCGTGCCCCCTGTCTGGCCACGCATGATCTGCAACGCGCGTTCCGCATCTTTGGCCGCGATAAAGGCAATAAACCGTCCTTCGCACGCGACGTGCAATGGGTCGAGGCCGAGCATTTCGCAGGCGGCGTGGACGTCTTCCCGCACCGGCACGGATTTTTCCACAATTTCGATGCGCACCGTCGCCGCTTCGGCGATTTCGTTGAGCGCGCTGGCCAGGCCGCCGCGGGTCAGGTCGCGCAGACAATGAATTTCGATTCCAGCTTTGAGCAACTCCAAAACCATTTCGTGAACGGGCGCGGAATCGCTTTCAATGGTGCTTTCGAATTGCAGTCCTTCACGCACGGCCATGATGGCCATGCCGTGCCGGCCCAAATCGCCACTCACCAGCACGGCATCCCCGGGCCGGACGGTCTTGGGTGCGATGACGAGTTCCGCATTGCGGGATTCGATGATGCCAATGCCGGCGGTGTTGATGAACAAACCGTCGCCCTTGCCCTTGTCCACGACCTTGGTGTCACCGGTAATGATTTGCACGCCGCACCGTTGCGCCGCGTCGCGCATCGAGCAGACGACCCGCCAGAGCGTGTCCATCGGCAGGCCTTCCTCGATGATGAACGCGGCGCTGAGGTAAACCGGGCGCGCGCCGCTCATGGCGAGGTCATTCACCGTGCCGTGCACGGCCATCGAACCGATGTCGCCACCCGGAAAAAACAACGGCCGCACGACGTAGGAATCGGTCGTAAACGCGAGCGTTTTGCCGGTCCATCCAACCACCACCGAATCGTGCTGCATTTCGAGCAGCGGATTGCCAAACGCCGTCAGGAACATTTTGCCGATGAGCTGGTGCATCAGCTTCCCGCCGCCGCCATGCGCCATCAGCACGTGCGGATATTGCGAGATGGGAATCGGACAGGCCGGCGCGAAGTTTTTGTTTGGTTCCATGATTTACCTGTCATTTACGATTCACGATTTACGCGCCGGTTCCAAATTCGAGGATGATTCGTAAATCGTAAATCGCATATCGTAAATTAAAATCGCCGATAGCGGTAATACGCCGCACACGCGCCTTCGCTCGAAACCATGGTTGCGCCGAGCGGATGTTCCGGCGTACAGCGTGTGCCGAACGCCGGGCATTCGTGCGGTTTGATTTGTCCCTGCAAGACCAGCCCGCTGAGGCATTCGGTCGGCTCTTCCACGTGATGATCGACCAGACCGAATTTCTTTTCGGCGTCGAACATGGCGTAGGCATCGTTCAAACCGAGACCGCTCTGGGGAATTTCCCCGACGCCGCGCCACTTGCGCGGCACGACCTTGAACACCTTGCGGATGAGTTCCTGCGCGGGCTGGTTGCCTTCACGGCGCACCGAGCGGGTGTATTGGTTTTCGACCTCAGCCCGGCCGGATTCAAGTTGCTGCACGACCATGAGCACGCCCTGCAAAATGTCCAGCGGCTCAAAACCGGTGACGACAATCGGCACGTGATATTTCGCCGCGATGGGCGGGTATTCCTCGTACCCCATCACGGTGCAAACGTGCCCGGCGGCGAGAAAACCCTGCACCTTGCAGTTCGGCGACGACAACAGCGCCTCCATCGCCGGTGGCACCAGCACGTGCGAGATGAGCATCGAAAAATTCTTCAGCCCCTTTTGCGCGGCCTGATAAACGGCCATGGCCGTCGCCGGCGCGGTGGTTTCAAAACCGACACCGAAGAAAACGATTTCTTTCGCCGGATTTTGTTCCGCGATCTTCACGGCGTCGAGCGGCGAATAAACAATGCGCACGTCGCCGCCTTTGGCTTTGACCGAAAGCAAATCCGTCGTGCTGCCCGGCACGCGCAGCATGTCGCCAAACGAGCTGAAGATGACGCCGGGGCGCGCGGCGATTTCGAGCGCCTTGTCAATGATTTCGAGCGGCGTCACGCACACCGGACAGCCCGGCCCGTGAATGAGCGTGATGGGTTTGGGCAACAGTTCGTCAATGCCGAACTTCACGATGGCGTGCGTCTGACCGCCGCAGACTTCCATGATGTTCCACGGCTGCGTCGTGAGGCGATGGATCTCCCGCGCCAATTGCTGCGCGCGTTCACCGTCGCGATATTCGTCGAGGTATTTCATGGATTGTTGGTGGGGCGAGGCTACTGCGAGCCGGCTCGCGAGGACGCTCGCCCCATTAATCTCAGCCAGCGATGCGTGACGCCTCGCTATTCCTTCCAACTCACCGAGTTCCTCCATCTGTTTCAGGTAATCAAATATCTTGTGCGCCTCGTCTTCGTCGAGCCGGCTGAGGGCGAAGCCGACATGGACGATGACGTAATCGCCGACCTTTGCCTCTGGCACATAGGCAAGGCAGGCTTCCTTGAGGACGCCGCCGAAATTGATTTTGCCCGTGCGCGACATCGGGTCGTCGCCGCTGATGCTTTCAATTTTTCCCGGAATGGCCAGACACATGTTCCTTCAATCTAACCGCTTGTACGTAGCGCGGCAATGACTTGTCCCAAGGCAATTCCGCCGTCGTTAGGCGGCACGCGCTGGTGCCAACACGGCCGGAAACCTTCCGCCTGCAAACGCCGCACCGCACGCTCCGTCAGATAACGATTCTGAAAACAGCCGCCGGAAAGCACCACGCGATTCTGGCCGACGCAGTTGGCGACGGCGACGATGGCCTCGGCCAAAGTGTTATGGAACCTGGCGGAAATGAGGCCAACGCCCACACCTTGCTCGATTTCCGCGAGAATGGCTTTAATCATCGGCGACCAATCCAGGACGAGTGACGGGTGACGGGTGACGAGTGGCACGTCGTAATGTTCGTCGGTTTCGACTCCATCCAGTACGAATTCCAGTTCCATCGCGGCCTGGCCTTCAAATCGGATCCGCTGGCGGAGATTGACGAGCGACGCCACGGCATCAAACAGCCGGCCCATACTCGTCGTCACCGGCGAATTCAACTTCTTGGCCAGCATCGTCTTCAGCGTGGCCAGTTCCACTGGTGAATATGCGGCAAGCGTTGCCGTTTTTTTCTGTTTGAAAACTTTGTCGCCGAAAATTTCGTGAAGCAATCCGAGCGCGGTGCGGCGCGGTTCCTTGACCGCCTTGTCGCCGCCGGGCAACCGGAACGGGCGCAAATGCGCGACACGTTCGACAGTTTCGTTTGTGACGAGGAAAAATTCGCCGCCCCAAACCGTGCCATCGAGGCCGTAACCGGTGCCGTCCCACGAAACGCCAAGCACGGGCGGCTCAATTTCATTGTCTGCCATGCAGGACAGGACATGGGCAATGTGATGCTGGACGCCAACGTGGCGCGGACCTCCGGTAGGGCCGAGCTGCCGCTCGTCCCTACCAAACTCTTTGGCAAATCTGGTCGAGAGATAATCCGGATGCAAATCGGCGGCGATGATTTGTGGCTCGGCATCGTAAAGTTTCTGAAAATCGGCGATGACACGGCGGAAGGCGGTCTGCGCCTGTTCCGTTTCCAGGTCGCCGATGTGCTGGCTGACGAAAACCTGATTACCGACCGAAAGCGCGACGGCGTTCTTAAGGTGCGCGCCCACCGCCAGAATAATTTCTGAATTCGGAGTTCGGAGTTCGGAGTTCGGAGTTTTGGTGGGGCGAGCGCCTGTCGAGCCGTAGCCCGGCGAAGGCTGATCCCCGCGAGCCGCATTCCGCACTTCGCACTTCGCACTTCGCACTTCCACAGGTAGCGGGGCGTAGCCGCGGGCGCGGCGCAAAACCAATTCACGATCCAACATCACGCGCACAATGGAATCGTCCACGTGCCGGACGATGGGGCGATTGTGGACGAGAAAGAGATCGGCGATGCCGCCGAGCCGCTCCAGCGCTTCGTGTTCGTCCGTGCAAATCGGTTCGTCGCTCAGGTTGCCGCTGGTGGCGACAACAGGAAAGTTCAGTTCGGCCATCAACAAATGATGCAGCGGCGTGTAAGGAAGCATTGCGCCAAGGTACGGATTGTTGGGAGCCACGGTCGTGGCAATCGGCAAAAGATTTTGTTCGACGACCGCCCTCACCCTGACTCTCTCCCCCGGGAGAGGGAACAGCCATCGCGTGGCCCGATTTGTTCTACCCCGATTAAACTGTTGGCAGTCGTACCTTTGCGCGGAGACGGCGAACGATTCCCCCTCTCCTGGAGGAGAGGGCCGGGGTGAGGGCGAACCAACCATCTCAACAAAACAATCGGGGATTCCGGTGAACGAAGGAGACGTTCTTCGAGCGGGGAAATTTCACAAACGGATTTGATGCTTTCGAATGACGGGAACATGAGTGCGAAGGGTTTTTCCTCGCGATGTTTGCGTTTGCGCAGAAGCCGGACGGCCTTGTCGTTGCGCGCATCCACCATCAAATGAAATCCGCCCAACCCCTTGACCGCCACAATTTTTCCTTCACCAATCGCGGCGGCGGCCGCCAAAAGTGTGTCGTAGCTGCGCTCGGCAGAGTGCGGCCGATTTCGCGTTTTGGAAAAGTCGGCGGCGTTCTGCCGAACGCCGCTACGCCACAGTTCCAGATGCGGTCCGCAGATGGGGCAGGCGTTGGGCTGCGCGTGAAAGCGGCGGTTGCGCGGGTCGTCGTATTCGGCCTGGCATTGCGGACACATTGTGAACGATTTCATCGAGGTGTTCGCGCGGTCGTAAGGCAGGGATTCGATGATGCTGAAGCGGGGCCCGCAATTCGTGCAGTTGGTGAACGGATAGCGGTAGCGACAATTGGCCGGATCGAAAATCTCGCGCCGGCAATCGGGACAGGTGGCAATGTCCGGCAAAACGAGCGCGGTTTTATCGCCGCCGGCTTCACTCTCGCGGATTTCAAAACCGGCGTAACCGACGGCATCGAGCCAGGACGCTTCGAGGCTTTGAATGAAACTGCGCGCGGGTTTTTCCGCTTCGAGGCGGAGCAGGAATTTTTCGAGCACTGCGCGCGGGCCTTCAATTTCGATAAAAACGCCCTGTGTTGAATTGTTGACCCGGCCGGCGAGTTGCAGTCCGGTGGCGAGGCGGAAAACGAACGGACGGAAACCAACACCCTGCACTGCGCCACGAACGGCGATCTTCAATCGCGTTACTGGCGGCGCATTCACAAAAAAACCCTTTCAGCGCTCGATCTCGAAACTTTCGAGCACCATGTCCGTGGAGTTCACCGCTTTGACGTCCACTGACGCGCATTTCGGGCAGACGTCCGGCAGATGATGGCCATGGAATTGATGGCCGCATTGGTTGCACCGCAGCGTCGGCTCCACCTCGGTGAGTTGGAGCGTGGCGTCCTGGACGAGCGGGATTTCCTTTTTGACGATGTCGAAGCTGAACCGCACATGGTCGCCGCTATGGCTGGTGAGCGGGTTGAAACGGATGTGAACCAGTTTCACGCTTTTGGCCTTTTGCGCCTTGGCCTGTTTTTCAACGGTTTCCAGAATGGCGCGAACGAGATGAACTTCGTGCATAAATGAGTGTGCTGTGCGTTTGGTGTGGTTGTCAATTCACGACCGGCAAAGGTTTTTGATTTCCCGCACGGCTTGTTCAAATCCGCGTTGCGCCTCGGGTGAGAGGTCTTCGCCAAAGCTGAGTTTTGCGGCGGGAATCGTCAGCCACCAGGCTTCCGGGCAGTGGCCAAAAACGTCGCGGGCCAGCGCCAGCATCGTGCGCGGGTCGGCGGCGTGGGCCATGAGCTGCACCGATTCGTTGGGTTCGAGTTTGCGCAATTGCACTTCTTTGGGCGCGTCCACGGCGGCGTCCACAAAAATCACTGTGCGCGCCCGGGAAATCGGCTCGGCGTGTTCGGGTGAAAGCTGCTGGCAAATCATCGTGCGCACGCCGGGTAACTGGAGCTCGTCCACTGCCGCGGCGACCTTGGGACCGACGCCGTCATCGCTGCGCAATTCGTTGCCGTAACCGATGACCAGGAAGTCACGACCGGCTGCTGGATGAGATTTTTTTCTCACGGTCAAAAACTAAACCATTTGTGTTGAAAAAGCAGCGGGGAAACGGACCAACAAACCGTTTCCCCGCTTTGCCAGTGGGTGGAAGGAACTTATCCGCGCGCCACTTCGTTGAGCACGGTGCCGTCCGGCGCGATGAGTTGCACGCGCAACGGCATCTGGCCGACGGCGTGTGTCGAACAACTCAGGCAGGGGTCGTAACAGCGGATGCCGTGCTCGATGCGGTTGAGCATCGGTTCGGGAATATCGTTGCCGTGCACGTAATGCTTCGCGATCTGCGCCACGGTCTGGTTCATTGCCAGGTTGTTCTGCCCGGTGGCAACAATGAGATTCACTTTCTTGAGCAGGCCGTCGCGGTCCACGGTATAATCGTGGAACAGGGTGCCGCGGGGAGCTTCGCTCGCCCCCACGCCGCGCAAGCTGTTGATACCGGCGTCGGCGCGAAGTTCGTTGCTCAGCAGGTCGGCGTCGTCCAGGTAACGCTCGATGTATTCCAGTGACGCGAGAATTTCGATGAGCCGCGCATAATGGTAAAGGAACGACGAGGTGACCGCGCCGTGGCCCATTTTCTTGAAATTTTTCAACTCCGCGTCCGCCTTGGGCACGCCCATTTGCTCACATATGTTCAGGCGCGCGAGCGGACCGACGCGATACATGCCCTCGGGAAAGCCGAGCGGCTTGTAGTAGGGCGACTTTGAGATAAGACGCATTCTGCACCGACTCGCCGATGTAATCGAAATATTTTTGCGGGTCGAGCTGGTCGGCAATGATGCTGCCGCTGCTGTCGCTGAACCGCAATTTACCGCCGTGATGTTCCCAGGTGCCGTCCGGCGCGACGAGGCCCATGAACAGCGACGGGAAATTGCCGAAGATCTGGATCTCTTTTTCATGCGTCTCGAGCGTCTTTTTGAAAAGGTCGAAAGCGACTTTCGTGGTGGCGAAGGCTTCCGGCAACCACGCGCGGATTTTCGCGCGGCCTTCCTCCGTCAGCGGACTGCGCACACCGCCGGGCACGGCCCAGGCGGGATGGATTTTTTTGCCACCGAGAATTTCGATGATTTCCTGGCCGAACTGGCGCAGCCGGATGCCGGCGCGGGCGAGGTCGGCGTTGGCGGCGATCAGACCAAAGACGTTGCGCTGCGGCTGCGGCGTGTCCCAGCCCAGCAAAAAGTCCGGCGCGCTCAGGTGGAAGAAGCTCAACGCATGGCTCTGGACGATCTGGCCGAGGTTCATCAATCGGCGCAGCTTGTCGGCGGCGGGCGGGATGTTGACGGCCATGATGGCGTCGCCGGCTTTGGCCGAGGCGAGCAGATGGCTGACAGGGCAGATGCCGCAGATGCGCGGGGTGATGCCGGGCATTTCGCCGTAGGGCCGGCCTTCGCAGAATTTCTCGAAGCCGCGGAATTCCACGACGTGGAATATGGCGTCGGACACGTTGCCCGCGTCGTCCATGAAGATGCTGATCTTGGCATGGCCCTCAATGCGGGTGACCGGATCAATGACAATGCGTTTTGACATAAAATTCAACCAAACTTCAAGTTGCGCGCCCTCAGTTTCGGTGCTTCACGCCGCTCAAAACCTGGACCATGAGCGCCTTGATGCGGTCAGCCGGCGGCGGGCAGCCGGGCAGGAAATATTCCACGTAAACGGCTTCATGCACGGGCATCACGCGTTTGAGCAGCGCGCGGCACAATGCCGTCGGCCATCGGCACGCACGGATTGTTCTGCGCGTTTTCGATGTAGGCGCGCTGGAGCACGTTCTCATCGTTGCCAAGACCCAGCTGGTTGCGGATGGCGGGCACATTGCCGGTGACGGCACAATCGCCAAAGGCGACCAGCACCTTGGTCCGCGCGCGGATTTTGTGGAGGATTTCGAGGTTGTCCTCGTTGCAGACGGCGCCTTCGATGAGGCAGACGTCCACGTTCTGTGGATATTCCTTCACGTCCACGACCGGGCTGTAGACCAGCTCGATTTTGCCGGCGAGCTCGATGAGGAACTCGTCCAGGTCAAGGAATGACATATGGCAGCCGGAACAGCCGCCCAGCCAGACGGTGGCTAGTTTTAAACGCTCCATTGTTTTTTCTCCCGTGCGTTGACGATGAATTCGAGTTTAGTGCGGTCGCGTTCCATTTCGGACACCGTCGAACCCTTGTAGAACAGCGCGCCGGTCGGACAGGACATGACGCATTTGCCGCAGGCCGTGCAGGTCTCGGAATCGCCCCACGGCTGGTTGAGGTCGGTGATGATTTTGGATTTGCCACCGCGTCCGGAAACATTCTTGGTGCCCGCGCCCTCGATGTGCCAGCAGACGCGCACGCAGCGGGTGCAAAGAATGCAGCGGTTGTGGTCCAAACCGAACAGCCGGTGCGTCGCGTCCACGCTCCATTTGGGAAAACAACCATCGTAGCGCACGTGGTCCACGCCCTGGCTGTAGGCCAGCGTCTGCAGTTCGCAATGGCCGTTGGCCACGCACACGGCGCAGACGTGATTGCGTTCGGCGAACAGCAATTCGAGCGTCATTCGCCGGTATTTGCGCAGCCGTTCGCTGTCGGTCTTCACGTCCATGCCCTCGCTGATTTTGGTGGTGCAGGCGGGCAGCAGTTTGCCAATGCCCGCGACTTCCACGAGGCACAGGCGGCAGGCGCCCACGTCATATACCCCGTCCAGATGACACAACGTCGGGATTTTGATGCCGGCGTCGGTGGCGACTTCCAGAATGGTCGAGCCCTCCTCGGCGCTGACCTGTTTTCCATCAATCGTTAAAGTTTTGGCGGCCATAAAAAAATTGGGTCACTTTGTCACCAGTCCGGCCTCTTTGGCCCCCGCCATTGCCGCGACGCGCCGTAGGGATCCGGCTGGAGCAGTTCCTCGTATTCATTGCGGAAAAATCGCAGCGTGCTCAATGTGGGGTTCGGCGCGGTCTGGCCGAGGCCGCAGAGGCTGGTGTTTTTGACCATGTCGCAAAGCTCTTCGAGTTTGGCGAGGTCGCGCGCGGTGGCCTGGCGGTTGAGGATTTTTTCCAGCAGATGAAGCATCTGCACGGTGCCGGCGCGGCAGGGAATGCACTTGCCGCACGATTCATCCACGCAGAATTCCATGAAATAGCGCGCCACGTCCACCATCCTGGTGGTTTCATCCATCACGATCATGCCGCCTGAACCCATGATGGAGCCGAGTTTGGTGAGCGAGTCGTAATCCACCGGCGTGTCCAGCGCGTCAGCGGGAATGCAGCCGCCGGAGGGACCGCCGGTCTGCACGGCCTTGATTTTGCCGCCGTCCGGCGCGCCGCCGCCCATTTCCTCGATGATCTGCCGCAGCGGCGTGCCCATCGGCACTTCGATGAGGCCGGTGTTGGTGATTTTGCCGGCGAGCGCAAACACTTTGGTGCCCTTGCTTTTTTCCGTGCCGATGCCGGCGAACCATTCCGCGCCTTTGCGGAGAATTGGCGGCACATTGGCAAAGGTTTCGACGTTGTTGATGAGCGTCGGGCAATCCCACAATCCGCTTTCCGCCGGGAACGGCGGGCGCGGACGCGGCGTGCCGCGCTTGCCCTCGACCGAGGCCATCAATGCGGTTTCCTCGCCGCAAACGAACGCGCCGGCGCCGATGCGGATGTCGATGTTGAAATTGAAGGGCGATTCAAAAATGCCACTGCCGAGCAGGCCGAGTTGCTTGGCCTGTTTGATGGCCGTCTGCAACCGCTTGATGGCCAGCGGATATTCGGCGCGGACATAGATGAAACCCTGGTTCGCGCCGACGGCGTACGCGGCGATGGCCATGCCTTCGAGCACGCTGTGCGGGTCGCTTTCCAAAACACTGCGGTCCATGAACGCGCCGGGGTCGCCCTCGTCGGCGTTGCAGATGACGTATTTCTGCGCGCTTTGCGTCTTGGCGACCGTGCCCCATTTGAGGCCGGTGGGGAAACCCGCGCCCCCGCGTCCGCGCAAACCGCTTTTGACCATTGATTCCACCACGGCCTTGGGCGTCATCTCGCGAAGCACGTGATGCAACGCCTGGTAACCCTCGGCGGCAATGTAGGCCTCGATGCGTTCCGGATCGATCTCGCCGCTGTTGGCCAGGACGATGGATAATTGCTTTTTGAAAAAAGGATGGTTGAGGTCCCCGCGTTTGACCTCGGTCTTGCCGCCTTTCAAGGTATTGATCAGTTCCAAGGCGTCTTCCGGCGCGACTTTTTCGTAAAGCGTTTCCTGCGTATCCACGCTCACCAGCGGGCCTTCGCAGCACAGCTTCATGCAGCCGACACCGCGCACTTCCACTTCATCACCCAGGCCGGCATCCTTCACCGCCTGTTCAAGGTTCTTTTTGACGCCTTCAGAATTGGAGGACATGCAGCCTGCGGCCATGCAGCAGCGGATGACCGTTTTTTTGCGGGCGGCCCGTTCCTTCTCGGCAATTGCGTTGAGATCATCAATTACCATTTGGGATCCATCCTTTCACGTGTTCGAGTGCGGTTTCAGGGGTTTGGCGCGGCGTGACCGTGCCGTCATACACGACTGCCGGCGCAATGCCACAGGCGCCGATGCAGCGCGCGGTCAGCAGGGAAAGTTGATTGTCGGGCGTGGTTTCGCCGGCCTTGATTTTGGCCTTCGCCTCGACGGCTTCGAGCACCTTGGCCGAGCCTTTCACGTAACAGGCCGTGCCGAGGCAGACGACGCAGGTGTGTTTGCCCTGCGGTTTAAGCGTGAAGAAATGATAAAACGTCGCGACGCCATATACCCGGCTGGCCGGCAGCTTGAGCCGGTAGGCGACGAACAACAGCAAATCGTCTTCGAGGTAGCCGAACAATTCCTGGGCCTTGTGCAGTACTTCGATCAGGGCGTCCTGCCGATACTGATATTTCTTCATGTGCGCTTCGAGAATCTTGAAACGCTTGTCGCCGCTGGCGTGCTGTTCCACCGCGGCCTTCTTTTTTTCGACTGGGACGACTGGTGACATAAGTTTAACCACAATCAACTTAGTGGCAGCAACAGCAGGTCTCTCCACGCAATTTGGTTTATTCTGGACATATTTTGCATGAGGCAAACGAATTCAAAAAATTACCACCCCAGGGCAGCATCATGAACCTTCATGTCCTCCAAAAGTGTTCCTCAATCCCGGCTCGACGGGCGGCCAAATAACGGGCATCTTTTCCCAAAAAATGCAGAGTGTCCGAGGGGTTTTCACCGGAAGATGTTTTACAAAGGCGCGTCTTGTGGATATCAAGACCGGCTGTGAACAAAATTACAACGAACGATCGGAAAGCAATTTATGGCTAAAGCAACGAAAGCGAACAAATACGTTTATCTCTTTGGAAACAAAAAGGCGGATGGCAACGGTTCCATGAAACCCCTGCTGGGCGGCAAGGGCGCCAACCTCGCCGAAATGTCCCGCATCGGGCTGCCGGTTCCCCCGGGCTTCACCATCACCACGGAGGTTTGCACTTATTTTTACGCCAACAAGAAAAGCTATCCGAAAAACCTCGAACCGTCCGTCAAGGCCGGCGTGGCGTTTATCGAAAAAATCATAGGGACCAAATTCGGCGACCAGTCGGCGATGCCGCTGCTGGTCTCCGTCCGCTCCGGCGCGCGCGATTCCATGCCCGGCATGATGGACACGATCCTGAACCTCGGCCTCAACGACCAAACCGTCCTCGCGCTGGTCAAAGCGACGAAGAACGAGCGGTTTGCCTGGGACTGCTACCGCCGGTTCATCCAGATGTATGGCGACGTTGTCATGGGCGTGCAAAAGAGCGCCAACGAAGATCATGAACCGTTTGAAGTGGTCATCCATAAACTCAAACATGACCGTTATCACGCTGACATCGAAGACACGAAGATGACGGTGGCCGATCTCAAGGAGCTGGTGAATCGCTTCAAGGCTTTGATCAAGGAGCGCACCGGCAAGGAATTTCCGCAGGACCCGTGGAAGCAGCTCTGGGGTTCCGTGGGCGCCGTGTTCGGCTCGTGGATGAACGACCGCGCCATCGTCTATCGCCGCAAATACGGCATCCCCGCCGAATGGGGCACCGCTGTCAATGTCCAGGCGATGGTCTATGGCAATACCGGCGACAAGTCCGGTTCCGGCGTGGCATTCACCCGCGACCCGGCGACCGGCGAAAAGGTTTTCTATGGCGAATTTCTCATCAACGCCCAGGGCGAAGACGTGGTCGCCGGCGTGCGCACGCCCGAACCCGTGGCTTTGCTCAAGGGACATCTGCCCGCCGCCTTTGCCGAACTCGAAATCGTCCGCAAGACCCTCGAATCCCATTTCAAAGACGTGCAGGACTTCGAGTTCACCATTCAAGACGGCAAGCTGTTCATGCTCCAGACCCGCAACGGCAAGCGGACCGGCCTGGCCGCTGTCCGCTTCGCCATTGAAATGGAGCAGGAAAAGCTCATTGACTGGAAAACCGCCATCCGCCGCGTTCCGGCCGATCAACTGGATCAGGTGCTGGCGCCCGTTTTCGAGCGCAAAGCGATGAAGGCCGCCAGGTGCATCGCCAAAGGTTTGCCCGCCGGTCCCGGCGCCGCTTGCGGCAAGATGTATCTCAATGCCGATCGCGCCGATGCCGCCGCGGCCAAGGGCGAAAAGGTCCTGCTCGTCCGCAACGAAACTTCGCCCGAAGACCTGCGCGGCATGATTGCTTCCGAGGGCATTCTCACGGCGAAAGGCGGCGTCAGTTCGCACGCCGCGCTCGTCGCCCGCCAGATGGGCAAAGTCTGCGTCTGTGGCGCCGCCGCGTTGCAGATTGATTACGCGGCCAAGACCATGACCGTGGACGGCGTAACTTACAAGGAAGGCGATTTCCTCTCCATCAACGGCACCGCCGGCGAGGTCTATGCCGGCCAGCTCCCGACCGCCGCGTCCGAAATCGTCCAGGTGCTCGTCGAAAAATCGCTCGATGCCAAGGACAGCCCGACCTACCAGATGTTCGCGAAGCTCATGGGCTGGTGCTGCGAAGGTGACCAGGATGCAAGTGCGCGCCAATGCCGACCAGCCGGAGCAGGCGGCCAACGCCACCGCGTTTGGCGCGACGGGCATCGGCCTCTGCCGCACCGAGCACATGTTCTTCGGCGGCGACCGCATTGACGCCATGCGCGAGATGATTCTCGCCGGGAACCTCGAGGACCGGAAAAAGGCGCTGGCAAAATTACTGCCGTATCAGCGTGACGATTTCGCGGGAATTTTCCGCGAATTGAAAGGCCTGCCGGCGACCATCCGCACGCTGGATCCGCCGTTGCACGAATTTCTGCCGCACGAAGACGCGGCGCAACAGGATTTGGCGAAGAAGATGGGCGTGCCGGTGGAAAAAATCAAACAGCGGGTCAAGGAACTGCATGAGTTCAATCCGATGCTCGGTTTGCGCGGCTGCCGCCTCGGCATCGTTTATCCCGAAATCACCGAGATGCAGATTCGAGCCATCATTGAAGCCGCTGCGCAGGTCCAGAACGAGGGCATCCCCGTAAAGCCGGAGATCATGATCGTGCTGGTGGGTTTCCCGAAGGAACTTCTCAACCAGCTTGAAGTCGTCCATCGCGTGGCCCAACAGGTCCAGGACGAGAAAAAGACCAAGGTCAAATATCTGGTCGGCACGATGATTGAAATCCCGCGCGGCGCCCTGGTTGCCGATGAAATTGCCAAAGACGCGCAGTTCTTCAGCTTCGGCACCAACGACCTCACGCAGACCTGTCTGGGCATGAGCCGGGACGATTCGGGCACGTTCATCCCGCCGTATCAGGAATTGGAAATCATCAAGAAAAACCCGTTTGCCACCATTGACCAGGCGGGGGTCGGTGAACTGATGAAAATCGCCGTTGAGAAAGGACGCATCACACGTCCGGACATCAAACTGGGCATCTGCGGCGAACACGGCGGCGACCCTGAATCGGTAAAGTTCTGCCATCGCATCGGTTTGACCTATGTTTCTTGCAGCCCGTTCCGGGTGCCGGTGGCTCGTTTGGCCGCCGCGCAAGCCGCTCTCGAAGAAGAGGCCGCCAAAAAGGCGAAGAAGAAGTAATCTGTACCGGCGGTCTATGACCGCCGCGCGATTTCGTCGCTCACCGAGCGACGCTACCACAAAGCCGCTCCGGGAAACCAGAGCGGCTCTATTATTTTTTGTCGTTTTTGTAATTTGCCTGCGACTGCCAAGTGATTAGACTCGCCTTTAAGTTTTAACGGAAAGATAAAAACCATGAATAAAAATCTCATCCTGATCGCCGCCCTACTGGCACTGAGTCTGCCGTGGGTGGGTTGCAACAAATCCGGCAAACTGGGCACGGCCTCCACGTTTACGCCGCCCAGCGGCCCGGTGGAGTTGAAAATCAAATGGCCGCTGGGCGAACGCATCGTGCAGGACATGGACATGAAACAAAACATGGAACTCGCGGTGCCGGGCCAGCCCGCTCCCGTAAAGCAGGACGTGACCATGGGGCAGGAATACGGACTTACGGTGTTGAAGGAAAACTCCGATGGCGGACATGAAGTGGAGATGGAATTCCTCAGCGCCCGGATGGGCGTGGCGATGGGAGGCAAGTCGGTGCTGGATTACGATTCGGCCAAAAAGTCATCGGCCGGCAAGGCGGATCCAGTGGCTGACATGTTCGGGAAAATTGTCGGCTCCAAAATCCAGTATTTCCTGAATGCCAGCAACGAGGTCGAGCGAATTGAAGGCGTGGATGAACTGGTAAACCGGCTGTCATCCGGCCCGCAGGCGGCTGCGCTCGCGCCCCTCAAGAACACCATGTTTAGCGAGGGTCAATTCAAACAGATCATGAGCGCAAACCGTTTTATGCCGCCCAAGGCGGTGCAACCGGGCGACACCTGGCCAATCAAACAGAGTTTTGAGATGGGCGCGCTCGGCAACATCGGCATTGATTTCGACTGCACCTTTCAAAAATGGGAAATGCACGGAAAACGCAACTGCGCCCGCCTGGAGTTCCAAGGAACCTTCAATTCCACACCCGGTACCAATGCAACTCCAGTCGGGATGTCCATGTCCATCCTGGACGGCAACGCTACGGGTGTGTCCTGGTTCGACCCGGAACTGGGGATAACCATTGATACCATCATGAACGAGGACATCAAAATGGTCATCAATATGCCCATGAATCCGCGGGGACGCACCGTTGCCGCCAGCCGGATGCAAACCATCACGAATCAGATGAGCCAGGTCATTAACATAAAACTGGTATCGGTAAAGTGACCCGGCTGGCCGGTTCCCTGGCAAGGGTCAAAGCTGCTCGTTCACCCGGTGCGGCTGTGGTTGTTCAACTGTCGTTCCTGCGGGGCGAAGATTGCCGGGGTGTGGGCATAAGGCGAACTCCTCGCCGTTGCCCGTTCTTTTCTTGAAAAGAATGGTCGGACTGGCATTCTTGTTTCCGAACAACGTGTGCCACCGGCGGCACAGGAGACTTGAACGATGTCATACCGAGCCTGGTTTCAATGCATCAATCCGGAGTGCGGGCAAACCTACCCGCTCAACTCCGTCGTCTATCATTGCAAGCGCTGCGAGTCACTCCTGGAAGTGCAACACGACCAGAAGGCGCTCGCCCGCCGCAGCGCCGCATACTGGAAGAAACTTTTCGAGGACCGTTATAAAAGCAATCAGTGGCCCTACGGCTCCGGTGTGTGGGGCAAAAAAGAATGGGTGCTTCCCGAAATCAAGGACGACAACATCGTCTCGCTATACGAGGGCAGCACGAACCTGTTCTGGGCCGAGCGTTTCGGGAAAATCCTCGGCTTGAACAGCCTTTGGATCAAGCTCTGCGGCAACACGCACAGCGGCTCCTTCAAGGACCTCGGCATGACGGTGCTGGTCTCGCAGGTCAAACAGATGATTTCCGAGGGCGCGCCCATCAAGGCCGTCGTCTGCGCCTCGACGGGCGACACCTCGGCGGCGCTGGCCACTTATTGCGCCGCGGCCGGCATCCAGTCCATCGTTCTCCTGCCGCGGGGCAAAATTTCCATCGCCCAACTCATTCAGCCGGTCTCCAACGGCGCGCTCGTGCTCTATCTCGACACCGACTTCGACGGCTGCATGCGCCTGGTCCAGGAGGTCACCAAGGACGAAACGCTTTACCTGGCCAACTCGATGAACTCGCTGCGGGTCGAAGGCCAGAAAACCGTCGGCATTGAAATCGTCCAGCAGTTCGACTGGAAGGCACCGGACGTCATCATCATTCCGGGCGGCAACCTCGGCAACGTGTCCGCGCTTGGCAAAGGGTTGATGATGATGAAGGACCTCGGCCTTATCAGGAAACTGCCGCGCATCGTCGTGGCCCAGGCCCAACGGGCGAACCCGCTTTACCGCTCGTATCTGCGGAATTTTGAAACCTTCAAGCCAATCCATGCCGAAAAAACCCTCGCCAGCGCCATCCAGATCGGCAACCCGGTCAGCATCCAGAAGGCGATCCGCACGTTGAAACAGTTCAACGGCATCGTTGAGCAGGCCAGCGAGGAGGAACTCGCCAACGCCGCGGCACTCGGCGACCGCACCGGCATGTTCAATTGTCCGCACACCGGCGTGGCGCTCGCGGCTTTGATCAAGCTGCTCAAGGCCGGCAAGATTGATAAAAAAGAAAGCGTCGTCGTCATCTCCACGGCGCACGGTTTGAAGTTTGTGGAAATGAAAGTGAAATATCACCAGAAGGAACTGGATTTTCCGTGCCGCCACGTGAACCAGCCGATTGAACTGCCCGCCCGGCTGGACGCGGTGAAAGACGCCCTCAACAAAGCGCTCAAGGAAAGGAGCCGGTTCGATGTGTAAGATACAGAATCGGAGGGTCGAGTTACACGAGACCCTGAATCCGGTAGGGACGCGCTGCCGCGCGTCCCGGCCGACCGGCAGGTCGGCCCGCCAAATTCACGAAAAGTCAGGGGCTTGAGTGACTCACCCCTCCGAAACAAACATTCGTCCAATGACCTCTAAAATTCGCAAAATTCGCAAACGCGGCCCGGCCACCCTTGCCATTCACGGTCGGGAACGCCGGCCCAAAGCCCATCACGCCGTTTCCACGCCCATCTGCCAGACCTCAAACTACAGCTTCGATTCCATGGCTGAGGTGGTCGAATTCATGAAAGCCAAGGCCCAGGGCCGCATCATCCGCGAGCAGGAATACGGCCGCTACTTCAATCCGACCCAACTGGAAGCCGAGCGCAAGCTCGCCGCCATTGAAGGCGCCGAGCGGGCCATCCTGTTCTCCAGCGGCATGAGCGCGGTCATCCTGACGCTCATGGCCTACATGAAAAAGGACGGCCACATCATTTTCACCAGCGATTGCTATCGGCAGACGCGCGATTTTGCGACCAATTTTCTCACCAAATTCGGCCTGCAAAACACCCTCGTGCCGCCCACGACCGAAGCCATCGAAGCCGCCATCCGGCCCAACACCAACATCATCTTCACTGAATCGCCCACCAATCCTTACCTGCGCGTGCTCGACCTGCCGGCGGTGGTGAAAGTGGCGAAGCGCCACCGCGTGCTGACGATGATTGATGCCACGCTCGCCACGCCTTACAACATCCGCCCGCTCGAACTGGGCGTGGACCTCGTCATTCATTCCGCCACGAAATATCTGGGCGGCCACAACGACCTGCTGGCGGGGGTGACGCTGGGCGGCCATCAATTGCTCGAAGACCTCAACAAATTGGAACGCATGATTGGCGCGACGCCGGGGCCGCTGACCTGTTTCCTGCTCGAACGCGGTTTGAAAACGTTCCCGCTGCGGATGGAACATCACAACCGCGCCGGATTGCAGGTGGCGCAGGCCCTGGAAAAACATCCGAAAGTTGAAAAAGTCTGGTATCCGGGGCTTAAATCGCATCCGGACTACGCCATTGCCAAACAACAGATGCGCGGGTTCGGCAGCGTCATCACGTTTCTGGTGAAAGGCGACGAGAAAGCAACGCGCAAATTTATTGACTCGCTTGAGCTGTTCCTGATTACGCCCAGCCTCGGCGGATCCGAAAGCCTGGTGACGCAGATGGCGACGATGTCGTTCTTCGATTACCCGCCGGAACACCGTCGATCCCTCGGCATGGTGGACAACCTCGTGCGCCTGGCGTTGGGTTTGGAAGACCCCGAAGACCTCATCGCCGATCTCTACCAGGCGCTGGACCGGATATAGCGCGCCTGTATCGTTCGCGGGCAGGCGATTCGACACACGCCGCAAGATTGCCACGTCGCAACGACTTGCCAGCCCCGCGCGAACAAGGTAGATTCTCAGCATGAGTGCGCAGGAAGTCATCGAAGAATTCAAAGTGCTGCCGCCGGTCGAGCGGGCGAAAGTGGCGAAGTTCGTCGTGGAAAACGATGATTCGTGGATTCCCGACGAGTTCAAACAAGCCATGAAAGACGCTGGAGAAGGCCGGCTGGTGGACATGGAAACTGCTTTGCATGAAACGCCCCCGCCGCGTCTGCGATGAAATATCGCTACCGTGCCGTTGAACGGTTTTGGACGAGCTTCTACCGCCTGAACCCAGTTCAGAAAGAATCCGCGCGCAAAGCGTGGGAAATTTTCAAGGTAAACCCGTTCGATTCACGATTGCGAACGCACAAAATTCAGCGTCTATCCGCCTATTATGGGCGCACGATTTACGCTGTCGAAATCGAAAGCGATTTGCGTTCGACATTTTATCTGGACGGAGAAACCGTCGTGTCGCTGATTATCGGCACGCATGACATTTACAAAAGTTGAGGCTGAAGGCTTTATACGCGGCCCTTCGCCTTTCTCGTCGCGCCGGTTTCTTTTTCTGCCATTCGATGTTCGGCGTTGAATGTTGAATGTTCGATGTTTCCGCTTCTATGGCCAGCCTGAGCATCGGACCAGCCGTAACCTGAAATCCAAGTCCATACCGGCTCGCAAACCACACGGCGCTTGACAGGCGTCGGCTTCGTGGCAAAAGTTTGTCTGTTGGTCAGCATTAGAGGGGTGCTCTGCGCCCGGTGAATGGTCAACCAGTAACCGCAAATATTCTATGAGTGACTATGTGAAATGGGAGATGCAGGGGGTTGAATACTCGAACTGCAATTGTGCCTGGGGCTGTCCCTGCCAGTTCAATGGCCTGCCGACGACGGGCAACTGCCGCGCCGTCTGTTTTGTGCAAATCGAAAAAGGCCGGTTCGGCGATGTGCCGCTGGATGGCTTGCGCTGGGGTATCATGGCGGCCTGGCCGGGCGCCATTCATTTCGGCAACGGCCAGTTCCAAACCGTCATTGACGAACGCGCCAATCCCGCCCAGCGCAAAGCCATCGAGGCCGTGTCGCACGGACGCGAAACCGATCCCGGCTCGCTCATCTGGCAGGTCTTCTCAACCACCATCACCGAATACCTGCCCACGCTCTACAAACCGATTGAGCTGGCCATTGATTATTCGGCCCGCACGGCGCGGGTGAAAGTGCCCGGGGTCGTCGAAGGCAGTGCCGAATCCATTCGCAATCCGGTGACCGGCGCGCCGCATCCGGTGCGCGTCACCATGCCGACGGGTTTTGAGTTCACCGACAGCGAAGTGTTAAGCGGCAAGTCCAAAGCGGGCGGCCCGATTGAACTGAATCTCGACGGGTCGCACGCGCATCTGGCGCGCATCCACTGGGGCACGCACGGCGTCGTGCGCTGAGCTTCCCTCGCGCCGATGGATGGCCGCACTTCTCTCGAATCCCTGCTGCGGCGGGACCGGTGGCTCGTTGGCGGTGCCCTCGCCGTCACCATCGCGCTCTGCTGGGCCTGGATTGTGCCCATGGCCCGCGACATGTACGGCGCAATGACCGGCCCGGCGGCCTGGATGATGACCGACCGTTGGGATTTCGCCCATCTGACGCTGCTCTTCGCCATGTGGGTGGTGATGATGGCGGGCATGATGCTGCCGTCCGCCGCGCCGACGCTGTTCCTGTATGCGGGCGTGATTCGGAAAAGCCCGGACGGCGAACGGGCGCCGGCCCACGTGTATGCGTTCGCGGGCGGTTATCTCCTCGTGTGGACGGCGTTCAGCCTCGTCGCCTGCGTGCTGCAGCGCGGGCTGGCGAACCTGCTGCTGCTGACACCCATGATGGAAGCGCGCGACCGCGCGGTGGGCGGCGCGCTGCTGATCGTCGCCGGACTTTATCAACTGACGCCCTTCAAACGCACCTGTCTCGAATCCTGCCGGTCACCCGCTGCGTTCATTGTCCGGTACTGGAAACGCGGCGTCGCGGGCGGATTTCGTTTGGGCCTGGTCCACGGGGCTTACTGCCTCGGTTGCTGCTGGGCGCTGATGCTTTTGCTCTTCGCCGGCGGCGTGATGAATCTTTGGTGGATTGGCGCGCTCACGATTTTCGTTCTGCTGGAAAAGCTCGCCCCGCTCGGCGCGCAGGGCGGACGCCTCTCCGGTCTGCTGATAATTGCGCTGGGGCTATGGAACCTGGTGCATTAGAAGGAGGGTTGAGGGTTGATCCGTCGCCGCCAAGGCTATGACGGGACAGGGAGTTGAGTGCGGGGGGAACGTCGAACATCCAACGTTCAACATCAAATGTCAGAGAAAAAGCGCGTCAAGCAAGTTTTGGGTTGAGTTATCAATTTTGAGAGTCAACATTACCGGTATAAGCCGGCACCAGTGGCCGTAGCTGGCCGTTCAGCACCGGTCAGCCGGAAGTTGTTTCGTTAAACTGAAACGCCGCGTAACAAATATGAGGTGACCCATGAAAGCAATATTGCGCGAACATATCGAAGCGAAAATCATCAATTGGCTTCGCGATTTGAACGCCCCCGATACCGCGAGCCAAATCGCCGTTCATATTCAGGAAACGGGCGAAGACACGCTCCGGGCCATCCAACGGCTCGTAAAAGACGGGACGATCAAGGGCAAACAGGATTTTACCCGTTTCGATTCCACGGGTGAAATCGTTGCTTACACCCTGGCTGACCCGTTATTGCAGCCGGCGCTGATTCCGGGTTCCGTTCCGCCTGCGCCATCGCGTCGCAGCCCGACGCTTCGTCGTTAGCCATAGCATGGTAAGATTGAAGCGGCCTGACACATGAAATCGGCGGGGACGACCTCCGGGGCATCTGAGGGTGCGCAGCAGCGCGGCTCTGCCATTAAATTGCCCCACGACCATATCGGCTGGCTCGTTGACCGCTCCCACTGAATCGCATAACCTTGCGTCACCGTTTTAACATGGAACTGAAATTCATTTTGGAATCGCTCCTGTTCTCCGCGCAAAAACCTTTGAGCGTGAAAGAACTTCGTGACGTGCTGGCCACTGCAGCCGAAGCGGACGACGCCGACGCCACCGCCAAATCGCTCGCCAAGATCAGGGAGAGCGAGCTGACCGCCGCGCTGGAACAACTGGCGCGCGAGCACGAAACCGCCGCGCGCAGTTATCGCCTCGCATGCGTCGCGGGCGCGTGGCAATTTGTCACGCAACCGGAATTTTCGCCGTGGCTCAAGGCGCTGGTCGGACAAAAAATCCGCCCGCCGCGGCTTTCGCAGCCTGCGCTTGAAACGCTCGCCATCATCGCCTATCGCCAGCCGATAACGCGCGCCGAGGTCGAACAGATTCGCGGCGTGAACGTGGACGGCGTCATGCAAACGCTCATGGAGCGCGGGCTGGTCGAATCCGCGGGCCGCGCCGAGGTGGTGGGCCGCCCGCCGACTTACGGCACCACGCCGTTGTTCCTTGAATATTTCGGCCTGCGCGGCCTGGAAGGTTTGCCCGCCGCGGACGAACTCCGTCGCATTGCCGTCGAAAAACCGCCCGCACCCGTCACGGCTGAACCCGGTCTGGCCACCAATCCGCCGGAGCAATTGGCGTTGAAGGAAGGAGGCAAAGTGCAGAATGAGGAAACTGCCACATCGAATGATTTGCCAATTCCGAGTTCTTAACCGATGAAGCCGCTCACACAAAAACAACTTGTTATTGATGGAGCGATTTTAGGTGCGGCTTACGGAGTATTTGCTCGTTTTGTTTTTGGACTTGGAGTGTTGGAAAATTTTTTTGAGGTGATGAGCGCAGCCTTCATCATTGGTGTTCCACTCGCACTTGGATTTATCACAGTTTGGTTCAGTGAATACCGCAAGAGCAACAGTTGGGTTCTTTGGCTGGTCCTACCTTGGCTCTCATCGTTGGCGTGTTTGGCCTGCGCCCTGGCTTTAGTATGGGAAGGGCTTATTTGCGTTGTTCTACTATTGCCGTTGATACTTATTCTTTCTTCAATCGGTGGGTTGATTGCCGGAATTTGCCTGAAGATTTTCAAATCGAAACGAGATAGAAGTTATTGCATAGCAATTGTTGCATTGCTTCCGTTTTTTGTGTCTCCAATCGAGCATCTGCGATCAGCCGCTCTGGAAGTCCGAACCGTTCAAACACAAATTAAAATTCACGCTGACGCACAGACTGTTTGGAATCAAATCAGGAGCGTGCCGCTGATTTCGGAAAAGGAACAGCATTTTTCGTTTTCTCACATGATTGGTTTTCCACGACCGTTGGAAGCAAAACTGGTTGGCGAAGGCGTAGGCGCTGTTCGTTTTGCGACATTTGAAAAAGGAGTTTTGTTTGTCGAGACAATCAACGAATGGGATAATCCGCATCGTTTGTCATTTTCGATTCGTGCCGACACAAAAGATATACCGCCTAGCACATTCGATGAACATGTCATTGTTGGCGGCAAATACTTTGATGTTCTTACTGGAACTTATTGGATTGAAGACATCGGCGATGGAAACGTCGTTTTGCATTTGGGCAGTAGCCAGAGGCTTTCCACACGATTTAATTTCTATTCACACTTTTGGACTGACTATCTGATGGCTGACCTTCAAAATTATATTCTCGGCATCATTAAAAAACGATGTGAACAACAGGTTTGATTCTTCCTTCCGCCTCCGGCATCCTGTCTTTGCTTGAACATTTCCGAACATCGCACGGCGATTGACAAGCTGGACGCGCACATCGTCCGGCTGCTCAACGAGCGCACGCGCCACGTGCTGGCCATCGGCGACATAAAGCTTGCGGCGGGCAAGGAGATTTACGCGCCGCACCGCGAACGCGCCGTGTTCGACCGCGTCTGCGGCCTCAACCAGGGGCCGATGACCGGCGAGCAACTCCGCGCCGTTTACCGCGAAATCATGTCCAGCGCCCTCGCGCTCGAAAAAACCATGACCATCGCGTATTTCGGGCCGGAGACGACGTTCACGCATCAGGCGGCCATCCGGCGGTTCGGTTCCAGCCTCAAATACTCGCCGCAAAAAACCATCGCGGACGTTTTCACCGAGGTCAGCAAAAAGAGCGCGGATTACGGCGTCGTGCCGGTGGAGAATTCCACCGAAGGCGTCGTCACGTACACGCTCGACATGTTCGTGGACAGTGATTTGAAAGTCGTTTCGCAAATCGTCCTGCCCGTGCAGCAATGCCTGATGAGCAACTCGGCGCGCAAGCAAATCAAAAAGCTTTACGTGCATCCCCAGTCGCTGGCGCAATGCCGCGGCTGGATCCAAAACCATCTGCCCCACGTGGAAATCATCGAAACGTCTTCCAACCCGCGTTCGGCGGAACTGGCGGCGAAGGAAAAAGGCGCGGCGGCCATCGCCGGCATGCTCGCCGCCGAAAAATACGGCCTGCGCGTGCTCGAACAGGACATCCAGGACAACGCCGCCAACGCCACGCGGTTCCTCGTGCTCGGCCGCGAGTGCAGTCCGCCGACCGGCGACGACCGCACCAGCCTGATGGTCAGCATCGCCGACAAGGCCGGGGCGCTGCACGAAGCGATTGCCGCGTTCCGCCGTCACAAAATCAACATGACCAAAATTGAATCGCGCCCGAGCAAACGGAAGGCGTGGGAATATTTCTTCTTCATTGATTGCGAAGGCCACGCCCAGGACCGGAAAGTTGCCAAAGCGATCCAGCTTTTGGGCAGGCACTGCAATTTTGTCAAAATCCTCGGCTCGTATCCCAACATGGAATAGACTTACCCTTCAAAACATTGTGACGTTCCAACACCCGCGCGCGGCAGGGGGAAGCGGGCGGGAAGTTCGTACAACTCATTCACGAAAGACAAGAAGCATGTTTCAAGATTCTGACAATTCTCACGGCCGGAAACCGCCGCCCGGACCCGGACCAGTCTTTTCTGGCATCCCATCCAGACTGGTCGTTCGGGTGCCCAAAGCGGAACGTCCGCAAACTTTCACCAAGATTTTCCGCTGGCGTTTGCCCGCCGGCCAGACAGCGGAACCGGCCACCGTTGAAATTGTGGGCACGTTCACCAAATGGCAGAAGGTGCCACTAGTCCCTGATGAGGCGCGGCACATCTGGCAGGTGACGCTGAACGACATTCCGTGCAACCGCACGCATCACTACATGCTGCTCGTGGACGGCAAACCGGTTCGCGACGAGAAGTGCGATGGCCAGGCCATCCCGCGCAACGCGCAGGAGGCGCAATATCAATTGATGACGGCGCGCGGCCCGCGGGTGTTGATGCTCTTTGCGCAGACGAAATAGTTTCGGCGGCGCATGGCCGGCGGGTCGAATCATGATTTCTCTGGACATTTTTTGCTTCACAACGGGCCAAGGATGGTGCTAGGATGGCACCATGGAGTTACAGCAAAGCGCAAATGAGTTTTTCATCTGGGGGATTGACAATGCCCCTTATGGTCCGGTGGAACTTGCGGTGTTGATTGACTGGGTCAAGGATGAACGTGTCCTGGCTGACACCTGGATATTCGCGCGTCCCGACGGCAACTGGCGGCGCGCGGCGGATGTCCCCGAACTTCAGGCGCATTTCAACCAGGAAACCCTTCCGGCTTCCGGCACGGTTTCCAGTTCGGGCATCAAACCCGGTTCGCTACGGCGCATCAAAATCCTGGCCCAACTGAACGACGCGCAGTTGGATCGTCTGACTGAATTCATGGAAGTGCACCGGGTGCCGCAATGGATGGCGGTGGTGAAAAAGGGCGATGAGGGCAACGGCATGTTTTTCATCCTGCAAGGTGAGCTGCGGGCGCGGGTGATGGTCGGTGAAAAAGAGACGATTCTGGCCACGTTCGGCCCCGGTGACTTTTTCGGTGACATGTCGCTGTTCGATCACGGACCCCGGTCGGCGGATGTCATCGCCAATGCGGACAGCATCGTGCTGAAAATGTCCGATGTGGCGTTTGACCGGCTCACCCGGGAAGCGCCCGCGCTCGCGACGCCCTTCCTGCAGGCCACGGCCCGGACCCTCGCCGCCCGGATTCGCGCCGACAACCAGCGTCTGGACCGGGTGACCCAGCAGTTTCAGGCCAGTACCTGATTTTTATTTCAGCACGGCCAAAGAGGCTGGTGCATTTTGAGCCGGGCCATCGAGTACAACGGTCGTTTCCGCCAATTTGAATGTGCCGCTGAGGCGGATGTCGCGCGAAGAACTGCCGATCAGGATTTTGTAGGCGCCCTTGTCAGCCACCCAGCCTTTTTTATCCGGGTCATAATGGGCAAAAGCGTTTCGATCTAGCACGATGGAAACATTTTGTTTTTCTCCGGGTTGCAGGACAATTTTTTTGAATCCCTTCAATTCCTTGAGCGGTCGCGGCAGGCTGGGGCTGACCTCCTGCACATAGACTTGCGCCACTTCGGCGCCGGCGCGACTGCCAGTGTTGGCAAGCTCGAGTTTGACCGTTACGGACGACCCCGGCTTGCCATGGTTACGAACCAGCTTGAGATTGGAATATTTGAACTGTGAATAGGAAAGGCCATAGCCGAAGGGGAACAGCGGCTCTATTTCTTTTGCATCAAACCAGCGGTAACCCACGAGCAAACCTTCCTGGTAAACCACCGTGCCGTTGGTGCCCGGATAGGCGTGGAGCGCGTGCGCCGGCGAATCGGCCAGCCGCTTCGGGAAAGTGCAGGGCAGTTTACCCGAGGGATTCACGTCGCCAAACAGGACGCGCGCCAGCGCGTTGCCGCCTTCGATGCCGGGATACCACGCATAAAGCAAGGCCGGCACCTGGGAAAGCCACGAATCCATCTCGACGGCCCCGCCGCCCATGAGCACAACGACCGTCCGGGGATTAGCCTGCACCACTTTCTGGATCAGCTCGTCCTGTCCCCCCGGCAGTTTGATGTCTTTCCGATCCGCCCCTTCGGTATCATAACCGCCATGGTGATTCAGGCCACCGACATAAATGACCACATCGGCCGACTGGGCGGCGGCGACCGCTTCAGCCGCCAGCTTGGAACTGTCCAGGGGCGGTTCCGTTTCTTCAGCCTCATGCCGGAAGTCCACCCGTCCCCGACCGACCGGCGGGTTGTAACCCTGGGCATAAATAAGCTTCACGTTGCCGCCGAGATAATTGCTGATGCCTTCAAGGGCGGTGATTTCGTACGCCGATTTGATCATTGCGGAACCGCCTCCATGGGCGAACTGAGCCACAGCGTTGGCCCCGATGACGGCAATGGTTTTGGTTTGAGCCGCATTCAGCGGAAGCAAATCCTTGTTTTTCAACAGCACAAAGGATTCTTCGGCGATCTTGCGGGCGATTTCCTGATGCGCTTTGGTACTCAACGGGGTTGACGGCGCGGCATTCGTGGCCGGCGGCACAGACGGATCATGAATCAGATTCAATTTAAACATCACGTAGAGATGCCGGCGCACCATTTCGTCCAAAACGGACACGGGGAATTTCCCGGATTTCAACCCCGCCAGAAACGGATTGGCCAGATAATACTCGTCGTAGTCCTGGCGGGACCCCATTTCGATGTCCATGCCGTTGAGTGCCGCCAGATCGGTGTGATGCACACCGCCCCAGTCCGAAATAACGGCGCCTTTGAACCCCCACTCATTCTTGAGAATTTCATTCAGCAAACGTTCGTTCTCACAGCAATGCTGGCCGTTGATCTGATTATAAGCCCCCATGACCGTCATCACGCCCGCCTCCTGCACCGCAGCGTGAAATGCCGGCAGGTAAATCTCGCGCAAGGCGCGTTCGTCTATGATTTCATTGATCGAGCCGCGTTCATATTCCTGATTGTTCGCGGCGAAATGTTTGACACAGGATGAAACACCTTGAGCCTGCTCGCCTTCGATGTAATTGACCGTCATGCGCGAGGACAGAAACGGGTCTTCGCCCAGGTATTCAAAATTGCGACCGCACAACGGCGTGCGCTGAATGTTCACCGCCGGCCCGAGCATGATGTCTTTGCCGCGCTGTTTTGCCTCCTGGCCAATTACCGTGCCGAAAGCTTTGGCCAAATCCACATCCCACGTCGCCGCCAGCCCGAGCGTTGCGGGCATGGCCGTGGCAAAATCATCCTTGTGGTTGAGAACAACGCCATGTTCGCCGACCTCTTCGCGCACACCCAGCGGGCCGTCGTCCATTACCAGGTCGGGAATGCCAAGGCGCGGAACGCCCGCGGTTGAAAACGGGCCGTTGGCGTGGACCAGCAAAACTTTTTCCTCCAGCGTGAGGCGGGAAAGCAAATCCCCCACGCGCGCGTCAACGGGTTTTTTATTGTCGAGGTAGAGCGGCGGCTCCTGGGCTTGTGTGGTTTTTAAAATGGTCATTGCAAAAAGTAAAAAAAGACAGTGTTTAATTTCTGGAACCAGGCTCATAGTTTTCCTGTTTGCTTTATGATTGTGAACAAGACTTTGTCGCTGATTGCGGCAGCGGTTATCACTTACAAAACCCCTCGCTGTTCGGCAAGTGAATTCTCACAATTGAAAGACGGTTGAATCCGCGCCAGTCTCCTGACACACTCACGGGCATGAGCCATCTTGACCAGGCCCGCAAAGTGTTCGACATCGAACTCGCCGCGCTCAAGGCCGTGCGCGCCCAGCTCAACTCCGCGTTTGGCGGCGCGGTGGAAATGATTGCCGAAGCGCTGGGCCGGCGCGGCAAAATCGTCGTCGTTGGCATTGGCAAGTCGGGCAACGTCGGACAAAAAATAGCCGCCACGCTCACCAGCACCGGGTCCACCGCGGTCGTACTCAACAGTGTGGATGCCTTGCATGGCGACCTCGGCATCGTCAACGACGGCGACGTGGTTCTGGCGTTGAGCTATTCCGGCGAGTCGGAGGAATTATTGAACCTGCTTCCGGCGCTGAAACGATTCTCCGTCAAAATGATTTCGCTGACCGGGAACTTGAAATCGTCGCTGGCCAGGCACAGTGACGTGGCGCTGAACGTCAAGGTTCCCCGGGAAGCCTGTCCCTTCAATCTCGCTCCGACCTCCAGCACCACGGCGACGCTCGTGATGGGCGATGCGCTGGCGATGGCAGTGCTGCAGGCGCGCGGATTCAAGCAAAAGGATTACGCCCGGTTTCATCCCTCCGGCGCCATTGGCCGCGCGATGCTGCTCAAAGTCGGCGACATCATGCGCGCCGGCGAGCGCAACGCCGTCGCGGACGAAAACCTGCCGGTGAAGAACGCGTTGCTGTTGATGACGCATGCGAAGTCCGGCAGCCTGAGCATCGTCAACGCGCGCGGCAAACTCGTCGGCGTGTTCACCGACGGCGATTTCCGCCGTCACATGGCCACGGACGAAAACCTGCTGGCCCGGCCGTTGAACAAAGTGATGACGCGCCATCCGATTTGCATTTGTGAAAACGCGCTGGCCGCCGAGGCGTTGAAAATCTTCAACGAACGGAACATTGACGATTTGATCGTGGTCAATGCGAAAACACGAGCCGGTCGGCCTGGTGGATTCGCAGGATTTGCCCAAGTTGAAACTCATGTAACCGCCTCGGAAAACACGAAGTCACCATGAAAAAAATCTGCTGGCTGCTCCCGTTGCTGCTCGGCCTGTCAGCTTGCACCACTCCCCAAAATGTCCCGGTTATGAAATCCAGCCAGACCGTGCAAAAGTTTTCCGTTAAACGCGAACAGGTATTGTCTGCGGATTATCTCCTGTTTTTACCGGAAGGCTATGGCGCGGACTCAGCGAAGCGCTTGCCGCTGATTTTGTTTTTGCACGGCGCGGGCGAACGCGGCGACGACGTCTGGAAGGTCGCCCTGCACGGCCCGCCGAAGATTGACACCGCGCGGACCAATTTCCCGTTCATCGTCGTCTCGCCGCTGTGCCGCGCCGGCGATTTCTGGTCGGACGATTTGCTGATGGCGCTGCTGGACGAGGTCGAGAAAAAATACGCCGTTGACCCGCACCGGGTTTACCTGACCGGCTTGAGCATGGGCGGGTTTGGCGTGTGGAATCTGGCCCTGAAGTTTCCCGAACGCTTCGCGGCCATCGCGCCGGTTTGCGGAGGTGGCGAAACGATTCTCCTCACGCTCGCGCGCGATTACGACCCCGCGAAGCTGGCGCTGCTGCGAAGCCTGCCCGTTTGGGCGTTTCACGGCGGCAAAGACACGACGGTGACGCCGGACGAGTCCGAGCACATGGTGAACGCGTTGAAAAAAATCGGCTGCGCCGAGGTGAAGCTCACGATTTATCCCGAAGCCCAACACGACAGTTGGACGCAGACTTACGCGAATCCGGAGTTGTTCGAATGGTTTTTGCGGCACTCAAGACAGTGACGAATGAAAACACACGCCGGTCGGTCTGGTGGATTCGCAGGATTTGCCCAAGTTGAAACTCATGTAGAGCAACCGCCACGGGCAAAGCCCCATTCCACGCGCAAAGGAAACTCAAATTTCAATCCCGGATTTCCCAAAAGGTCGGCTACCAATATCTTTTGCAACTGCCAAAAGATTACAAATCAACGGACAGAAAACGGTGGCCAATGCTGCTTTTTTTGCACGGTGCCGGCGAACGTGGCAGCAATTTTGCGCTCGTTACCAAGCACAGCCCGCAAACATTGGCGCCGCAAAAGGGGGATTTCCCGTTCTTCCTCCTGTCGCCTCAATGTCCCCTGGAACAAATCTGGGATGATGACGCGTTGCTCGCGCTGTTGGATCACGTCATTGCCAGATACAAAATCAATCCCTGCCGCGTGTATCTCACCGGCTTGAGCATGGGCGGCTATGGCGTGTGGAGTTTGGCCGCAAAGCACCCCGAGCGGTTCGCGGCGATTGCCCCCATCTGCGGCGGCGGCAGCGCGGCGAACTTATTGATGGCAAACCGGGCGCAGTCGCGCGCGTTGCGGACGCTCTCGGTGTGGGCGTTTCACGGCGCGAACGACGACGTTGTGCCGCTGGCGGAATCAAAAGTCCTGATGGCGGCCCTTAAAAAAGCCGGTTGCCGGGAAGCAACCTTGACGGTGTAACCGAACACCGGCCACGATTCCTGGACGAAAACTTACGCCAACCCGAAACTCTACGAGTGGTTCCTGAACCACTGGCGGCAATAAGGCCGGGCAAAGCACATACCGGCGGGCGAAATCCGAATGCAACGCCGGCAGTGAAAATAACAATATTAGAGTATCTTTTTGCGAGAAGCGGTGATAGGCTTGGAGCTGATGAACGTGCGTTTTATTGTGGTCTTCGCGAGTGGAGCTCTCCTTTTCGTCGGTGCGCGCGCGAGCGTAGTGATTAATGAATTCATGGCCGGGTCCAGCGACCGGCGTTTGTCCTGGTCCACCAATGATGTTGCCCGGATCGGTTCGGGCCTGGTCTGGAGCCAGCCGGAATTTGCCGACGGCACTTGGACGACAGGGAATCTGCCGGCGGGCTACAATTTCACCGGGCTGGCTACCGACCTGACGGGTTCGATGTCGAATCAGGCGCCATCGCTCTACCTGCGCAAGGAATTTCAAGTCACGGCCGACCTGGCGTCCGCCACGAATCAATTGACTTTGTCCATGGACTGCAACGACGGTTTCGTGGCCTACCTCAATGGTCACGAGGTGGCGCGCGCCAACGCCGGCCCGACGAACTATTTCCTTTACGCTTGCCAGCCGGCCTACAACGTCAACACCAACACCGGCGTCCTCACGAATAACCTCGGGCCGGCCTCCCGTTGGCTGGTGCCCGGCCGCAATGTCCTCGCTCTCCAGGCCCACAACGCTGAGATGCCCTCGACCCTCGCGGTCCCGGAACAAATTACCCAACATATCCCGACGCCGGAATTCAAAGTCAACGCCGGGCTGGCCTGGGTCTCCAACAGCGCGCCGGTGAATCTGATCGCATTGGGAGCCGCTGGCGGATCCTGGCGCTATTTCGTCGGCCGCTATGAGCCTTCCGGCGGCGTGGTGGACGAAGGCCTCATTACCACCACCTACACCCCGCCCTCGGGTGAGGAAGGCGATTACGACCAGCCTGCGGCGTTTGTTGACTGGCTGGAGTTGTACAATCAGGATGCCACGCCGGTGGACCTGACCGGCTGGTCGCTGACGGATGACGCGAGTACCCCGGGCAAATGGTATTTCCCCGCCGGTACAACTCTGCCCGCCAACGGCTTTCTGCTGGTGTTGTGCGATGATCGGGATGAGGCCAACGCCCCCGCCGGTCCAGCACAGCGCCTCCACTCCAACTTCAAGCTCGGCCGCGAGGGCGAATATCTGGGATTGTACAATGCTCTGGGCACGGTGGTGGACGAACTGGCGCCCCAATTTCCGCCCCAGGTTTTCTATTGTTCCTACGGACGTAATCCGGCCAACCCCGCCCAGTTCGGATACTTTGACACCGCCACACCCGGGACTACCAATGCCGGAACGTTCTACGCAGCGCAGGTCGCGGCGCCTCAGTTCAAAAACGCGCTCAACGCGGACCTCCTCGGCGGTCTTTACAACGCCTCGACGCTGACTCTGCGATTGACCAACACCACACCGGGCAGCGTCATCCGCTACACCGTGGACGGCTCGGAACCGACATTGTTCAACGGATCCACCTACAGCAGTGCGCTGACCCTGAGCCAGGCGAACGACAAAACCGGCACTGTGATTCGTGCGCGCGCCTTTCTGTCGGGCCTGCTCCCCTCGGCCATCGTCACCCACAGCTATCTGCTCAAGCAACCGGCTGCGCTGACCAACGTGCCGGCCCTGCTGTTGACTGCGGATGCGGGACGGGATTTTTACAAGCCGCGCGGGCTCATGGCCATCGCGGGCGGATCCTGGGTGGCCTTGCCGAACGACAACCCAATCTGGCAGGCAGCCACCTCCTCGGACTACAATAATGCCGAGGGCGACGGGTATCCTTTCGAACGCGCCGTCCATTTCGAATTGTATTCTCCGCCGGGTTATTATCCCACCAACCAAGGCCCGGTGCGGGATGACATCGGCCTGCGCATCAGCGGCAGCGATTACCAGCGCCCCCGCTACACCCTCCAGAACGTGGCGACCGATTCGCCTTGGAACCCGTGGAATTCGTTCGAAAAACCCTCGTTCAACATCCATTTCAACAGTGACTACGGTTCCGATCCTCTCGACTACGTCCTGTTCACGAATTATCCGGTGCATGAGTTCGAGCACTTGCGGCTGCGCGCAGGCAAGAATGACAATTACAACCCGTTCATCACGGACGAACTGGTCCGCCGGCTGTGGCTCGACATGGGCCACGTCGGCGCGCGTGGACTCTTCTGCTCGATGTACATGAACGCGGTTTACAAGGGCATCTTCAACCTTACCGAACGCTTCCGGGAACCATTTTTCCAACAGCATTACAACAGTGACGCGTCCTGGGACGTGGACTATAGCTGGACCTGGGTGGACGGTGACAGTACGGCTTTCAACCAGTTGCTGACGACGCTGGACACCGACCTGACGGTCGCGGCGAATTGGCAGTCGGTTACTAACCAGATGGACATCGACAACGCTGCGGATTACTACCTGTTGAACACCTATTGCGCGATGTGGGACTGGCCGGGAAACAATTTCGTGATCGCGCGAGAGCGTTCCACGGGCCGTGACAGCCGCTTCCGCTTTGCGGTGTGGGACGCCGAGGGCGGCTTCAACGTCAACACTTATTACAACAAGCCGGTGAATTACAACACGATCAGCAACGACCTGCTGCTTGACACCAACAGCTGGAACAATCTGCCCCGGATTTTCAAACGGCTCTCCACCAGCCCCGAGTTCAAACTCCGCTTCGCCGACCGGATAAATCTGCACCTGTTCAACGGCGGCGTACTGGACGATCGTGACCCGGACGGCGCCGATCCACTCAAGAGCCACTTCGCCCAGCGCCTGGGTGAGCTCGTCACGGAAGTCGGCCCCCTCGTCCTCTACAACACCTATTCCAGTCTCAACACCAGCGCCTTCGACACTTGGGTCGCCTCCGGTACCGGCCGGCGTTCCTATCTGCTGGGCACCACCTCCGGTCATCAGATGCTCCGTGATGCCGGATTCTGGCCGGTTACCGAACCGCCTGTGTTCAGCCAGTTCGGTGGAATCGTTCCCCCCAATTATTCGTTGAGCATCACTTCCGCCGTTGCCACCGCCGGACAGACCGCCACAATTTACTATACGTTCAACGGCACGGATCCCCGGCTCTTGGGCGGCGCGTTGAACTCCGCGGGCATAGCCTACACCAATGCCATTCCGGTAACCCAAATTCTTACCGTCAAGGCCCGCGCTCGCAACAATACCACCGCTGAATGGAGCCCCATTACCGAAGCGACCTTCGTCACCGCGTCCGAGGCCGCTTCCAGTAACAACGTCGTCGTCGCGGAATTCATGTATCATCCGCCTAAGGAAACCGCCGCCGAAGCCGCCGCCGGCATTTCCAATGCCGACGATTTCGAGTTTGTCCGGCTGATGAACATCGGTACCATTCCGGTGGATCTTTCCGGCGTCCAGTTCACCGTCGGCATTACGTTTAACTTCACCAGCGGCTCCATCCGGTATGTCGCCCCTGGCGCTAATGTCCTCATCGTGAAGCGGCTCGCGGCGTTTCAAACCCGCTACGGGCACGCCTACGACAGTCTCATTGCGGGCGAATATTCCGGGAACCTGTCCAACAGCGGCGAAGAACTCCGCCTCGCCGCCGCCAATGCCGCCGTCATCCGCGACTTCACGTTCGACGACGACCCTCCTTGGCCGACGGCGCCAGACGGCAACGGTCCGTCCTTGGTCCTTCGTAACCCGACCTCCAACCCGAACCACGGCATGGCGACCAACTGGATCGCCTCGGCCATGCCGGGCGGAATGCCGGGCGGCATCGCCTACCCGGAAACCTATTCCTACTGGCGCAACCTGTTCTGGTCCACGCCGACTTCCGCCGATGACGCCGTAGCGGGTCCCAACGCCGATCCGGACGGCGACGGCCTGAACAACCTCACGGAGTACATTTATGGACTCAACCCAACGGTCGCCGACGCGGTCCCCCGCATTATCGCCGCAGTCGAAACCGTCGGGTCGGACCCGCACCTGACTGTCTCTCTGAAGCTGTCTGGAGGCGCAAGCGACGTGACCGTGGTCCCGCAGTTCTCCAGCGACCTCGTAAACTGGTCAAACGACCCGTCCGTCCTGCAACTGATGCAGTCTGCGGCGGGCGATGACGGTCGGGTGACCTGGAAATACTACGATATCGCTGCGTTGACCGCGAACCCCCAACAATTCGTCCGCTTCCAGTTCAACGCCTCCTTGCATTAGACTGGATTCGCGGAATTTGCCGAAGCTGAAAATTGTTTAGCTTCACGCAAACGCAAAACTACTTCGATACGCGCTTCAGTTTTACAGTGTCGTTATGCGTTTTATCCACGGCGCGGGCTTGAACAAATAGCCGCCTTTGTTCGTCCACTGAAAAAAAGAGCCATAATTCCCGTGGTTCTTTTATTTTTCTGTAATCCACAATCTCAAACTCGCCGAGTAAGTAATTATCGCTGGCCAAATCATTTGTGCCGCGGAAAATTTTAATTTTAGGCGCGCCAATGCTCGGTCCTATGGCTGAAAAGGATTTGCAGCCGTTTCCTTTCCCGGTCGTGTGCAATTCTCGCGTAGTTAAAAACATCATCGGATTAAATCTCCCATCTGGCATTTCCGCTCCAACAGCAGGAAAGTGAAGAGGTGAATCGGGCACTTCAAAGGTCTGATTTGTCGTTTCGACAAGTGGCGTTTGCTGTTCCAATAACATTTGAGGTTCTTTTCTAAAATAAACTGTTGCCGTGAGCCATAATAAACATCCAGCAATTCCGATCAATTCGGAAAGCACAGTGAGTTTTAGGCTAGAACCGACACAGCGATAAACCAACCACAAGGAAAACAGAAATGGCGGCGACCATAAAATTATAGCGAACGTCCACTCTCCAGTGCTCCACGGCCTGCCGCTGTCGGACCATCCCCAAAGCAGCATGAAAGTTGCAAACAACGCGTAAAGGAATCCACCGGCCGATATGATTGTTCCGACAATAATTTTGGCGGCGTTGTTCATTGGGATTATTCCAACCCGCTCGCCTTCCGCGCTCGTTTCAAAACCTCCTGCGCCTTGGCTCGCGCCTTGGCCGCACCTTCAGCGAGAACCTTATTCACCTGATCCAAATTCGCAGCCAATTCCGCGCGTTTCTTGCGCTCTATTTCAAAGCGTCCCCAATATTCACTAAAGAGTGCCATTTTTAAGGCGCCATAACCGCCATTTTCATCCCCTTCGCGCAAACGTCTTTCCCACTTGTTTGCAAAATCTGGTGTCCCTACCAGCTTCAATAATTGCAATGCGATATTCTTTTCTGCATCTGACTTTGGTTCAGTCGGCGGGCGCGAATCGGTTTTGATGCTCATGATTTTTTTTTGCATTGCCTTCTCGTCGCCGAAAATTTCAATCGTGTTGCCGTAGCTCTTGCTCATTTTCTGGCCGTCGGTGCCGGGCACGACGGCGACTTCCTCGCGGATTTGGGGTTCGGGAATCACGAACGTCTCGCCGTATTGCTCGTTGAACTTGATGGCGATGTCGCGTGTCATCTCGACGTGCTGCTTCTGGTCGCGCCCGACCGGCACGATGTTAGAGTCGTAAATCAAAATGTCCGCCGCCATCAACACCGGATAGGCAAACAGGCCGTGGCTCGGCGCGATGCCTTTTGCAACCTTGTCCTTGTAGCTGTGCGCGCGTTCGAGCAGACCCATCGGCGTGACGGTGGAAAGCAGCCAGGTAAGCTCGGTCACTTCCGGCACGTCGGATTGCCGAAAAAAAACGGTTTTCTTCGGGTCAAGGCCGCACGCTAGAAAATCCAACGCCACGTCCAGGGTGTTCTTGCGCCGCTGGGCGGCATCCGTCAGCGATGTCATGGAATGGTAATCGGCGATAAAATAGAACGCCTCGCCCTTTTCCTGAAGTTCGATGGCGGGCCGCATCATCCCGAAATAATTTCCGAGATGCAGCGCGCCGCTGGGCTGGATGCCTGACAAAATTCGCATGGGAAAAAGTTTAGTGGGAAAACATCCAACATCCAACATCGAACATTCAACGCCCAATAGTCAGTCCAGCCCATGACTTCGATGTTCTGCGTTCAAGGTTGAATGTTCAATGTTTGCCTTTTCAAACTTCCGGCTTGCACAACCCACCGCTGCAGATCCCTGCCCAGCTCGCTCGGCCAGTTTTCCTCGGTGGCGGTCATGAACACCTGGCTGCTCGTCCGGCGCGCGTGCTCCAGCAACGGCAGGAAACCACTGCGCCGTTTCACGTCGAGTTCACCCATCACGTCGTCAATCAGCAAAATCGGCGGCGAACCGTGGAGGCCCGCAAGAAATTCCGCCTGCGCCATTTTCAACGCGATGGCCAGCGTGCGTTTCTGGCCTTCGCTGCCAAATTGAGCGGCGGACTTTTCGTCGAGCAAGAGCTGCAAATCGTCGCGATGCGGGCCGACGAGCGTGGAACGATATGTCCGTTCCCGCGCGCGCGATTGCGCCAGTTCCACGGCGAAATCCTTTTTCACGCTCGGCTGATACTCGATGCGCAATTCCTCGGCGTCATTCGAGATGCGCCGATACGCCAGCCGCGCCAAAGGCGAGAATTTCGGAGCCAGTTCGCGGCGGGCACGGATGATTTCGTCGCCGAGCTTCACCAGTTCCTGCGAAAAACTGTCGAGCGCGGCCTCGTCAATCGCGCGGTGCTTGAGCAGCGCGTTGCGGGCGCGGACGGCGCGCATGTAACGTTGAAGCAGCGGCAGGTAGCCGGGCTGCGTTTGCGCAAGCAGCAAATCGAGAAACCGACGCCGCGCGCGCGCCGTGCCCTTGACCAGATGCAAATCTTCCGTGCAAAAGACCACCGTGCGCAGCACGCCAAGGTAATCGGTCAGTTTTTTCACCGGCTGGCCGTCCAGCGCCAGTTTGCGTTCGCGCGCCGACCAGAACATTTTGATTTCGCGCGTGCCCCGGGCAACGACGTTGCCGCCGACAAAATAGCCGCGCTGGCCGTGCCGGATCATCTGCGCGCCGCCGACGCCGCGGAACGAGCGCAGCGTGGCCATGAGATAAATCGCTTCGAGGATGTTCGTCTTGCCCTGCGCATTGTCGCCGAGCAGCAGATGGAAGCCGGGTGTGAAATCCGCGTCCAGCCGCGCGTAATTGCGGAAGTCGCGAAGTCGCAAATGGGCCAGATGCACGCGGAGAAAATAGGAGCGCGGACGGCCTGTCCGCGAGTTATTTCAACGGACCCGAACCGCAAACTTTGATTTATCCGGCCAAAAATGGTTTCATCCGCACATGGTGCCGTGCATCATTTTTGAGGATGAACATCTGCTGGTGGTCCACAAGCCCGCCGGTTGGAACACGCACGCGCCCGGCCCGTACATGGGCGAGGGCATCTTCGACTGGTTGCGCCACCGCGAGCCCCGCTGGTCTTCGCTCGCGATTTTGCATCGGCTGGACAAGGAAACCAGCGGGGTGCTGGTTTTTGGCAAAACACCCTCCGCCAACCGTTCGCTCACGGAACAATTCACCCAACGGCGCGTCTGCAAAAAATATCTGCTGCTCACCGATCGGCCCGGGCCGAAACGGGAGTTCACCGTTAAAACCGCGCTCGTCCGGGTGGGCGAGAAATACGTGAGCCGGCCGCCGCACGCGGGCGCAGAAATCGCGGAAACAAAATTTCGGCTGGCGCCGAAGTCAGAATCCAGAATCCAGAATCCAGAATTTCAAATGCTGGAGGCCGAGCCGTTTACGGGAAGAACTCACCAGATTCGCGCTCATGCGGCGGAGAAGGGATTCCCGATTCTCGGCGACTCGCTTTACGGCGGCACGCCGGCGGCGCGCCTGTTTCTCCACGCGGCGGAAATTTCCTTCACCCATCCGGCCACCAGCAAGCCAGTGACGTTTTGCGCGCCGGCTGATTTTGTAGGAGACGAGGTGACGAGTCTCAAAACTAAAACGGAAAAATTAGAGCCTCCTCACGTCGGCTCCTACACATTGCGCGCCGCCTTTATTGAACCGGAAACAACGAACGCCTTCCGCGCGATTCATGGTGCGAGCGACGGCTGGCCGGGGTGGTACGTCGAGCGGCTGGGTGATTTTCTGCTCTCGCAATCCGAGCAGCCATTGCGCGCGGGTCAGCGCAAGGAGCTGGCGCGACTGGTGAAAACGCTGTCCGCGCACGGGGCGTATCACAAAATCCTGTCGCGACAGGTTCGGCGCGCAGCGGTCTCCGGTCTGTCGCCGCAACTCGTCCTGGGGGAAGCGGCGCTGGAGCGGTTCGAGATTATGGAAAATGGCGTCCGGTTCGAAATGAGCTTCAACGAAGGTTATTCCGTCGGTTTGTTTTTGGACCAGCGCGACAACCGCCGCCGCCTTTTGACCGGCCACATCGCAGCGGATTTTTCGTTTTCCGAACTCCGAACTCCGAACTCCGAACTCCTGAACGTGTTTGCCTACACCTGCGGCTTTTCCGTCTGCGCGGCGCGGGCGGGCGCCCGGACGACGAGCCTCGACCTCTCGAAGAAATATCTCGAATGGGGCCGGCGCAATTTCACGCTGAACGGGCTGGACCCGGCGGCGCACGATTTCATTTACGGCGACGCGTTTGGCTGGTTGCGGCGGCTGGCAAAAAAGGGCCGCACCTTCGACGCCGTGGTGCTCGACCCGCCGACGTTTTCTCAATCGAAGGAACACGGCGTGTTCCGCGCGGAAAAGGATTATGCCAAACTCGTCACCGCCGCGCTGCCGCTCGTGAAGCCGGGCGGAATCCTGTTCGCCGCGACGAACGCCGCGGACTGGCCGCCGGAAGCATTTCTCGCCGACGTTGAAACCGCCGTCCGCCCATCACACCGGAAGATTTTACAGCGGCATTACTTTCCGCAGCCGCCGGATTTCCCCGTCAGCCGTGGCGAACCCGCCTATTTGAAAACGCTGTGGTTGCGAATCAGTTAAAACGTGAAGCCGCCATCCAAACAGCCTGTTGCTGAAAAGCTCCCGCGCCTGCGGCTCCGCATCACAGCAGCGGCGGAAAACCACATCCGTTCCGGTCATCCATGGGTTTTTGCCGACAGTGTGCGCGAGCAAAATCGCGCCGGCGCATCCGGCGAACTCGCCGTCATCTACGACCGCAAGGACAAGTTTCTCGCTGCCGGCCTTTTTGATCCCGATTCGCCCATCCGCGTGCGCGTGTTGCACGCCGGTAAACCACAGGCACTCGACGTCGCATGGTGGACAGCGCGTCTCGATGCCGCCGTGCGCCGTCGCGACGGACTTTTTGACACCCGCACCACCGGATATCGCCTCATCAACGGCGAGAGCGACGGCTGGCCCGGCCTGGTGCTCGACCGTTACGACACAACGCTCGTCCTCAAACTTTACACCGCGGCGTGGCTGCCGAGGCTCGATGAAATCGTCGTGCTCATCCGCGAACGGTTGCAGCCGGAACGAATCATCCTGCGCTTGAGCCGGAACATCCAACGCACCGCGGAACGTTTTGGCCGGGGCAGGCACGACGGGGAAACTCTGTGCGGGGCGGCGTTGACGGAGGCGGTTGTTTTTTTGGAAAACGGAATCAGTTTTGAAGCCGACGTGCTGCGCGGGCAAAAGACGGGATTTTTTCTCGATCAACGTGAGAACCGCCGCGAAGTCGGTGAACTCGCGCGCGGGCGTGAAGTGTTGAACGCGTTCAGTTTTTCCGGCGGTTTCTCGCTTTACGCGGCCCGCGGCGGCGCGAAGTCCGTAACCGATCTTGACCTCAGCCCCCACGCGCTGGCGGCGGCGCAAGGGAATTTTCAGCTAAATTCTGCCGATCCCGCCATTGCAAGCTGCCGCCATGAGTGCGTACAGGCCGATGCGTTTGACTGGTTGGCTGGCGGTGACGCGCGCCGGTTCGGGTTGATTGTCCTGGATCCACCGTCGCTCGCCAAACGCGAAACCGAACGCGCCGGGGCAATCCGCGCTTATGCCCGGCTTACCGAAAACGGCATCCGCCGGCTCACGCGTGACGGATTGTTGTTGGCCTGTTCCTGTTCCGCGCACGTGAGCGCGGAGGAATTTTTTGGTGCCATGCGGCAGGCGGCGGTGAATTCCGGGCGGCGCTTTGTGGAACTGAAAACCACGCGTCATGCTCCGGATCATCCGGCAACCTTCAAGGAAGCGGACTATTTGAAGGGAATATTCCTGAAGTTTAAATCGCTGAAAGCAGTTTCTTGATTTCCTTCAAACGCGCCTTGGCGTCCTTTTTTGTCAGCCGCGGGAATTTGCCGCCGAGCGTGATGAAATCGCCGTGGCGCGTCAGCATCAATTTGTCGTCCTTGACTTCAATCACCGTCACGGATTTTTCGCTGGCTAGAATTTTCAGTTCGGCCACGAACAACAGCATTTCCACCGGCGGCGGCAGCGGACCGAACCGGTCGCGCAATTCCTTTTGCAAATTTTCCAGCGCGGATTTGTCATTAGCTTGTGCCAGCTTGCGGTAAATTTCAATCCGATGCTGCGGTTCCGTGACGTAGGTGTGGGGCAAGTTGGTAGTCGGTAGTGCGTAGTCAGTAGCTGCCCGTTCGCGGCCACTTGCTACTGACTGCTGACTACTGACTGCTGACTGTTCCAAGAAATCCAGTTTCATGCTGACTTCAACGCGCGGTTTCACCTTTTCACCCTTCAGTGCGCTGACGCTTTGCTTGAGCAACTGGCAATAAATCTCAAACCCGACCGCGGTAATGTGGCCGCTCTGTTCCGAACCGAGCAGGTTGCCCGCGCCGCGGATTTCCAGGTCGCGCATGGCGATTTTGAACCCGCTGCCGAGCGTGGAGTATTGCCGGATGGCGCTGATGCGTTTGCGCACATCGTTCAGCAGACTCACGTGCCGCGGCAACAGCAGATACGCATGAGCTTGATGCTTGTAACGCCCGACTCGCCCGCGCAGTTGATACAAATCACTCAGGCCAAAACGGTCGGCGCGGTCAATGATGATGGTGTTCGCATTCGGAATATCGAGGCCGCTCTCGATGATGGTCGTGGACAGCAGGACATCCGCCTCGCCGTTGACGAATTTCGTCATGACCTCTTCGAGTTCGTCCGCGTCCATCTGGCCGTGGCCGACGACGATGCGCGCGTGCGGCAAAAGCCGTTTCAACCGGTCGGCCATCGTCTGAATCGTCATCACGCGGTTGTGCAGGAAGAAAACCTGCCCGCCGCGATTCAATTCGCGCTGGATGGCGTCGCGGATGACGCGCTCGTCGAATTGGGTGACGATGGTCTCGACCGGCAGGCGGTCGTGCGGCGGCGTCTGGATGGTGCTCATGTCGCGCGCGCCGGTGAGCGCGAGATAAAGCGTGCGGGGAATCGGCGTGGCGCTGAGCGTGAGCACATCCACCAGCGTGCGCAGGCGCTTGAACTTTTCCTTGTGCAACACGCCGAAACGCTGTTCCTCGTCAATCACCACCAGACCGAGGTCTTTGAAAACAATGTCGTTTTGAATCAGCCGGTGGGTGCCGATGACAATGTCCACCCCGCCGTTCGCCAGATCCTTCACCACGCGCTGTTGCTGGCGACGGGTGCGAAAGCGCGAGAGCAACTCGATGCGAACCGGGTAATCGGCCATGCGCTCGCGGAACGTGTTGAAATGCTGTTGCGCCAGCACGGTCGTCGGCACGAGCACGGCGACTTGTTTGCCGTCCATCACGGCCTTGAACGCGGCGCGGATGGCGACTTCGGTTTTGCCAAAGCCGACGTCGCCGCAAATCAAGCGGTCCATCGGCTTGGGTTTTTCCATGTCGGCCTTGGTTTCCTGAATCGCGCGCCATTGATCGGGTGTTTCCTCAAAAATGAAGGCGCTTTCAAATTCACGCTGCCACGGCGAGTCGGCGGCAAAGGCGTGGCCGGGTTGCGACTCGCGCACGGCCTGGATTTGCAGCAATTCGGCGGCGACATCGCGCACGGCGCGTTCGGCCTGTTCCTTGGCCTTGCCCCAGCGCGTGCCACCGAGGGTATTCAACGGCGGATGCGCCTTGCCGGCGCCGACATATTTGCCGACGAGATGCGCCTCGGTCACCGGAACATAAAGTTTCGGCGGTTCGTCGCCGGAATGGGCGGGCGCATATTCGATGACGAGACATTCCGTACCGGCGTCTGGGGTCCGGGATCTGGCGTCTGGGGTTTCGGTTCGCGAGCTCGCGGGCAAGTTCTTCAGGCCGAGAAAACGGCCAATGCCGTATTGGATGTGGACGACGAGGTCGCCTTCTTCCAATTCGGTGAAATCAATGTCGAGCGCGGAGCGGGTGGCGAGCGCATGCGGCGATTTCAACCGGCGCGGACGCTGGATTTTGTAGCGGCCAAAAATTTCCGCGTCGGTGACAACGACGAGTTTGGCCTCGTCACAAAGGAAACCGCGCGAAAGAGTGCCGATTTGGATTTGGGGTTTGGCGTCCAGGTCCTGGGGTTGCGTGGCGCGCGGAGCTGTTCCCAAAACCGGGACGCCAGACCCAAGACCCAACTCTTGCCAGATTTCTTCAAACCGCTGTCGTTCGCCATCGTTGTTGCAAAAGACGTGGACGGCGTAGCCTTGCCGCAGCCAGCGATGAAGCTGGTTGAAAAATTCCCGGCGCCGGGCCTCGGCGATTTGCAGTTCGGGTGCGCGTTCGGCCAGCGGACGATAGGCCTCAAGGTTTTGAAATTGCAGACTTTCAGCGAAAGCTGGCTCAACGCCCGAATTTCCCATTACCCGTTTCCGTCCAGTTGCACGGCGGTCATTCCGCTTGCGGCAAGCCGTCGTTGAAATTCATCCCAACTGACAAAAAATGGATCGTCACGGGGAATTTGTTGGGCGTATTCGCCGGCGTGGACGGCGAGTTGCTCCGGTTCGCAGAGGAGAAAAAGAGCTTCGCGCGGCAGGTAATCCAGAAGGGTGGCGAGTAACGGGTGACACGTGACAAGATTTTGCCCGTCGGACGCCAAGCCGGTTTCCTGCCACTTGTCACCTGTCACTTGCCACTTTTTTAAGAAACCCAGTTCGCCACCGGGCGGAATGGTGATGCTCGAAATTTCCTCACGCGAAATCTGTGTGAGCGGGTCAAAGTGGCGGAGCGATTCCAATTCGTCGCCGAAAAACTCCAGCCGCGCGGGCCATGGACTGGTAAGCGGCCAAACGTCCAGAATACCGCCGCGCAGGGCGATTTCGCCCTTTTGCGAAACCTGCGCCTCGGGTTCGTAACCCTGTTCTTCGAGCCATTCGATCAAATCCAGCGGATTGATTTTGTCACCGCGTTGCAGTTTGTGCGTGCGTTTTTGAACTTCGCCGGGTGGAAAAGTTTTCTGGAGCAGGGCGGCGACGCTCGTCACAATCATTGCCGATCGCCGGTTGCCGGTTGCCGATTTTTCAGAAAGTGCGACGAGGGTTTGAAGGCGGTCGCTGATGGTGTCGGCGTGGGGAAGCTTGCCTTCGTGGGGGAGGATTTCCCATGGCGGATAAAACAGCGGCGATGCCCCGAGCCACGTTTCGATGTCTTGCTGGTATCTTTCCTGTGTTTTCAGGTCGGGCGCGACAACGACCAGCGGTCGCCCGGGGGAAATTTTTTGAAGCAAAACCGCAAAAAACGGCTGCGCCGCCTGGCAAACGCCGGCGCACGACAATACTCCGCCATTCTCCACTCGCCGCACAAGGGACTGCACAGCGGGAGCTTGCGAAATGTCAGCGAACAAGTTGCTTGCCGCTGACGCTGCCGCGTTTTGCGCCAAGCAGAATGAACTTCGCAGCGACAGGCGGCGGCGTCAAGCCGGGGCCGCACACAAAAGTCAGGGCTTGTTCGTTTCCAGGACGGAATCCTTCCAGCCGCTGGCTTTGAACAACTGCAGGTCTTCGTAGTCGCGCACGTTGGAATTGGTCTCATGATCCATGCGCTCAAATTGAAGGCTGTGATTTTCAAGGAAGCCTGCGGCCTGCGCCGCCCACCTCGCGGAATAAGGCAAGTCCGACCAGCCGTAATTTTCCAGCGGCGGCGGCGGCAGATCCCCCGGCAACGGCGTGCCGGGTTCGGGTATCTGGACGTGCCCGACGACCCATACGCGGTGGCCGGACTGAAGCGTGGCCGCGATTTTTTCGAAGACGGGCCGCAGGGCATTGGGCGTTTTCATTTGTTCCTGAACCAAATCGTAACGGTGCCGGGAATGGTCAGCCAGTGGCGGCAATGTCTGCCATGGCGTCGATGCCTTGAAGTAACGCTCGAAAGTGATCCCGCAATACCATGGGGTGACGATGACGAAATCCTGCGGCGCAGCTTCGCCCGCCAATTGCCGCGCCCGCCGGTCAACGTTGGTAAAGTGCCAGTTCAAATCCCGTTGTGCGAACGGCGCGGCGATGAGCGCGGTCGCCGCGATCAAACCGAAAAGCCCCGCGCGCAAAAGACGGGGCAGGGAGACCACCGGCACGCCGAAATCGAAACACACGGCCAGCAAAGCCGCGAGCGGCAGGAAATACCACGGCTGCGTCGGCAGCGCCGCATACCACAAGAATCCTATGAAACCGCCCAGTGCCGCCAGCAAGGTTGCGACGGCAAACAATGGCAAATCGTCCGGCAAAGCTCCCCCGTCCGGCGCGGCGGATTTTGCAGAAACCGCACGCCATATTGCCGCGATGCCGAACCCGACAACGGCGAGCACCAGAAATTCCCAGACGTAAAGGTATTGCGGCAGCGGACAGGAAACAATGGAATCGAAATTGCCAAAAGCGATGGCCGGATAGAACCCCATGCGCAGCAACGCGCTGGTCTTTGGCAGCGTGGAAATGCTGCTCCAATATGGCAACAACGACGCGGCGGCAGCCAGTCCCGCCAGAAAGATTTTCAGGGCGCCGCGAAGATTTTTCCGACGCCAGCAAACCACCCACGCGCCGAAGCAGACGGCCGCCAAAAGCACGGCGTTTTGGTAAAGCGCTTGCACGCTTAAAATCGCCGCTGCCGCCAGAATCCCGGCGCGCGCCCAGGTCGGCTTTTTCAGAAACGCCCACGCGGCCCCCGCCGCCAGCATTATGAACACACACCCCAACCCGTAGCCGCGCAGCGAGTCGCCGTAAAAAATCACCATGCTGTTCAGACCCACGAGCGCAAGGCCGAGGAGCGGCGGCCTCCGCGCCGTCCAAGCCGCCAACCAAAACGCAGCAGGAATTCCCAGGCCAATCAAAACCCCCAAAAGCCGCAGGCCCAAATCACTCTGCCCGAGGCCGAGGGCTGACCAGCCGCAAATCAGCAGCGGCATCAGCGCGGGAAATGAATCCCGGGCCATGTCGCTCAAAGAATGACGCCCGGCGAGATTGACGACCTGCACCTCGTCACGCCACAAGCCGCCGGCGTGAAAGAGAAAATAAAAATGCAGCCAGACGGTGGCGACGGTCATCAAAACCGCTGCGAGCCAGGCGATGCGGTGAAAAAGCTCCTTTTCAGGTGGCGGGGTCATGGGATCATTTGCGTCTGAATATTTCCAGGCCGATGCCGCGGATTTTTCCGTAGCGCGCCACTTCGTCCACACCCCAGGCGAATTTCGTCTCCGTGGTGGAAATGACATCAGCCAGCCCAACCCGCGTGTAATTGGTCTGGCAGGAATTCCACCACTCGAAAATTTTCGGGTCGGAATCCGGCCGGCGTCCCCATGAAAAAAGAGGGTTATCAGCGAAGACGACAAACTCCGGCGCGTTGGTTTCGATTTCGCCGATCATTTCATCCTGCATATTCCGCGCGAACGGTTGCGGTTCCATCAGCCCGTAGGTGTAAATGTAGCCGGTCGCCGAGCGGCGGTGGGCGAGAAAATAAATTTCCGGCTCCGACCCCAGCACGGCCAGGCGCGCGGTCGGCGGCGATTTTTCCCGAATGTATGCGGCGATGACCTCCGCTTCAGGAAACGGGTCGGGACCGTAAATCACGCAGGTGGCTTGCACCGGCGTCAGCCGGAACCAAATTCCGCGGTTGGCCACCATCGTGACCGCAACCGCCGCGACGCAAATCCAGACCGGCCAGCCGCTGGACCGGGAAATCCCGTTCCGTTGCGTCCACCAGCGGCTCGTCGCACTCACAGCGACCCCACCCAGCAATGCCACTGCGGGCAGCGCGATCAAAAAATAATGTTTCCGAAAATAAAAATCAGGGCAAACCGCCAGCGCGGACGCGAGGCAGAATCCCGGGAGCCACCCGCGCGACGGTTTCAGCCGTTCGTCGAGCCAAAGCAGGATTAAACCCGCGCCGGCCATCAGCCACAGCAAAAATCCCGGCTTCGCCACCCAGAGAAAACCTTTCCAGAACAGTTGGGGCGCGTAGCTCAGCGGCACGACTGAAGCATACTGCCACGCGTAGTCAACGGTCCAAAACCAGAATGTTCTGAATACGCCCGCGCGCCACAAAATCAGGCAACACAAGGCAAATGGCAGAACGATTCCCACGCCAAAAACCGCCAGCGCCGCCAGCCGTTTGCCGAAGGAAATTTCGGTTTGGCGAAAACACCAGACCATCCATGCCAGTGACGCCCACAACGCAATCAGCGCGGCCTGTTGTTTCATCAAAACCGCCGTGCCGAAAAGGAGTCCGGCCGTCAGGATGACAAGCCAGTTTCGATTTTGCCGCGCCTGCCACATCGCACACAAACCGGCCGTGGCAAAAAACGCGCAGAAATGCGTGGCGTGCCCGGCCAGTCCGAGCATCGAAGGGCTGGCCGCCAGCACGGCATAGGCGCTGGCTGCGACAATTCCCGCCGTTGAATCGAGCATTTTTTTACCAAGCCAGAACAGCATCAGCGCCGTCATCGTGGTCATGCACAACACGCCGAAATGGATGCCGGCGGGCGTCTGGCCGAACAACTTCATGACGACCGCATAGGCGGCATACGTGCCGGGGAATTTCATGTTGTAGGCGATTTCGTAAGGCGGGATGCCCTGCAACATGAGCTGGCCGGCATAGGCGTATTCGCCCTCGTCGCGCTCGAGCGGGAGATTCAGCAGCCGCAACCGGACGGCGGCGACGATGACAAGTGTTGCCACCATGAACCACCACGTCCAATGCCGCTGAAAAAGTCTGGATGGCGCGGTCGGCTCGACAGTGGGCGGCGTCATGCGCGGCAATTGAACAAATCAGCCGCCGGGAAACAAGCGGATTTGCCTGACGCGATGGTTCCGGTCATTTTGATGTGAACAAATCCAGCGGAATATCGAGGGAAGCTCCCAGCCAGAACGCCGAGTCCGTGTTGCTGCCGTCAAACGTCTTGCGACAGTGAAATCCATACTTCCAGTGCCGTTTGGAAGTGGTGTAGCTGAAACCGGCATCAATCGAGTCGCTGATTTCCCGCACGTCGGTGGGATACCAATTGGGCCCGACGGTGACCGGACTGTTGTAAGCCCCCTGGCTGTTCGGCCCCGGCCCAAGAAAGATGTCCTCGCCGGAAAGCGTCTGCAAATGCCGGTAACCCGCGTCCAGTTCCCAGCCTTTGATTTGCTGGAAGAAGCCCAACGCCGCGATGTATTGGTCGGCGCCGCTGGTGTGTTCCCAGCGATAGAGTAAATCGCCCCACACGCCGAAGCCCGGCCAGCCGACGTGCTCGCGGAAAAGGATGGACGGCTCAATCGCCACGCCATGATTGCCGGGAGCAAACCCAACGGACCGGTCGTAAACTCCAGGCACGATTGCGCCCGCGCGGAAAGTCAAGGTGGGCAACCACGGACAGCCGGTGTCATTGTTGGTTTCGTTGAAAATCTGGTACCGGACACCGAAGGTCGGGTCCATGACGCCGGTGGTTTTTTGGATGTTGCCGTTGTCAAATGCACGCCAGCCCACCGTGGTGGCGCCAAGGTTCAAATCTGCCGCCCATTTTTCGGTGATGCCATAATCAAAAGTGAAATAGCCCTGGCGAACGTCAATGCCGTAATTTTCGTCGTCGATGCGGTAATTGGCCGGCATCCGGTTGTTGCCCATTTCCCAAACATGGTAGGCTTCGGATTGCTCGTAAAGCGTGCCAAAAATCAACTGTCCCGGCTGCGGCAAGTCCGCCCACTCGGCAAACGGGCGGCGCGGTTCGTTCTCGCTCGCCACCAGATTTTGCGCCACCGCCAGCAACGCGGCCAGAACGGCAACCTTCAAAATGAACTTTTTCATAAACGCAAATTTAACGGCTGATTATCTTGTTAACCATGTGAAACTCCACAGGCGGCGCGCATTCTTATGAAGCAGCCATCCGAATTCAACTCATATTTTGGGCGTTTCTGTTTGACCCGGTTTCCTCCGCCCGCGCAACCTTGCCCGCAAATGGCCGCGCCCAATCCCTGGATGATCCTGCCGTTCGCGCTCCTGCTCGGCGCGATGGCGTTCGCGCCGTTGCGCGCGCCCCAATGGTGGCTGCGCCACTATGCCCAGGTCGCCCTCGGCCTCGGTGCCGTCACGCTCGGTTATTACGTGTTCGTTTTGCGGGACGTGCCGCGCGTGCTGCACACGGGCCAGGATTACGCCAGCTTCATCGCGCTAATCGGCTCGCTCTTCGTCGTCTCCGGCGGCATCCACATAGGCATCAAAGGCGAGGCCACGCCGTCGGTCAACGCCCTTTTTTTATTCGTCGGCGCAATCGTCGCCAATGTTCTGGGCACGACCGGCGCGGCGATGCTGCTGATTCGTCCGTGGATCCGGATGAACCGATACCGCGTCACGGCGCATCACATCGTCTTTTTCATTTTCATCGTCGCCAACGCCGGTGGCTGCCTCACTCCCATCGGCGACCCCCCGCTGTTTCTGGGTTATTTGCAGGGTGTGCCGTTCTGGTGGATCGCAAAAAATTGCTGGCCGATGTGGGCGACGGGCGTTGGCATCCTGCTGGCGATTTTTTATGCCGTGGACCGCATCAATTTCCTCCGTACGCCGCGCGTCGTGCGCGAACCGGAAACCGCGCATGAAACGTGGCGCTTCGACGGCCTGCCGAACCTGTTCTTTCTCGCGGTCATTCTCGGCGCGGTTTTTGTAAACCGCCCGATCTTTCTCCGCGAGGCATTGATGCTCGCCGCCGCGCTCGGCTCCTGGTTCACCACCCCAAAAGCGGTTCACACGGCAAACGATTTCAATTTTCATCCGGTCCGGGAGGTCGCCGTCCTGTTCGCCGGCATTTTTGCCACGATGATGCCGGCGCTCGACTGGCTCAATCTCAACGCCCATTCGTTGCTGGGGGACCAGCCCGCGCCCGGTGTTTTTTTCTGGGGCACGGGCATTTTGTCCAGCACCCTCGACAACGCGCCGACGTATCTGGGTTTTCTGAATGCGCTTTTCGGCGTGACCGGCGCGAAGGAAATTCCGGAGTTGCTGCACCAAAACCCGGCGAGCCTGCTTGCTATCAGCGTCGGCGCGGTGTTTTTTGGCGCGGCCACCTACATCGGCAACGGCCCGAATTTCATGGTCAAAGCCATTGCCGACCAACGGAAAATCCGCATGCCGACGTTTCTGGAATTCGTCTTCAAATTCACGCTGCCGTTTCTGCTGCCGGCTTTGTTGGTGGTCTGGCTGCTTTTCTTTCGCGGCTGAAAAAATTACAATCTTGAAACATTTTTTTGCGTGAAACGTTTCTTTGTGGGAAAATAGGTTGTTGCCGGTTGGAACATCGGAGTGCGCACTCTTTACGACATCTTGTTCACGATTTTTTTCGCGCTGTCGTCGCCGTATTACTTCGTGCGAATGTGGCGGCGCGGCAACTGGTTGCCCGGCTTTTTCCAGCGCTTCGGCCGCTTCGACGCGAACATCATGCAGGCGCTGACGAACCGCCACGTCATCTGGCTTCATGCCGTCAGTGTTGGTGAAGTTAATCTCTGCACGCAACTTATCCGCGCGCTGGAACCGCGCCTGCCCAACGTTAAAATCGTCGTGTCCACCACCACGACCACCGGCATGGCCGAGCTGCGCCGGCATTTGCCAACGCACATCAGCAAAATTTACTATCCAATTGACCGGCGCAGTTGCGTTGTCCGCGCGCTGGCGACCATCAAGCCGGAAGCCATCATCCTCGTGGAAACCGAAATCTGGCCGAATTTCATCTGGCGCGCGCAGGCGCTCGGCGTCCCCGTGTTTCTGGCCAACGCCCGCTTGTCCGACCGCTCGTTCCGCGGCTACCAACGATTTGGATTCCTGTTCCGGCCGCTCTTCGCCTCGTTTGCCGGCATCGGCGCGCAAAACGAAGAAGACGCCGCGCGGTTGCGGGCGGCCGGCTGCCGCCCGGAGGCGGTTCGCGTCGTGGGCAACCTGAAATTTGACGCGGCGAAACTGGAAGAGCCCCGCAAGCTGGACGTGACCGCATTACTGCGGCAACTCGGCGTAGCGCCGGACGCCCCGGTTTTGATTGGCGGCAGCACGCACGACGGCGAGGAAATGATTTTGGCGGAAGTTGCGGAGCGGTTGCGCGCGCGTTTCCCGAAGCTGTTTCTGATTCTGGTGCCGCGTCATTTCGAGCGTTGCCGGGACGTCGGGCGGCAATTGCGCGAGCGCGGCGTAAAGTTTGTTTATCGCAATGAGGTTGCCGCAACCACGCAATTTCGCGAAGGCGAATTGGACTGCCTGCTGGTCAACACGACCGGTGAACTGCGACTTTTTTACCCGTCGGCAACGGTGGTGTTCGTCGGTAAAAGCCTGACTGCCATGGGCGGACAGAACCCGATTGAGCCGGGCGCGCAGGGCAAAGCGATGGTTTTCGGGCCGAACATGCAGAATTTCGCCGACATTGCGCGGAATTTTGTGGCGCAAAACGCGGCGATTCAGGTGCAGGACCCGGAAACGTTGGAAACCGCCATCGCCGAATTGCTCGCCGATGAAAAGCGCCGCGCCGAATTGGGTCGCAATGCGTTCAAGGTCGTTCGCGAAAACCTTGGCGCGATTGACCGCACCCTGGAGATGATCCTGAAACTTCTCAAGAAACGGCAAATTTACATCGCGTATGAAGTATAAGTGATTTGGCGCACGCGATTTCCAAAGCCGGCGTTTCCCCACTTGACGAAATTGATATGGCAATTGATATTAACCTGTCGCTTTCGGTCAGCGGGCGGGAAGTGCTGAGTATTTTGAGTGTTGTATGGCAAAATCGAAGGTTCGTAAACCCAGGGGGGATTTGTCCTTGAAAAAAGGAAGATGGCGTGTCGCCACAACCGCAAAGTTTCAGACGGAAGCCTCCCGCTTGCTCACCGGTTCGCCGCAAAAAAATCCGGACACGGAGCTGGCCGGAATCATCAAGGAAGTGGTCCGCCTCGCGCGGGAACAGGGACATCTGACCTACAACGACATTAACGATGCCCTGCCGGAAAACTGCGCCACGCCAGAGAGACTGGACGAACTTTTTGCGCAGCTCCGCGCGCTGGAAATCGAGATCGTGGACCAGGCGGAGGTGGACCGCGTCAAAACCGCTGGAGCCGAAGAGGACGACACCGACCGGCTCGATATTCTCGACGACCCGGTGCGGATGTATCTCAAACAAATGGGACAGGTGGCCCTGCTGACGCGCGAGCAGGAGGTGGAAATTTCCAAGCGCATCGAAGTCGCCGAGAACGAAGTCCGCAAAATCATTTACAGCCTCGGCTTTGCCGGCAAGGAACACGTCGCGCTGGCGGAAAAACTGCTGGCCGATCCGCCGCGCGAGCGGTTCGACCACGCCGTGCTCGACAAAAAAGTGGACAGCCGGGACGCCCACCTGCGCGCCCTGCGGCGGCTCATTGTCCGCGTTCATGAAATGGATCAGGAGGTGGATGCCAAATACAACGTCTGGCGGGAGGCGCACGCCGCGGCCAGACGCCGCCGCGCGCTGGCAGCGTTCAAGCGGGCCGATCAAAAACTCCAGGCCGTGTTCCCGAAATTCTGCTTCAAGCTGAAGGTCATCGAGGAAATGACGCTCGTGGCCGAAAACATTCACGACAAATTGCAATACAGCCTGCGCGCGCTCGCCGATGCGGAAAATCAGCGTGAATCCAGCGCGCAGCAGCATCTGGTGGAAGCCGAGCGGCAAAAAATCAAGGCGCTGGAGGAATTCGTCCGGATGCCGCATGAAAACTTCCTCAAGCTCTTCAGCCGCATGCGCGAATTTTCCACCCAGGCGCTCCAGGCCAAAACCGAAATGGTCGAAGCCAACCTCCGCCTCGTCATTTCCATCGCCAAAAAATACACCAACCGCGGCCTGTCGTTCCTCGACCTGATTCAGGAAGGCAACATGGGTTTGATGAAGGCCGTGGAAAAATTCGAGTATCGCCGCGGCTACAAATTCTCCACCTACGCAACCTGGTGGATCCGGCAGGCCATCACCCGCAGCATCGCCGATCAGGCGCGCACCATCCGCATTCCGGTGCACATGATCGAAATCATCAACAAACTGATGCGCTCGCAGAAACGCCTGCTGCAGGATTTCGGACGCGAACCGACGCCGGACGAAATTGCCGACGACCTGCAGATGCCGGTGGACCGCGTGCGCGCCGTCCTGAAAATGGCGCAGCAGCCGATCTCACTCCAATCACCCGTCGGCGATAGCGAAGACGCGGACTTCGGCGACTTCATCGAGGACAAGGGCGTCGAAAGCCCGCTCGACATGACCAGTTTCAGCCTGCTCAAAGACAAACTGGGCAACGTGTTGTACAGTTTGACCGAACGGGAACGGAAGGTTTTGGAGCAACGCTTTGGTTTGGTGGATGGCAGTCCACACACGCTGGAGGAAGTCGGCCAGAATTTCAGAGTCACGCGCGAACGCATCCGGCAGATTGAGGCCAAGGCGCTTCGCAAAATGCGCCATCCCACGCGCATACGCCAGTTGCACGGCTTTCTGGAAATCGCAAAGCCGAATCTCGCGGAATAAACGGAATAAACTTGTCGCGCGCCCGGGCCGGCGCAAAATGGCTTTTCTTCGGGCCCGTAGCTCAGCGGTCAGAGCAGGCGACTCATAATCGCTTGGTCACAGGTTCAAATCCTGTCGGGCCCACCAGCCTTCGTTTGGGGCGCAGCGAGCGGTCGCCCCCCGACGGATTGGCCGGCAGTTGCACGGAAGTGTCATGACGATAATTCACTTCCAGTTTATCCAGCCGCTGTTCGTCCACCTTGAGCCGGGATTGAAAATCATCCCAGTCGCGCGAATTTTTGTCGGACCAGGCGACTTCGGCCAGCGCGCACTCGCGCGGGAAGATCATGTATTCCGCGTGTTTCAAATTGGGGACTTGTTCGGTCCAAAGATTGGCCTGCGTGCCGAGGATGCGTGATCGCAGTTGCGGCGGCAAATTCGTGGGCATCGGGTCAAAGGAATAAACCTGGCGCAACGTCAGGGGACCGCCCCAGACGGCGGCCTTTGGCTCGGTGACGCGGTTGCTCGACTGGTAGAAATCGAGATAACAATACGCCGTGGGCGACATCACCACATCATGGCCGGCAGCCCGCGGCTTCCGTCGCGCCCCCAATCCAATCCATGACCGCAGCGTTTTGCGGGAGCCCGCCCTGCAAAATTTCGCTCCAGCCAATCATGGTGCGCCCGTGGGCGCTGACGAATTTTTCGATGCGCCGCGTGAACCAGTTTTGCAATTCCTCCTTGTTCTTCAACCCTTCCCGTTGCATGAGGGCCTGGCAGGCCGGATTGTTTTTCCAGGCGTCTTTCGGCACTTCATCGCCGCCAATGTGAACATATTTGCCGGGGAACAATTGAAACACTTCCGCCAGCACGTCATCCAAAAATTTGAAGGTTTCGTCGTTGGCCGGATTGTAGGTGCCGTTGTAATCCCCGCCTGTGATTGGAATGGTGAATGGTCCGCCGGTGGAACTGAATTGCGGATATGCCGCCAGCGCCGCCGTCGAATGGCCGGGCATTTCAATCTCCGGAACAATGGTAATGTGCCGCGCGGCCGCATATTTCACCACTTCACGAATGTCAGCCGGCGTGTAGAATCCCCCATAGCGTCCGTCCGGGCCGTAAGCCGTCGTGGATTTTGGATCAAGCCCGAATCCCACGCCCGTCCGCCACGCGCTGATTTGCGTGAGCCTGGGATATTTTTTGATTTCAATCCGCCAGCCCTGGTCGTCGGTCAAATGCCAGTGAAACACGTTCAATTTATGCAACGCCATCGTGTCGAGGATGGTTTCAACTTCGGATTTGCTGTAAAAGTGGCGGCTCACATCCAGCATCAAGCCGCGCCACTTGAATCGCGGCCAGTCCTCGATTTGAACACACGGAATTTGCCAATCCGCGTTCGCCACCGGATTCGTCGAGAAAATCTCCGGCGGCAGCAGCTGGAGCAGCGTTTGCGCGCCATAAAACAAACCTGCTTGCGTCGGCGCACGCACGACCACCGAATTGGTGGTGACGGTCAATTCGTAACCTTCGGCGCCCAGGTTGGTATTGGCATTCCGGGTTGTGAGTAAAATAGCGTCCGGAACCGCGCTATTCGCGCCCGATTTCACAGCGACCTCGAGTGGATAGCCGGTGGCTTTGTGAAGTCGCGCGGCCAATTGCTGTGCCGTTTGCCGCGAAGCGAAGTTGGCGAATATTTCCGTGCCGGCCGCGAGTTGGAACACGCCCGCCCGAAGCTCCAATTGTTGCGGCAACGGAATGATGGCGGGCGGGTTGGTGTCGGCGGCAAAGGCGGTCGCGGCCAAAATGGAAATGACCCATCCGACAAACGATGCTTTGATGGCATATTTCATTTTATTAAATCTTCCATTGCCGGTTGACGGTGCACTTGCACCGATTTGATTATCCTGACGCCGCGAGCACGGCACCAAACGCCTGGATGGTCTGATTTGCGGCTGAATCGTCTATCCAGTAATGCGTCACGAGGCGGAACCGGCGTTCACTGCTCGCGCCGACGAGCACACCGTGAGCCTTGAGCGCCTCGCGGATTTCCCCGGTGTCGGATTTTATTTCGGGCAACAGCGAGACGAAAACCATGTTCGTCGCCGGAGTTCCTGTCTCAAGAACCAGTCCCGGAACGCTGCGCAGGCCGTCGGCCAATTGCCGCGCCCGGGCGTGATCCTCGGCGAGGCGGTCCACCATGGTCTCCAGCGCCACAATGCCGGCGGCAGCCAGGATGCCGGCCTGGCGCATCCCGCCGCCTGCCATTTTGCGGATGCGCCTGGCCCTGGCAATAAATTCCTTTGTTCCGCACAGGACAGACCCAACCGGCGCGCACAGCGCTTTGCTGAGGCAAAAAGTGACCGAATCAACCGGGTCCGCCAGGTCTTTAGCCGGGACGCCCAGCGCGGCGGCGGCATTGAATATCCTCGCCCCATCCAAGTGTACTTTGAGTCCGCGTTCGTGGGCGAAAGCCGCGACTTCGCAGGTATATGCCAAGGATTGGCAGGTGCCGCCGCAGCGATTGTGCGTGTTTTCCAGACAGACCAACCTGGAGATTGGTTCGTGCGGATCGTCCGGGCGGATGGCGGCACGGATGTGCTCGAGTGCCAGCGAACCATCGGGCCGGTTGGGAAGCTGGCAGGAGTGAACGCCGCCTAATGCCGAAATGCCGCCGGCTTCGAATAAAAAGGTGTGCGCCTTGTTGCCCACCATCACCTCGTCACCGCGCTGGCAGTGCGACAGAATGGCGGCCAGGTTGCCCATCGTCCCCGAGGCGACGAATAGCCCTGCCTCCTTGCCCATCTTTTCAGCCGCCATTTCTTGCAGACGGTTTACGGTCGGGTCTTCACCATAAACGTCATCCCCAACCGGGGCCTTTGCCATGGCTTCGCGCATGGCCGGCGTGGGCCGGGTGATGGTGTCGGAACGAAGGTCAATGGGTTCCATGTCGGTTTCTTCCGTATTTCTTTGCCTGGCAGCCATTACCACCAATACCGTTTCGCGCCGATGAACTCGCGGTCGAAACGTTCATAGTAGTTCTTCGCCGCGGGATTCATGCTCTGGATTTTCACCTGCTCGCCCTGGGCGTGAATCATTTCCCCGCCGCCGAGGTAAAGCCCGGTGTGCCCCACTTGCCCGGCCGGGTTGATGAAGAAAATCGCGTCACCCGGTTGGAGCGCCTCGGCCACGCAGGGCAGGATGAGGTTGCCGTTCAAATACTGCTGCTTGGCGTCGCGGGCGAGACTGATGCCGACGGTGCGATAGGCCGTCTGCACCAGGCCCGAGCAATCAATGCCGGTGACGCTGTTCCGGCCACCCAGATTGTAGGGCCGCGCCAGCAGCGAGCGCGCTTGCGCCATCACCCGGGCCATGTCTTTTTCCCGTTCATTCCGTTCACAGAATGCCTTGGGAATTTCCAATTCCCGGCCGGTCGCGTCCAGCAGTACGCCGTTCCGGCCCTGCCCCCATTTTTTTATTGGCAGCCGGCAACCGGCGGGGATGAAAACGTCCTTCGTCTTGTAATCCGCCAGCAGCAGGGCCTTGGGTGTGTCAATGAGTTGGATGAATTCCTTTTTGGAGACCCGGCGGAAATTCTCTTTGGCGGCGTAGCCCCAATAACCGGAAAAGTTTTTAATCAGATAAACCTCCGGCAATTCCTTGAAAATATAAACCGGCTCGGCCAGGAGCGCTTCGTCCATGGGCGTGCCTTTCAAATCGGGCTGCGACCACGTCATCACGTAAGGTTTCACGACCACCGCGAACGGGGCCGGGTCTTTTTTCAAATCCGGGAGGATTTCAACGTGGTCCACCACAGAGGTGAACCCCAGTTGCTCGAACACGCCGCAGGTGATGTCGCTGAATTCAGGCCGCTCGGATATGCCGGTGAGGACCACCTGGCCGCCTTCCAGGTTGGCGGAGATGTTGAAAATGAAGCTGGTGCGGTCGGACAGCACAAAACTGCGGATCCGTTCGACGTAATTTGACAACGCCTCCGGCCGGACAGGCATTGAGTCGCCGACCTTGCGCGCAAGCTCGCGGCAAAATTCGGTGCGTTTGACATCCGGCTCCTGTTCCGCCGCCGCAAAGAGATTGGTAAGTTGCATGAGGATAAAAAATGTGAGGAGGTTACGTTTCACGGTTCAGCGCCGGTTGGACAACCGGGGTTTGACTCCCAGTCCGGGACGGCCGGGTGGTTGCCAGCGCCCGGCTTTCATGATGGCGCCGGCAAACGGGTCGCGGCTCAGCAGCAGGTTGCCGTCGAGGTCCACCCAGCGGGCCAGCGACTGGAGTTGCACCGCGGCGGTGATGGCAATCGAAGTTTCAATCATGCAGCCGAGCATCGTGTCGAGGTTGAACGCCTTGGCGACCTGGAACATCCGCAGCGCTTCGAGCACGCCGCCCGCCTTCATGAGTTTGATGTTGATGCCGGAAAACGCGCCGGCGACGGCCGGGATGTCGCGCGCGGTGAACACGGCTTCGTCCGCCACGATGGGCAGGCGGGTGCGTTCCTTGAGCCAGCCGGTTTCCTCAATCATCCGGCGCGGCAGCGGTTGTTCGACAAATTCGATGTTTTGCTTTTCCAGCCACTCGATTTTTTTGATGGCGGTTTCCTTGTCCGGCCAGCCTTCATTGGCGTCAACGCGAATCGGTTTGTCGGTCACCGCCCGCAGCGCCTTGATGATTTCGCGGTCATTCGGGCGGCCCAATTTGACTTTGATGATGTGATACGGTCCGGCTTCCCGGGTTTTTTGCTGCATCACTTCGGGCGTGTCCAGCCCGATGGTGAACGAAGTGGCCGGGGTGCGCCCGGCATCCAGGCCGAACAGCCGGTACAGCGGCACATTCAATTTTTGGCCGACCCAATCCAGGAGCGCCATCTCGATGGCGGCGCGGGCGGGCGGAGTGGCGTCGGCAATTTGCCGGGCCTGGTCCGGCAAATCGGCAAACGCAAAGGGATCTACCGTTTTGTACAGCGGAATGAGCCGTTCGACCGCACGGAGGGTGCGCTCCGCCGTCTGATCTTTGACGGTGACATGCGAGGCCTCGCCAACGCCGGTCAACCCGTCGCGTTCGTAAAACACAAGCACGTTCTCCTTAAAATCGGCTGAGCCGCTGGCAATCGTGAACGTGTGTTTCAGTTCAAGCCGGATTTTCTCGCTGCGGATGCGTGGTTTGGAGGAGGGATTCATTAAATTCGTCGTTTGGCGTTTTTCATCGGTAAATGAGAAATCAACAATGGTCAATGCTCAATGAAAATTTCATTACTTATTGTTCATTGGACATTTTGCATTGGCGTCGTCCGGAGCGGCATTTCTTCCACGTCGAAATCGTAGTTCCATTGGTTGAAGTAAAGATTGCCGCCACGCCATTCGACTTCGCCGCGCTGGAAATCCACAATCTCAGAGCGGAAAAAGGTCTTCGCCGGATACAGCGGCTGGGCGTAATCGGTGTTGACCACCAATCTGGCGTCGTCAATGCCGCCGAGATAAAACCATTTCTCGCGCTCATCGCCGCTGTCGGCCACACCGTAAGTCACATCCGCCGGCACCCAGCCGTAGGGCGCGAGATAAATTTCGCACCAGTCGTGCATGTCCTTTGCCGGGTCGGTGGTCCAGCCGGATTCCCAGCGCGCGGGAATCCCGTTGAGCCGGCATAGCGTCATGAACGTCATCGTCTTGATGCCGCAATCGCCGTGATGGCCGGCGAGCGCGTATTGCGGCAGGCATTCAATCGTGGAGTATTCCCGCGCGGAGGTCCACGGAACGTGCTGATAGACCCAGGCAAAAAGCTTACGTGCTTTCAAATACGAATTGGTTTCATCGCCGACAATTTCGCTCGAAAGATTTTTGACTTCGTCCGAAAAAACGATTTGCGGCGGCTGCTCGCCCAGGAACGGGGTGAGCGCCGGGTCATGCGCGTCGGTTGTCTGCACTTGCGCCGGATCAATCGGTTGATAGAAAGCATCGCTGGTGTATTGAAAAACAATTTTAAATTCCGTCGGCCCGTTGCTTGCCGCCGGTTTTTCGAGGTAAACCGACGCGAGCGCGGCGTTGGTGTCCGGCAAATGAAATCGCGGCGGCTCGGCGGAAACGAGCCGGATGTTGCTTTGCCGGTTGCCCGCGTGCGGAAACGGCAGCCAGGCGCGGATGATTTCGCCGGCTGGAACCACACCGGCTTTGACGCTCAAGCCGTAAGTCACGCGCCAGGTCCGCGGCGAGTTGAGCCGCTCGCCGGTTTTCTCGTAATTCGCGATGACGTTCCGGATGTCTGCCAGGCGATAAAGCGATTCGGACGCTGTCTCGGGATGTAATTTCGCTTTGAGCGCCCTGGCCTCGGAATTGATACGAAACAAATTGTCCGCCGCCCGGTGGAAATACTGGCGCGTGCCGTCAATATCCAAAAACTCCAACGCTCCGGCTTTTTCCCAATCGGCAAACTGTTGTTCACTGATGGACGGCGCCAACGCGCGGACCTCCTGAAAAACCTGTTCGCGCGTCTTGTCAAAGTCCAGCCGCATCCGCTCCATCCGGTCGCTTTGAAAAAGCAAATCCTGCCGCGCCTGGAAACTCAAGTTGGTCCGCGTTGATTCCTGCGCGATCTCCGCCCGCGCCTGCTGCCAATGGCCGGCACCGACCAGTTGGGTGATTTCTGCAACCGTGGCGGCGCGAAGCCCGGCGGTTTGAAAAACCAGCAATAGAAAGACCAAGGGCCAATTCATGTGCAGCCAACACGATGAAGGGATTGAAAATAAATGTAAATCGGTTTTTGGCAGCGCGACCAGGCCATCGCAATACCACCACCGAATCCTGTTTGAGCGGTATGGATTTTTGGCCTTCCGTGGCAGAACGAAAAAATGAAACTTGCGTCTTAGAACCGATCCAAAGATAACTCCACCCATGTCTGCATCCAATTTGCCGCTGTTGATTCGCGATCTTCTCGCGAAGACCTTTGCCTTCAAGTTTGGAACGGCCTGTCTCTGCGTCATGGCCGTGTCGCTCAGCGCCAGAGGCGCCCCGGCCGGAGGCGACGGCTTCAGCCGGTTCCTCGGATTGGACGACTTCTCAAGTTTTGCCAGGTCAACGAATGAAACCGGCGGCACCGTATTGCTCTCGCCCGTGATCCCGTCGCCGATTGACTGGAATGAACTGGTGGTGTCGTGGAACGCCGCGGCGCCGGCCGGGACCTTTTTAACGGTGGAAGCCAGCGCGGTCTCTCCCGGCCACGCGACCAGATTTTATTCGTGGGGTCTGTGGTCGCTGGACAACGGAAGTTATCCGCGGCACAGCGCGGATCAGCAGAAGGACGCCGACGGCGAGATGCGCACCGACACACTGGTTTTGTCCCACCCCGCCGCCGCCGTCCAGGTCCGGGTGACGCTCGGCGGCACGAACCGGGAATTGCCCGCGTTGAAATTCCTCGGGCTTTCGTTCTGTAGCCCGAACGTTGCGCCCGCGCCGCCGCCGCCGAACCGCGCGGCCTGGGGAAAAATCATTTCGACGCCGGAGCGCGCGCAGAATTCGTATCCCGAGGAGCAAGGCTGGTGCAGTCCGACGTCGCTGTCCATGGTGCTGTCGCGCTGGGCGGGCGTGTTGCAGCGTCCGGAAATGGATCTGGACGTGCCGGAGGTCGCCTGGGCGGTTTATGACAGTCAATGGAAAGGCACGGGGAACTGGCCGTTCAACACCGCCTTTGCCGGCAGCTTCAAAGACATGCGCTCTTACGTAACGCGTTTCAGCGATATTTCCGAACTGGAGGATTGGGTTGCGGCCGGAATTCCCGTGATCATTTCCGCGCCGTGGGAACTGCTCAAACCCGGGCGCCACGAGGCGAGCGCCGGCCACCTCACGGTCTGCATCGGCTTCACCAAAGAAGGGGACGTGGTGATCAATGACCCGGCCACCAATCTCAAGGTGGAGAGCGTCCGGCACATTTACAAACGCCAGGATGTCATCCACGCCTGGGCGGCCTCCCACAACACGGTTTATCTCGTCTATCCCGAGTCGGCCAAAATTCCAAAGAACCGGTTGGGGCAGTGGGAATCCAAATAGGACACCAGTAACCGGATTCAATTCCGCGCCGGGGTGCCAGACGTGGCCACTGTCCTCTTGGCCACGCCTCAAAATGACCGGCAGCTTTCATTAGCACCGCGGCTGGCACGCTGGCTCACTGCGCCAAAGTCATGCTCGGGGTTCGGAAAAAAAGCTTGCGCTTCATTGGCGCGGAAGCTAGGTTAGGTCGAGAAAAAATGTCTGCTCGGATCGCGGGCTAGAAACCAAGGAGGAAATATCAAATGAGAGGAAAACAATGAAAACCTCTCTCATCAAAACCCAATTTCTCCGACTCCCGGCGCAATTGACCCTGGTCGCCGTGAACCCCAAAACTATTGTCCTTGGCGTTTTTTGTGGGATGGCATTAATGCCTTTAGCCTTGAACGCTCAAGCAATATATTCCGATCTGGGTATGGCTGATGCCGGAAACTGGACCGTTAATAATAGCTTTGGCGCTCTTAATAACAATCCAATCGATTACCAGGCGAATTTTGGTGTTAATTACACCTCGACGCTGGGTGTTCCCCAGGATCCCTACAGCAGTTCAACGACCGCTCTGCAATTGAAAGTCAACGAGACCTCTGGGAATCAAGCGGGTGTCAGCGTCTCGCCCACTGGTCTGACATTGCCCGGTAATTTTGTGATGACGTTCGACATGTGGCTCAATTACAACAGTGGCGGATTTACCACCGGCAGCACACAGGTTGGCTCTTACGGACTCACCACGGCGGCAAATCAGGTTCAAGGCCCATCGGGTGTTGGGGCCGGCCAATTGTTTGGAGAAATAACCGAAAATGGTTCTCCCACTGACTATCGCGGCTATAACAGTGGTGCCAATATCGGGACAGGACCCTTCCCTCTCGGCCAGAACGAGACCGCTTACGCGACACTGTTCCCCTCCGTGGCTGTTCCCGCAGGCGAAACTGCACTTGATGCGAACCAGTATGGCAGTTCTTATGCGGGAACCATAAGTTTCCAATGGGTTCAGGTTAGCGTAACCTACAGTGGCGGTGTTCTCTCCGAATCCATCAATGGAAATTTGATTGCCTCCTACACCCCAGGTTCCATTGGCTCGGATATTTTTCTCGGAATGTATGACATCAACAGCGGCAGTGCCGGCACGAACGGAATAGCCGATGAAAACTTTGCGCTGTTTGATAATCTGGTGATAACCGCCTTGCCGTCGGGGTCCGGGGACGCCGCGCAGTTGATTTCCGTTTCGATCACGAACGGCACCCCGGTGATGCCCCGAACAGTGTTCACCCAGACCTGGACGATGAAAAACACCGGAACCACCACTTGGACTCCGGGTTACAGCGGTTACACCATGAGCATCCTTGGCGAGGACAGTCTGGGTGCCGTGCCACCTTCCGCCAAGACTTCTGCCTCGCGCACCCTCTCCACGCCGATTGGCAGCGGCACACCGATCGCCCCCGGAGCGACAGGCCACGTTCACCATGAGTTTCATTGCGCCGGAAACCGCCGGTTCAGTCACCGACAGCTTTCAGTTGAACAGCGCCAGCAGTGTTTTCTTCGGGCCGACGAACACCGTGCAGATCGTCGTGCTGCAGGCCGGCTCGACCAACCAGTATGACCGGGCGAGGGCGGTTTCCTACGCCAACAACTATTCCGGTTATGTGAACAGTGACGGCTATTTTTGGACGAACGGCTCGAGCTATGGGACTTTTACCCCGCTTTCACCGGCTCCCAAGAGCGGATTAGGGGATGATTGCGCCCATTTTGTCTCTTGCTGCATCGGCAGCGAGCCAAACGTGCGCGGCGGCGGTCTTCAAATTCCCGGTCGGGTGCCGCCAACCTACGGCGAACCCGGGGCCGCCAGGCTGGTCAACAATTGTCTGATCGGCCCCGGCTATGCCACCGAAGTTGCTTCGTTGAGCCAGCTTTCTCCCGGCGACGTCATCGGCTGGAACTGGGAATCCGACACCAACATCGCAGACCTCGATCACGTCACGCTGTACCTGGGGAACGGCCTGCTCGCGGCCCATTCGGCGTCGTGCCTGGATGTTTCTGCCGACACATGGTATCAAAGCTCGGAGCCGGGATACGTCCGGCATCTCATACACATTTATGACGCCCCGACCATCGCCGCGTCGTGGGTTGGGAACAATCTGGTTCTGTCCTGGGGCACAAACTGGGTCGGCTATGCTTTGTATTCCTCCGCGAATCTCTCCGCCGGCGCGACGTGGAGCCAAGTCTCAAATTCTCCAGTCCGGATTGGTAAATTGAATGTGCTGACGAACGACATGACGTCAGGCGCGATGTTTTATCGCCTGGTGCTTCCCTGATGCTGTGGGCAGGCATGGTGGCGTCATCCGTTCACGCTTGCGTTGGACAGGTCGCCTGATTTAATCAGACCGGCTTGAATCGGTTCGCCAACATTTCTTTGCTCGCGGTAATCGTTTTTCTGGCGGGCGGTTGCGCGACGGTTGCACCCACAATGAATTCCAAATTTCAAAACTATACGCTGGACTACAACACGCCGGTTAATCCGGCGCTGCAAACGCAGCTTGAAAATATTGATTCAACGTTGCGCGCCAAATACGGCATGACGACGGACCAGACGGCGGTGGGCCTGCTGGATTTGCGGTCGTTGCGGCTGGCGATGATTCATCCCGACCGCGAGGAATACGGCGCGAGCGTCCCCAAGATCGGCATTTTGCTCGCGTATTTTCAATTGCATCCGTCGGCGGCCACGAACCTGGACGCCGCGACGCGGCATGAGCTGGGGTTGATGATCAAGGCTTCCAGCAACGAGATGGCTGCAAAATTTTCCCAGGAGCTTGGCTTGAAACCAATCCGGCAGGTGCTCGACTCGTATCATTTTTACGACGCGAATCGCGGTGGTGGCATCTGGGTCGGCAAACATTACGGTGTGGACAACGAACGCGTCGGCTCGCCCGTGGGCGACAATTCCCACGCCGCCACCGTGCGCCAGTTGCTGCGGTTCTATCTGTTGCTCGAGCAGGGAAAACTCGTCTCGCCCGCGGCTTCAAAGACCATGCTCGAAATTTTCGCGTCGCCGGACATTCCGCACGACGACAACAAATTCGTCAAGGCGCTGGCCGCGCGCGATGTCCAGATTCTCCGCAAATCGGGTTCGTGGGAAGATTGGTTGCACGACACGGCGATCATCACCGGATCGGGCCGGCATTACACTCTTGTCGCATTGACCCGGCATCCCAAAGGCGATGAATACCTGGTTGATCTGGCCATGGCGGTGGACGATTTGATGATCCGCGACGCGCAAACCGGGCAATAATTTTCCCCCTTATCCGCGCGGGGATGAAAGATTCAGCGCGGTCGCAATGGAATTTTTCAAATCACCGCGGCTTCCGTAACGACCAGATCACCCTTTTCGCCATCCAGTCTGGCTTGAATGCCAAAGGGCAGCGTCGCGTTCCAACGGACGTGACCGAAGGGCAGGCCCGTCACGACCGGCACGCCCAGCGGCTTGAGCCGGTCTTCCAGCACGTCTTCGAGCGTCTGGCGATATTCCTTGGTTTTGCCGGCGTCCGGGTCTTTGCAATTTTTGTTGATGCCGACAGCTACGCCGGCAACCTGTTGCAGCAGCCCGGCATTCAACAACTGCGTGAGCATCCGGTCGAAATTGTAAGGTTGTTCGTCAACGTCCTCAAAGAACAGAAGGTTGTCTTTGAAACGGGGCTGAAAAGGCGTGCCCAGCGTGGTGCATAACACCGACAGATTTCCGCCAATGAGTTGGCCGCTGGCGACGCCACTTTTCAAAATCGAAACGGCATTCTGCGTGTAACCTTCGCAAATGCTTCCCGCAGGCGATGGTTCCATCACCGTCCGCCAGAGCGATTGGAGCACGATGGCGGGCGGGTGATCGCTCGTCAGACTCGTGTTGAGCGTGGGACCGTGAAAAGAAACCAGCCGGGCGCGGGTCAACAGCGCGCAATGCAACGAGGTGATGTCGCTAAAGCCAATGAGGATTTTCGGATGCCGCTTGATGAAGTGATAATCCAGCAGCCGCAGCAGCCGGCCCGAACCGTAACCGCCGCGAATACAAAAAATGGCTTTCACCGCGCGGTCGGCAAACAGGCTCATCAGATCGTCCGCACGTTCCTCGTCCGTGCCGGCTAGAAACCCGAGGCGCTTGCGCGCATTCGGAGCAAGCTTGGGTTTGAAACCGAGCTTTTCCAGTGCCGCGACGTGCTGGTCGGTTGTCGTGGCATCGGTCGGCGGACTGGCCGGCGCGACGAGGCCGACGGTATCACCGAATTGCAGGCGTCCGGGTTTGATCAAGTAAGGTCGTCCGGCTTGGACCATTCGCCCTGGTTTAAAGTTCGCTGCCATTGCCAAAGGGTTGCTGAAAATCAACGACGCGGCAAGCCCGACGCCTTTAAGAAAATCGCGCCGCCTGATGGTCCGGTGATTCATAAATTGATGTTGCAGCAATTTTGTCTGGCGCGGCGCAGTCAAGGCTTTTTCAAAAATTAAATCAATCTTCAAATTTGGTCTGGACAATTTGCGGCCCAAACCGAATCTTGCGCCATCACAATGTCTGAAATCGCAAGCCAACCCGCCGCGTCCGCGGAAAGCCGGAATGACTCCGGCGCGGCTGAACCCCGGCGCCTGATGTCGCTCGACGCGCTGCGCGGCTTCGACATGTTCTGGATTCTCGGGGCCGATTCGTTCGTTTATGCGCTGCACGAAACGAGCCAGACCGCGCCGACGAAATTTCTGGCCGATCAACTCGACCACGCGGAATGGGCCGGTTTTCATTTCTACGATCTGATTTTTCCGCTGTTCGTTTTCATGATGGGCGTCTCGACGGTTTTTTCGCTGACGAAAATTCTCGAACGCGAAGGCCGGGCCGCTGCCGTGAAGCGCGTGTTGCGGCGCGGCGTGCTGCTGTTCGCCGTCGCGCTGATTTATTCCGGCGGCTTCACGAATCCGTGGCCGGACATGCGGTTGATGGGCGTGCTGAACCGGATCGCGCTCTGCTACACGTTCGGCGGATTGCTGTTTATTTTTTGCAACCGGCGCGTGATGGTCGCCGTCGCGGTCGCGCTGCTGCTCGGTTATTGGGCGTTGCTGGAACTGGTCCCGTTTCCCGACGTCCGCCCGACGCCCGGCGGCGATTCCGTGATCACCAAAGAAAGCGGCTTCACCAGCGTGTCGCAACTGAACATGGCCAGCACGAACCTGCTGCGCGGCTCCTATATTCAAGGCGTGAACCTGACGGATTACCTCGATCAAAAATACCTGCCCGGCCGCAAATACGACGGCACTTACGACCCGGAAGGAATATTGAGCACGCTGCCCGCGTTCGTAACCGGGCTGCTGGGAATTTTCACCGGCTTGTTCCTGCGCAACAAATCCGTGCCGGACGTGAATAAAGTGGTTTATCTCATCGGCGCGGGCGCGGCGAGCGCGGCGGTGGGCTGGCTTTGGGGATTGGAAATGCCCGTCATCAAAAAAATCTGGACTTCATCCTACGTCCTCGTCGCCGGCGGTTACAGCGCGATGCTGTTGGGACTGTTTTACTGGATCGTGGACGTGCAGAAATGGCAGAAATGGTGCCAGCCGTTCGTCTGGATTGGGATGAATCCCATCACGCTCTACCTCACGAGCAATTTTCTCGGCGGCCTCGGCTACCACAAGCTGGCAACCCGGCTGGCGGGCGGCCCGGTGAAGAGTTTTTTTGACACGCACGTCGCTGCCGGCTGCGGCGAACTCATCATCTCGGGGATCGGCGTGGCTTTGTTCATCTGGTTTGCCTACTTTCTGTATCGCCGGAAAATTTTCCTGCGGTTTTAACCCCGCCGTCTAAACGCCGCCAGCACGGCCACCAATCGGTCCAGTTGCGCGTGGCTGTGCCCGCTGGAAATGACAAAGCGAAAATAGCCGTTCGAGTCACCGCCGGGATATTTTACGAACGGCGGATAAATCCCCGCCGCCAGCAAACGCTTTTTCAGCGCCCGCGCTTCGGATGCGGTTTTGGTGTGAAGGGGAATGATCGGTCCGGGCGTTTCGGGAATTTTCCAGCCGGCGGTGCGTAGCGCGGTTTTCACATAGGCGGCGTTTTGATTCAGGCAAAGCCGCAATTTCTTGCCGTGGCGGTCCAATAATTTGACCGACTGCAACGCCGCATTGGCCAGCGGCGGCGGCAACGGCGTGCTGCCGATAAACGCACGGCTGCGCACCAAAATCTTCTCGCGCAATTCGCGCGAGCCGAGAACCGCCCCGCCATAAACGCCAAACGCCTTGCTCAAGGTGATACATTGGATGATTTGCCGGCGGCTGACCTTTTCAAATTCCGGTGTGCCTTTGCCGGTCTTGCCCAAAACACCCGCGCCATGCGCGTCGTCCACCAGCAGCAAACCGTCAGGCGGCAGAGTTTTCAGGTAAGCCCTGAGTGGCGCGACGGTACCGTCGTGCGAAAACATTCCGTCCGTCAATGCCATCGGTCGTGCGCCGCGGCCGCAGCGGGCAACGGCGCGCGCAAAATCGTCCGCGTCGCGATGCTTGAATTTCAGAATGGGACAATCGAGTTGGTTGGCGGCGTCGAGCAATGCCGGATGCGCGCGCTCATCCGCGAGCGCGTGGGAAAAACTTCCGGCGAGCGCCTGCGCGACGACCGTGCCGGTCAGGTAACCGCCGGGAAGCAGCAGCGCGTCCCCGGCGTCAAAAAAATCCGCGAGTTGCCGCTCCAGCGTTTCATAAATTTTATGATGCCCGGTGGTGAGGCGTGACGCGGCGACGTTCAGGCCGAATTTCTTCAGGCCGGCGGCGGCGGCCTGGAGCACGGCCGGATGGCGCGCGAGCCGGAAATAGTCGCAGCCGGAAAAATAAACGAGTTTCCGGCCGCGCCACCGGACGGAATTGCGGTCCAGTTGTTGAAGCGGTTCAAGCCCGGTCATGGTTGAACTTCAAATTATTTTGCGGCGCTGGCGGCGCCGGCAGGCGCCGGCAGGTAAATAATGCGTTCGGGTTGCGTGGGCGCATAAGCGTTGCGCTGCGGAATGTCCAGACGGCTGAACGGCTTGTAATCCTTGATCGCTCCGACGTGGCCGATCTTCACATAATTGCGCAGAACGCCGCGGCCGTTCCGGGTGGAATCGCTGAAGTGCGCCTGGCCGAATCCGATCCCGTCACTGGAGAGATTGGACGAAAAGTATCTCAGGCCGACGATTTTGTTTTGTTCATCGCGCAGCCAGCCCATAAAAATCACCGAATGTCCGCCCGACGGCGTACTGCTGTAACTCAGAAAATCGCCGGGACGCGCGTCGTCAAAATTGGTCACCGCGTTGCCGAGGCCGTAGCTGACGATGGCGCGTTGTTCGGAATCGCCGTCGCCTTCGATATACCAGAGTTGCAGCGCGTTGAAGAGGTCGTTGAACGTCATGCCGTTGAAATCGTCCGGGTCGAGGCCGTTCTGGAGGTTGCGGAGTTTCATCGCGCGCACAAAAACTTCAAAGGTGTAGCCGCAGCAGTAACTGCAACGCGAGCCGTCGGGATACGCTTTGGCGACGACCTGGCCGCGATACCAGAGGTCTTCGGTCACGCCATTGTAGATGTCGTATTCGCGCGGGGTCCAACTGCAATGATAATGATACGTGCCGTTGGTTGGATACGCCGAGATGACTTTCAGCACGAATGGATTAAGCGAACCTTCCGCGTCATTGGCAACCATGTCCTCGCGCGCGTAGGCTTTTGCCAGCGCCTTGTCCACCGGCGAAAATCCCCGGTCATCCACGGGATAAACGCGCGGTGTATAAGTGTAACGGCGGAGCGAAGGGTTGGTTTCGCGACCTGAGATGGTGTTCGTGGCCGGAGCAACGGAAACGGAAGGAGCAGCGGGCTTGCAAGCCGCGGGGTTTGCGGATTTGCAGCCCACCAGGCAAAGCAACGAGAAAACCGCAGCCCAAACGGCGACCACGTGGTGTGACGGGAGAGATATTATTTTCATGTGAACATCCTGGCAGTTTTTATATGGGTTTCAACGTTTTGCATGACATTAGTTCAAGGGAATGCCGTGCGCTTCGGCGACGGCTTCGTGGCCGCGCCGGGCGGGTTGATAGCGCGCCCGAGGGCGGCAACGCAACGCGATATTCCTGTGCTTTCGTTTCCTCGGGAAGGCCGATGACCATAAATTGCCGCCACGCTATCACAGCCGCCGGCCAAGTCAATTTTTCGGTGCGCGAGATGTCCGTAAGTTTCAACGTTGCGTTTGTTGCCGTTGGCCCGCTCGAATCGGGAAAAACTCTTTTTGAATCACAGGCCGACCGGCTGCTGAGTCCGGCGTCGAATTGCAAACTCTACACCGGGGCGGCAGCGGCACAAAACCGGCAACGGAACTTTCCTGCGCATCCTCACGGCCCGGAGCGCGCGCGGAAGAAACGCTGCAAATCGTTTGGCGGCGGAACAATGTTCAATTCCAATACGCCATTGGTCGCCACGAGATTGGTGAACGCCGTCCAGTTGACCAGATTCGTGGAGGTTTCGATGACATAAGTCGCGTTGGTTTGCCCACTCGCCTCCAGTTGCACGCTGCCGCCGGGCTGCAAGCTGATGAGCTGGAATTGCGCCGGTTGCGTCGGAATGATGGAAAGCAGGGCGTTGGAACTGATGAGGGACCCGGCGACGTTCGTGGCGACGACGAAATAATTTCCCGCGTTGGCGGCCTGGATGTTGGTCAGCACGAGGTTGTTGTTCGTCATACCGGAGAGGTTCGTTCCGTTGAACACCCATTGCAACGCCGGTGCGGGCAGGCCGGTGGCGGTGATGCTGAACGTGACGTTGCTCCCCGCTTCCGCCCAGACGTCTTGCGGTTGCGCCGTGATGACGGGTGCGACGGCGGGCACTTCCACGCGCACGTTGTCCACGAGGCCGAAGTTGATGATGTTGTTTGACGAAAGCGACGCAAACGGGTCCCAGAAACCGACGAAGACGTTGCTGGCGGTGAACGTCGCGTTGGAAATCGTCGCAAACAAAACGCCATCCACCGCCCAGTTCACCGTGCTGCCGCGCCGCGAGACAATCACGTCGTGCCACGCCAACCCGAATGTGCCGGGGTTCAGCGCGCCGGTCTGCTGCGGGTAATTGGCCTGTTGCAGCGCGGGCGCAAACTGGCCGGCGGGAAACGTGGCGGTGTAATAAGGGCTGGCGTTGTCGAGCGAGCCGGCGGCGTAAATGCCGCTGCCGGCATTTTTCCAAGCCGTTCCAGCGTAGCCGGAGTAGTCGCCGGTAGTGGTCGAGCTGGCGCTCACGCCGCCGTCGCCGTCGGCGGAAAAATAATATCCGTCGGCGGTCGAGCCGCTGCCCGTCCACTCGGTGCGGTTGCCCGCTGTGCCGATGCCGGCGGTAAGAAATTCCGTGGAGCCCAGGCCACCGCCGGGGAGCGGGCCGTTGACGTTGATCCAGCCGTCGAAATGCAGCCGGTAGTCGCCGCTGAAACTTTGGTTGGTCGGCGAGATGGAGAGGGCGGCGACAACGCCGAGCGTGAGGTTGGCTTTCATCTGCACGCCGAGCGTCGTGCCGCCTGTCGAGTGCGGAGCGGAGGGAATGCCGAGCGTCGAATAATCGAAGTTGAAAATGACTGCGTTATCGCTGGAACTTTTATTGACGATCCAGTTCGCGGCGGAATTCGGTATCGAAGGAGTCGGAGAAAACTGTGGTTTGAATGGGATAAACCAGGAGCGAGACGGCGCTGCTGGTGACGCTGCCGGAATTGTTCGTGACGATGACCGAGTAATTTCCGGTGTTGGTTGATTGCGCGTTGATGATGTATGTTGGTGGCGTTGGTCGCGCCGGAATGGCTGCGCCATTCAGCAGCCACTGATAATTGAGCGGCGATGATCCCAGGGCCATGGCGGCGAAACTCGCGCTGCCGCCGGCATCCACGACGCGGTCAAGCGGGGAAGCCAACGTGACGCTGGGCGACGCATTGGTGCCAATGACGAGCGCCGCGACCATCTGGTTTGACGTGCCGTTGAACACGTCCAGAGTCAATCGTGGGCCGGTGATGCCCGGAACCGAGCCCGGTCCAACTGTATTGCCACGACCTCCAGACGCCCGAACCCCAAATCTTCACAACCACTGTGAGGCGGACTCCCAAGGATTGCCGGACTGCGGATTTCCTCCGCGGGCTGGGCGATCCAGGAGTTCCACTGCGCCACCCTGCTGTTAAGATTAGGCCCCGCCGCTGCCGGTCGACTGTATAGATGACTGGCAAGACCGTGACTCCCGCCGCCGCTGCTTTGCTGACAATGGCATTGCACCACTGGTTGGCCCAATCGGCATAACTGGTGGCACCCACCGGTATATTATCCGGTGCCGTAAAAGTTTCATAGTCCAGCACCGGTTGGACGCTCAAACCGTCCCCCTTGATGTAATTGCCTGCGACGCTCCAGAAGTAGTTGGCTTCTGCGTTGGGAGTGTTCGTTTTCGGGATGGGCGAAATCATAAGCGCCAATATAGACGCCCGCGGCCTTGGCGTTGACCGCATTGAGGGTGAAATACGCGTCGTGAATGCTCACTCCCTCCGTCGCCTTGGCCCAGGCGAAACTGATGCCGGAACTTTTCACGTTCGTCCAGTTGATGCTCCAATCATAATAGGAAGAAACATCAACCCCTAGCGGACGCTGGGCCAATGCCTGTGCCGGCACAAACGCCAGCGCCAGTCCCAGAACGGCCACTGCCGAAAGGAAACGGCGGGAAAAATCAGGCGCGGCGGTCATGACGAAAATTATTTCAGGCAGCGGGCGGATCAGCCGGCCACGCCACGCCACCATCGCGTTTCTCGATTTCCCCGCGGACGCCGAAGTTCATAAGGTTTTAACCTACACCAATTGAACAACACTAACAAGTTTCGTCCGCGGTGTCAACGGCGCAACGGTTCAACCGAGGGACTGATTGGGGTGGCAGGGTTGGCCGGTTTCGAACCGTAAAGTTCTCCCGCGGGCCGTATGGCAGTACGCGGTTGTAGAAGGTCCCTGAGTTGGTCATTGCAGTTTTATACCCGGGTTTATCGTCTGCCGTTGAAAGCAGGAGACAAGACAACGAGTTTCATACGGATTAACGGAGACCACGGCCTTTTGAATTCCTCCCGCCGGTGGCGCGAGGTTTATGATTTCTGGAAATTTCATTTTGAAAAGCGATCGGATTCCCGCGTCAACGAGGTGTGTTGAGGTCACGAAACGGGGAATCTGCCTGATACGATTTGAGTTGCGCCTGAAGAGCGGCAGCCAATGGGGCGTCGTTTTGGTCAGTAGCCAATTGCACGGCGCGCCCGGCGGTTGCGATGGCTTCCGAAAACCGTCCCGCCTCCGCATAAGCCGCCGCCAGCGTGGCGGCCATCCGCGGGTTCTTCCCGCCGGAAAGCTGGTCGGTTTGTTGGGCCAGTTCGACGGCTTTGGCTCCGTTGCGGACGGATGGGTCCGGCGAGGTTGCCAGCAGCCAGGCGATGCCGGCGAGGTCGCTTTGAGCTTTTACAAAACCAGGCTGAATCTCCAGCGCCTTCTGGAAATGAATGATTGCCTCGTCCCTCTGCCCTTTTTGAAGAAGAGCGACACCCAGATTGTTGTGGGCGTATGTGAAGTCAGGCCAGATTGCCAGCGCCTTTTGGAACTGAATGATCGCCTCGTCCACGCTCCCTTTTTGAAGAAGAGCGTTGCCCAGATCATAGTATGCTTCAACAAAGTCAGGCTTGATGGCCAATGCCTTTTGGAACTGAATGATCGCCTCATCCACTTGTCCTTTTTGGCGCAGAGCGTTACCAAGGTTGTTGTGGGCCTCGGCATTGTCGGGACTGATGGCCAGCGCCTTCTGGAACTGAATGATCGCCTCGTCCACCTGTCTTTCTTGGAAAAGAGCGATGCCAAGATTATTGTGGGCGTCGGCAAAGTCAGGTTTGATGGCCAGCGCCCTCTGGAACTGAATGATTGCCTCGTCCACCTGTCCTCTTTGGCGCAGAGCGTAGCCCAGATTATTGTGGGCCAGCCAACAGGCAGGATTCCGGTCAATGGTTGCCCGCCATAGCGTTTCGAGATCGGCATACATCTTGCCTTGCTGCCACGTCAGCACTCCGAGGGTCAGCAAGAGCAACCCGTAGAGCATCGGTTTCAGCACCGGCTGGTTCGTCCACCAGCGGCCCAGGACCAGCGTAATCCCGTTCGCCCCCAGCACGATAATCCCGATGCCGGCCAAATACTGAAAATGATCCGCCACAAATGTGTAGCGCATCGGATACACGTTCAGAAAACCCAATGCCGGAAAAAGCGTGCCGGCAAAAAACAAAACCGCCACCAGGGGCCCGCGTCCAATCCGCTTTCGCGCCAACCAAAGTGTTGCCACGACTGCCAGCGCCGCCACTGGAAACAGCCATTGCCACCAGACGCCGGCATCCATCTGCCAACGCGGATAGACAAACGTGAGGTCCACCGGCCAGACCAGTTTGCCCGCGTAGAACCACAACGCCCGTCCTGCAATCAAACACCGTTCCACAAAACTGAAAGACCATTCCGCGCCGCTCGCGCCGACGTGATGCCGTTCCAGCCACGCCGTTTGCAACCCCAGCCAGACACCCACGATGAAAAATGGAACCGTTGACAGCACGTCGCCCGCCTCCAATCGCTGCTTTTTCCACCAGCGCGCCAGCAACAACGCCGCCGGCAACGAACACGCCACCGTCTTGCTCAACAGAGCGCAGACAAACAGCAGCAGCGCCATGAACCACCAACCCCAGCGGCGCTTCTTATTTTCCGATTCCCCGGCGAAACATAAATACGCCCACGCTGCCGCGAAAAAAAACACCGCCGACAAAACATTTTTACGTTCGGTAATCCACGCCACCGATTCCACGTTCACCGGGTGCAGCGCGAAAATGGCCGCCGCCAGCCACGCGCCCGGCAACTCCAGCCGTTTGAGCACGCGCCAAAGCAGGATTGATCCCAGCGCGTGCAGCAGCACATTCACGACGTGATACCCCATGGGATTCAATCCCCATGTGTGGTATTCCAGCCAGAAGGTGGTGTAAACCAGGGGGTAGTATTGCGGCGTCGCCTGCCAGTCAAACCAGATGTGTTTCAGCCCGTCCCAATCGTGCAGTGTCCGGTTGTCCGTCACATAGTGGTCGTCGTCCCAGATGAAGCCGCCCTTCAAGACAGGTTGATATGCAATGAAAACAGATACCACGAGAAACAATCCGGGAAGCCAAACCTTGGTCCATGCAGCGTGAAGCGGTGATCTGGCTTGGTTGTTCTTGCCTTTTTGAACAAAGGCCGGAGTGGGCAACTGCTTTTTCCGGGGCTTCATGGAGTTTATTCTTTGCCAAAGACACCAATTTTCTTCCGCACCGCTGCATCCATTTTAATCAACGGCGGCCACGCGCGGTTGAAACCTTCGCCAGGCAGTTTCTTCGTTGCGTCAATGCCGAGCTTGTCGTTAATGGCGATTTCGCTGGTGGCGTGGTCGAGAACGCCGTCAGGGCCTTTGGTGAAAATGCTGTCGCGTTGCGGATCGGTGTCGGACGTGAGCTGGAACAGCACTTCACTCGTGTTGTGGACATCCACGCCGTTGTCCACGACCGCAATGAATTTCGCGGACATCATCTGGCCCCTGCCCCTGAGGCCGTGTATGATTTTGTAGGCCTGCATCGGATCGCGTTATTAACGTTCAGTTTGCCTGGTTGTGAAAGACAAACCAATGCAAACCGGAAAGCGGCGCGGTTGGAAACGTCCGCAGTAATTCATACCGATTGCCCGCACTGTCGGCAAATTGCGTTACGGGAGGCACTGCGCCTTCAAAAGATTCGTTCTGCCAGACCACCCACTCCGGTCCTTCCCGCGGCCATGAATTTATCGGGTAATATTTCACCGGCGCGCCCGGCATCGTCTCCCGGACATAAAACTGTAAAACCAGGGGAAAACGCAAATCATGATCACTTCCGAATGTTAAAACCGGCCTTTTGGAGTGCTCTGCCATAAAGCGGATCGCTTCGTCATAATGTCCCCGGCCGTCACGGCAGAGCGTCATTATATGCCAGCCATTCGCCAGAAAATAGGCGACCAGAAACAGGAGGCATATGGCCTTGCCCATCGGACTCCGTTGGTAAAGCCGGGACAGCAGAAAACTGATCAAGATCATAAGAAAGGCCATGCTGACCAGGAAATACCGGACATAGATGAATTCGTGCTGCGTCACCATGATCATCAGGATTGGAAAAACCATGACGCCGGCGAAGAATACGGGCAGATCGGAACGCTCGCGCCAGAGCATCCAAAGGCCGGCACCGAACATGGCCGCAGCCAGCAGTGCGATCGCCAGCACAGGCAGCCCGGCGGGAAATCCAGGGTCCAAGCCAGCGCCTCGGCATAGACTTTCAGCAAACCGCTCCGGGTGCCGTGGTTCATGGTCATCACCCGGATGTCAAAGTAGTAAAGCAGCCCCAGCACGAGCAGGGGCAAGGCATGACAGGCCAGCATCGAGGCCAGTGCGCGCTTGAACCCGAACCTGGATCTGGCAAATCGCCCTCCCGACCAGACCACGACCGCGCAGAAAAAGCAAAAAAAGGTAAGATGCGAGATAAAACCCATGGTTTCGCTGAAGCACAACAGGCAGGCGGTCGGCCACCGCGGCTTCTCCAGATACAGGTCAAGGGCATAAAAGGTGAGAAACGAAAAGAACACGAGCGCCGCATAACCCCTGGCCTCCGAGGAATAAAGGACCATGACATAAGAAAAGCCCGTCAACAGCATCGCAAAAAAGGCACAGGTGAGGTTCCGGCGGCGACCGATGAGCCACGCCAAAGCCACGGTCGCTGTGCCGGCAATCAGGGAAGGGATGCGGTAGCCAGGCCAGTTGCCATGGGACCCCAGAAAAAAGAGGCACAGGCTGTTCAGGTATTGGTTGTTTTCCTGGTGAATCCCGGTGAACACCGCCAGGGGGGATGAAATCGACCGGACCAATCGCAACGACCAAATTTCATCCAGCCACAAATCATTAAAAGCGCCAATAATTCGAATGGCCGCAGCGACAACCAGAATCGCAATGCCCGCCCAAAGCAATTGTCCGTGGTGCCAGCGGGAGTTTCGGGGGGAGCTTTTTTTCATCAAAAACGATTAATCAAGTTAGGGGACATGATCAAATAAAGCATCAATTTTCTTCCACACCGCTGCATCCATTTTGATCAATGGCGGCCAAGTGCGTTTGAAACCCCCGCCCGGCAGTCTGCACCAGCCCGCCGGTGCTGCGCAACGGGAGGTTCTTCGTTATATTGTCATCATCGTCCCGGGTGAACCCGGCATGCACACCGGTTGACAGCGGAGAATCGTCACCAGCGCCAGGAACCCCGCCACCAACCATGCCGGAAAATCCGGCCGGGCCGCCACCGGGTCGGGTTTAGATTTCGTCACGGGTCTGTGCATGAAACTCACCCAAATTATCCGGAGGCCAGCAACTTTAGCGCGCCCATTTTGTGGCGTGAACGAGTTCCCAGGCCGGGTTGTTTAAGGCTGCGGGGTCGGACGTTCGCCGATTGATTTGCTTTTCAATTCCAGAGCCATCGCCAGGTTCTTTTGCGCGTTGGCGTCATCCGGCTTGAGGCGGACGGCTTCCTGGTATTGGCTAATCGCTTCGTCGGTCCGGCCTTTCTTGCCAGAGCGATGCCGAGGTTGATGTGGTGGGCGTCGGCATCATCCGGTTTCAGGCGGATGGCTTCCTGATACTGGCTGATCGCCTCGTCCATTTGGCCTTTCTGGCGAGGGCGATGCCGAGGTTGTAGTGGGCGTCGGCATAATCCGGTTTCAGGCGGATGGCTTCCTGGTATTGGCGGATCGCCTCGTCAATCTGGCCTTTCTTGGCGAGGGCGATGCCGAGGTTGTTGTGGGCGTCGGCGTAATCCGGTTTCAGGCGGATGGCTCCTGATATTGGCGGATCGCCTCGTCGGTTTGGCCTTTCCTGGCGAGGGCGACGCCGAGGTTGTAGTGGGCCTCGGCGTAATCCGGTTTGAGGCGGATGGCTTCCTGGAATTGGCTGATCGCCTCGTCGATTTGGCCTTTCTTGACGAGGGCGTTGCCGAGGTTGTAGTGGGCTCGGCGTAATCCGGTTTGAGGCGGATGGCTTCCTGGTATTGGCGGATCGCCTCGTCGGTTTGGCCTTTTCGTCGAGGACGTGCTGCCGAGGTTGTTGTGCGCGAGGTAATTGTTCTCCGTGACTGCGAGCGCATGCCGGAAAAGGGTTTCGCTGTCCTTCCAATACCCGAGCTGTTGCCGCGTCAACGCCAGGCAGAGGACGATCGCCGCCGAACCCGCCACCGCAACGCAATCACCTGATACCGCCAGCGTCTGGTCAGTTCATACGCACCCCAGACGGCGAGAACCAGCACCCCCAGCGATGGAATATAAGTGTACCGATCCGCCATCGCCTGTCCGCCCACTTGCACCAGTCCGATCACGGGCACCAGCATCCCGCACAAACCACAGCCAACCCATCAGCAAAAAGGGATATCGCCGCCGCTTCACAAAGAGCAGCACCGAAATGCCCAATAACAACCCACCCGCCAGCAGCACCTTCGCCAGCGGCCAATGCCCGGGGTGCGGATAGAAGACGGCCAAATCCGTCGGCCAGAACAGCTTCCCCAGATAGCGGCAATAGGAAATCAGGGCATTCCCGATGCGCGCGCCCAGTGGCAGGTTTTCAACCGTACCACAGCGCCGCCCTGCTTCTGCACCACGAAGGTCACGACGCTCGCCGCCGCCGCCAGGGCAAAGAACGGGATTTTCTCCCACACCAATCGGGAGAGCAGTTGACGAATTGCGAGCAGTTGCGAGTCTGACGCGTTCACTCGTCTGAGCGGCCAGTAATCCAGCAGCAACATGACGAACGGCCACGTCACCAGCATCGGCTTGCTCATCAAGCCGAGGGCGAAGAAGAACAAAGAAAGACAGATAGAATATAGAGAGATCGCTGAATAGATCCAGACGGTGATCGGAGCGGACTTCGGGTCGCTGCACTTCTGACCTCTGATTTCTGACTCTGCCTGCAGCATAGCGGGCGTAAAAAAGCAGCGCGAGCAGCCCAAAGAAGGCGCTGAGCACATCCTTGCGTTCCGCCACCCAGGCCACCGATTCGACGCGCAGCGGGTGAACGCGCGAACAACGCCGCCACCAACAGACTCCGCCAGCGTCGCGCCGGTCATCTGTTGCAGCAACACGAAGACCAGCGCCGCGTTGAGGGCGTGCAGCAACACGTTGGTCAAATGATGTCCCCAGGGTTTCAAACCGAAAAGCTGACAGTCCAGCATGTGGGACAACACCGTCAAGGGGTGCCAATTGGCGGCCACAGGGTTCAAGAAGCCCATTTCACACCCTCCCAGGTCAACCCGCTTTGAACATGAACATTCGCAGTGACATAAATCTGATCATCGTAGTTGACGAAGTCATGGCGCGTCGCCGGCCAGTAAAGGGCAATGGTCACCAGCGCCAGCAATACGGCCATCAGCCACACCGGAAAACCCGGCCGAGCCATCGACCGGGGGGGCGGCCCTCGCCGGCGCAGGTTTGGATTTCGTCGCTGGTCTGCGCATAGGATTCCCCGATCTTACTTAGGGCAGCTTGATGGGTTCGTGGTTAGGTTGATGGGAACGGAACATCGGCTAATCCGCCTGCTGGCGAGCGCGACGTCCAGGTTATTGCGGGCGTCGGCATAAGTCCGGCTTGGGTCTCAGAGCTTCCTCGAACTTCGCGGATCGCCTCGCCGGTGCGGCCTTGCTGGTAGAAGGCGATGCCGAGATTATTGTGGGCCTCGGCGAAATCCGGCATCGCAGGCTAAGGGCCTCCTGGAAGTGGCGGATCGCCTCGTCGCGTTTGCCTCGCTAGCGCCAGGCCTCGGCTGTTCTGGGCCTAGTTGTAACCTTCAGCTTCAAGATGCGCAACGTGCCATGCCCTTGTTATCCCACAGCGATACAGAAAATCAAATATATTGCCAAGAGTGTATCAGTGAATTGGTCTCATTTCGCACGCCTGCGTTGCCAAACGCAACGGCGTAATTGCCATTCCGAAGGTCGAGTCCGAGATTGTTGTCGGCGCTCGGCGTTATCCGGTTGCAGGCTTAGGGCTGCCTGGAATTGCCGGATCGCCTCGTCGATTTGCCTTTCGTTCCGAGGGCGTTGCCGAGGTTGTCGTGGGCCTCGGCGTAATCCGGTTTCAGGCGGATGGCTTCCTGGTATTGGCGGATCGCCTCGTCAATTTGGCCTTTCTTACCGAGGGCGATGCCGAGGTTGTAGTGGGCCTCGGCGTAATCCGGTTTCAGGCGGATGGCTTCCTGGAATTGGCTGATCGCCTCGTCGATTTGGCCTTTCTTGCCGAGGGCGATGCCGAGGTTGTAGTGGGCCTCGGCGTAATCCGGTTTCAGGCGGATGGCTTCCTGGAATTGGCTGATCGCCTCGTCGGTCTGGCCTTTCTTGACGAGGGCGATACCGAGGTTGTAGTGGGCGTCGGCGTAATCCGGTTTCAGGCGGATGGCTTCCTGATATTGGCGGATTGCCTCGTCGATTTGGCCTTTCTTGCCGAGGGCGATGCCGAGGTTGTTGTGGGCGTCGGCGTAATCCGGTTTCAGGCGGATGGCTTCCTGGATATTGGCTGATCGCCTCGTCAATTTGGCCTTTCTTGGCGAGGGCGATGCCGAGGTTGTAGTGGGCGTCGGCGTAATCCGGTTTGAGGCGGATGGCTTCCTGGTATTGGCGGATCGCCTCGTCGGTTTGGCCTTTCTTGTCGAGGGCGATGCCGAGGTTGTAGTGGGCTTCGGCGTAATCCGGTTTGAGGCGGATGGCTTCCTGGTATTGGCGGATCGCCTCGTCGGTCTGGCCCTTCTTGTCGAGGGCGACGCCGAGGTTGTAGTGGGCGTCGGCGTAATCCGGTTTGAGGCGGATGGCTTCCTGGTATTGGCGGATCGCCTCGTCGGTTTGGTTTTTCTTGGCGAGGGCGCCACCGAGGTTGTTGTAGGCTTCGGCGTCATCCGGTTTCAGGCGGATGGCTGCCTGAAATTGGAGGATCGCCTCGTTGATTTGGCCTTTACTTATAGAGCGCAAAGCCCAGATTGTTATGTGCCATCCAACAGGCAGGATTCCGGTCAAGGTGTCGTTCGCCAGAGCGTTTCGACATCGGTATACATCTTGCATTGCTGCCACGTTATAACCCCCAGCGCCAGCAGCAGCACCGCGGCAACCCCACAAAGCACCTTCGGCAGCCGGAGTCGTTCGGCGATTCGCACGATTAGCGAAGCGCTTAACGCTATGAGGCCAAGACTGGAAAGATAGGCCCAGTGATCGCAAACAAAGGAGTAGCGCATGAAATACACGTTCATGAAGCCAAGGATTGGAAAAAGTGTGCCGACAAAGAATAATGCCGCCGCAACCGGTCCGCGTCCAATCCGATTGCGCGCCAGCCAGAGCGCCAGGAGAAAACCCATGGCACTAACAGGATAAAGCCACTGTGCCGGTGATTCGACATTGAGTTGCCACTGCGGGTAAACAAAGCAAAGATTCACCGGGCAGACCAATTTGCCGGCGTAAAACCACAAAGCCCTGCCCGCAATGAGGCAGCGTTCAGGAAAAGAATGGGTCCAATCCGTTCCCATGGCGCCGACGTGATGTTTTTCCAACCAGGCCGTAAATTGGCTCAAACTGACCGCGAGCATAAAAAATGGCACGGTTGGCAGCACATCGGTCCGCCATTGAATGCGTCCCCGTTTCCACCAGCAAATCAACAGGATGGTCGCCGGAAGAGAAAACGCCGTTGCCTTCGCCAGCAACGCGCACAGAAACAGGAAGAAAGCCAGTGCATAAACGCTCCAACACCGTGGTGGCCCGTTGTTTGCAACCGCCTGAGAGGCGTCATCCGCTTTCCAAAATTGCGTGAACCGTCCGTAAGCCAGCATCGCCCCAAGATATAATACAAGCGAAAGCGTATTCTTTCGTTCCGCAATCCAGGCGACGGACTCCACCATGAGCGGGTGAAGCGCAAAAATTGCGCCGGCCAATCCGGCTCCCGCCACCTGAAGCAGCCGCAGCAATCTCCATAACAGAAATGCAGCAAAGGCATGGAGCAGGACATTTTCAATGTGATACGGCAATGCCCGAAAGCCCCAGAAGTGGTAATCGAGCCAAAAGGCCGTGCCTGAAAGTGGATAATACTGTTGCAACGCCGTCGGGTCGCACCACATTTTACGCAGACCCGGAAGATTGTGCACCAAATTGAAAATGCCCGAGGTCCACGAATCATCGTCCCAGAGAAATTCCCCCTTCAGAGCCGGCCAGTAAGCAATCAATGTGGCGATAACCAGCAACAGGCCAAAAGACCAATCACGATTGCGCGGGAAACGAAAGAATTGAGGGCTGACATTTGTCTCTTGATTTGACGAGGGCTTCGGCTGAGAACACCCCTTCAAAGGCGCTTTTGCCGGGCTTTGAGAAGACAGCTTGACAACAGATTGGCCAGATCGCTTGTGTCTATTCATGAATGTTCAAGAGTTGAAGTTTACATCAGGGACTCTCTTTGCCCTTTGAACAATCCATCAATTTTCTTCCGCGTAGCTTCATCCATTTTAATCAGGGCGACCACGCGCGTTTGAAACCTTCGCCCGCCCGGCCGAGGGGGTTGACGAAATCGCGGAAGGAATCAAAGGCCATGCGCCCGCGAAACTAACCGAAAACACCACGGCGGGCAATCAAACCGGCGGTTTGATTCTGAAAGCCCCACCCGCCTCCCGAAATTCATCGCTTCAGTGGGATAATAATTGGGTGCCGGTTCAGGCTATCCGTTGCTTCCTCGACATTTCCAGTGGTAGCCGTGGATTTGGTTTGGTGGATTGGCCGGGGGACAGGCTGTGCGCCAACTCATCCGGCCATCTGTCGGCAGCATTCCCGACTCGGCTGCGGGCATTGGGCGCGGTGGCCAGCCGCGTCAAATTTCCGGACCCGCCGTCGCCGCGAGTTCGACATTGCGCGCGCCCTGACCCGCGCGCTAGGCTGGCGCAAACAGACCCGTTTTATGGACGCCAACTGCCAGTCAACCATCCGTCCGCGCAAAAAAATTTGCCGCGTCAGAAGTGTTGCTTCCGCGGTGATCTTCCTTTGGCTGGTGGTGTCTCCGGCGCGCGGACAGGAAACGAACGGGATTCAAACGCTGGCGCAGCTCCGCGAGCGGATTACCGCGCACCTGGCGCAACCGCGATTCGACGGCGCGCTGTGGGGTGTCAAAATCGTCTCGCTCGACACGGGCAAAACCCTTTTTGAGGATCACGCCGACCGGCTGTTGAGTCCGGCGTCCAACAGCAAGCTTTACACCGGCGCGCTCGGTTTGGACCGGCTCGGCGGCGATTACCGGATCGCGACGCCAATTTATGCCACGGCAAAAATCAGCCGGTCGGGCACGTTGCGCGGCGATTTAATTGTGGTCGGGCACGGCGATCCGGGTTGGAACGCGCGGCGGCTCGGCACAAATTTTTGGGACATCTTCGAGCCGTTCGTGGCCGTGCTCACCAATGCCGGCGTCCGCCGCGTGAGCGGTGATGTGATTGCCGATGCCACTTTTTTTCACGGCCAGCCCACCGGTTCAAGCTGGACGGTTGACGATTTGCGCGACGGCGAGATCGGTGAAATCTGCGCGCTCACGCTCAACGACAACCTCACCCAAATCCGCGCCGCACCCGGCACCGCTGCCGGCAAACCCTGCGTCCTCACGCCGTTGCATCCCGGCACCGGCCTGATTTTCAGCAACCAGACCGTGACCGTGGCCGCCAATTTTCCTCGCGCACCTCGAAACGTTTCGTCCGCTTGACGGAAAAATCATTTTCATCCTCGGCCAGTTGCCGGCCGGCGGCACGAATCAAATTCTCGACGCAGTTGTGCCGGAACCGGCGGACTGGTTTGCCGCCGCGCTGAAAATTGCGCTGGCCCGGCACGGCATCTCCGTGTCCGGCCAGGCGCGCGGCGTCACGTGGCCGCAAACGCCCGCGTGGAATGCGTCCGGCGCCGCGAAGCTCGGCGAAGTGCTCTCGCCGCCGCTGCGCGACCTCGTGCGCGGCTTCATGAAACCATCGCAAAATCTTGAGGCCGACCTGCTGCTGGCCGATGTCGGCGAATGGACGCGCAGCTCCAACGCGCCGGCATGGCAGACATCCGAAGACGCCGGACTCGCCACGCTCCGCAAATTTCTCGCCGCCGCCGGCGCGCCGGCGAATGACGTTCATTTTGACGAAGGCTCCGGTCTTTCGCGCAACAATCTCACGACCGCCAACGCCACGGTCGCGCTGCTGCAATTCATGGCGAAGCACCGCGACGCGGCGGCTTTCGTTGACTCGCTGCCGGTCGCCGGCATGGACGGCACGCTCCGCAGCCGTCTGAAAAACACCGCCGCCGCCGGCAACGTCCGCGCCAAGACCGGCACGCTGCGCTGGGCGAACGCCTTGTCCGGCTACGTCACTACCGCCGCCGGCGAACCTCTGGCGTTCAGCATCATGCTCAATCGCTACGTCGCGCCGCCCGGCCACAGCGGCCACGACGAAATTGACCCGCTGGTGTTGATGCTCGCCAATTTCGCCGGACGCTCGGTCCCATCGCCCGAGACGCATCTGCGCGCCGTTCGGCCGGCTCATCCTCACGCCATTCGTCACCGCGCCGTTCCCGCATCCGGCGCGCGCCGGGGGACACCAATATCACGATCAGTTTTTTTCGGCGGCGGAACACTACTCCGACCGCAGCGTGGCGATTTTCATCCCGAATAATTTTCGCGCGACGGACAGGATTGATTTCCTCGTCCATTTTCACGGCTGGTTCAACACCGTCGCCGGCACGCTCGATGAATTCAAATTGGCCGAGCAACTCGCGGCCAGCGGCAAGAACGCCATCCTCGTCGTGCCGGAAGGCCCGCGCAATGCGCCCGATTCCTTCGGCGGAAAACTGGAGGACACCAACGGTTTCAAAATTTTCATGGATGAAGTGTTGGAAAAACTTCGCGCAAGCGGAGCACTGGCCGAAACCAATTTTGAAATCGGCAACATTATTTTGTCCGGCCACAGCGGCGGCTATCATGTCATGGCGGCGATTTTGGATCACGGCGGACTTTCGGAAAAAATCCGGGAGACGTGGCTGTTCGATGCGCTTTACGGCGGCACGGAAAATTTCGTCGCGTGGCAGCAAGCCGAAAACGGCCGGTTGCTGGACATTTACACCGACCACGGCGGCACAAAGGAAGAAACGGAAAATTTGATGGCTTCGATGAAAACGAACGGCGTCAGCTTTTTCGCCGCCGAAGACACCAGTGCCGTGCCGGAAAATCTGCGGACGAACAAGCTCATTTTCCTGCACACCGATCTGATCCACGACGACGTGGTTGCGAAACGCGCCACGTTTGAACATTTCCTCGAATCAAGCTGCCTGGAAACCAAGTGAAAACCCCGCGATTATTTTTCTGCCTGCTCGCCGCGCTGCTCGCCGGCTGTCAAACCACGCCCATGAAAACCACCACCTCTCATCGCCCGCCGGTAAAACCCGGCGTTGAAGTCCTCTTTGCCAAACACCTTGATCTGATTCGCGGCAAACGCGTCGGCCTGATCACCAATCCGACTGGCGTGGACCGCAACCTGGACAGCATCGTCGAACTTTTCCGCGCGCATCCGGATGTGAAGCTGGTCGCGCTTTACGGGCCGGAGCACGGCGTGCGCGGCAATGCGCAGGCGGGCCAGTTCGTGCCGTTTTATTTCGACGAGCATTACCAGTTGCCGGTCTTCAGCCTTTACGGCCAGACCGAGAAACCGCCGGCGGACATGCTGACGAACATTGACGAATACATGCGCTCCTTCGATACGCAGCACACAGGCAAAAAACCGGAGTCAGGAATGCTGCAATCCGTGGACGTGATGGTCTTCGATTTGCAGGACGTCGGCACGCGCGTTTATACCTACATCGCCACAATGGCCTACGCGATGCAGGCGTGCGCGGAGGCGGGCATTCCGTTCATTGTTTTGGACCGGCCCAATCCCATCGGCGGCATCGCCATGGAAGGCCCGATTCTCGAATATCCAAAACACAGTTCGTTCATCGGGCTTTATCCCATTCCGCTGCGGCACGGAATGACCGTTGGCGAACTGGCGCGGCTGTTCAATGAAAAATTTGTCCTTGCGGACGGCCACCATAAAAAAGCGAACCTGACCGTCGTGCCGATGGAGAACTGGACGCGTGGCGAATGGTTTGACGAAACGTCGCTGCCGTGGGTGGTGCCGTCGCCGAATCTGCCGACGCTTGACAGTACGACCGTTTATCCGGGACAGGTTTTGCTCGAGGGCACGGATTTGTCCGAAGGGCGCGGCACGACCAAGCCGTTTGAAATTTTTGGCGCGCCGTGGATTGACGGTTTCACGCTGGCGAAGGCCTTGAACGAGCTCAAGCTGCCCGGCGTCAAATTCCGCGAAGATCTGGTTCACGCCGACGTTTTCAAAATTCAAGGCCAACTCTGCGGTGGCTGCCAGATGCATGTCACGGACCGGGACGCGTTTCAGCCCCTCGCCACGACGCTCAACATTTTGTCCGTCGTAAAAAAAATCTACGGCGACAAACTGGAATTTCACGCCAGCTATTTCGACAAGGTGCTGGGCACCTCCCGCGTGCGCGAGGCGCTGGAACGCGGCGAGCCGGTGGAAAAAATTGTCGCCGGTTTCCAGCCGGGGTTGGCTGACTTCGCGAAACTGCGCGCGCCATTTTTACTTTATCCATGAACCGTCCACACTGCCGCCAGGTTTTGGACTGCGCCAGCCCTTCCGCCTTCGCGGCGCGCCCGGTTCGAACGCGGCAGAGGACTGCCGCACTCCAAGACGCTGCCGCGTCGGCCGAAACTCGTGCCGGTTCCGGCCCCGATGCACGATTCGAGCATCGTCAAGATTATCCATGGGAGGCAAAAGCCTGCTTTGTGTTGCGCTCTTTTTCGTCGCCGGCTGTGCCACGCCGCAGGTTTCGCACAAAGTTTTCCACGCGGACAAGCTGGCGGCGATGGACGCGGCGATTGAAACGGCCATCGCCAGCAACCAATGTCCCGGCGGCGTGCTGTGGTTGGAGCGCAACGGCACGGCGTATCACAAGGCATACGGCAATCGCGCACTCGTGCCGCAGCGCGAAACGATGACCGAGAGCACGATTTTCGACATGGCGTCGTTGACAAAAGTCGTCGCCACCACGCCCGCCGTGATGCTGCTGGTCGAGCGCGGGCAGGTGAAACTGGACGCCCCGGTGCGGACTTACCTTCCCGAATTCACTGGCGACGGCCGGGAGCTGGTGACCGTGCGCGAATTGCTGACGCACACTTCCGGCCTGCCGCCGGACATCGAAACCAAAACCGACTGGCACGGCCAGGACGACGGCGATAAAAAAGGCGTGCGCGGAAAAGTTGGAGTCGCCGCCCGGCACAGCCTTCAAATACAGCGACATCAATTTCATTCTGCTCGGCGAGATCATCCAGCGCGTCAGCCAAACGCCGCTGCAGGTTTTTGTTCAACGCGAAATCTACGGGCCGTTGAAAATGACCGACACGGGATTTTTGCCGTTGGAGAACGGAATAAAACTCTCCCGCATCGCGCCGACGGAAGTGGTGGACGGCCAAGCCGTGGCGCGGCGTGGTGCACGACCCAACGGCGCGGCACATGGGCGGCGTGGCCGGCCACGCCGGACTTTTTTCGACGGCGCCCGATCTGGCGCGCTACGCGCGAATGATGCTGAATCTCGGTGAACTGGACGGCGTGCGCATTTTCCAGCCGGAGACGGTCAAGGCCATGACGAGCGTGCAAACGCCGCCGGGAATGTCCGTGCGGCGCGGGCTGGGCTGGGACATTGATTCGCCTTACAGCGGGCCGCGCGGCGGCCTTTTCCCGATTGGCTCCTACGGCCACACCGGCTGGACCGGCGGGTCGCTGTGGCTTGATCCGATTTCCCAAACCTTTGTGATTTTCCTGTCGAACCGGAATCATCCGACGGAAGCGGGCAACGTGATGGCCTTGCGGCGCAAACTGGGGACGCTCGCGGCGGAAGCGGTGGCGGGTTTTGATTTTACCAAAGTGCCCGCCGCATCCGGGCCGGCGGCGAGATGAATTTATATGCGGAGACCTCTGCAAAACCGGCGTAGCGGCTGCTCGGCAGAGAGCCGCACTTTCAATTTGCTGGAGAAATGCGGCGGTCGGCTGCGCGGCCAACAGGCCCGGCGGTGCAGCAGCACCGCCCTGCCATTCGATTGTTGGTTTCCGGAAATTGGTCACAACCCGCCCGCGGCATTGGCCGGGGAAACCCGTGCGTGGTTTTTGGGAAGCAATCCCGGCCGCCGGGGCACAATTCCTTTGTAACAAAAAGGTTACAAAGGCTTATTTTATTGATGAATTTTGCTTGCATTCACCGGCCAGAAGGCATATAAACGACAGCAGTAAGTTGGTGAGTCATAATAATAATCTGATTGAAACAGCAATTGACCTTAACCAGTCTGTAGAAGTTTTGTAATAAAAAACCAAAAAAAGGAGAGTTATGAAAAATGTTCGCATCTTAAACCGTTTGGTTTCGCTGACTGCGGTCCTGGCCGCTGTCGCATTCTGGCCGCTGGTTTCGCAGGCGACCCCCTACGCATCCTGCATAACCGACAATGCCGGCACCATTCAGTTTTACCTGAATGAAAGCGGCGCCAATGTGACCGTCACCTACGAAGATAACAGCACGGATCCCAATTACAACGGTGTCACCACCGGCTTAAACTTGGCGAGTGGCCCTTATACCTTCAATCTGGGCATTCATACCAGCTACACCATATCCGTAGCCAAAGTGGGGACTGGCGCCGCGAGTGTTATTCATACTTTTACGTATGGGACTCCACGTGGCATTGATGTGAACAAGAATCCCAGCTCACCCTACTTCGGTAACGTTTATACCGTGGCCGCCTCTTCTGCGGCCTTGACCCCGTTATGGCGGTTCAACAGCGACCTGACCGCCATTAATACCAACGGCACCGGCGGCGTCGTTTGGCTCAACAGCGCCAGCGACCCCTATCGCCTCGCCGTGAATGACGATGATTATCTGACGGTTGGTAGTTTTGCCAGCGCCCACTCCGGTGTCTGGCGCATTGACCCGACGCTATCCAACAACCAATTGCTTCTTGGCCCGATTGGCCAGACAGCCGGTTATGCGGCGATGTCTCAAGGCGATCAATTTTCCCGGCCGCTTCTGATCGGCAATCTGCAAACCGGCGGCACTGCCACCCTGTTTACCGTTGATGCCGGCAGTATCCCGAGTGTTAACGCGAGTCAATTAAACTCGGTTCTGGTTTATAGCAACATCACGCTGGCAACCCTGCCACAGAATAACCGAACCCGATTTGCTGGGGCCGGAAGTTTGCCTGAACCTGGTTCTCAACAACAATTATCCCGGCATCACCGTTGGCCCTGCCAACCAGACGCCTACCCGATATATCTATTGCAGCAATCGGCGGGACGGCCCCAGTAACGCCGGGGTGCCCACGGTGCAGATTTACGCCCTCACCAATCTTCTCGCCAATACCGCCGGCGGCGGCGCCTCTGGTGCCGTTGGTCCTGGTGTAAATTTTACAGATCCAACCACAGTCGGTTGTGTTTGGGACTCGTATTATAATGGCGGCGTCAACGACTACTTCAATCAAAACGGCACCGGCCCGGCTGACTCGGCTGTTTCGCCGGACGGAAAATACTTTGCCACCATTGGCTACGGCAACAATGAAATCAGAGTTGTCTCCCTCACCAACGGGATTCCCGATGTTTCAACGCTTTATGTCGTCGCCAATACGGTTTCAACGGTTTCGGCGGGTCGTGGCCTCTGTTGGGATGCGGCGGACAACGTCTATTTGAGCAGCTCCGGCGGGGCAACTTATCAGGAATGGACTCTGGGCTTCACCGCGACCGCAGTCACCACCGGCAATGCGAGCGGAGCCACGGGCTTCTCGCTGGTTTTGCCCTCCATCTCGGTGGGGGTAGTGGCCTCCAACTCCATCAGCAGCACAATTATTTCGCAACAGAATACCTACGGCAATCCCACCAATGCGACGTTCGTCATCTCGCGCAGTGGAAGCACTGCTTCAGCCTTGACGGTTTTCTTCACACTCGGCGGCACCGCTTCCAATACAACTTATACTGCCAGCAAGACCACGAGCATTACCCTGCAACCAGGAATCAGTTCAACCAACGTTACCATCACGGCGATCACGGATGGTATTGCGAGGCCCACCACGACCATCGTTATGACTTTGAGTGAATCAGGCACCTATTCCGTAAGTCCGGCAACGGCCACCCTAACGTACCTCAATACGGCACCCGACAAGTTGGTGGCCTCAGTGGGCGCGCCCACCATGTATAACGCCTTTTCCAACGACTTCGCCAGCATTACCATCACGCGCTGGGGAGACACCAATGCCGCAACCATTACGGCCAGCAGCTTTACTACTCCCGGCGGCACGGCCGTGGCGGGAGTGGATTACACATTGCCCACAGCGGTGACGTTTAATCCGGGTGACCTCACCCAGACCAGCTACATTTATCCGTTACATAATGGGCAGCTTCCGGTTGACAGCAGCGCCAACCCTTACGTTGGCAACAAGACCGCCATTATTGGCATCGGCAGCGGCTCGGGTTATACACCTGCGACCAACACGGCGTTGCTGACCATTCTCGACAGCGCCAATCCGACCACCACGGTTCTGTGGGCCGACCCGCTGACCGACCCGAATGATGCGACCAATTGGGGCGTCACTGCGGCCAACAACAACATGCAGACCACTCCAATTGATACTTCTATTGCCGGCACCTCGGAGAGTAGCGTCATATTTGGTTACGACCTGCAAAATGGTGATCCGGGCGATTTTGGAGCTGTTCCTCTGCCTCCCAGCGGAGCGGCCACTGCGTTGCGTGTGACGGCCAACAAAAGCGCTGGTGCGTCGGCCGGGGTCAATCTTTACCCGACCAACCACAACTTTAGCGGCAACTACGCCGTTCGTTTCAGCATGAATATAGTCCAGGGAGACAACAACACCATCTCCACCGAAGGGCCGCTGGTTGGCATCAACCACAGCGGCACGGAAACCAATTGGTGGACCGGCAGCGCCCTGGTGAGCGGTTGGGGCACGCCGCCAACCGAGAATTGGGAAAGTGATGGCGTCTGGTATTGGATCAACGCGGACAACGACAACGGTAGCGGAGCTTACCTGGAGTTCACTGGTTTGGGGGGCGTATTGCCCAACACCGGCTGGCAGGAGCCCGCGACTGCGACAGCGGGTACTTTCGCAAACCCCTTTAACACGAATGTATTCTCGGGCGGAATATATTGGGGACCGGGCTTGGTCAGCAGCGCTTCCATATTAAATGGAAATGTTCTGATGAATGGAACTTCAGTCAACCCCGCAAACAACTGGGCGGATGTTGAAATCAAGCAGATCAATAACATTGTCACTCTCTCCATAGACAAGACCCCCGTGTTTGTTTACACCAACGCCACCGTGTTCACCAATGGCACATTGATGCTGGGTTACGATGACCCCTTCAGTTCGGTTGGCGCCCCGGATGGCGCGGTTTATTTCTCGAACCTCCGCGTGGTTTCGCTGGCCGCGCCTGTTATCAGCCAGATAGCCGTGAACAAGGTGAATAACACCGTGGTCATTAATTTTACCACGGATGATGGCGATCTGATTGCTTCGTCGTTTGCCCTGCAAAGCGCAGCGGGAGTGAACGGCCCTTATGCTGATAATGCCGGCGCGACCATTGTCCCCTTGAGTGCCGGCGCATTTCAGGCCGTGGTTCCGCAAAGTGGCTCGGTGCAGTTCTATCGCGTACACATTAAATAATCATGCTGCAAGGCCTCAAGCGGCTCAATGGACATGAGCCGCTTGATTGAGAGTCTGGGCCGGGGCAATTGCGTTTCGCAAAAGCCCCGGCTTTCAAATATGAATGCCATTGACAGGGAAGATGAAAAGGCTGAATTTGATCCCGTGTTAAAAACAAGCTTGTCGTCTGGCGGGGCTGGCAAGTCGCGCGCCGCCCGCGCGGGGTTCACGCTCATCGAATTGCTGGTGGTCATCGCCATCATTGCCGTTCTGGCGGCCATATTGCTGCCTGCCTTGGCAGCGGCAAAGCTCAGAGCTCAGGTCAGTCAAAATTTGAACAATATGAAACAGTTGCAGCTAGGCTGGCAAATGTATGCCGGTGAAAATAACGATTTCGTGCTGCCCAACGCTCCGTTGCAAGGAGTCAGTGTCAACACCTGGTGCGGGAACCAAGGCGAGGACTGGTATTCTTCACCCGCCAACACCAATAATGCTCAATATACCGCATCCATCATGGGGCCTTACATGGGAAGTCAGCTTGGCGTCTATAAGTGTCCCGGTGACAATATTCCCTCTGACAACGGAGACCGCATCCGCAGTTGCTCCATGAACTCTCAATTGGGAAGCACCTTGCAATCAACTTACAATCCTGGTTGGAAGGTGTTTTTAAGAGTCAGCGATCTAGCGGTGTTTTCCCCGGTGAATTGCTTTGTTTTTTGTGACGAAAGCATGTATTCAATGAATGATGGCTTTCTCCAGGTAGATTGCAATAATCCCGACTTTCCAGATGTCCCCGCTGCGTATTTGAAAGGAAGAAACGAGTTTTCATTTGCGGACGGCCATGTGGAACTTCGCAAGTGGCAGACCGGCTGCTTGGTTAATGTGCCCTATAAGTATGGCACAGGTTACCCGCAGCAATCGGTAACAGCCAGTCCCGGCGGAAAAGGCAATCTCGACTGGGTTTGGTTCACCAGTCACGCCACGGTGCCGAATAAGTGATTTCGGTTTGTAGAATAAGGAGGCAATTCGTGGCGGCAGACACTTGCCGCAATGGCGCATCTGCCAACATCAAAATCAGGACACTGCACTTTTTTCGCTTGTTTTCGTCTCTCGTTGTGTAACCTCGCCCCATGCTCAATTACGTCTGGCTGGGCCTGATTGTTTTTGCCGTCCTCATCGGCGGCTGGGAGGGGCACCTGAAGGAGGTGGCCGACCAGAGCTTCGAGATGGCCGAGTATGCGGTCGTCAAGACGGCTTTTCCCTGATTGGCATAATGGCCTTCTGGCTGGGCCTGATGCGCCTGGCGGAACGGGGCGGGCTGGTGACACTGCTGGCGCGGGTGCTGCGCCCGGTCCTGTGCTGGCTGTTCCCCGAGGTGCCGGCGGCGCATCCGGCAATGGGTTCAATGATCATGAACATCGCCGCCAACATGCTCGGCCTCGGCAATGCCGCCACGCCGCTGGGACTCCGTGCCATGAAAGATTTGGAATTGCTGAACCCGCGGCCCGGCACGGCCACCAACGCCATGTGCACCTTTCTGGCCATCAACACCAGTTCCGTGCAAATCGTCCCCGTCACGACCATGGCAATTCTCGCCGCCAACAATTCCGTCAACCCGTCGGCTATCGTCGGCACGTCGCTCATCGCCACGGCCTGCGCCTGCGGCTCCGGCGTGTTCACCGCGCGGCTCCTCGCCAGGTCGCCGTTTTTCAAACTGCCGGCGGTGGTCACGGCGGCGCCGCCCGCGGTTCCCAAATGAACCCGCCATGGCAGCCGCCGGGAAAGCACTGTTGAAGGAATCCGCCGAATTGAAACCGCTGCGTTGGTGGGGCGGCTTGCTGCTGGCGGCGTTTTTTTTGTTTTTCGTCGGGCTGTTCCTGCATCTGGTCTTTCACGCCCCGGCCGCCGGCCGGCCCCGTTCACTCGCCGTTCATCCGGGCGGTGGACGGCATCTCCGTGTTACTCATACCGTTTCTCATCGCGGTCTTTCCGCTTTACGCGGCCTTGCGGGGCGTCAAAGTCTATGAAGAATTTGTGGACGGCGCGAAGGAGGGCTTCGACGTCGCCATCCGCATCATCCCGTATCTGGTTGCGATGCTGTGCGCCATCGGGATCTTCCGCGCGGCGGGCGGAATTGAATTGCTGTCGAAATGGCTTTCGCCGGCCATGCATCTGGTGGGATTTCCGACCGAATTGTTGCCCATGGCGCTGATGCGTCCGTTGAGCGGCAGCGGCACGCTGGGGATGTTCACGGAACTCGTCAAACAATTCGGCCCCGACAGCCTCATCGCGCGCACCGCGGGCACCATTTATGGGAGCACCGAAACGACGTTTTACGTGCTGGCGGTTTATTTCGGTTCCGTGGCCGTGAAAAAAACGCGCTTCGCGCCCATCGCCGGACTCACGGCGGACGCGGTCGGCGTCATCGTTTCCATCATCCTGTGCCGGGCGGTTTTTGGGTTATCCTGAACCCGGCCGTCCGGCTCTCGACCGGGGCGGACCAAATGGGTAGCGTCCTGATTTGGGTAACAATATACCTATCACAACACGGCATTCAGCGGTCGCTTGCCATTCATTAACCTGATTTTAACGGGGCTTTTTGGCTTCCCGTTTTCTCAGGTTGCTGGCCTGAAACTCAGCCAACTGTTTGTCCGATTCCGCTTTGGTGTTTGATAGCACCTTCCTGACGGCTTTTTTGAAGTCGCCCATCGGAATCAGTGGAACATCGTCGGCTGCTTGATGTTTCGTGCCACTCATCAAAATTGGGTTTACGATTTTTGTGAAAATTGCCCGACCTTTCGGCAAAAATCTCCCAAATTCAATGTTGCGAACCTTCGGGAAGATGCCGAATCAGGAAAATTGGATTTAACTTTGAGTATTGCCCGGAACGCAATCTCAAAAAAATTACATTTCTTTCTAAACATTGCTATGACCTTTCCATATTCAATGTTGTTGCCCTCTAAAGGTGTTAAAGAAATATGAAAAATATCCACATCATTTCCAAGTTTACTCGTCCATTTGCCTGAGTGGGTCTGGTCGCAAACATGGGCAAATCCCCATTCATTTCGGTCGAAATATTCCCAAATCGCGTAGATTGCGATTTTCTTATAGAGAAACTCAAAGTTGGAATTATTTACATCAATTTTTTCGTATCCCAAATTCTCGAATATTTTGAAGAAATTTTCTATAGAATAATCTCCGGGAGTAAGTTCTGGAGGCCAATAATCCCATGACTCTAGTTTTTCCGGCTGCCACCAATGGTGTTTATCACGTTTTGCAGACCACGCGATACAATTATATTGTTTGGTTCGCTTGCTTGTTTTCTTTGCCCCATCTGGCACTAAGAGCGGAAACCGTTTAATTACACGGCGTGGCAAATCTTCAGGAAATAAGGCCCTCTTTAATTCCCCAAGCCAACCAAGAGCTAGTCGCCTCTTCAAATGTCTTAGCATTTTTTGCGGGTTCATCCTTTAAATTGTTCAATCTCCGTAAAGCCTCAAACCACATATCTGGACTTTTCTGCATTTGTTTTAATATGAGTTTCGTAACTTCCAATGGCTCTTTTCCACCCAAAACCAATATTGCCTGATACGAAGGATGGGCATATCTCCGCATTGTCACGGCGGACCAACGAGTCTCGTCTCTCCATTTTTTCGCATGGACATTAAAAATTGTTTCCAATGCAACTTTGTCAGCAGATTTTGTTTTTGGTTCCTCAGCAACATTCAATGACCCAGTGTCAACTTGTGGAAACACAAAACGTGACGATGGTTGAGACCAATTTAACTTTGCCGTATCAGACGCCAGCTTGTAATAAATGTAAAAATTCTCGCTCGGATTGTCGCCTACTATCCTAAGTTGTGGCGTAAATAAAATTGCAGCGCCTAAAGCTTGTGCCAGCCAAGCGCCTCGCGCATTGAAATAAAGTTGTTTCGCCTGACTTTCCCCCCTTCTTGTGCTTGCCGGAACAAAATCGGTCGTCTGACTATACAAATAAATGGGAGAACTTTGGACAAAAGCGGCTGGAATATCATAACCGGTTAAGTCCGGCAGATCGACAACCAAAGAATCAAAATTAGTGAGGATGCGGTTCTCCAAATCCTTGTCCGCCATTGCAGCCAACCAAGCCCGCCAAAAATCCCCGATTTCAAAATCTGAATCTTTGAAAGCGGATTCAATCCATTTGCCATAATCGGCAGTTTGATAAACAACAATACCCGTTTCCATCGTTGCAGCAAAGCGATTGGAATGTACTTCCAGTGCCAATTTGTCGGGTTGAGGATTCATTATGTCTGCGGCGCAGATTTCTTTTGCTCAGACTCTACCCATTTATGTTTTATTTCTTCTACTCTCTCTTTCATTTGCTCTTGGGAAATTTTAATGAAGCTTCCAAGCATTTGATAAACTTGAATAGCACCAGTTAGAGGCAAAACGACATTACATTGGAAATCCCGAACGAGAACAAAATATTCAGGATCGTCCGCCCCTATTTGTTTTTGTTCACCCCTAGCGCTCCCGTCTGGATTAACATCTTGAATAACCGTTGTGGGGGTGGGTGGATTTTCCGCATAAAATCCTATCCGAATGAGGCCGTGCTGGTTTAATGCTCCCCATGCCCCATCTGCATGATATGTCGGCAACTGAGAACCTTCCCTGTGAATGAATTTTACAGGTTTCACCGGCACCGGCGCATTCAGCGCACTCGGTTTTAGTTTATCTGCTTCACCGCTCATAATCGTATGCTTGCACTAAATATGCCCCTTTTGGGCACTTAATACCAGCATTTCCCACACCCAAATGCAAGCCTCTTTTTTGCCGGTTTTCTGACAGTCAGTTTGCCTCACCGCCGATTAACTGCTGATACGTCAACCGCCGTCCAGCAACCCCGCCCACTGCTTTCAGAAATCGTTCGCCGTCGTTGTCCTCACGATTGTTGAACCGGAACGACTTCTTCGTCAAGGTAACGAAACAGGTGGAACGGTTCAACGCTGACGTATGTGCCCTTAAAGCAGCGTTTGAGCAAGCACCAAAAATTCTCCAACCCGTTCGTATGGACGTTGCCCCGCACATATTCCTTGGCGTGGTCAATCGCTTGGTGGACGTAATCCTGATTCAGTCCATTGTAGGACGGGAGCGCGTCAGTAAAAACCTGCGAACCGGGGGCGACATGCTGACGGACTTCGTATTGAACCGTCTCCCGTCTGGCGTTCGGAACGTGCTTCATTTTCACCGTGCTTGCCTTGACTTTGCTGCCCGCTCCAAAAGCCCCATGACGATTGCCTTGCCGACGCCGCCAGTGCCACGCCCGCGCTTGCGCTTTCTATCCGCGTGCATGTTGCGAACCTTGCCGCCGATATACGTTTCGTCCGCTTCGACTTCGCCGGACAATTTTTCCATCGTGCCGGACTGCAAAGACAAACGAATGCGGTGTCCCAAAAACCACGCGCTCTTTTGTGTGATGCCCAAAGCGCGGTGCAATTCATAAGAACTGATTCCATTTTTTGCGCTGGCGATAAGCCACATTCCAGTCAGCCACTTGTCCAAACCGATTGGGCTGTCCTCCATGATGGTTCCCACCTTGAATGAAAACTGCCGCCGGTTCGGGCAATCCTCGCACGTCCAAACTCTGCGACTGACAGTGAACGACACATGAGCAGAACCGCAGCGAGGGCATTTCACGCCGTCTGGCCAGCGCATTGCCACGGCAAATTTCAGCGCGGTGTCAGGATTGGCAAAATAATCATTTGCCTCTTTCAGCGTCATTGGAAACTCGTTTTTATCTTTCATGCCTCAAATATCGCATATCGGCAATGTTGTGTCAAGTATATTATTACCCTGATTTGCCCGGAGCGCGGATTGT
>CAVWHM010000031.1:0-122238 GCA_963754775.1 uncultured Verrucomicrobiae bacterium
TTAAGGGCGAGCCGATGATCTGGTCTGACTTGGCCATTTGTGCTTTTCAGGGATTCCCTTCGTTCTTTCCGCTTGATTTAAGGTTTCCAGTGTAATTTCCTGTTGGTCTGGTGACAAAGCTGGAGCACTTCAAAAAGAAAGAGGGGTATGCGGTGTTTTGCCCCGTTGGAGAGTTTTCGTTTGCCGAAATGGCTCATTTGATAAGCCGCGCGGTAGTTCGTTGCCGCAAGCAAAAGATCAAAAAACTCCTGATTATTTCAACGAAGGCATCCGGGTTCCATTCAGCCGAAATGGCCGAACAATATGATTACGCCGAACAAATTGCTTCTGATGCAGCATCATTGGTCAAGATTGCACATGTTGCCAATCCGATTTGGATTCGCTCGCGGGACTTTAGAGTCATGGTGGCCAAGAATCGGGGACTTGAATTGGAAAACTTTCAGGCGGAGTCAGCCGCTTTGGAATGGCTGCTGCAACCGGCGAAAAGCAGGCCTCCGCCAACAAACCGACATGAATGTGAATAAATCCGTTGTGAGATGATGACATGAGGCATTATTTTCAAAAAATGCCGGTAGATCACCTTGCACAGCTTGTGCTGCTGTATATCACTTCTCTGGCTTGCAAATGGAAAATTGAAAAAAGATATTCACATGGAAAGTGTGACCGCATGGTGAGTTCCGGCGCGCCTCGTTTCGTCCATTGTATGGCTCGACTGCGCCTGTCAAGGTTGTCCAAATAAAACGATGCGCCTCGCGCCGAGTTTTCTTTTTTGTGGCTCCACCTTGACAGTGCTCGCCGAGCCGGGGACGTGGCTGGTTAGGAAGGCGCGTCGGGATTTCTGGCCGGAAATTTGTGCAAGCACATTTTCAATCCCAAGCCATGCTCAAGACGGCATCCAAGCCGATGGCGGGAAATTCAGAAATACAATTTCAAGATTTATAGTTGACAACTGTATCTGTCATGCTACGATAGGGAATATGCCGTTTATTCAGTTTCCATTCATCGAAGTGCCGAAGGAATTGCACAAGCTGGTCGGCGAGCCGACGCCCGGCACTCGTGCCTACCGGCGGGAGGGAACCTTCAAGGAATGCGGCGAGTGGCTGGAAAAACTCGGTGAGTTTTACAAAGGAGACGTGGGGCTTTCAACCAGCAGCGTCGTTCTATTCGTTCCCGTCTCTCGCGCCAGCGTCTATAAACGCATCAAGGAAGGCAAACTGACCGCCTTTTTCTTTTACGTCACCCACGAGGAAACCCGATTGTTCGGCGCAAAGCGCAGAGCCAAAGAGCGCCCCTTTATTGTCGTGTCGGTCAGTGAATGCAAAGCCTGGGCGGAGGAAATCAAGCGCAGAGTTGGTTTTGTGGACGACCCGGGTGAGAGTCTGCTTAAAGAAAGTGAACGTCTGTTGCAGGCGGGCGGTGGGGATGAGCCAACGGAGCAAGAAGCCAAAGAAGCAGTGGAATTCACCGAACGTGACCCGAAGGACAAAGGCAACCGAAAGGTGAAGTATCAAAAGGAACGAAGCACCATTTACGAGGACTACAAACAGCAGGATATGCTTTATCTGCTGACGGAATTGAAGGCGGCAATGGCTTCCCCTGCAAAAGCTGCTGCCTTGCGGAGACGGCTGCGAAAGGGAGTGGAATGGGACAAGGCAGGAAAGACTTGGAAATTGAAGGAGGAAAAATGATGTTTTATGCCAGTCGAGCATCAATTTAATGACCGTTTAATCCGGTTCCCGGAATTGGAAAAAATTTTCGGCGTCTGCAAGCGGACGGTGAGACGGAGGGCGGAGAGTGGCGAGTTGCCACCGTTGCGGCGAATTGGCCGTGCCGTGGGAATGTTGGAAAGCCAGGTCAAAGTATATTTTCAAAAGTTGAGTCAACCGAGTTAATCGAAAGGGACGAGAAATATGGAAGCGAGAATCTATAAACCCAAACGGCAACGCAACGGCAAACGGACAATCGGGCGGTTATACCGCGCGCGTGTCAAACTCGCCGGTGACAGCAAAGTGCGGGACATCGCCTTGCAGGTATCCGACAAGCAGGTCGCCCAACAAAAGCTCAACAAGCTGATTCAGGAATTGGAACACGAATCGGCGGGATTGATTCCGGCAAAAGCAGAACGGGAGGCGGCGCAAAGTCCGTTGCTCGATCTGGTTTCAGAATACGTCAACGAACTGACCGTCCTGGGGCGGTCGGGAGACCACCTGCGTCATGTGGACAAGCGGCTGCGGCGGCTGGTGCGGGAGTGCGGCTGGACAAGATTGGCCGACGCGACGCCCGCCTCGTTTCAAATGTGGCGCAAGGAGCAAGCCCACAAGGCCCCCAAGACCCTGAATGAATATCTGGCCACGCTCTCGGCCTTTTGGACGTGGCTCCGCAAGCAAAGCCGTGTCAGCGTGAACCCCTTCGAATTGGTGGAACGGACGGACACGCGCGGCAAGGAACGGGTTCAACGGCGGGCGTTGTCGGATGCGCAAGTCGTCCAGTTGTTGCAAGCGGCTGGCAAGAATCAACTGGCCTATATGCTGCCGTTGTATGCGGGTTTGCGGCGCAATGAAGTCAAAACGCTACGCTGGTCGAATCTGGTGCTTGGCGAGTCAGGCGGATTGCTACGCATTCATGCCACCGTGAACAAGAATCGGAAGGAACAGGCATTGCCGTTGCATCGTGAGCTGGCCGAAGTATTGCAGCAGCAGAAACCGGCAGACAGCAAAACAGACAATCTGGTGGTGGTCAACGGCGTGCCGAAAATGAAGGAATTCAGGCAAGACTTGGCAAAAGCGGGCATCCCGTTTCTGGACGAGCGCGGACACCGCATGGATTATCATGCGTTGCGGACGACGTTTATCACCCGGCTTTCGACCATGAAAGTGCATCCCCGGCTGGCGATGGAATTGGCGCGGCATAGCGATATGCGGCTGACGATGAAGACCTACACGGACGCCGGGCAACTGCCGTTGCGCGAAGTGATGGACACGTTACCGGGTTTTGGCGGACGGACTGACTCCCGAATAGACTCCCGAAATTTAGGCCCGACGGGTCAAACGGTGTCACCGACTGTCACGAAAATCAGGGAGATGAAAACTAAAAACAGCCTTGCAAACACTGGCGAAAGTCATCGAGACACATCGCTTGTCACCACGAGTCACGAAAAGTCAGAATGGCGGAGAGAGGGGGATTCGAACCCCCGAAACGCTCCCTGCCGGCGATCCTCCCGCCGCACCGATTTTTCCCAAACGCTTATCTTAATCCAGGGAGTGGTACAGGAAAGTGAACCCGGTCAGGCATTTCAGTCCAGCGCCGCATTCCGGTCTCCATCGGTCGCAAAATAATTTTCCTTTTCAGTATTCAAAAACCTTAAAATATAAATTGTGAGCGCAACATTCAAACCGGGTCATTTATGATTTTGTCCGGCAATTTATGCAGGAATATGCGCTTTTCCCGGGTGTCAAAAACCTTTTTCGGCACAGTCGTAAAAACTTAAAAGAAATACGCGAACCCTCAATGACAAAGTGGTCTTGGGTTGGTAAGGTATTGTGATATTTAAACCAAGTAAAACATCTAAACCGCTTAATTCTATGAAGGCATACTTCAATCCATTGTTGACGACCATCATGGTCGCTTGCGCCACAGTCCTGTATGAGCAAGCAGCTCCGGCGGCACCGGCTGTTGTTGGATTATGGCGGTTTGACGAAGGAAGCGGAACGAATGTCTCCGATTCGTCCGGCTTGGGGAACAACGGCGTGTTGGCCGGTGACTCCGGGCAACTTCCGACCTGGACCAACGGCCAGTCAGGCTTCGGCGGCGCCTTGTTCTTCACCAACGACGGGGTCCATCATACCTACGTCGCCATTCCCGGCAGCCCTTCACTGATGATCGGACAAACTCCCACCAACGCGTGGACGATCACGGCCTGGGCGTACGAGAGTTCCGGCGGCACGGGCGATTTTATCGCCAACTATGGACGAATCGTGGTGATTGACGATGGCACGGCCCAGCAACTGGAGTCCGGGGCGTCGGGCGATGATGAATTTTACAGTTGGGCCCGGATCACCGGAGCCTGGCAAATTCCCTGGGGCATGGACTCCTCGGTATCACCACTGCTGGATCAATGGGAGCATGTGGCGGTTGTCTATGACGGAACGAGTCTGACATTTTATCTGAATGGCGGTGAAGCCAATGGGGGTGTGGCATCTCAGGCGGTGACGGCGGCCTTGTCGTATATTGGGTATCAGGGATCGGTCCTGATCGGTTCCGAACTCGATCAAACGGCTGATCGGAATTGGAATGGCATGCTGGACGACGTGGCGATGTTTGCCGGCGCGCTGAGCCAGGCGCAGATCCAGACTGTCATGGCGGGCAACTTTTCGGCGTTTGTTGGCGGGTCTCCGGGCATTGTCAGCCAGCCTCAAAGCCTGGCGCTGGCGCCCGGGTCAACGGCCACGTTCAGTGTCGGCGCGTACGGCGCCCCAACGTTGCGCTATCAGTGGTATTTTAATGGAACCAGCCTCGGGGCGAACGGATCCGGTGCGACGCTGACGTTGAATAATATCGGGTCAAGTCAGGCGGGTACTTATTGGGTGGTGGTCAGCAATTTGCTGGGCACGGTCACCAGCCAACCGGCGACTTTGTCGGTCAACCCGAGCCTTGTGGGTCTGTGGCGGTTTGACGAAGGGAGCGGAACAACTGTCTCCGATTCGTCCGGCCTCGGCAACAACGGAACATTGCAAGGCGATAATGGGAATCTGCCGACGTGGACTGCCGGGCAAACCGGCTTCGGCAACGCCTTGGCCTTCAATAATGACGGGGTGAACCACACTTATGTTTCCATTCCTGCCAGCCCTTCGCTGCAAATTGGCCAGACCGCTAACAATCCGTGGTCCATCACAGCGTGGGCTTATGAGAATTCTGAAGGCACAGGCGATTTTGTCTCCGAATATGGGCGGATCATGGTGATCGATGGCGGATACGCTTTTCAATTGGAGTCTGGGGCTTCCGGCGACGGCGAACTTTATACATTCAATGAAAACGGCGACAGCACGGCGTGGAATATTGGCTGGGGCATTGGCTCTCCGGTGACACCGCTGCTGGACCAATGGGAACATTGGGCGGTTACTTATGATGGAACCAATCTGACCGTCTATATCAATGGCGACGAAGCCCCCTCCGGTGGTGTTGCGGCGCAACTGATCACGGCATCGCTGGGGTTTGTTGGTTATCAAGGCGCCATCACGATTGGCTCCGAACTTGACCAGCCGGCCACGTGCAATTGGAACGGCATGTTGGATGACGTGGCGATGTTCGCGGGCGCGCTGACGCAGACGCAGGTTCAAACCGTCATGTCCGGTGACTTCTCCGGATTTATGGGCGGGCCTCCGGGCATTGTCAGCCAGCCGCAAAACCTGATGGTGACACCGGGTTCGACCGCCACTTTCAGCGTGGGCGCAGACGGCTCCCCGACATTGACCTATCAGTGGTATTTCAATGGAACGAATATGGGAGCCGGGGCCACCGGTGCCACTCTGACATTGAACAACGTCCAACCCGGCCAGGCGGGAACTTATTCAGTGGTGGTTGGCAATGGCACCGGTTCCACCGCCACCAGCCAGCCGGCTGTCCTCTCGGTCGGAAACCTTGTCGCCCTGTGGCGGTTTAACGAAGGCAGTGGAACCACCGTCCATGATTCATCCGGCAACGGGAACAATGGCACATTGATGGGCGAGAACGGCAATGTTCCGGTCTGGGCTTCCGGGAAGTCAGGCTTTGGCAGCGCGTTGCAATTCAACGACAATGGTGTTGACCACGCCTACGTAAGCGTTCCAGGAAATGGCCTGCTTGAAATCGGCCAGACCGCATCCACTCCCTGGACGATCACCGCCTGGGCTTACGAGAATTCCGACGGCACAGGTGATTTTGTCGCCAATTACGGCCGGATCATGGTGATTGACGACGGCGTAGCGATGCAATTGGAGTCTGGCGCGTCCAGCGACGGCGAGTTCTACACTTGGGACCGGCAAAGCGGCTTGTGGGAAATCGGATGGGGCACTGGCAATTCCGTGTCCCCGCTGCTGGATCAATGGGAGCATTGGGCGGTGGTTTATGATGGCGTTGGAACCATCACCCTCTACCGAGACGGCAACCAGGGCGTCAACGGCGGCATGGCATCCGTGCCGGTGACTTCCTCCGTCGAATACGGCTCGCCTGACCAGGGCGCAATAACCATCGGCTCCGAACTGGCGCAAACCGGTGATCGCACTTGGAACGGCCTCCTGGATGATGTGGCCATTTTCAATGTGGCGCTGTCCCAAACCCAGATTCAGACAGTCATGGCCGGCGACTTCAGCGCTTTCGTCCTGCAACCTCAGTTGTCAATCAGCCGCAGTGCGGGGAATGTTCTTCTCAGTTGGCCGGCAGTTCAGTCCACGTTCCAACTTCAATCGACGGCAATACTGGCTCCGGCCTCCTGGGCTGGCGTTACCAATTCACCGGTGCAAAACGGCAGCACGCTGACGGTGACCTTGCCGGTCGGCGCCGACACGCAGTTCTTCCGCCTGGTCGGGCCGTGAGAGCTCCAAACGGGCGAGAGTAATCTGGATTGATTGAATGACAAAATATCCCGACTCGAGAGCAGGCGCGGGCGAGCCCGTGTTTGCCCGGGAATTCCCGATTCCCATTCTTGATGCCGGTTTGGTGGTTGCTCGTGGCGGTCGCGGTTTGCTTCAACACCCCGGCGGCCACGAATCTTCCATCCTATTACGCCCATCCCGCGGAAGTGGATGCTTATGGCGTGATCGCTCCCTGGTATCATGGATTGAACGGGCAGTTGGATGAGCGTTTGAACATCGCCGTGAATGTCTACAAACGCGATCCGTGGGTGGACCAGCCGAAGGCGGTCATGGCCGCGCCGGACCTCATTTATAATTCCCACTGGAGCATCAAACCCGACGGCACCATTTTAATTCCACCGACAACCGATTGGATGTGCGGGGACCTGGCACAGCGCACCTGGAGCACCGTAAAAGGACTCACGGCCTACTACCAATACAGCGGTGATCCAATCGCGTTCGTCTATATTCCCCGGGCGGTGGATTATATTTTGGATTATGGGTTGACCGATGAAAAGGCCGGCTGGCCCCTGTTTCCCATCAGCACGCCAACACGAGGAAAAGCCTATGGCAAATGCAACCCGGCAGGCCGCAATCAACTCGACCTCTGTGCCATTGAGGGTATTGAGGTGCTTCGCGCCTACAAGCTCACCGGAAATCCGCGCTATCTTAAAATGGCGAAACATTGGGGCGACGTGTTCGCCGCCAAGTGCCAGTTCTCCCATCCAGACATTTCCCCGTGGAATCGTTACGTGGACCCGTCTGTCGTCGGATGGTCCGACGTGCTCACCGGCACCACATCCATCATAGTTGATTTTCTCGACGACCTGATTCAGATTGGCTACCCGGGACAAGACGACGCAATTCTCAAGGCCAGGGACGCCGGGAGGCGTTTCCTCAAGCAGCAGATGCTGCCGGCCTGGTGGGTTGATGACACGTGGGGGCGGACGTATTGGGATTGGGACAATCCCATGATGTGCGGTATGGTTTCAATGTGCGCCGACCATTTCATGAAATATCCCGATGCTTATCCCAACTGGCAGAATGATTTGCGGAACATGCTTTCACTGGTTTGGAATCGCAATTGCGCCGCCCCGGATTCGTATGGTGACGTGTATAGTGGTGCCTGGGCGTTTCCCGAATCCTCGGTTTGTTGCGGCACCTCCCTGTCTTACAACCAATACACTGCCGGTCCCACCCTGCTCCGTTACGGCGCGCTGGCTCACAGCGAATGGGCTGCCGAAATCGGCCGGCGCATGATGATCATGGCAACTTACGACAGCCTCCCCAACGGCGTCGTCAAGGATGGATTATTTGGCGATCAAGTTGCCACCGCCGAATGGTCGAATTTGGCCCATCCGTGGCCATTGTGTCAGGTTCTGGAAGCCATTGCGTGGCTTCCTGAAAAATTTGCTCCGAACCGTGAAAATCATATCGTCCGTTCCTCGTCCGTCGTGCAGAAAGTTCTCTATGAAAAGGGCAAAATAACTTACACCACCTTTGACGCGCCGCCGGGCGTTCAGGAGGTCATGCGATTGGCCTTTCGTCCCACGTCTATTCAGGCCGATGGCCGGCGGCTCAGGGAACGGTCTGCTTTGGATGCCAACGGTTATTCTCTCGCTCCCTTGTCAAATGGTGATTGGATCGTCACCGTGCGTCACGATGGTTGCCGGAACATTCGGGTGGACGGCGACGATCCGCAACAAGTCGCCGATGACCGCGCCTTTGCCTTCGACGGCGCGTGGACTATGGTAAAAGACAGCGCCACACCGCGTGGTTCGTTTCGAGCCGCGGATCAATCAGGCGCCACGATGACTTTCCAGTTTTCCGGCAATCAAGTGCGACTGCTGGGCGTTGTCGGCCCGGATGGAGGCTGGGCTGGTGCCTTCATAGACGGTGTGCCGCAGCCGACGCTGATTGACTGTTGGAATCCCACGACGCGGCATGAACAGCCGATTTTTTTCAAAAGTGGCCTGACCAATGGTGCGCATGAATTGAAAATCGTCGTGCGCGGCGAGAAAAATCCGCTGGCGCGCGGCGCTCAAATCGGAATCGAGTCCGCCCGGTTTTCCGCCGCGACCGGCGATGCGGGTTCCGGCTCCGGCGGCGGCCCGGCAGGCCCGCAGCGGCTGATCTTTGGTTTCACCGGACGGCAGGATTATATTGATTCGAAGGGGAATGCCTGGCGGCCGGGCACCGAGTTTGTCGCCCGCGTCGGAGCGGACGTGGATACGGTCGCGCGGTGCTGGTGGCATAGTCGCCGGAGCATGTATATTGGCGGAACCGACGATGAAGAGATTTACCGATACGGAGTTCATGCGCCGGAATTTTGGGTGAACCTTACCGTGGCGCCGGGCAATTACCAAGTGCGGTTGCATTGGGCTGACACGCCCGAAACGCCGTGGATTGAACGCGAGGGAGACAAATGGGAATCGGTTTCCCGTCCCACCACGGTGCTCATCAACGGCCAAACCGTGATCGAAAATCTGAACGTGCGAAAGGAAGTGGGAACATTCCATGCCTATACCCGCGAATTTCAAAACATCCAGCCCCAAAACGGCATCATTGAGCTGCGGTTCAAATCCATGCCAGGCCACGAGGCAATGATTCAGGCGGTGGAGGTCATCCCCGCAGAGAAGCCCGGCGAGGGTGAGCGTTGACGTTGACCAGGAAATCAATGAATACAAAAACCAGGACAGGCATTCATCCTTCGCGGGCTAAATCGGCCTTCACGCTGATTGAGTTGCTGGTGGTCATTGCCATCATTGCCATCCTGGCGGCGTTGCTGTTGCCGGCTCTTTCGCAGGCCAAAGCCAAGGCCAACCGGATTTCCTGTCTCGACAACCTTAGACAAATCGCAGTGTACATGCAGCTTTACACTGACGACTACAACGACATCTTTCCCGCGCACCGAAACCAAAACGTTGATAGCAACGATGTGAATATGTCCATGACGAACTGGTGGGGCACGACCGTGTTGGCCATGGCAAACAATCCATCGCAGAGCAATCTCTTTCAATGTCCCGCCATCAAAGGACCGCGGACTGACGCGGGAGTGACATGGTCCTGGAATTTTGATCCTCATTTTGTCGGGTATGGCTATAATAATTATTTTCTCGGACTGCATCCATTTTTGGCCACGACGTTGTTGGTGGGCGGAATCCACTTTGACACGGCGCCCGATTTCAAACGAAGTTCTGTCCGCCATCCGGCGGATACCCTGATGATTGCCGATAGTGTGCCGGCCTCCGGCGATATAACTTCCACCGCCTGCTGGAGTTCAGATTGCTGGTGGCCATATTCCTCCCATGGCAGCCTTCAAGGAGTTGAAACGTTTCGGCACTCGGGCCTCGGAGTAATTGTGTTCACCGATGGGCATTCCGAAGCGCGCAAGGATGCCAATATCAATCCACCGGTGGACCCGGCCGGGGCTACCGTCAAAGCGCTCGCAAATTCCAATTGTTGGGACCCGTTGCAGAGGGGTCACTGAACATTTATTTTTTTGGATAAGCAACCATCAACCACATGAACCGAATTCATCCGTCTCTTCTTATTCTCACCCTGTCTTGCAGCACGGTTTTTGCGCAACTCGACCCGGGCAATCCCTTGTCAGGCCTCGAAAAGCTTAAAAATTTCAAAACCATGCGCGCGTCGTCCACCGATCCCAACTGGCGCAATGGGAATGGAGATTGCCGGTGGATCAAAGCGGGCGGCAGTTTGACGTTGGCGGAACTCAAAGGCCCCGGCGAAATCGTCCATTTCTGGTGCACGATTGCGGATCAGGAACCGAATTATTCCCGGTTGCTCACGTTGCGCATTTATTGGGACGGCGAAACCAATGCCAGCGTTGAATGTCCGATTGGCGATTTCTTTGGCATGGGCATGGGCGTTGACAAACCGTTCACCTCGCTGCCCGTTCGCGTGAGTTCCGATGGCCGCGGTCGTAATTGCTATTGGCCGATGCCGTTCCGTAAATCGGCCCGCATCGTCGTCACCAATGAAGGCAAAAAACCGTGTGACGCGTTCTACTATTACATAGACTGGCAGAAACTGCCGTCCTTGCCGGATGACAGCGCCTACTTCCACGCGATGTATCGGCAGGAGTTTCCGTGCGTGATGGGCCAGAATTATCTGATTGCAGATATTAAAGGTCGCGGACAGTACGTGGGCACCGTGTTGAGCGTTTCTCTGGCGTCGCCGGGTTGGTTTGGCGAGGGAAACGATTACTTTTTCATTGATGGCGAAAAGGAACCCAATTTGCGCGGAACTGGAACGGAAGATTATTTTTGCGATGGCTGGGGGTTCCGCGAACAGTCCGGTCCATTTTATGGCACGCCATTGTGGGAGGGCTATGACACCGGCGATCGCGGCAGTGCTTATCGCTGGCATATCCCCGACCCGGTCACGTTCGAAAAATCGCTCCGCGTGGAAATCCAACATCGCGGGTACCAGAAATTTCCCGACGGCACGGAAACCGGTTACACCGAGCGCGACGACCTGATGTCCAGCGTCGCCTTCTGGTATCAAATCGGGCCGCACAAACCCTATCCGGCGTTGCCGCCCGGGCCGGAGCGATTGCCGTTCCATGAATGGATCATGCTTAAAGGGTACACAGTTGTGGATACGGCAACGCATTCCGACGACCCCATTGAAGTGCAGTCTTTGGATGGAGTCACCGATGGCAAGCAGCTATGGTTCCACCCGCGCAACGACAAAGGTTGGGTGGAAGTGTCCTTCGAGAGCCAGACCAACCAGGCTGCCGAACTAACGCTCAAGACAGTGCACTCTTACGACTACGGGATTTATCGCGTATTGCTCGACGGCAGGCAAATCGCGCAACTCGACCTTTACGATCCGGAAATCGTCCCTACTGCGGAAAAACTGGGAACACAAAAGCTGACGGCAGGAACCCACACGTTGCGATTTGAATGCGCCGGCAAGTCGCCCAAATCAGCGGGGTATTATCTGGGCTTCGATGCGCTGGTGGTGCGCGTTCCAGCTTACAGCCGGCCTCCAAGTGTTGACTTGCGAACGTTACAAATGCACAAATGATCCGGAACCCTCTCCTTCAGGATGTGGCATCAGATGTACCTCCATTTGAATTTGAAGGAGCCGCCGTGCCTGCCGCGAAATAATGCGCATGAATTTCCGCAGTCCCAACGAATTGTGGAATCGTTTACACGAGGTGGAACCGGCCTTTTGAGGCCAGTTTGGCGTGCCGGCGAAATTCTCCCGGGGTGACACCAATTTTCTGCGTGAACACCGTGTGCAGATATTCGCCGTAATTGAAACCCGTCTTTTCGGCAATCTGGGACAGGTTCCAGTCGGTATCTGTCAGCAACTGTTTCACTTTTTCCAGGCGCAACCGTAACACCTCGGCCTTTGGGGAGCGCCCCATCTTTGCCGCGAAACGTCGTTCGAAGACACGCCGGCACATGCTCGCCACTTTCGCCACCTCATTGATGGTGATGGGACCAAATGCATGATCGCGGATGAAACGCAACCCGACGGCCAGCTGGCGGTCATCCAAGGCCAGCACCTCCGTGGAGCGCCGGGTCACAATCCCGCATGGAGGGATGAGGATCGGCCTGGCGGGATGTCTGCCGCCCGCCATCATCCGATCAAGCAGAACCGCCGAATCATATCCGATGCGAAGTGTGTCCGGGGCCACGCTGCTAAGGGGCGGGTCCGATAGCTCGCAGAGGATTTCATCATTGTCCACGCCGATGATCGCCACTTCTTCGGGCACGACCAACGCCAGCTGGCGGCAGAGGGTCAGGATATGCTGGCCGCGGATGTCATTACACGCCATGACTCCTATCGGTTTGGGAAGCGAGACCAGCCAGCGGCCGAGTTCTTCCTGAAAGAGCAAACCTTGCCTTTCGTATCCGATGGTTTGCGCCTCCGTCACCTGCAACGGCGGACAATAAACATGGCATGAAAAACCTGACTGTGCCAGCCGCTCCTGGAACCATCGGGAGCGCTTGTCGGAATAATTGGCTCCGACGAATCCACAGAAGGCATAGTGTCGAAAACCCCGATCCATGAGATGTTCGGCCGCCAGACGTGCCACCTTGCGATCGTCGGTGTCAATCAAAGGCAAACCAAAACCGCTGACCGAGCCGCGTAAATCCACCGCGGGCACGCCGAGTTGTTTGATAAACGCAGCCATTTTGGGTGTTTCCACCCGGGCAATGATGCCGTCTCCGCCCCAGTTTTTGAGCCAGGCTGGAAAAGCGTCGGTCCACTTCCACTCCTCGCTTTGCACGGACCATTCGTGGTGCTCCCGCACAAACTTGGCGATGCCCAGAAACAGTCCCCGGCCGTAAGCCCGCGATGATTCGATCAGCAACGCCACCCGCCGCCCGCGCTTTCGGATAATTCGATGCCGGAGAGGCTTCATGCAGCGAACAGTTTAATTAAACATGCGTTTCCGACCCTGCGCGCCGCCGCACACGAGTCATTTCACGCATTGATACAAAACCAAAAACCTTAATAATTTCCCGAACAGGCCGGCAAATGATCACACGCCAGCAGTCCGTTCTGCCTGCATTATTTGCAAGTTTGTGCATAATTGTAATAAATCTTACCTTGCGCAAAAGTTTAATGGAAAAAACGCGAATTCTCAATGACAATCACTCCGGTTTGCGGCAATAAGGAAATGAACCCCCGTTGCGGCTGGCGGCCGCTTTGGATGATGATCAGACCGAAACAAAGTTTTTTTATAAAAGCCTCACGGTTATACCGGCCGGCCCTGTTATTGCCGGCTGAACAAGTGCTCCAGTTCCATGAACGGCCCTCAATTCAAGGCTGAAACCGAAGAGGCCGCCCTGGTTCGCATGAGCGGCATCACCAAGCGCTTTGGCAGCGTAACGGTTTTGAAAGACGCGCGCCTTGAAGTACGCAGCGGCGAAGTTCATGTCCTGGCCGGCGAAAACGGGGCCGGCAAAAGCACGCTCGTCAAAATTCTCGCCGGCGTTTACACGGAATTTGAAGGCCGGATTGAAATCGGTGGACGCGAAGTCTGTCCCCAAACGCCGCTGGAGGCCAATGCGCTGGGTATCGCGGTCATTCATCAGGAATTGTCGCTGATTGGCTCGATGAGCGTGGCCGACAATGTTTTTCTTGGCCGGATGCCGGCCCGTTGCGGTCTGGTGCTGGACGCCGAGCAGCGCAAGAAAGCCGTTCATTGGATTCGGCAGCTGGGACTGGACGTTGACGTGCGCCAACCAGCGGAACAATTTCCCATCGCCGTCCAGCAACTGATCGAAATCGCCAAGGCTTTGAGCCGGGATGCCCGTGTCATCGTCATGGACGAACCCACCAGCGCGCTGAACGCACCGGAGGTGGAAAAGCTTTTCGAGCTCATTCAATGGCTCAAGCGGCGCGGCTGCGGCGTCGTGTATATCTCGCACAAAATGGAGGAGATTGAGCGTATCGCCGACCGCATCACGGTGCTGCGCGACGGACAATGGATTGGCACGGCGGTGGCAAAGGATCTGCCCGCGCCCAGGTTGATTCAATGGATGGTCGGGCGTGAACTGGATGAACAGCTTCCCCGCCGCTCGCCGCATTTGGGTGGAGAACGGTTGCGGCTGGAGAACTTCACCGTCTTCCCGGATGGATTTTCCCAAAAGCCCGCCGTTCAAAACGTCTCGCTCTCGGTGCGCGCCGGCGAAATTCTCGGTGTCGGCGGGTTGCAGGGTTCGGGAGCCAGTGAACTTTTTTTCGGCTTGTTCGGCAGCTATGGCCCGGCCACCCAGGGCGCGGGGTTCCTGGACGGAAAAGAAATTCATTTTACCGCACCACGGCAGGCCATTGAATCCGGCGTTGCCTTGCTGACCAATGACCGTAAAGCCGGCGGATTGGTGTTATCGCTTTCCATCATCGCCAATGCGACGCTGGCCGGATTGCCCGGATTGTCTCCGGCCGGGTGGCGCCGGTCGGCGCGCGAACGCGAAGCGGCGGCCAAAGTCACATCGCTTCTGCGGTTGCGTGCCGCGTCGCTGGATGTGGAGGCCGGCACGCTTTCGGGCGGCAACCAGCAGAAAGTCGCCCTGGCGAAATGGCTGCAAATCCGCCCCAGGCTTCTCCTGCTGGATGAACCGACCCGCGGCATTGACGTCGGCGCCAAGCACGAGATTTACCAGTTGATGGAGGAATGGACGGCGCAGGGAATTGCCATCCTGCTGATTACTTCCGAAATGCCCGAGCTATTGAAGTTGAGCGACCGGATTATGGTGTTGCATCGCGGCAATTTCGCCGCGGAATTTTCACGCGAAACGGCGACGGCGGAAGCGGTTCTGGCAGCCGCCATGGGCTCAAACTCCCCCACGTCTTTCGAGGGTTTTCAAAATTCATGACTGTGAATCCCAAAACGGGAGCAGATAATCTGCTGAAAAAGATTGTGACCAGTCCGGCGGGTCGCGCGTTTCTGGCCCTGCTGCTGGTGCTGATCATTGGCGCCATTTTCAACGCCGACGGCGCCTTTTTCAAGATCGGCACGCACCGGGACACGCTGCGGCAGGCGTCCGTGTACGGGATTCTGGCTTGTGGCATGACGCTGGTGATTATCTCCGGGGGCATTGATCTGTCGGTGGGCAGCGTGCTGGCGCTGGTCGCGGTTTGCTGCGCCCAAATGGCCATCCATTGGGGCTGGTCCGGCTGGTTGGTGGCACCCGTCTGCTTGATCATCGGCGGTTGCTGCGGCGGTGTTTCCGGCTTTGTCACGGCCCGGCTGGGCGTTCAACCGTTCATTGCCACGCTGTCCATGATGGTGTTGGCGCGCGGTCTGGCCAAATACGCTTCCGGCGGAATGAAGGTTTCCACCGCGATCATGAATGCCGATGGAACCTACCGCTATGTGGATGTGCCGCGCTTCTTCCGGCTGGTGGACCATCGTATCCTGGGCGGAAATCTGTCCGTGGTAACGCTCATCTTTGCGGCCTGCGTTGCTGTGGCCTGGGTGTTGATGGCAAAACATCGTTGGGGCCGTTATCTGTATGCGATTGGCGGCAACGAAGAAGCTTCGCGGCTCTCCGGCATTCCCGTCGTGGCGGCAAAAACTTTGGCCTATGTTGCTTCGGGAATGTTCGCCGCCGTGGCGGGCATCTGTCAGGCCGCTCAGGAACAACAAGGGGATCCGGAAGCCGGAATGGGTTATGAATTGATGGCCATCGCAATGGTGGTCATAGGCGGAACAAGTCTGATGGGCGGTCGCGGCGGGATCGGTTTGACGTTGCTGGGCGTTTTGACTATCGGTTATCTGGACAAGATTCTGAGCATCAACGCGGTTCCCGAAGCGGGGCGTTTGGTGCTGACCGGCATTATCATCGTGGTCGCAGTATTAACCCAGCGTCGCAGACGAACCTGAACATCCAAAGAATTATGCACAATAAACACACCGTCATTAAAACACTGGCCCTCCTCGCCTTGGCAACCGCCCTGTTCGGCGGTTGCGGCAAGTCGGGCGGCCCCGCAACCACAAACACCGCCTCCACGAACGCCGCCGGCCGCCAGTTTGTCATCGGCATGTCGCAGTGCAATCTCGGCGAGCCGTGGCGCGTACAGATGAACGCGGACATCCGGGCCGCCGCCGCCAAACACCCCGAACTCAAAATCATTTTCAAAGACGCCCAGAACGATACACTCCAACAGCGCGCCCAGGTTGAGGAGTTTGTCAGCGCCAAGGTTGACCTCATCATCATCAGCCCGAAGGAAGCGCAACCGCTGACCGAGCCGGTGGCGCGGGCGATGGACGCCGGCATTCCCGTCATTGTGCTGGACCGCCGTTTGCTGGGCGACAAATACACCTGCTTCATCGGCGCGGATAACAAGAAAATTGGCAAAGCCGCCGGCGAATGGATCGTCAAGACACTCGGTGGAAAAGGAAATGTCATTGAGCTGATGGGCCTGCAGACTTCGACGCCCGGACAGGACCGGCACAGCGGTTTTCTCGAAGGCATCGCCGGCTCCGACATCAAAATCATTTTTAGCGCGGACATGGAATGGCTTGAGCCGAATGCGCGCCGGGAAATGGAATCAGCCCTTTCGCGCTTCGACAAAATTGACCTGGTTTATGCCCACAATGATCCCGGCGCTCACGGCGCTTATCTCGCGGCCAAGGCCGCCGGTCGCGAGAAGGACATGAAATTTGTCGGCATTGACGCCTTGCCGCAGGAAGGAGTCGGCTATGTCCAGCAAGGCATCATTGACGCCACATTCCAGTACCCCACCGGTGGCGCAGAGGCGATTGACACCGCGCTGAAAATTCTCCAGGGCGAAAAAGTGCCGAAGGAAATCGTGCTGGGCACTCGCCTCTTCGACAAAGGCAATGTTGATCAAGGCGGACAGGAATTGAAATAGGCTTCCTGGTTTGTAACTTTTCTGATTACCCATGAGCGCCAAATACACCATCGGTCTGGATTACGGAACAAACTCGGTTCGCGCCCTGGTCGTTGACGCCGCCAACGGCCATGAAGCCGGCACGGCGGCCTGGAATTACGAACACGGAACCCAAGGCGTCATCCTGGGCCGCGATCCCAATCTCGCCCGCCAGCATCCCGCTGACTACATCAAGGGCGCGGAAATCGCGATTGGAAAGGCACTCGCCGACGCAACGAAAAACACGCGTGGCTTCAAAACGGAACGGGTCGTCGGCATTGGGGTGGACACGACCGGCAGCACGCCGCTGCCGGTGGACGCCTGCGGCCAGCCGCTGGCGTTTGACAAACGGTTCGCCAAAAATCCGGCGGCGATGGCATGGCTGTGGAAAGACCACACCGGCGTCGCCGAAGCCGCCGAAATCACCGCGCTCGCGAAGAAGATGCGTCCGCAATTTCTCGCCAAATGCGGCGGCACCTATTCCAGCGAATGGTTCTGGAGCAAAATTCTCCATTGCCTGCGCACCGCGCCGGACGTGTTCGACGCCGCGCACGCATGGGTTGAACTCGCTGATTATGTTCCCGCCGCGCTCACCGGCACGGAAGCGCCGGACAAGTTCACCGCGGGCGTTTGCGCCGCCGGCCACAAAGCGATGTGGAACGCCCAATGGGGCGGTTATCCCGACGCGGAATTTCTTTCGCGACTTGATCCCAGGCTCGGCAGATTGCGCCAACGGTTATGCTTCAGAATCCGCACCGTTGCCCAAGCCGTCGGCGGTTTGACGGCGGAATGGTCGAAGCAGACCGGTTTGCCGGCGGGCATTCCCGTCGCCGTCGGCGCGTTTGACGCCCACCTCGGGGCCGTCGGTTCCGGCGTCGCGCCGGGAACACTGGTCAAAATCATCGGGACGAGCACCTGCGACATCGCCGTTTGGCCAAACACAAAAAAACTCGCGGACGTTCCCGGTCTGTGCGGCATCGTGGACGGCAGTGTGTTACCCGGCTATTTTGGACTTGAAGCAGGGCAGTCGGCGGTGGGCGACATTTTCAACTGGTGGGTCAATTATATTCAACCTGCCGGAAAACAAGCCGGCTCGCACGAGGAACTCGCGAAAGGCGCGGCGAAACTCCAGGCTGGCGAAAGTGGATTGCTCTCGCTGGATTGGAACAACGGCAACCGCACGATTCTGGTGGACCAGCGGCTGACCGGCCTGCTGATTGGCCAGACGCTCTACACCACGCCGGCGGAAATTTATCGCGCGCTCATTGAGGCGACGGCATTCGGTTCGCTGACCATCATCAATCGCTTCGAGGAATATGGCGTGAAGATCGGCCAGGTCATCAACTGCGGCGGCATCGCGGAAAAGAGTCCGCTCACGATGCAGATTTACGCCGACGTGACAGGCCGGCCGATGAAAGTGTCGCGTTCGGCGCAGACGTGCGCGCTTGGCTCGGCGATTGCCGGCGCAGTCGTTGCAGGCATTTACAAAACTTTTGCCGATGCGCAAAAGGCGATGACGGGTTTGAAGCCGCACGTGTTCAAGCCGAATCCGAAGGCACATGCGGTTTACCGCCAGTTGTATGGGCTTTACCGGACGTTGCATGATGCCTTTGGCACCCTGGAGTGGAATGGAAATCTGCACGACGTGATGAAGCAACTGATTGACATTCGCAACCAGGTGAGGAAGTGAGAGTGATTGCGAATGACGCGGCGCGGCCGAAAGCGAATCGAAGATCGCGAACTCAGGTTACTGACGCTTGCCCAAAACCACGTATGCGAAAATGTAAATGCTCTGGCCACCATGAAACTCAAATGAACGACCCAACCCGGCGTGAGTTTCTGGCCATGATCGGAGCTGCTACGGCTGCGATGCTTGTGCCGGCTTCGGCAGGGGACATCTTCGAACTCCCCGAAAGCGACTGGAAACGATGGCAACGAACGCTTTTTGAGTCTGCTTCACCTCGACGCTACTTGTCCAACGTCCACACCGATGCGAAAATGCATCTGGGCGGCATTGGCACTGGTAATTTTGAGATCGGAGCCGACGGCCAACTTACGAACTGGCAACTCTTCAATACGCTCCGGGACGGCTATGTGCCGTTTCACTTTGCCATCAAAGCGGGAGCAACGGCCAGACTGCTGCAAACCGCCGGTGGTCCGGATTGGCCGCGAGTCAGCCAGATCGAGATGACCGGTGAATATCCGCTGGCGACCTTGCGCTTTGTGGAAGAGGCGCTGCCGGTAAAAGTCGAACTCGAATTGTTCAGTCCGTTCACGCCGCTCGACTCGGGCAACTCCTCAATACCCCTGGCAGTTTTCAATTTTCGTGTGCGCAATCCAACCGACCAGCCGCTGGCGGTTTCCCTGGCGGCATTGATCACCAATCCGGTGGGATACGCTGCGATTGGCGAAATTCGCGGCACGGCCCATCCGAGCTTCGGTTGGAACGTCAACCAACACTTTAAGGACGGTCGATGCAACGGGATTGCTGTTGCGCGCACAGAGTGGCAAGGAACCGAAATTGGACCGTTCCGTATCGCATTTACCTGCTTGCCGATTGGTTTCTTGAGCCACCAGACCCGGGTGTCGGAGACAAGAATTATGCTTACGTAGCGCCGCGAGATTTAGCCATGCCCCCGCTGGACCGTCCTCAGAACCTGAAAGTCGAGGTTATCGGCAGCAGTCATTTCCCGGCCAGGAACCTGGCAAATCCGGCGCAAACCGTAATATGGCTGGAAGAGGCTCCAGCGGATTTGCCGGCGCCCCTGCTGCGATCATTTCGTGACGCAGTGCAAGCCGGGGCGGTGCTGGTGTTTTCCGGAAAATCAATGCCGTTGCTTAACGCCTATGCGGCGGTGACCGACGGCAAATCTCTTTCGGAGTCCGCGCTCCGTGAGGACATTCTGTTTGAGGATTTCGAGCACGGATACGGCAAGTGGACTGTGGTCGGAGAGGCATTCGGAACGGAACCCGCGCACGGCACGCTGCCGGGCCAGCAAAAGGTGACGGGTTTTCAAGGCGAAGGTTTGGCGAATTCATTCGTCAACGGCGACAAGTCCGTCGGCAAACTTATCAGCCAACCTTTCACAATTCAGAGGCGATTCATTCGATTTCTGATCGGAGGCGGACATTACTCGGGCACACAGCTTCGCCTGGTGCTGGGGGTCAAGACCGTGCGCGCCGCCTCTGGAAACGATAACGAGCGGTTGCAAGCTGCGGTTTGGGACGTAAGAGAATTTGCCGGCCAGACCGCCCACCTTGAAATCGTGGACGAGGAAACAGGTGAATGGGGGCATATCAATGTTGATGACATTGTGTTCTCCGATGTTATTGGCGACCGTGCCACGATGGAAGAGTTGGAGGCGATGCTGCCGATTCAATTCAGCGCAGTACAACAACTCACGGCATCGCCGGACCAGCCGGCGCAGGTTCTATTTCGTGATCGCAAACTGCGCCCGGATTCTGAAGCGTCCAGCAACGGAACTGGATTGGAGTGGTTCACACGGCCTGTCGGCAAGGGCAAGGTGGCTTTGTTTGCCGGTGAAATTCTTGACCGTGCGCATTCTGATGCAACCCGGGTGCGCCAGAATGCTTACGCCACGCTTTGCGCGCTGGTCGGGGCCACTTACACGATCACCCAAGGTCAGTCGGCCAAAGCGCCCGGCTTCGGTTCTCTCGCGCTGGCGGCAATGGCGAAGGATGTGACCGGCTTGTTGAGTTTCAACAATTGGGAAGAAGCTTGGAAACAATTTGTGGAACAAGGCCGGTTTTCGCCGTTGGAATCGCATCAATCCAGTCCTCCGACTCCGCCGGGACGAACGACGAACGGAGCGCTGGCGGCAGGCATAACCGTCCCAGCCGGCGGCACGGTCGAAGTTCCCTTTTTGCTCTCGTGGAGCTACCCGAACAAATACAATGCTGCTGGCGCGTGGATGGGATGTCATTATGCGACCCGGTGGCCGGATGCAGCCACCGTGATTCACCACGCAGCGGCCCGGTATGAGGCGCTGTGCGCGGAAACAAAATTGTTCCATGATACTATTTACGACAGCACACTGCCTCGTTGGTTGCTTGATTGCCTCACCGCCAATGCGGCCATCGCCCGGCACGTCGGCGTGGTGTTTCGGATCGCCAATGGCGATGTCTATGGTTGGGAAGGCTCCAACGGCTCCTGCCAGCCCACTTGCACCCATGTCTGGGGTTATGAGCAGGCGTTCGCCCGTTTGTTTCCGGATTTGGAAAGGGAAATGCGACGTATTGATTTCGAGCATCAGCAGGAGCCTGATGGCGGCATTCACAATCGCACGGCTGTTCCTTCCCCGCCGCACCCGACCGGCGAACGTCCGTTTGCCGACGGCCACGCGAGCTGCATCCTGAAAGCTTATCGCGAAGCGTTAAATTCCAGCGACGAATCCTTTTTCAACGACTATTGGCCCCACGTAAAGCGAGCGGTCGAATATCTGATCAATCGCGACGCCAGAGCTGCCAACGGACTGCCAAGCGGGATTCTACAGGATGACCAATGGAATACTTATGACGAAGCGTTGCATGGTGTCACAACTTTCATCAGCGGTTATTACTTGGCAGCGCTCAGAGCGGGTGAAGCATGGGCACGGCGCATGAATGATGCAACCACTGCCCAACGGTTCCACGAAATTTTCCTGACCGGTCAAAATAAACTGATCGCTTTGTGCTGGAATGGGGAGTACTTCCAACAATATTTGCCGGACTATCAACGGCGCAAGGGCGAGGTAGGTCCCGGCTGTATGTCAGATCAATTGATCGGCCAATGGTGGGCGCATCAACTGGGGCTGGGATACATTCTGCCACGCGAAATGGTGGCTTCTTCTTTGCGCTCGATTTTCAAATATAATTTCAAATCTGATCTCACTGGCTGGAAACACATGCCGCGCGCTTTTGCCGGAGCAAAGGACAAGGGGCTGATCATCTGCACCTGGCCCAAAGGCGGACGTCCCGCAAACGTCATGCTTTATGCAGACGAGGTTTGGACCGGCATCGAATATCAAGTGGCGTCCCACATGATTTACGAAGGGCTACTGGAAGAAGGCCTGTGCATTGCCAGGGGAGCGCGCGACCGTTATGACGGCGTGCCCCGGCCTCCCATCCAGCGCAATCCCTGGAGCGAAATCGAATGCGGCGGCCATTACGCCCGCGCCATGTCTTCGTGGTCGCTCCTGCTTGCACTATCTGGCTACCAATATGACAGCCCGCATCATGCCTTGCGCTTTACACCAGGTTACAAACCAGACGATTTCAAATGTTTCTTCTGTGCATCAGAAGGCTGGGGCAGTCTGACACAAAAATGGGATGGAAAGGTTCAAAGAATAGAAATAACAGTTAGATCGGGCAAGCTGCGGGTGAAGACACTGGAATTAACTGCCATTCAGGGTATCGTCCCCCATGGCGTCGCAGCCGTGCTCGAAGGTAAAACAAAGCCGAATACGTTTGCGGTAACCAGTGCGCGCTGTCATATCACTTTTGATGAGGCTGATATAGTTATAAACGAAGGAGAAGGGTTGGAGATCATACTGACGTGATAAGCTGGTTTGAACAAATTGTTGGTTCCAGATGTTGGCGCGAAAGGGGAACATGGTTCCGTCAGGATCTCAAAATCGCGCAACGTGGCTTGCTTGCGTTGGGGTTGCTGGTTCAAGCGGAATTCAACTTTGTGGCCATCAATGCCGATGCCGCTGCTGGCGAGCCCTACGGACTGAATGCCATGGCCCAATTTGAGCGGTTGCCTTATTTGAAACTGGATACGATGGCGGCCGGGCAGTCGAGCTTTGACCGGTCGGGAGGCAACGCTGACGCCGGTAATTTTTTGTACATTGATGGGACCAACAAGGTGCTGCTGGATCTCCAGGGGCCGGGGACGGTTTACCGGATGTGGTTCACGGGATTTGACCCGGCTGTGGACTACATCCAGGTTTTTTTCGACGGCGAGGCCACCCCGAGAATCAACATGCTGCTCAACGATCTCTTCAGCGGAACGAATGCGCCGTTCTTGTCGCCGCTGGTCGGCGACGAAGCCGTATCGAGTGGAGGTTACTTTTGCTACCTGCCTTTGCCGTTCAAACAATCAATCAGGATAGTGTCCAACGGGACGAGCGGCACTTTTTACTACAACATCGGCTACCATGTTTATACGCCGGATACGTCCATCACCACCTGGACAGGGACTGAAGATTCCAGCGCGGTCCGAAATTTGTGGAACAACGCGGGATTGGACCCCAAAACCGACGCCGGTAATATGGTGGTATCCAATACATTCGATCTGGCGGCGGGGGCAACACAAACGCTGCTGGATGTTGCCGGGCCGCGTTCGATTTCCGTGATCAAGCTGCGCATCCCCGGGACCGAGCCATCATTCCCGCAAACGCTCACCGATAACGGCCGGGCGCACACGAATTTCAGCCAATTCAAAATGACACTGAATTCCGGCAACACCGGGGCCTTGCTGGTTCGGCGGCTTGATTACGGAATCGCCGATCAGAAAGCCGACATCTATGTGGATGGGGCGCTGGTGGGCGAATGGTTCGATGCGGGCGGGGATGGCAGTTACCGCTGGCGGGACGACAGTTTCGGCATCCCGTCAAGCTTTACCGCCGGCAAGAGTTCGATCACGGTCAAGGTGGCATTCGTGAGTTCGTCGTTGGACTGGAACGAATTTTATTATTGGATTTATTCCACCATCGGCGGAACGAATGTGCTGACCGATTCGTTGAATGTGGGGAATTCCGTCTCGGAAAGCTCCCACAGTTATGTGATCAACTCACAGACTTGGGCGGGCACACAGACGTTTCAATATCCGCCGGCTGCGCCTACAAGCAATACATTGGACATACTTACGAATGTGTGGCTGGCGGCGTCCTTTGACAACGAAACGAATCCCAGCGTCTATGCGCCCATCGGCTCGTTTTTTGCGATGGGACAGTTTGCTCCGTATGCCACGCGCGGGCTGCCGGTGGGGATGGATGCCGGCACCAATATGTATGTGTATTTCCCGATGCCGTTCCCCAGCCGGGCGGTGGTGCAGTTGATCAGTCAGCGGTCCGCGGCCACGACCAACATCCATTATGAAATCCGGCACAAAGCGTTCACGGATTCATTCACGAACGTGGGGTGTTTCAAAGCGTATTTTCACAGTGAAACACCGACCACCAACGGGTCGGATATCTTGATGCTGGACGTGGAAGGAACGGGGCATCTCGTGGGAGTGGTGGAATCCATGATGGGCCCGACGGACCGCAGCTATTTGGAGGGCGACGAGCGGTTTTATGTGGATGACAACGGGAGCCCGGCGTTTTATGGAACGGGGACCGAGGATTTTTTCAACGGAGGCTGGTATTTCGACCATGGGTTGTTCACGCAGCCCACCCACGGCAACACCGCACATGTGGCGGACACCAATTTTGACAGGACCGCAGCCTACCGATTGTTCATGCAGGATGCGATACCCTTCCGCAAACATATCCGCGCGGGGATCGAGCACGGGACGGGGGACGGTGTTTCGGAAAACGTATGGACGCTGGCGTATTATTACTACCAGCCGGTCGCCCGGGCGGTAATGACCGACCAGTTGGATGTGGACAAAAGTGCGAGCGAATCGGCCCATGCCTACTTCATCAACACGCCAACATGGAGCGGTTCACGCACCTATTCGTACGATGGTGACTTTGACAACGTGAACATCACGGACGACGGGCGGGCGCAAAAGGGTTTCAGCGAGTTCACGCTGAGCCTTCAACCCTCGAACGCGGGTGCCATCCTCCGCCGGCGGCTGGACCAGGGTGTCGCAAACCAGAAGGCCAATGTCTATCTGGACGGTGCCTTGGTGGGCGTCTGGTACCAGGCCGGGCTCGAAGACATCCACAACTGGCGGGATTCGGATTTCATGATACCGGCCTCTTTCACCAGCGGGAAGAGTTCGACCCGGATCAAGGTTCAGTTTCTGTCATCCAGCAACGATTGGAACGAATTCACCTATTCCCTTTACACCCTGCTGCCGCGCAGCCAGACGCTACAGGCCAATGCGCAATCTGTGGCGGGTTATGTGAACCATGATCTGGCGATGACCCTTTCCGGATCGGATCCGGACGGGAATCCCCTGAGTTATTATGTCAGCAGCCTGCCTGCGGCCGGGACGCTTTACCAGTATTCCGGGGGCGCGCGCGGAAGCGAGATCAGCGTTGCCAACACGCTGGTAAGCGATGCGGGCGGGCGGGTGATTTTTGCTCCGGGGTTGAACGGCACCGGCAATCCGTATGCGGCGTTTAATTTCGCCGCGAACAATGCATTCAGCGGGTCCATACCGGCTCAGGTGACGATGAACATTAATCTGCCACTGGCGCCGCAGTTGACGAACTGCTTCTGGAGTACAGGTACAAATGGGAGCGGGTCGTTTGCGTTGAACTTTGGCGGTTCTTCCAACGCCACGTACAGCGTTTGGAGTTCAACTAACCTGCTGCAATGGCAGTTGCTGGGAACGTCGGCCGAGCCCGGTCCGGGACAATATGAGTTTTTTGACATGAACGCGACGAACTGGCCAGAGCGGTTTTATCGGATCAGCGCGCCGTAATCGCGGCCTCGCACAGTCATACTGCCCGCCCGGCTTAAACCTTTGATACCAACTGGCGATCAATCTGATATTGATTTGAGACCTCTTCAAAAATCTCCCGACCGGTATGCCTGGTTTGCATGGCATTTCAGTACAGAAACAAAGAGTGTTATAGACCGGAGACCAGTTTGTGGGCGCAACCTGCAAAACCTTAAAAAAAGAAACGCGAATGCTCAATGACACGCATCAGCCATTTTACCTAGTATTATTTTCGTATAATTCGCGTGGCGGTGTGAAATGATAAAGATAAAAGCAGAGGTGACCCCATGAATATTGCGACGCTGTTTCACAACCTGTTCTACCGCAGATTTCCGATCTGGGCACCCGAAGTGCCAAGCGCAACCCGGCGATACGGCTGTCTCAAAACCTGCGCCTTGAGCGGAGCCTGGATCTGGCTCCTGAGCACAAATACGTCGCTGGCGGACCAACTTTTCTGGCACCAGGTTCGACTGGATGATCAGGGAAAACTTCTGAGCTGGGTTGATTCCGGCGCGCCTTATGATCAAATTTTACGGACGAATTGGGCGATGTTTGAAAGCATCCCGGTCCAGTCCGATGGTTATCGGACCTATTTTACCTATCCGGAATTCAACGGCCTGAATGATCCCGCACAACCTCTCTTCACGGGCCGCCCGTGGGCGCACAATCCCGCGGGACTGTTCGCCATGCTCACCGACTCGGCAATTCTTTACCATGCCTACAGCGGCGACCCCGTTGCCATGGATCGCGTCCGCGAAATGCTGGACCATATGCTTGCGAATGGGACCACTGACGCAACCGATTCATGGGCGTTGGTCCCGTATTCGAGCTCGGATGCCGGCAATCCCGTTTATCGCGGCGGCACGGACACGATTTATTGTAACGACCACAAGCCGTGCGGACGCGGTGACGGTGTGGGGTATCTGGAACCGGACAAGGTTGGCGAACTGGGATATGCTTACCTCCAGTTCTACGAGTTCACTTTGGAGAAGAAATATCTTCAGGCGGCGTTGCATTGCGCGGACGCCCTGGCGTCCTACATTCGGCCCGGGGACGAACGGCACTCACCGTGGCCCTTTCGAGTGGATGCGAGCACCGGCACTCGCGTCCGCGAAGAATACACTGCCAACACGATCGGTCCCATTCGCCTCTTTGATGAACTGATCCGGCTTCGGCAAGGCGATCAAAAATCCTATGTCCGGGCCAGAAACATGGCCTGGAGATGGCTGATGAAGTACCCGATGGAAAACCAGGTGTGGTCGCAGTATTTTGAAGACGTATTGATCTATGCCAATTATCGGGTCAACCGGAATCAATATTCAGCGCTGGAAACCGCCCGCTATTTGCTCCAGCACCCGGAGATGGATCCACAGGCGCTCTTGCACGCGAAGAGGATTCTTGATTGGGTCACCGCCTTTTTTGGCAAGGACTCGGTAACCATGGCGGGACATCACGAAAAGGGGCTGCAATGGGGAGCGAGAGTGCTCTCCGAGCAGGTCAATGACATGGACAAAATGGCCAGCCACACCGCACGCTACGCTTCGGTATGTGCGCTTTATTACGAGGTCACTGGTGATCGCGACTACCAGGAACGGGCCTTTCGTTCATTCAACTGGGCGACCTACGCGTCGCATGAAGACGGGCTGGTGATGGGGGGTGGCTTGGAGCCGGCCACCAGCTACTGGTTTTCGGACGGCTACGGCGATTACCTGCGCCACTTTCAGCGGGGTATCGCCTCAGTGCCGGAATGGGCCCCGGCAAGGGAGTCGCATCTGCTGGGCTCCACTTCGGTGGTGCGCTCAATCCAATATGGGGACAGCGAAATCGATTACCAAACGTTCGATAACAGGTCTCGCGAAGTGCTCAGGCTGCGTGACACACCGCTAACGGTCCACGCTGGAAAGATGCTGTTGCCCCGTGTGAACAACCTCCGGAGACGCACCCAAGGATACACCGTGGAGGCGATCGCCGGCGGCGGGTTCGCGGTTCGCATCCAGCACAAGCATTCCGGGGACATTCGGATCCGGCTCGACGCAGAACACCTCCCGGCGCCGTCGCCGTAGGGCAGGGGTTTCACCTGGCGCGTCGTGGTCATATCGCCTGCAAGTATGTCGCGAAAGCAATCTGGCAATGCAGTGAATTTCAATATCGAGGAAAGCCACATTGGCATTAAACCAAAACCCTTAATGAATTGCTAAAACGAACCGGACACCCCGTCCCGAGATGGCCCCGGTATTTGCAGTTTAACCTCAAAATCCACGCCGTTTTGCCGGCATTTGCCCGATTTTGAACCGTCACGCAAAACCTCAATTAAAAGACGCGATCCCTCAATGACAGCCCCGATCTTTTGTGGCAGAAAGTACCGCAAATGCCGTTACAATTCGCATCCATGAAATTGTTACTGCGCCTGGGGTTGGCCTTTTTCTCCCTGATTGTAGCCGGACCAGCGCTTCGCGCCGCAGACCCTCTCACCGACCCTTCAGCCGGCATTCTGGGAAATCTCTATCGCACTTCGACAGCACTGTCACGATCCCTCAGCCCTGAAAATTTTTCCGGTGAAAAGGGCAAGGGCGGAATGGCTGTGGAAGGAACGGGCAAGAACGCCGCCCGAGATCTGGGACCCGGGTGGAAAATCTCCCCCTCCGTGGTTATCAAGGCGAAAAGTACTTTCACGCTGGGCTGCATCCAAGGGCCCGGTTGCATCCAGCAAATCTGGATGACACCCACCGGGAACTGGCGTCGCTCAATCTTGCGGTTCTACTGGGACGGTGAAACGGAACCGTCCGTCGAATGTCCGGTTGGGGATTTCTTCGCGTGCGGCTGGGGGAAATATTGCCAGATCAGTTCTCTGCCGGTTTGCGTCAACCCCGGCAGCGCCTTCAACTGTTATTGGCCCATGCCTTTCCGCAAGTCAGCCAGGATCACGCTTGAAAATACCGATGACCGTGACATGGTCCTGTACTATCAGGTGAACTACCGGCTTGCGGATTTGCCGAAAGACACGGCCTATTTCCACGCCCAATTCCGGCAGGAAGCGCCGCTCCAGCACAAGGGCCTCTACACGATCGCTGACATCGAAGGCCAGGGACAATATGTCGGCACTTATCTGGCCTGGGAAACGTTAAGTCCGGGATGGTGGGGCGAAGGCGAAATCAAGTTCTACCTGGACGGAGACAAACAATTCCCGACAATTTGCGGCACCGGCACTGAGGACTATTTCTGCGGCTCCTACGACTTCGAAAATCCGGAGACGAAAAAATATCAGGTTTTCTCCACGCCTTACAGCGGACTGGCCCAGGTTATTCCGCCGGATCAAATTTATGAAGCGGGCCAAAAGTTCGGCTTGTATCGCTGGCACCTCACCGACCCGGTGCGTTTTCAGAAGAACCTGAAGGTGACCATCCAGGCGCTGAGTTGGCAGAATGAAGGGCGACGCTATGTTCAACGAGAGGACAACATTTCTTCGGTGGCATATTGGTATCAAACCGGGCCGCACAAGAAATTCTCCACGTTACCCAGCCCTGTCGGAAGCGAGTCCAAACAGTAAAGGCGCATTGAGCTGTGCATTCATGTCGTACGCCAGAACCTGACCGCTTGTGGTTTATGAATTCTTCTCAATCCGAAACCCGATCTAAATGGCCCTTGCTGCCGCGTCTGAACGGCATCACCAAATTTATATGAAATCACCACCAACTCTGAAACCCAGGCATACCTATCTCGTATCCAGCGGCGATTTGCGCCTCCCGGCCAATCAACAATGCTGGCCTGCACAGGCGAAAATGGAGGCTGCTCTATCCCGTGCCTTGAAGGCTGAAGGTTGGACTGTCGTCCGCGCCCACCCCTATGATAAGGAAAAGCAGCACGGATTTATTGATTCCCAAAAGATGGGTATCGAGGTCTTTCGCTGCCTGGATCCAGACGCCCCGGTAATCGTGGCCGAATCGGTATGGCAATACAGCCACCACGTCCTGGCAGGGCTCTGGACCCATCGTGGTCCCATTCTGACTGTGGCTAACTGGAGCGGCACCTGGCCCGGGCTGGTTGGCATGCTCAACCTTAACGCGTCTCTCACCAAGGCTGGCATCCGTTACAGTACACTCTGGAGTGAGGACTTCACCGATGCATTCTTCCGACGCGGCCTCCGGCAATGGCTGGCCGAAGGTGTCGTCACGCACGACCAAAGCCACGTCCGCGACCTGCGCCTGCTCAAATTGCCAGTGGCGGAGGAGCTTCTCGGCAAACGCATCGCCCGCCAATTCCGGCAGCACAAATGGATCCTGGGCATTTTCGACGAGGGCTGCATGGGAATGTTCAACGCCATCATCCCTGACGAATTGCTCTGCCCGACCGGCGTGTTCAAGGAACGGCTCAGCCAGTCCACCCTTTATGCGGCCATGCAACAGGTGAGTGACGAAGAGGCCTTGGACGTTCTTGATTGGCTGCTGAAGAGTGGCATGAGGTTTCAATGGGGCACATGCGAGGAGACGGAGCTGACGCAGGCCCAAACCCTCCAGCAATGTAAAATGTACATCGCCGCCGTCCGCCTCGCGGCGGAATTCGGCTGCGCCGCCATTGGCATCCAGTACCAACAAGGACTCAAAGACCTCGCGCCGGCCAGCGATCTTGCCGAGGGGTTGCTTAATAATACGAATCGCCCCCCGGTGAAATGTCCCAGGTCCGGTCGCGTTTTGTTCCCGGGCGAGGCGGTGCCGCACTTCAACGAAGTGGACGAATGCGCCGGTCTTGACGGCCTGGTGACCTACCAACTCTGGCGTGAACTCGGGTTTGCTCCTGAGAATACGTTGCATGACCTGCGCTGGGGTCAGCCTTACAAAGGCGACGGCCTTGATGCTTATGTCTGGGTTCTGCTGATATCGGGTGCGGTTCCTCCCGCGCACTTGATCGGCGGATTCAGAGGCGCCACCAGCAAACGCCAGCCACCGATGTACTTCCGTCTCGGAGGCGGCACCATTACCGGCGTTTCGAAGCCCGGCCATGTCGTCTGGAGCCGCATCTTCGTCATGGACGGCAAACTCCATTGCGACCTCGGCGTGTTGGAAGTAGTCAAGCTGCCCGAAATGGAAACCCAGCGTCGCTGGCACAAGACCACACCACAGTGGCCCATCGCGCACGCCGTCCTCGAAGGGATCAACCGCGACCAGATGATGGCTCGCCACAAGGCGAACCACATACAAGTGGTTTACACCCCAAACAGGAAGCAGGCGCACCGAGCCTGCCGGATCAAAGCCTCCATGCTGGCTGCGCTCGGCCTCGAAGTGCATCTTTGCGGAAATGTGGATCTGGCTTGATGCGGCCGAACGATCTCTGACATAAATGCCAGCGGAAGTTTATTTTTAAAAACATACAAGACCAGAAAGACCATGATTCGCCGTAACGACAGCTGACATGGCACGAGCCGGGGCTCGGTTGTTTCAGCCAATTTCGAATAGTGTGTAAAACGGTATCAGGGTAACCGCGCGACCAGGAGAGGGTCAGTTTCCTTCGGTTCCGTGCCTTTAGCAAAATTTCGGCAATGCGGTCCTAAAACTGAAATTGCCTTCCGCCATGGAAATTAACCGTCGCCGATTCCTGGGCTTGACCGCGGCTTTGCTGCCGCTGACGTGGGGGAGGCATATCCTGGCAGCGGTGCTGGATGCCCCGTGGAAACTGGATGTCTCCGGAAATATTATTCCCGCTCCTGCTGATCCGGCGGACTGGCCGGAATACCGGGCTGCGCTGGCAAACTGGCGCCGGGAAATTCATGCCCGCTTGCAATACGATGGCAGCCTCTACCGTCGTCCGGAGTTCGCCTGGTCCAGCTCCAATTACGCCTGCTGCTTCCTGATGATGTGCGATGAAACGTTCTATGACCGGCACACCAGTCGCTACAGGGTGGACGCCCTTCTCCGGCACGGGGAAGTCGAATTTGGCGGCTACGACAGCGTTGTACTGTGGCATGCCTATCCGCGCATCGGCGTGGATCAGCGGAATCAATTCGATTTTTACCGCGACATGCCCGGTGGCCTCAAGGGCATTCGGACTGCGGTGCGCCGATTCCATAAGCGCAATGTCAGGGTCTATATCGATTACAATCCTTGGGATACTGGTACACGCCGGGAGAATGATTCGGATCTGGAGTGCCTGGCATCCATCGTGCGGGACACCGAGACGGATGGGATTTTTCTCGATACCTTGAGCAAGGGGGGCGCAGAGTTTCGTTCCCGGCTGGATGCGGTGCGCCCCGGAGTGATCCTCGAAGGTGAAGATGCCGTGCCCTTGGAGAACATCCACGACCATCACGCTTCGTGGGCGCAATGGTTCCAGGACAGCTATGTTCCCGGCGTGCTCAAACACAAATGGTTTGAGCAGCATCATATGCAGCACCAGATCCGCCGCTGGGACCGCGACCATACCGGTGAATTACATTCCGCCTGGATGAACGGGAGTGGCATGATGATTTGGGAAAATGTCTTCGGCTCCTGGGTGCCTTGGAATCCGCGGGATCGTTCCATTTTGAGGGTTATGCTGCCGATCCAAAGGCGCTTCACCCGTCTGTTCAACGATGGCCGTTGGACTCCATTGGTTCCAGTGGAGCAACCCGGCGTCTTTGCCTCCTTGTGGGAAAGCCAGGACCTGCGGCTATGGACTCTCATAAATCGCACGGAAACCACCCGCGACGGGATATTCTTGAAACTCCCTTCGGTTGCGAACCACCGCTACTTCGATCTCGTGCGCGGCATCGAAGTCCCGACAACGTCCGGCGAGCAAACGACTGTTCCTGTCCGGCTCCATCGGCCCCCGAGGCATTGCGTGTTTCGTTGCCGGGACAAAGGCCGCTCTGGGATCGGATTTTGAAAAGTTCCTGTTCCAACAGGCGCACTTGGACGCGAGAAGGGATTTCAACACGATTCCGCCACAGGTTGAAATGCGGAGCTTTTTCGGTTCCGCGAACGTCGCATCAACAAGTGAAGACTGGCATGGTGGAGGTTCCTCCAGCCACACTCGTTTTGAGCATGGATATGCGTGTGCGCGAATGCGGTTTTTATGATTCCACGCCTTTGCCCAAAGACAATCTGGGAGATTCCTATGGTTTCCGGGTTCGCCATTTCCAACGACAGGCAGTGTTCAAACGGTTCGCGATAGACGAGTGCCTGGTATCCAACTCGGACTTCGCCAGCTTCCTGCGTTTCAGTGGCTACCAATCGCGGCATCGGGAGAATTTCCTGAAACACTGGGAGAACGGGCGGCCCCCGCCCGGCAAGGAACAGCATCCCGTTGTCTATGTTGATCTGGACGATGCCCGCGCTTATGCCGCCTGGGTCGGCAAAAGACTTCCTACCGAGGAAGAGTGGCAATACGCAGCACAGGGACTGGATGGCAGGAAATACCCGTGGGGCAACCTCATCGAACCTGGCCGTTGCAACAGCGGTCAGACGGGAGAAACCACCCCGGTCAAAGCCTTTCCTCAAGGACGATCCCCCTTTGGCTGCTATGATATGTGTGGCAACGTCTGGGAGTGGACTGAGAGCGAGCGCACTGACGGCCACACCCGGTTTTGTATCATCCGCGGCGGAGCATTTTTCAAGGCGCAAGGTTCAGGGTGGTACGCCGACGGCGGGCCGCGTCCTGTGGATTTCGCCGCCAAATTCCTGCTGATGTGGCCAGGGATTGACCGCTGCGGCACAATTGGTTTCCGGTGTGTGATGGATCTGGAAACATAAATCTTCCAGATGGCGGAAGTGGCGGTTCCGCAAGAGTTGTTCCGGGCCATTCTGGAAGGAATTAGGCGGCTGCGATTGGCAGTCGCGACATCGGGATGAAGACCGAACGTGTCAAAACACTGGAAACTACTGAGGAGGTGTCTTCTCCTCCGGGAGAAAAAGGGCATTGGAGCCAAAAAAACATCGCAACACCCCCTGTGCCAAAGGAAAAACAGGGCGGACAGGAAAAAAGACTTGCAGTAGCTGTGGGGAAGGAAGAAAATCGCGAAAAAGGGTCCACGATGGTCATGGGCATGAAATCAAATGGGAAATCCCGGATTATTTCTTAATTTTTCTTCGGCCAACCGCCACAAGACCACCAATATGAAAAAAGAACGCAACGCCAACGGAATGAGCCGCCGCCAATTCTTGCAGACCAGCGCGGAATGTGCCGCCTCTGCAATGTTCCTGAGCCTCGGCAGCACGCTGTCATTTGCCGCGCCAAGTACCAGCACCCGGAAAAATTTGATCCCGCTCGTGACTCTCAATAACGGCCTGCAAATGCCACGTCTTGGATTGGGCACCATGACGCTCAACGGCGACGTCGGAATCAGGTGCGTGGCCGATGCCATCGCCCTGGGCTATCGTCTGATTGATACCGCCATGATCTACGGCACTGAGACGGCAGTCGGCGCCGGGATCAAACAGAGTGGCATCAAACGTGAAGAACTCTTTATCACCTCAAAACTGTGGAAAGCCGATATGGGCTATGAACAGGCCAAGAAAGGATTTCAAACTTCCATCAACAAGTTGGGGACGGATTATTTGGACCTCTACCTGATTCATCGGCCGGCTGGCGATATCAAAGGCTCCTGGAAAGCGATGGAGGAACTCTATCATGCGGGGAAAATCAAGGCCATCGGCGTCAGCAATTTCGAACCCGCGCAACTGGACGACTTGATTGCGAGTAGCGACGTGAAACCCGCAATAAATCAAATCGAAACCCATGCGTTCTTCCAGGAAGGCAAGTCACTGGAATACTTGAAGCAACATGGCGTGCAAATGCAAGCCTGGGCGCCTTTTGCGGAAGGCCGTCATGGGCTTTTCACCAATGCCACTCTTGCAACCATCGGAAAGAAGTACAATAAGACGATTGCGCAGGTGAGCCTGAGATGGCATTTCCAAAGAGGAATTATTGCCATCCCCAGATCCTCCCAGAAAGCACATATCGCGGAAAACTTGAATATCTTTGATTTTAGCCTTGAAGATGCCGACATGGCCTCTATTTCCACGTTGGATTTAAATACCACTCAATTTCCTGAGTGGAGTTAAAGTTCAATATCGCCACTCGACCAATGGTGCTCCGGCTCCGTTGGTGGATGGCAAGCAGCGTCTGATCGTCTATGTGGACCGCACGGTGTTGGAGGTCTTCGCCAGCGACGGCCTGACGTATGTGCCGCTGCCGTTCACCCCGAAGCAGGAAGACCAGTCGGTCACAGTGGAAGTCAAAGGCGGCAACGCCAAAATGGCCTCGCTGCAAGTTTACAAATTAAAGTCTATCTGGGAAACCAAGTAATGATAAAAATCCAGATAATGGAAACCCATATTTACCGGATTAACTTCACAAGCCGATGTTATTGACCTACAATGGAGCTGCATAAACAAAGGCTGCCATCTTTGGATGGCCAGCGAAAGATGGAAAGTCCAACGGGTGCAAGCAAAAATCAGGCTCTGGGAGTGACTTTCGATAGTCGTTTGAAGCTGGAATTTCACGGTTCCAAGGTCACCTCCGACCCCGGGCCATTTTGGAAGGGATTGGGCGGCTGAGATTGCCCGTACCGGCATCCGGATGAAGGAAAAAGTGAAAGGCCTCGCATGAAAACACCGGAAACCACGGAAGAGGTGTCTTCTCATCGGGTCGAAAAGCGTGCAGAAAGGCGCAAATGTCAACGAAGCGCTCCTTTTGTCAGAGAAAAACCGGGAATGGACTGGAAAAAGACATGCGAATAATTGGAGTGGGAGGAAAATCGCGAAAAAGCCCCAGGCTGGTCGTGGGCAAGAAGCCGAATGGGAAATCCCGAATCAAATCCTTCGTCCTCACCGGACTTTACCTCGCCTTCGTGCTGTTCGCCCTCGGGGCGCTGCCTGCGGCTGCGGCCACTGTGATCTGGACCGGCGCCGTCAACGGCTATTGGGACACAAGCACGACCAATTGGAGCAATGCGGGAGCCACAAATTATGTGGATGGGGATGCGGTTCGATTTGACGACACCACCAGCGGCGGTTCGCCCGTTCTGGTGACCAATACCGCGACGGTTTTGCCGGGTGGCATTCTCGTCACCAATCTCACGAAAACCTACGTCATCAGCGGCGGTGGCATTGCGGGCAACGGCAGTTTGACCAAATCCGGCTCCGGCACGCTGTCGCTCAGCAATAACCTGTGCGCCTACACCGGCCCCACAACCATCAGCGCCGGCACCTTGCGGATTGACGGCGCGTGCCAGTTGGGCGGCGGAATTTATGCGACGAACATCACCAACAACGGGACGCTCTACTACAAAAGCTCCGCCAATCAGATCTTGAGCGGAAACATCAGCGGCGCCGGCGCTCTGGACAATGAAGCAAATGCCAGCGGCACGCTAACGCTCAGCGCCTCCAACAGTTACAGCGGCGCCACGATCAATCGTGGGAATCTGATTATTGCCAACCCGAACGCTTGCGGCACCGGACAACTCCAGTTGATCGGCGGCACCCTGGACGCCACCGTCACCAACCTGGCCAACAACCCGATTGCCTTTGCCTGGGATTGGACTTTTGCTGGCAGCACTAACTTGAACCTGGGCACGGGGACGGTCACGATTCAGAATGGCAATCACGCACAGATCATTACCAAGAACACGTTGACTGTGGGCGGACCCGTGGTGGGCTCCGGCCAAAGCATCAATAAGAAGGGCAATGGCACATTGGTCTTTAACGGGGCGAACACCTACACCGGCTCCACGACCAACAGTGCCGGCACGTTGCTGATCAATGGCAATTGCTCCGCCAACACGAACACCTGGACAGTAGCCGGCGGCGCGACTCTAGGCGGCAGCGGCACCATTGGCGGTCCCGTTACCACGCTCACGGGGGGCATCATATCCCCGGGCAGCAGCAGCACCAAGCCGGGCACGCTCACGCTGGCGACCAACATGACTTTCAGCAGCGGCAGCTACTTGAGTGTCGTCTTGAGCAATGCCGCTGCGGCTGGCAGCACCTATGACCAGCTCGTCATCAAAGGCACCAATACCGTGAACGGCACCAGCTTCGTTTGGCTAACCGCCGCCACGGCCACCGTATGTCACGGCACCTATGTCCTGCTTACAAATGCCAGCTTCGCCACGACCGGCGGCGGTTTGTTTGTCTTGCCCAACGGCTCCACGAATTGGGACCTGACGGCTCTGGGCGGCGGAGTCATCACCCTCACGAACGGCGCCCGCAGTCTGGTGTTAAACGTGAGTGCCGATACGCCGGCGGTGGACCTGCGACCGACCAACAACATGCCGACCGGACTGGTCATCGCGTCGGGCGATAAAAGCGTGATCTTGCATTGGGAACCGAACAGTTGGACCAACCCCATTTCGGGCTACAACGTCTATCGGTCGCTGACCCCGACCGGCCCGTTTGTCTTGCAAGACACCACCACGCCGACCACGCCGGGCATCTCCGATGTCACGGTCGCCAACGGGCAGGTTTATTACTATCAGGTTACCACCGTGCTGGCCAACGGCCAGGAAACCGTGCCCTCCGCCATGGTCTCCACCGTGCCGCAACCCTTTGCCAACGATGACGCCTTTCTGGATTATGTGCAGCAGGCCAGCTTCAGCTTCTATTGGTATGACTCCAATCCGGACAACGGCCTCTCTCCTGAAGCAAACGATAGCAAGTCGGCGGAAATCTTCGGCTCCGGGTTCGCGCTCACCGCCATCGGCATCGGCATTGACCACGGTTGGATCACGCGGGCACAGGGCGTGGCCCGGGTTATCACGACGCTGAACACCTTTCTGAACGGTCAGCAAGGCCCCGATGCCACAGGCATGGTCGGGTATAATGGATGGTTCTACGGCGTATTGGGCATGACCAATGCCGTGCGCAGCGGAACGGCGGGGTTGTCTGACATTGATACTGCGTTTCTACTGTGCGGCATCCTCTATGCCAAGCAGTATTTCGACGGCACCAACAGCGATGAAACCACCATCCGAACCATGGCCGACGCCATCGTCAACCGGGTGGATTGGTATTGGATGGCGCAGGGAACCAACAAGGATTGGCTTCCCGGGGATTGGTCTCCCGAATCGGGCTTTTCAGCGGTCAATTGGGGTGGCTATAGCGAAGGGATGATCATGTATCAGCTCGGGTTGGGCGCAGCCACCAATCCCTTGCCGACTTCCGCCTGGGGCAATTGGACCAAGAGCTACCGTTGGATTACCAACTACAACACCCAGGGCTATCTCAGTTTTCCCTCGGGTTTCATGTATAACTTCGGCCAATGCTGGACCGATTTGCGGCACGTGGCGGACGCGTATATGACCAATAAGAACTGCACTTACTTCGAGAACTCCCGGCACATGGTGATCGCCCATCGGAACTATTGCAGCCTGAACCCGTCGAACTGGCCCGCCTACGGCAGCAACTGCTGGGGGTTGAATCCCAGCCAGGATGCGGGTGTGAACGGCTTGCCGACTTGGTCCGGTCACGGTGTTCCTCCCAATTCGAGTTATGTGGATGATGGCACGATTGCTCCCTGTGTCGCCGGCAGTGCCATCGCCTTCGCGCCGGAATACGCCGTGCCGTGTTTGCGAAACATGTATGACACCTACCGCACGAACATCTGGATCGAGTGCGGCTTTTGCGATGCCTTCAACCTGCGGGTTCCGTGGTTTGCCACCAAGGCGGGGAACGAAGAGCAGGCGGCTTACGTCATCATGATCGAGAACTACCGCACCCAGAAACCCTGGAAGCTGTTCGCACAAAATGCTGAGTTCCAGCGCGGCCAGCAGCGGGCCGGTTTTGTCTCGGTGCCTTTTGTCGCGCTGAATCCCCCCCAGCCTCAACCGGCCCAGAACCGCCTTACCCTGACCTGGCCGGCCACGACCGGGAGCACTTATCAGGTGGAATACTCCTCGGACCTCATCAACTGGTTCATCTCGCCGGGCGGGGAGGTCACCGCCACCAATGCCACCGCCAGTTGGACCGACAGCGGCCCTCCCGGCACCCCTGTATTGCCACTCACTGCGCCTCAACAATTCTACCGTGTTTTCCAATTTGGTTCCCCGTAGGCGGCCACCGCTGTTGAATCAATAAATCGCGCCTAAAACGAGCCGGAGGGGTATCAGGATTAAATTTCTGGAAATTAGAATGTTCGCTGGAACAAATGTGCCACCTCACCGCATACGTTCATGCCGCTATGATTTCATAACCTGGCGCGAGAAACCAGACGCGGAAGCTCAGGCGGATACGATACAAAGGATGGAATTTGCTCGCGCCAATAGAATCGGAAAGCCTTAAATCGAGTCCTGACACCGGCAAACATCGGTGCATTTGTTGCCACTAAGCGTTGCCACTAACCCTCTGAATCTCAAAAAACTCAATAAAATCAAAGTGGCGGAGAGAGGGGGATTCGAACCCCCGATACGGCTTTTGACCGTATAACGGTTTAGCAAACCGCCGCCTTCAGCCACTCGGCCATCTCTCCACCGCGCCCAGTGAAACCTGCCTCCGCCCGGCACTCAAGCAAATTTTCCGCCGGGCGCGGAAGATTTCGAGCTTGCGTTTTTGGGCTTCACGCGGAAGATTGCACGCCCATTATGCAACCACAAGACGCACCAACCGCCTTTCTTTTCAAGTTGTGGCCCTGGATTGAGGCCAACAAAAACCGGATCATCGTCGGCACGGGACTTATCATTGTCGCCGTTTTTGTCTATTCATTTTTTTCCTGGCAACGGGAACAAAGAGAAATCGCTGCGGGGAGGGCGTTGACGCAATTGACTCTATCCAACCCGGACAATGCGGGCGCCAGCCAGTTGGGCGACGCGTATTTGAAAATCGCCGGCGAATATCCGGGCACGCTTGCCGGGCGCCGCGCGTGGATGCAGGGCGCGGCGGCGCTGTTTGCCGCGGGCAGGTTCGCCGACGCACAGGCGCAATTCCAAAAATTTCTCGACGCCCATCCCGACGGTGACTTTTCCGCATCGGCGGCGCTCGGCGTGGCGGCCAGCCTCGAGGCACTGGGCAAATCGGATTTGGCCATCGGCGCTTATCAGCGCGTCGTCAACGGTTTTTCCGATGTCGTGGCGGCGAACACCGCAAAATTTGCGCTTGCCGGAATTGACGAACGGCAGGGAAAATTCACCGACGCGCTCAATGTTTATGAAAGCATCGCCCGGTCCAGTCCCGGCAGTGTATCCGCATCGGAAGCCGGGATGCGCGCGGTGGAATTAAGAACCAAATTGGCATCTGCAACGTCCGCCGCCGGCAAACCCTGAGTATGAAGCTTTCCATCGTCGGCACCGGCTACGTCGGTCTGGTCACGGGAGCTTGTTTCGCCGAGGTCGGCCACCACGTCACCTGCGTGGATAACGACGCGGCCAAGGTCAAACTGCTCCAGTCCGGCGGCATTCCCATTTACGAGCCGGGACTCGAAGAACTCGTGAAGAAAAACACGGCCGCCGGCCGGCTTTCGTTCACGACCAGCATCGCCGACGGCGTCAAAAAATCCGACGTGATTTTCATCGCCGTGCCAACGCCGCCGCTGCCGGACGGTTCGGTGGATTCGAGTTTCGTCGAAAAGGTCGCGCGCGAAATCGCCGCCGCCATGACGACCTACAAAATCGTTGTGGACAAAAGCACCGTGCCGGTCAAGACCGGCGAAAAAGTCGCCGAGACCATCAAGCGCTATTGCCAGGCGAAGGTGGACTTTGATGTGGTGAGCAATCCCGAATTCCTGCGCGAAGGCTTCGCCGTCGGCGACTTGATGAAACCGGACCGGATTGTCGTCGGCGTCCGTTCGCAACGTCCCGCCGCGGCGATGAAGGAGATTTACACGCCGTTCAACGCGCCCATCATCATCACCGACATCAACTCCGCCGAGCTTATCAAGCACGCCTCCAATTCGTTTCTGGCGCTCAAAATCTCCTACATCAACGCCATCGCCGCGCTTTGCGAAGTGGCCGGCGCGAATGTGCAGGAAGTCGCCGCCGGCATGGGCATGGACGAACGCATCGGCCGCCGCTTTCTCAGCGCCGGCATCGGCTTTGGCGGCAGTTGTTTCCCGAAGGACCTCAGCGCCTTCATCAAAATCGCCGAGCAGATCGGTTACGATTTCCGACTGCTCAAGGAAGTCCAGCGCATCAACGCCGAGCAGATGGAGCGGTTCATCAAAAAAATCACCGACACGCTGTGGGTGCTCAAAGACAAAAAAATCGGCGTGCTCGGCCTCGCCTTCAAACAAAACACCGACGACGTGCGGATGTCGCCGGCCATTGAACTTTGCCAACGCCTGCAAAAAGAGGGCGCGACACTGCGCGTCCACGATCCGAAGGCGATGGAAAAAGCCCGGGCGGCGCTTTCGAACGTGACTTATGTGGATGATATGAACGCCGTGGCCGACGGTTGCGACGCGCTGGTGGTGGCCACCGAATGGGACGAGTTCAAACAGCTCGACCTCGAGCGCGCCCGCAAGTCGCTCAGCCATCCCATCATGTTCGACGGCCGCAACCTGTTCGACCGCGGAGAAATGGAACGGCTCGGCTGGATTTACAAGAGCGTGGGAAGATGATTTGCGATTTATGATTTGCGATTTATGATTGTCAGATGGCGATTGAAATCACAGCGCCCGGCGCTGCCGGTTCAAATCATAAATCATCAATCATCAATCATAAATTTATCGAGGTTTCTGCGGCCTTGATTTTTCGCGGCGGCAAACTGCTCATCACCCGGCGCCGGGACGATGCCCATCTCGGCGGGCTTTGGGAATTTCCCGGCGGCAAACGCGAAGCGGACGAAACTTTCGAGCAATGCCTGGTTCGCGAATTACGCGAGGAACTCGGCGTGGAATCTTCCGTAGGCGAAGTTTTCGAAGAAGTCACACACGCTTACCCGGAAAAGACGGTCCGCCTGAAATTTTTCATTTGCCGGCTGGTACGGGGCGAACCCCAGCCGCTCGGTTGCGGGGCGGTCAAATGGGTGAAAAAATCGGAATTGGCTGAATATGCATTTCCAGCCGCCGACGCGCGCTTGCTGGACAAATTGCACGCTTACGATTTCCCGTAAACTTCCTCGATGATCTGGCGGAAATTATTTTCGCCCACGTTGACGATGTTCATTTCACGTTTGGCGTTTTCCGGCGAATCACTGGCGTGCGCGGCGTTGACCATGATGGTCGAGCCGAATTCGCGGCGGATGGAGCCGGGCGGCGCCTTGGACGGATCAGTCGGGCCAAGCACGTCGCGGATTTTGGCAACGGCATTCACCCCTTCATAAATCAGCGCGATGCACTTTTCCGTGCCGGGCCTGGTCCATTCTTCGCGTGGCAGTTCAGACGGCGCATGACCGGACATGAAACGGATGATGTTCTCAAACTGGTGCTCGCCGAACGTCTCGCAGAGAACTTCTCCCAGCTGTTTTTCCTCGGCGGCGCCAATTTTGATGGAGAACTCCTTTTCCAGCGCGGCCTTGGTCCTGGTCCCGACCGCGTCCTTGAGCTTGGTACGGAGGACTTCGCGGACGGGTCCGTAAAAGTCCATCGCCTGCGCGACGCTCATGCGGTGGACCTTGATCCCCACGATGTAAAGGCCGGCGCGCGAGAAGAAATCTATGACGTTGCCGGGGCGGCCGGTTGCGAAGCGGAAATTGTCCGGTTTGATGAGCACAAGGGTGCGCTGGCCGTTCTCGCCGGGCTGGAAGGCAATGACCTTTTCCAAAACCCCGCCGTCGCTGTCGGAATAACGCGCCCACAATTTGAGTTTCGTCTCGGCTTCCTCCACGTTGGGCGCGGCCAGCACTGCCGGCTCGAAGTAGCGTACCTGCCCGTTCTCCTCCAAAATCAAATCGCCGTAAGTGTCCCGGATGGTTTCGCCCATGCGCCGATCCGGACCGAGATTGCCGACGACCGAACGGATCTTTCGCACCGCCTCATCGCCGCGAAACAAAAGCGTCATCACCCGCCGCCGCCGCCCGGTTTTGGGGTCCGGCGAAAAATTTTGCAGGACGTATTGTTTGAGCAGTTCCTGAATTTTCCGGTCCTGCGGGTCGTACGCCGAAACGATGGTTTCGGCATATTGCGCCACCAGTTCGGCGCTGGGTGCGAACATGCGCGCCGCCGCCAGGTCCAGACCCGTGCGCGTAATAAGCCGGCTCAAGATTCCGCCCGTGCGTGACTTGTAGAGCGAATAGGGGGTGATGATGACGTAGGCGAGCTGTTGGGACATAATTAGCCCGTCGCAGTCGGTGGGGTTTGAGTTGCGCCACTGGGAGCGGCCTTGCCGCCCAAAATCTTGAACATCACCGTGCCGCAGGTTGGGCACTTGCCTTTGATGGCCTTGCGCCCATTCTTCATCGTTTCTTCAACGCCATTGGCAATCTCTTTCTTGGCCTTGCATTTGACGCAATATCCTTCAGCCATAAAATCTTTGCCGCCCGCGCTTCATGCCCAAACGGCGTAAATAGGTTAATGGCACTAACCCGCCAAAGCAACTCGGAAAAGGAAACAGTGTAACTTGTTTAATATAAGTCAGTTAAATCTATGACTTTATGGAAACGGCGGTGCGCTTGTTTGGTGCGGCAGGCCGGCCGGCACTTGGCAGGCGGGAATCCCATCCGCCACATTCCGCGACGGCGCAAAGGCCCGTACCTCGAGGCAAGAACGCGTTTTAAAGCTTATTTTCCGCCGCCTGTTTCCGCAGTTCCGTTTTCAGGATTTTCCCCGTCGCATTGCGCGGCAGCGCGGGCAGAAAGACAATTTGCTTCGGCAATTTGTAATCCGCCAGCTTGCTCGCGGATGAATTGCGTGCAACGCTTTTTCGTCAAGCGTCCGCGCCTTCCACCGCCGCGACAAATGCCACCGGCTGCTCGCCTTTGCGCGGGTCGGGCATGCCGATGACCGCCGCCTCCTTCACGCCGGGAAACTGGTAAATCACCTCCTCAATCTCGCGCGGATAAACATTGATGCCGTTCACCAGCAGCATGTCCTTCTTGCGGTCGGTGATGTAATAATAACCGTCCGCGTCGCGATACCCCACGTCGCCGGTGTAAAGCCAGCCGTCGCGCAAAACCTTCGCCGTTTCTTCCGGCTGGTTCCAATAGCCGCGCATCACGTTCCCGCCGCGGATGCAGATTTCGCCGATTTCGCCGACGGGCAGTTCCTGGCCGGCATCGTCGCGGATGCTCAACTCCACGTTCGGGAGCGGTTTGCCAATCGAGCCGGGTTTGTTGATGCCGTAAATGGGATTCACCGTGGCCACCGGACTGCTTTCCGTCGGGCCGTAGCCTTCGCGCAGCGGAAATGGAAACTTCCGCGTGAACTCGTTGAACACCTCCACCGGCAACGGCGCGCCGCCGCTGATGCACAGCCGCAGCGGCAGCCTGCCGAATTCCGGCACCGGCCAGCAGCGCGCGGTAAAAGGACGGCACCGCCGGCAGGATCGTGCCGCGATGCCGCGCGATTTCCTCCAGCACCTGCTTGAACGGATGCAGCGTTTTCAGCAGCAGAATCCCGCAGCCGCACAGCACCGGCAGCAGCGTGCCCACCGTGAACATGAAGCTGTGAAACTGCGGCAGCGCCACCACGACGCGTTCGTCCTCCCGCACATCGAGCGCCGCCACGCAACTCGCCACGTTATGGAGAAAATTGCCGTGCGTAAGCATCGCGCCCTTCGGATGGCCGGTCGTGCCGGAGGTGTAGAGCAGTGCCGCGAGGTCGGACTCATTGCGAGCGGGAAGAGTTCGGAGTCCGGAGTCCGGAGTCCGGAGCGCGGCGAATTCTTCGACGCGCAACAGTTTCGAGCGATGGTCGCGCGGCCTTCAAAACTTCAAAGTGTGCCGCCAGTTCCGCGTCGGTGATAAGCACGTTCGCGCCGGAATCATTTAGGATGTAACTCACCTCGGCGGGCTTAAGGAAATTGTTGATGGGCACGACCACGCCGCCGGCCGACAAAATGCCGAACACCGCCGGCACAAACTCCGGACAATTCTTCACCCACAGCGCCACGCGGTCGCCGGGCTTCACGCCAAATTCGGATTGCAGGCGGGCGGCAACTGTTTGCGACTGCGCGAGGAGTGCGGCGTAGGAAATCTCCGTTTCGCCGCAAAAGATGGCGGTTTTGGTCGCGTGCTTTTCCGCGCAATCGGCAAAGGCAGTAGCCAGGTTCATGTCAAATGTTAGGAGCAGCGAACCATATTTAGCAAGCGGGCAATCTTGCCGCTCGCCACGTGCCCCCCGCCGCTTTATTCTTGGTCGCGTGATTGACACCGACGCAAAACTCGCCGCGCTGCTGCCCGTCATCAAATCCGCAAGCTGGCTGGCGCTCGACACCGAAGCCGACAGCCTGCACGCCTATCCCGAAAAGGTCTGCCTGATTCAAATTACCACGGCCGCCGGCGACGAACTGATTGATCCGCTGGGAAAAATCAATTTGGACCCGTTGCTCGACGCGCTCAATGCGCACGAACTCATCATGCACGGCGCGGATTACGATTTGCGCTTGCTCCGCAAACATCATGAGTTTGTGCCGTCGGCGATTTTCGACACCATGCTCGCGGCGCGGCTGTTGGGCGAACGGCAATTCGGGCTGGGTTCGCTCGTCGAAAAACGGCTCGGCGTGAAATTGGACAAAGGCGCGCAAAAGGCCGACTGGGCGCGCCGTCCGCTGACGGAGCGAATGGAAACCTACGCGCGCAAAGACACGCATTATTTGAAAACGCTGGCGGACAAGCTGAAGCTTGAACTCCAGCAAAAAGGGCGCCTTTCATGGCACCAGGAATCCTGCGCGCGATTGATTGTGGAGACTTCTCAGCCGCCGGTGGCGGATGCGGATTCCGTCTGGCGCGTCAGAGGCAGTTCCCGGCTGGGACGTCCCGCGCTGGCCGTGTTGCGCGAGCTTTGGCGGTGGCGCGAGCAGGAAGCTGTTGCCGCAAACCGCCCACCGTTTTTCATTCTGACGCACGAAAAACTCGTGGCCGTTGCCGCCGCCGCCGCCGCCCGCAGACCGGTTGAGCCGCTCCTGCCACCCCGCCTGTTGGGATCGCCGCGCAACCGCGACGGTTTGGCCAATGCCATTAAAACCGGCCTCCAGCTTTCCACGGACAGGCATCCGGAATTTTTGCGGCCCAAAGGCCATCGCCCGACCGAAGCCGAAATCAACCGTTACGGCGAACTGGAAGGACGCCGCAACGCGCGTGCGCACAAGCTGGGCATTGACCCGACACTCATCGCCAGCCGCGCCACGCTGGGTGAACTCGCCCGCGACTGGGACAGGCACGTGCCCGAATTGATGACCTGGCAGCGGCAACTCTTCCTCTAGCAGCGGATGTCAGTCCGCTCAAATTCCTCGGAATGAGCCGATTTATGTCGGCTGATACTTTCTTTCTTACAACTTCAACCGCGAAGCCTTTCAACGATTCCATTCCAAGAATTGCGGGATGAATGGCCCCGTCTTTGCGCTTGCTTTTTATGCGCGGCAATGATATTTAATGAACCACTCTCAGAACCGGCGTATGAAAACTTATTTTTCGCCGCCAATATTTGTCGCTTTCGCGCTTTTATCCTTCAACGCTTCTGCATCGGTGTATTACGTAAGTGTGAACAGCGCCGGCCCGGCGTCGCCTTACACAAGTTGGGCGACGGCCGCGACCAATATCCAGGACGCCATCCGTTTTGCCGGGACCGGCGACACCATTCTTGTCACGAACGGAGTTTATCAATACGGCGGCTATTCTTTTGCAGGGTCAAACCGCGTTTATGTCGGCATTGCGAATTTGACGGTGCAAAGTGTCAACGGTCCCGCCGTGACGGTAATCAAGGGCTATCAGGTGCCGGGTACGACCAACGGTGCCAGTGCGGTGCGGGGTGTTTATCTGGCCAACGGCGCAACTTTGTCGGGGTTCACCGTGACCGGTGGCGCAACGGTCAGCGCGAATAGTTATGCGGGTGGAATTTATTGTCAATCTGCCACCTCGGTTATTACGAATTGCGTGATAACCGGCAACGCCTCGGCCTCGTATGCCGGCGGCGTTTACTATGGCACGTTAAACAACTGCATCCTTTCCCAAAACGTCGCAACTTACGATGGCGGTGGTGGCTATCACAGCCTGTTGAACAACTGTCTGCTGATCACCAACTCCGCCAATAATGGCGGCGGGGCTGGTTACGGCAATCTCACCAACTGCGTTCTGGTCGGCAATTCCGCGCGTTCAGCCGGCGGCGGGGCTTATTACGCCGGCATCATGGATAATTGCACCATCGTCGGCAACTTTGCCGCGACCGGCGGGGGAGGGGCATATGGCGATGGCACTACGTTGCAAAATTGCATCATTTACTACAACGCCGCCGGCGGCGGAGGCACCTTCGGGACGAATGTCTATGACTTCAATTTATTGATGTACAACTGTTGCACGACCCCGTTGGTGGGAAAAGGAACCGGCAACATCACCAACCCGCCGGCTTTTGTGGACCTGGCCGGCGGAAATTTCCGGCTGCAAATCGGTTCTCCTTGTATCAATGCTGGAACTAATTCTTTTGTCAGCAACAGCACGGATTTGGACGGCAACCCGCGCATCGTCGGCGGCACGGTGGACATCGGCGCATACGAAAATCAAAACACGAACCCGGTGCATTATGTGAGTTTGACCAGCACGAATCCCGTGACGCCTTACACAAACTGGATGACCGCGGCGACGAATATCCAGGATGCCGTTGGCCACGGCGCAGGCGGGCGAGTTTGTGGTTGCCGGTGCCGGGACTTATACAAATGGCGGCACGGTGATTTACGGACAGGAAACCAATCGCGTGGCGCTGACCAACGGCATCACCTTGTTGGGCGTTTATGGGACACAATCAACAATCATTGTCGGGGGGACACAAACGCGCTGCGTGTATGTCGGCAGCAATTCGGTGGTGAGCGGGTTTACCATCACCAATGGGCATGTCAGGACGAGCGGCGGCCCGGACCTGACGAATGAAGAGAGTGGCGGTGGCATCTGGTGCGAGGCGGGTGGTGCGGCCATCAACTGTCTGGTGATCAGCAATTTTGCCAATGTTCCCGGCACTTACAGCGGCGGTTACGGCGGCGGTGTTTACGGTGGCACGATTTCCAATTGCACGTTAACGGGCAATATCGCCGGTTACTGGCGGCGGAGCGGCTGGAGCGGCGCGTTGTGGAACTGCATCCTGGCGAACAATCTGGCCAGTGGCGGCGGCGGGGCTTACCGGGTCGCCCTTTACAATTGCACATTGAGCAACAACGCGGCGATGTATAACGGATTCAGCGGGTCCGGCGGCGGCGCCTGCCAATGCCTGGCTTACAACTGCATAATCACCGGCAACAGCGATAACAATCTCAGCCAAGGCGGCGGCGCATTTCAGGGGACCAACTTCAATTGCACCATCACCGGGAACACGGCCAATTACGGAGGCGGGACTTACCAAAGCACCAACTTCAATTGCGTCATTTCTGGAAACGCGGCGCCCATCTATGGCGGCGGGGCTTATCAAGGGTTGCTTTACAATTGCCTGTTGACCGGGAATATCGCCACCAACACGATTTCGGTTTATGGCAACGGCGCGGGCGCTTATTCGTCCACGCTGGTCAATTGCACGGTGACAGGCAATCACGGCGTCCGGCGGCGGCGGCGGCATGTATGGCGGCATCGCCTTCAACAGCATCATCTATTTCAATTCGGCGCCAACTGGTTCCAATTGGACGAGCAGCTCCCATGTATGTATTATTGCTGCACGACCCCGTTTGATCCTAATGGCGGGAAATATCACAAATGACCCCGCATTTGTGGATGCTGCGGGTGGTGACTTCCGATTGAAATGCGGTTCACCGTGCATTGATGCGGGTTTGACCAATTGTTTTCGCCCATCGGTATTATTTCCGCGCCCACCAATGATATCCGGGGTGTGCCCCGGCCTTTGGACGGAAACGGAGATGGCATCGCCCAATTCGACATGGGCGCTTACGAATATAATCCGGCGATTGATCAGACGCCGGTCATCCGGCTTGGCTTCACCTTTGCCAATTTTGCGACGGGTTACGCCGTGCCGTTTGTGGCGGAGATTGGCGGATGCGCCGATTATTTCTGGTGGGATTTCGGCGACGGCACCACGGTCACCAATCAGTACAACGTGAGCCACGCCTGGACTTCGCCGGGAACCTACAACGTGCGTGCTGACGGCGTATTATTCCAGCCTGGGTTATGGGTTGTCGGCGGCGACCCAGGTTCAGGTGGTGCAATCCCCGGTCTATTATGCGGACGTGAACAGCCCCAGCCCCACATCTCCATACACCAACTGGACGACCGCAGCCCACACGATTCAGCAGGCGATTGCCGCCGGGACAACGCCGGGACGGCTGGTTTTGGTGACGAATGGAGTATTATCAAACGTCGGGAGTGATTGTGTATGGCTCGATATACAACAATCTGGCTTTGACAAACCCGGTCGTGGTGCAAAGCGTGAATGGGCCCGGAGCCACAACGATTCAGCCGTTCCAAGGCCGGTGCGCTTATGTGGGAAGCAATGCGATTTTAAGCGGATTCACACTCACGGGCGGGCATACCTTGTCCAGCGGTGACACTTTCAAAGAGCAAAGCGGCGGGGCGGTGTGGTGCGAGCTTGGTGGGACAGTGACCAATTGCATTATCACCGGTAACTTCGCCAACGCTTTTGGCGGTGGCGCGTTTCAAGGGACGTTCTACAATTGCCTGTTCACGAACAACGGTGTCTTCACCGGCGGATCCACAGCAAGAGGCGGCGCCGCTTATCTGGCCGTGCTCTACAACTGCAATCTGATCAGCAACAAGGTGTCCAGTTCGTTTCCGGGCGGGAAGGGCGGCGGCAGCTATGGCGGGACGCTGTTCCAATGCACGCTCGTCGGCAATTCGGTGAACAATGGGGACGCTGGAATGGAGATCGGAGGCGGCGCATATTTGGGTACGCTTTACAACTGCATGCTGACAGGCAATAGCGGGCTCGGTTATGGCGGGGGCGGCTGTTCCAATACCTCTGGAACTGCACGCTGTCAGGAAACTGGGCCGACTACGGAGGCGGGGCGTATGCCGGTACCCTCCACAATTGTCTGGTCACAAGTAATCAGGCCTTCTCCACGGTGGCGGCGCTGTATTCCGGCACACTATACAACTGCACCGTGGCCAACAACACAGCGGCCACGGAGGCGGGTTTTATGCAAACAAGCTCAACACGGTTTACAATAGCATCATTTATGGCAACACCGCTTCGGCCAGCGGCAATAATTGGCAGGGCAGCTTGTAGTCGGATCCAATAATTGTACTTTCCCCTCAATCTGCCGATCGCCGCCTATGGCAATATCACCAACGATCCGATGTTTATGGATGCCGCCTTTCACCTGTCTGCCGCTTCCCCCTGCCGTGGCGCCGGCAATTCGCTTTACGCTTCCGGCACGGACCTGGATGGCGAGGAATGGAACAGTCCGCCTTCGATGGGGGCTTACGAAGTTTATGATGCCGATTTCATCGGGGCGTTGTCCGTGGCCATTCAATCAAGCCAGACCACCCTGCTGGTAAATCGTTCTTTGGCGTTGACCGGACAGATCACCGGGCGCGCCTCAGGACTGGAATGGTCGTTTGGCGACGGGACCATTGTCACCAACGTCAGTTATTTCACTTCGTACCTCTGGACCAGCCCCGGCGATTACGACGTGATCTTTACCGCTTACAACACTGATAATCCCGGTGGTGTTTCCACCAATTTGCTGGTTCAGGTCCTTCCTTGGAGCCGCCTTTGTTGCAGCCCGCTTCATTTTCCATGTCGTCCACCAATGGCTTTCAATTCCAGTTCAATGGACAGTCCAATGCCAGTTACACGGTGCAAGTGGCCACCAATCTCAATCCACCCGTTGTTTGGCAGAACCTGCAAACCATCACGAGCACCGGTGGCGTGGTTCAAATTACGGATGCGAACGCAACCAATGTGATGAGCTTTTATCGCATCGGCGTGCAATAGGGAACGTAGCGCCGGTCTGTGACCGACGCCAACTGATTCCAAACAGCATTTCGAGGTGGCTCTCTGCGGGGTATCCGCTGCGAATTATCTCACCAACTCAAAAGCAAAGCGCTTGGGTTGAACCTATATTGAATCTAATTTTTCATTGAATCAACACAAGTTAATTGATAATCTGCCATCAATTCCGGAAAAGGTTTCAATGAAACGGCCAATTTTGAAACTGACAGCCATTTGTTCCCTGGCTTTCACGCTCAACTCATCCGCTGTGGTGCATTACGTGGACTTGAACTGCACCAATCCCGTGCCGCCCTACGCCGATTGGAGCACGGCGGCGACGGATATTCAAAGTGCAATTGATATTTCCATCAATGGCGATCAAATCCTGGTGACGAATGGAGTTTATCAAACCGGCGGACGGGTGGCTGATGGAGCGATGACAAATCGTATCGCGGTGACCAAGGCCGTGACGGTGCAGAGTGTCAATGGGCCGGACGTAACCGTCATCGCAGGGAATCAAGCGTCCGGAGGTGGTGTCGGCGATGACGCAGTCCGTTGCGTGCTTTTGAGCGGTGGCGCGACGCTTTCGGGTTTCACGCTGACCAATGGCGCCACCCGGGGTAATGTTTATCCTTTTCTCGATCAACAGGGCGCCGGCGCGTTGAGTCCGGATAGCAGCGGCGTTTTGTCCAACTGCGTGTTGTCCGGCAACGTCGGAACCATCGGTGGCGGTGCCGTCATGTGCACTCTGAATGATTGCACGGTATGCGGGGATCTGTCCCTGAACTGGGGCGGCGGCGCGGTCAGTTGCACGCTCAATCAGTGCGCACTGACGGGCAATTCGTCCGGCGAAGGCGGCGGAGCTTACGGCAGCACGTTGACGGATTGTGTGATTTCGGGAAATTCGGCCGGGAACGGAGGTGGTGCCAGCGCCTCAAGCCTCAACGGCTGTTCGGTCGCCGGCAATTTGGCCTTTAACGCGGGCGGCGGCGCCAATGGCTCGACGCTCAATAATTGCACCGTCACCGGCAATTCGGCGAACGCCGGTGGCGGTGGCGCGAACTCGTGCGCGCTGAACAACTGCATCGTCTTCTACAACCGCGCGCTGAACGGGAGCAATTATTCATCCGATAGCACGTTGAATTACTGTTGCACCACGCCGTTGCCCATCAACGGGGTAAATAACATCACCAGCGAACCACAACTGGCCGATGCCGCTCATTTGACCGCTGGTTCCCCGTGTCGTGGTGCCGGAAGTTCGTTATACGCCATGGGACAGGACATTGACGGCGAGCCTTGGGCCGACCCGCCCTCAATCGGTTGCGATGAATTTTACGCCGGTCCCATTACCGGGCCATTAAGCGTGGCCATCCAGGCGGATTACACGAACGTGGCGGTGGGATATGCCGCGAATTTCACCGGGATAATCGCCGGTCGCGCCAGCTCGAACCGTTGGGATTTCGGAGACGGGACGATCCTGAGCAACCGGCTGTACGCTGCGCACAGTTGGACGGTGGCGGGCGACTACACTGTGGTGTTTTCAGCGTTTAACGACAGCAATCCGGGCGGCGTGAATGCAACACAAACGGTGCATGTGGTCCAGGGATTTTATCATGTTGCCCTCGGCAACCCCAATCCCGTAGCCCCGTACGATTCCTGGGCCACGGCGGCCACGAACATCCAGGACGCGGTGGATGCGGCGGCGGTCGGAGGGACGGTCATTGTCAGCAACGGCGTTTACCAGACTGGTGGACGCGTCATCTACAATTTGCTGACCAATCGCGTGGCGGTTACGAAGTCGATTGCTGTGCAGAGCTTCAACGGGCCCTCGGTCACAATCATTGAAGGTAATCCCACACTCGACTCCGATGCCGTCCGTTGTGTCTATATGACAAACGGCGCAACGCTGACCGGGTTTACGCTAACCAACGGCTCGACGTTGATGATCCAGTACGAAAATTATGACAACGGCGTTTACCGCGGCGGCGGCGTCTGGTGTGAATCCACCAGTGCCACGATTTCCAATTGCGTCATCACGCAATGTTTTGCCAGCGATTCCGGCGGCGGCGCGTCGGGGGGAACCTTGTTTAACTGCATGTTCGTTTCCAACAACGTGAGCAATGGCTACGGCGGTGGTGACGAATCCGCGACGGTTTTTAACAGCCAATTCATCGGAAATACCGCGTCATACGGCGGCGGCGCCTATGCGGGCGTCCTTTACAATTGCTTGCTTGCGGGAAATAACGCCACCGGCGGCGGCGGCGCCTTCAACGGCAGCATGAACAATTGCACTTGCGTCAGTAACTCAGCCACGTGGGAGGGCGGCGGCGCGGTCGGTTGCTCGCTGAACAATTGTATCATGTATTACAACATCGCCCCGAGCGACTCGAATTATTGGGTATCGGGTCTGAATAATTGTTGCACCACGCCGCTTCCGGACAGCGGCCTGGGCAACCTTACCAACGAACCGGCCTTCGTCAATTTGGCTGGCGGCGACTTCCATCTTCAAGCTGGCTCACCCTGCATTAACGCCGGCAACAACGCGTTCGTTTCCGGCGCCACCGATTTGGGCGGCAACCCGCGCATCACGGGCATCACCGTGGACATCGGCGCTTACGAATTTTCCATCCCCGTCGCGATTGCCGCGGATTACACAAATGTGGCCGTCGGTTTTACGGTGAACTTGAATTGGCAGGTGGTCGCCGGAAACGTCAGCCAGCTCCTTCTTGATTTTGCCGACGGCACGGTGCTGACCAATCCGCCTGCGCTTTCCGCCTCGCACATCTGGGCCGCGCCGGGCGACTACACTGTCACGCTCACGGCCTTCAGCGATATTTATCCCTCTGGCGTCAGCGCGACCGTCGTGGTACACGTGGTCGCAGGAAATTATTTCGTGTCGCTCGCCAGCTCGAACCCGGTCGTTCCCTACACTTCGTGGGACACGGCGGCGACGAACCTCCAAGATGCGGTGGACGCGGCGTTTGTCGGCGGGACAGTCTGGGTCAGCAACGGCGTCTATCAAACCGGTCTGGAAACCGTGGACGGCTCGACGACGAATCGAGTTACTGTCACAAACCTGCTGACCCTGCGGAGTGTCAATGGCCCCGCCCTGACCGTGATTGACGGCGGCGGCGCAGTGCGCTGCGCTTATCTGGCCGGCAACGTTTCGCTGGAGGGTTTCACCCTGGTGAACGGTCAAACATCAGGCAACGGCGGCGGTGTGCTTTGCGATTCCACAAAACCGGTCGTGTCCAATTGCATGATTATCAGCAACGCCGCCACGGCCAACGGTGGCGGCGCTTACCAGGGCAGATTGGATCGCTGCGTCTTCTTCAATAACTCGGCGGCATCCGGTGGCGGCGCCAACGCCAGCCTCCTGAACAGTTGCGCGCTTACGGCGAATTCAGCGGGCAACGGCGGCGCCGTGGAAAACTGCACGCTCAACCATTGCACGCTCACCGGCAACTCGGCTTCGGTTGGCGGCGGCGCGGACAACAGCGCGTTGAACAACTGCATCGTTTATTACAACGACGCGCCCGGCGTGACTAATTTTTCCGGTAGCACATTGAACTTCTGTTGCACGACGCCACGGCCCGACACGGGCACAAACAACATTACGGTTGAGCCGTTGCTGGCGGATTTCCTGCATCTGAGCGTCGGCTCGCCTTGCCTCGGCGCCGGCAGTGCCAATTACACGAACGGCGCGGATATTGACGGCGAGCCTTGGGCCGTTCCGCCTTCAATCGGCTGCGATGAATTTTATCCCGGCTCAATTACCGGACCTTTGAGTGTGGCGGTTCAGGGGACGACGTATGTTCGGACCGGACAGGTGGACAATTTCACAGCGACCATCAGCGGGCACGCCAGCGTCAGTTTCTGGGATTTCGGTGACGGCACGGTCGTGAGCAATCATCCTTACATTTCGCATCAATGGGCTGCTGCTGGCAATTACCCGGTGGTATTACGCGCCTGCAACGACAGCAATCCCGGCGGAATCAGCGCGACGACAATGGTGCAGGTGGTCACCCAACTGGTGTATTACGTGAACGCGGCCTGCACCAACTCCCGCACCCCCTACCTTACCTGGGCGACGGCGGCGACGAACATTCAAAGCGCGGTGGATGCGGCGTTGTTCCCCGGCTCGCTGGTGCTCGTCACCAATGGTGTCTATGGCCCGTCAGTGATTGACCAACCGCAGGTCGTCCAGAGCGTGAACGGCCCGTCCGTCACCGTCATCAACGGCGGGAATGCGGCACGTTGCGCGTCCCTCGTTGATGGCGCAGTGTTAAGTGGATTTACTTTGACCAATGGCACCTCGGGCGTAGCTGGCGGCGCCTATTGCGCCACTGCCAACGCCGCATTGTTCAACTGTGTGCTGGTTGGAAATTCCGCGACTGGCAATGGTGGTGCGGCCTACGGCGGCACGCTGAACAATTGTATCTTGAGCAACAATTTCGCCGGTTACGCCGGCGGCGGAGCTCAAGCCGCTACGCTCAACAACTGCGTCTTGTCCGGCAACAATGCCAGCCGGGTCGGCGGGGGGGTGGACAGTTCCACGCTGAACAGTTGCACCCTGACCGGCAACTATAGTCAGACTGGCGGCGGAGCGAGCTACAGCACCTTGAATGGTTGTATTCTGTCCAGTAACAGCGCCAGTTTTGGTGGTGGAACGTGGTCCAGCACACTGAATAACTGCACAGTAACCGCCAACTCGGCGGGTGATGGAGCGGGAACCTACGGTGGTGTGCTAAGTCAATGTGTGCTCACCAAAAACATGGGGACAGGCAGCGGCGGCGGTGCGATTCTCGGAACCTTGACCGATTGCCAGGTCATCGGAAACTTGGCTTATTACGGCGCAGGCGTTTACGGATGCACTGCGCTGAACTGTATCATTAACGGCAATACTGGAGTTTACGGCGGCGGTTCGTATTATGGAACATTTTACAACTGCACCATCAGCAGCAATTCCGCCAGCGGCTCTGGCGGCGGCCTCTATTTCGGCACCGCGACCAATTCCATCGTCTATTACAACATGTGTCCCAACGGGCCAAACTATTATGGAGGTTCGATGGGTTATTGTTGTACCATGCCGTTGCCTGATGGCGCTGGCAACCTCACCAATGCGCCCCTCTTTTTGAATCCGTCCGCCGGCGATTTCCGCCTGCAATCCGATTCTCCCTGCATCAACGCCGGAAACAATTCGTACGCTCCCGCCGGTCCCGACCTCGCCGGCAACCCGCGTATCGTCGGCGGCACGGTGGACATGGGGGCGTATGAATTTCAAAATCCAGCTTCAATCATTTCTTATGTCTGGCTCCAGCAATATGGTTTGCCCACGGATGGCACCGCCGATTACGCGGATTCGGACGGCACCGGCATGAACAACTGGCAGAAATGGGTCGCCGGATTGAATCCTACCAACCCCGCATCCGTTCTGGTCATGTTGACGCCGGTGTCCACCAATAATCCGGCGGGGTTGGTTGTGACCTGGCAAAGTGTGAACACACGGACGTATTACCTCCAACGCAGCAGTGATCTCACCGCGCAACCTGCGTTTTCCTCCATTCAGAGCAACCTCGTCGGACAGGCCGGCACAACGAGTTTCACAGACACGGCGGCCACAAACGGCGGGCCTTTTTTTCTATCGCGTGGGCGTGCAGGATTGAACGTAGCGGCCATCGGCGGATCACCGCCAATGGATTCAAACAGGTATTTCGAGTCTGCGGCTCTCTGCCGCAGCAGGCGCTACGAATGACATCACCACGCGAAATCATTAAAGAATCGTTTGCAGATTCGTGAGGCGGCCGGTTACCGGGGACTGGTCAGGAAATGTTTCTTGTGTTTCGCGCCAGATAGTCCATGATGGTGAGCATGGACAAATCTTGGTATCGCAAATTCTTTTCACGCCCGCAAAAGCCCGATCAGGAAGTGACTCCGCCCAACGCCGACTTCGGGGATGCGGAGGTGCAATTCAGCATGGGGTTGAAGTTCGCCAACGGTGAACCGGCGACGCGCGATTACGCGCAGGCGGCCGAATGGTATCACAAAGCGGCGGATCAAAGTCATTCCCTGGCACAATTCAATCTCGGGATGATGTATGCCCAGGGGCAGGGGGTCACCCGGGATGCGGCCCAATCAGTGAGGTGGTTTGGCCGGGCCGCACAGTTAGGAGACGCCGGGGCCCAGTTTAATCTGGGGGAAAGTTGTCACCGCGCGAGCTTGCAGGGAGAGCGGAAGGATGCGCCCGAATCACGGATTGAAGCTTACAAATGGTATCGGCTCGCCGCCGCGCAAGGCTACGAGGATTCGGAAACGGCTTACACCACCCTGACTCTCAACATGACCCGCGAGGACGTTGCCGACGGGAACCGTCGCGTTGCCGAGTTTAAAGTTGAGAAACCGGCACCCCCAAACAAGTGATGCGGGGGCGCACTTGCTAAGCGGGGCTGGCTTCAACCAGGCCCTTGCCCCGTCCGTGGTCCAGGTTAACGAATTGTTTCGTTTGAGGGATGTAAAAGACGATGTTAAACCTGCCAATCGGTTCCTTTTTTGCAACGGCAAATGCAGTTTCAGTTGCCTCAAAGCTCCTGCCTTCGCCGGCATTTTTTGTCCACTGGTTTTCGCCGGTCAGATATTCCAGTTTTTCGGCGTCTTCGATTAAGATATTCATGAACGGAGATGTTACCAGATTCTGCCAAACAGCAAGCATACAAACCGAAAATTCCGGGATTTAATTTTTACGGTGGCTCGTGGAGGACGCTCGCCCGCCAAAGCGAACATGAAGGAGAACCGCTAATCTTCGCTCATTAGCGCTGATGAGCGGAGATGAACGGTTGAAAGGTTTTCAATCCATTGTCACCGGACGGCGTGACGCTTTCTTGTCGGCGTGATGCAATTTGTCGGCGAGCATCCGCGCTTTGGCCCGGCGGCTGCGGCGCCGTTTCTGGCGCCGGATTTTCTCGACGCGGGCGCGCTCGGAATCCACGTAGCCGCGCTTTAGCGCTTCAATCTTGTCGAGCAGCAAGCGGCGGGCGATGAAGCGGTTGAGTCCCTGCTGGCGCGTGGCCTGACATTTGACCTGCAACCCGGTTGGACGGTGCAGCAGCATCACACAGGTGGAGGTCTTGTTGACGTTCTGCCCGCCGTGGCCGCCCGAACGGACAAAGGTTTCCTCGATGTCGGCCTCGCGCACGCCCAACGCGGCCATGCGCTGCGTGAGTTGGGTTTCCTTTTCCGGGCTGACGGGGAACGCGCTCATGTTGTTCTACCTTTCACCGAACCACCTCGAACGCAAATCCCTTCAGATATTCCGTTTCCGGTATCATCGGGATCACGGGATGATCCGGGCTTTGCGAATACGTCGCCACCCGGCGCAACACGCGGCGCGTGTCGTAGGCGGCGGACAAAATCACGTCCTGAAACGTCGCCGCATTCACGTGATGCGAGCAGCAAAACGTCGCCAGTGTGCCGCCGGCCCTGAGCAGCTTCAGCGCGCGGATGTGAATTTCCTTGTAGCCGCGCAGTGCGTCCGGCACCGATGCCCTGTTGCGCGTGAAGGAAGGCGGGTCGAGCACAATCAAATCGAATCGCGGAATAACCTTCTCGTGCGGCTTGACGGCGGTTTGTGCCTTGAACCAATCAAAGACGTTCACAGCTTCAAACGAACATTTTTCCGCCAGACCGTTCGCAGTGGCGTTTCGTTTGGAAGTTTCGATTGCCTCGGCGCTTTGATCGAGGAAGTGGACGTGCGCCGCGCCGGCGCGTGCCGCGTGCAGGCCGAATCCGCCGAGGAAACTGAAACAATCCAGGACCTGTCCACCCTCCGCAGTAGTGCTGCTACGGAGGACGGGCGCCGCTTTTGCAAACTGCGACACTGCCAGATAATTTACCTGCTGATCGAGATACAAACCGGTCTTGTGGCCTCCGGCCAAATCGGTTTCAAACTTAAGCCCGTTCAAGTTAACAATCGTTGGTGTCCAGGCTTTAGCTGGTTCTCCCCCGGCAAGCCGAGAGTTGGACTCAAACAAAATCCCGTTCGCCTCTGCCAGCCCCTCAAACTTGCGCGACGCCATGTCACTGCGCTCCAATATGGCGTGCGGCAAAAAAATCTTTTGCAGAGCGCCGACGATTTGTGCCTTCCTTTGGTCCATGCCGAGCGATGAAATCTGCAGGACCAGCACGTCCTCGTATTTGTCCACGATAAGGCCGCTCAGGAAATCGCTCTCGGCGTTGACGACGCGAAACGAGGTCGCCTCCGGCAAATGCTTTTGCCGGACGGCGAGGGCGGCACGAATTCGTTCCTCAAAAAAGTGTTCGTTCACCGCCACGCGCTCCGGTGAAAGGACGCGGACATGGATTTTTGATTTGGAATTGAAAAACCCGGTGCCGAGGAACCGCTGACGATGGTCTTTGACCTGGACGAGTTCGCCGTCGGCGGGTTGTTGGGTGAGCCGGAGAATCTCGCCGTGATAAATCCACGGATGACCGGCCACGATGCGGTCGGCTTCGCCGGGCTTTAGTAAAACAGTCGGCAATGAATCCATAGTTTGTAAACAGTTTGATCCGGAGGGATGAGTTCCACGAGTCCCTGATTTTTTAACCGGGGCTCGTATCACTCGCCCCTCCGAATACACCAATGAAGTCACAACCCGGCGCCGGAAGGAAGGAAATTCAGAGTCCAACCGCTGCCGCTAAAATTGTAATAACCCGAATTATTTTCTTGAATTATTGGCCGGGGCGGCCGATAACAGGGTTAAGCCTATGAAAACCAGCCCCATCAGCACGTTGTTGCATCACAAAACCGCGGCGCTCTGGTCCATTGCACCGGAGGCGACGGTCTTCGAAGCCATCAAACTCATGGCGGAAAAAAACATCGGCTCGCTGCTCGTCATGTCGGGCGGCAAGCTCGCCGGCGTGTTCACCGAACGCGATTACTCGCGCAAAATTGCGCTGCAGGGAAAATCCTCCAAGGACACGCGCGTGCGGGAAATCGTTTCCAGCCAGTTTGTGTCCGTTACGCCGCAGCATTCCATCGAGGACTGCATGAAGCTCATGACGGAGAATCGCGTGCGGCATTTGCCCGTCATGGAAGGCGAAAAGGTCGTCGGCCTCGTGTCCATCGGCGACCTGGTGAATTGGATCATCTCGGCCCAGAACGCGGCGATTGCCCAGATGGAGCAATACATCGCCGGCGGCGTGGCGGCGTAAAATTCAAATCCGCATCCGTCGCCACACTTCAGCTTCGCGCGGGTTTTACGGCTTGGCTGGCGGCGGATTTGTGTCTGGCTTGGTTTCCGGCTGGGGTGCTGCGGGTTTCGCGTCGCCTGCCTTGACCCGCTTGGCGACCAGGTCTTCCTCGGCCACATCGCCCACCTTGCGGTGAAACTTGATTTCATCGCCGTTCACCTTGCCGGTGTATTCGATGCGGATCTCGTTGTCGTCAAACTTGAGCGGTTCGACGAAGAAGATCCCATTTGTGGTGACCGAGCCTTCGGTGATGGCCACTTCGTTGGTGCCCATGTCCCGTATGCCAATGGCCTTGCCGGTGAGGTTGGTTCCCTCCACCTTGAAGTCATAGGTATATTTTTGCACGCCGATTTGACTGTCGAACTCGGCTTTCCATTTTCCGGTGATGTTTTCCTGCCCGCGTGCAACTCCAACAGCAGCCAGCGCGCACGCCGCAAGTGTGATTGCTTTGACAATGTGTTTCATAGATTGGTTTTGGTTTGAACTGGATCGTGACCAGCAAACCAGAAGCGGGCAGGGGAGGGAAGCAAATCTTCTCGATGGGAAAACATCGAACAACGAACATCCAAGGTCCAACATCCAGGTGAACTTCCGGCAGGCACAAACACCAGTGGTCGCAACCGGTGGGGCGAGCGTCCTCGCGAGCCGCTTTCGTTTCAATTTCCGTACCAAAGCCGGCTCGTCAGTAGCCTTGTATCTCTTCTTTGCCTTGCAGCCTAAAACTCTTCAAGGTGCTGCGGGCAGGCTGGCCTGCCTGCCCGCAGCGGCCGGTGAAGATAAAACGGTCGCAATCGTCGCCTACCTCACGTTGATTGGCTTCATCGCCGCGACCATCATTCACAGCAACAAAAAGACGAAGCTCGGGGCGTTTCATCTCCGGCAAATGCTCGGCTTTATGCTTACGTGGTTTGCCGTCATCATCCTCATTATCATCCCCATCGTCGGCTGGATCCTGATACCGGCATTTTACATCTTCATGTTCGTGTGTTGGATCACGGGCCTGCTGGCCGCGATCAACGGCCAGATGATGCCGATGCCATTGGTTGGATCATATTATCAAAAATGGTTTGGTACCACGTTTGATTGAAGTCCACTCTGTACCTGTAGCAGCGTTTCGTGAACGTCGGAAATCAGCCGGCAGTGTGGTCAAAGCTGCCTGTACGCAGGAACTGAATCGTCTGCCGGATGGCTACGCGGTTGCGCATGATGAACGGATGCGCCGTGTGAATGACAATGTGGTCGCTCATGCCCGCCAGTTTGGTTCTTTCAACGGAAACCTTTCCGTCGTCGCGGCCGGGAATGAGCAGGCTGTTGATCCAGTTGATGGAGCGGTCGCCGGCGATAACGCCAACGGGAAAATCGGCCGGGCCGAGTTTGTTGGGCGCGGATTTTGTATCCGTGCCCAATTCAACTCCCGCCGGGCCGTTGATCCATCGGTAAAGAAACAGCCAGCCGAGTTTGTCCGCGACCTCGCTGCCTTGATTTGGCGGCGCGAGCATGACCACGCGCCCGAGCGATGGAAGGGAATGACGCGCGAGATAACTGCGGACTAGAATTGCGCCGAGCGAATGCGCGACAAAATCAATCTTCACCGCGCCGTCCCGCTGACAATCGCTGACGGCCTTTCCAATCGCGTCATCGGCGAGTTGTTGGACGGACGCCGTGCGCGAGGGATAGCGCACGTTTTGGACCTTGTAGCCCGTTTCGGTCAATGCGCTTTCCATCTTCGCCATTGAACGGCTCGTGCGGCACAAACCGTGCAGCAAAATGACTTCCTCCGGTGCGCTGAAAGCCGGTGAAGAAATTGCGACGATGGCCATGAAAATTAAAATTCTCGAAAACATTCAAATTGTAAAATCATTCTGGCCGAATCGGCCGGAAATACGAAATGAATTTAATACCCCAACGGCTAATTGTCTTTCAATAGATTGAGCTTGCAGCCTGGTAGATTGGTTGCTAAGATTCGACTGAATCAGCTCAGGACTCGCCATGAACACGTCTGCTCGTTCAGACTATGCGCTCGTCTGCTCGACAATCCTGCTTTTTGGGACTCTGACCGTTTGTCGCGGCCAAATTTTCACGTTGGCGCCCGCGCCGTATATCGTCGCCCAATCGGATTATGCCGGACAGAATGGGAATACGAGTGCTGCTTACATCGGTTATCCCTTTGCGCAGACGTTCACCCCCACAACGGGCGGGACGTTGTTTAGTTTGTCGGCCGGGTTCTATGCGCCGGAAGTAGTCGCACAATCTTATTATATCTTCCAGTTCCGCGACACAACGCCGGCGGGTCTGCCCGATTCGCAGGTCATCGCCTCGGTGAACGTATCCACGGCGCCGCTCAAGTCCGGCTACGGATGGATTGATCTCACCGGTGACTTTTCGAGTTTCGGCATCAGTTTGGACGCGGGACATGAATACGCGCTTTCGGTGGATCTCCCGGGACCCATCCGCACGCTTCAGAACGGCTTTGTGTGGGGATTGACCGGCAGCGGTTACAGTGGTGGCGAATCTTACTATTTCACAACTTATGGCGATCCCCAGTTGGTAATTCCGGGGGAAGATTTCCTCTTTAAAGTGCAAGCCGTGCCCGAGCCATCCTTGATCCTGCCGCTGGCCGCAGCCTGGCTGTGGGCGCTGCGCCGTCACGCCCGCCATCAAGGTCTTCCCGGCGTGGAACAGCCCAACTCAGAGATTTGCTAAGGTCGGTTGGTTCTCTTCGATGGAGTTGAATCAATTTCGAATCATGCCGTCCCGGCGCGCTGAACACTGGTGGAGTGATTGCATCAGTTTGACTTTCGAAAGGCTTGTCGCGCCGAAGCACAGTGAAGGCGGAGGCCATGAAAATTAAAACTCTCGATAACATTGAGACCGTAAAATCATTCTGTCCGAACCGAACGACAAACGCGAAAGGAATTTTCAGAACGAGATGGATGCTCCAATTTGCGTGATTCGCTTGCGCGAAACGCGGTTCAGCGCGCGTTCCGATGTGAACAGGGAAGCGCTCGCGCAAAATGAGACCGCGCATAACTGGAATACGCCCTGTCGCCGACTTGTTACCCTTGGGAACGGACTTCCCGAGCTTGGGAAATGACTTCCCTAAGTTAGGGAATATTTCCCAAACTGAGTAGGAACGTCCAGCTTCCCAAATGAAGGAAATAGGTTGAAATCGAGACTTTTAGGCTAAATGACGTAGGATAAATGGCAACTTGGAATCATTTCGTTAACCCCGGATAGCGCAACCCTGGGCTAATGGATGGAAGCCGCGTTGGCATCCTGAAATAATGTCGTGGTCAATTTTCAGATGTCTTGATTGCCGAGACAATCTTTTCGCGCGATCTCAGGCGGATTACCCACAAGGAGTGTTATCGTGTGCGATTTATTCGCTCTATTCAGTTTAGATATTGTTTGAACTAACCCCTGCCATTCTTCTGAACTCTCTTCGGCTTTGTCAAACACGATGAACGATTTGCGGCACCAATAGCCCTAGTCATCTCACCATGCCTTTAAACGTGCACCGAATGATTGCTATCGAGTCACGCTCAGCCATGCTTGGGATTCAGTATGAACGTCAACGCCAATTTTTAAACCTTTGATTTGTATTTGAATATCCCAAAATTGGGGCCTCAGGTCGATCAGCGCTAGAACCTCCCTTCACCTAAGCGCAGAAATTCAACATTTTCCTTTTGTAGCAAAGCATCCAGTATGTGGTTTTTGCATTCAGTATAATCTTTGTGGCTTGTCCAAATCAAGGCTCTTGGGCCACGCGTTCGGCGGATTCGATAAATATGAAACTCGCAGTTAAAAACGTGCGTGAAACAAAAATTATCAATGCTTTCTCGGAAAAGGCTATGAACAACTTTATATTTTTATTGCCTCGTCCTCAACGGAAATAGCTTTGAAACCATCGGCGAAAATCTGACATTTTGGGTCGCCAAAATCTGTGCGCCTATAGCTTACATCAATTTTAACCTCGGGACTTACGGCCATATTTCTTAGCTCATACCTCACAAGCGCTGGATTATTGCTTGGGTCAAACGTTGATGTGATCGTTATCCATGGCACGGTGTCTTTGGGTGCTGGTGTTGACTTGCAAGAAATAATTTCTCCAGGAACCGAAATCAATATTCCGACGGTTGAAGCCGGTTGGTCGCCAACATTCTGAAGCGAAATAGCGTAGGTGGAATCAGCAATTCCCTCGTGGGCTAAAACTTGTTTAATACGTGCGACGTCTGCATTGGGAGGATAAGCAATTTCTGACGCCGATGTTGCAAATGTAATTAACGAGCGTTTTATTTTGAGAGCAAGAAATCCCGGCACTGCTGGCACAAGTGTCGCCACAATTGTCACAAGTGCCAGTGTGATGTATATCCACTTGTCGCTTTTCGAGTTTGATATCGGTTCGGCCATATTGTTTTGAATATTGTATTTACAACTTCAAATCCATATCCGTTACCGCGCCGAATGAGGCGCTGGTGGAGTGGGCGGCGCATTTCGCCAGCATGCCATGAGCGTAGCGCCGTTTCGCACTTTCCACGAAGATTCCACAAATAAAAAACCGCCGTCAAGTTTGCAATTGCGTGACACGTCGCCCTTGCACTGCTACATTACCAGCCGATATTGAGTTAATAAATCGCCAGACAAAAATCATAAATTGCCATGCGCTCTGACATCATCAAAAAAGGTTTTGAACGCGCGCCGCACCGCTCGCTGCTGCGCGCCACCGGCTCCATCGAATCCGAAGACGATTTGGACAAGCCGTTCATCGCCATCTGCAACAGCTACACCGATTGCATCCCCGGCCACGCCCACCTCAACGAGGTCGGCATGCTCGTCAAACGCCTCGTGCGCGAGGCCGGCGGCGTGCCGTTCATCTTCAACACCATCGGCGTGGACGACGGCATCGCCATGGGCCACGGCGGCATGATGTATTCGCTGCCGTCGCGCGAACTCATCGCCGATTGCGTCGAGACCATGCTCAAGGCGCATTGCTTCGACGGCATGGTCTGCATCCCGAACTGCGACAAGATCGTCCCCGGCATGTTGATGGCCGCCATGCGCGTCAACATCCCGACCGTGTTCGTCAGCGGCGGGCCGATGGCGGCGGGCATCGCCGAGCAAAAGGCCACGCACGACGACCTCGCGGCTTATCTTCCAGCCGGCCACCGGCAAGTCGGATTTGATTTCCGTTTTCAAAGGCGTCGGCGAACTCCAGGCCGGCAAGATCACCGAGGAGCAATTGAAAAAGCTCGAACAAACCGCCTGCCCGACGTGCGGTTCGTGCTCCGGCATGTTCACCGCCAATTCGATGAACTGCCTGTGCGAAGCGCTCGGCATGGCGTTGCCCGGCAACGGCACCATCCTCGCCGTCTCGAAGGAACGCGAGGCGCTCTATGACCGCGCCGCCCGCGCCATCATCAAGCTCGTCGAGCACGACCTCAAACCGCGCGACATCGCCACGATCGAGGCGTTCGACAACGCGCTCATGCTCGACGTCGCCATGGGCGGCTCGACCAACACCGTTCTCCACACGCTCGCCATCGCCCGCGAAGCCGGCATTGCCTACGACATCGCGCGCATTGACGACATCTCGCGCCGCATCCCGTGCCTGTGCAAGGTGTCGCCGTCGTCGAATTACCACGTGCAGGACGTGCATCGCGCCGGCGGCATCCACACGATTCTCGGCGAACTGAAGCGCATGGGCGCGCTCAACACTGACGTGCAAGACCGTCACCGGCAAAACCATCGGCGAGAACATTGACGAATGGGACATCCGCTCCGAGAAATGCATCCGCTGGGCCAAGGCCGCGCGCATCTCCGGCGCGTCGGCGATCGTGGTGGACCCGAACGACAAGCTCGGCCCGGCCGCCCGCACCGCCAGCGGCAATCTGGCTGCCGAAGCCGATGCTGTTTTTCCCCGGCGACCCGCTGGCCATCACGCTCTGGCGCGCTGCCGCCGCGTGGAATGCCGGCGACGTCGAGGCGCAACTGGCATTGCATGACACGAAGGTGGTGGTGAAAATGCCCGGCGGCGTTGTGTTGAAAGGCCACGACCAACTTCGTCCGGCCATCGAACAGCAACTCCAGGAATCCAAGGGCCTGGTCCGCGCCGAACTCGGCGAATTCCGCAAGGTGCCCGTCCTGTTGTTCTGGCGGTACGAAAAAGGCGGCACACGCACGCCGTTTGCCATGGTGCGCGCCAAGAAAGTGCGCAACTGGGTCATCACCCGCGCCGAGTTCGACACCGACCCGAAGCACCTGGCCAAGGTCCAGTCCAGCGGCCTCATGCCGTACGATCCGGCGTTCATGTTCGACGCGAACGATTGCATCCGCACCAAGGCGACCGCCTACACGCCCGACGGCGGCCTCGCGATTCTCTACGGCCAACTCGCGCCCGAAGGCAGCGTCGTCAAAACCGCCGGCATCAGCGACGGAGTTCAAAAAGAACTGCGGCCCGGGCTTCGTCTTTGAAGGCCCGTGCGTGATTTTCGAAAGCCAGGACGACGCCTGCGCCGGCATTCTCGCCGGCAAGGTCAAGGCCGGCGACGTGGTCATCATCCGCAACGAAGGCCCGCGCGGCGGTCCCGGCATGCAGGAAATGCTTTCGCCCACCAGCTACATCGTCGGCATGGGCCTGGGCGACAAAGTGCGCGCTCATCACCGACGGCCGTTTCAGCGGCGGCACCGCCGGCGCCTGCATCGGCCACGTCTGCCCCGAAGCGGCCGAAGGCGGCCCGATTGGTTTGCTGAAGGACGGCGACCGCCTCCGCATCGATTTCCCGAACCGCCAGATCGACATCCTCGTCTCCGAAGCCGAACTGGCCGAGCGCAAGAAGACCTGGCAGCCCGTGAAGCGCGACCTCACCGGCTGGCTCGCGCGTTACCAGAAGCTCGTCACCAACGCGAGCCAGGGCGGGATTCTGAGCGTGTGAGGCTGCCGCATGAATGCGGCGTTCCGAGTCCCGGTGCGCGTGTTCACCCGGTGCAGGCGCCGGTTGTTCCCCAGGATTTTGCCGCTGCAAAAATGGTTGCACGGCGCCGCGCGGCTGGTCAATGTTCAGGTTTAGTGGAGAGATGGCCGAGTGGCTGAAGGCACACGCCTGGAAAGCGTGCATGCTCCAAAAGGGCATCGAGGGTTCGAATCCCTCTCTCTCCGCCAGCCTTCGCTCGCAGCGAGCTACGGCTCGGCAAGCCAGTCAAACCTTCGTTTGGAGCGGAGCGCAGAGCGAAAACCGCCGTGCCGAAGCGAAACGAAGGCCGGCGCACAAGGCCAGGTCCCCGGTTGTCCGGATATTTTACACGTTGTATAGTTTCGAGGTGGCCGCGCCGCAAAAAGTCGGCCCGAAAGTCGCTGTGGCAAAGGAAGCTCATGGTTGATAATTGTTTCGCTTTGAGCGATAAATATTGAAATGAAAACCACATTCCCGCAGATGCAGGTGACGACACCTCGACAAATGAAATTGTATGGCCGGCCCAACCTGATTGCCCGGATTTATCATTGCGCATGGAACCGAATGACCTGCGTGCTGTTCTGCCTGGGGTTCCTGGCCGCCGTTGGTGTTCCATCGCTGCAGGCCCAGATTGACAGCTCGGTGGACGGAGTGACGGTCAAAGGCGAAAATGTGTATTGCATGCGAGGTGAGCAGTTGGAGGTTCTTACGGACAAACTCAAACTTCCCTTCGAAATCGAGGTAAACACCAATGGCTATTTCAAAGTCGGGAGCGGACAGGAACGGAAGCTCGAGGAGGGACAAGTGCTTCGCAGCGACGGTTGGTTATTGAGTCGAGACGGCTCAGTCTGGCCGGTTTTTGATTATGTGTCCATGAAGGAGGGCAAGGTCATTGTCGTGCGCGATGGCCAGGCCGAGACGCTTACGGCACCGACCACTTTCCCGGGCAATTTGAAAATTGCTCCGGACGGATCATGCGTCTATCCCAATGGCAGTTCCGCACGCCTGGTGGACGGACAGTTGTTTCGATTGGACGGTACTTCCGTTCCCGCCAAAGACACGGTCACCTTGAAGAACGGCCGGGTGGTGGTGCAGAAATCAGGCACACTGATTTCTCTCATGCCGTCGCAAATCATGGGCATGAATGACGGAACTCGTGTGCGAGGGGATGGCACCATCATGAACCGGGATAGCACGGTAACCCAGCTCCGTGAGGGGCAAACGGTCCTCATCGAAGGCGCGGCTTCAGCACACTGACAGTCGCTACCAAAAGCCAGGCCCGGTCGGGGCAACCTGCTCAATCAACTTGTGTGCCATCGGCTCGCGACGAAGGCGGCCAGTTGCAGTTCGTTGGCCAGAAAGAGATTGACCTCACCCTGCTCAATGAAACCAATCACTCACTAGTATTTTCGCGCAGGTTTCGCTTTGAGCCTTTTCGAGCATCTTCGTTGCGTTTTCGTCACCCGGCGCCCCCCGCCCAGCGCAATTCGCAGCAGCAAGTGTGAAAAGGGACATGTGATTTCGAAAGGGCAGCGCGGGCGCCACACCCGCTGTTTCCGAAGGTTCGAATCTGTAAGCCCGGAACTTTGTCCCTGGGCAGCCTGCCGGAATGTTTTTCACTTGTTCCGGCTTTGGTGAATCGCTAGAAAAACGCGCATGAAATCCAAATTGTTTTTCGCGTTGCTGGTTTTGGCGTTTGGCTGGTTCGCTTTGAAAATCATCGTCCCGGCCCGGGCGGAACCGGCTTCCGACGCGCAAATCAAACGTGGCCAGTATCTGGTCAACCACGTGGCGATGTGCGGTGAATGTCACACGCCCAAGACCGACCAGGGTGAGTATGACCGCACCGCGTGGTTGCAAGGGGACGTTCTCGACTACAAGCCGGTGCATCCCATGCCCTTTGCGGCAGTGGCTCCGGGGATTGCGGGGTTGCCGTCCTTTGCCACGGACGAGCAGGCGATAAAGTTTCTGGAAACGGGGACCAACTCGCTTGGCAAACGGGCCATGCCGCCCATGCCGCAATTCCGTTTCAATCACGACGACGCGGCGGCGGTGGTGGCTTACCTGCGTTCGTTGAAGCGCTGATTTTGTAGCGGCGAGACTGCCTGGCGCCGAAGCATGGGCGCGCAGCGGGCCGGACTTGTGGTGTCATCGGATCATGCGCCGGGTAAAGCCGGGAGAATTTGTTTACTGAACCGAATCTCGTTTTGAGCGGTTGTGTTTCTCACAAAGAAGTTCAATGTTGCGAGCGGTGTTGCTGCCGCCTTTTGAAACCGGAATAATGTGGCCGTATTCCAGGTTTTTCCGGCTGCCGCATTTCACACACTTGCCGCCGTCTCGACGCCAAACTTCCCGCCGCACGTCCGACGGAATTGCCGCGCGGCTCTCATTGACTTCTCTCGTATCATCGGCTGCCAACGATGGTTGTACAACCGGCGGCACATGTTGTTCCGGCACAGAAATTATCGTTTCCAATCCGCAGTGCGGACATTCCGCCGTGCGCGTCTCGCCCTTTTCAAAGTCACGGGCGTCAAACTCGATTCCGTTTTCACAATACAGACAGCGGCAAGTGACGAAATGTGGTTGGTTCGCTGACATGCCCATTCGCAAGTCAGTAGCGAATTTGAACCCCCCATTCAAGAATTATCACCGGCCAGCGGAACGAGGCGACAGATATGCAGCCAGCATGATATTCATTTACGGTGGCGGCGGTGGCGGCATGGTCCCCGTGGTGTCCGCCGAAGTCCGTTCCCGCATCCATAGCCAGTCCTGGTAATCCGCCACACTATCAATCGCCGCTCCCTTACTGGCCTTTTCACTGCGGGCTCATCCACCGGTGGGTTTCGGAATGGCCGTCTGCAAAGGCAAAGCCGCAACCTCCGTTGTGAGCTGTGCCGGGAGAGTCATACCATACCGCCTGCTCCATTCCAAAACACAGAGCCGCGTCATTGAGGCTTTTGACGTCTTCATCCACCAGCACCCAAAGCAGGGAGGGTCCGGGAGCGCCGGTGTCGGTGGCTTTGCCGAAAGTGCGCCATGGCGAGTTCCGGCGATGCGTGTACTGGTTGTTCAGCCATGGGCCATTGACCGACAGATTCGGAACCCCGCTGTGAGTGGCTCCCGGTCCGGGACCGGTGGCATCAAAACCGGGATCAATGGTGCCCACCGCATTATTCATCGAAGCAGTTCTTGCGGCGGGGATAATCTGGCCAATGAGGGACGGGTTTGGTCCTTGGTATAATCCCATGCGGGTATCCGCCGGACATTTGAACACGGCGCTATTTCCGCCAAGATAACTTATCAACAACGAATGCGCCGGGTCTTTGATCAGGTCAGGATTGAATTCGTCCGCGCCACCGATTCCCGCCTGCCCGGCGCACCAGTTGTAACCGGGATCAGTCGTGCCCCCGTCGGGGTTGGGCGGGAAAAATTCGTTGTTCTCGCTCGTGTAAAGGATCACGGCGGTCATCATTTGTTTGCCATTGTTGAGGCAGGCCATGCCTTGCGCCCTTCCCTTGGCCTGGGACAAGACCGGCAGCAGCATGGCGGCCAGGATCGCAATGATGGCAATCACCACCAACAATTCAATGAGGGTGAAGGCTCGCGGCCCGGTTACCCCGCCAACGGGCGACCGAACGCTCGACTGAACCGTTTCGTTTTTTGTCATTTGTTTGATGTTAATGGGCCTTTTCCACCACCAACATCTGCACGGACTCGTTGCCAGGCTCCAGTTTGAGCCCCAGCTCATCGAGAATTTTTTCCGTGGCTTTTTGATCCGGCCCGCCGGGCACGTGCCAGCTCATTTTAACTGAAAAATCGTAAAAGTTTGTCAGCCCCGTCCGATCCAAAACCGGCTGCTTAAGCGCGTATTCCAGGAATCCCATGACCGAGGCAAGCCGCATATGGGTGAATTCGTATTTCCCGTTTTTAAAGGAAACATTTCCGTTTCCCGCCGTGCTTGCTTTGAGGCCGGGCGGATCCGGCGTCTGGGTTTCGAGCAGGAGCACGTCGGTGTCGCGCGTTTCCCAATGCGCGGTATAACCGAGTTTTTTTTGGATGGCCGCCTTGAAGCGTTCCTGGGATGGATCCGGCACGGTGACCAAAAAATCAAAATTGCCCTGTGGTTTGCCCGGCGGCAGAACAATTCGCGACGGGTTGCATTGATAGGCCATGGCCATGACCCGTTCCAACGGCACGTTGCGACCCATCTGCCGCATGATAAATTGTCCGGAAGGGGTGCGGGTGGACGACGAAAAGCTTGCGCCGTCCGCAGGGAGGGAGTAATGCGTTCGACGAACCACCAGCAGGTTGCCGGGCACTTTCTGAAACGCCTGGTAACTCGACTTGAAATATTCGTCCTTGATGGAAGGGAAAAAGCGCCATCTGACGACCACTGCCAGGGCGATCACCGCCAAAATGATCGTGCCAGCCACTACGGTCTTCGTTTTCGTCCACGCCATGGTTTCAAGGCTCCCGGAACGGGCAGCAAATGGGTCAAGTGAAAATTGGACAATGCGCTTATGAAGGCAATTTGTCCAAACCTGAAATGCTTTCTCTGCCTGGCAATCCGGCTGGATGCACTCTGTTATAGACACCGGGGCTGAAGATTCGTTTCACGGTTTTTATCAGCGCGTCCGGCGCGCGCGCAGAAGATTTTTGTGTAAACTGTAACGGCGGTCTATGACTGTCGCCGAAGCCGGCGCTCCGGCGGCAGGGCGGAAGTGCCCGGATACAAGGCGCTTGTTGGTGCTGCCAGACGATTGCTTCGGCAGGACGACGCACTCGATACCAGGCGCTTGTCGAATTAGAGTATTGCAACTTCATCATTGATAGGACTACTATCCGGGCGTGAATCAGAATGTGTTCGCACTTGCGGCCCGATTCTGGCGGCGGGGTCTGGTCTGTCTCCTGGCCGTCTTTTTGCCTTCGGTCTCCTGGGCGGAGCCGTCCCCGGAGACGGCGGTGTTGGTCGGAATGGAGGGGTCGGTTGAATTGTTGCCGGCGTCCGCCACCAACTGGGTTGCGGCCAGCGTCGGCGCGAAGCTCCGGGTTGGCGATCAATTGCGGACGGGGCCGCGCAGCCGCGCCACGGTGCGGCTTTCCGATTTGAGCGTTCTGCGCATCGGCGAACTGATGTCTTACAAAATCGAACCGCCGCGCACGGCCACCGCCAAGCCAACGCTCAGCTTCAAATCCGGCGCGGCGTACTTCTTCAGCCGCGACAAGCCGCAGGAATTTCAAATCCAGACGCCGACCGTAACCGGGGCGATTCGCGGCACGGAATTCAACGTTTTGGTCGCCGCCGACGGTCGCACGACGGTGACAATGATTGATGGTGAGGTTGAACTGACCAACCGTTTCGGCTCAGTGTTTTTGGGCGGCGGCGATGAAGGCGCGGCGGCAGCGGGCAAAGCGCCGGTCAAGACAGCGGTCATCAACGCGGTGAACGTGATTCAATGGAATCTTTATTATCCGGGCGTGCTGGATGTCGCCGAGCTTGACCTGACGGCCGGCGAACGCGCGCAACTGGCGGATTCACTGGCCGCCTACCAGCAGGGAGCATTGCCCGAGGCCCTCCGGAAATATCCCGCAGACCATCGGCCGGAGTCGGCGGCGGATCATCTGTATCTCGGCGCGCTCCTCTTGTCCGTCGGGCTGGTGGACCAGGCGTTGTCGCATTTGGATGCGGCCGCTGCGGCGGGCGGGGATCTTCCAGCGCTGGCCAACGCGCTGCGACAGGTCGTCGCCTCGGTCAAATTCGAGACCGGGTCCGAACCGTCCAAATCGCGGCTGGCGACGGAGTTCCTGTCGGAGTCCTATTACCGGCAATCGAGGGGGGATCTTCCGGACGCGCTGAAGGCGGCACGGAAGGCGGTGGAAAAGGCACCCGCGTTCGCCTTTGGATGGGAGCGCGTGGCGGAACTGGAGTTCAGCTTCGGGCACACGGACGCGGCGCTGGAGGCGTTGAACCGGAGCCTGGCGCTTGCCCCGCGCAATCCGCAGGCGATGGCTTTGAAAGGGTTTTTGCTGGCGGCGCAAAACCGGATTGTGGACGCGATGCAGCAGTTTGACGAGGCCATCGCGATTGATGGTTCGCTGGGCAATGCGTGGCTGGGCCGCGGTTTGTGCCGGATTCGCCGGGGCGACGAGAAAGGCGGACTCGGGGACCTGGAGGTGGCCGCCGCCCTGGAACCGAACCGGGCCGTCCTTCGCAGTTATCTGGGAAAAGCTTTCAGCCAGACGGGCGATGACGCGCGCGCCAACCACGAACTTGAGCTAGCCCGCGCATTCGATCCGAATGACCCGACCAGCTGGCTTTACTGCGCGCTCCTGCACCAGCAAGAGAGCCGTATCAACGAAGCGATCCGCGATCTGGGGAAATCCCAGGAACTCAATGACAACCGGTCGGTTTTCCGTTCGCGGATGCTGCTGGATCAAGATAACGCCGTGCGCAGCGCCAATCTGGCCACAATGTACGATGACGCCGGAATGAATGATGTGGGGGTGCGCGAGGCAGCCAAGGCTGTTACTTACGATTACGACAATGCCTCCGCGCACTTGTTTCTTTCCGACAGCTACAACGCATTGCGCGACCCGACGGGCTTTAATTTGCGTTACGAAACGGCGTGGTTCAACGAACTGCTGCTGGCCAATCTGCTTGCGCCCGTCGGCGCCGGACGGTTGTCGCAGACTCTTTCGTCCCAGGAATATTCCAAATTATTCGAATCGGACGGCCCGGGGTTCGCCAGCCAAAGTTTCTGGCGGAGCGACGGCCAGTTTAATCAATTGGCCGGCCAATATGGGACTTATAAAAACACGTCCTGGGCGGTGGATTTGGACTATCAGCACAACAACGGCGTGCGCCCGAACAACCAACTCGACAACATTTCAGGGGCCGTTACCGTTAAGCAACAACTTACACCGTCGGACACCGTCATGGGAATTGTGCAATATGAAAATTACCATTCGGGCGACAATTTCCAGTACTACAATCCCGACACATCCTACCGGCCAGACTTTGAATATGCAGAACATCAGGCGCCGACAGTCGTTGGCGGATACCAGCATGAATGGGCGCCGGGCATCCGCACGTTGCTGCTCGGGGGGCGGCTTGAGGACAGGCAACATTTTTCCGACATTCAAGCGCCGCAGCTTGCGCTGATTGAGATCTCCGGTGGCACACTGGTCAGCGAGACTACGGAACCTTTTGATGTGGAACTTAATGACCAGCTCGAAATATACACGGCCGAGTTCTGCCAGATTGTTCAGAAAGACAAATTAACATTAATTGGGGGCGGGCGCTGGCAGGGTGGTCAATTCAATTATTCAGATTCGCTGGTCAACCCTCCGCTGCCGCCGTTCCTTTTGCCTCCCGTTAATGAGTCGTTTTCCGCGCCCTTCCAACGGCTTGGCGGCTATGGTTATCTGATGGTCGAGCCGGTTGATAAACTGTGGCTTACGGGTGGCGTGGCTTATGACGATATGAAATATCCCTCTAACTTCCGCAACCTGCCGCAAAGCGCAGGTACGGATGAGCGCCACCAGTTGGAACCCAAAGCAGCCATTGTCTGGAGCCCGTTCAAGCAGACGACTTTGCGGGGCATCTATTCGCGTTCGCTGGGCGGCGTGAGCCTGGACGACAGCTACCGGCTCGAACCGACCGAACTTGCCGGCTTCGTGCAGGCTTTTCGTTCCGTGATTCCCGAATCCGTTGTCGGCAGCGTTTCAGGGGAAGACGTGGAACTTGAAGGCCTGGCGCTGGACCTCAAATTCAGCCACGGCACGTTTGCCGGCCTTGAGGTGCAGCACGTTGATTCGGTTGTGCGGCAAAATATTGGCGATTTTTTACTGGTGAATGGCATTGCGCCGTTCGTGCCGTCCACGACATCCCAAAATCTGAACTATGATGAACAATCCTTGTCTGCCAGCATCAATCAATTGTTGCCGGATGGCTTCGTGGCGGGCATAAGTTACGTTCTCACACATTCGGAACTCAAAACCAGGTATCCGGAAATTCCGGTTTCTGTTTACCCTTCGCAGGACCAATCGGCCTACTTGCACCGGATTGGCGCCTATCTGCTTTTCAATCATCCCTCCGGTCTGTTTGCTGAATTCGACGCGCACGGCTACTTGCAGGAAAATCTCGGCTACACGCCCGCCGAGCCGGGGGAGGATTTTGTTCAATTGGATATAGAGGGCGGTTGGCGGTTCTATCATCGGCGAGGTGAATTGCTTGTGGGAGTTCTGAATCTTGGCGGCCAGAATTACCACCTGAATCCTCTAAACGTATATTCCGAGCTGCCGCGCTCACGTGTTTTCATTGCACAGTTCAGTTTCGAGTTCTGAACCCCGCTGTCATTTCCCCGGTTCAAAAACTGTTCCTGAAGAAATTTCATTGTCAGAAAACCACCGTTCGCGCGTAACCTTCATATGAACTCTTTACAAAAGGCCATGGCGGCATTCGTAGAGCGCCGAAAACCGATAGAATTTTGCGGAAAATCAGCGCTCCGTATGTTTTTGGAGGCTGCCGCGACAAATGGGGAAGCCAGGCCATTCACCAGGCGATGTTCCACGCCCGCCAACACGCGCTCGCATGACACAACCTGACTGCTCCTTTTGCTTTCAGACTCAAGCCGTTGCGTTTTATTCGCGTTATTTTGCACATTTTGCTTGCATTGGGCGTAAAAATTCTCTTATAGTTACTATAAAGTATTGCACTAGTCAGTTTTGTCGCCATACCAGTTGGATAAGGAAACCGCGAAGCGTGTTGTGTCAGTCATATTAATGTTATGAAACCCAAGACGGTTATTCCCATTGTTTTTTTCGCCACGGTTTTGTTATTGCCGTCAGCCTTGAAGGCTCAAGTTTTTTCCGATTTGACCATGACCGATCCGGGAAACTGGAACGTCAATGCGAGCCAGATTTCTCCTCCCACGCCATTCGATTTCGTGACGAATTGGGGTGTTAGTTACACCTCGGCTCTGGGTGTTCCCCAGGATCCGTACAGCTCCTCAACGACGGCGCTGCAATTGAAAGTCAACGAGACATCCGGGGAACAAGCTGGCGTCAGCGTCTCGCCCATCAGCCTGGCATTGACCAACGGTTTTGTGATGACATTCGACATGTGGCTCAATTACGATAGTGGCGGGTTTACCGCCGGCAGCACGCAGGTTGGCTCTTACGGAATCGCCTCCAATTCAGCCACGGCCACGTGGGCCGGGGTTGGGAATGGGCAATTGTTTGGCGAAATAAGCGATAACGGTGGTAATACCGTCAATTATCGCGGCTATAACAATGGCGTTTCAATCGGAGTTACGCCATTTGTTGCGGGCAGTCAGAGCGAAACTAATGCCTTCTATCAAGAACCTGTTCCCTTCCGTAGCTGTTCCCGCAGGAGAAACTGCGCTTGATACCAATCAGCATGGCAGCTCTTTTGCGGGAACCATAAGTTTCCAATGGGTCAAAGTTAATGTGACCTATAGTGGCGGTGTTCTATCCGAATCAATCAATGGACATTTAATAGCCTCCTACGCCGTTGCTTCCGTTGGCTCTGATATCTTTCTGGGCATGTATGACGTCAACAACGGCAGCGCCGGAACCAACGGAATTGCCGATCAAAATTATACGCTTTTTTGCAATGTTCAAGTTGAACCCGTTACGGCCATTGCTTACAACTTTAGCGGAATAGCAGGATCCACAAATAGTGGCAGCGTTGATGGCGTGAGCACTAATGCAGAGTTCAATGGTCCTCAGGGCACGGCGGTGGATGCCAATTACAACGTTTACGTGGCGGATACGGGCAACAGCACGATTCGGAAGCTCGTCTTCGGTGGAGGGAATTGGGTGGTGAGCACCATTGCCGGCATAGCCGGAACCAATGGCAGCGCCGACGGCACAAACAGCCTGGCGCGGTTCAACAACCCTGAAGGCATCACGGTTGACGGCATGGGCAATGTTTATGTGGCGGATACGGGCAACAGCACGATTCGGAAGCTTGTTCCGATAGGAACCAATTATGTCGTGAGCACCCTTGCCGGCGCGGCTGGCACGAATGGCAGCGCCAACGGCACAAACAGCCTGGCCCGGTTCAACAATCCTCAAGGCATCACCGTTGACAGCGAAGGCAATCTTTATGTGGCGGACACTCTTAACGATACGATTCGGATGATGACTCCCGTCGGCAGCAATTGGGTGGTAAGCACGATCGCTGGTTCGCCCGGAATGATCGGGTCCAGCGATGGCTCGAACAACTTGGCGCGGTTCTACAATCCTGAAGGCATTACGGTTGACAGCCTGGGCAATGTTTATGTGGCAGATACCACTAACGACATAATTCGGAAGCTCGCCCTGGTGGGAACCAATTGGGTCGTCAGCACCATAGCCGGATTGGCCGGGAGTTCCGGCAGCACCGACGGCACAAACCAAAACTCGCGATTTGACGATCCCGGCGGCATTACTGTGGATAGTGCCGGTAATCTGTATGTGGCGGATAGTGGGAACAATACGATTCGGAAAATCATTCCCGCTGGCACCAACTGGGCGGTGGGCGCGATCGCCGGGTTGACCGGCTTTGCCGGCGTCGTTGACGGCACAGGCACCAACGCGCTGTTCACTTATCCGAAAGGCATCTGTGTTGACTTATCGGGAGACCTGTATGTGGATGGTAACAGTATCAGCGAGGGATTTACTGTCTCGGGTGGAGTTGCCTTGCTGGGCGAGAATTTTGTGTCGGGTAATCAATATTGGATCAATGCGAAACTTGGCCCACCATCGGCAATTACTGCGGGCGCAGCTTGGGGCCTGGATGGTGATCCGCCTTCATCCTTATCATCCGCGCCCGGCTATTACAGATTCTTTACAACCAGCACGCAGGCGTTGCAGTTCGCAAGCGTGAACGGGTGGAATGAGCCGATCAACAATACGATTCAAGTCCAGGCCGGGTTCGGGAATGTGGTTGTAACAAATCTTTATTACGCGGTTGTGCCTCCGGTTATCGCCGCAAGCCAGGCAAGCGGCCTGAGTATCACCGGGACAGCCAACACCTCATATGATATCCAATATAGCACCAGCCTGAATGGACCCTGGACGCTGTTGAAGACCGTCACATTGCCAAACGGGCTACCCTATCAAGTCGAGGGCTGGCCGCCGCCCTGGCCGGCCGGCAACAACGCGCCCGCGACGTTTTATCGGGTGGTGTGGACGGGCAATTGACGGGGCGGGATGCCGAAATTTTGACGCCAAAACGCAAGGGCCTGAAAAAGCCGGAGAAGAGCTACAGAAACGGTCGAGGTGTTAGCTTCCGGAATCCACACTTTCTTCGATTGATGATCTCCCAAAAGGGACGCCGCCTGGATTTAGAAATCCTGTAAATCGCCTGGTCCTGAAAATTGGCCGCATCCTGATTTGATGTTGGTGAATGCGCCCCGGTTGCGGAGCACGGCGGTTGAGCCGCACCGCCGCCACCGAGTCAGGAAACATCCATCAAATTAGCGTCTTGCATGATCGTCATCGTTCTGATTACTGTCCGAGGCGTGAGTCAGAGCAGGCTTTCTTTCGTGGTTCAACTCGGGCGGCTGGGCGCGGGCTGCGTTGCGGCCGCCCTGTTTTGGCTTGCCCCCGGGATTTCATGGGCGCAGCAAACCCCGGAGGCTGCCGTGCTGGTCGGCATGGAGGGTTCGGTTGAAATCCTCCACGGCGCCTCGACGAATTGGACTGCGGCGAAGACCGGTGTGTTGCTCGGTGTTGGCGACCAACTGCGGACGGGCCCGCGCAGCCGCGCCACGTTGCGACTGTCGAACCTGAGCGTCCTGCGCGTGGGGGAATTGATGACCTACGAAATTGAGCCGCCGCGCGCGCCCGGGGGCAAACCGACGCTCAATCTCAAATCCGGCGCGGCGTATTTCTTCAGCCGGGACAAGCCGCAGGAAGTCCAGATACGCACACCGACCGTGACGGGCGCGATTCGCGGCACGGAATTCAACGTTTTGGTCGCCGCCGACGGTCGTACGACGGTGACGATGATTGACGGTGAGGTTGAACTGACCAACCGTTTCGGCTCGGTGTTTTTGGGCGGCGGTGATGAAGGCGCGGCGGAAGCGGGCAAAGCGCCGGTCAAGACCGCGGTCATCAACGCGGTGAACGTGATCCAGTGGAACCTTTATTATCCAGGCGCACTCGATATCACCGAACTCGACCTTTCCCCGCCGGAACACCGGTTGCTGGCGGATTCACTTGCGGCCTACCAGCGGGGGGAATTGATCGAGGCGCTGAAAGAATATCCGGCGGGTCATCAACCGGAATCACCGGCCGATCATTTGTATCTCGGCGCGCTTTTGTTGTCGGTTGGATTGGTGGACCAGACCGTGCCGCATTTGAACGCCGCCGCCGCGGCGGGCGGGGATCATCTGGCGCTGGCGAACGCGTTGCGACAAATCATCGCCTCGGTGAAATTCGAGACCTGGTCCGGGCAGTCCACGCCGGGTCTGGCCACCGAGTTCCTGGCCGAGTCTTATTACCAACAGTCGCGGGGAAATCTCCCGGCGGCATTGGCGGCCGCGCAAAAGGCGGTGGGAAAGTCGCCGTCGTTCGCATTCGCCCGGGAACGGCTGGCTGAGCTGGAATTCAGCTTCGGCCACACGGATGCGGCGCTGGAGGCGCTGAATCGAAGTCTTTCCCTGGCGGCGCGCAATCCGCAGGCGATTGCTTTGAAGGGGTATCTTTTCGCCGCGCAGAACCGGATGGGTGATGCCATCCAGCAATTTGATGAAGCGCTGGCAATAGATGGTTCGCTGGGCAACGCGTGGCTGGGCCGGGGTTTGTGCAAGATTCGCCAGGGCCATGCCGAATCCGGGCGTGAGGATCTGGAGGTGGCCGCCGCTTTGGAACCCAATCGCGCCATCCTCCGCAGTTACCTGGGCAAGGCTTTCAGCCAGGCGGGCGATGACGCGCACGCCAACCACGAACTGGAGCTGGCCCACAAGTTCGATACCAATGACCCGACGAGCTGGCTTTACTCCGCGCTGTTGTGCCAGCAGGAGAACCGCATCAACGAAGCGATCCGCGATCTGGAAAAATCCCAGGAACTGAACGACAACCGGTCGGTTTTCCGTTCGAAGATGCTGCTGGATCAAGACAACGCCGTGCGCGGCGCAAATCTGGCGGGCGTTTACAGCGACGCCGGCATGGACGAGGTGAGCGTTCGCGAAGCCACGCGCGCGGTGAACTACGATTATGCGAATTATTCGGCCCATCTCTTTCTGGCCAACAGTTACAACCAGTTGCGCGACCCGAACCAGATCAATCTGCGCTATGAAACGCCGTGGTTGAGCGAGTATTTGCTGGCCAACCTCCTCGCGCCCGTCGGCGCCGGCACCCTTTCGCAAACCGTTTCCCAACAGGAATATTCCAGGCTGTTTCAACAGGATGGGTTTGGCGTCGCTTCGAGCACCGAATATTTGAGCCGCGGCGCCTGGACCCAATCCGGTTCGCAATATGGGACGTCTGGCAATTTCGGCTATGCGGTGGACACCTTTTACCGTTCGGACAACGGCCAGGGACCCAACAACGACCAGGATCAGCTCACGGTTTCCACCCAGCTGAAATGGGACGTCACGCCGCACGATTCGTTTTTTCTTCAGACGACTTACTACAACGCATCCGGCGGTGACTTAAGCCAGTATTACAATCCGCAGGATGCGAATCAGGATCTGCGCACCAAAGAGACGCAGGAGCCGTTGTTGTTGCTCGGCTACCGCCACGAATGGTCGCCGGGCGTGGAGACGCTGGCTCTGGTCGGGCGGTTCGACGACACGCTCAATGTCTCGGACACGAATCAACCCGTGTTGTTGCTCGCGAGAGACGGCGCGGGGAATGTCATTGCCGTGCCCACCCCCGCGCTCCCGACCGCGCCATTTTCCTACCAGAGCACCCTGGAAATCTATTCCGCCGAGGTGCAGCAAATCTGGCAAAAGGAGAATCACAGCCTGGTGCTGGGCGGACGCGCACAGTATGGCACCTTTGACACGCAATCTGGTTTGGGCGCATCCACGCCCACACTCCTGGCGAGCATGACCCAGACGTCGGTACTGGCCTTTGCCACGGCGCCCATCAGTCAGGGTGTCTCCCCCGGTTTTGAGCGGTTGACAGGTTACGGATATTATAACTGGCAGGTTTATGACCCGTTGCAGTTGAGCGCGGGAGTGAGCTACGACCATTTGCGGTTCCCGCAGGACTACCGGTCTGCGCCCGTTTCCACGGGCGCTCAATCGGAAGACCAGGTTTCTCCCAAAGCCGGCTTCACCTGGACACCGCGGAGGGACACGACCGTGCGCTTTGCCTACACCCGATCGCTGGGCGGTGTGAGTTTTGACCAGAGCGTGCGGCTGGAGCCAAGCCAGGTGGCGGGATTCAACCAGGCGTTTCGGTCACTCATCCCGGAGGCGGTTGCCGGCTCGACGGCGGGGGCAAAGTTTGAAACGTTCGGCCTGGCGCTGGAACAGAAGTTTAAGACCGGCACCTACTTTGCGGTTGAAGGCCAGATACTGGATTCGGATGGCAGCCAGACCATCGGCGTGGAGGACCTTAACTTTCCTCCGCCGACTTATACCCCCTCCGGCACGTTGCAGGAACTGGATTACACGGAGAAAAATCTTATCGTGACCGCGAACCAGCTTTTGGGCGATTGCTGGTCGGTCGGGGCGCGCTACCAGTTGAGCCGGGCGGATTTGAGCGTCAATTACCCGGAAATTCCCGCGTCCGTTTCCAGCGGCAACTACACAAAGAACAGCGCCTTGCTTGACCAGCTCACCCTGTTCGCCCTGTTCAATCATCCCTCCGGCCTCTTCGCCCGCGCGGAAGGCAACTGGTACTCTCAAAGCAATGACGGCTACACGCCGGCCCTGCCGGGCGACGACTTTTGGCAGGTCAATCTGTTCTGCGGCTACCGGTTCTGGCACCGGCACGCTCAAGTGCAGGTGGGGGTGTTGAATTTGAACAACCAGGATTACCACCTGAACCCCCTCAATCTTTACACGGAACTCCCCCGTCAACGGACTTTTGCCGCCAACTTCCAGTTCACATTTTAATCTGAGGCCGTCCCGGAACCACATCAGCGCATGAAACCACGAGCTTCCACCAAAAAAGGCGCCCGCCTCTGGCTGGCCGGAGGGGTGGCTTCGGCGTTGACGGCGCTGATTGGCCTGGCCCTCCTGCAATTCCCCATCGGCGGTGGCGTGACGCGGTCGAGCTTCGATCTGCCGTTCATCCTGCGGCCCAATATTCCGGCCAACGATGTGGTTTTGGTCTATCTTGACGAGGTCTCGCATGAAGATCTCAAGCAACCCACGACGGCGCCTTGGGATCGCTCGCTCCATGCGCGACTGGTGGATCGCCTGACCGCCGATGGCGCGAAAGCCATCGTCTTTGACATCCTGTTCACCGACCCGTCGTCCGACCCCGTCGCTGACGCGAAATTCGCCCAAGCCATCAAAGAGAGCGGACGCGTCATTCTTTGCGGTAATCAGGATTTCTTCGACACCTCGAGCACGAGCCTCCCTATTTTTGATTTAACGTCCGGGCATAAGAAAGAGCCTTTCGAAGAGGAATATCCGTACCCGCCGTTCCGGTCGGGAGCAGCCGGATGGGGTAATGCCAATCTGAGAATAGACCCGGATTATGGTATCCGCGCATTTTATCACGAAATAAACGACCCTTCAGGCGGTGCGCCGATCCCGTGGATGCCCGCTGCCGTGGCGGCCTTTGACGGCGCGCCCAGGGACGCCGTGCGCTCCAACCCGTCCGAGTCCCGCTGGTTAAATTATTATGGACCGCCCGGGACGCTGCCCAGCGTCAGTTATTTTCTTGCTGTTACTCCCGGAGGTGTGCCGCCGGGATTTTTTAAAGACAAAATCGTCTTCGTCGGCGCCCAGATGTCCGCGGATTTTTCCGGCAAAGGCAAAGACGAATTCCGCACGCCGTACTCCTATTGGATAAAATGGTCACATGGCTTTGCGCCGGGGGTGGAGATCCATGCCACCGCCACCCTGAATCTCATCCACGGCAACTGGCTGAACCGTTTCCCGCCCGGTCAGGAACTTGGCATCGTCCTGCTGGCCGCACTGGCGGCGGGTTACGGATTGACCCGGGTTCAACCGTTGACGGCCTTGTTGGCGACCTTGCTGGCGATCCTCCTGGTTGCCGTATTGGCACATTACCTGGCTTGGCAGCGTCACCTCTGGTTCGCATGGTTGATCCTGGTGTGCGAACTCGGCGTCGCGTTGCTTTGCTCGGTCATTTACAACTCGTTGCGGTTGTATGTGGAAAAAAAGCTGCTGGAACAATCCCTGGCCGTGCGCCTGTCTCCGGCGCTGGTCAAACGCGTCTTGAGCGATCCGAATCTGCGCCGCCGGGGAGGGGCCAAACATGAAGTGAGCATGCTTTTCACCGACATCGAAAATTTCTCGCGCATCAGCGAGACGATGCATCCGGACGATCTGGTCAACCTGCTCAATCATTACTTTGAGGCCGCGTTGAAATGCATCCATGAACTGGACGGGACGGTCATGGACCTGGTGGGCGATGCCATTTTCGTGATCTGGAATGCGCCGGTGGAGCAACCCGACCACAGGGAACGCGCCTGCCGGGCTGCATTGATGCTGCAGCAGCGGTTGGTGCAATTTGATGCCACGCAGCGCGACTTCCCGTTGCGGACGCGCGTGGGGTTGCATACCGGCGTGGTTTGCGTGGGGAACATCGGCAGTGAACAAAGGTGGGATTATGCCGCCGTCGGTGAAAACACCAACCTGGCCTCCCGTCTGGAAGGGCTTAACAAACACCTTGGGACCAGCGTGCTGGCCACGCGCGAAATCCAGCGCGTCGTCGAGGACAAACTGACGAGCCGTTTGATCGGCCATATCCAGGTCAAAGGGTTTGCCCGCCCGATTGAGGTTCATGAATTGCTGGGACCGCGCGAGACGGCGGAGGTCTCGCGTCCGTGGCGCGAAAAATTTGCCGAGGCGCTACAGCATTTTCGCAAACGCCAGTTCGATGCGGCTGAAAAAGCGTTCCGCGAAACCATACAACTTCGCAAGCAAATCGAAGATTCGCCGGCCAAGGGGAATGAGGTGCTTTCTGACGATGGCCCTTCATTGTTTTATCTCCGGCAGATTGCCGAACTGCGCGTTCACCCGCCGCCGGAGGAGTGGATCGGAGAAGTGGTCATGAAAGAAAAATGAACGTCTTCCATCAGACAATGAACCCCCGGCCCCAAGGCCGTTATCTCCGGGCTTGCGAAGTTCAAAAAGGACTGCTAACCAATCTCATAAACCAATAACATTATTATGGACAAATCGAACTTGAAGCCGGGTCACTTGCGCCGGATTAAAAGTCTGGCGCTCCTCAACGACGAACAACTGACATCGTTTTTAGATTACGTGGAGGTGATAACTTGCGGGTTTTCAGAGACCGTCTTCCGGGAAGGAGAGCCAGGCAACTCCATGTTCATGATTTTGGAAGGTCAGATGCGGGTCTATACCAAGACCAAGGGAGGGGAGATTCTTTTTCTGCGAATGCTGAACGCGGGCGACGCGTTCGGAGAGGTTGCCTTGTTGACTCAGGCGCCCCGTTCGGCGAGTGTTGAGGCCGTCCGGGAAAGTGTTTTGATCAAAATGACCTCGGCCTCGTTGCAGAAACTGGTGTCCGAACAACCGGCCGCGACCGCCCCGTTTTTGCATTATCTGGCCAGAACCGTCGGGCGCCAGTTGAGCGAAATGACCACCAAGCTGCGCGCCCGGATGGAACAGCCGGACATGCTTTCGTTTCTGCAATAGTGCGCTTTTGAATCGGGCCGACGGGAGGTGGCCGCGTTCAGATTGTCACCAGCCTGACAGGGCAGGGCGGGACGAGGTGTGAATTAACTTGAAGAAATCTTAACCTTGTATATAATCAATCTTTAACCGCATGAACGGTGAGTCATGAAGCGATCTGGCGCTTTGAGCAGGTTTGAAAGGGGGAATCGAGCCTTTGTTTACATGGGCTTCCTGGTTTTTGTTTCCCCGGCTCTTGGCACCGACATTTCATGGACCAACACCACGGACGGCAACTGGAGTGTCGCCGCGAACTGGAGTCCCAACAGCGTTCCCGGTTCCGGGGACAACGCCTTCATCACCAACAGCGGCACTTATACGGTCACGCTTGATGTCATTGACACGGTTAGCAATCTGGTGTTGGGAGGCGCGAGCGGCACCAATGCGCTTTCCATAAACGCGAACTACCTCATCGTCAGCAGCATTGGCAGCATCAACACCAATGGTTTGTTGAGTCTCGGCGGCGGGGGATTTTATGGCACGAACATCATTGGCGGCGTGATGAATTGGACGGGGGGATATTTCAATGGCGTTCTGACGGTAGCCAGCAATGCCACGCTCAATATCAGCGGCCCCGCCACAAAATACACGCTGCAGGGGACCGTGGTGATCAACTACGGGACGAACAACTGGACCGGCGGAACCATCTCAACCTTGGGGGCGACCACATTTTACAACCAGCCCGGCGCCCTGTTCGATGTCCAATGCGACCAATTCATCGGGCCGGGGATGGAATTTTACAACGCTGGGATTTTTCAGAAATCCGCCGGCGCAGGCATTTGCACCAATTACACTTATTTCGTCAACTCGGGAGTCGTCACCAATTCCAGCGGCACGCTTTTGTTTGAAAATGGCGGAAGCATGAATGGAACCATTGGCGTTGGAACAAATGCAAACATCACTTTTACCTCCGGCATTAGTGGCGACAGTTTCACGGTGGACGGGGCGTTTTATGCAACTGCTGGTGGAGAAATTGATTTCCTTGGCGGCCCTCCTTTTTACTTCGACATCGGTTCACCGAATTTCGGTGGCGCAGGCATTATTGATTTAGCCAGCCCGGTCATTTTTACCGTTCCCATCACCAACCTGACTTTGTCCGACGGCTTCCTTTGGGAAACAAACACCGTCGTCGGCACACTGAATTTGGTGGCGAACGGCGGCGTTCAAGGTTATCTGACAATTGCAAGCAATGCCGTCATGAACGTCAACAGCACGCGCATTGCGCAATTTGGTTACGGCACGATTTTGACCAACTATGGCACCATCAACTGGATTAGTAATCAATTTTCCATCTACACCGCTCCCGGCGAGCAGTCGGTCATTTACAACGAACCGGGCGCGTTATTTGATGTTCAGTGCGACGGATTCGTTGGAAGTTGCGAATTCGACAATTTGGGGACGTTCCGCAAATCCGCCGGCACGGGCATTTGCACCAACTATATGTATTTCATCAACACCGGCACAGTCACCAACATGAGCGGCACGCTGTTATTTGAAAACGGCGGCACCATGGATGGAACCACCGGCGTCGGCCCGGGCGCGAACATCACATTTATCACCAGCTTCAGCGGTGACAGCATGACGATGGATGGCGCGTTCTACGCCGCTGCTGGAGGAGAAATTGATTTTTATGGCGGACCTGTTTTCTATTTCGACGTCGGTTCATTCAATTTCAACGGTCCGGGCATAATTGATATGGCCGCGCCGGCAACATTTACGGTTCCCATCACCAATTTAACGTTGTCCGACGGCTTTCTTGAAGGAACAAATGTCGTCGTCGGCACTTTGAATTTGGTGGCGAACAGCGGCGTTCAAGGTTATCTGACAATTGCAAGCAATGCCGTCATGAACGTCAACAGCACGCGCGGCGTGATCTTCGGCTACGGCACGATTTTTACCAATTACGGCAGAATCAACTGGTTGGGGAATGATTACAACATCAATACTGCTCCAGGTCCCGGCAACTATTCAGTCATTTATAATGAACCGGGAGCGATTTTTGATATTCAGTGCGACCAGTTGATGGGGCGGGCTGAATTCGATAATGCCGGCACTTTCCGCAAATCCGCCGGCACAGGTGTCAGTGATATCGAAATGTATTTTGTCAATAGCGGGACCATCGAGCCGCTTTCCGGCACGATCTTATTTAATCGCAATAACTATAACAGTCCATTTATTCTGCTGCCGACGAGTGTCCTCTATTTTCCAATTGGCGGCGAAACAAACGGAACCCAATATGGCTCAATTGATATCGCCCCTATCAATTACATCCAGCTTGGCGGAACGCTGGCCATGGATTTGACGAACGGGTTCGTTCCGAATGTGGGAGATACATTTCCCATCATCGCTTGGGGTTCCAAACAAGACGGGTTCGATGCGGCGGTGGGGCGTGACTTGAGCAGTGTTTCCAACGGTTTGTATTTTCAACCGCAGGTGCTTTCCGACCGTTCGGGATTGATTCTGGCGACCAAGACGACCAATGCGCCGCCGGCGCCGGCGGAGACCAACCTGGCCGACCTCGTTGTGGCGGTGGGCGACACGGCGTATTTTACACCGCCCCCGCAGATAGGTGTGGTCTTGTCCTATCAATGGCAGTTTGACGAAACCGATCTGCCCAGCCAGACCAATGCCAGCCTCATCCTGTCCGGCGCGCAGACAAACAACGCAGGCGATTACTGCGAGCGGGTGGCTGTAGCGGTAGCTGACGCGTCTGTACAAACCAACATCTATTGCGCCAGTCTCTCGGTGCTAAACCAGCAAGACCTGACAATGCAGCCCGTCAGCCAAACGGTCACCAACGGGAGCACGATTGTCTTGAGTGTGGCTGCCACCAGCCAGTCGCCGTTGTCGTATCAATGGCGGCTCAATGGCGCGAATATACCGCGCGCGAACGGCGACAGCTACGCCGTCACCACCGATGCGCAGCCGTCGGACGGCGGTGTTTACGATGTACTGGTGTCCAGTGCGGTGCGTACAGTCGTAAGTACCGGCGCGTTGGTTATCGTAACCAGTCCGCCCCTGCCGTTTACCGACGATTTTCGCGGCGGGAGCACCAATGGTCTGAACTTCGTCGGCAGCGGTGATAATACCAACGCAACCAGCCAGACCGGAGAACCGTCCATCGTCGGCAATCCACCCGGCCACTCGCTTTGGCTGCAATGGACGGCGCCTGCGAACGGCGTGATGGCACTGAGCACGCGCGGCAGCACGTTTGACACGGTGCTGGCGGTCTATACCGGGACCGGTTTGACAAACCTGACCCTGGTAAACAGCGACGACGACAGCGGCGGTTATTTCACGAGCATGGTTCTCTTTAACGCGGCGGCGGGCAGCAATTATTTGATTACGGTGGACGGTTCGGCGGGCTCCACGGGGCATATGGTGTTGAGCGGCGTCTTCAATACCAACATAGCTTTGATCCCCCAAATCCTCCAGCAACCAGTGGACGTGACGACCGTAGCTGGTGGAACGGCGATGTTCACGGTTTTTGCAGCAAGCACCACGAACCTGACCTATCAGTGGTATGAAGGCGACTGGCTGGCCATCCCGGGAGCCACTAACGCGACTCTGATATTGACCAACGTCGATTATCTGGACGTGGACAGCTACAGCGTCACCGTTACTGCCGGCACCAACCTTCAGAGTGTGGACAGCCTGCGGGCTACTCTGGAGATCGGCCCGGCGCTCTCGTTCGATAAGCTGGGTGTGTTACTGCGGCCGTTTAGCCAGGCGGGCGGCAACTTATTCCATCTCATCCGGTTCAATGCGTCAGGTGTTTCCTTTCCTTCGGTCTCAGCGGGCAGCATCGGTTCGCAGCTCATCAACAACTTCAACTCGACCACCGAGTCGGGCGAGCCGATCCAGACCAATACCGCCGGTGGTTCCTCGCGCTGGTATCTGTTGGCGGCGGCCACCAACGCAACCCTGGAGATCGACACGATGGGAAGTGACATCGCCACCCTGCTTTCGGTTTACATCGGCGCGGATATTTTGTCTCTCAAGCTGGTGGCCAGCGATAAGAATGATGCGCCGGACGGGATTCACAGTCTGGTGCGGTTCCCGACGATGAACGGGACGAATTATCTGGTCCAGGTGGACGGCGTAAACGGCGCCCAGGGGAATATTTATCTGAACTGGCACATGGGTATCCTGCCCAACGTGGTAACCAACACCCAGTCCGCCGTCCTGGTTCAGGGAGCCAGCCTGTTGCTCAAAGCTGGTGAAAGCAACGACGTGACCGCGCCGGCTTATCAATGGAAATTGAACGGCGCGACCATCGCTGGTGCAACGAACGCGACTCTTTTACTGACGAATGTCCTGTTCAACCAATGTGGCAGCTACAGTGTGGTGATCAGCAATCTCGTAGGCGCGGCGACCAACACGATTGCCCTGATCAGCGTCAACGCACCGCTGAATCTGGCACTGGATAACGCCGTCGTGCCGCCTAACTTCCGCATCAGCGGCAGCACAACACAGGCGGTGATGCTGCAACTGAGCACGAATCTGACCTCGTGGGTGCCGGTTTACACCAATCCAACCCCGTTGCTGCCGGTCAATTATCTGGACACCAACTCGGTGAAACGCGCCGAGGGCTTCTACCGGCTCAAATCCTGGCCGTGATGGGGGCCACTCAAATTGAGTCGCCCATTGGCAGTGATTGTTCCATGGCTCTCCTTGAAGCATTCCTTCCGCCTGGTGCCTGGCGCTTCAGATCCCGAGTGTCTCAACCCCCGCGAAAACCGGATTCGCTTTGTGGAATTGACATCGCCCGCCTTCGTTTTTAGCCTCCCATTGCAAAGAGATGCGCTTTGCCCCGAATTCGCGTTCGGGGATTTTTATTGCCGTCTGGCGGCGGCGTTAATGCGTTGAACCGGCAATGGTTTGACGATGGAATGGCGTAACGGGTCAACGGACAATTTATGGCAAATACAATACTGGTCGGCGCCCAGTGGGGCGACGAAGGCAAAGGCAAAATCATTGACGTGCTCACCGAAAATGCAGACGTCGTCGTCCGTTACGCCGGCGGCAACAATGCCGGGCACACCGTTTTCATCGGCAAAAAGAAATACGTCCTGCATCTCGTGCCGTCGGGCATTCTCCGCAAAGGCAAACTGTGCGTCATCGGTAATGGCGTCGTCGCGGACCCCGTCAGCCTCGTCGAGGAAATCCGGGGATTGCGCAAGCTCGGTGTCAAGGTTGGCGACAACCTGGTCGTGAGCGAAACGGCGCACGTTGTGTTCCCGTATCACCGCGAGTTGGACGCGCAACGCGAAGTGCTCAAGGGCAGACACAAAATCGGCACCACCAAACGCGGCATCGGCCCGGCTTACGGCGACAAGGCCGCGCGCGTCGGTTTGCGCATGAGCGATTTGGTCAATCCTGACCGGCTCCAGGAAAAACTTGCCATCCGCATCAAGGAAAACAACGCCGTTCTCAAATCACTCGGAGCGAAACCGCTCTCGTTCAAAAAGGTTTCTGCCGAATACAATGCCGCCGGGAAATATCTGAAACCGTTCGTCGCCAACACGGTGGTGTTGCTCCACGAAGCAATGCGGCGCGGCAACGACCTTTTGTTTGAAGGCGCGCAGGGCACGTTTCTCGACATTGACCACGGGACGTATCCGTTCGTCACGTCATCGAACACGACGGCGGGCGGCGCATGCACCGGCTCCGGCGTGCCGCCGCATCGCATGGACCGCGTCGTCGGCGTGATGAAAGCTTACACGACGCGCGTGGGCGAGGGGCCGTTGCCGACCGAAAACGCCGAAATCGCCGACATGCTGCACGCGATGGGACGCGAGTTCGGCGCGACAACGGGGCGCGCGCGCCGTTGTGGCTGGTTTGATTCCGTCGCCACCCGCCATGCCACGATGGTGAACGGCATTGACGACCTCGCGGTCACGAACCTGGACGGCCTCGACACGGTTGAGACTGTCAAAGTCTGCGTGGCCTATCGTCGCGGGCGGACGCGTTACGATTTTGTGCCGAATGACGCGCAAATTCTTGCCGAGTGCGAGCCGGTTTATGTCGAGTTCAATGGCTGGCGCATGCCGACGAGCCAGGCGAAGACGTGGAAGCAATTGCCGCCGAAAGCGCGCGCCTACCTGAAGGCCATCGCCGAATTGACCGGCGCGAAACTGGCGATTGCCTCCGTCGGTCCGGCGCGCGCGCAGACGATTTTTGTTTGAGATGGGAGGGTCGCCGTGTCGGCGACCCAAATTGGGGACGGCGACACGCCGTCCCTCCCAAAGACCATCCGGTTTGCGCGGATTGACGTGGGTGTTTTTTTACAGTTTTGAAATCCGTGCAATCTGCGTAATCTGCGGTCAAGACCATGAGTTCCGCTACGCCACATTTATCGCCCGAAGCCAAAGCGTCCCTGCCGCGGCACGTCGCGGTGATCATGGACGGCAACGGTCGCTGGGCCAAGGCGCGCGGCCTGCCGCGCATCGAGGGACACCGGCAGGGGGCGGAATCCGCGCGCGTCATTATTCGCACCGCCGGCGAACTCGGCATCAAATATCTCACGCTCTACGCCTTTTCGGCGGAGAATTGGAACCGCCCCAAGGACGAAGTGGACGCGTTGATGAAATATCTCGTCCATTACCTCAAAACCGAGACGCCGGAATTGAACAAAAACAACGTCCGGCTCGAAGTCATCGGCCAAATTTACCGCCTGCCGGAAAACGTGCAAGAAAACCTCAAAAAATCCATTGCGACCCTGTCCAAAAACAACGGCCTCACGCTGGTGATGGCGTTGAGCTACGGCAGCCGCATTGAAATCGTGGACGCCGTGCGGCGAATCAGCGAGGAAGTGAAGCGCGGCAAGCTCGAACCCGCCGACATTACCGAAGACGTCATCTCCCAGCACCTTTGGACGCGGAACATTCCCGATCCGGATTTGCTCATCCGCACCAGCGGCGAGATGCGCGTGAGCAATTTTCTGCTCTGGCAGATTTCCTATGCCGAACTGGTCATCACGCCGACGCTCTGGCCGGATTTTCGCAAGCCGCAATTTTACGCGGCGCTGGAGGAATACACCCGCCGCCACCGGCGTTTTGGCGGCGTGTGATTAATCAAAAACCAAACCGCTGATTGCCGCGTGTGCGATTTGATCAAGTATATGGTTAAAAAAGAGTTTAACCACAGGTGAATCATTCAAAACGGCAATCCGGCAACGGGTCGCCGTTTTTGGTTTGGCACATTAGTTTCCTCTCACGGCTGGAGAGACAGAGACATTCTGTATCGAATTCGACTTATAATTCCAGATGCAAGCGGGTGAGAAATGGTGTGACCCAGTTAAAACTGGACAGGGGATTATGTAGTTTTTGTGTGTGATTCTGTCAACCATTGTTGATAGAAAGTGGCTGGGGACAACATGGCCAGAGCGCTGTGAGGCGCGACTTCGTTGTAATGGGTAATCCAGGCGGGGATGTGCTTCATGGCCTCGGCCAAAGTTTCCAAAGGCTGGTGCGAGAGGTAGTCCCGTTTGAAGCTGCCGAAAAAGGACTCGACCAAACCATTGGATTGAGGACTGCGGCAGGGCGTGCGACAGGCGATCAAGCCCAACCGCGTTAATAACTGCTGGAGTTGATCCGAGATGAACTCCGGCCCGTTGTCGGTGAGGAACTCCAGCCCTTTGGCTTGGTGAGTTTGTTGGGCAAAGCGTTGGAACAGGGCTTCGCGGAGGAGTTCGCAAACATCCAAGGCGGTCAGCCGCACCTGTAATTTCCAAGCCATGACCATGCGGTCGGCACAGTCGATAATGACCGCCAGCCGGAGCTTTTGACCGGACCAGAGTTTGCAGGTGGTGATGTCGCAAGCCCAACGCTGATTGGATTGCAGCACCGCCACTTTGCCCTCGTGGCGTCGTCCGGGGCGTTGGGTGCGCTGCCGATGCGAGGCCAGCCAGGCTTGCCTTTTGAGGTGTTGGTAGACCGTCTTGCGATTGCAGCTGATTCCCTGGCGTGTGAGCAGCGCATGAATGCGGCGATAGCCGTAGCTGGGCGGACACTGGGCCAGGATCTGCTGGATGGCCGGGGTCAGTTGCGGTCGCCGCAACGGGCGAGGCTGACGGGGTTGCCGGCGATAATAGAACCAACTGCGGGCCACGCCGAGGGAACGGCAGGTCAGCGCAATGGAAACGTTGAGTTGTTGGACCAGACATATTACATCCCTTCGGGCAACCGGAGTTCCTTGAGTTCGCAGAACTTTTTTAAAATGTCGACCTCCAGCGCCTTTCGTCCCAAGGCTCGCTCCAGTTCGTCGATCTTGCGTTGCAGTGGCAGCAGCCGGCTTTTGGGAACCAGTTCGCCATGGTCACGCAGGCCATCATCGAGTTGCTTCTTCCAACGATAAAGGGCTCCAGCTTTCAGACCATGAGTCCGGCACAATTCAACGACCGGCGTTCCGGCCTGCCATTGCTGCAGGATGGCGAGCTTTTGTTCGGTGGAAACGCGTCGGCGGCTGACCTTGGCGGGTGGATCTGGGTTCATTTGCATAAGCTTATTCATGCCTTTCAAACTGTCCAAATCTCAACTGGGGCAGACCATCCAACATTGAAAAGAGCTTTGAACATCTGCGTACAAAGACCGTGATTGCTAACTTTTGGTTCGTCGCCTTGAGACAAGCTCCAATTTACTTTGGCGTCTGCACGGTTGGCTCAATCACTTTCTTTTTCCAGTTTTTCCAGCTTTGGCGCAATCACCACCCGGCAGTAACCGGCGGTGGAATTGTTGTCGTAATATTCCTGGTGATAGTCCTCGGCCTTGTAAAAATTTGTGAACGGGACAATTTCAGTCACGATGGGGTGCTTAAAATTTTTCTGGGCCCCGGCCTTTGATTTTTCCGCCGCCAGCTTTTGCGCTTCGGTGTGGTAGAGAATGATGGAGCGGTACTGCGTGCCTTCGTCCGCGCCCTGGCGGTTCAACGTGGTCGGGTCATGCGCCTGCCAGAACACGTCGAGCAGTTTCGCGTAGGAGATTTTCTCGGGATCAAACTCGATTTGCGTGACCTCGGCATGGCCGGTGTCGCCTTTGCAAACCTGGTGATAGGTTGGGTTTGCCGTGTGGCCGCCCGCGAAGCCGCTGGTGATGGAGATGACGCCGGGCAATCGTTCGTAAACGGCTTCCATGCACCAGAAGCAGCCGCCGCCGAGCGTGGCGGTTTCAGTTTTGTTTGTGTTCATAGATTGGGTGGGTTGCGCCAGGGCGCCCGGATTCAGCGCGGCGGCGGCCAGCAGAAAATAAACCGGCAGTTTCATTTTAACTCGCGGATCTTTGGGGGGACGATCTGTGCAAGTCCCCAATGCCAGACATTTAATTGTTTTTGGACTTGTGTAACTCGTCCCTCCGGCTGTTTGCTCCGGTGCCTGCCATCACTTGGTTTCCTTGGCAATCGTTTTGATGTCGTTGACGACGTTGGTGGCATCGTTCGGCGATGCCCCGCCGCTTTGCAATATTTTTTGGACGCTGTCGAATATCATCTGTTGTTGTGCCGGTGAAAGATATGAGCTGTTGAAGATGGCGTGCACATACTGCGCCAGTTTCTGTTGCGACGCTGCCTCGGTTTCCTTCCCGGCGGTTGCCGTTGCCAGGTCATCGGCCAGCTGGGAGACGGAAGCGGGCGACGGCTTCGCGCCCTGGGCCGCCGTCGCCAGATCGTTCATCAACAACTGCTTCTGGGTGGCGGTGGAATTGGTGGCGGCCAGCTTGCCGAGGGCGGCAAAATCGGCGCGCAAACTGGCAATGTTCCGCAGGGTGGCTTCGAGCACCGGATCGGGTTGCGGGTTGGTTTGCGGCGGTGCCGCGGGCGACGGCGCGGCTGGATTTCCCTGGTCCGCCTTGGTGACTTTGGCGGAGACGTTTTTGGCCTGTTGTATCGCCGCCGTATAAGGATCGGCAAGGACGCGGTCGGCCACGCACAACGCGCAGAGAAAGGCGATGAACGTCTTCATAAATCGGGATGGTTCGCTATCAGAATATTGCTTTTTGACAGCAACGAAACGTAATCCTCAAGAATGTTTTCGGTTTCAGCGAGCATCGGATCAATCGGCGGCGGCGATTTTTTCCCAATGGCTGTGGCGACCGCGTTGGTCGCGCCGGCGGCGGCGATTCCATTCGTCTGGCCGGGGAGAGGGGGCAGCCCGGGTTGGTCGCAATTTTCAACCGTCAATTCATAGATTTTTTCGTCGGGCGCTTTGCGCGCGGCGCGCTCCGCCTCACGGACCTTGTTTTCCGCGACGGCCTTTTCACGCTCCTTCAACGCCTCGCGCTCGTTAAGGGTCGCAAAATCTTTGGTACCCGGGGTTTGGTATGACTTGCTTAACAGGAGATTGGGCGTGCCGGCGACGGATTGGGGGCCTGCGATGCCGGGCGGATGGTTTTGCGTCGCGATGAATGGTTTATCACTTTGCGGTTCGTTGAGCTCCGCGATGTCCTGCCGGATGTAGATAAAATCCTGGTTGGTGGCAACGCGCGTATCCGAACGTTCGCGCAACAGGGTGAGACAGGGTTGCACCAGGTTCAGCTTGTCGTAGTTCACCGGCTGAATCGTGTCCCACGCCAGGGCGTTGTCCAGGGTGCGTTCGCTGACCACGTTCTTCCCGTAACTCAGAGTGTCCGGCAGAATGATGTCCGGGATCACGCCCCGCAATTGTGTCGAAGCGCCGGTGACGCGATAAAATTTGCGGATGGTGATTTTGAGGGTGCCGGGGTCGTTGGTCGCGGACGCGGTGGCCGGCCAGATAATCGGCCGCAGCTGATACAGGCTTTGCACGGTGCCCTTACCGAACGTGGAAGTGTCGCCGACAATCAGGGCGCGCCCGTAGTCCTGCAGCGCCGCGGCGGCGATCTCCGAGGCGGATGCGCTGAAACGATTGACCATCACGACCAGCGGGCCGTCGTAAAGCAAGTCGGGATCGTTGTCCGAATCAACGGTCTCGTGGCCGTTTGAATTGCGGGCTTGGACCACCGGGCCGCCCTTGATGAACAAGCCGGTGAATTTGATGGCCTCTTCCAGCGAGCCGCCCGGGTTGCTGCGCAAATCGAGAATCAGACCGGCGATTTTTTCCTGTTTGAGTTTCTTGATGAGGCATGTGACATCGGCAGTGGTGCTTCTTTCCGAGTGTCCGGAATTGCCGGGCAAATCCACCGTGGCGTAAAACGACGGCAGATCAATGACGCCAATGCGGTTGCTGCCGCCGTCACCGTCCGGCAATTCAATCAATCGGGCTTTGGCCTCTTGCTCTTCAAGCTTGATTTCGTCGCGTATCAGGGTCAGCACCCGGCGCGCGGCGCGGTCATCCGCCGGGCTGATGGTCAACCGGACTTCGGTGCCTTTGGGGCCGCGAATAAGTTGGACAACCTTGGAAAGCTCCATGTCCACGACGTTGACCGGCGGCTGATTGCTCTGGGCGACGGCGATGATGCGGTCCTTTTCCTTGAGCAGCTTGCTTTTGTAGGCCGGGCCGCCGCGGATGAGCGAGCTGATGGTGCAATAGCCGTCGTCCTCGGTCAGTTGCGCGCCGATGCCGAAAAGCGAAAGGCTCATGCCGATGGAAAAATCCTGCGCGTGCTCGTTGTTGAGGTAATCCGAGTGCGGGTCGTAGGCGTGCGCGAGGGCGTTGAGGTAGGCTTGCAAGACGTTGTCACTGTCCCAGTTGGTGACCATCTGCAAACTCCAACGGTAATGCTTCGCCAGCGTTTCGGTGATTTCGTCGGTGGCGGACTTCGGCAGGTTCAAAATCACGTTGTCATTGGTCGGCGAAATTTCGCGGCTGAGTTTTTCCTGCAAGTAATCGTAGCGCAGGTGCTGCCACCAGAGCTGCCGGGCCTCACCGAGGTCCTTGGGATAAGGCGAGTGGCTGCGGTCCAGCAGGATGTGTTCATCGGTATTGAATTTGAATTTGTCCTGCTTGAGTAACTCGTCCACGTAAGCGGCGTGTTGGTCGAAGCGCTCGACGAATCGCTGGTAAATGGCGAAAGCGGGCGTCAAATCAGCGGTTTCGTGGCGGCCCAGCGTGAGCGCGTCGAGGTTGGTCCGGTAATGCGCGAATTCAGCGAGGTCCGATTGCAGAAAATTTTCCCGCCGCGGGTCGAGCGTTTCCAGGTAGCCATCGAAAAATTTCCCGGACGTCCCTTTGTCCAGCAGTTGCTGCGAGTAATGATAGTCCTCCAGAAACCGCGCCGTCCAATAGGCGATGTGGCCGTCGTTCGGGCCGGGCTTCAGCCCGGCCGGCGCCTGCGCGGCGGGTGGCGGCGGCGGAGTTTTCCGCGTCGTAACGCAACCGGCGGCGATGAGAAAGCAGAACACCGCCGCGAGGGCGATAAAACCAATGTTTTTTAATTTCAAATGGCGCATGATGATTTGCACAACTTCGACCGATTATAGCGGGAATCGTTCAGCAGCGAAACCATTTTGAGCTCCTTCAAGCCGGGTTTTCCCGTTGCAGAAGAGGGTTGCGTTTTGGATTTGATTGGTGTAAAATCTGTCCCTGCAAAATCAAACTATGAAAAATACCATTTGTACTGTGATTATTTGTCTGGGCGCCGCTGCGCCGTTATTTGCCGACGGGACCAACGTTTTGAGCGATGACAAGGCGCGGATCAGTTATGCCATTGGCATGTCAATGGGCCACAATTTGCAGAACCAGGGAATCGAAGTTGACGCCGGTCTGACCGCGCGCGGCATCACTGACGTGCTGTCCAGCAACACGACGCTGATCACCATGACGCAGATGCAGGAGACGCTTATGGCATTTCAAAAAGAATTTACCGCCAAGCAGCAAAAAATGCGCGAAGAACTCGCCGCCAAAAACAAGGTCGAGGGCGACGCCTTTCTGGCCACCAACAAAAACAACCCCGGCATCGTTGCGTTACCGGACGGCCTGCAATACAAAGTCATCACCAACGGCATCGGCGCCATGCCCACGAACACGGACATCGTGACGGTGAATTATCGCGGCGCGCTATTGGATGGCAAGGAGTTCGACAGTTCCTTCAAGCGTGGCCAGCCCGCGCGATTTCCCGTCAAAAACGTCATTCCCGGCTGGACAGAGGCGCTCTTGAAAATGAAGGTTGGCTCCCGGTGGCAGTTGTTCATACCCTCGGAACTGGCTTATGGTGAGCGGGGCCGGCCCGGCATCCCGCCCAATTCCGTTTTGATTTTCGACGTTGAACTGCTTTCAACGCAAAGCCCGCCTCCGCCCGCGTCTGCGGCCGCCGGCAGTCAGCCGCTCACCAGCGACATCATCAAAGTGCCCTCCGCCGAGGAACTGAAGAATGGTGCGAAGATTGAAGTGATCAAGTCGGGGGACGTAAAGACCCCGCCGCCGCAATAGCCGCGCTGCCGGCCGCTCTTTGAACATTTGCGCCCTTGGGGTGTCAATTTTCGGAGAGTTATGAAATTGATTTCGAGATCGCTGGCGGGCTTTTTTTCGGTGCTGGCGGCCGCATTGGCCGTCAGCATCGTCTTTCATCTGACTTCCTGGGGCAAGGATCCCGGCCCGGCCATAAAAATTGACAACACCACGCTCGAACGCAGCCCGCAACTCGGCACCAGTTTTTCGCCCGTTGTCAAAAAGGCCGCGCCCAGCGTGGTGAATATTTATTCGACCCACATCGTACACCTGCGTTTCAATCCGTTTTTCCGGCAGTTTTTTGGCGACCAGTTTGACAATCGTGAAATGACGCGGCGGCAGCAAAGCCTCGGCTCCGGGGTCATCATTTCACCGGATGGTTACGTTTTGACGGCCAATCATGTCGTGGAAGGCGCGGACGAAATCAAAGTGGCGGTCGGCGATAGTGATAGCAAAAAATTTACTGCCAAAGTGGTTGGCACCGACCCGGCGACAGATGTGGCCGTGTTGAAGATTGACGCAAAAGATTTGCCCGCCATCACGCTGGGCGACAGCGACCAATTGGAAGTCGGTGACGTCGTGCTCGCCATCGGCAATCCCTTCGGTCTCGGCCAGTCGGTGACGATGGGCATCATCAGTGGGCTGGGGCGCCACTATGGGGTAAATGGTTATGAAAATTTTATCCAGACCGATGCCGCGATCAACAAGGGGAATTCCGGCGGGGCGCTGGTGGATGCGGGAGGCCGGCTCATCGGCATCAACACTTGGATTGCCAGCAGCAGCGGTGGCAGCGAGGGTGTCGGCTTTGCCGTGCCCATCAGTCTGGCCCGCCATGTGATGGAGCGCCTCATTGCCGGCGGCAAGGTCACGCGCGGTTATCTCGGCATTACCCTGCAGGACGTCACGCCGGACCTGGCTGAAGCCTTCAAGTTGCCCGATCAAAGCGGCGCGCTCATCCGTGACGTGGAAACCAACACGCCGGCGCAAGCGGCCGGCATCAAGTCCGGCGATGTCATCACCGGGATTAACGGCCAAAAAGTCGCCGATGCCAACAGCTTGCGCCTGATCGTTTCCGATCTGGCGCCGGGAACCAAGATCAACGTAAAGCTGATCCGTGACGGTCAAGAGAAAACCGTTGCCGTTGCTCTGGCCGAGCTACCCGATCAGACCGGGGAAAATGAGAACGACCGGAGCGGTTCCGGTTCAGTGACTTCAAAAACCGACGCGCTTGATGGCGTGACGGTTGCGGATTTGGACCAGGCCGTCCGTCAACAATTGCAGCTTTCGGACAATGTCCCGGGCGTGGTGGTTACGGATGTTGACCCGGACTCGAATTCCGCCGACGCCGGCCTTCAAAAAGGCGACGTCATCGTGGAAATCAATCATCATCCCGTTACCAACGCCGACCGGGCGGTCGAGCTTTGCAAACAGGCCCGGGGCAATCCAATTTTGCTGAAAATCTGGCGCCGCGAAGGCGGGTTTGCCGGCACGAGCTACCTCAGCGTGGACAACGCGGCGAAGGCAAAATAGGGTGTTGGCTTTGCCGGCTCCGGCAACATTTTGACAAAATTCCCGCGCGGGCACATGCTTCCGCAGCGTTGCCATCACCGGCGGCGAGGTTATGCCCGTTCAATACAAAGATTACTACGAAGTTCTCGGCGTGCCGCGAACTGCGAACGATGCGGAAATCAAGAAATCGTTCCGCAAGCTCGCGCGCGAATATCATCCCGACGTCGCCAAGGACAAAAAGCGCGCCGAGGAGAAATTCAAGGAAATCAACGAGGCCTACGAAGTCTTAAGCGACCCGGCCAAGCGGAAAAAATACGACGAGTTGGGCGCCAACTGGAAATCCGGCGCGGACTTTCGTCCACCGCCCGGATGGGATGGTTCCTCCGGCGGCCAGACTTTTCGCGGACAGGGCGCGGGTGGCCAGGAATTTGAATTTCAATTTGGCGGCACGGGCTTCAGCGATTTCTTCGAACATTTCTTCGGTTCACGCATGCGTGGCGGCGGTTTCAGTCCGCGCAGCGGGTTTGCCGAAGAAGAGGAATTTGCCGAGCGCGGGCGCGACATCGAAGGCGACATCATGGTTACGCTCGAGGAAGCCATGCACGGTTCGGTGCGTTCGGTCAACGTGCGCCGCCCCGTGGGCCGCTCGGTAAAAACCGAAACGTATCAGGTGAGAATTCCACCCGGCGTGACCGAAGGCCAGAAATTACGCGTGGCCGGACGCGGCGAAACCGGTCCGGGAGGTGGCGCGGCGGGCGATTTGTATTTGCGCGTGCGGCTGGCCAGGCATCCTGATTTCGAGGTCGAAGACCACCATTTGATTTACGAAGCGGAACTGGCGCCGTGGGAAGCCGTGCTGGGCGCGGAAATTTCCGTGCCGACGCTCGACGGACGCGTGAACATCAAAATTCCCGCGGGAACTCAAAGCGGACAGAAACTGCGCGTGCGCGGACGCGGCCTGCCGGCCCGCAACGGCCCGCGCGGCGACTTGATGGTGGTTGCGCAAATTGCCGTGCCGGCCAGGGTTTCGGATGTGGAAAGAAAATTGTGGGAGCAGATCGCGCACGAATCCAAATTCAATCCGAGGGGTTGAAAAATATCGCGCGCCGTAGCCGCCGACGTAAGGAGGCGGACGTATGCATGTCCGCAAACTTCAAAAGCGGCGGAGGGCCGCCGCACTCCACAACGCAAAGCTTTTTACTGCGTTGCGAACTGCGCGAAGCGTCTTGGACTGCGCCAGTCCTCTGGCGCTTTTCCATCCAACCGGACTGGTGCCGCAAGGCGGGATTGCTGGCTCAACACCGGCAGATACTGATTCGGTCGCCGATTTTCAACCCGAAACGTTTGGCAGCGGAACCGCCGTTGACGGCGATTTCCAGAAAACCACTTGAGCCGGGCACGGCAACGGCTTGACCCGTCGGCACCGATTGATAGAACGCCTTTACCCGGCAAAGCCGCCTGCGCCCGGCAAAGACTTCGCCGCTGGCGTTCAACCCGGAAACCGAATTTGATCGGAGCGCCGGCCTCCGGCCCGGCACAACTTCAGTTTTCGGGTTCAAGCATGTGTTTTCAATGTTCGTAATCGCGTTGCCGAACCGGTCAATGACAACCACTTCGCCTTCAATCCGGTTTTGCCGCACGCGCGGTTGGGGCCTGGACAGCCGGATAAAATCCTTTTGCGCCGGACCAAGTTTGTGGATTGGCGCGCCCCGACTCAGATGCGCCGCGACAGGAGCGAAAATGTCACGCCCGTGAAAAGTGTAGCTGACCGGCTGTAAAAAGTATTTTGTGTTTTCAAGCCGGTGCACCGATTTGATTTTCTCCTTCGCCAAAGCGCAGGAGAGCACGCCATTATCCGGCCCGACGAAAAGGTAATCCGCCGTTTGCACCGCGATGGCCTTGCGCGCGCCGCCGACACCCGGGTCCACCACGGCTACATGCACCGTTCCTTTCGGGAAGAACCGATAACCGGCTGCCAGCGCAAACGCCCCGGCGCGAATGTCGCCCGCCGGGATTTCGTGCGTGATATCCACGATGGCCGCGCGCGGCGCGATGCCGAGGACGACGCCTTTCATCGTGCCAACGAACCAGTCCTGCGTGCCGAAATCGGTGGTCAGGGTGATGATTTGCACGGGCGAAGATTACCTTGAGCCGCGCCCGCTTGAAATCCAGAATCAAATCATGCCCAACGGCAAAACGATTTTAATTACCGGGGTCACCCGCGGACTCGGGCGCGCGATGACGGAGGAATTCATCCGGCTCGGCCACGTTGTGGCTGGCTGTGGACGCTCAAAAAGTGAAATCGAGCAATTGCGGAAACACTTCGCCGCGCCACATGATTTTTCCGTCGTGGATGTGGCGGACGATGCGCAAGTTGCCCGTTGGGCGAAACAAATTTTGACATCGCAGGGTCCGCCGGATTTGCTGCTCAACAACGCCGGTCTCATCAATGGCAACGCGCCACTGTGGGAAGTTCCCGTGAAGGAATTTTCCGACGTAATTGACGTGAACATCAAAGGCGTGGCGAATGTCATCCGGCATTTTGTGCCGGCGATGGTCCGGCGCAAGAGCGGCGTGATTGTAAATTTCAGTTCCGGCTGGGGCCGTTCCACCGACGCGGAGGTTGCGCCGTATTGCGCGACGAAATGGGCGATTGAAGGGCTCACGCAGGCGCTAGCGCAAGAATTGCCGCCGGGCATGGCCGCGGTCCCGTTCGATCCCGGCATCATTGACACCGACATGTTGCGCCGTTCCTTCGGGGGTTCAGCCTCATCGTATCCCGCGCCGCAGGAGTGGGCAAAAATCGCCGTGCCATTCCTGTTGAAGCTCGGGCCTTCACACAACGGCAAGCCGCTGACGGCACCTGTTCGCGGCGCAAATGATTAAGAACGGCGACTTCGGAAACGTTTCAGGCGAAGGCTACTTTTTCAGTGCATTCAGCTCCACCGTGGCGCTGCTGTACTCCAGGCAGCCCTTTTCGCCTGTGCCAAGGCATTTTTTTAGAAGGACCATTGCGCCTTCCTTGTCGCCGGCGAGAAGGTGTTTCATGCCCGCATAATAATTTGCCTGGCAAAACTGAACGGTTTGCCCTTTCGAGTTCCGGGCGGAAGTCCTGGCCATGTTCAGGAAATCTTCCTCGGTGAGGCTGCCGGTGAGGAACTGTCCAATCCGGGCGGTCCAGTCTGACGTCCGCGCGCCTTGGAGGGATTTCACGTGTTCGGCCAGTTCCCGGGTGGCGTCTGCCGCTTCACCGGCGCGGGCGCGGAGGAGCCAGACGCGGAAGCGGGGATAATCCGGCAAAGGATCGAGCTGGAGTGATTTGCGAAAACTTTCCAAAGCGGGTCGGAATTGCGACTGGTCGTTCTGGACATACCCAAGATTTTCCCGTACCCGGGCATTTTGGGGATCGAGTTCGGCGGCCTTCGAACAGTCGGCGAGCGCTTCCGCGTAATCCTTGAGGTTGTTCCTGGTGAGGCCGCGATACGAATAGGCCAAAGCGTTTTTGGGATTCAATTCAATCGCCTGGTTGAAATCTGCCGTGGACGCGCCGAAATCTTTAAGCATGCGTTTGGCTTCGCCGCGCGCGACATAGGCATCGGCATTTTTTTCGTCTAATTCGATTGCGTGATCGCAATCCACAATCGCGCCGGCGAAGTCGTTGAGGTCGAATTTCACCCGGCCCCGGTCCACCAGGCAGGGAGCAGATTCGGGATTCAGTTCGATGGCCTTGCTGAAGTCGGCGAGCGCGTCGTCGTAATTTTTAAGTTTTTGGTTGGCCAGACCGCGGGAGTCATTCGCCATCGCGTCTTGCGGGTTCAGCTGGATGGCCCTGGTGCAATCAACAATGACACCGTCATAGTCCCGGAGTTCATATTTGGCGAGGGCGCGGGTGTAGTAGGCCGCGGCATAATTGGGATTCAGCGCGATGGCCTTGGTGCAGTCGGCGATGGCCCCGTTGTAATCTTTTAAATTTTGTTTTGCGCTGCCGCGGGCGCCGTAAGCATCCGCGTATCGGGGATTCAGTTCGATGGCTTTGGTCTCATCGGCGATGGCCCCGGCATAGTCTGCGAGCCGAAGCTTGGCGGTGCCCCGGTTCCAGTAGGCGTAGGTGTATCCGGGATTGAGTGCGACGGCCTGGTCGAAGTCGGCCACGGCTTCCTGGTATTTTTTGGCGTTGTATTTGACGGCGCCGCGAGCGCCAAAAGCATCCGTGTAGGCCGGATTGAGTTCGATGGCGTGGTCGAAATCGGCTAGGGCCCTGGCGTAATAGATGAGCCCGGATTCGGCAGTGCCGCGGGAATAGTAGGCGGGGGCGTAATTCGGACTGAGTTCGATGGCTCTGTTAAAATCAGGGATGGCCTCGGAGTAACTTTTGAGCATGACCTTGGCGTTGCCCCGACTGATGCAGGCATCCACGTTATCGGGAACCCGGTCAAGGGCTTTCGTTTCGTCCGCGATGGTGCCGGTGTAATCTCCGAGACGGAACCTGGCGTTGCCACGGACGAGGTAAGCATTTGGATACAGCGGATTCAGTTCGATGGCTTTGTTAAAGTCAGCGACACCTCCGGCATAATCGCCGAGATGAAGTTTGGCGTTGCCGCGAATGTAGTAGGCATTGGGATATTGAGGATTCAATTCGAGGGCCCTGGTGTCGTCGGCAACGGCCCCGGCAAAATCATTGAGATGGCTCCGGGCTTCGCCGCGGTTGATGTAGGCATCGGCATTGGTGGGGTTCAGCTCGATGGCCTTGTTAAAATCAGCGACGGCGCCGCTGTAATCCCCCAACTGGCACTTGTTGGCCCCGGAATTAAAGAATGACTCGAAGCCGGGCTGTTTGGACGCGTGGTGATGCCGCGAACAGGAGGAGCAACCAACGATGAGAGCCAGCGAGCAGACGAGGTAAAATCTCCCGAGGCAGGATTTCATGGCCGGAGTTTAGCAAGAACACGTCCGCGCGCAACAGCCGTCGAAATTCAAATCCAGTTGATTAAATCCATTAGACCGTTCATCCTGCGGTCGTGGCTTCGGAAACATTTCAGGCGAGCCGGTGGACGCGCGGGAATTTCCTGTTTCCCACCGTCATCGAGGTGACCGACAAGGCGGTCATCCGGCACAAACGGTCGTGGTTCAGCAAGGACGAAATCAGCATCAGCATCACCAAGGTGGCGTCCGTGCACATCAAGACCGGCATCATCTGGTCGGACATTTTGATCGAATCATCCGGTGGCTCCGACCCGCTGGCGAGCCACGGTCACCGGAAGCGCGATGCGCGCCGCATCCGTGAGCTGGTTGGAGAGGCACAGGGAAATCTGGGCGGCCCGGAAAAGTTGAAATTGTAGGGGTCGAGGTGACGAGACTCTGATATCCAAGACGCCAGAACCCGGTTCCCAGAACACAAGAGTAGTCAGAGACTCCTTACCTCGTCTCCCGCTCATCCATTCACCACATGCAGCGGGAGCCGGTCCTGCCAGTAATGCACGGGTTCGGCGAAGGTGGCGAAGCTGTGACGGCGGGCCTGCGGGACACCGCCAAAATCGCGGTAGAGCGTGATGGCGATGTGCTCGTTGCGCCGGATGCAATCCTTGATGGCTTCCGGGTCCTTCTCGCAGTGGATGAGCGTCTTCCACGAGTAGATGTGCTTGGGTTTGTGGAAGTCGCTGTTGGCGATGAACGGCAGGCGTTTGAGACCGATGTCGTTGAAAATGTTGTCGCGATTCGCAATTTCCCAGGCATCCAGCAGCGGCGCGAAGACGTCCTGGTTTTCCCAAAAATAGAGCGTGTTCTTGCCCCACTCGCTTTTCATGATGTGCGGGTGCGACGCGATGGCGAGGCCGCCCTGTTCGTGGATTTTTCCGATGATTTTTGGAATGTCGAGCGAGGGATCAATCGGCTTTTTGAGGTCAACGCCAAGCAGGTGCGCGGAGGTTTTCTTCGTGTAACCGTCCTTGTTGAACTCGATGCCGGTCAGCACGAGCATCTTGTATCGGCGCCACGCGCGCCGGCGTTCGCGCTCAATCACGGCGAAATATTCTTCCACCTGGTCCTGGCCGAGCGTGCAATGGGCGAGTTCGGCCAGCTTGCCAATCAGCCGGCTGGGATCGGCCAGATGGTCGGTGATACAGATGCAATCGAAACCGTGCTCGCCGTAAAAATCAATGATTTCCGGCACGCTCAATTTGCCGTCGGAATAATTCGAATGGATGTGGAAATCGCAGAGCAGCATCTGCGGCTGGTCACCATTGACGCGCGGCGCGGCGCGCATAACGCGGTCGGGCGCCGAGTCAAAGAGTTTGACGCGTTTGCGGCTGGAATCGTCCGGCCCGTATTCGCCCAGCGCCAATTCCGCGATACGCAGCGCGGCGTCGGGACGGCTGATGCGGTTGAGGTTCTCGCGCCATTCGCTCCAGAGCGCGGCCTTTTTGGCAAAGGCCTTCTCCACGCACTCGGCGACCTCGCGGTTTTTTTCGACGACCGCGCCCAGCTTGAATTTTTCGATCAATTGCGCGTTGCCTTCCTCCTGGCCGGGGATGACCTGGTTGACAATCATCGGGCATTGCGCGGCGATGGCCTCCTGCACGGTCGCCCCGCCGGCTTTGCTGATGACGAGATGGTGCGTCATCATCAACTCCGGCATCTGGTTCGTCCAGCCGAGAACGCGGACGCGGTCGGCGTGGTCGCGCGTGCGCTCGGCGAGTTTGGCACGCAATTCCGGGTCGCGCCCGACGGTGACCGTGAGATGGATATTGTCCAGTTCGAGCAGCCGGTCAATCGCCTTGCCGGCCTTTTTCTTGCCGGTGTTGATGATGTAAAGGACGCGGCGCGGTTCGTTGCCAACGGGCAGGGGAAGTTTTTTGAGCGGCGGTTGCGTGAAGGCGAGGTTGACGGGAAAACCGAACACCTTGATTTTTTCCGACGGCACACCGCCTTTGCGCAATGCCTCGGCCGTGGCGTCATTCGCGACACAAAAATAATCGTTGGCCGCGCGGTACCACGCGGAATTGACGGTGATGGAATCGGTCACGACGGTGATGAGGCGGAACGGCCGTTCGTTATGACCGCGAAAAATTTTCTGGATGACGTGGGCATAGACCGGGTAGGTGGAAACGACGCAGTCGGGCTGGGCCTCGGCGAGGATTCGTTCCAGCGTCTTCTGCAAACGGGAGAAATTGCCGAGCTGTTTTTCCACGAGCGGCGACTTGTCGAGCAGTGAGTAAATACCGCCCCACAAGCTCGGGGCGTATTGCACCACGCCGAGGTAGGTTTTGCAGGCCAGGGTGTTGAACGCGCCGTAGCTGTCGGCGAACAAATCGAGCACCTCCACCCGCGCGTCTTCGTCAAGTTGTTCGACGGCGTCGCGCAGACTGCGGGCGGCGGCGTTGTGCCCATCCCCGAAACTTGCCGTCAGTATGAGAATTTTTTTCATAATCACGACCGACGTGAGCAAGATACTTTCGGCAGGTTACAATCGTGTGACGGTTGTGTGAACTTCTATTCACGTTTTTGTTCACGGGCAGCAGCGCAGGGCAGGCATCTGCCGGCCTCCATTTGAAATCAAGGAAGATGGGAGGCAAGATGTCGCAACTGATGTACTGGCCGCAATGGGGACAGGAAAATTTGAAGTTCCGCATCTTTAATCCCGGATTTCCCGGATTAACTTCACAAGCTGATGTTATTGACTTACAATGGAGCCGCATAAGCAAAGGCTGCCATCTTTGTCAAACCAATGAAAATGTAGAATCCAATGGGTGCAGCCAAAAAGCAGGCTCTGCGGGTGACTTTCGATAGTCGCTTGAAGCTGGAATTTCACGGTTCCAAGGTCACGTCTGACGCCGGGCTGTTAAGTCATCGGAACACCCCCTGTGCCAGAGAAAAACGGAAGGCGGACTGGAAAAAGGCCTTGTAAATTTATGGAGCAGGAACAGTATCGCGAAAAAGCCCCACGCTGGTCGTGGACAAGAAACCAAATGGGAAATCCCAATTAATAACGACAATCTATATTTGCACTAAAAGACCCAACACCATTTCGTAGCCAACGATTATCCAAAATGAAAAGACTTCCACATTACACCGTCTGGTATGGATTTATATTTGTTTTTTGCTGTACTTCTGCGTTTTCAACCCCAAAAGACGAACTTCAGCCATCAGATATAGCCTACTTGGAACAGGTCATGAAGGATACCTGGAACTACATTGATTTCTATGTTGCTCCAGAAACAGGTTTCCCATACGACTCCAACACAAAGCCGGAAAAGTCCAACACGACAAACGTGGGGCTATATCTAGCAAGTATAGCGGTCGCTCATAGACTTGGTTATATAAAGGAGGAGGATGCAATCCTTAAGATCAGCAAGGTTTTGAGGAGCCTTGAAAAAATCCAAAATTGGAATTATTTGTATAACAATTGGCTGAGCGTTACGGGCGACACAAATGCCTATGCCGGCCCCAATAATATTTCAGATTACAATAAACTTCCCGCCGGCCTTATTCTAGTGCGACAGGAGTTTCCGCAGCTCTCAGATGAGTGCTCCAAAATGCTGAACAAAATCAATTGGAGCATTTTTTACGAGCCTGAAACAGGAAAAATCTTTTATGAATTTGATATTATCAATAAAACTGTAAACCGCCCGGTATTCATAAGCCGTGGCGAAGACAAGCTGCTCGGAGCATTTCTTATGGTCGCTTCCGGCAAGGTGCCGTCAACCACATGGGACCATCATCTTATGGGCAAAGCCGACATGGAGGAGAGGTATGGCCTTAAGTATTTCAAGCCAGGCTGGCAGGGGGGCGGACTTTTCATGCAGTTTATATGTGGCATGTTCCTTGACGAAACAGGAACAAAGCTCGGCTACTCCGAAGCTAATTTCGCTTTCGCCCAGATTGTTCATGCCAAAAAAATTGGCTCGCCGGTGTGGGGGTGGTCCGCTTCTCAAAATCCCGATGGCGGTTATCTGGGAATGGGCCAGATTAGAGATAGCGTGGTGACTCCCCATGCCTGCATGTTGGCCATAGGTTTCTATCCCAAGGCGGTTGTAAACAATTTAAGGAAGCTGGAACAAATGGGGGCACGAGCGCCAATCGTCATCAATGGCAGAGAGCACGCGTTTGGTTTTCACGACGCCCTCAACACAGACACCGGAAAAGTCGATCCTGATTTCCTGGTGTTGGATCAGGCAATGGCTTTTTTGAGCCTGGCAAATTTTCTGGAAGACGATGTCGTGCGGAAAATGTTCAAACAAGACCCCATGGTGGCAAATGGATTGAAGTTAATCCCGGAATACAGCATTAAAGATGCAGATAAAATGAGATTTAGAGATTATGTTCACAGCTTAAATACAAGGCAGATCAACTGAAGGATATGGGATTAAATCCTGTCTCGCACCTTCGCGGTCACAAGCTTGAATTTGACGGCATCATGGTTTGAATAATTCTGCATGGGCCACTTGAACTATTCCCGATAACTTCTTACCTGATAAAAAATTAAGACGCAGGAATTGGTTTTTTAATTGGCGAGCCGGCAAACCGGCAATGCCTCCAATACTAGGGGACTGATCCAGGTTAATGTGTTTGTTCAGTGCAAATGGAACGGGACGCCGGCTTGATAGAGTTTCAGTTGTGATCGAATGGCATCGGCCAGTATGGTGTTGGATTGTGTCCCGGCCAGTTGCCGGGCGCGCTGCGCGATTGCCACCGCTTCGGGAAATCGTCCGGCTTCGGCGCAAGCGACAGCCAGGGTGCCAGGAACGACCCGATTACCATCACCCGTAATCTGAGGAGGGATTTCCGGCAGCGGTTCATGACCGCACAACAATGTTTCAACTTGTCGAAACGGCTTCGGAACGACAACACTGCAACCATATGATCCTCAAATCCAAGAGTCCCGCCCTTCGGGTGCCAAAGCCTGTAGTTTCCGCAGTTGCCGGCTTTGCCCTGGCCATGTTCTCCAGTGTCGGTCTGTTCGCCGCTGACGAGTCCAGGCCGCCGGTTCTCACTGACAAACCGGACATGACCTGGTTCACCGACGCCCGCCTGGGAATTTTCATTCATTGGGGCATCTATTCCGCAGGCAACGGCAGCGAGTCGTGGGCGTTTCGCAACGGGGACACGCCTTATGAAACCTACATGGCGCAGGCCAAAACCTTTACCGCTGCAAATTACAATCCCGAAAAGTGGGCCGAACTGTTCAAGGCCGCCGGAGCCCGCTATGCCGTCCTTACGTCCAAACACCACGACGGGTTCGCCCTCTGGGACACCGCGCAGAGCAAACTTAACGCCAAGGACGGTTCGCCCGCCGGCCGCGACCTGATTGGCCCTTACTGCGACGCACTGCGCAAGAACGGTTTGAAGGTGGGTTTGTATTTCTCGCATCTGGACTGGTCCCACCCGGACTACGCCAGCGTACTCAATCCAGGCGGCGCTTCCGCGCAGGACCGGACCAACCGGTTTTCCTATCCGCAGGGGCCCGAAAATCCGGAAGCGTGGAACCGGTTTCTGGCCTTCCATGACGCCCAGCTCCAGGAAATTTGCGAGCGATTCCACCCGGACCTGCTCTGGTTTGACGGCGACTGGGAACGCTCGGCCGGGCAATGGAAAATGGCCGAGTTGCGTAAGAAGCTCAAGCAGTGGGACCCCGGGGTGATCCTGAACAGCCGCATGCAAGGCTACGGGGATTATCAAACTCCGGAACAGGCGCTCCCGGTGATCGCGCCGAATGGTCCGTGGGAACTCTGCATGACCATCAACGATTCCTGGGGCTACCAGAAACGGGACCATAATTTCAAATCCGTGCGGCAGATTGTCCGGCTGCTCACCGAATGCGCCTCGCAGGGGGGCAACCTGCTGCTCGACATAGGCCCCCGCAGCGATGGCACCATCACGCCGGAACAGGAAAAAGTCCTCCTCGGCCTCGGACGCTGGACCCACAAGCATGCCGAAGCTCTGTACGGCACCGTTGCCGGCATTCCCAAGGATTATTATTACGGCCCCAGCCTGCTGAGCAAGGATCGCACCGTGCTCTACCTGGTCTGCTACGACCACCCCGCGGATGGTCTGTACGTAAAGGGAATCCGCAACACCATCAAACGTATCAGCGTCGTCGGTGGTGGCGAATTGAAATATCGCCGCTTCATGCAAGCGCTCTGGGCCAATCAGCCCGGCATTCTCATCGCTGATGTCCCGCTGGAGGCAATGGATCCCGATGCAACCGTGATCAAAGTCGAACTCGAGGGGCCGCTCACTCTGGTTGGGCAGAAGGAATAGCGCCGCATCTGGCCGGGTGGAACACGCAAAGTGAGGGGTCCCAAACCGAAGTGACGACCAATCCGTTGCTCTTGCAGGTTGCCGCAGATAGGCGCAAAAGGCACAAACCTGTAGCGTCGCATAAAAACCGCGGATTACGCCGATGACGCGGATTGAACAACGAAGGAACCAAGCAACGAAGAATTGAATTTCCGATTTCAGCTTTCAGAACTTCAGCCTTCCCTCCACTGCCCCGACGCAGGCCGGCAAGAGCGAAGATGATTCAAAATGCGGGACTGACCCCTTCACAACCTTGCATTGGACCTGAGTTGGCTGCTATTTGCCTGCCACCATGATCGCATAATCAAGAAACTCCACGGTGCCTTCCCCGCCTGAAATTTCGGTGCCCAGTTCCACACTCGTCAAAAAAGTGTTGTTGGCCATTATCCCTTGCTTCAGCAAATAATCCGTCATGACGTCAAGATCCAGCTGCCCCTTCAGCAGCGGCGTCCGCGCCACGAAGGCCACGTAAGTCCACCGGCTTTTATTGGCTTCCGAATTGTCGGCTTGATTGGGATTGACGTAAACGTCGAACGTGACACCGCTCGCCAGCAGAGTTCCGCGTTTCGTTCCCGCCGGGGTGCCCCCGCGATTGGCAGTCCAAATCATAATCTCCTGAGTAATGGAACCCTTTGGATTATTGGTGTTGGAAATGCCCCACAGCGTAAAGGCCAAGGTGTATGTCCCCGTGGCAGTGAGCCGGATATCGTAACGCACCGTTATTTTCCTGGAACTCACCTGGAACGGGAATTCGCTCGCAAGGCCGGAGGGCGGGTCCCATGGTTTATCGCCATAGGCCACTTCGGGATAGGCCATCACATCCCGGGCGCTTGGCCAGGACCATTGCCAGCCGAACGCGTCCTTTCCGTCCAGCGTCTCCAAAAACACCTTTTGCTGGAAAGCCCCGTCGGCGATGCCCTTGTTCCAGACGTTATTAATCACCCGGTATTTTCCCTGATGGAGCAGAACACCCCAATCCGCATTTGTTTCCTGGATGATGGATCCCGCCACCGGCGGTGGCTGGGAGGAGATGACCGGAACATTCATCGCCGTGGGATTGGACGTGGGTGTCGGCGGGTTTCCGCCACAGCCGGCAAGTGCAACCCAAACGGCACAGAGCACTCCTGGAAGTAAATTATGGATGGTCATTGCCCAAGGCCGCCGATCGCAGGTGCATTGGGATTCGCTCATGGCCAGAAAGGCTAAAGGACAAACGCTAAATGCCAAAGTGATTTTCAGTGCCGATGCTGCCTTCAGCATTTAGCCTTCAGGAAATGTGACGGAGGGTCCGATCTCAACAGTCAACAACAACTGACTGAGCGGAAAACCTGGTCAAATGTAGAATGTTTAGGTGTGACTCCGATTCCCATTGGCGGTTGCTTTTCCGTTGAGCGTTGATTTGTCGCTTGAAGCTGGGGTTAAGCGCTGTTAGAATCCGCTATTCGGAGTTATGAGGATCCTTCATCTGAGGTGGGTAGTGGTGACGATGGCGCTTTGGACGCTGACGGCCGCGGCGCAGCCGGATTCCGATTTTGCCGTGATGGGCACTGACGGGCATTTCACCATCGAGGGCTACGTAGGCCCCGTCGGGCCGGTGGTTATTCCCGCCACTATCTATGGCTGGACGGTGACGGCCATTGATGATTATGCCTTCAACGGATTCTATTCCGCTCCGAATGTGACCAGCATCACCATTCCCGACACGGTCACCAGCATCGGCTACCGGTCGTTCTGGGAATGCACCACCCTGACCAACGTCGTCATGGGAAACGGCGTCGTCAGCATGGGCGACGAGGAGTTCGAAGATTGCTATGGTTTGACGTCGGTCACCCTGAGCACCAATCTCGCCAACATCGGGGCCTGGGCGTTTTATCCTTGCGCCGGCCTGACCCAAATCACTATCCCCAATAACGTCACCAACATCGGCGACGACGCATTCGATTCCTGTTCCGGCCTGACCAACGTCGTCATCGGAACCAACGTCACATCGATCGGATCCGCGGCATTTGCCTCGTGCAGTGGCCTGACCAATGTCACCTTGCCCACCAGTCTGGTCACCCTGAACAGCTGGGCGTTCTTGTCCTGCAGCAGCCTCACCAGCATGATAATTCCGAACCAGGTCACCAGCATCGGGGATTTGACCTTCCAGGATTGCGGCAGCCTGGCGCAAGTCACTCTGGGAACCAACGTCACCAGCATTGGCCAGTACGCTTTCCGGGATTGCAGCAGTTTGACCAGTATGGTGATTCCCGACAGCGTCACGAGCATCGGGATGGACGCCTTTTATAACTGCACGGGTATGACCAATCTGGTGATCGGCAGTGGAGTGACTAATATCGACAGTTGGGCGTTCACGTATTGCAACCCTACCTGGCTCGTCATCCCCGCCGGGGTCACCAGCATCGGCGATTACGCGTTGGGCGGCATGTACAACCTGAAAGCGGTCTTTTTTACCGGAAATGCCCCGACCAACCTGGGGGTAGGAATACTTCAGGGAGATCCAGTAACGGTTTATTATCTGCCGGAGACAAAGCGTTGGGGCTCGACATTTGCCGGTTATCCAGCCGTGTTGTGGAACCCGCAACTGCAGACCCATGACGGCAACTTCGGGGTGCGTACCAACCGGTTCGGTTTCAACATCGCTGGGACGGCGGGCATCCCCTTGGTAGTGGAAACGGCTACGAACCTGACCGGAGCGGTCTGGACAACCCTTCAAAACTGCACGCTCACCAACGGTCCGATTTATTTCAGCGACCCCCAATGGACAAATTATCCCCGCCGTTTCTACCGCATCCGTTCACCCTGACGCGGTTCACGTCAACAGTTTAGCGAAACCGGAGTTGCCCTTCAAAGTCCTGTCACCTGTCACGCGAACCGAAAAATGGATTTAAACGACTTTTTGGGCCGAAACCAATCGTCAGAGACCTGTAGACAGAGATTTTAACCACGGACCCGTCCTCCGTAGCAGTACTGCGGAGGGTGGATGGACACAGATGGACACGGATTCCAAACCGCGAAATACGCGAACCGGATTTCAGGATTTATTTTTAGCCTTCCTTGCCGCGCCGTAGCTTTAGCGAAGGCGGGAGCCTTCTTTCTGCTGCCGCCCGGCAAGAGCGAAGATTGTTCAAAATGCGGGACGGACCCCTTCACTTCACTTCATTTCAGATGCGCGTACGGCGGGGCCGTGCGCAGCCGCAGGTCCTCGACGGGAGCGCCTATGGTGAAATGATAAAGACTCTGCCAATCGTGCCCCTTCAAACCGAGCGCGCCATGCAACACATCGTCGAAGTAACAACCAATGCCCGTGCCTCGCACCCCAGCGGCCTCGGCGGCCAGATACAAAGCCTGGCCGATCATTCCCGCCTCCCAAAACAACTCCCGCCAGGCCGCCGCACCCCGTTCCCGCAGGACCGGTTCGAATCGTGCCAGCATGCCGAGGCTGAACGCGCCGTCGGCGGCAATGTCTTGCTGGCAAGACAAGGCCCGCGCGAAATCCCGCAGGTCTCCCCGTCTTAACCGCCGCAGCGGCACCGTGGGAGCTAGGTCCGCCGGGACTTCCCAATCAGGAACGTTGAGAAAGGCGTGCCGCAATGCTTCCTCGTCCGCCGGCATGCGGAGCCAGAGGTACATGCCGGGCTCCAGTCCCGTGACCCGATGCACAAACAGAACCAGGTGCAGCCTCGGCGGAAATGGCCAGGCGTCGAACGGCGGCGCGGATGCCCGAGGCAACGTGGCATCCAGAATGGCCAGAAATCTTTCTCGCGTGATGCTGGTAACGCCGTCGAAATCCACCGCGCTGCGGCGCTGCCGGATCAATTGACCGGACGGTGTGGGCGCATGCGGATGGCGAGGGCGGCGGCCACAAACGCGGGACCGAAGGTTTTGGTCTGCCATCGAGGCTTTTCGTTCCGAGACCTCGATGGCTTCATCAATCGCCGGCCATTCGACCTGGGATGGACTCAACCGGTTAGCGCGTCCGAACCATTCGACCGGCACATCGGCAACGGGTGATGGGGCCGGCTTCGCCGTTTCGTTCACCGACACTCTGACCAGCAGTTCCGGAGTTTCGCGTTCGGCATCGGCAAAATCCTCCGTGCGGTCAAGGCCCAGCAGCCGAGCCAATCGCGCATCATCCCACTGCGGCAACAATGCCACCCGCCAGCCTAGCACGGCGGCCGCATAACGCAGGGCGGCCAGCGCGTGTCCCACATCGTGTTGGCAATAGCGGAAGGCTCGCTCCCCGTATTTCCACGCCTCGCGCCAAGTTATGGAAGTCAGTGCCGCACAGAATCCGTCCTCGTCCAGGGTGGGGTCCCGCGGCCGGCACGCCCGTTGTTCCAGGGCGTGTTCAAGCGGTGCGTAGTGATAAACCCCCGCTCCGCCCGGCAACCATTCCCGCGCGGGCAGGACGGCATAGGCTTCGGTCGGATGCAGATTGCCGCTGGAAGGATTCATTCGCAGATACCAGCTCATGCCGGGGATCTCCTTCCGCGCGGAAAGGCCCATGGACAATTCGAAAAACAACCCAACGAATCGAGGGTGAACGCTCGCGGCGGCGCGGCTCCCGCGCCGAACAAGATGGCCGCTGGCGGCGTGTCGTCGCGATTGGCCAAAGGCAGCTTGAGCACGGGTGAGCCTTTAAAACGGCGAAACGGATCCGGCTGGGTCGCCCAGTCGAGGCCGCCCGGTCCACGGGCATAGCGCTCGGGACGGTGCTTGGTCCGGTCGTGATAGGCGATGATATCATCCACCAAAACGTCGCGTCCGCCGGGTTGTTGGCCGTGGTTGGTTTCAAACGTGGTGGTTCAGGCATTCGCCGCTTTCAAATCATCGTGGGCGACGGCGGCCGATTGCGCAAGGCTGGAGATTCTGAAAAACCGGTCAATTTGGTGATGCTGTTTCTCGTGCCGCAGGGCCAATTCCAAAAGCATCTGCACACGCTGGCCAATCTCGCCAAACTGCTCCATAAACAGGATTTCCGCGATGGGCTGTAACGCCTATATCAATCTCAAGAACTGACCTGTTTCCGACAGCGGAGCTGGAGGCGTAACCGGCGTTGGCGCCAGCAATGTTTTAGGCCACATCCTCGATCAGTCTGAAATGTTCGTGGAAGTATCCTGTCATCACCGAGAGCCTGTATGCCTTGTAGCGCGGTGTGTCGCGGATGTCGGGAGGAACGAGACTGTCATGCAACTCATCGTAGCGAACCGGCAGAAAACTCACCACGATTGGCTGCGGGTCGGTGGTCTCGGTCGACAATACAAACCCGCTCGCCGGCGGTGAGCCGGCCAGAACCGCTCAAGGTGATGGGCGCGGAAAAAAGATACTGAATCTGCGCGTCGCAGCCGTCAGTGACCTCCCAAATCTGGCCTCTACGTGGAACGGGTGCCGGTTTGCTCATGACGAAAATTGCGGCCTGACGTCCAGGCTCAGGCACAGCCACGGAGACTGACTCCGAAATGCAACAGTGACAATCAAATTTCTGCCACGGTCCAACCGGATGTCCCTCGACACTTACGATGACTTCGTCCCCGGCCCGGCGCGATAGGGCGGGGGTTCTTCATGGAGGACGCCGGTGAATTCCATTTCCGGGTGACCGGGTTGTCGGATGGCCAGTTCCCGCTCGCGCAGGGTGTCGAGCAGGGCGAGCTTTTCCGCAATCGGCCGGGCGGCGAGGTCGCGACGCAGGGCGCGTTTGCTCTCCGGAATTTTGGCCGGATCAAAGGTCATGGCTGACGTCCCGGATGTTCATGTCGGGAAAGGCTAATGGTTAAAGGCTGAAGTCTAAATTTTTTTCACGGCTATCGATCTTAAACAGAAGCAAACGGAGGTAACGGAGAGAAAGGTGAGGTCGGAAATCCCGGTCAAAACCAGTCCGCCGCAGCGAATTGTTTTCAGCCACAGATGAACGGTATCCGTCTGACGCAGCACGTCTGGCTTCGGATGACCGATACGTTGTATCCGGCGAAGGAAGCACGGATCAAAAGCTATCAGGCCGGTCCTTAAGACCGTTAACGTCTGTCTGGGAGCAGTGACTCCGTGGTCTCGTTCTCTGAGAGCGGCAATCACTTGCTATTGCCGAAACCAAACTGTACCCCAAGTGTTTCACAGATTATGAAAAGGACCCTCAAATACACGCTCGTCATGGCAGCCGGCGGACTTCTGTTGACGGCGCTCGCCCTGGAGCAGAGAACATTGGCCCAAGCGCCAGCAGGTCCCGCCGACCCCCGGTTGGGAAGCAAGGTAAAGTACACGAGCGAGCAAGCCAGCGTGCAGGACATTGTTCAGAGTCTGGCGGAGCAGGTGGGCCTGAGATATGACTGGAAGAAATCCTTTACCCAAACCGACCCGCTTTGCCGCCAGTGGGTGCGGAACGTGGCCATCGAGGGCAAGACCTGCGCTCAAGCTTTGGAACAGATTCTTAAGCCGTTCGGCCTCCGTTACCAGGTGGAGGAGGGCGTGCTCGTCTTGTCGCGCCAGGACGAAGGCACGCCGCCGCCCAAATCAGGGGCCTCCTCCAACAGCCTGCCAGTTGGCAAGGGCTATGTTACCCCCGGGCTCGGCGCCGGCCGGGCTCTAGCCGGCACGGGTTCTTTCAGCCAAAGAACAGCGTGAGAACTTCGACTTCCTGTGCCAGGCCATTGATGAGACCTATGCCGACTTCGAGCTGAAGTCCATTGACTGGGGCGAGGTTTGCCGGCGCTACCAGAAGCGGCTCGACCCTGCCGCCAGCGCCGATCAGTTTTACCGCTTGCTGTTTCAGTTGGTCAATGAGCTGAAAGATACCCATTCCTGGCTGGATAACTACCATCCTGCCTTACCCACCAGCGGGCCGGGACTGACGGTGGACCTGTTTGAGGGCAAGCCGTTCATAGTGGCCGTGAACGCCGACTCTGAAGCGGCCAGGCTTGGCGCCAAGCCGGGTTCGGAGGTGCTTGAGGTGGATGGCTTGTCGGTGGAAGACAAGATTGAGCAATTGCGGCTCGGGCTTCGTGCCTGTTCCTCGGAACGGGCTTTCCGGCGCGAGGCCTGCCGGTACCTGCTGGCCGGCGAAAGGGACGCCACGGTGGACCTGAAGCTGCGCTTGCCGGATGGCCGCGCACAAACCTTCGCGCTCCGGCGCACGGCTGGCGTGAGTGATCCGCCTCGTCAACTTTGCGCCTTTGACTTGAAACAGGAGCGTTTTGTCCAGTTTGGCCGCCATCCCTCGGGCTTGGGGTACATCCGGATCACGTCGTTTGACGGACACGAGGAGGTCGCCCAGGAGTTTGATCAGGCACTGGAAGCCTTGCGCACGGCACCGGGCCTCATTCTCGACATCCGTGATAATCCCGGCGGCTACGGCCAGGAACGTATCGTGGGCCGGCTGCTTCAACAACCGACGCTCTGCGCCATCAGTTTTATTAAGAACGGACCGGGTCACGGGGCTCTGAAACGCAAGGATGACTTTCTGGAACCGACTGGACCCTGGCAATATAGCGGCCCAATCGCACTGCTGGTCAATGATTCAACCGGGAGCGCTGCCGACCTGTTCGCCTGTTATCTCCGCAGCGCAAAAAGGGTGGTGACTGTCGGCTCGACGACCCACGGCAATTTATCCGGGGTGGCGGCCTTTGCGGTGTTGCCCTGTGGTCTCGTCGTAAGAATATCCAACGGCTACATCTGCGATGCCGGCGGAAAACCCATCGAAGGCAATGGCAACGTGCCGGATGTGATCGTTGCCCCGACAATCTCCGATTTTCTGGCCGGCAGAGACCCAGTGCTCGAAAAGGCCGTGGCGCTGGTCCGTGAAAAGAGCCAACGCAATTAAACGCTAAAGGCCAAAGCAATTTTCAGTGCCAGTGCTGACTTCAGCCTTTCCTGTCCACCATAAGCCTCTCGGCGACGGTGGAAGCCTTCCCTGCCGCGCCGTAGCTTTAGCGAAGGCTGGGAGAATTCAGCATTTCCTTCTAGTTGCTCCATAAACGGGATTTCCGCGATGCACGGACCGAAATGGAATCCGTTATCTTTCGAACAATTCATTTAATAAATCTCGACAAGCATCATGAATGGGCGTACTCAGCGGACGAATCCCTCAGCCTATGAACGAACAAAATCCCGCCGCCCCACCCGTCGAAATGGCTCCGCAGCCCGCCTACAAGGACCGCTCCACCGGTCTGGTCATCTTTGGCATCCTGACGTTGCTGATGGGCTGTCTCGCCGGATTGTTTGTGCTGCTGATGCTGTTCGGGCAGATGATGGCGGCCAAGGCCCCGAATGCGCCGCCGGTGAACCATGCCGTCATGCTGCCGGGCATGGCCGTCTATGTCCTGTTGGCCGTGGCGCTGGTCTGGCTGGGCATCGGTTCCATCAAGGCGCGGCGCTGGGCGCGGGCGCTGTTGCTCATCTTCTCCTGGAGCTGGCTCATCATAGGCATCTTCATGACGGCGGTCATGCCGTTCTTCATGGCCAAAGTGTTTGCCAACCTCCCGCCCAATGCCAAAACCGGCCAGCCGGCAATGCCGCCGGGAGCCATCACCGCCATGGTCATCGGCATGACCATTTTCTTCTTAGTGTTTTTTGTCCTCGTGCCGGCGGTGTGGACGTTCTTCTACAGCAGCCGCCATGTGAAGGCCACCTGCGAGGCGCGCGACCCGGTGCCGCGCTGGACGGATGCCTGTCCGCTGCCGGTGCTGGGGTTCAGCCTGTGGACGTGGGTGAGTGTGCCGATGATGCTGCTCATGTCGCTGACCGGCCACGCGGTGATGCCGTGCTTTGGGGTATTCGTCTCCGGCCTGCTGGCCGCGCTGTTCTGCCTGATGGTCGCTGCCATCTGGGGCACGGCGGGGTGGTGGTTATACCGGCTGGAGATGCGGGGCTGGTGGCTCATCCTCGTCGCAATGGTGCTTTTCATGGTGTCCGCGCTGCTGACATACGCGCACCATGACATCATCGAGATGTATCAACTGATGGGCTATCCGCAGGCGCAGATTGACCAGATCCAAAAAGTCGGCCTGTTCACGGGCAACCGCATGAGCTGGTTCACGGCGCTGTGCTCGCTGCCGTTCCTGGGCTACCTGCTGTTCATCAAAAAATATCTACGCAAAAGCTGAAACGGGGAGACACGGATTGCACGAATCCCGCAATGCGGGACGGATTCCAAACTGCGAAATACGCGAACTGGATTTCAGGATTTATTTCAGCCTTTCTTGCCGGCCATAGCTTTCGAGCGACGGTGGAAGCCTTCCTTGCCGCGCCGTAGCTTTCGCGAAGGCGGGAGCCTTTCCCCGCTTCCGCCCGGCAAGCGCGGAGATGGTTCAAGATTCGGGGGCTGACCCCTTTCATGCTTGCCGCGTGAGCCTGAGAGCCTTTAGCATTGTTTTTGAGGCAGGTTGAAAGGCAGTATGACAGTATCAAGAACCGGCTCGTTTGTGACTCGTTTGAAACTCGTTTGAATGATAACTCGTGGCGGAATTATCCGGACACTGCAACCATTTCCCGCTGGCAGACGCATCGGGTGCCTTAGGCACAGGCCGGATTCGTGGATATTGTTGTTGTTGGCTCCGGTCCCGCCGTTGTTGTTGTTATTGTTGTTGTTGGCCCCGGTCCCGCCGTTGTTGTTGTTATTGTTGTTGTTGGCCCCGGTCCCGCCGTTGTTGTTGTTATTGTTGTTGTTCGCCCCGCCTTTATCGGCGTTATTGTTATTGTTGTTGTTATTGAGGTGCTGCACTGGCCGGCGGTGCCGGACTTGATGTGCTGCACGCTGGCCGCTGCTGGGGTGGGGAACTTTGTGTGCCACCGCTGTTGCTTGAGTGGCGATTCCCCTCGGCGAACAGCGGCGTTGCCCGAGGGAGACGCGATGTTCCAGCAGAAAACGGCCGCCCACACGAACACTACCACCCAAGAACTTGTACGAACGTCTCATGATCCTCTCCTAGAAGTTGAAGTGCTACTGGTCTCCCCGTGAAACCTCGAAAAAGGCATTCGCGACAACTCGCGTCAGCCGGAAGAATGCTACGGCGTGATGGCGATCAGGACTAGTCAGAATATTTCCTAGTTCGCACGGACAGACGGCCATGATCTTCACTCGCTAATGGCTTCCCTGTTTCGGATGGCGAGTACCAGAACCACACGATGCGTTATGCTTCCGGAGCACGGGCGTAGCACGCGCGATTGCCTGGCGAGCGAAGCGCACGCGGTTCGGAAAGCCAGTGAGGGCGTCGGCCGCTCGTCATTTGGGTGACGGCGTGGTGGTCGGTTTGCTGGCAACGTGCTGCGGCTGATCAGAGGTACCGGCCTTTTGGGTGTTGACTTGAAGGTGTAGGTGCCGGCGCGAAGCTTTGGTTACTGGCGACGCCGAGGTCTTCGCCGCGGCCGAAATTCAATTTGCGAGGTCGGCCCGACGTTTGCCGATGTCCTGGGTCTTTCCCGGCTCCAAATGGCACAGCTTTCCATCGATGGAATACGTGAGCGTGAACTGTGTAGCCGCCGGGTTGACGATCTTCACAGCGAGCGAGGCTGAGACTCCCTGATACAGATTCCAGCCTTTAGTCGTGGCCGCGAACGTGTAGGTTCCGGAATTCAGCGTGTATCTGGCGGCACCGAAATCGCCGCCGCAGACCGAATTCAATCAAGGCATCGGCCGGGAGACTGTAGCTATGGCCTTTGCCCGATGGCAGGCTGTAGGAGTGGCCGTTAATCGAAAACGAAATCGTGGCATTCGTCGCCGCGGGGTTGATGATCTTCACTTCCAGCGCCGGCGCCGGCGGGCGGGGCTGACCATAAAACAGCTCCAGGCCGTACGGGCGTAGAGCTGGAACGTGTAGATGCCGGGCGTCAGGGCGTACCTGGCGACGCCGAATTGGCCGCCGCGGCCGAATTCAACGACGGCGTCGGCCGGGACACTTAAGGTTTGCGCCTGCCCGAGGGCAGACTGTACGATTGCCCATTGATGGAGTACGCGACGGTGGCATTCGCCGCGGCCGCGTTGACGATCTTCACCGCGATCAGGTCGCCGCGGTCAGTGGGGTTGCCAGTCTCGGCCGGCGTTGCCGGAATGCGACCACGGGCCGCCGCCGTGGCTGCCGGGGTGCGGGCCGCCCGCGGCCAGCGCGCCGCTGGTCGAGAAGGACGCCATATTCCAACAGAGAAGGCCGGCCCACACGAACACGCCCGCCCAGAAACTATACCCAGGTTTCATGATTATCTCCTTCGAGTTGAAACACCTCTCCCGCAAAGCTCGGCACGGCCGAGGCATCGCTCACAGCCTTATGGCTTGCCGCCACGAGTTCTACAGGGCGACACTTTCGCCCCGGTTTGCTAGGAATGCTACCGTGGCAAGCGAATAAAGACAAGTGCCAGTGGTTTTATTCCAAGAGCACCGCGAGCCGCCGGGTCGGGAGCCAAAATGGGGGGCAGAGCGGGGGAAACGAGGAGTCCGAAGCAGCAGTCCGAAACAGGGACGCGTTGCCTCCCCGTTTCAACTCCCGGCTGC
>CAVWHM010000032.1:0-102858 GCA_963754775.1 uncultured Verrucomicrobiae bacterium
CAGCGCCGCCCTACCTTTTTAATTTGAGCGCGGCTTGACCGGTTTGACCGGCTTCAGGCCGACTTCGTGGGCGATGTCGTCGAACTCCTCGTGGCTGATGGTTTCCAGCTTTTTGCCACGGGCCTTGAGTTTTTCGTTGATCTTGATGGCTTTCTCGGTCATTTGTTCGTGCGTTTCCTCGGTGCCACCAACGAGCGCGAAATTCGGTCCGGTGGTGAGCCGTTTATGACCGTCGGAATCCAGCCCGACGCCCAGCATCATCGCTTTCGTTTCTTTTTGCCGCCGGTATTTGCCATGAATTCAGGCTAAAGGCGGCTCATCGTCCGGTCAAGTCATGTGCATATCCGCGGTCCGGACTCTGGTCGTCCAGCGGCGTGGCTGCCTCAGCTTTTGAATTTGCCTTTTTCCGTTTTGAAGATTTACTTGCGTGCGAGCCATGCAACCGCGCAAACGAAACACCTTCCGACCGGCAATCCTTGTCGTATGTCTTTTGAGCCTGTGTGCACAACCTCTTTGCCGTGCGCAAACGGCGGCCAATTTGTGGGAATTCCGCCTGCCCTTCCAGGAATTTTATCGGGAAGCCACTTCGTCCGCGGCCGTCGCTCCCGACGGCACCATTTATCAGGCAACGTTTCAAGGCGCATTGTTCGCCCTCACGCCGCATGGCGCGGAAAAATGGAAGTTCAAGGCGGGCCGCGAAATCAAATCCTCACCGGCGATTGCCGACGATGGCACAATCTATTTCGGCTCCCGCGACCGGAAATTTTACGCCGTCTCGCCGGCCGGCAAACTCAAATGGACTTTTGCGACCGGCGCGTGGGTGGATTCCTCGCCGGCGATTGGCGCCGACGGCACAATTTACTTCGGTTCCTGGGACAAAAACTTTTACGCGCTGAATCCGGATGGCTCGCAAAAATGGGTTTTGGCGACGAGCAACATCGTCGTTTCCTCGCCGGCGATTGGCGCCGACGGCACGATTTACTTCGGCTCGCACGACAAAAGATTTTACGCGCTGAAGCAGGACGGAACGGTCCGCTGGACGTTTTTGACCGGCGCCGAAATCATTTCTTCCCCCGCCATCGGCGCCGACGGCACGATTTATTTTACCTCGACGGATGGTAACCTGTATGCGTTGCATCCGGACGGGACGGAGCGCTGGCGTTTGCACACCGGCGGCGCAACCGAATCATCACCGGTGCTTGACGAAGACGGCACCATTTTTCTGGTAGTGAATCAATGCCTGTTTCCAATCACCAACGACGGGAAAAAGTCGTGGTGGTATTGTTCGGCAATCAACGTTGACGAGACACCCGCCATCGCCGCGAACGATTTGATTTACTTTCCGGCGCCCTGGCGAAGATTGGTGGCCGTCAAACGGGACAACGTGGCAGCGTGGCACGTTGACACGCAGGCGAATGTCTCCACTTCGCCGGTCATCGGCAGTGGCGGCGTTATTTACATATGCGACGGTGGAACGCTGTATGCCGTTACCCCGCCGGGCAGTCCAACGCCGCTGGCGAAAAGTTCGTGGCCGATGTTCCGTGCCAACCCGCGCCATACCGGCCGGGTGCAGACTGTGAATTGACCCGGCATTGCAAATTTTTCACAACCGCTCGCGTCCGCCAAAACCCGTGTCAAGGTCGTGCCAGAATTCGATGTCGTCCTCTTCCTGTTCCCAGCAGAGAAACGCCTCCTTGCCGCCGATGATGGCGGGAAAATCCACCAGCCCGCGCGACAAATCCTTGATGAAAATCCGGCGGCGTTGGAACTCGGCAAGAATTCCCTGCATGTCCGCGAGCGCGCGAATCCAACTGTTCACCGTTTCGCCGCCGATGTCATTCCCCTGCCCGGTCAACCCGCTCAAGCGTTTGTCGAAACGCTCCAGGTCCTGCCGCAACCGGTTGAGCTGTTCCAGCCATTGGCGGATTTGCGGCAACAGCGCGCGCGCCTCGTCGCGGGTGTAATGTTTGTTGAAACGATGTTCCATCAGCGGAAAAAATGCCGCGCATCAAGGATAAAACCCCGCTTCGCGCCTGCCAAAACGCAGGCGCGCAAGCGGATGAATGAACACACCGGGCAGACTATTGCTGCCACGTGCGCTTCTTGTGCCGATTCAGACGCAGCTTCTTGCGCCGTTTATGCCGGTTGATTTTTGCCTTGCGGCGTTTTTTGATTGAGCCCATGCACGGATGGGATAAGCGAAAAATGAAAGAAAGCCAACCTGTTTTTTATCCGGATGCCTTCCGGATTACGTTTGCCGGACGCGATTCCCCGGCGAACCAAACCCCGCGCCACGCCCAGGCAAACCTATTCCGGCGCGAAACTCCATCCGATGCTGTCGAAAACGTCGAATATGACGCACGCAAAATCCGCGTCATAATCCATTTCCTCCGGCATGGTGGCCGTCATGGGACGTCCGGACGCGTTCACGGTGAAAACCAGATTGGATTTGCGTCCCTCGAAAACAATCCGCACCTCCTCCTCCTGACGCTCGGCCTTGCAGGGCAGACCCGCCGCCGTGAACCGTTCGCAAATCTCCGCAACCGTGACCGTAGAAGGATACTGCTTCGGCTCGGAAAAATAATTGTCTTCCACTATCATTACATCTTTAACGTTGAGCAATTGAGAGCAGAAATAATGCCGCCCGACCCTCTCAAATCTGCGAAGAAAACCACGACTTCAAATCGTGTTTGCCGCCCATGGCGTGTGACGCTGCCGCGATTAGGCGAATCGCTCCGATTTTACAGCAGCCGTGTGAGCCGGCTTTTTATTCGGAAATGAATGAAAAGTCCGGGTGGACTGATCCCGCATGGCGGGAATGCCACAGGATGAAGTTACAGGGCAAAAACGGTTGATTCACTTTCAACCCAGATGATTTACCGCGTCGGCCACGCCGGCGACGATCTCCTTGCGGGTTTTAAAATCGCGGACGCGGACGTAGTCATCGTTTTCCAGGCGCGCGGTGTGGGCCACCTTCAATTCCTGCGCACGCTTGAATTGTTTGTCCGGCTTGGCGGGTGTGATCGGATATTCCACGGCGTATCCGGCAGCGCGCAAATCCTGGACGAGTTTCAAGGATTGCGGGCGGAGATTTTCGTCTTCGATTAAAACGAACACGTCCGTGGTGGTATCGAATTTCGGCAGGAGGCCGCGCGCCTTGAGCAGTTCCAGCAGCACCACGTCGCCCATGCCGAAGCCGAGCGCGGGCAAATCCACCTTGCCGCCGCTGATGAGCTTGACGAGGTTGTCGTAACGTCCGCCGCCGGCAATGGCGCGGAACTCGCCTTTGGCATCGAACGCCTCGAACACCACGCCGGTGTAATACGCCAGCCCGCGGATGACGTGGTAATCCACCCTCACAAATTCGCGCAGCCCGCGCGCGGCGAGATTGTCCAGAATCTTTTGCAGCTCCACCGTCGGTTTGCCGGATTCGATGAATGCCTTCACGCCGGCCAGTGAAAAACCAAGCGCGGCCAATTTCTTTTCGCTCTCCTCCGGTGGCGTGCGCTCCAGTTTGTCAATTATTTGAAAGAAATCGTATTCCTGGTCGGGTCTGGCGTCCGGGGTCTGGCGTCTGGAGTCATAAAATTGTTTCCAGGCATTCCGGCTGCTCAGGCGGATGACGAAATCCTTCCCGGTCAAACCGAATGAGCGCAGCGTGTCAACGAGCAGCGCAATCAATTCCGCATCCGCTGCCGGGTTGGTTTCGCCGATGAGGTCGGCATTGAACTGGAAATGCTCGCGCAACCGGCCCTTCTGCTGGCGTTCGTAACGGAACAGTTGCGGGATGGCGAACCATTTGACGGGCTTTTTGTAATTGCGCTCGTGCGCGGCGATCATGCGCGCTAGCGTCGGCGTCATTTCCGGACGCAACGCGACGGCGCGCTCGCCTTTGTCCACGAAATTGTAAAGCTGGCCGACGATCTCATCGCCGCTTTTGGTAGTGAACAGTTCGAGCGGTTCCAGCGGCGGGCCGTCGTATTCGCGGAAGCCATAGCGCCGGGCGGTCTCACGCCATCGGTTGAAAATGAACTGGCGGGCATCGGCGCTCCAGACATCGGAGTGCGGCACTGGTTCGGGATAGAAATCACGGAAACCGGGCAATCGTTCCATGCCTGGAGAATAGGGAAATTTTTTAATTAGGAAAACAGGAAATCGGGAATTCATTTCTCTGCCTTCCCGCTTTCTTCATTTTACGTCATGTGCACCGGCGCTTCAAAGTCGCAAGCGGAAGTAGCCGGCCGACGGCGCGAGCGGCACGGGCACGACGAGGTAGTTGCCGAGGACGTTTGATGGGGCGTTCACGGGGACCCAGGAACCCAGGAAGAGGTTGGTCCTGAAATCGATCGCGCAGTTGGAGGCCCAGTTGGGATAAATAACCATGAAATTGGTGCCGTACGTAACGCCAGACACCTGCAGGACATTGGTTGCCGGGATTGGATTGATGTTGGCGGGCAGGGTGAACGGCGGCAGGTTGGTCACGGGCGGTGAATTGGTCACCGGAGGAATGACCATCCAAATGGTAGTATTGGGTGAATTGGTTGCCGTCGGCGTGGGGAAACCGGTTTCAATATGTCCACCCAACCGTCGCAAAAATTGCGGGTCGCCATCTGCCGTCACCGCAAGGTCGTACCAGCCGCCATTGTTGGCGAGGGCAAAAAAGACATTTGTGCCGAAACCGCCGGCCGGAACGTTGTTGGTCCATGGCCCGCTCAAACCGTAGCCATCGGTAATGGTGAAGTTCACGCTGGCCGCAGTCGAATTCTGCAGGGTGAGCATGATGCTGCCCGAATTGGTGTCAATGCTGGAGGTCACTTCAAGCTGGTTGCAATCCAGACCAAGGTTCCCGGCAAATCGGCGCAGAAAACCATTGGGACCGTAAGCGGTAAAGTCATAGGGAAAACCATTGTTGTTCGCGATCGCAAATGAATCGTTGACCAGAGTGTAGGGTGCGACATCGTATTGCCACGGACCGTCCGTCCGGTTGGCATTGGCGTAAATTGCGAAATGCAAGGATGCACTTCCGGCATTGGTTAAGGTGATGTTGAAGCGGTGCGCGCCGCAATCGGTCGAGGCGTTGGCGTTTGGCTGGTAAGGCAGCGGCAGGGACAGCCGGGTGCCCGATTCCTGCAACGGGGTGGTCTGGGGCGAGGGTACCGGGGGGGAGACCGCGCCGATGCTCACCGGCGCGACATTGGGCAAAGCAGGATAGCTTGTGTCCGGATGCGCGAAATCGAAGGCCGAGGTCAGGTCGCCACAAACCTGCCGCCGCCAGGCGCTGATGTTGGGTTCATACACGCCGGTCCACGTCTCGAGAAAGCGTATGATCGAGGTGTGGTCGAACACCTGCGAACAGATGCGTCCGCCACGGGTCCATGGTGAAACGATAATCATGGGCACGCGCACACCCAGCCCGATGGGCTGCCCATTCACGAATTCGTTCGTAGTTCCCGGAGGCGGCACCGGCGGCGGGACGTGATGGAAAAAACCGCCATTTTCGTCGTAGGTGATGATGAAGATCGTTGAACCCAATGCCGCCGGATTAGATGCCAGCGCATCCAGAAGTTGCTTGACGAAATTCTCTCCGCTGGCCGGGGAGAACGAAGGATGTTCCGAAAGTTCCCAGGGAGGTATGATCCATGAGACCTGTGGCAGGGTTCCGTTGGTGACATCGTGCTGGAAGGCCGCAGCCACATCGGTCACCGTGGCCACGCCGCGGTCGTAAAGCGGGTTTCCCGGCGCGGCATTCAGGTACTGGGCAAACCAGGGCAACGCATCGCCAAACGAATCATCGGTCCGGCGATAAACCTTCCAAGTGATACCCGCCGCCTGCAACCGTTCGGGATAAGTCGTCCACGAAAACCCGTTGGTCGGCACCGTATTGCCAGTCACCGGCCCGCCGCCCGTGCCGTTCGGGTCAATCATGCCGGTGAACAGGTAGATCCGATTCGGAAAGGTCGGCCCCATCACCGAGCAATAATTGGCGTCGCAAATGGTATAGGCATCGGCCAACGCATAATAAAACGGCAAATCACTCCGGTTGTAATACGTCATGGTGCCCGGGCCATTGATGGCAACCCATTGATTCCACCAACCCAGGTTCCAGACGGCGTGTTCGCCGCCCCAATCGTGCTCGACATCATTCAAGCATTGCGCCGACGTGTGAAAGGGCAAAACATAGTTCGTGCTTTGCGGCTGGCAAAAGACATTATACCCATTCTGGAAAAGCAAGGCGCTGTGATCGTTGAATCCGCGCGTCCCCCGCAAGGAGCCGAAGTAGTGGTCGAACGAGCGATTTTCCTGCATCAGAATGACCACATGCTGAACGTCCTGAATGGTGCCGGTGGCCGCCCGCCCGGGCAACAACAGCAGGGCAAAAAAGCCGGCCGCCAACACAGCAGCCTTCAGGAGGAACGACTTCAAAGGGCAAATCACAACGGGACCTTTTTACATGCTTCGACCGATTAAAGGCGGGATTCGACTTCGCATCCGGTAATTCATTAACTTGTAATTGTTGAGCATAACTGAGGCTGTTTTTTTATCAAGGGGAAAAGGCTTGCCACCAGCGACGATGAGGTATCGGCCAAGGGCGTCCAACTTATTGATGAACAGGCGGTTCAAAACCCAGGCTCGTTTCCGGGTCGTCTTCGGCCTGGAAATATTTTAACGGGTGGAAAGGCCGGCCGGATTGCCGGAATGACAACCGCAGTCCGGGCGATCAACTTTACGCCGCCGCTTTTAAGGGCGTGAGTTTGAGCACATCAGCCCGCATTTCCTTGCCGGCCTTGAATTTCACCATGGCGCGTGCAGGAATCGGCACGTCGGTTTCGGGCGCATTGGGATTGCGGCCGACGCGCGCTTTGCGAATTTTGACCTCGAAGACGCCGAAGTTGCGCAGTTCCACCTTGTCGCCCTTGGCGAGCGCTTCGGCAATGTAATCGAGGGTTTTCTGCACCACGTCAAACACTTGCTGTTGGACGAGGCCGGTTTCATTACTGATCCGAATAACCAGGTCACGTTTTGTGAGGGTCATAACTTTTATAGGTGCGAGGGTTGCTGAGTTGGGTTCATTATTACTGAACTACACGGATTGTCCAGAAATCATTGGCTAGATTATCATCGGTCAAATATGCGTATGGCAGGGTGAAATAGCCCTTCATGCCCCATCGGGCACCCCAGGAATTGCGGACGATGAACCATTGTTTCGTATCGTCATAACCTACACCCATAACCGCGTGTCCGCCAACAACTTGCTCGCCGGACTTTGGGAGCGTGGCGTGGCCGGTCCGCGCCACTTCTGCGCTTTCAAACCCTTCATACACGGTAAAACCGAAGATAAACGGGTAGCCGGAAGCGAGGCAGCCCTTAAGCTGGCTCAACGTTTGTGTCACGCGCTGATACAGGACTACGATGTATTTCAGGGCGTCGGCGTAGCACTTCGCTGGCGGTTTGGTCCTGAACCTGGCGATGACGTAGGGCCATTCGGTTTCCGGGCAGTCACCCTGTTTGCCGACGCATTTGATGCCGTCACGGATTTGCGCGCCACTGTCGGAATCAATCGTGTGTTCGATGGCGCGTTCGTTGTAATAAATGAACAGGCGCGACGGCGTGAAAATCTGTGCCAGCTTCTGTTTCATCCGGTCGAATTGAATGGCGGCGGCGATGGCATTGGCGGTGCAACTGCCGAGCTGGCCCTGGTCGTAAACCGGCGGGCATTGCGGGCGCAGGTCAACTTTGGCCGGCGGCGCGGCCGCCAGCTCGGCGGGCGCGCCATAGAGCTGGTCGCGATGATCCGGCAAATCCGGAAGCCAGCCATAACGAACAGTCTTGAAGGTCATAAGTTTTCCGTTTTATTACAGACAACTCATTGCCTTCCAATTATTAAAATTCGCCACCCGTGTCTACAAGAAAAAGCAAGGCCGGTTTTGCGCTGCCGCACTTAAAACTTTACAGATCCGGCGCGAGTTCGCAGAGTGTGCTGGTGATTGAAAGTGGTCCAAAGGTTCAGCCCACCCAACCGTCTTCGGCTGCCCGGCGGCAAACTGGTCTGGCTGGGGATTTGGATACCGCCATTCTGCGGGCGCAGGAAAATTTGCTCGGTTTGCAGCGTCCGGAAGGCTACTGGGTGGGCGAGTTGATGGTGGATTCCACGCTCGTGACCGACACGGTGGTGTATCATCATTGGGCCGGCAAGGTGGACCCGGAATGGCAGCGCAAAGCGGTCAATCACATCTTTTCGATGCAATTGCCCGACGGCGGCTGGAACATCTACCACGGCGGGCCGTCGGAGGTGACCGCCACCATCAAAGCCTATCTCGCCCTCAAACTGGCCGGTGTGCGCGTCACCGACGGGCGCATGTTGCGCGCCCGCGAAGTGGCCTTGCGGCTTGGCGGCGTGCCGCGGATGAACACCTTTTCCAAGCTTTACCTCGCGTTGATCGGCCTGTTCCCGTGGGAATTTGTCCCGACCATCCCCTGCGAAGTGATGCTCATCGGCAAATGGTTTCACGTGAATTTCTGGGAGATGAGCAACTGGTCGCGCGCCATGCTCGTGCCGCTGGCCATCATCAACCATTTCAAACCCACCCGCCCGGTGGATGTGGATTTGGACGAACTTTACCCCGAAGGCTATCACGAGCGCGACCTCGCCCTCGCGCCCGACCCGGACAATCTTTCCTGGCGGAACTTTTTCCTCTGGCTCGACCGCCTGCACAAATTTGCCGAGTGGTTTGCCGAGCATAAAATTCATCCGTTCCGCAAACGCGCCCTCAAAAACGCCGAACGCTGGATGCTCGACCGCTTTGAAGGTTCGGACGGACTGGCTGCAATTTTCCCGGCGATGCTCAACTCGCTCATCGCCCTCAAGGCGCTCGGTTATCCCGACGATCATCCGGAGGTCGTCCGCGCCGAACGCGAGCTAAAGAAGCTCGAACACGAGACGGAACATGACGTGCGCATCGAGCCGTGTTTCTCGCCGGTCTGGGACACTGCCATTGTCGCAGTTTGCCTGCACGAATCCGGCATTTCGGAAGATCATCCGTCGCTCAAGCGCGCCGCTGAATGGCTGATGGACCGCGAGATTCGCTTTTACGGCGACTGGATTCACAAGAACGACGCGAAGGTCGAGCCCAGCGGCTGGGTCTTTGAATACAACAACAAATGGAACCCCGACGTGGATGACACGGCGATGGTGCTGCTGGCGTTGCGGAAAATCCCGACGGACAATCCTGCCAAACGCGACGAATGTTTTGAGCGCGGCCTGAAATGGATGATGACCTTTCAGTGCAAGGACGGCGGCTGGGCGTCGTTCGACAAGGACTGCACGAAAAACATCCTGGAAAAGGTGCCGTTCGCCGACCACAACGCCATGCTCGACCCCGAATGTGCCGACATCACCGCGCGCATTCTGGAATTGCTCGGCTACGAAGGCTGGAGCGCGAGTCATCATCAAATCCGCGACGCGCTCGACTTTATCCGCTCGCATCAGGAACCCGACGGTTCCTGGTATGGCCGCTGGGGCGTGAATTACATTTATGGCACGTGGCAGGTGTTGCGCGGAATGCGTGCGATGAACCTGGACATGAGCCAGCCGTGGCTGCTCAAGGCGCGTGCTTGGCTCGAAAGTGTCCAGCACGAGGACGGCGGCTGGGGCGAGCGTTGCAACACCTACGACGACCCGGTTTTCAAGGGCCAGGGGCCGAGCACCGCGTCCCAGACCGCTTGGGCGGTCATGGGTCTGTGCGCATTCGACGACCCGGAAATCCCCGCGCTCAAACGCGGCATCGAGTATTTGATCCGCACACAAAATCCCGACGGCTCGTGGACGGAAGAGGAAACGACCGGCACCGGTTTCCCGAAAGTATTTTATTTGAAATACGACATGTATCGCAACGCCTGGCCGCTGCTGGCTTTTGCCACGTATCAAAAAATTATCGAGCACGCCGGTGCCCGGGAGAAAGGGGACTTGGATGGCCACCCGCAACCGGGCATGGAAGATTTGCCCGATGCCTCCGCGCCAAGTAGCCGCAAGCTTTAGCTTGCGTCCCCGCGCGACCTAAATGTCGCACTACTGAATCAGTTATACCCAACTTGCATAATGTTCAGGCTTGACTGCCAGAGCGTCTGGAATTATAAGTTAGCCAGTTCGCCAGTTAAGAAAGATTCACAAATAGTTACTTTCGGCTGGAAAGGCACGAACATGAAACGATTTATTGCTTTTGCGTTGTGCGGCTTCATGGTTGTTTGTCTGTCTCAGAAACCTTCGACTCAAAACGTTGCCGTTAAGACACACGCGGTTTCTATTCCCCTTGATCAAATCGGCGCCGTGGCGGGCAAACAATACTCCGGGGCTGGCCTCTCTGTTGTGTCCAACCCCGACGGCGCGTTGCTGGACTGCGCGTTTCAGCGCCTGAACGCACACGCCACGGCGGAAGGATTGTGGATTACCTCCACGGTGGACGGAGCCAAAGGCGAACCGTTCCGGGTCATTGCGCGCACGGTGGGCCGCGGCAACGGGGAAACCATGCCGTTTTCGGGCAGGGTGGAAGCGAGCAAGCAGCTGGCGAGGTTCATCCGATCAGGTTTGACGGAGGAATACTCCGTAAGCGTGGACGGAATGCGGCAGGATTTTGTGCTTGAGCAACGACCGGAGGGCGCTGGCTCCGTGCGGCTGGAACTGGGGGTGGACGGGGCAAAGACTGAACCGATGCCGGAAGGAGCACGACTGGTGTTAGCGGATGGCGGGCGGAAAATTCTCTATCACCAACTGAAGGCGGCGGACGCGCGAGGTAAGGAACTGGTCGTGAGGTTGGAAGTCCTGTCGGTCAATCGTCTGGCTGTGGTGCTGGATGATGCGGCTGCGGAATATCCGGTGCGGATTGACCCGACCTTCAGCGACGCCAGCTGGATCAGCCTTGGTGAATTACCGGGCACGACTTCGCTAGCGACTGTTTATGCCGCAGTTACGGACGGTGCTGGCAATCTTTACATCGGCGGGAATTTTGGTTCCGTAGGTAATGCAGTCGTTAATCATGTAGCCAAATGGGATGGGAATTCGTGGTCAGCCTTGGGTTCGGGCATCTCGGGGCCTTATGGGAATGTTGTTTACGCGCTGGCGGTTTCTGGCACCAACTTGTATGCAGGAGGCACTTTTACTTTAACCAACGCGGGCGGAATCTTAGCCACCAACATTGCACAGTGGAACGGGAGTTCGTGGTCAGCCTTGGGCGTTGGTATCAACGGCACCGTTTATGCGCTGGCAACCTCAGACACGAATTTGTATGCGGGAGGTAACTTTACCACTGCTGGAGGAATCTCAGCCACCAACATTGCGCAATGGAATGGAATTTCGTGGTCGGCCCTGGGCGTTGGGGTCAACAACTCTGTGTCCACACTCGCGGTGTCGGGCACCAACTTGTATGCAGGCGGTTATTTCTGGACAGCGGGTGGCGTCTCGGCCATCGGCGTTGCTCAATGGAATGGGAGTTCTTGGTCGGCTTTGGGTTCGGGGGTGAACTACGAGGTTTTGGCACTGGCGGTGTCGGGTACAAACCTGTATGCTGGCGGCAATTTCACCACGGCGGGCGGGGTCGCGGCCAACGGCATTGCCCAATGGAATGGAAGTTCGTGGTCGGCCTTGGGTTCGGGGTTGAGCGGTTCGTTTCCGACCGTTTATGCGCTGGCAATCTCGGGCACGAACTTATATGCTGGTGGTGAATTCTACGCTGGCAGCGGCCCGAGTGGTGGCTATGCTGCTGCCCGATGGAACGGGAGTTCATGGTCCGCATTAGGTTCGGGCTTGAACAGTTCCTCTCCTCCAAAAGTTTACGCGCTGGCCGTTTCGGGCACGAATGTCTATGCGGGTGGTAATTTCTCCTCGGCAGGCGGGGTGGCAGCCACCAACATTGCCCAATGGAACGGGAGTTGGTGGTCGTTCCCAAGCTCGAAGTTGAGCGGCTTCGTCAGGGCGCTGGCGGTTTCAGGCACAAATTTGTTCGTGGGCGGTAATTGCAGCACGGCAGGCGGCATAGCGGTGAGCAACATCACCGTATGGAACGGCGGCTCGTGGTCGGCCTTAAGCTCTGGGATGAACAGCACGGTTTACGCGCTGGCCGTGCCGGACACAAACCTGTATGCCGGCGGTAACTTCACCACGGCGGGTGGAATCGCAGCCAACTACATTGCCAAATGGAATGGCAGTTCGTGGTCGGCCTTAAGCTCAGGGTTGAACGGCACCGTTTACGCGCTGGCCATGTTGGGCACCAATCTCTATGCTGGAGGAGGATTTAGTTCACCAGCCGCTAATATCGCCAAATGGAATGGCAGTTCGTGGTCGGCTTTAGGCTCAGGGTTGAACGGCACTGTTTACGCGCTGGCGACCTCGGGCACAAACTTGTATGCGGGTGGTTCTTTCAACTTGGCGGGTGGGGTCTCAGCCACCAACATCGCCCAATGGAACGGGCATTCTTGGTCAGCCTTAAGCTCAGGGATGAATGGTACTGTTTCCGCGCTGGCCGCGTTCGGTACAAACCTGTATGCTGGCGGTGGTTTCACCACAGCGGGCGGGGTCGCGGCCAACCACATTGCCCAGTGGAATGGCAATTCCTGGTCAACGCTTGGTTCAGGGATGAACCAAGCCGTTCTCGCGCTGGCGGCCTCCGACACAAACCTGTTTGCGGGTGGATATTTCAGCACGGCGGGCGGAGCCTCAGCCAACGGTATTGCCCAATGGGATGGGAGTTCCTGGTCAGGCGTGAACTCAGGATTTAGTCTTGTTTCCGCGGTTGCGGTGTCGGAGACCAACTTGTTCGCAGGTGGTTACTTCGAGAACATGCAATTCGCATATCTGGCAGAAGCCATCTTGGAGGAAAATTCGACGAGTGCGCCACCTGTGATCGTAACCACCAACAGCGACTTTGGATTCAGCAACGGCAACAACCAGTTTGGCTTCGACATTGAAGGGTCTGGTGCCCCAGGGCAAACGCTGGTCATCCTCGCCAGCACGAATCTGGTGGACTGGGTGCCGCTGCAAACGAATGTGATGGGCAGTTCGCTGTGGTATTTTAGCGATTCATACTCGAGCAACTTCACTTGGCGATTTTACCGCGCACAAACGTTGCCCTGACCGCAAACGGCGGACCCGAGGCACTTTCACCGCACACTGTAGCCGCAACTTTCGGGCTGCGCTCATCGAATGCCGGCCCCCTCCAATGCACGACATAAATGTCAAGGCTACCGCCGCTTGAAAAATCTTTCGCCGAGGGAATTTAACCTTTAGCTTTCCGGCGGATGCTTGAGCAAACCGTCCAGATTGTTTTCAACAAGCGCGACACGGGCTAGACTCGTCACCAAACCATGAGCACGCGAGCGCAGAATGAAAAGAAGTTTGGCCAATGGGACAAGTTGCCCGGCGGCGGGCGGCGTTACCGGCTCGACGTGCCGGGAAAGCTGGGTTGGCTGGCGCGTTATTTCAAGGAAGTGGACGCGGGTGAAACCACGGTGCGTTTCTGGCAGGAAATTTACGATGACACGGGCAAGCTGGTCGAGACGCATGAGAAATTCCCGGTGGATAAAGGCCACCAGAAAGTGTAGGATACAACCATGACGATCACGAAACAAACCGTCGCCGACAAAATCGCCGCGTATCTCCACCACGAGATCACGCTGGCGCAATTGGTGGACTGGTCGGAGCGCGCCCTTATGGACGGCGAGCTTGCCGAGCGCGATGCCAAGACACTTTCGTCCGTCATCGCCCGCCTCGGTGTCGCTGACGTGCGCGCGTTCGGTCTCGCGTGGGAAGATTGCGAAGAACTTCTCCGCAAACTTGGCTTTTCTCCGCGCGTGGAAGTGGTCGCAGCGTGATGCGCAGTTGAAATTCATTTACGGCTCGCCGGGGGTCTTCCACCCTCCGTAGCAGACCTACTGCGGAGGACGGGCGCCACCGCATCCGTTTATCCACATCCGTTCGCACACAAAGTTGACAGGTTTGACGCTGGCGACCATGCTTGCAACCGCCAATGCTTGAGCAAACTGTCCAGATTGTTTCCAACGAGCGCGATACCGATTCTTATCTCCGTCTCGTGCTGCGCGCGCCAAAAATCGCGCCACAAATCCAGCCCGGCCAGTTTGCCCACGTCCGCGTGTCGCCGATGAAGGATGCCTTGCTGCGACGTCCATTCAGTATTTTCCAGGTCAAGGCGACACGTTTTCCATCCTCTACAAAACCGTCGGCAAGGGCACCGATGCACTCGCCCGGATGGGTCCCGGCGAAGAACTCAGCGTGATTGCGCCTCTCGGTCACGGATTTACCGTGCCCAAGCGCGGCAGAGAAATTCCCCTGCTCGTCGCGGGCGGTTACGGCATGGCGGCGATGTATCTGCTGGCCCAACGTTCGCCGCAGAAAGGCATCGTCTTCGTCGGCGGCCGGCGGCGCGTGGACATTTTGTGTGAAAAGGAATTCCGCGCACTCGGCTGGGACGTGCGCGTGACTACCGAAGACGGCAGCCACGGTGAAAAGGGACTCGTAACCCAGCCGCTCATCGCCGAACTGCGTAGGAGCCGAGGTGACGAGGCTCAAATCAAACTCCGAACTCCGAACTCCGAACTCCGAACTTCCAAGCTGTTTGCCTGCGGTCCAACGGGAATGTTGAAGGCGGTTGGGAAAATCGCCGAGGAATTCAAAGTGCCGGCGGAACTTTCGATGGACGAACACATGTGCTGTGGCGTCGGCGTTTGCCTGACCTGCGTGATTCCGGTCAAGACCGGCGACGGCTGGGAATACCAGCGCACCTGCACCGAGGGGCCGGTGTTCGATGCGCAGAAAGTTGCGTGGGAGAACGGGTGAAGTTTCAATTTACGATGAAGAAACATCGAACATCGAACATCGAACATCGAACTCTGAATCAACCAGCCATCCCTGATTTATTCGATGTTCGGCGTTCGATGTTCAGCGTTCGATGTTTGTCTTTTCTCCAATCCGGAGGTGTATCCGTGAATCTGTCCGTCCAAATCGGCAAACTGAAGTTGCAAAACCCGGTGATGGTGGCGTCCGGCACGTTCGGTTACGGCGTCGAATATGCGCAACTGCTCGACCTGAACCAGCTCGGCGCCGTGGTGGTGAAAGGCATCCGGCTGCATCCGGTTCGTGGCAACCCGACGCCGCGCACGGTGGAAGCCGCCAGTGGCTTGATCAACGCCATCGGCCTGCAAGGACCGGGCGTGGACGGGTTCATCAAAAAATACTGGCCGTTCCTCAAAGAACTGAAGGTGCCCGACCATCATCAACATCTGGGGCACCACGGTTGACGAATACGCCGAAGTGGCGCGGCGATTCGACGCGCTCGGCGGCGTCGGCGCGCTGGAACTCAACGTCTCCTGCCCGAACATCAAGGAAGGCGGCGCGCAGTTCGGGACCGATGTAAAATTGCTGGCGCAAGTTGTGGCCGCGTGCCGGAAGGTGACGAAACTGCCGCTGATTACCAAGATGAGTCCGAACGTCGTCAGCATCGCGCCTTATGCCAAGGCGGCGGAGGCCGCAGGCAGCGACGCGCTTGCCATCACGAACAGTTATCCGGCGATGGCAATTGACATCGAGACGCGCAAGCCGAAGCTGGCGAATGTCACCGGCGGCCTCACCGGCCCGTGCATCAAGCCGATTGCCATCAAGCTGGTCTGGGAAGCGGCGCAGGCGGTGAAAATTCCCATCATCGGCATGGGTGGAATTCAGAACGCGGCGGACGCGATTGAATTCATGATGGCCGGCGCGACGGCGGTGGCGGTGGGCACGGCAAATTTCTATGAGCCGCAGACGGCGTTGCAAGTGATTGCCGGCATCGGTGAATTCATGAAAAACCACGGCCTGAAGGATGTGAAAGCGAAATTACCGGTAGTGTGTCGGTGAAAACGTAAATCCTGAATCTGAAATGTTCGAACATCGCTCAAAACCGTTGTTGCCGCGCAGGGAGTATTACCGGCGCATCGCGCGACACGCGGCGCTTGGATTTTCGGTCATCGCTGTTGCCCTCGGCATCGGCATGACCGGCTATCACTTTTTTGAAAAACTGCCGTGGATTGACGCGTTCGTAAACGCCGCCATGATTCTTTCCGGCATGGGACCGGTCGCCACGTTGCAAACCGACGGCGGCAAGATCTTCGCGGGCTGCTATGCGCTTTTCAGCGGCCTCGCCTTGATTGCCATCCTGGGCATCATCTTTGCGCCGGTCATTCACCGTTCGCTGCACAAGTTTCATCTGGAGGATGAAGGCCGTCTTAAAAAAGATAAATCATCCTGAAACTGTTTTGCGCCTCACCCGTGGCGCGTTATGCTTCGGTCATCAGACGCCATGAAATATCTGCCATCCGGTTCCCGTTACCAGGCTATGCGCTACAATCGCTGCGGTCGCAGCGGTCTCAAGCTTCCCGCCATTTCGCTCGGGCTGTGGCATAACTTTGGCGGCGTTGACATCTTTGAAAACGGCCGGAAGATGGTGCGCCGCGCGTTCGATTTGGGCATCACGCATTTCGACCTGGCCAACAACTATGGACCGCCGCCCGGTTCGGCGGAGGAACATTTCGGACGCATTTTCCGCAATGATTTGAAACCTTACCGCGACGAACTGATCATTTCCACCAAGGCGGGCTATTTGATGTGGCCGGGGCCTTACGGCGAATGGGGTTCGCGCAAATATCTGGTCGCCAGCCTCGACCAGAGTTTGAAGCGCCTGAAACTGGATTACGTGGACATTTTTTATTCCCATCGGCCCGACCCCGAAACGCCTCTGGAGGAAACGATGGGCGCGCTGGATTACATCGTGCGCAGCGGGCGGGCGTTATACGCGGGCATTTCCAATTATCCGCCGGAGCCGGCCCGTCGGGCCGCGCAAATTCTTCACGCGCTTGGCACGCCGTGCCTCATTCACCAGGCGTCCTACAGCATGTTCAACCGCTGGATTGAAGGCGGCCTGCTGGAGACGCTCGCGCAGGAAGGCATCGGCTGCATTGTCTTCTCGCCGCTGGCGCAGGGATTGTTGACGGACAAATATCTTCAAGGCATTCCCAGAGGCTCGCGCGCTTCCAAACCGCACGGCTTTTTGCGGCCGGAACAGATCACCCCCGACAAAATCGCCAGGGTAAAACGGCTGGACCAACTGGCCCGGGCACGCGGCCAGACGCTCGCCCAAATGGCGCTGGCCTGGGTGCTGCGCCATCCGGGAATGACTTCCGCGCTGATTGGCGCCAGCCGCGTCGCACAAATCGAGGACGCCGTCGGAGCCTTGAATAATCTGACCCTAAGTGCGGATGAACTCCGGGAAATCGAGGCCATTCTGAAAAGCTGAAGTACGCAGGCCGGAGGCATGTGCCACTATTCTGTTTTGCGCTTCGCGCGCGACCCGATATGCTTCACCCGTGCTTTGGGCATTCACCAAATATCACGCGCTCGGCAATGATTACATCGTCATTGACCCGAAGAACCTGCCGTCGCCGCTGACGACTGCGCAGGTCAAGACGATTTGCCATCGCCATTACGGCATCGGCTCGGACGGCATCCTGCTCGGTCCCCTGCCCTCGAAAAAGGCAAAGTTTGCGCTCCGCATTTTCAATCCCGACGGAAGCGAGGCGGAAAAAAGCGGGAACGGCCTGCGGATTTTTTCGCGGTATTTGTGGGACCGCAAACTGGTCGGCAAGGACGAATTCGTGCTCGAAACGCCCGGCGGCCTCGTGCGGGCCACCGTCATGAACCGCGGCAAAACCGTGCGCGTCGAGATGGGCCGGGTCAGCTTCTGGAGCGACGAAATCCCCGTGGCCGGCCCGCGCCGCGAAGTTATCAACGAAGCGATTCACCTGCGCGGACAAAAATTCAACTTTTGCGCCGCGACGATTGGCAACCCGCATTGTGTGCTGCCCTTGCCGAAAATCGGCGCCGACCTGGCCCGGCAATTGGGCCCGTTGCTGGAAACGCACCTGCGCTTTCCGAACCGCACCAATGTGCAATTCATGAAGGTGCTCGACCGGAACAATATTCAGATCGAAATCTGGGAACGCGGCGCGGGTTATACACTGGCGAGCGGCAGCAGCAGCAGCGCGGCCGCGGCGGTGGCGCACCGGCTCGGCCTGTGCGACCGCGAGATTTCCGTCCACATGCCCGGCGGAGTCATCGCCATCGAGATTGGCGAGCATTTTGCGATTCGCATGACCGGCGCGGTCACGAAGGTGTCCGACGGCGTCATCGCGAAGGAAATATTCGGCGCTTTCCCCGGTTAGGACGCCTGATAACAATTTTTTATGCTTTTACCGCTTTAACACCGATTTTTCCCATTCAATTATTCCTCATCAGGCGCTTCGCGGTGCCTCCAAGAAGGGTGCGTTGAGTCCGCGCCCTTGTTTTGATAGCTAATTTGGAAACTTTGATAGGCAAGCATGAAATTCAACCACTCAAAGCGGAATGTCATTCTGGCGAGTATCTTGACTATTGTTTGCTCTTTGCTGCTTTTGGTTTTTGGAGACAAACAGGCCGTCGAAAAAAGTTCCGCAATTAAACCTTCGAGTGAAAAACGTAAATGCGACTGGCAACCAAGTTTCTTTATCAAATGCAGTTCCTAATGTTTTGCGGAACAATGTTGCCGTCGCCACGAACGTGACGGCAGCAACATTTTCATTGGCCACAAATACAACCAAAAACCTCTCCGCGAAAGGTGACGGTCAAATCAGTGCGAGTGCCTTGAAGCAGATTGGCGCATTAGAAGATGAAAAGTCGCAGACGCACGCCGATTCAGCAAAAAATTGATTCACATTTGCTTTACGCCGATAAAATGCAGCGTGGCGAACCCATTGCGGAAGGGGTGCCAACGCAACGGTTGAATCTGGATCGAGATAATCAAGGGCGTATACTGGTGGACATCAAGGCAGATGTTACGCAATCGCTGCTTCAACGAATTGCGGTTTTGGGTGGCACCGTGATTAACAGTTATCCTGAATATCGCGCAATTCAAGCAGGAGTTCCGCTATCAGCAATTGAAAATCTGGCCGCTGAAAAGGAAGTCGCATTTATCCGGCCAGTTGTCCATGCCATGCAAAATAACGTGGACAGTCAAGGCGATTACACGCATCAAGCAAACACCGCACGCGCAAATTTTGGCGTGAATGGGACAGGTATTAAAATCGGTGTTATCTCCGACAGCGTGGATCATTTATCCGGTTCCCAAATAGATGGCTTGGTGACGGTGTTGCCAGGGCAGGACGGGATGCCCGCGACGGGAGAGGGAACAGCCATGCTCGAAATCGTCAATGACTTGGCACCGGGGGCGCAGCTATATTTTGCGACACGCGGAACGAGTGAAGCTCAATTTGCTTCCAACATCCGCAATTTACGCTCCACATATGGCTGCGACATTATCGTGGATGACATCTTGTATCATGACGAATCTCCATTTCAGGATGGAATTGTAGCGCAGGCGGTGAACGCCGTCACAACAAGTGGGGCAATGTATTTTTCTTCCGCCGGCAATTCGGGAAATATAGATGATGGAACCAGCGGGACTTGGGAGGGAGATTTTGTAAATGGTGGAATGGCGGTCGCGCCGGTTAATGGCAAGGGCGGGTTTATTCACAACTTTGGTTCAGCAAACTACAATATAATTACTAAAACTAGCAGTGAGAATTATCCCACGGTTTTGTTTTGGGCTGACCCATTAAATGCTTCTACGAATGACTACGACCTTTTCGTTTTAGACCCCACTGGCACGATGGTCGTGGATTCTTCCACGACAACACAGAACGGCACTCAAGACCCTATTGAGGGAGTAAGTCCGACTAATGCAGGTGAACGTATTGTCGTGGTTCTAGCGTCTGGCAACAGTCGTTTCCTTCACTTGGACACGGAACGGGGGCAATTGGCTGTCAGCACGCAAGGTTCAACCAGAGGGCATGATTGCGCCACGAATGCTTTCGACGTGGCCGCCACACCAGCCGCCGCGCCCCAGTATTTGGGCTATCCGTCTGGGCCGTCGCCGAACCCTTTTAATTCCACTAACCAGATTGAACCCTTCAGTTCGGATGGCCCACGTCGGGTTTTCTTTCAAGCCGACGGCACGCCAATCACTCCCGGCAACTTTTCTTCCACTGGCGGTGCGGTGCGACAAAAGCCTGACATCACGGCAGCCGATGGTGTCACAACCGACGTTCCGGGTTTCGCGCCTTTCTATGGCACTTCCGCCGCGGCCCCGCACGCCGCTGCCATCGCAGCATTGCTGAAATCGTATAATCAAACGCTGACGCCATCCCAAATTCGCACAATTCTCACGAATACGGCATTGAACATCATGTCTGCCGGAGTGGATCGGGATTCCGGTGCCGGAATCGTCATGGCATTGCCAGCTTTGCAACAGTCACCAGTGCCCACACCAGTAGTGGCACCGGCTTCGATTGTTGGAAAAGCAATGGGCGGAATTATCACATCGGGTGACGCTCCATTTGTTGCCAGCGGCGGTTATTTTTTATTAATCCCAGCCAATTCAGGAAACACATATCAGCTAGTTGAAGTTGATGATGAGGCAGGGGTGTATTCAATTCTGACCGGAAGCGGCACTTATTCTTATGCCGCTAGTGGCTCAACCGGCCTGTTCCAATTAGTGCAGGGTTCGGATACGTTAAAGGGCAATTTGAATTTTTATACAACCAACATCGGCTCTTACTTATTGACCAATGTTTCTGTGGCTCCGATTGTCGCCAGCCAAACGGGGGAATATGAACTTTATCAAGTAGCGGTTCCCGCCTCGATTGCCGGCAAATCATTTCGGGTTTTCATTCAGGATGGAATTTCACCCTACTTCACAACGGGGACATTTGATTTCAAGGTTGCGGCGTCTGGGGCTGGTTACGCAATTGTTGATTCCGAAACTGGCATTACAAACAGCACGGGAACTTACTCGTATTCAAAAATAAATTCGTCAACAGGTCAGGTTCAATTAAATGATTCGGGGGTTGGAACGGAAACGGGCTACTTCGCTTTTTCAAGTGCCATCGAGGGAGAATTTTTGGCGACGCAGCTTTCGTCCGGCGGTTTTCAAATTGGACACTTTGTTCTCGTGGATACAACCAAGCCAAGTTTGAGCATACAGTTTCCAACCGCAGGCACACGGCTTACCAATTTTACATTTACCGCCCAGGGAACTGCTACAGATGATGTTCAAGTCGCTGGTGTTGCTTATCAGTTGAATACAAACGATTGGGCTGTTGCCATCGGAACGACAAATTGGAGCGCAGCAAATCTGGCTCCAATGCTAGGAACAAATACATTTAGCGCCTACGCGGTGGATACCAGCGGCAACATTTCTACCACCAACCAAGTCAGTTTCGTTTATATTTTGAGCGCCGTGCTGATGGTGCAGACCAACGGGAGCGGCAGCATCAATCCAAATTACAACGGTGCTTTGCTCGCGATTGGCAGCAACTACACGATGACCGCGACGGCGGGAACGGGCTTCGCTTTCATCAACTGGATGGGCGGGACCAATCTGCCGCTGAGCGTCATCACCAATGGGCCGATCGTCAAATTCCAGATGCAATCCAATTTGATGTTGCAGGCTAATTTCGTGGACGTGACCAAGCCCACACTTTCAATCACCACGCCAACATCAGGCCAGCGATGGAGCAACGCCGTGTTCAACGTAACTGGCACCGCCAGCGACAATGTGCAGGTTTCGAACGTTTGGTGTCAGATCAACGGCTTGGGCTGGAACTCGGCGACGAACCTCAACAATTGGACCGACTGGTCGGCAGGCGTGACGCTCTTGCCAGGTACTAACGTGGTGCAAGCCTATGCGGTGGACACCAGCGGCAACCTTTCCACGACCAACACTGTTAGCTTCCAATATGTGGTGAGCGCGCCCCTGCAGGTGCAGATGACGGGTTTGGGAAGCCTGTCACCCAATTACAGCAACGCGGTGCTGGCCATCGGCCAAAGTTATAGCATGACCGCCTCGCCGGGAAGCGGTTTCATGTTCACCAACTGGACGGGGGGAACCAACCTGACGCTGAACATCATTACCAACGGGACGACGGTGCAGTTTCTCATGCAGTCCAACCTGACGTTGCAGGCCAACTTCGTGGACGTGACCAAGCCGACGTTGAGCATCACCAATTTGACAGCGGGTGAGCGGGTGAGCAATGCCACGTTCACCGTCAAAGGGACGGCCAGCGACAACTGGATGGTCAGCAACGTTTGGTGTCAAATCGATGGCTTGGGCTGGAACCCGGCGACGAACTTCAACCATTGGACCAACTGGTCGGCGGGCGTGACGCTCCTTCCAGGTACCAACGTGGTGCAAGCCTATGCGGTGGACACCAGCGGCAACCTTTCCACGACCAACACCATCAATTTCGACTTCGTGGTGACCAATCAGCTCCGCGTGAGCTTGACAGGGTTGGGGAGCATTTCCCCCAACTACAGCAACGCCTGGCTGGAAATCGGGCGCAATTACAGCATGGCGGCGACCCCGGCCAGCGGTTTTAACTTCACCAACTGGGTGGTTTCAACCAACGGAATCGGGGGAACCAAAACGAACGGCGCGACCGTGCTATTCATGATGGCCTCGAACCTGACGTTGCAGGTGAACTTCGTGGACGTGACCAAGCCGACGTTGACGATCACAGCGCCGACTTCCGGCCAGCACATGACCAATGCCTTGGCGACCGTGGTGGGAACGGCGAGTGATAACTGGAAGGTTGTCGGTGTCTGGTATCAGTTGAACAACGACGGGATTTGGAACCAACCCGCGACCACCAACAACTGGACGAATTGGACGACGACGGTCGAACTCCAGAACGCCACCAACAACATCAAGGCGTACGCGCTGGACCCGGGCGGGAACTTTTCAACGACCAACAACGTGAGTTTCGTGTCGAGCAATGCGTTCAAGCTGCAACTCGCCTTTACGACGGCGCAACCACTGGCGACCAACGGCTTGAATTTTGCGCTGCAAGTTTCGGCGGGGCTGAACGGCCACGTCCAGGTTTCGACGAATCTCTCGGACTGGACGTCGCTGACAAATTTTGTCGGGTACCAATGCCACCCTCAATTTCCGCGACGCGGCAGCGACGAATTTAAACGACCGGTATTACCGGGCGGTGATACCGTAAAAAACTGCTCGACGTGGCGCGGGCTTCCCGGCCTGCGGGTGCCGGCATCTTCCAGATGCCTGGCCTATCCGAAACCGGTTGCTTTTCATTCGCGCAAGCCGGCGAAACCCGATTGATTATTCATTTGGTTGGATTTTGTAATTGTTACCCCGGCGACAAGAGTTAAACTTTGACAATCATTATGAAAAAGCTCGCGATTATTCTGGGTATTCTGGTGGTGCTGGGTGTTTTGGTTTTACTGCTGATTGCGGCTGCCGGCATCAACTATAATCATCTCGTCAAACTGTCGCAGGCGGTGGACAGCCAATGGGCGCAGGTCCAGAATGTCTATCAACGCCGGGCCGACCTCATCCCCAATCTCGTTGCGACCGTTTCCGGTGCGGCCAACTTCGAAAAATCCACCTTGACGGAAATCACCGCGGCCCGGGCCTCGGTGGGTCAGGTGAAAATTGATCCCAATACCGCGCCTAGCGATCCGGCCAAGCTGGCCGCCTTCGACCAGGCCCAAGGCCAGCTTTCATCGGCCTTGTCCCGGCTGTTGGTGGTGGTGGAGCGATATCCGGATTTGAAGGCGACGGAAAACTTCCGCGATTTGCAGGCGCAATTGGAAGGCACGGAAAACCGCATCAGCGTCGAACGCCGGGACTTCAACTCAGCGGTCCAGGCTTATGACACGGCCATCAAATCGTTTCCTGAGCTGTTGTATGCCGGTGCTTATGGCTTTCGCGAGAAACCCTATTTCGCTGCCACCGCCGGCGCGGAGACCCCGCCCAAGGTCCAGTTCGATTTCAATAAAACGGCCCCGGCGGCAACCAACCCTTGAACTGTGCGCCGCTGCTGCGCCATCCTGTTATTGATTTTTGGCTTCCGCCTGTTCGCGGATGAAGTCATTCCGGCCCCACCAGCGGCTTATTTCAACGACTATGCGGGGATCGTTTCTTCCGGAACGGCGGCGCAGTTGAACCAGACGCTGGAAAACTTCGAACGCCAAAGCTCCGAGCAAATCGTGGTGGCCGTTTTCCCGAAGATGCAGTCGGATTCGTCCATCGAAGATTACACCGTGCGCGTGGCGCGGTCGTGGCAGGTGGGGCAAAAGGACAAAAACAACGGTGCGGTACTTTTCGTTTTCGTTCAAGACCACAAAATGTTTTTGCAGGTGGGCTATGGACTGGAAGGTGTCCTGCCCGACGCGCTCTGCAAACGCATCATTGACGAGCAAATCGCTCCGCGCTTCAAAGCCGGCGATTTCGACGGCGGCCTGACGGCGGGTGTTCAGTCAATCCTGGCGGCGACCAAGGGCGAATACAAAGGAACCGGCGCAACCGTGTCAGACAGCAGGCGCTCACATGGATCAAACAGTCCTTTCTTCGGCTTTGGATTTATCGTGTTGATCCTCGTTATTATTATTTTCACGCGGGGTTCAGGAATGTTTTTCCCCTGGTTATTACTCTCCAGCGGCGGCTCAAGCCGTAATTGGGGCGGTGGCGGGTTCTCCAGCGGTGGAGGTTTTGGTGGTGGTGGCGGATTTTCGGGTGGCGGGGGCAGCTTTGGCGGCGGCGGCGCGGGAGGAGGCTGGTAATATATGCACCCGCGAAAATTTTCAAAACATCTGCACCACGACAAAATTGTCGCGGCCATCCGGGATGCCGAGCACAAAACGACCGGCCAAATCCACGTCAGCATCAGCCCCAAACACATTGACGACCCCGTCACCGCGGCGCAGATAGAGTTCATGCGCCTGGGAATGAATGCGTCTCGTGAGCGGAATGGCGTGTTGATTTTTGTGGCGCCGCGCTCGCACAAGTTTGCCGTCATCGGCGATGAAGCCGTTCATGCGAAGTGCGGGGACGAATTCTGGCAAAAGCTGGTGGACGCCATGAGCGGTTATTTTCGCAAATCCGAATTCACGCCGGGCATCATCCACGGCGTGCAAAAGGCGGGTGAACTGCTGGCGGAACATTTTCCGCGCCGGAATTGATGGGTATGGCAAATTTGGACTGCGGCGGCAAGCGGAGCGCGACGCCGCTTTGGAAAAGGTCAACCATCAAAAGCGCTGTCGCCGCTGCGCTCTGCCAGCGCACTCCAAAAGAGGCATGCCAACCATTTTGCGCGATTGACAGCACGCGGTTTGGGATTTCAACTAAGGGCACCAATGCTGACCGCTGAACATGTCAATCACCGGGAGACCGCGCACCGGCTGGCGCGCCGCGCCCTGTTCAGTTTCATCGTGACGTTCGTTCTGTCGCGGACTTGTGTGTTCCTCATCATGTCGGATGTGATGCCGAATTTTTATTTCTTCCTGCGCGGTACCCATGTGCATCATTTGAACTACGGCATTTTCCTGATGTCGGCGGTGTGCGGCTACAGCGTGTTCCGGCGGCCAACCGGCCGGGCGGCAGAAATCACGGCTTTGTTGTACGGCGTGGCGATGGGCCTGACGTTCGATGAATTCGGGATGTGGCTGCATCTGGGCGGCAGCTACTGGCAACGGGCGAGCGTGGACGCGGTGATCGTGGTGGCGGCCTTGTTCGGGCTGGTGTCGTTCGCGCGTTCACTGGAGAAGTTTGAAAAGCGGCATTTTTGGGCGTCCATCATTTTGCTGTTGGTGCTGGCGGGGTTCGGAGCGGTACTTTACACGGCGGGCAATCACTTGGGAAACCTGGTGGGACCCAAACTGCACGATCTGGAAGTCTCTTCTTCGCCGTAAATGAGAAAAAACCGGCACGTCATCGGCATCGGGATTCAGAACAACCTGACGTATCGCGTCAATAACCCGACGCGGATTTGAGTCGCTCCAACTTCCGCAAGCCTCCGGCTGTGCCGAAGCTCGCTGACTTTCGATTCCCTGTCGTCAACGCCGCATGACCTGTTTGGGTTCGCGACCCACAGTGAACAATCCCCAGTGCTTCTCCGCGCCGAGCGGATTGTTTGGACCACCCTTCCAATCCTCGTCGAAGGCCTCGAAGAAAAACGTGGTGATGTTCATCTTGTCAGTCCAGGCAAACAGCTCGTGATAGTAGCGATTTTGCTTTTCCTCGCTGGCGCGGGGGCCGAATTCGCTCGCGCTGGTCGCCCAACCCGCCTCGGTGATGACGAGCCGGCTGTGAGGCAGGGCATCCCGGACGGCTTGCAGGTTGGCGACGCTATAGGGCATGGCCCCGTCAATGTCCTTGCCCTCCCAGATGGGATAAGTGTGAACGGATACAAAATCCAATTCCCCGGCCAGGACTGCGCCTTGATGCGACCACCAATTGTAGTTGTCGCAAACGGTCACCGGTTGGGTAATGGACTTTTTCACCTTTCGGACATAACTAATGACCGAGTCCACCGGCACCAAATGGTCGGTCCAGTCCACAAGCGCCTCGTTGCCCACCGCCACGGCCACGACGGTGTTTGAGTATTGATTCGCCAGGCCGATCGCTCTTTCGATTTCCTCTCCGTTCTTGCGTTTGTTCGCCTCCAAAACTTCCTGGGGGTAAGCTTCCTTGTGCCAGGGACAGTTGGTATTGCTCACCTCGGCATCCAGCCAGGCCCCGAGCAGGACTTTGAATTTCAGTTTGTTGCTTTCGATCAGCCGCAGCACTGCCTCCGAATTGGCCTGCGCATCATACAGCCGGATCAAACCGAAATTGCCCTGCCGGCTCAGGATCTGGAGATCTTCCAGGACTTCCTTGTCGCTGGGGTTGACCGCGCCGTCGCCCCGGTCGGGATGTTGCCCGTGGCGGAACCCGGAATAGCACACGGCCCGCTTGAAACCGCCAAGCAGGTCGCTGGATTTCTGCCGAATGGGCACTACGACAGGGTTGATGATGTTTGTATCCGCGCCGTTGCCAGGCGCCGCGATCGCGGGAAAGGCAAACGACAAAAGAAGAAGGCCTGAGATTCCGGCAAATGTTTTCATGAGGAGATTTTGTTTAATCAGGTTGATTATTATTAGAGTTGCGATGGGTTCAAGCAAAAACTCGGGTAATCCTTGAAATGGGTCACGAGTATTGGCGGAGTGTTAATCGGCTCACGGAAATTTCCATTCGCAAATTGGCCGAACGCGGCTAGATTTCTCGCGCGTTCGCGATGGAATGAGAAAATACTGGCACGTCATCGGCATCGGGATTCAGAACAACCTGACGTACCGCGTCAATTACCTGACGCGGACGCTGTTCAGTTTCATCCCGCTGTTCGCCATGCTGTCGCTCTGGCGCACGATTTACGCCGGCAAGACGGCGGGCAGCGCCCTCGGCGGTTATACCCAGGCGCAGATGATTTTTTATTACCTGCTCGTAGCCGTCGTGGACGTGCTGACGGCGGTGAACGAGGACGACTGGCAGATTGCCGCCGATATCCGCGAAGGCAACATCAGCCAGTTCCTGCTCAAACCGATTGATTATCTGTGGTACCGGCTGTGCCTGTTTTTCTCCGGGCGCATCGCGTTCATCTCCATGGCGTGCGTGCCGCTGGCCGTGTTCATCTTCTGCTTTCGCGAATATTTCCTCGCACCGGCCGGCGCGGCGGCGTTCGTCGCGTTTCCCGTTTCATTGTTCCTGACGGCGCTGCTGCAATTTTTTGTTTCTTACACGATGGCGATGCTGGCGTTCTGGATGCTGGAAATCTCCACGTTCATTTTCATCCTGTTCGCGTTTGAATACGTGGCGAGCGGCCATTTGTTCCCGCTCGACCTGCTGCCGCCCGCACTGGAACACGTGCTCTTCTTCACGCCGTTTCCCTCCATGCTGTACACGCCCATCGGCATTTACATGGGAAAGATCGTTGGCGCGGACCTGGTGCGCGGACTGTGCGTGCAACTGCTCTGGGTGGTGATTGGTTATGTGCTGGCGCGATTCGCCTGGCGGCGCGGCATCAAAAAATACGCCGCATTCGGAGGGTGATGGGCGCGTTGAAAGTTGAGAGTTGAATGTTGACTGTTGAGAATTAAAGGTACGGAACTTTGACACGAATTGACACGGATTCCAAGTGTGTGTCGGCCAGGCTGAATGTGTCGGGGTTGCTGGAGGCGGGCGTCTGGTGAATGTCCTCCCTTCAAGGCCCGATGAGGCTGCCGCTCACCAAGTCCAGTAAAACGCGAAATACCAGAGCGTGTGCTGGTCGCCGGCAACGCTGTGACCCGCGCTGAACAGCAGGCTGAAATGCTCGTTGATGTTGTATGAACCCCCGAAATTGAGCGCGGCAAATCCCTTGTCATCATCGGCGTCCTTGCCTTGCGCAAACAATTCGCCGCCGAGTGTGAGGTGCGGCCCGAAATCGCGCTGCACGAGCCAGCCGCCGTAGGGATGATCGCGTTCGCCAGGCGCGGAATTTAAAACCTCGCCGCCGCCGCCGTAAGTCGTCCACGGCCCCCAGCTTTTTTGCAGCCACACCGGCAATTGAAACCAGAGCCGCCCGTTGCCCAAACCGCGGTCGGCATCGCCGGTCGGCAATTCGGCCAGTGGAAAAACTCCGATTTGCGGCCAGCCGTTCGTTTCATGCAGGAACCGGTATTTGATGCCAAATTCCGTGTCGCCCAGGCCGGAAACGGTCGGGGCGCCGCCACCGCCAACCGTGGTCATCGGCACAATCAAATGCAGTTGCGTGTCGGGCAGCACGCCATAATTCAACTCGACAGCCGGGCCTTCGACGTCATAGCCGCCGGCGGCGTGGTCTCCCAGAGTGAACAAATACGCTTCCCAATGCTGGTAATCCACCGGCTCCGGGTCGTCGGTCAAAAACGGTGGACCGGCGTTGGTGCGCACTGCCAGAACCAGATTCAGGCCCACGGCCAGCGAGATGATTCTGACGACGCGGTTCATGAATATAGGGTGATTATCCTTGAACGACATTTACCGTTCGATTTTCCATCAGGCTTTGCGCGAAAGGCGTGCGCGTCAAGACAAAGAGGGTCGGTCAGGCAACTAAATGGCCGGTCTGCTTGACTCCGTGTTTCAACAAAGTAAATTGCATTCGCCCGATGAGGCAGTCAGATACAAGCTGGCTGTGGTTTTCTGAAACATTGGTCGTTCAACCGGGGGCGAAGTATTTTCGATTGCGTTATGAATGAACTTATCCTGATGGCTCATGTTTTGTTTGGGGTGGCCTGCCTCGTCACGACCTTGTGGGTTTTTGTGGACGTTCTGAACGTCTCCGAAGCCAATCAAAACCGGATTCGAAAGATGAGTTGTGCCGCCGCGGTTTTCATGTGGATCGCTTTTTTAATTGCCGGTTACTGGTATGTTTTGTCTTACAAGACGGACCGGGCCGTCATTTTGAAGGGTCCCTGGCCATTCGCCCACAGCTTTTTCATGGAGACCAAGGAGCATCTGGTCATACTGCTACTGATGCTGGCCACTTATCTGCCCATCGCCGCGGCCGGCAATTTGGCGGCAAACAAAGATGCGCGCCGCGTGGTGCTTTGGGTCGCGGGCATGGTTGTCCTGCTGGCGTTGATGATGGAGGGTGACGGGGCCATCATTGCCATGGGAGTAAAAGTTGGATTGCTGGCGGGGCAAAATTAAAAACGGGAGTCCAAACATGGAAAATACCGGCGTCTCAAAATACACAATTTCATTCGGGCTCTCTTTGGCCCTCGCCAGCGTGACCAATGGCTTGCTGGTGGTGGCGAAGGAAAAAATTCCCGCCGTGATGGCAGGAATGCAAAAACTCACCGGCCATCATTGGGTTTCTCATAGCATCATCGTCCTTGGTCTCTTTGCCTTCTTCGGCTGGCTGTTCGCGCAGGCCAATCACGGTCAAGGGATCAAAATGACCGTGAACCACTTAATCGGCACGCTCATGGCGGGAGCCGTGGTGGGCGGTCTCATTATTTTGGGATTCTATTTGATCGGCGATTGACGATCGTTGTACCTGGTCGCTTTGACTGAAACCGTTGGCTTAAATCAGTCTTTTCGCAATCTGCTCGTCCAAAATTTCCTTCACCGTCAGGGCGACAGTGACTTTGCACGTGTAGTTGAAGCGGGCATCCACCACGCGCTTCCGCAGTTGAAGGTTGAAAACAAAGGCGCGGACTCAGTCGCGCATGGTTCGAACCCCGATTCGCCTTGCCAGGATGGCCAGCGCCTTGGCTTTCCGTTCGCCAAATTTGCGCACGGAAAACAGCCTTCGCCTGACCACATGCGGCCGCGGACTCCAGTTGGCCTGCCAGGAAACCCGCCGCCGTTGGCCGCGCAGCTTGATAACAATCCGGCGCACGCCGATGATGCCGGATTTGCCTTTGCGCCGGAGCAACTCCGCCCACGTTTTCCGGGTCATCGGCCGGTATTTCTTCTCCAAACCCCGGAAATGTTTCTGTGCGGCGCGGAATGCCCGTCGTTTGCCGCCGTATGATTTATCTGCGAAAAATGCCGAATGGACGATTCCCTTCCGTTGCAGGCGCACAAAAAAGCCGTGATTGTGTTTCTCCCGCTGGTCAATGCGGGCGATGCCGCGAGTCGGTCTGGTTCTAAAGCGAATCATAAATCAGTGTTTCCAAGCCGCGTGTTCTGTAGCGCATCTCCAGCCCCTGTGCCAAGACATTTAATGGGCTTTGGGGGCTGGCGTCCGGGGTCTCGGGTTGAAATCAGTTGAAAGTTGAGCGTCTTCGCTCCGCTTCGACGCGCCAAGGAGTTGGCTTCCTTTCCGTGTGATGCTAAGTTCTGCACCAGTCGAAGGAACATGAAATGAATCGAGAGCCGGAAAAAGTGACAGGTGACCAGCCTTCGCCACGCTTCGGCACGGCAGGCAAGTGGCAGGTGACACGAGCAGATTCCGAATCGCTTGTCACGCGTCACGTGTCACGTGTCACGCGCTACGCCGCCATTTACGCCGCGTTGTGGAAAACTTCCGTCACCCGCGAGATGTCGTTCAAAGGCAATTTTGTCCTCTGGATTCTCGTTGAGCTGGCCTGGTTCGGATTGCAACTCGCCTTCGTCGGCGTGATTTTCACCCAGACCCGCACCGTCGGCACGTGGACGGTGTGGCAGGTGGTGCTGCTTACCGGCACGAGCAATTTCATCCAGGAAATTTACCAGGCGTTTTTTCTCGTGAACTGCACGAACCTTTCGGAACTTGTCCGCACGGGCAAGATGGATTTCCTGCTGTTGCTGCCGGTCAATACGCGGTTCATCGTCTCGACGCGGCAGGTGGACCTGCCGTCTTTTGCCAATGCCGCGTTTGCCCTTTGCGTGATGACTTTTGCGGCGCACAAGCTCGGTTTGCATCCGACGGTCGTGCAACTGCTCGGCTTCGGCGCGTTGTGCGTCGCCGGATTGCTGGTGCATTATTCCCTGATGTTCATGCTCGCCTCGGTAAGCTTTTGGACGGTGCGCGCGCAGGGCATTGTGTGGGGCTACTTCAATTTGTTCAACATCGCGCGGATGCCGGACGAGGCGTTTCGCGGCGTGTTCAAGGCCGTGTTCACCTTCGCGCTGCCGGTGCTGCTCGTGTCCAACGTCCCCGTCCGCGTGCTGGCGGACAAATTAACTTCGCCCGTCGCTTTGCTGGCGCTGGTTGGCTTGGGAATCGTCTGGGCATTGATTTCGGAATGGTTCTGGCGATTCTCCATCCGCCGCTACACGAGCGCCAGCACGTGAAACTTCGCATTCCGTAGGAGTCGAGGTAACGAGACTCAAATCAAATCCGGTTTTTGGAATTAAAGGAATGCGCCTCCTCGCGTCGGCTCCTACAAACTGGTTCCAAAATTAAAATTGCCTTCGTCCAGCCAAATTTCTATTTTCCGCCCATGAAGAAAATTTTCCTGCCGTTTTTGTTCGCCGCCGCGTTGCTGGTATTTGCGACGGCGTGCAGCCACGTCCGTCCGGTTTCCTCGACCGCTCCGGCGCTTACGGAGAACGTCAGCCGGGACATTCCCAACACCGCCACCAATCCCGCGCCGCGCGATCCGAAATGGGTTGCCCGTCACGAAGGTTTTGTGCAGGAAGCTCAGAAAGGTGGCGTTGACATTTTGTTCATGGGCGATTCCATCACTGACGCCTGGCGCAACCGGGGCGTCAACGTCTGGAACCAGTATTACGCGCCGCGCCATGCCGCCAACTTCGGCATCAGCGGCGACCGCACCCAGCACGTTCTCTGGCGCATGGATCACGGCGAATTGGACGGCATCCATCCCAAGGTCGTCGTGCTCATGATTGGCACCAACAACACCGGCAAGGAAGATAACCACAAGACACCGCGCAACACTGTGCCGGAAGTGGCTGAAGGCGTCCAGGCCGTGGTCAACGACATCCGCGCCAGACTGCCCGACAGCAAAATCCTGCTTCTCGCCATTTTCCCGCGCGGCACCCTGACCGACCCACAGCGTACCCAGGTCGCCTTGATCAACACCCTCATCGCCAAGCTCGACGACGGCAAGACGGTGAGGTTTCTCGACATCGGGTCAAAGTTTCTGGAATTCGACGGCACGCTGCCGAGGAGCATCATGCCGGACTTGCTGCATCCCAACGCCAAAGGCTATCAAATCTGGGCCGACGCCATGGAACCGGCGCTGGATGAAATGATGAAGTAAAATGCCTCGGCGATATTCCGAAAGCGCCGCCGTTTCATTCGTTGTGCGGAATCTCGATGGTGCTCCCGCCGATGAATTCCCGGATCACCGCGTCCCCCGGAATGAGATCGCCGGTTGAGAGCTGTTGCTCCGTGAACCCTTCCACCGATTCGAGCAGCGCCTTGATGCGGTCGTAGCGGATGCGCGCGTCGAGAAAGCCCGCGTACGGTCCGAACGCCTCCGGCTCGGGCAACAAATTGCCCTTGCCGGTGAAAAACGGTTTGAGCGCGGGCAAATCGAACGGGAATCCGCCGTTGACCACGTGATCGGCCAGGCCCATCAGCGGGATGATGCTGAATAATTCGCCGTGGCGCACATAATGCCAATGCAAAATCGTGCCCAGCGGACTGTGATTGCGATGGCGCGCGTCGCGCAGCATCCGCCGGATGAGCCGCACATCCGCAAACGGCGCGAGCCGTTCTTGCGGCTGGCGTGCCGTAAGGCTGGTCGCCCTCGTAAAGCATGTTCAGCGTTTCCAGGTAAAGCCGGAACTGCGCCGAAGCGTCAATGCCCTCGGTGATGGGCGGATAAAATCCGTGCAGACAATCCAGCAACAAAATCTGGTCCGCCTCCAGCTTGACCGGTTTCGTGCCGATGCGCCGCCCTTCCTTGAAACTGTAAACCGGTTTTTCAATCGTCTGTCCGTCGAGCAGCGCGCGGAGGTGCTGGTTCAACAATTGGATGTCGAGCGCCTCGGGCGCCTCGTAATTCCGGTCGTTGATCCAGTCCGTCGGATGTTCAACCAGCGACCAGAAATAATCGTCGAGGTTCAGCATCAAAAACCGCAGGCCCTGTTTTTTCAGCCGTTGCGTGAGCTTGACGGTCGTCGTCGTCTTGCCGGATGAACTGGGCCCGCTCACCCACATCATCCGCAACCGGTTGCCGGCGTTCAGGCGCGACACCACCTTTTGCGCGGCCTCATCCAGTGACGCCTCGTAAACCGCGAGCGACGCGTCAATTACTTCCTTGATGCGCCCGCTGCGAACCGCCTCGTTGAGGCCGGCCACGGTGTCCACGCCATGCTTGCGGTTCCATTCGAGAATCTGGGCCATCCGCTCGGACGGAAAACCGTTTCCGGAAAATTTCTCCGGCGTCAGCGCGCCCTCGCGCAGCCAGTGCCGCCCCCAGCGATAACATTCGTAGGCGTCGGCGGTGTTTTGGAAGCCGTGGCTGCGCAGCGCGTGCAGCACCTCGTCCTGAATCACCTCGATCGTCGGCGGGAAATTCGAAATCAGGTGGTGCGGGTCGGAATTGAGGCAGACAATCGCCGTGTCGGCCAGAAAGGCGGCGATGTCCGCGTCCGAGCCGTGCGCGCTGAAAATTCTGTCATTCACACCCGGCAAAAAATCCGTGCGAAAGCCGCCGATGGATTCTGCCGCGCGCAACAGCGCCTTGCAGATGCGGCCCGGATCGAACTTCACGAGCGCGCGGTTCCGTTTCTGGACTTTGACGATGAGATTTTGGACAGGCATCAGCGCGAACTATAACGCAACCGCGCGCCGGAACAATTTCTTTTCGATTGCGATGTTTCATTGCGTTTTAGCGTTGAAGTAAATTTGTCTCCCGGCCAGGGCATATGATTTCGATTGGCGACGGTGGCACAGACTGTTGGTTTTTGTATTGGTTTCACGGGCCGAAGGCCTGTGCCACGAGCGGTTGCGCCCTGCCGGCGCACCAGTGTCAAAAAGCGGCCATATCCCGCAAAAACCTATTAATTTCGTTTGCCAATTGCCCAAGTACGATGCTAAATTATCATGGTAAAACTGAAACTGGCTTTGTAATTATGGAATCGAGATATCCGGCAAAAAAGATTTTGGTTGTTGACGACAATCCAGTCATTTTGAAGACCTTGACTTCGGCGCTCGAACCCAAAGGCTACATTGTGTTTACCGCCCTGGACGGTTCGGAAGCTTTCAACATTGTGCGCCGGGAAAAGCCGGATCTGCTCATGCTCGACATCTTCTTTCCGCCCGATGTCGCCGGGAGCGGCAACACCTGGGACGCGTTTCTCATCATGCGATGGCTCCAACGCATGGACGAAGCCAAGGATATGCCGGTCATTGTCATCTCCGTAGCTGAACCGGAGAAATATAGGGACCGTTGTTTGGCCGCCGGCGCACGAGCGTTTCTCCATAAACCGGTGGACCCGCGAGAATTACTGGACACCGTTCAAAATATTTTCAGCCACCGCATGGATGATAAAGTGCCTGAGCCGGCGATAAATTTTGACCTCTGATCCTCCCGACCGGCAAATCCGAAAAGAGCATGGGCGCAACCCCGTCCCTCCCATAACCGCGTAAATTGACTTGTACTCGCGACGGTGGCACAAGCTGGAGGCCTGTGCCACGCTGAATCATTGCTTGCCAGACCCGCGGCGAACGGCTTTTGGCCGGGACGTTTTCAAAGATTTCCTGTTGCGGGCAGACGCTTGGATGGCACGTTGCGCCCAGGCAACCAGTTCCGGCGCGTTTTCCAAAACATCGGGTGGCACTTCGTGATAGCTCATCGTGAGAACGCGCCCTTTCGATTCGTAAGTGAATGGTTCCATGCCGCGCGCCACGTAATCCGCCTGTGATTGCGCGTCCGTTTTGAAGAACAGCCGGCCTTCGTCGAGAATCCCGAAGAAACGTTCGCCCTGATACAGCCCATGCGCGCCGAACATCGCCCGCGCCCGCACCTCCGGCAACGCGCTCAACTGGTCGAGGACAAATTCTTTGAACGATTCATCCGCCATGATGCGAACCGGTTTCGTCAGGGGTTGCGTCGTTATTATCCATTAATCGGGCGAAGTAAAAGCAGCCGGCCGCAATGAGCGCCGAAACCACTGCGATGAGGATTGCCTGGGTGCCGGGCTGTTTCAAATCATCGAGCCAATCCTGAATTACCGTGCCCGATTTGCCGTAAAGCTGCTCCATCTGTCGCGTTTGGGCCCGGTTGTATCCCAGCATGGATAGGTCATCCGACGCATCCGGAGCACGCGTGCCCTGCCAATAAACCACGCCCGCACCGGCTATTCCGAGCACCAGCACGATGATGCCCGCCATCCTGAGTCGCGCGCTCTGCCGGGAGGACGAATGGGGACTGGGAGTTTTGTCACTTGGCATCATGTGCGCCATGTTCTACGCGTGCCGCAAGTGAAACACAAGTCCGCCGACGCCTGCCAGGTTGCCATTTGCACCTGAACCGGCAATTATATCCGCCCATGAAGCACAATTCATATTTTGACGGAAAAGTTCAGAGCCTGGGGTTGAACACATCGGAAGGCCCGGCCACGGTGGGCGTCATCGAACCGGGTAAATACACCTTCAAGACCGACTCGGAGGAACGCATGCAAATTATTGCCGGCACGTTAAAGGCGAAACTGCCGGGTGCCGCGTGGCAGGCGTTTGCCAGGGGCCAGTTCTTTGTCGTCCCGTCGCAGGCGTCCTTTGATGTCGAGGCTGCGGCCGACGTGGCCTATCTCTGCCACTACAAAAAGTAGATTGCCGCGGAGCACTATGAGCGCCGGATGATGGCAACTGTGGCACAGACTTCTGGTCTGTGTTTTGGGTTCACATACCGGAGGCCCGCGCGCGAGAAGTCACGTCTTGGTTTCTTTGCGTCTTGGCGTTGAAAACGAATCAGCGCAGTTCCCCACCAAGCTCAATGGGCGAGGACAAATTCCCGGAACGACTCGTCAGGCTCCTTTCGCATGAATCATCCGCCGGATTTCATCGCGTGCCGGGCGTTCAATTCTTCTTCGGGGCCTGGTCCGTTTCGTAGATGACTGCCTGATAAGAAACGATGTCCTTGTAGCGGTCCTTCGGCAAGGCAATCAGACATGAACCTTCCTGCTCCTCCGCGCCCGGCTTCAACCCATCTTTGCCAAAAAAACCCTGGCCCGTCGCGCCGACCAGCTTCTTGTCCTTGTCGTAGAACGCCACGTAATATTGAAAGAACATCGGCTTGCTTCCCGTGTTTTTGACCGTGACACCGGCAAAGACCGTGTCCTTGCCGAAGAAATCGCCCGCCCGCCAGGCGCACGTCGCCTTTACCACGTCGCCGAACTCCTGCTTGAAAACACCCTCGTCGAAAGAGGAGTCTGTATATTTCAGCTGGATGTTTCCTTCAATTGACGCTGCCTGCAGTGAGGCGGCGGCCAGTATGATGAGCAATGTATGTGGGATGAATTTCATATTTAGCATTGGTTGGGGTTTGTGGCGGCAAGTTAGAGCGGGACATCAAAACTGACAAGACCATTTGGCGCACAATTCGGCAATATGCTGATCTGATACAGCCGAAGCCACAAAGTGTTTGGATTGCGCCGGCATGACGGCGCTTGGGTTCGACGCAATGCCGCCCCTGCGGAACGCCGTTGAGAATCGTGGCACAGAACGCTGATCTGTGTTTTGGGTTCACAGGCCGGAGGCCTGCGCTACGAGAAGTCATATACCGTCGTTATCCGCCCTTTCCTCTTGAATTTGCCGGCCAAGGTGGTTTAGTGGGTCGCAGACCTTTAAAGCAAATCCGGCAACGGCCTGGCGTTTCAACACCGGCATCCATATCATGAATAAACAGGAAATCGCGGAAACCTTGAGAAAAGAAGTCGGGGAACTGGAAGTTTTGATCAAAAAACTCAACGCCCGCTGCGACCGGTTGAAGACGCTGGTGCTTGACCTGGAGGCGGAGATTACCGGCCAGGACCCTCGAAACCAAACGCCGGTTCCGGACAGCAAATTCCGAAAAATGATTGATAAGGTTTTCGGTGAAGAACCGAAGCGAAAACCCTGACGCAGGGATGATTCGCAGCGTTCTAACCGGCGTCAATGAATCTCCAGGTGCTTTGGCCACGGCGGCCAGTTTTTTTCTGCCAGCCCAGCCCGTCAAAGTATTGCGGCCAGGTCGCTCGCGTTTTTTTTGCCTTTGGCCATGTCGTCCCGGATTTTCCCGATCAGGGCCTTGAGTTCAACCGCGGCGTCGGCAGCCACGGCTGACCGACCCGAGGTGGCGAGGCCCGCTGCCACCAGCGTCGTGAAGATCATTCTGTTCATAAACCAACCGGCTTGGGCCGGCTGAAAATCAACAAACCACATCTGCGGCCGGCACAAGCCTGAAGCCATACAGGAATCGGCAGGCCGCCGTGGTTGCTTTCCGGTATTGTTGTTCAACGGTTTAACGATTTGACCATTATTTTTGCAACCTTTGGCCGCCGGTTCCTAAGTATAGAGTAGAAGAACAAACGATAACGAAAACAACAGTACAGAAAACATGAACAACAAATACATGAGTCAGCGATTGATCAACGGTTTCCTGGTGATTTCCAGCGTCACCTCATTGGCCTTGCTGGGGTTGCAATTTTTGACATCTGCCTTGGGCAGTCCAGCAAGCATGGCGGTCGATACGCATATGGACACGCGTTTGGCCGGCGGAGGGTTCTATTGGTGGACGACTATCGTGCAAGCGTTCCTGGTTTTGACCTTGGTTCAGACCGCGCTGCTTTCATTGTTCAGCCTTCGGTTGTCGAAAAGGTCGGCGGAGGCCGATGATGCTTGCCCCGGCGTGGTACCGGTTCACGAGGCCGGAAACCTGGATCCATTGCAGGAAGAAAATCTTCTGACGCGAAAAGAAGATATCCGGAATGAAAGGTTCCAATTTCAATCCATTGCGCAAACTATCCGTGGTGCTGATTCACAATAAAAGACCTGACCTCCGGTGTGAAATGCCGGTTCCGACCGGTCGAGAGCAAATTCTTTGGAGGAAAACCCGGCGCGTCAGGCATGCGAACATTCCTGCCACAGTTTTGAGATGCCGAGCGCCCGGGCCCAGCGTTCGATGTAGGCCGTGTCGCACCCGGTGGCGGTGAGATTCTGCACGTCGCGCAAGTGCCGCGCGGAATGTGATTTTCGGGCCCAATGGAGCTTTGATATGACGAGGTCTTCCTTGCTCACGATCCAGGTCTTGAAGTTTTCAAATTTGACGCGTTGCCGGCGGTCAAATTCGAGCAGACGATATTTGGTCTGCTGGCAGATAAAGCAGTTCACCTTGATGCGGTTTTGCCGGTGGAAGAAATTGAAAAATGACTGGTGGGCAATGGCGCTGTCCACCGCTTCGCGGGAGATGTCATAGACGGGGCTGAACAAACGGACCATGGCTCCGGCTTCTTCGGGGCGCAGGGCGACGACGAAGTCCAGGTTGCGCGGCAGGCAGGGCAGGTCGTAGCCGTTCAGCGCCATCGAACCGGTCAGCATGTAGCCGATGTCCGCCGCGTCGAGCCGTTCGGAAATGTCGCGGACGATATCAATTTCGTTTTGCATGCGGGCCGGGGAAGTGAAATTTCGTGTTTCCACCTCGATCGCAATAACCGGTCCGCGCCGCAGCAGCGGAAAAGATTTGGCGCCGGGGCGCAAATCCGCACTGTCACTGTCCCGGCCTGTTTTTTCTCCAGTCATCGTGCCATACATCAGCACAACTCAGGCCAAGGCCCGGCCAACGTGTTTAACGAGTCAAGACAGATGCTTTGAAGGAGTCGTCAGCGATTGAAGAAATGCGTCAACCAATGATAAAGCCATGGCCAAAATCTGATGACACCGTGTGTGGCGCCCCATGCCTGCCACACACAGAAGGCGATCAAGGCCGTTGACTGAACCAACCCCGTCCACCGCTTTTGGCGCAGGAGATTCCTGAAAAGCACGAATGCGCACGGCCAGAGAACCAATCCCACATGGCAAAGAAAGCCGCAGATGAAGAATCTGAATTTACCGGACAGACTGTCCCAAGGCATCCATGACGGGGGAATAAAATTCCAAACCGGTCCGGTGACCAGCACAATGATGATCAACAACGCGATGGCGTTGGAAATGCGAACGCCAAGTGAATCGGGCATTTTGTCGTCCGCCGCGCGATTGGAATCATACCAGACCTTTTCCACGGACGCACGCCGGGTGGTCATTTTGGACGGGGACAAGGCCGCGCGGGCGCAGACCGCCAGCATTTGCAATCCCGACATGGTGCGAAACCGGCGTCCCGACGTGAGCACGCTTTCCCGGACCACGGCGAACCGGCCTTCGCGTTTCAACGCCAAGGCGAACGAGATTTCTTCCGACCAGTAAAGACGTTCGTTGAATCCGCCGGTGGCTTGAAATGCTTCGCGCGTGCAAAACATGAAAGCGCCGCCGGTGAAACCAATGAGCTTTGCTCCGAACACACTCAAGACGGCAATAAACCGGATGTAAAGCGGCACGACCTCGTTCTTGCCCAGCCATATCGAGGCGCCGCCGCCCACCGCGCCTTTGTCCATCTGTCGAAGTGCGGCGGCAACGGCGCGCGGATTGATCGTCGTGTCCGCGTCCACAAAAAACAACCGTTCGCCGTTTGCCGCGCGCGCGCCGGAATTACGCGTGGCGGCAATTTGCCGATGATTGACCGGCACAACGGTCGCATTGTGTTGCCGGGCGACTTCCGCTGTGGCGTCGGTGGAGGCATCGTCCACCACAATGATTTCATACGGCTGTCCCACAACGCGGGCGGCGTCATGGATCGCCTGCAACGTCCGGCCAAGGCACGATTGTTCATTATGCGCCGGAACAATGAACGAAATCATGGCAGGTTCAGACAAATCTCAAGCTTGTTTGTCACGCGACTCTGGCAACGCGCTCAACGGGTCGGGACAAATCTGTTGAATGGACATTATGCAAAGATGTGTATCAAAAATCGGTAAAGGTACTAATTGGGTTTGTATTTTGGAATGACTATATCATTTACACATGCACCGAAAAAATTCTGCGAATACGCCCGGTTCCCGATTGAGAAGTGGTCTTCTTCAATGTCAACAGTCGGCCCATCAAGAATCCTGATGTGTCCTGTTATTTTAATCGCTTTCGGGTTCAAGTACCTGACGTTCAACACTTGAATATTTTGTTGGTCGTAAATAACTAACGTGTGCCTATCGGGCCTTTCCCGTCTGAAATAATTCAAGGGATTGATCAAAAACTTATTTGTCTCCAGCATGGCTACTATGTTGCCATTTTCACCAAAAAGCTCGCATGAAACTGTTATCCCTTGGGAATTGGTTGAAATGGTAAGTATGCTTTTTTCTCCGAATTTTATAACAGAGTGTGGAAACCACATCGGGAGGCTTACGGAATCGCCTATAAATAGTAACATGAATTGCTTTGCTTCTTCTGGGTTTACAGCGGGAGGGAGCGAAGGCAATGGGTCGTTGGCTGGTGTGATGATGCCAGATAAGACATCCTCTCTATGACTTTTCCCTATTTGAAGAGAAAAACATAAAGCAAAGCCAAATACAGTCACCAGCATTCCCCAAAAAGTTGGTTTGGTGGTTTTTGATGAATTTTCGATAAGCTGAATTCGGAGGGCGGCACCAGAGCAAATAAAAAATAAAAAAAGAGCCCAAATCGCACCAGTGGTATGCCATTCAAAAAAATCAACGCTAGCCAAGATGCTCGATGTGGCCAAAAAAGCGCCGCAAAAAACCGTCAGTAGAATAAATTGTGTAGTAGCCTTTTTAAATCTTCTCCGAGATTTCTGTTTTTGTTTCCGGTTATTAGGATTAGGTGTGGAGCTTTGACCTTGTGGGTTATCTTGCATCTTACCCTTTCTGTGCTTCCTTCGCCCAAGTGTCTTTTAAGGTGATCGTTCGGTTAAAGATCAAGGTAGGGACGGCTGGCCCAGCCGTCCGGTCGTCTCGGCGAGACGACCCTACCACGCTGTCTTTGTCCAACGTGAAATAGGCGAGGCGCTCGAACTGATAGCGCAACTCCGGCTTTGCGTCCTTCAGGCTCGGCTCGCATTTCGCCGTCACCACTTCGAGGCTGTGCGGATTCAGCACGGATTTGAAGTCGCGACCATCTTTCTCCGGTTCGGCTTCGGTAAACAGCCGGTCGTAAAGACGGTACTTCGGCGTCAATCGCATGCGCGGCACTCACCCAATGGATCGTGCCCTTCACTTTGCGCGCCGCCGTGGCTCCGCCCATCTTGCTGTCGAGGTCGGCAGTGCAACGCAATTCCACAATCTTTCCGCTCGCGTCTTTCACCACTTCGTCGCATTTGATGATGTAGGCGTATTTCAACCGGACTTCGCCGCCGGGTTTCAGCCGGAAGAATTTCGGCGGTGGCACTTCCTTGAAATCGTCCTGCTCGATGAACAGTTCGCGGCCAAAGGGAATCTTCCGTTTGCCCGCGCTTTCGTCTTCAGGATTGTTGACGGCGTCCAGTTCCTCGGTTTTGTCTTCAGGATAATTCGTGATGACGACCTTGATTGGCCGCAGCACGGCCAGCCGGCGCAGGGCGCGTTTGTTCAGGTCTTCGCGGATGGCGTGTTCGAGCACGGCCACGTCGGTGATACCGTTGTATTTCGTGATGCCGATGTTGTAGGCGAACGCGCGCAAGGCTTCCGCGGTGACGCCGCGTCGCCGGATGCCGCAAATCGTCGGCATGCGCGGGTCGTCCCAGCCGCTCACGAGATTTTCATTCACGAGCTGCATGAGCTTGCGTTTGCTCATGACGGTGTAACCGAGGCTGAGCCGCGCGAATTCGTATTGATGCGGCAACGGTCGCGGCAGGTCGAGGCCTTCCAAAATCCAATCGTAAAGCGGACGGTGCACCTCGAATTCGAGCGTGCAGATGCTGTGCGTGATGCCTTCGATGTAATCGCTCAGGCAATGGGCGAAGTCGTACATCGGGTAGATGCACCATTTGCCGCCAGTGTGATGATGTTCGGCGTGGCGGATGCGGTAGATGAGCGGGTCGCGCATCCAGATGTTCGGCGCAGTCACATCAATCTTCGCGCGGAGTGAACGCTTGCCGTCGGGGAATTCGCCGTTCTTCATGCGCGTGAACAGGTCGAGGTTTTCCTCGATGCTGCGGTTGCGGTAGGGGCTTTCCTTGGCCTGCCGGCGGTATTCGTCGGTTTCATCCGGGGTCAGGTCACAGACGTACGCCTTGCCCTTTTTGACGAGCGCGACGGCGTATTCGTAAATCTGGTCGAAGTAATCGGACGCGTAAAACGGTTCCACCGTTTCGGAGCTCGGAGTTCGGAGTTCGGAGTTCGGAATTGGAGCCAGATAAAAATCCGGTTTGCCGTTGCTCGTAATCGTGTCCGGCGTTTTGCCTTTTGGCTTCAGGCCCAGCTTGTCGTCAGCCCAGCCGGTGATGAGCCAGTTCACGTCTTCGGTGATGGAGTCCACATACTCGACGTCTTCCTTGGTCGGGTTGGTGTCGTCCATGCGCAAATTGCAGACGCCGCTGAACTCGCGGGCGATGCCGAAGTTGAGGCAGATGCTTTTGGCGTGGCCGATGTGGAGATAACCGTTCGGCTCCGGCGGAAAGCGCGTGTGAATCTGCGGATATTTTTTTTCACCAACGTGCCGGGCGACGATGTCGCGGATGAAATCCGAAGGCGTTGGGGCGGCGGCGGCATTATCGGTCGTGGGCTTGCTCATGTTGTCGGGCGCAGGCTAACAAATGCGCGCCGGCTTGTCCAACGATGGGAAAACGGGACGGTGGGTCAGTTTTACTGGTAAGGACGACCGGCTGGTCGTCCGAGGCCGCGCAGCAACGGCCCTACCAACAGAAGTCACAAGCAAAAGCCGCCCGGCCTCAAAGAGGACGGACGGCATGAAACGACCTTGAGCCGTGAGCGCCTGAAATCGTCAGTGCCAGCCGCGCATCAAGCAGAGCACCAGCGTTGCGTTGCCTAAAACGATGGTCCAGAAAATCAGCATGAGTTTGGACAACTGATGCCTGCGCAGATCCCGCGGCAAATGCGGGAAGAGCAACTTCCCCGTGCGTTTTACAATAAATTCAGTCATGGCTTTTCGTATGTTATGTTTCCCGGCCATCCCGACATGGCCGGTTGAGAATCATGCGTTCCCAAGCAAACCCCGTACCAGCGTGGCCAGGGAGGATAATTGTATTTTCTTCAGGCAATCTTCTGCGAAAAATAAGGGGAGAGGCGGGCCATAAAATGTCCAGCCGGAAGACACGCTGCCTTGAAATTAATCCGCAGGCAAGTCAGGAAGTAATCGCCTTGTTTTTGGCGCGCGACTCTGCGGCGAGCTTTTCTTTGAACTTCGACAGCGCCTTCTGCGACCGTTCGTCGCCCACGGCCAGGATTTGTGCCGCCAGAATGCCGGCGTTTTTCGCCGCGCCGATGCCGACTGTGGCCACCGGCACGCCCGGCGGCATTTGCACGATGGACAGCAGCGAGTCGAGGCCTTTCAACGATTTGCTTTCAATCGGCACGCCGATGACCGGCAGTGTCGTGAGCGCCGCCGTCACGCCCGGCAGATGCGCCGCGCCGCCCGCGCCGGCGATGATGACACGGAGGCCGCGCCTGATTGCGTTGCTCACGTACTGCTCCAAATCCTTCGGCGTGCGATGCGCGGAAATGACCCTGGCTTCGCTGGCGATGCCGAATTCGGCCAGCACATCGGCGGCGGCTTTCATGGTCGGCCAGTCCGAATCGCTGCCCATCAATATGCCGACGCGTGGCTTGTCAGATGAATTTTTCATTGGCGGGGAAAATTGAGCGAAGAAATCGCGCGTTTGGCAAGAATTGAATTCGTGCAAATTCGTGCAATCCGTGTCACGTTTTTCTCCACTTGAATCGTGAATCGGTTGCAAAAAGTTTCTGAGTTCCTTGCGCTGCGGCGGAACACGTCGCTGCTGCTGGTCGCACTGGTGCTGGCGGGCACGGGCGAAAAACTCTGGCTCGGCTTTGCGCCCAAATACATCGAAGTCATCGGCGGCGGCGTGTTCATCATCGGTTTGTTTGACGCACTCCAGACTTTTCTCGGTGCGATCTACGCTTATCCCGGCGGCTGGCTGACGGACCGGTGGGGACAACGCCGCGCGTTGCTGGCGTTTAGCGCCGTGTCCGTGGCTGGTTACATCCTGGTTCTCGTATGGCCGCATTGGCTGGCGCTGTTGCTCGGCTCTTTTTTGTTTCTGGCGTGGAGCGCGCTGTCGTTGCCGACAACGTTCACCGTCGTCGCCACGTCGCTCGAACGGCATCGGCACACGATGGGCATCGGCGTCCAATCCCTGGTGCGCCGCGTGCCGATGATGCTCGGCCCGCTCATCGGCGGCTGGCTGCTCACGCGTTATGGCTGGACAGACGGCGTGAAATACGCGCTCGCGCTTTGCATCGTCATGAGCCTGCTGACGGCAGCGTTCCAATGGTTCATGTTCGAGCCGGAAAGTAGCGCAGGCGTCTCGCCTGCATTTTCCGGGCAAAAAGCCGAAGGCAGCCGGGACGGCTGCGCTACGTTTTTCTCCGTCGTCAAATCCTTCACGCCCGCGCTGCGCGAACTGCTCGTGAGCGATATTCTTATCCGCTTCTGCGAACGGATTCCGTATGCGTTCGTGATTTTGTGGGCGATTGATCACGGCGGCGTCACGGCGCAGCAATTCGGTTATCTCGTCGCATTTGAGATGGTCACGGCGATGCTGTGCTACATTCCCGTCGCGCATCTCGCGGACAAATACGGTCGCCGTCCGTTTGTGCTGGCGACGTTTGTCTTCTTCACGCTGTTCCCGGTGTCACTGCTGTGGGCGCACAATTTCGCCTGGCTGGCGCTCGCGTTTGTTGTGCGCGGCTTGAAGGAATTCGGGGAACCGGCGCGCAAGGCGCTCATCATCGGCGAGGCGGCGCCGGAATTGCGCGCGCGGACGTACGGCGCGTATTACCTGATCCGTGACTGCACGGTGACGACCGGCTCGTTTCTTGGCGCATGGTTGTGGAGCATCAGCCCGCAGGCGAATTTCATCGGCGCGGCCATTTGCGGCGGGCTGGGCACAATCTGGTTCTGGTGGTTCATCCAGCGAAAGCGTGACAAGTGACGAGTGGCGCGTGACCTGACAAATCCCGACGTTTTCCTGGCAGCGTCTTAATCTTAATCCTGTTCTTAATCATACTCCCCTCTCCGGCTGATTAAGATTACGATTATGAATTGAGATTTAGACACTGCCTTTTTCTCTTGTCACTTGTCACCCGCCACCTTTTCCTTGGATGCTATGACGACCGCTAACAAAGTCACCATCCTGCGAATCCTGCTGATTCCGTTTTTCGTGGTTGAAGTTCTCTACTACGTCGAAACCGGCAACGAAGTTCACCACCTGCTGGCGATTCTTTCATTTGCCATCACGGCGATTCTCGACGGCGTGGACGGTTACATCGCCCGCCGTTACAACCAGAAGAGCGAACTGGGCGCGATACTTGATCCACTCGCCGACAAGCTGCTGCTCGTGTCGGGCATTGTCGTTTTGAGCTTCGACCACCGGCCATATCTGGCGCAGGTTCCCCTGTGGCTCACCGGCACTGTCATCGGACGCGACCTGCTGCTGGTCATCGGTATCGCCGTCATCCGGCTCACCGTCGGCAAGGTCAAGGTCCGCCCGCGCGTCCTTGGCAAAATTGCCACGGTCTTCCAAATGATCGTGGTCCTTTGGATTTTGCTGGACTGGGAGCGCAACTTGAACGCACGCTGGCTTGCGGTCTGGACGATTGGGGCCGCGGTGTTCACGGGCTTGTCGGGACTGCTCTATGTCTGGGATGCCGTGAAACAACTTGGCGCGCATCCGGCGAGTTCGGCAACCAAACCATAACATGGCAAAGGAAATGAAATTGAAGGAAGGCGACGTCGCGCCGGGGTTTTCGGCGGCGACCAACGGCGGCGGCCGGGTTTCACTCGCCGATTTCAAGGGCAAAAATGTCGTGCTCTATTTTTACCCGAAGGACGACACACCCGGCTGCACCCGGGAGGCCTGCGCGTTTCGCGATCATTTCGCCGAATTCCAAAAGCGTGGCGCGGTCGTGCTTGGCGTCAGCACCGATTCCGCGAAGTCGCATGACAAGTTTGTCGAGAAGTTCAAACTGCCGTTTACATTGCTGGCAGACGAGGACAAAAAAATTGTGGAGGCCTACGGTGTCTGGGGCGAAAAAACCTTCATGTTGCGCAAATACACGGGCACGTTCCGGGTGACGTTTCTCATCGGGCCGGATGGCCGCATCAAAAAAATCTGGCCGAAGGTGAAACCGGAGGAACACGCGGCGGAAGTGCTGGCAGCGTTGTAGTTGGAGTCCAAGCTTCAGCTTGAAAGCAGCACGCTCAAGCGTGAACTCCAACTCCGGCCTTCCAGCCTAACTCCTCATTTGACAATTGCGCCGCGAATCGGGAAGATTTGCCGGTAACGAAAAGGAATTAAACCAACAACCAAAAACGATTATGGCAATACCCGTTGGCTCAAAAGCCCCTGATTTCAGTTTGAAATCCAAACAGGCGTCCGGTCTCGTGGACGTGAAGCTCAGCAACAACTTCGGCAAAAAGAACACCGTGCTGCTCTTTTTCCCACTCGCGTTCACCAGCGTCTGCACGAAGGAAATGTGCGACCTCACCGCCGGCCTCAATGCGTACTCCGGCCTGAACGCCGACGTCATCGGCGTGAGCGTGGACAGCCCGTTCGCGCAGGAAGCGTGGGCGCAAAGGGAAAAAATCGGCATTACCCTCGCCAGCGATTTGAACAAGGAAACGATCAAGAAGTTCGACGTCGTGTTTCCGATGCTGGCCGGTGTGGGCGACACGGCAGCGCGCGCGGCCTTCGTGATTGATAAGAACGGTGTCGTCCAATACAGCGAGCAGACGCCGACGCCGAAGGATTTGCCGAACTTCGAGGCCATCAAAGCCATGCTGGCGAAGTTGAAGTGACACTGTCGCAACCGTTTCGCAGCCAGTGAAAGGGTTTCCCGTTCGCTCGTTTTTATTGGGCAAACGATACCGGCAGGCGGAGCGCGGACAAGAGTTGTCCGCCAGATATTGGCATTGGGACGCGCGGACAAGGCTGTCTGCGCTCCTGCAACATCTACATTTGTAAAGAATCCGCTTGACAAGCTCTACGATTGTAGAGAATATCGGCGCATGTCAAAGCCGACCGTGGAACTTACCGAGGCCGAATGGTCCGTCATCAAGGCCATTTGGGAAAACGAACCCTGCACCGCGCCCGCCATCCAGGAAAAACTGTTCCAACCGACCGGCTGGACGTATTCGACCGTCCGCACGTTGATGGACCGCATGGTCGCCAAGCGCGTGCTCAAGGCGCGCAAGGAAGGCAAGCTGACCATTTACACTTCCGCCGTCACGCGCGCGCAGGCGCAACGAGGCGAGCTGTTTTACGCGCTCAAACACGCCTTCAACGGCGCGCTCACGCCGATGGTGCAATGCCTTTTGGAAAGCCGGGATTTGAATGCGGATGAACTGGCGGAGTTGGAATCTTTGATTAAAGCCAGGATAAAATCGGCAAAACAATGATCAGTTCTTGAAAGGCACGATATGAATTCATTCATCGAAACCTTGAATCAGTCGGGCGGTCAATTTTTGACTTTCGCCTGGCCCATGTTTTGGCAATCAAGTCTGCTCATCGTTGTTTTGCTCGCGTTTGATCTTTTATTCCGGCGCAAAATCCGCGCTTCAATCCGTTATGCCCTTTGGCTGGTTGTCCTTGTGAAACTTTGCCTGCCGCCGGCGCTGGCACTGCCGACTGGCGCGGCGTGGTGGTTGTTTCCGTCAAACGCGGCCGGTCAGACACCGCTGGTCACAAAATACGTCGTCACCTACGACACGACCACGCCGGAAACGGATTCCCTTCCGCAAATTAATCCGGCCTTGAGGCCTTTGCCGCCCAACCTGGATGGTCCCGGCGGGATTTTGCTCGGGTGCGGGTTCGTGAGTGCCGGTTTGCTGCTGTGGCTGGCGTTTCGTTGGTGGCAGATTTCGCGGAAGGTCAGTGGTGCAACCGTGTCAGCGGAGTTGGCCGGCTTGCTGGGTGAAATCCAGGGCCAGGCCGGTTTACGTTCACCGCTGCGATTGAAACTTGTTGACGGCCAGATGTCACCGGCGGTTTGCGGATTGTTCCGTCCCATTATCCTTCTGCCGCGGGTGCTGGCCGAGCAACTCTCCGCCGGACAATTACGCGCGGTCTTGTTGCACGAAGCGTTTCATCTCCGGCGCAAGGACGTCTGGGTGAATTGCGCGCAGGCGTTGCTCCAGATTGTTTATTGGTGGCATCCCCTGCTCTGGCTGGCCAACGCGCGGATTCGCCGTTTGCGCGAGGAGGCGGTGGACGACGCGGTGATGCTGGCGTTGCGAGACGAGGCGGATGGCTACGCTCCGACGTTGCTGGAAGTGGCGAAACTGGCGTTGAGCCGTCCGCTGATGAGCCTGGGGCTGGTCGGCATCATGGAATCGCGCAGCGCGTTGCGAGGACGGATTGAACGGCTCTTGAATTTCCGCGCGCCGCGCAAGGCTGGTCTGACCTTCGTGTCGCTGTGCGGCATTTTTGTTTTCAGCGCCGTCGCCGTGCCGATGGGCGAAGCGCCGGGTCCGGCTGAGAAATTAAATTCGACTGATGCGGTGGCGGTTGAACAACAATCGCTCGCGGTAAAAGTGAATCCGGAAATTTTCATTCAAAACGTCAAAGCTCAAGCCGCGAAATCGCTGCTGTCGCCGACGAATGATTACACAGTTATCTTGCTGGATCTGTTGCGGAGCGAAGGCGTGGACTGTACTCCGCCGCATGGAATCGCTTTCAACACCCGGACCGGCGAACTCACCACGCAAAACACTCCGGACAAGCTGGACGTCTTCCGGCGGGTCATTGAACAATTGAATCGTGCCGATCGCGTGTGCAAACTGCCGCTGGGCAACAATCCTCTCCGAAAGAACGTCCTGATTGAAGCGCGCCTTTATCAGATGCCGTCCGCCGACCTCGATAATTATGTTTCCGATTTGCAATATTATCACAACCACCTGTATGGCGATCACTGGTGGTCGGCCACGCCGGAAAAATTCAGGCAACTCGTCAGCAAACTGGAAGCGTCCGGCCTGCGATTGATTCAACGTCCGCGCATCCTGACCGGGAGCGGAATAACAACGGAATTTTTTGTCGGTAACGAGACCAACAGCGTTGAGTTCGACTGCAAACCCATTGTGGCGGAGGGCTTTATTGACCTGACGGTGCGAGGCACGGTCGTGAGCGGTGCAGGCAGCACTGCTTTTACCAATTATTTCAATACCAAAGCTTCGGCGGAAGACCACGGCGGTATTGTGGTTCGCGTGGAAAATTATGGCGGCGACGCCGGCAACAATCTGGCCGTGGCCATCGGACTGGAGATTGTCACCAACTCTCCGACGCATTTTCAGGAACGGCAGCAGGTGACCATTCCCGACAAAGCGGTAACCTCAAGTGACTTGGTAAGCGATGCCAAAGTGCTGTATGAAATGGGCAAACTCGACGACGCAGAAACGAATTTGAACGCGGCGTTGGCTGTGAATCCTGACAACACTGCTGCGCAGTATTATCTGGCTCAGGTCCGGGCGGCAAAAGCGGGCCAGCGGGCCGGCATACTGCCAACCCCACCCGGCCGCAAAGAGATCGTGGCCAAATTCAACCGCATCCACTTCGACCAGGTTATTTACGATGAGCTGCCATTGAGCGAAGTCATCCGCCAGTTGAGCGAGCAGACCAAATTGCGCGACCCGGAGAAAAAAGGCATCAATTTCCTGATCAATCCCAATCCCGACACCGCGGAGGCGACCGCTGCCGGATTGCCGGAAGCCCCGGCACCTACCACTGGAGCCGGCGCTGAAGAAACGCCGGTGGATCAGGTTGTCATCAAGTTGAATTTGACCGATGTGCGCATGGCGGATTTGTTGGATGCCATAGTGAAGGGTGCGGACAAACCGATTAAGTATTCCATCGAAGATTATGGCGTGGTGTTTTCGTTTAAAGAACAACAGTCACCACCACTTTTCGTTCGGACATTCAATGTTGATACAAATTTTTTCCTTGCCAACTTGCGGCAGCACACTCAATTCACCGGCACCGATGCTCAGGATGTGGTCAAGGCGCTGAAACAACTTATTTCCAATGCCGGGGTGGATTTGCAACCGACCAACAAGGCAGTCTTTTACAACGATCGCAGGGGCCTGATTATCGTGCGGGCGACGACGAAGGATTTGGACGCGGTCGAGCACGCCCTTCAAGTGTTCAATGCCACAGCCACAGCACCGCAAATCCATATCAAAGCCCGGTTTATGGAAGTGCCGACGAAAGGTTTTGTGGAGCCAGCCATGCTGACAAACAATGCCGTCGGCGGGATGGTTGGAATCCTGACCAGCGAACAGCAAAAAATCATGTTGCGAAGGCTTGGGGCAACCCCCGGCTCTGAAATTCTAGCCGAACCGGAAGTGATCACGATCAGTGGCCGGCAAACCCAGATGCGGGCAACAACCATCGTGTCGGTTGTAACCAAATTTGTGTTTCAGGAAACGGGCACTAATTCAGCCGTCAGTCCGCAAGCGGAAAAAGTGGAAACCGGACCGGTTTTGGACACAGTGGCAACCGTTATGCCCGATGATTTTACGATTGATTTGAAAACCACGGCTTCGCTGACGGAATTTTTGGGTTACGACCAGCCGCCAACCAATGCCGTTGGTCAAATTACCACGAATCCAAACGTCCATTTGCCCGTGGTTTTGCCCGGCTTTTGCGTTCGGCGGGCCAGTGCGCACATGGAATTGTGGGATGGCCAGACGGTGGTTCTGGGAAAACTGGAGAAACATTTTATTGATGGCGGCAAGGAGGTCAGCGCCGAGCCGGATTATTTTGTGGAAACGGAAAAAGCCAAAGGCTGGCCAGACGTTGAAGACAAGGAAGTGCTGGTTTTCGTCACCGTGACAATAGTTGACGCGGCGGGAAACCGCGTGCATTCCGACGAGGAATTGCCATTTGCCAAAGACGGAGTTCCAGCGCAACCGCTGCCATAACACTTGTTGAGTCGGCGGAAAAGTTTCCGTTTCCATTTCGTCACCTCACTTTAACCGTGCCGCCATTGCGCCCGGCCCGGAACCGGTTAAGTTGGCCGGCATGGTGCCGCGCATTTTGATTGTGGACGACGAAGACGACTTCGTTGAACTTGTGAAATTCCGTCTCGGCGGCCTGGGCTGCGAATTTCTCGTGGCCAACGACGGCGTGCAGGCCTTGAGCCAGGCGCGGCAATTTAAACCGGACTTGATCCTCCTTGATATTTTGCTGCCCGACCTTGACGGCCTGTCCGTTTGTGAAATTTTGCGCCGCCAACCGGCCACCAAAAAAATCCCCATCATTTTCATGAGCGCGCTTTCCGGCGACGTGACCAGGCGCTCCGTGGCCATGGACGCTTATGACTTTTTCACCAAGCCGTTGGATCTCGCCCGGCTCGAACGCCGCATCAACGATTTGCTGCACTGCGAACCGGCGGCAAAATAACTTTTGTTGGAGTTCAGGCTTCAGCCTGCACCGAAAAACCAAGCTAAAGCTTGAACTCCAACGGGTGCAACTTGACACGTTCGCGCTTCGCCTTCATTTTCATCGCTGATTGAAGGTATTAAATGAACGCCCCGCATAATTTATTTAACGCGCTCCAGACATTTGACGCCGGCAACGGCCAACAAGGCCTGTTTTATTCATTGCCGCAATTGGAAAAGTCCGGTGTCGGGCCGGTTTCCCGGCTGCCGGTTTCCATCCGGCTCGTGCTCGAATCCGTGCTGCGCAATTGCGACGGCAAAAAAGTCCATGAGGCGAACGTGAAAGAGCTGGCCAACTGGAAGCCAACCGAAACGCGCACGGCGGAAATTCCCTTTATCGTTGCGCGCATCGTGTTGCAGGATTTCACCGGCGTGCCGCTCCTTGTGGATTTGGCGGCGATGCGTTCCGCCGTGGCGCGGCTGGGCAGAAATCCCAAAATCATCGAGCCGCTGGTGCCGGTGGACCTGGTGGTGGACCACTCGGTGCAGGTGGATTTCGCGGGTTCAGCCGACGCGTTGAAAAAGAATCTGGAGATGGAATTCCAGCGCAACCGCGAGCGTTACCAGTTTTTGAAATGGGGCATGCAGGCGTTCAATACGTTCAAGGTCGTTCCACCCGGCATCGGTATCGTGCATCAAGTGAACCTCGAATACCTCGCCAAGGGCGTGCTCTCTTCCCCATCTCCCAACTCCGATCTCCCATCTGCCATCTTTTATCCCGACACGCTCGTCGGCACGGATTCGCACACAACGATGATCAACGGCCTCGGCATCGTCGGTTGGGGCGTCGGTGGCATTGAAGCTGAAGCGGGCATGCTCGGCCAGCCGGTGTATTTTCTCACACCGGACGTCGTCGGAGTGCACTTGACCGGCGCATTGCGAGAAGGCGTCACCGCGACCGACCTCGCGCTGACCGTCACGCAGATGCTCCGCAAGGCGAAGGTGGTCGGCAAATTTGTGGAATTTTTTGGGCCGGGCGCGGCGGCGTTGCCGGTCGTGGATCGCGCGACGATTGCGAACATGGCGCCCGAATACGGCGCCACAATGGGTTTTTTCCCGATTGACGCCGAGTGTTTGAATTATCTTCGCGCCACCGGCCGCAGCGAGGAGCACTGCAAAATCTACGAAAATTATTATCGCGCCCAGGGTTTGTTTGGCATTCCGAAGAAAGGGGAAATCGCCTACTCGCAGGAATTGGAACTCGACCTCGCTACGGTGGTGCCAAGTGTGGCCGGTCCGAAACGTCCGCAGGACCGGATCGAGTTGCCGAAGTTGAAGGAAAGTTTTGTCAGCACCTTCAGCAAGCCGGTTGCGGAAAATGGTTTCGGCATGAAACCGGAGGAATTCAGCACGACCAGGGCTGAAGTTTCGATGAACGGTCATGGCCGGGCGACGATTGGACACGGCTCGGTTTTGATTGCGGCCATCACGAGTTGCACCAACACATCAAACCCCAGCGTGATGCTCGCCGCCGGGTTGCTGGCGAAGAAGGCCGTCGAACGCGGCTTGACCGTCAATCCGGCGGTGAAGGCGTCGCTTGCGCCCGGTTCGCGCGTGGTGAGCGATTATTTGAACCAGACCGGTTTGCAGCCATTCCTCGACAAACTGGGATTCAATCTGGTCGGATACGGATGCACCACCTGCATCGGCAATTCCGGCCCGCTGGCGGCACCGATTGAAGACGCCATCAACAAATACAATTTGATTGCCGCGTCGGTGTTGTCCGGCAACCGCAATTTCGAGGCGCGCGTGCATCAGAGCATCAAGGCGAATTTTCTCATGTCGCCGCCGCTCGTCGTCGCGTTCGCGCTCGCGGGACGGGTGGACATTGACCTTGCCCACGAGCCGCTCGGCACCGGCAAGGACGGCAAGCCGGTTTTGTTAAAAGACATCTGGCCGAGCCTGCGCGAAATCCGCGACCTCATGCAGACGGCGTTGCAGCCGGAAATTTTCCGAAAGCTTTACCAGGATTTCGCCGCGCAAAATCCGAAGTGGAATGAAATCCCGTCCAGCACCGGCAACGTGTATGAGTGGGATGCAAAATCCACTTATATCCAGGAACCGCCGTTCTTCCGGGATTTTTCGATGCAGCCCGGCGAGATTCGTGAAATCAAGAACGCGCGCGCGCTGGCGATTTTCGGCGACAGCGTGACGACCGACCATATTTCACCGGCCGGTTCCATCAAGAAAACGTCGCCCGCCGGGAAATATCTCATCGAAAACGGCGTTGAACCGGCGGATTTCAACAGCTACGGGTCGCGTCGTGGCAACGACCGCGTGATGACGCGCGGCACGTTTGCGAATGTGCGGATAAAAAATCTGATGCTTGCCGGTGAAGAAGGTGGAAACACTTTGTTCATGGGAGGGACTGCATGTTGCAGTCCCAAATATGGGGACGGCGGCACGCCGTCCCTCCCAAATAAAATGAGCATCTACGATGCTGCAATGGAATATCAAGAGAACAGTATTCCATTAGTCGTCATTGCCGGACAGGAATATGGCACCGGTTCATCGCGCGATTGGGCGGCCAAGGGCACGAACCTGCTCGGGGTAAGAGCCGTCGTGGCGCAGAGCTTTGAGCGCATTCATCGCAGCAATCTGGTCGGCATGGGCGTGCTGCCGCTGCAGTTCAAGGATGGCACGAACGCGCAAAGCCTGAAGCTCGACGGCACAGAAACCTACGATTTTGTCGGCCTCGGCGCGAACCTGAAGCCGCAGCAGGACCTCACGCTGCGCATCACGCGCCGGGACGGCAAGGTGGAAAACGTGCCGGTGCGTTGCCGCATTGATACGCCCATCGAGATTGATTACTACCAACACGGAGGCATTTTGCCTTACGTCCTGCGGCAGTTGGTGGCGAAGGCATAGGTCGGAGCGCCGGCTCCGAGAGCGGCGCGAAGGTGAGGTGCGCGGTAACGAGCCGGGTCGGGAGAACAGCGATCCAAAAATGAAATCGCAAAGCCAGCGCGAATATCTTCGCCGGCTGGTCGAAGGAAAGAATACGGCCTTTCCGCCGCTTACAGACGAAGAGCGGGCGCTGGGCTTCCTTGGCTGGCACGAACGCGGTTATTTGCCGCATTGCGATTATCCCGGTCTCGTTCAATTCATCACCTTTCGCCTTGCTGATTCCATGCCCGACTCACGTCGCGGCGAATGGGAACATTTGCTGAAGATTGAGGACGACCGCGAGAAGCGCACAAAGCTGGAGGAATATCTTCGATCGTGGTATCGGCGAATGTCATTTGCGCGATCCACGAATCGCCCAAATTGCCGAGGACGCCATGCTTCATTTTCACAGTGAACACTATGATTTGCTCGCCTGGTGTGTGATGCCGAATCACGTGCATGTGCTGGTGAATGTCTGGCAGATGCCGTTGGGGAAAATAATGCAGAGCTGGAAACGCTGCATCGCAACTCGCGCTGAGGTTGTTTTGACGGAGCGCCGGTCTCCGACCCGGCGCAATGGTGAAATGTTTGAAAACGCGCCGGCTCGGAGAGCGGCACTCCAATGGCAGCGGGAGTATTGGGACACGTTCATGCGGGATGAGGAGCAGGAATGGAAGGCCGTTCGTTACATCGAAAACAATCCGGTGAAGGCAAAACTGTGTCGCCTTTCCGAAGATTGGCCGTTCAGCAGCGCGAAGTTTCGGGACAAACTTCACCGGCTGTTGATTCCAACCGGAACCTCGGACTACGATCCGGCGCGAAGGAGTCCCGAATCGAAACACGCCGTGCCGGAGACCGGCGCTCCATTACCGCAACCCGTGGTTTCACCGACGCGATGATCTGCGCATCCGGCTTGAGATATTCTTACAAATCGTCCTGATTCGCTCCTGCGACAGCCGCTCTTCGAGCTATCCAATGGTCGGAGAGGAATCAGCGACCGCCCGACGATTGCGACCTGCTTTGTGGCCTTTCCAGCCGTAAAAGGCGACATAGGCGTAGGCAATGAGGGGGACAATGAACGAATGTTGCAGATTCCAAACATCCGCCACTCGTCCCAAAATCACGGGCAGAATCGCGCCGCCAACGACCGCCATCACCAGCAGTGAAGACACCTGGCTTTTGTAAACACCCATTCGGTCCAGCGCGAGCGAGAAAATATTCGGCCAGCCGATGGACGTGAAAAGTCCGATGCCCACGATGCACCACATGGCCAGCCGGCCGCCCATGAGAATGGCAATCGCCAGCAGCACGACAATCGTTCCTGAAAAAACGAACAGCGTGCGGTCGGCCAGCCCCTTGCTGCATTGAAACAGCAGCCAGCAAAGGGCCAGAAGCGGCAGATACATTTTTACAACCTCGAAACCGTTCGAGAAACACGAGCCAAAGAAGTCCGCGAGATTTCCCAAAGACAGGTTTGAGACCTGTTCGATCCCCAAAGCGGTTTTTGCCAGGCCCCAACCGCTGGCGATGCAGATGACCAAAAATGCCAGGGCCGGGATGCCGGCCAGCAAAAGCTGTTTGTTGGTTTGCTTCATTTCGCCCAGTTCCACCGCGCCCATAAAGCGGCCGATCAACATGCCGCCCCAGAAAAGTGCAACATATTTACTGGCGTCAATCGCACTCATCGCAGCGACATTGGGCTGCCCGAGAAAGTTGATGATGGCGCTGCCCACCGACACCTCACCGCCGACGTACATGAAAATGGCAATCACCCCTAGGACAACGTGCGGGTATCGCAAGGCGCCGATGCCCGCTTCAATTTTGCCTTCACCGACATGCGGGAGCCGGATCAGGAAAAAAATCACCGCCAGAACCATAAACACGATGCAAAAGAGCAGATAAGGCACCTTGACGGATTCCGCCCCGTGGACGCCGGTCTTGGCAAAGTATTGAAGAATCAAATATCCGCCGATGAGGGGGCCGGTCGTCGTGCCCAGCGAATTGAAGGCTTGCGCCAGATTCAAGCGGCTGGAAGCCGTGCGTTCGGGTCCCAAAATGGTCACGTAAGGGTTCGCGGCAATTTGCAGCATCGCGAATCCAAGGCCCACGATAAAAAGCCCGGCCAAAAATGTCGGATAGGAATGAATCGCCGCCGCCGGCCAGAACAAAGCGCTGCCCGCCGCTGCCAATAAGAGTCCAATGACCACGCCGTTTTTATAACCGAGCCGGGCAATGGGATCGCCTGCGGTTGCGGAAATCAAAAAATACAAAAGCGACCCGACGAAGTAGGCCCCAAAGAAAGCGAACTGCACAAACATGACCTCGAAATAATTCAGCGCAAAAGCCTCCTTGAACCGCGGAATCAGAATGTCGTTGAAAACCGTCATGAAACCCCACATGAAAAACAGGACGGTCATGATCGCGAACGGGCCGCGAAAGGTCCGGGCATTGTCGGGTGGTGAGACTTTCATTCCCGGTTCGGTGGAAGTTCCGGCGTTTAGCATATGGTCGTCTTGGGGCCGCGATTTAATAACTTCTGGATTCCTGTAAATCAAGCGATGAATGACAGCGGACTTAGACTTCGCGTGACGACATTCCGCCCGGTGTCGGCCGGCTTTGTAAGATTTTTCCGGCGTTGCGTTTAAACCGGGTGGCGCATGTGAAAATGAAAGGCTTGAATTTACCAGTCGTCTTCTCGATAATCCCGGCAATCTCCTGCGGCTATGATGGAACTGAAAGTTTTATTTTGGCCAGTTTTGGCTACTTATGACTCCCCCAATAATGACGGCCAAATCCTCACTTTAGCCAATATCAACAATGGATTCGGCCACTTTATCACTTCGCTTGTGTTCGCTTGCATGTCCCTACGTTGACCTGCCAAAGTGCAATCAAAATGCAATCAATCGGGTTTACTCCGGCGTGGCCTTGGGCGTTTTTGGGCTGTCCCTGGACCACGTCCTAGGCAATCAAAGTGCGTCCTGCGTCTGCCAGCGACTCAATACGGGCATCGTGGCGAGTGCCAGCATCGAAGCCGCGACTTGCCTGCGTTGATGAACTTTGGCCCGGCGATGGTGATGGTGCCGTAGGCGGTGGCCGGGTGAAGGGCAAGGGAACCTACTAAACGGCCAGACCCGTCCCCGCCCCACCACCCCGGCACCCCGCGCCGCATCCGCGCCGGAGTCCCGCGCGGGGTGGTTTTTTCGGGAAAGTTGTATTCGTAATTTTAGTTTCGTTTGAACCTGACGGATTATTACGGTCGTGCGTCCGGGGGTTCCGGGAAATAAAATTTGTCCATGCATAATCTAGCGTAAGCCGCTATGGCACCCAACAGGCCGCCCCATACAAACATAGTGTAAGCTGCCACCATGAAAATGATAAGGGCGGGCGTTGACATGGCGAAATGCTGACGCCAGATATGCAGACCGATAAACGCGACGATGGCGGGGGCCATCCCTACGACTATCCCAAACGAGGTCACAAATTCAGTGTAGAGTTTTTTGTGCCGCCAGCGCCATTTCAGGGGGCGGTCGAGTTTTAATTCGGCTGTTGTATTCATAACGTTCCTTTCATTTTTCTTTATTCGTCGGTGACGAAGGTGATTTTCTTGGTTTGTTATTTTGAGAGTTGATTTATTGCGGTGACAAAGAGATGCGGTAAAAGCATTGTGTGCTGCCAACAGCGTTGGGGGTAATAATTGTTATCAGCCCGCCATAGCCTTCAAACGTCACAAGGGGTGTCCAGTCAGTAAGTGTGGTGGAGTATTGGATGCTGTAATCCACGCCGGTTATGGTATTGAAGCTGAATTGAAACTGGCCGTTGGTGAGCACCTGCGGCGCGGTGAGGACAAGCGGTAGAACAGTCAGCATGGCAGGATTGCTGGTGATACTACCATAGGCATTGGTAATGGTAACAGTATAAAGCCCGGCGCTGGCGGTCGAGGCAAAGTCCAATGTGAGGGTTTCATTGGTTGCGTCAACGATGTTTGTTGCATTAAACGCCCATTGGTAATTCAAGGGCGGGGTGCCGCTGGCTTCGACCGCGAAAGTGACATCGGTTCCAACAATGGCTGCCTGATTGGTAGGCTGGACACCAATGCTGGGCGAAAAAACAAGCACCGTCAAATCGGCGTTGGAACTGATGGCTGCCCCATACGAGTTGCTGACGATCACACTGTAATTGCCCGCGCTCGTATATTGCACGTTGGTCAAATTCAGCGTTGCCTTGATTGCGCCAACAATGTTGGTTCCGTTCCACTGCCATTGATAACTTAAAAGTGGTGCCCCCGAAGCGTACACCTTGAAGCTGGCTGAATCGCCATTTGTGATTGTCAGATTTTGAGGCTCAAAAATGATTGTTGGTGCATTCGGGCTAAAACTGAAAACCGTTCCACACGGACCACCGACTACTTCACTACCTGCCGTTGTTCCATAAAACGTGTTGACCAACAGAATCAAACCGGCTTCGGGATTTGCTCCGTCCTGGGCGCTAAAACTGTGAAGCACTGCATACCCGCTGCCATCTATATTCACTGAAAACACTGTGCCGTCGTTGCCAGTGCCGCCCGCCGCCGTCGTGCCATACAAAATGTTGCTCGACAGTGTTAAACCTGCACGGCCCTGCAAGCCGCCTGGAATATCTGAATAGTGAAGCACGTTGAAACCAGAGCCGTTCGTGTTGACCGAGAACACCGCGCCAACCCCGCCAGTGCCGCCAAATACTGTGGTGCCGTAAAGTGTATTCGCTGACAAAAGCAGTGGCGCAGCCGGGAAAGAACCGTCGCCATTCGTATAATGGGGGGCATCCCTTGCGGTGAAGTTGTAGAGAGTAGTAAAGTTGCCGCCGTTGGTGGCTATTGAAAAGATGGTGCCATTACCGTTCGCGCCACCAGAGGCGGTTGTTCCGTAAAGCACATTTCCTGATAAAACTAAAGCTGCTTGTGAACCCGCACCGTCATTTCCTGAAAATGAATGGAGGGTGGTGAAACCACTGCCGTCTGTGTTCATCGAGAATACCGTTCCCACTGCATTTGAGCCGCCTCCCCCGGTTGTGCCGTAAAGAGTGATGCCAGACAACACCAGACCCGCATACGGAAGCCCTCCGTCCATGTTGGTAATTGTAGATATGTTGATGGGAGCAGTGAGACCCGTCTGGAAAGTATGTAACACAGTAAAATTGCTGCCGGTTGCGTTCATCGAAAACACCGTGCCAATGCCATTGGTTCCGCCGTAGCAGGCCGTGCCGTAAAGTGTGTTGCTCGATAATATCAACCCACCAAAAAAGTAAGCACCGTCGCTATTCCAGCCGCTTGAATTTGGAGCATTGAAAATGTGAAGCACAATGAAATTAGACCCATCAATTCCAATAGAGAACACAATGCCACCACCATTGGAATAGTTCCATCCCGAACCGAACAGAGTGTTCCCCGACAAAACCAAAGGGGCAGTTGAGTGAACGCCCTCAGAAGTAAAATCGTGCAGCACGGTGAGTGTCTGCCCGTAGGAATTAACTGCGATCAAAACGGACACCACTCCGGCCCAGATTTGTGCGCGCTTGATGGTTTTCATCTTTTTGTGGTCGTTGCTTACGCCGCACGCCGGAAAACAAAAAGGGCGCGGACTCGTCGCACCCTTCCAAGAGGCACCGCGAAGCGCCCATTCAAGAATACGCCAAGCCGCGCCGAGTGGCGCGTGCTTGGGCAGGGTCTCTGAATTGAAAATTCGCGGTTTTCTTGGAAGACCGTAGCCGTTGCTACGCAAAAATGTTTTTTAGTTCAGTATCGTTTTTTTGTTTTTGGACGGTTCCGTTATGCGCCAAGCCGCCGTGAGAGGCAAGCAATTTGCGTCATGGGTGTTTGTCGGCGATATTGGCGGGCGTGGCAAATGGCTGGCGTTGGGGACGGTAGAATCCCTGCTGCCGTCTTGACGCCACCGCCTAACGGTGATTTTGCATCCCGACCATTGGCTGTGGTGGATTGACGACCGGAACGACGGCGAATTTGCAAAATCGTTGCTTCGGCCATATCCTGCCGAGGACATGGATTGCTACCGCGTTTCCAAGCTGGTGAACAGCGCCAAAAATGATTCGCCGGAGTGTTTGAAGCCAGCGTGAAATTGGCTTACTTTGAGCCGTATGGATTTGTTCAACGACCTCAAAAAAATTGTTCAACAGAGGCTTAACCAATTAAGCGTGCCATACCCTGCCAGTGCGGATGTAGTAAAATTGCTTCACCTTGTCCTAAACTATGAATTCAAAACGATCACCCCACACCGCAGAAAAATCTTTACTTCTAAAGAATTCGAGGCGAAGCGCAGCACACTTGATTCGACCATGCAAAGTGCGCTGCGTGACATCTTAAACAAATTTAAGCGCGGGCATGACGTGAACGGGCATTTGAGCTGTTCAAGTGTTAAGGCAGACGAAACGGACGCGCTCCGTGCAGATTGGGACATTTACCACGTTCACATCAGCAACCATAAGGACAACCCCGGTGACAAGTTCTATGCGCGCACCGGGCCGGTGATGTTTGTTCAAATCACAGACACGGGTGCATACTTCATTGACATTTATCCACACGGACAAGGGCATCCGGAAACTTGGACGCGGCAAGAATTGCTTAAAATCACAAACGAAAACTGGCCGGCTTTATTGGAGTCACACAAATTAAAAGGGATTACGACAGTTTCAATGCAGCCGTCTGATTTGGAATTAAAGGCTCTACGCGGAAAAGGCGGGCCGACCGGAAAAATGGGCGCAGTAAACATGGCTCTTAAAGTTGGCACTTCGTTTATCCACTCCCCAGGCGGCGGTTTAGCAATGGACGGCACGCCGGTTGCCAACGTCGTTCGCACAAACCAATTGATGCACAAGGTAAAACAATTAGAAAAATGGGTTACTGAAAATTCATTATCATTGCGAAAGAAATTCAGCAATCAATTAGGCATCCCGGAATGGGAAATTGATTTTGAATTGGAGCGAATGGAAAATGCTTGGGGTGTTCGGGAAAAACATTCAGGCCAAATAGTTGTGACTTCCCGTGATCTTTCAACACAAAAACGAGTGCCCGCCTCGCCGCCGTCTGGGGCGAGCCGGATACCGCCAAACCCGCATGACCACGCCCGCTAAACTCGATTCAGTATTAATTGAAGATTTCGTCACCAGTTTTCCAAACGGCAAAGGATGGGAAAAATTGCCATGCAGTCAAATCGGCGAGTTGACCAAGAAGGGATATAATAGCTGGAAAAATATCGCGCACTTGAAAGGCAAAGGCGCAGTTTATGCCTTTTATCTTCCTGCATCATTTTTTGCCTCCGCCCGCACCATTCATTTGCACGGGCCAAAAGGATCAAAAATCCCGTTTGAGTTCAACCTGACCCCAGAGCGAGGCGACGACAAGGTCATCGTCTATATTGGCCGCACAAGCAAGTTGGGGCAGCGGTTTGCCGCCCACCTTCGGAAAGGAGCAAGGCGCGCCAGCGCACAAGTCAAATATGGACTGATGGATTCCGGCATCTGCGCTGACCAAACATCGGCACTGGCTTTCATCCGCGAGCACGGATTGGTGGTGTATCGCATTTTGGACGGCCCTGAACAAACCGCGAATCGTGACATCATTGAAATCTGTCTTTGCGCCCGTTATCGCCCGCCGTTCAACATCAAATCCGAACGATGAGGCGATGGATTTTAGGCTCGGTGAAATATAATTTCCGGCGACCGCATTGAGCCGCAACCCCGCGCCGGAGCCAACGCCGGTTGGCGTCCCAAGTCCGCATTCGCGGTTGGCCCCGGCGCAAAACAGCTTTACGATGCGCCCCTTTGTTTTCGGCTCTTCCGCGAAACGGTCGCCCGCGCCTTCGTAATGACGCCCGGAAGATCGGCTCCCACGCCGTCAGCTATCCGCAGCATGAGTTCCATCGTTGGATTGCGGAGGCCACGCTCAACTAAGCTCAGCATGGACTGCGACACGCCCGAACGCTTGGAAACGGCGTATTTCGAGAGCTTGCGCCGCATCCGTTCGTCTCGCAACAACCGAATGATCTCGGCGCACAGGGCTTGATAATGGCCAATGGTCGGCACGCGCCAAGCATTGCAGAAAAATGGCTTGACAGTTACTTTGCTATGGTCAAGTATCCGGCGATATGTTGACACGACGACTCGGCCATGCCCTGCACAGAAACGGCAGGCGGACGGGTGCCCTCTGTGTTTGCCGCGACATTTGGGAACTGATGAACGGCGACGCTGTCAAAGCGACACTGCCGCGCTCCGCCAGTTGCGGCCCAACAAGTGCATCGTCCGCACTCCACGCAATCTCCTTGTGGCAGCCAAGGCGGATATACCAAATCCGGTTTGGGCGGTCTTTGCACGGTTTCATCCGTTCTATCCAAATGGAACGTGCAACCGGCGCAGTTATTTTAACAATTAGAGCAGCCTAAATCTGCGGGGTTTGGTCGAATAATCGTTGCAACCGACTGAAAATGAATTAGACCGGCTTTGTCGAAACAGGCAACACGAAAAACGCGATTCGTTACGGCATCGCCTTTCGACAGGAAAGGGAACCATGAAATCAATCAAGAGCATTCTCGGCGGTTTGGTAATCATCGGCGGACTCATTGCCTTGTCGAGTTTCATTCATGCCCAAGTCACCACCGCGCCCGTTCAAAGCGGCACAGCTTCGTTGACGACGGCGAATGTGGATTGGAGTTCGGCATCGGATTTGGAGGTAATGTTGCAGGCGGTTGAAATGACAACATCGCTTCCCGCGTCCGCCGCGCCTGTTGGTGGAAATTTCTACACAGTTCAACACGCGGGGAATTGGCCGCCACTACCGGGTGACATTTATGGATTGCCGTTTTGGGATTTAGGCGACGGATTTTATCTTTTGGACGACCGGGGTGTGGTGGATTACGCGGCACTCGTCCAAGGGCAGAGGCAAGCGCAGGCGATGGCAAAGGGCGGACCATATCCGGGCGATGGCGGTGGCGATTCGGGCACCAACAGCGACGGCGGCGGTGCGTCACCAAACGGGTCGCCGGTCCAGAACTACGGCACGAACCTTTGGATTGCGAATCCCGCATTTTCATCGGGCAACGCGGTGGGCATCGTATCGAATACCGAGCCGGATATTTTCTACGAGATACAATCGAAGGGGAATTTGTTGGAAAGTAATTGGAGTTCCGAGGGCTTTATCATCGGCTCGGAACTGACGAACTGGACACCGATGAGTGTGGCCATGAACAATCGAACCAATTTGTATTTGATGATTCGGTCATGGGCAAGCAGTGATGGAAGCGGCCTGCCTGATTGGTGGGAATTGGAATATTTCAGCACAACCGGCATTGATCCGAATGCGCTGGATTCGGCGGGTGACGGCTGGACCATCTGGCAGAAGTTTCAAATGGGGTTAAATCCCAATTCTTTTTACACTCCACCCACGCCACAGGGCTTGACGGTTTCTTATGACGCGGGCAGCAGCACAGCGGCCATAAGCTGGCAACCGTCGCCCGGCTTGGTCACGGGCTACACATTGCAGAAATATGACGGGTGGGCATACCAAACCACAGACTATAATTTAGGAACCAACATCACCAGTTTTGTGGACAATGTATCAACAAATGCGCCCGAGCCCGCGTGGGGCAACATTCTGTTGGTTTCCTATAAAGTCCAGGCGCACTATGGCACGCTGGGGGATTCGACTTGGGCTGGTCCAGTGGCGTTGGAACCAAAGACACTCACTGCGGCGTTTATTGCCGGTCCACAGGGTTCAGCTTATGTGGCGGTGCCTTTTGTTCCGGCGGACACCGTGGCGTTGCAGGTGACAAGATTTGATGAATATGCTTGGGATGAGAACCATTTCTCCGGTGGTAATGCCCCCTATCTGACAAACTTCACCATTCCAGTCACCAGTTCGACCAACGGCCTGTATTTAATCCCGCCGTCTTGGTGCATCATGCAACCCGACGCCTATGGATATGCCAACGACTACCAATGGTCTGTGCAAACGCTCAACACCAACGGTCTGCCTACCGCGACCGGGGCGATTTATCAGGGATACTATTTTGGTCTTGAAGATAACCGGGGCTGGCTGGTGCCGCCCTACTTTGAAGGGCGGGCGCAACTCAAACAGAACCTGATTTTCCTGCTGCGGGCAGCACCGGTGGATACTCCATTCGTCTATCTTGGAGCGAACACGAACGATTTTGACATTTATAATTTTGTTAACCCCGCCGGCTATGCGTACGCCGGGTTTTATCAACTCGATGAGAACGCCACTGATCCATTCTTTTATGAATACGTCGGTTCTTTTGATGTTTATTGGCCATTTGAAAACAACTACCGCTACCTGAACCTTGTGTTCAATTCGTCAAAACTTGACGGCAATGGCCGCACGACTACCGGTGCAGGCGGCAACTATGACCAGAATTACATTCCCGGTTCGAGTATCGGCGACGGTTCCGGTTACTTCACAGGCGGTTTATATTTGCTATATCCGACGACCTACCAATTTCAGCCACCGGCAACCAGTGGCACAACCATTTCCTCTGTGCTCGCCACCAACGGCACGCAATGGCTGACGACCTACGCTTTGGATAGTGATTTAGGGTGGCTGTGGAAAATTGGGGCCACGAATTCTGGTGGCGTGAACGGACTGTTTAACAATGTTCGTAACTGGTATGGGCTGCCATTTCGGTCAGTGAATATCGCGTATAATGCCGGGAGTAGCTTTGGAACCAACGTATTGACTGCGGGGAACACGACGACGGCAGGAGGCAATGACGGCTATTTCTATCCCGAAACGGCGCAGCCCCAATTTCAAACGGTGGGATACGATTTTTGGAATCCGAATTGGCCATACTATGATTTGCTTCCCGGCCAGGCGGGTTTCTCGCCGACCAACACGAGCCGGTTGCTGATTACGTCGGTGGGCATTACCTATTTCCCTGTCGGTGGCATTTATGGGCCGTATGCCTTTCAGGTCAACGGCTATGCGAAATTGGCGGTCACAAACGGTTACAATGGCGTTTATGCCTATCTCGGCCAGTACTTTACCAACGCATATCAGATTGACGCTAACGGCAAAGTCACAACCAACACGACCGGCGTGCTTTCACCCTACGGCCAGTTCTTCGCCACCCAGCCCGGCCCGGCGGCTTTGGTGACGATGCCGGACATTGACACCGGACAACAAGGCACCTGCACGGTTTATTGCGTTTCGTTGGCTCTGGACAAAAATCATGACGGCAATATGGATTTGTCCTTTAATGGCTCAGACGCCACTTCCGCCAGTTCTCCTTACATTTTTTGGGCGAATAATAACTATGATAGATGGGATGATGACGGGGTATTTTTTACTCCTGAACAAGACGACCAGCAAATTGCCGCGTGTCCTTACACTCCCAACATCCCCACACCGGATTACAATTATCGGGATATGTATGGCAACCGGGTTATCCCGGACACGCGCGACTTGGAAGATTATGCACGGCTCTGGCTTTGCGGCGTCACTACCAATTTGCTGTCGGCCCTGCCGATTGGCAGTTCGGTGACATTGAGTTGGGGCGATGTGGGCAATCCCAACTCCGCCAACCCCACCATTGACTTGTTTGTCGCCGCCGATGCGGATGGCGGCATCGGCTATCAGACCAATGAAACGGTCGCGGTGGAACAAACGAACATTACTCAATGTCCGTATGTCGGACGGATTAGCCCCGGTCAGAGTGTTCAGTTGAATTCGTTGATGAACCAGTTGCCAACTACACATTTTATCTGGTGTGGCGTGAGCAATGGCAGTGGCGGATTGATATTGACCATATCCGATGCTGGCGGCAACGTGCTGGCACAGGCCACAGCCTATATTCAAATCGAGGACATCAAGCAGATGTATGAACGGTGGACAGTGGGCGATAATCCGAATGTCGCACCAACGAATGTTCCTTACTCAGTGACGGAAGGGTTGCTGCCAAGCGTATCCGCCTTTCAATACACGCTGCCAACGGACCCGCAGACACCTTACATTCTTTTTGTGCATGGTTACAATCTGGCCGACTGGGAAAAAGACCGTTATGCCGAGACGGCGTTCAAACGGCTCTACTGGCAGGGGTATCAGGGGCGATTCGGCGCTTTTCAGTGGCCAACGGAGGAACATTTTTATCAATTTGACCCGAGCGAATCGCAGTCGTGGCTGTCTGGTCGTGGATTGCTTAACTTGCTGAATCAATTGAATTCAGAATATCCCGGTCAAGTGTATTTAATGGCACACAGTTTGGGCAATGTGGCGGCGGGCGAGGCGTTGCGGCAGGCCACGCAGCAAGGACTTGGACAAGTAGTGAATACTTACGTTGCCATGCAAGCGGCTTTGGATTCGCATACCTATGACCCGACAACGCCGGAACGCTCCTACTCGTTTAGCACGCCTGACCGTTATGGCCAGTATTATACCAACGGAGCACCCAACTATTTTTACAGCTCGGCAGGGGCGGGAATCTATGTGAATTTTTTCAATACAAATGATTTTGCATTAGGCGCAGAGGCTTGGCAACGAGACCAAAATGGGAAGCCAGACCCAGGTTACTTCTACACCCCCCCATTGACACTTTTTGGCAGGTAGGGCTGCTGTTAAACACCGAACTGGTGTTCCCGCAGAACACTTACACCATCTACTCCTACTGTGACCAAGCCCACGCCTACGCGCTTGGAGCGCAGCCGAATGTCGGCGGAGCGTTCAAGACGCTAACATACCATCAAGTTGAATTGGATATTGCGCCTTACAACTTTGGCCCTGACCACATCTACCATAGCGGCGAATTTCGTTCTGATAATCAGCAAATGTGGCAGTTTTGGGATCAAGTGCTCTTTCAAATGGGAATTAAAAAGACATTATGAGACCACAATTTGTTATCTCCGTTTTAGTTTTAACTGCGGTGGCATTGGCCATCCTATTTTGGCGGCGACCGTTTCAAGCACCGGTCAACGTAGGGCAACCACAAGCGACGGCTCAATCCACCAACACCCCAATCGCAACGGCTAACAAGAGCACGTCTGCTGTCGCACCAACGCCCACGCCGCCACCGTCGGCTAATCAACCGCGCATTGTTACCGGCAAAGTCGAAACCCCGGAGCAGGCAAAGCAGGAAATTGAAAGCGCAAACGTGCCCGTTGATTTTTACGGAAAAGTTATTGACCAAGACAGCAATGCGTTGTCCGGCGTGGACATAAAAATTACCGTCCGCCATTGGACGATGCCTGATCTTTCACTGCAACCTGCGGGAAGCAAAATATTTGGCATAGATAGAGAAATTCCACTTGAACAAACATCCGGGACAGACGGACGTTTTGAAATCACTGGCGCAACGGGTGACGTGTTCTATCTGGAATCTATCCAGAAGGATGGTTACGAAGTAGAACCCTGCCAGCGAAATTTTGGCGCGGTGAGTGGCAGTTATGAAAATCCGTTTATTTTCAAAATGTGGAGCACCAACATCCACGAAAAATTGATAAGCGGCGGGAAATCGTTTGATATTGTGCCTGATGGCAGGCCGTATTTTATAAATTTGACTGACGACACCATTTCGGAATCCGGCACAGGTGATTTGAAGGTCTGGATTCAATACACGAATCAGATCGTGCGCGGCCAAGTTTACGATTGGTCAGCCGGAATAGAGGTTATCAATGGTGGGCTTTTGGAAGAACCCCTTGGTTCGGCCATGTATGGAGCGCCGACAGACGGTTATGTGCCCGCATTTCAACTACAAGGACAAATAAAAGGTGGTCAGCGGGGAGACATCGGGGAACGGCAATTTTATCTTCGATTGAGCAACGGGCAAGAATACGGGCAAATGTCTATTGGTCTTTACGCTCCGTTCAATGATCAAACTCCCGGCTTGATTCACTTATCGTATGCCATTAATCCGTCTGGCTCACGCATTTTGCGATGAGCCGACGGTCAACGGATTTTCGCACCGCACGCGCTACCCCATAAATGGACAATGTTTTTTGTGCCAACCGTGGTGCCAACCGTGGTGCTTCGGATGTTGCCCGCCTGTTGACACCCTGTTGCCTCGCATGATGCAAATCCCAATATGGCCATCGCCGCACTTAACCACCTTCCTTGACGCCGCCGGCAACCCATGCGACTAACTGTTAATGAACGCCGTCTTGGAATCGTCAGCGCCAACGCAACAGCCCACAAACGGTCACACAGCACCGGACAGCGGCACCCACCAAGACCAACACCAGCAACCAGCACCGGCCAGACCCAAGAGTAAACATGCCGGGATTCAGCAAAGGAACCAAGCTGCGTCCCTGCAACGGTTTGCCTATGACGCCGCGATGTCGTTACGCACGGCCTGTTCTGATTCGGACAGTGGGAAGCTGCTCGTGGACGTGAAGACGGCAGCGAGCGTCCACAAGTTGATCCAAGCCTGGGACACGGCAGCAAACCGGCTGCGTGTCCTGCGCGGGCGCGGATTGCCGCTTGCCGAACGCCGCCGGCCCCGGTCCTCAGTCCCAGACGAGCCGCTGGTCAAGCCGTGAGCCAGGCGGGCATCGGAAATCAGGCCACCCGGACACCTGATTTGCCGACTGCGGCCTTTTCCATTGCCGAAGTCACATTGAGCAACTCACGCGCAAACCAGAACGCCCACCGTTCAACCAAGACGGCGGCGCGGTCAATGTCCGGCGCGAATACCACCGGCACGTTATAACGCGCCTCAAACGTCCAAAGCGAGTGAAGAATCGCTTTCGGAGAGGCGTTGCTCTGGTAGCGGTGCGCCTGGATGTCCGAGGCGCTGCCGATAATCAGCAGCCGGGCAAAACGAATGCCGCGCAGCCGGTGCAATTCGCGCTCAAACCGCGCGCGCTCCGTGGTGCAGCTTGAAATTAAATCGGGAATGGATTTTCGCTCGATGCTGAAAAGTTCCTCCGCGCCTTCTATTGAATAATCGCCGGTCGCCAGCGTGCCGGGCTGGGTCGGAAGATTCTTGAACACCAACGGCGATTGCTCGCGGGAGTCAATTACGATTGTGGGTAAAAAACGGTTTCCCATTGCACAGTCACGGTTGCGGCTGGTTCTGGCCACCAAAACCGTCAACCGTCACCGCACGGCCCTTTACATATAGGGCCGTGACGGTGTGACGGTAACGCCGTCCTGACGGTGGTTTGACGGTGGTTTGACGGTTGACGGTGAAACATGGTTATCGCTTTAATTCATAGAAGCCTGCAAATGTCTTTTTGATGATTCCCAGCGTGACGGCTGTACTCGTTTTTCGCTCGGCTGTTTTGGGGCTAACCGTCAACTTGGTTTTGACGGTGCTTTCGAGGTCGCTTCGGGACATGGCCGGGCGGGTCGAAAAGATGTCTTGGAACAGGTTGTTCAATTCTTGGTGTTCCGCGTCGGCCTTGGCATCGGCCTGTGACTCAACCGAGACGTGCATCCCGCGTTCACCGTCCCAAACGAACCGGGGACCATATTTTTTTGGAATGGGTGCATGGCGATTTTTCTCCGCCCAAACGGTGCAAACTTCGTCGGCCTTTTCGACCTTCATGTTGGTTTCCGCCTTGCGCTCGCATTGGCTCCCGTAGTGCCCCCGCATTTTCACCCCTGAGCCGGGGTTCTCGTGGATGTTGATGACCACCGGGCAGTCAAACTCGATTGCCAGGGCGTGATGCTCGGCGACCATGCCGTTGCTTTCGCTAGCGTCGTTCACGTCATGCACGGCGTCGGCGCCGCCATCCAATATCAAGGAATGGATGCCACCAAACTCCCGCTGGTTCTGTTCCAGCAGTAAGGGGATTGCACGCCTGATTTCGTCGGCAGTGAATCCAGTAAGGCAGTATGACTTCACCCACGGCGGCAGGGGGCGTCCTGCCCGGCGTTCTATCAGTTCGACGATTTCCTGGTGGTCGAACGGGGATTGCTCAGTGTCAATGTGTATGACGGCCAGGCCGTTCGGGTTGGATGAACCACACCCAAGGCAATCCGCCTGCGGTGTGGCGAACGTGGACGCTATCATGCCGGAAATAAGACTGGTCTTGCCGCTTTTGGCCTGCCCTGAAATGGTGGTTAAATTTCCGGGCGTGCAAATGCTGATGCCGTTGACCGCATAGCGTGATTCGGGCCGGGGGATTTTCACGTTGGGCCGATATAACCGGGCCGCAATCTTGTCCGCCAATCCACTGACCGTCCGCGATTTCGTAAGCTGCAATATGTCGTGTTCTACTTCGTCCAGCAGCACGTCCACTTTGCCTTCGTAATCATAAATCCGCCCGACAACATCCGTGCAGGTGGCAATCATATTCCGCAGCAGGAATTTTTCGCGGACGATGTCGAGATAGTAGGAAAGGTTCGCGGCGCTCGGCACGGCGTCTTGAAGCTGCGACAGATAGGCAATGCCGCCGACTTCATCCAGCTTCCCGGCATCCCTCAACCGCTGCATGAGCGTGATAACATCAATCGCAATTCCTTGATCGTGCATGGCCACGAGCGCGTCGAAAATCGTCTGGTGCCGCAGGTCATAGAAAGCCTCCCTGCCATTCCTGAGTTTTTCCAAGCACTCGCCTAGGCACTCGTTGGGCGAGAGCAGCACGCAGCCCAGCACGCCCTGTTCGGCCTCCGGCGAATGCGGCGGGAGCCTGTCAATGGTGGGGTGGGCGTCCGCGCGAGCCGCCTTTTGCCGCCTTGCCTTCTTCAAATCCGCCGTTGCTCCGCCAGCATCGGAAACGGAGTCAATCGCGCCAAATGGTGCAGGTGGACGCGCGGGTTCTTTGACGGGTGCAGACGGTGGTTCTGGTGCTGGTGCCGGTGGAACCGGTGCGGGCGGTGGTGTCACCGGGGCTTGCGGCGGCTCCAAAATTTCACTATTTTGCATTGTTGGTTTTGCCGTCGCGTTGTGATTGGTCGTCATCGCGGCGGCTTTTGATTTTACTTCCCGTCAATGAAATCGTGCAGGCTTTGACTGGTAATGCCGATACTGCGCTTGTTCCCTGGTGGCACAAATTTTTTGAGCAATCCACGGCGACAACACAAATCAATCCAACGAGGGGTTTTGCCGCCGAGAATTTTAGCAGCTTCGGTGCGGCTAAAAATCAAGGGCGAACGCCCATTGCCATCAGAAACCGGCACGGAACTGGCCTCACCGCGCAGCCCTTGTAGAAGTTTTTTGCGCTGGGCGGGACTGATGGTGCCATCGGTTTTCAAGACTGCATCCAGAACTTCAATGGTATTACTTTGCATGGTTTCTAGCGCCTTACGGCGTTTTTCTTTAACGTTACAAGCAACAAAGCACGGGTCTTTGAAGGCGTCAATGGGGCAAAAAGCAGAATTGTTCAATGGGGCAAAAAGCGGAATTCTTGTTGCCACCACCAGCAAGTCAAAGGTTAAACCAACCAAGCGGACGCGCGGTTACACGCCCGATGTGGCCGGCTTCTTGCCCGATGTGGCCAACCGCGTTTTGCATTTCCGCTGGCGTCTTAGTCTGGACTGGCCGAACTCAGCCGAAACCGCGATTTTGATAAAACTGCGTTCTAACCGGCTCAAATTTTACGCCACGTTGACCGCTGGCGAGTCTTGCCGAGGCCCGCCTTGTCCGAATATGGGGGGACAAAAAGCCCGCAGTTATCTGACGTAACCACGGGCGGGATGTGTGCGGGTGATTCAGTTGACAGCCTGTGCGATCATCGCCATTGCTGCGGATTTTTTCGCGTGGAGATTTTTAGTCGTCATGGATTCGACGATGGCTTGCACGTCGCGTAGGATTTCGTCAGCCGGGCGCTTTGCGGGCTTCATCGCGTCAACGTCACCCATGATGGCGGGCAGTAATGCGACAGCGTTTTTCGCGGCCAGTTCTGACGTGTGTGTGTAAACCTGCGTCAACGCCGGGCTTGAATGGCCAACGATGGATTGAACGACAGACAACGGCGCGCCTGATTCACGGCACAACGAAACAAAAGAGTGTCGCAGGCTGTGAAACCCCGCCCGAACGATTGGACGTGAGCCGATTTCCCGTGCCTCGGTTGTTTCGACGCCGCAGCTTCGCAAGTGCGCTTGGATGGATTTTACGAGCCGGGTCCTCGCTGGGCTTAAATATGTTTTCGCGCAACCAGGCAGCACATAAACATCGCGTTCATTGGCAGGAATGGACACCAGCATTTCAGCCAAGACAGGGTGAATCGGAATGAGAACCACCTTGCCGCCTTGCCGCTTCGTCTTGTTCGGTATCCTGCGAATCTGTCCACGCCGCAGGTCAACTTCATTCCATCGCAACGTCGCGGCATCGCCAAGCCGCAGGCCACAATACAGGCCAACGGCGAACAGTAATTTCAGTTCGCCGGTCGCGGACGTGCAAATCTTCCGCAACTCGTCAACAGTGAATTCGCGGCGTCCATGCTGAATGAGTGTCCGGGCTTGGGCTTTGGCCCAAACATTTTCCGTGAGCCGGGCGTCATCGTGAAGAATCTTGAAAACATATTTCAGGGTTTTTAGGTGATAGTTGAAAGTTGCCGGTGCAAGTGTGCCGTGATTCAGCGTTTCCAGATACGCCTCTGCCATTGGCCGCGTGATGTCTCGCAGGCTCTTTACTTCCGGGTGTTCGCGCTCAATCCATTTCTGGAACATCGTGAATCTGATTTCGTAAAAATTCAAAGTGGACTTGCTGCAATCGTGCCGTTGCGTTGACCGCAGGAACGCAGTCCATGCTTGCGTCAGGGCCAACGGCGGATGCTGTTCGTCTTGAAGGCGTTTAATGTCGGCCTGCTTGTCGTCAATCGTGTGCTGAATTGAACGCAAGATTTCAACTTGGTTTTGCTTCACCACAATTCCCATGAGCAGGGCTTTAGCTTTTTCAGCTTCCGGCCTTGTCGTGATAGGCGCGCCATGTTCATCGCGGAGTGCTTTGCAAACGGCCTTCGTCTTGTCGTCCGTGCTTTTGACCCGCCAAAATGCGTAGAAGTTTTTCCCGCGCACGACCAGCGAGCCGGGAGACTTGATTGATTTCGTTTTCATGTTTGCTGTATTCCGTTATATTCGCTCGTGAGACCAAGTATCGCAGAGTGACCAGAAAAACGCAATCAAAATGCAATCAAATTTTAATTATTCACTATAAAAATACATACCATGTTGGAACTGAAAGTCCAGTGCGATTGCGGTCAGAAGTACAAATTCGATGTTGAACCGGTCAATGGCCGGATGCCGTTTACGGTTGCCTGCCCGATTTGCGGCGCCGATGGCACGGCCAAGGCAAATGCCATTCTTAGCGAAACTTACGTTCACCAAATTCCTGCACCACCAACGCCGTTCCGCCCCGCATCAGTTCCTCCTCGACCATCCTCGCCGCCAACTACGCCACCACCGCCCGCGCCGGAGCAACCAAGAATCCGCGTCAACATTCCGCCCGCCGGCGCGCCGGCCCATTCCGCACCCCCGCCCATCAGCCCGCTGACCGCGCCGGCGCCACTCTCGCGGACGATGACAAGCTTTGCCAAACCAGCGGTCGCCGATGCGCAGACCCAACCGGGCCGCAAACCGAGCTTTGCCTTGGGCCTGCTTGGCGGGTTTCTGGGCGCATTGATTGGCGCAACGATTTATTATCTGGTTTTCAAAGTCATCGGCTATTCAATCACTGGTTTTCAAACCCGATTGGTAGCCACCTTCCTTGCCCTCGGTGTGGGCGGGTTGGCCGGCGCGGGTGCGCATTTTCTGGGAAAAGGCGAGGGCAGCAAGGAACTGGGGGGCATTACGGCGATACTGGTTGTCGCGGGCATCATTGGTGCGCAGTATTTCGTCGCGCTCGGCTGGTGGCATAAAACCACCCATGGTTTCGAAGATGCCGGTTTTGCCATGATCGTGGACACGGCGAAGGAGGTGGCGAAAGCCATCCCAACCGGTTCCGATGAGGAAATCCGGAATTACCTGGCCAAAGATGCGGTCGGTGAAGACGAGAAACCCGATCCGAAGGCCATCTCAGACGACGACGTGAAACAATTCCGTGAAAAGCAACTTCCTGAATTTCAAGACCTCGCCAGCGGAAAGGAAACCAAGGAGCAGTATTTTGCGAACCACGGAATTGACCCGGCTAAGATAAAAAAAGCTGAGGACACCGTCGAAGATACTTTCCAAGGTCTTTTCCTGCTGCTGCTTTTGAGCAAAGTGGGTATTTTTTCACTGATTGCCAGTGCGGGGTTGGCTTTCAAGATGAGCACCAACGCCTGAGCCGGAACCCGCCTTAATCCTTGTCCGGTTTCACCACCGCCACGACCAGTGCGTCCGGCTTCAGATATTTTTGCGCGGCGGTTTTGATTTGTTCGAGGGTAACGGCCTCATATTTTGCGTCATCCTGTTCCGCGCGCTGGTAGCCGAGGCCGTAGAGTTCGTCGAGCGCAGTCATGGATGCCAGGTGACCCAGCTCCTGCCGCGCGATTTTTTTCTGACCGATGATTTTGGCCTTGCTGCGTTTGAGTTCCTCGGCGGTCAACCCTTCGGTGCGCAACAGTTCGGCTTCTTTCAGCAATTCGGTTTCAACCTGCCCAGCCTTGGATGGTTCGGTGCCGGTGTAAAACGCGAAGTAGCCGGGAACGAGCCCGGCAAAATTCTGTGCGCCGACGTAATAGGCCAGTCCGAGCTGCTCGCGAATGCGCAGGAACAGCCGCGAACCGAGGTCGCTGCACGATTCCTGGATCAACTCCAGCGGGTAACGGTCGTCGTTGTGCATGGTCGTGCCGGGGAAGCCGATGACGAGCACGGCCTGCTTTTTATCACGGGTTTCGGTAACGCGTTTGGGAGGTTCGGCTCACCGGGCGTTAGGCTACCTGCTCGCCGCCGGGCGGCGAGAGGACGGCGCGCCCGAGCGGTTATGCTTTCCAATTGGCAAACGCTTTTTCCACGGCGGCTTTGACATCGTTCGTCTCGACGTCGCCATAAATGGCGAGGACGCAATTGTTCGGTGCGGTGAGTTTCTGGTGAAAAGTTTTCAAGTCGGCGGCAGAAATCTTTTGCACCGTTTCCTCCGTGCCGAGCGAATCAAAGCCATAACCGTTGTTGCCGAACAATGCCTGGCGCATGGCGAAGCTGGCGCTCCGGAGGAGGTCATCCTTGCGCGCGTGGATGCCGGCAATCTGCACCTCGCGCTCGCGTTCCAAATCGTTGGCGGGGAAGGTCGGGTTCAGCAAAACGTCGGCGACCAGATCGAGGCCGGTGGCAAAATCGCTGCTCAACACTTCCGCGTTCACGCCGAAGCTGTTGTTGCCGCCGTAGCTGTCAATGTTGCCGCCGACGGATTCAATTTCCGTGGCGATTTTTTCAGCGCTGCGGGTTTTTGTGCCTTTGAGCAGCATTTTGGCGAGCAACATCGTGGCGCCGTTGTTCTCCGCGGTTTCGGCCAGCACGCCGCCCTGGAACACGGCGCGGAACTCGACAAACGGCAGGCGATGGTCTTCCTTCACGAGCAAGCGAAGTCCATTTATTTGGTGGGGCGAGGCTCCTGACGAGCCGCTCGTTTGGACAATTTCGGCTCGCGAGGACGCTCGCCCCACCAAAATCTCAAATTTTTGAATGGCTGGTCGGTGGTGGTTTCAATTTCCGCCTTGTGCTTCGGCGCGGTGCCATCGGGCAACAGTGCGTACAGCGTGCGGTTTTCCGCCGCGAGGTATTCGCGGGCGACGCGCTGGACGTCGGCGTGCGACACACGTTTGACAGCGGCAAGATAACGCTCGGAAAAATTCAGGTCGTTCGCCGCGAGCCAGTTGCCGCCGAGGTTTTGCGCCTGGCCTTCCATCGTTTTGCGCGCGGCGAGCGTGGCGGAAATGAACTGTTTCACGGCCTTCTGCACTTCATGGGCGGAGACCGAGAGCGATTTGATTTTTTCGATTTCGGCCAGCATCGCATCGCGAGCGGCGGCAAATTTGTCACCGTCCGCAATTGCGCTCATGCCGAAGAGGCCGGGCAGCCCCGGGCTGTAAGTCCACGCGTCCACGTGATGCACGAGACCCTGCCGCTCACGGACCTGCTGGAACAGGCGTGAACTGTGACCGCTGCCAAGCAACACGGCGAGCACGTCAAGCACCGGCACGTCGGGATGGCGAATTTCGGGGATGTGCCACGCGAAATGAAAATGACCGAGTTCAATCGGCGCTTCCTCAATAATTTCACGCGACGCGGTCTGTTTCGGTTCGCCGGGCAGAACCATTGGCGGAATCGCACGCGATTTGGTTTTCGCGTAAGACTCGCGGATTTGCGCGACGACGTCCGCGTTTTTCACATCGCCGGCGACGACGTAGAACACATTGTTCGGTGCATATTTTTCGTGATAGTAGCCGCGGATGTCGTCCGGTTTGACCTCGTTGAAAATGTCCGGGTACCCGATGATGGTGAAGCGATACGGGCTTTTGGTGTAGGCAACTTCAAAGAGACGGCGGCTCGCGCGGCGGCCCGGGTCGTCCTGGCCCATGTCCATTTCGCGGCGGATGACATCCATTTCCTTGGCGAGTTCATCTGGGGGCAATGTCGCGTTCTGCATGATGTCGCAGAGAATATCAATCGCCGTGCGCGCACCGGTGTTCGGCACGTCAATATGATAGACCGTGCGGTCGAAGCTGGTGTAGGCGTTCATGTAACCGCCGGCTTCCTGCACTTCCTGGTCAATGCGGCTGCCGGGGCGCGTCGTCGTGCCCTTGAAAAGCATGTGTTCGAGCACATGCGAAAGCCCGGCACCGAGCCAGCGGCCTTCGTGGATGCTGCCGGTCATCGCCCACGCCTGCGCGGAAACGACCGGCGCGCTGTGGTCTTCGCGCACGATAAGGGTCAGCCCGTTGTCGAGCGTCGTCAGCGTGACGCCGGCCGGCAACGAAGCGATTTCGTCGGTTGAATGCGGTTTTGTCATTGCGGTTGCACGGTAAAAGTATTCAGGAATTGGTTTTGGGCAATTCAATTCGCTCCGGGCCAGAGGCTCGGGTTGAATTAAAAGGTGGGGCGAACGCCCTCGCGAGCCGGAAGATTTTGGAGTGCGCCGAGATGTCGGTGCTTTGGAAAGCGGTAACACGTCACCGCACTCCATAGTCGGCTCGTCAGTAGCCTCGCCCCACCAAATCGACCGTTACCCACTCCGGTCATCCCGGCGATGGCAACCGACGACGTGATTGTTTCCAAATTGAGATTTGATTTGCCCGGCGTTGTCCGCCCCGCTAATGTCGGCGCCGGTGAAATTCAGGAATCAAGACGTATGACAAGGAAGCCGCTGACGGTCGCGGAACTGGATGAACTGGTCGCCGAACTCCACAAATTATCACGCAACCTGTGGTGGTGCTGGGACCAGGAGGCGCAGGATTTGTTTCAGGAACTTTCGCCGCGCGGCTGGCAGAATCTTTATCATAATCCCGTCGCCATCCTGCGCGAAGTGTCGGATTACGAGTTGCGCGTGCACCTGCAGGAGGCCGATTTTGAACGCCATGCGCGCGCCGTGCTCCGCGATTTCCACGCCTATCTCGACGAGAAAAACACGTGGGGGCGCCAGCACGCGCCGCAATTGCTCGAACATCCCGTCGCGTATTTCTCCGCGGAATTCGGTTTCCACGAGTCGCTGCCGATTTCGGCGGGCGGCCTGGGCATTCTGGCCGGCGACCACGCCAAATCCGCCAGCGACCTCGGCCTCGGTTTTGTCGGCGTCAGTTTGTTTTACCGCGAAGGCTATTTTCAGCAGGCGATTGATGCGAACAACTGGCAGACTGAATACTATTCGCTGATTGATCCGCAAAATGCGCCGCTCGAACCGGTCTTGAACGCCAACGGCCAGCCGGTGGTTGGTGAAGTGCAAATCGGCATGGACCATGTCCATTTCCGCGCCTGGCGGGTCAACGTCGGCCGGGTCCCGGTGTATTTGCTCGATGCGAACCTGCCGGAAAACGCGCTACATATCCGTGAACTGACCTCGCGCGTCTATGCCGGCGACGGCACGACGCGCATCATGCAGGAAATCCTGCTGGGCATCGGCGGCGTGCGGCTGCTTCGCGCCCTTGGCATCCAGCCATCCGTATTTCACATGAACGAGGGCCACGCGGCGTTTCTTACGCTGGAATTGACCCGCGAAAAAATGGCGGCGGGGAAAACATTTCAGGAGGCGTTGGCGCAGACGAAGAGCGAGTGCATTTTTACCACCCACACGCCGGTCGAGGCCGGCCATGACCGGTTCAGCCCGGAGTTGATGGACTACGCGTTTCAGGGTTATCGCTCGCAATGGCCCGTGCCGTTTGCGGACATCATGGCTTTGGGCCGGGTGCGTCCGGAAAACGCGCAGGAGCAATTTTGCATGACGGTGCTCGCCCTGAAACTTTCGCGCGCGGCGAACGGCGTGAGCGAATTGCACGGGCAAACCAGCCGTCAAATGTGGCAGGGCCTTTATCCCGGTACGCCGGTCGAAAAAGTCCCCATCGGCCACATCACCAACGGCGTTCACCTGCTCGGCTGGATGAAAGGACCCGTGCGCCATTTCTGGCGGGAAAAATTGACGGACGGACACAACGGCGAGACGGCGGTTTTCCGCGAGAAATTCGGCGAATACTGGACGGCAGCGGTTTACTCGCACGAATTCTGGAAACGCATGGCCAATCCCGAATTCGTCTCGGACGAGGAATTATGGGCGCTGCGCTATCATCTGCGGCGCGAGATGATTGAATTCGTGCGGCGCCGGCTGCTGCACCAGACCCAGCGCATCGCGCCGGCAGATTACATCCACTTCGATCATCTGCTGAACCCCGACGCGCTGACCATCGGCTTTGCGCGGCGCTTCGCCACCTACAAACGCGCGCCGCTGATTTTCCAGCAGTTCTACAACATCGTGAATCTCGCTCACAACAAGCAGCAGCCCATCCAGTTCATTTTTGCCGGCAAGGCGCACCCGCGCGATGACGAAGGCAAACGGTTCATTCAACAAATCATTCACCTGAGCAAACACAGTGAAATGGCCGAACGACTGGTGTTCATCGAAAACTACGACATCCACATCGCGCGGCAGATGGTATCCGGCTGCGATGTCTGGCTGAATAATCCGCGGCGTCCGCTCGAAGCTTCCGGCACCAGCGGCATGAAAGCCAGCTGCCACGGCTGCCTCAACCTCAGCATTCTTGACGGCTGGTGGCGCGAAGGCTATGACGGCACGAACGGCTTCGCCATCGGCGGAGATTCGCAACCGGACAACATCGAGGACCAGGACCGCCTGGACAGCGAGAACCTGTACAAAGTGCTGACCGAACAGGTCATTCCCATGTTTTTCGACCGTAGCGAAAAGGGCATTCCGTGCAAATGGATTCAGCGCATCCGCCGCGCGATGGTCACGCTCGTGCCGCAATTCACCACCGGCCGCATGGTGCGGGAATACACGGAGAAATATTATCTGGCGAAGTGAAGTTGGTGAGGCGAGCATCCGCGCCGGGATGTTCGGTGGAGGTTCCGCCTTCCAAGCGGTGCTGCCCGCGGTGAAAGTAGCGAACGCTACCTCCGAATCAATTTCCTTTCTTGCGCTCCCCTGCCCTGCCCGTAATCTTTCCGCCGCTGATATATGAACTATAAAATTTCTCAACGCGCGGCGTCGCTGTCACCATCGCTCACGCTGGCCATTGACGCCAAGGCCAAGGCCATGAAGGCCGCAGGCGAGGACGTCGTCGGTTTCGGCGCGGGCGAGCCGGACTTCGACACACCGCAATTCATCAAGGACGCCGCCGCCAAGGCGCTTGCCGCCGGGTTCACCAAATACACGCCCTCGAGCGGCATCCCGGAATTGCGCCAGGCCATCGCCGACAAGTTTAAACGCGAAAATGGCCTGACCTACAAACCGTCGCAAATCATCGTCTCCTGCGGCGGCAAGCACTCATGCTTTAACGTCGTGCTCGCCACCTGCCAGGAAGGCGACGAGGTGCTCATTCCCGCGCCGTATTGGTTGAGCTACCCGGAAATGGTGAAGCTCGCCAGCGCGAAACCGGTAATCCTGCAAACCACCGACGCGACCGAATTCAAAGTCACTCCGGCGCAGTTGCGCGCCGCCATCACGCCGCGCACGCGCCTGCTCATTCTCAATTCACCGAGCAACCCGACCGGCAGTGTTTATACGCCGGAGGAAACCAAGGCGCTCGGCGACATCTGCGTTGAGAAAAACGTGCTCATCATGAGCGACGAGATTTACGAGCATCTGCTCTATGACGGCGCAACGCACAAAAGTGTCGCGAGTTTTTCACCCGCGCACCAGGAACACACCGTCATCGTCCACGGTTTTGCCAAGGCCTGGAGCATGACCGGCTGGCGGCTGGGTTTTCTCGCCGCGCCGGAGCCGATTGCCAAGGCCATTGACGCCGTGCAAAGCCACAGCACGAGCAACCCGACGTCGTTCGCCCAAAAGGGCGCGCTGGCCGCCATCACCGGTCCGATGGACCATCTGAAGGCGTGGCTCGCGGAATTCGACAAACGCCGCCGCTACGCGCACCAGAAATTGAACAGCATCCCCGGCATTTCCTGCGTGAATCCGAAGGGCGCGTTCTATTTGTTCCCGAACATCTCGAAGACCGGCCTCAAGTCCACCGACTTCTGCGCGAAGCTGCTGGAAGCCGAAAAGGTCGCCGCCGTGCCCGGCATCGCGTTCGGCGCGGACGATTGCATCCGCCTCAGCTACGCCACCGGCATGGCGAACATCGAGAAAGGTCTGGAACGGATTGAGAAATTCTGCAAGAGCCTTGCGAAGATTTAACCGCGAACCACGCAGGAGCAAGCGGAATTTTCCAGCCGCAAAGAAGCGCAAAGGGCGCAAAACTGGATTTCCTCTCCGCCTCGATTGGGGAGAGGACAAATGGTGAGGTGTCGAATTGATTTAACCTTGGCTGTGGGCTTCTTCCCCCCAAAAAAAGCAAGCCCCGTCCGGGTAGGTTGATCCGCCGGTCGGGACTGGAAGAATGAAGCCGTGTGTAGGTTACTGGCAGTCTAAGTAAATTCTGTGCGCGTTAAAAAAGTTTCCACGTTAGTTAGGAATGCAACTGACGTGCCAAACCCGGTTCTCCGCGCTTTGCTGCCGTTTTTGATCCCTTTACTTTTTGGGGGTGCTGTTTTTTGCCCCATGCGGGCAAAAGCCTTCACTGGCCATGCCATGTAATCTTTGAGTGGTTTTCGCCGCAGTCTCCGTTTCCAAAGGTCGCTCGTGTTTTTGAATTTATTTTTAAGCCTTGTTCAGCCTTTCAAAAACTCAATCCTTGATCAACTTGCCGAGGGCGGCCAGGGGCAATTTCACCCGCGCCAGGAAAATCATTGCGGCGATGACGAACGGCTTGAAGCTCGCCTCGCAATACGTCGCGAGGCGGTATTTCTCGAACACCGGCCGCTGACACTTCGCCCTGCGCGCAGCTCACGCCCGAAATGTCCGCCGGCAGGCAGTGCATATAAAGCGCCTTGCCGCCTTTGCTGAGTTTCATTTTCTTATCGTCGCACTCCCAATTCTTGAAACGCGCGTTGTTCGCGAGACATTCCTGCTCCAGCGCCTTCAATCCGTCGCGGTCGCCCTTCTGCAACAGCGGCGTGCGCCGTTGCATCACGCCGTACGGAGCCCACGATTTTGGATAAACCACGTCGGCGTCGCGGAACGCTTCTTCCATGCTCGAAACCACTTCAAATTTCCCGCCGCACTTCGCGCTGTTCTTCTTCGCCAGCTCGACCACGTCCGGAATCAAGCCGTAACTCTCCGGGTGCGCGAGCGTCACGTCCATTCCGAACCGGGTCAGCAGGCCGATGATGCCCTGCGGGACGGAAAGCGGTTTGCCATAACTCGGCGAATACGCCCAGCTCATGGCAATCTTTTTTCCGCGCAGTTTCTCCAGCGAACCGAAATGACGCTTGAGATGAACCAAATCCGCCACGCTCTGTGTTGGATGGTCAATGTCGCATTGCAGATTGACCACCGTCGGGCGCCGATGCAGCACGCCTTGCTCAAAACCTTCCTGCACCGCCCGCGCCACTTCGCGCATGTAACGGTTCCCCTCGCCGAGATACATGTCGTCGCGGATGCCGATGACCTCGGCCATGAAGGAAATCATGTTCGCCGTCTCGCGCACCGTTTCGCCATGCGCGATCTGCGATTTTTCCTCGTCCAGATCGGCCAGCCCGAGGCCCAGCGCATTCGCCGCCGAGGCGAAGCTGAAACGCGTACGCGTCGAGTTGTCGCGGAAGATTGAAATCGCCAGCCCGGTGTCAAAGATGCGAAACGACTTGCCGACCTGATGCATCTCGGAAAACAGTTCCGCGAGCGCGACCACGGCGCGAAGTTCATTCTCGGATTTTTCCCACGTCAGCAGGAAATCCTTGCCATAGCTGTTGAATTTGAGCTTTTTCAGTTCGTCCAGTTGTTTCTTGAGCGAGTTCATTTTAAAAAGAATCAAGCGATTGCCGATTCAGCCGGCTTGCGCGTTTTCGATTTGCGCTGGTAATGCGGCGCAGCTTTTTCGATGGCATCAATGATTTGTTGGTAGCCGGTGCAGCGACAGAGGTTCTTAAAAATCGCGTGGCGAATTTGCTCGCGCGTCGGGCGCGGGTTCTTCAACAGGAACGCGTGCGCGGTCAGTACCATGCCGGGCGTGCAGTAGCCGCATTGGATCGCGCCGCAGTCCACGAACGCCTGCTGTAGCGGATGCAGCGTGCCATCGGGAGCGGCCAGGCCTTCAATGGTCAAAATCCGTTCGCCGGCAAAATCCTTCACCAGCTTGATGCAAATCCGACACGGTTCGTCGTTCACGAGGATCGTGCAAGCGCCACATGCGCCGACGTCGCAGGCGTTCTTCGCACCGGTCAGGTCGAGGTCTTCGCGCAGGAATTCAACGATGCGTTTCTCCATCGCGGCCGGCGGGGACTTCGATTTCCTTTTCGTTGACGAAAAGTTTCATTTGCATCCCTCCTCGCAAGTCGTGGGTTCAGGCGGCGCGCCCAAACGTATCGGCGACGTAAAATATCGCTGGCCCGTCGCGTTGAAGATCGCGTTCGCAATCGCCGGCGCGAGGATCTCATTCGCCGGCTCGCCGATGCTCTTGGCGCCGGTCGGTGAAATTGGGTCGGGATTCTCGATAATGATGGCCTTCATCTCCGGCAAATCCATCGAGCGCGGAATGCGATAGGTATTGAGATTGAGCGTCGTCATTTTGCCTTCAGGCGCTTTCACTTCCTCGTGCAACCCGTAGCCCGCGCTCATCGCCATGCCGCCGTAAATCTGCCCGCGCACCATCTCCGGATTCACCGCGCGGCCCACGTCGTGCGCGGCGACGGCGTTGAGCAACTTCACCTTCCTGGACTTTTTGTTCACGGTCAACTCAACCGCCTGACAGCCATAGACCCACGTGAAATATGCGTCGCCCTGGCCGGTGTGTTCGTCCCAGGTCACGCGCGGCGCTTTGAAAGTGCCAAACGCAAACGGAAACTGCTGCATCTGCCACATCTGCCGCATCGCATCGTCAAAGGCGATGCGGTCGGTGTCCGACCTCCCACAGATGAAATTATTTTTGAACCGCACTTCCTCCGCTGCGCAACCCAGCTTCGCGCAAAACGCTTCGGCGATTTTCTTTTTCAACTCCCGCGCCGCAAGCGTCACCGCGCCGCCGCCCATGATCGTGCCGCGCGAGGCGACCGTCGTGCCGCTGTCGGGAATGTTCGAGGTCGAAGAACGCCGGTAGCGGATGCGATTCAAGTCCACGCCCAATTCCTCCGCGCAGCAATCAGCGACATCGCCGATTCCGAGCCTTGCCCGTTTTCGTGAACGCCGACTTCGAGCAAGATCGAGCCGTCGGCCTGCGCGTTGATGATGGCGGCGCAAAAATCCACGCCCTCCGCGCCAAGGCTCACGCCGCGATAACTCATCGCCAGGCCGATGCCGTAAAGCTCATCGGAATTGCCTTTGCCGCGCGCACAACTCGCCAGTTTCTTTTCGTAATCAATTTCGCGCAGCACGGTGTCCAGCGCCTGTTCCATCGCGACCTTGTGGCCGTCGAGCTTTTGCCCGGTGATGGTCACGCTGCCCTGGCGCACCATGTTGCGGCGGCGGAATTCAATTCCCGAAATGCCGGCCCTCTGCGCCGCCATCTCGACCATTTGCTCGATGACGAAATTCATTTGCGGCGAGCCGAACCCGCGCATCGCGCCGGCCACGACGTTGTTCGTGTAAACGCCGAACGTGTCGCAGTGGACATTCTCGCACGACGTAAGGTCCGCAGCATTGGACCGTCGAACGCCACGTGACCCACGGCGTGACCGAGCAATACGCGCCGCCGTCCGCGACGATGCGGCATTGCACCGCCGTGATGCGGCCCGCCTTCGTCACGCCCATCTTGTAGTACACGCGATACGGATGGCGCTTGTAACTCTCGCGCATGGACCAGTCGCGGCGATAAATCATCTTCACCGGGCGATTCAACAGCTTCGCGGCGAGCGCGGTGCGCGCACAGACGATGGCCGCCGTGTCGTCCTTGCCGCCGAAACCGCCGCCCATGGGCGTGCCGATGATTTCAACTTCCGAAAGTGGCATTCCGAGGCACGCTGCCACAAATCGGCGCGTGCTGAACGGATGCTGCATGCTGCCGTAAACTTCAATGACGCCATCCGTGGAACGCGGCACGCAAACCGCCGCCTCGGTCTCCATGTAAGCGTGCTCGACGGTCTGCGTCTGAAACTTTTCCTCGATGACAAAATCTGCCTGGCGGAAACCTGCCTCGACATCGCCGCGCCGGACGACGTGCGTGTTGACGATGTTCGTGCCGTGGTTTTCATGGACGAGCGGCGCACCCGGCAACATCGCGGCCTCCGGATCGAGCACGGCGGGCAGCGGTTCGGCATTCACCTTCACCAGTCGCGCCGCGTGAATCGCAATCTCGCGCGTTTCCGCGACGACGACGGCGACAACATCGCCGTGGTAACGAATCTTGTCGTCAGCGAAGATGCGGAAATCGCGGATGATCTGGCCGAAACGGTTTGTCCCCGGAACATCCTTCGCGGTCAGCACGCGGACGACCCCGGGAACTCTCTCGGCAGCGCGAGTGTCAATCGCATCGATCCGCGCGTGAACGAAATCGGAATACGCGGGAGCGGCATGGAGCACGTTGGCGAATTTCAGGTCGTCGGTGAACTTCGCCTTGCCGGTCACCTTGGCATACGCGTCGTTGCGCCAGCATTTTCTGTTGGGTCGCGGTGGTCATGCTTTTCCGCCTGGTGACGCACCCCTCATCCGGCCCGCGGCCACCTTCTCCCCGCTTGGGCGGGGGAAGGTCCGGACGGGGGCGATTTAGTTTCTCCGAGCGCTGCCTCGACACCGGCCAGCGTAGGCTCAACGGCCTCTGGCAAATGAACATTGCGCATCGCTGCCTCAACATCCTTGAGTCCGTGGCCCGTGACAAGCAGAACAATTTGGTCTTTGCGGCCAACCCGCTTTGTGCTGCGAAGCTTCTTCAGCGCGGCGACCACCGCCGACGACGCCGGCTCGGCAAAGATGCCGGTCGTCGCCGCCAGCACGCCCTGCGCCTGCAAAATCTCGTCATCGCTGACCGTGAGGGAAAACCCGCCGCTCTCCAGCACGGCTTTTCGCGCCAGGTGCGCGTTCGAGGGAATCGAAACAGAAATGGAATCCGCAATCGTGTCTGGGTTCGCCGCGTTTTCGTAAATGCCGGACTCGATGTAGTGATGGATGGCGTTCGACTTCTCGGCCTGTACGCAAACGAGCCGCGGCAGCCGCGAAATCAAGCCCGCCGCCTTCAGATCGCAGAACGCCTTGTGGACACCGCTGATGATCACGCCGTCACCAACGGGAACAAGAATCGCGTCCGGCACGCGCCAGTTGTTCTGTTGCCAGATTTCCAGGCCGACAGTTTTCTTGCCCTCGATGGTAAGCGGATGATACGCGGTATTGCGATTCAGCCCGCCGCGTTTCGTCGTGTATTCGAGCGAAAGTCCGAACGCGTCGTCATACGTGCCCTTCACCGGAACGACCGTCGCGCCATAGAGAATCATCTGCACGAGCTTCGCCTTCGGCGCGTTCTCGGGAACGAAGATGAGCGCACGCTTGCCGGCAGCGGCACAAACGGCGGCCAGCGCGCTGGCGGCATTGCCGGTGGAGGCGGTGACGATGGTTTTCTCCTTCAGCCGATTCGCCTCGGCCACGACAAGGAACGACGCGCGGTCTTTGAGCGACGCGCTGGGATTCAGCCCGTCGTTCTTGAGCCAGACGTCGGCGAAGCCGAGTTCGTTTCCGAGCGCTGCGGATTTGAAGAACGGCGTGTTGCCGACGGGAATCGGCGGAAAGAATTTCTCTTCCACGGCCGAGAACAGATTCCAGTCAGGCTTCTGCCGGTTAAACTTTTTCCGGATGGCGCCGTAGTCGAATTGCACTGAGAGCACACCAACAAGCGGAATCCCGGGATGATATTGCTTCGCGCAGGCCGGGCAGAGATATCGCACCTCATCCCGCCGGTAAGTTTTCCCGCACGTGCTGCACTGGTAAAGGAATTTGGTCATTTAGACTTTTCCATTCAGCTTCGCGACAAGTGCCGCATAAAACGCAACCGCGCCGCTCAGGTGTTCGACCGGACAGGCTTCGTTGGCCGCGTGGGCATAAATTTCATTGCCCGGACCGAGCCCGAGGCACGGAATTCCCTTCATGCCGGAAATCGCCACGCCGTTCGTGCTGAACGTCCACTTGTCCACAAACGGCTTTTTGCCGAGCACGCCCGCGTAGGCTGCTACCGCGTTCCTGAGATACGGAGATTTCTCATCGAGCGCCCAGGTCGGGTAGTATTTTTCGGTCGGATACACCTTGCCCGTATAAGCCGCCTCTTCGTATTTGAGCACGTAAACCTTCGCATCCGGATAACCAGCGCGCTTTGCCGCGTCCCGGACTTCCGCAATGGCGCTCGCCTTCGTCTCGCCATACGTGAGCCGGCGGTCCAGATGAATGCCCGCTCCGTCGGCGACTGCGCACTGCGATGGGGACGAGGATTTCACTTCCGAAATCGTGACCGTGCCCTTGCCGAGGAACGGATCGCGTCTGAGCCGTTCGTTGAGTTTTTCAATTTCAAGCGCGATGCGGGCAATTTTGTAAATCGCGTTGTCGCCGCGTTCCGGCGCAGAACCATGACAGCTCTTGCCCTTCACCTCGACGCGGATCTCCATGCGACCGCGATGGCCGCGATAGATGTTCATGTTCGTCGGTTCGGTGATGACAACGAGTTCGGGTTTCAGCTTCTCGACATTGAGCAGGTATTGCCAGCAAAGGCCGTCGCAGTCTTCCTCCATGACCGTGCCAGTGAAATAAATTGTGAACTGATCGTTCAGGCCGAGTTCCTTGATGATGCGGCCTGCGTGAATCATCGTGGCCACGCCGCCCTTTTGATCCACCGCGCCGCGACCCCAGACCTTGCCGGCCTTCACGAACGGCTTGAACGGATCAAAATTCCATTGCGAGAGGTCGCCGGGATAAACAACGTCCACGTGGCCGTCGAAGGCGATTACACGTTTGCCCTGGCCGATGCGGCCAATGATGTTGCCCAGGCCGTCAATGCGGATGCCGTCAAAGCCGATCTTCTGCATCTCCTTTTTGATGACGGCGATGACGTTCTTTTCCTTGGAGGAGAATGATTGGGTGCGAACCAGGTCGCACAGAAACCGTGCGGTGTCTTTCTCCATCGCCTTGGCGCGTTTCCGGATCAGGTCGTAGGTGATTGGGCCGGTTGTTTGTTTCCTGGTTTTCATAGTTACATTCGTTTCCATAAATTTTTTGCCAGCTCGCGGGCGCGGGCGTTCACGCGCCCCTCGTCGAGGTTCAGCGCGAGCTTCCGGTTCTCCATCAACACGCGGCCGCCGACGATGGTTGTGTCAGCGTCAGTCTGGGAAATGCCGAACACGAGATGGCCGAGAACATTTTTGCTCTCCAACGGCGTCGGCGGGTCGTAATCGAAAATCGCGATATCTCCGGCGGCGCCTTCACAAATCTCGCCGAAGCGCAGACCGAAGATGCGCCCGGCGATCCTGGGATTGTTAGCGAGCAACGCAGTCGTCACTTCATCGAATCCAACTGACGGATTCTCCGCCCGCAAATGCTGTCCCCAGAGCGCCACCCGCAATTCCTCGAGCATATTGGTGGTCATCGCGTCCGTGCCGAGGCCGACGAGCACGCCGCGCTTCATCAATTCGATGACGTTCGCCACGCCGACGGCGTTGTTCATGTTCGATTGCGGGTTGTGAACGACCGCGGTCCTCGTCTGCGCCAGCAAATCCATTTCGTGGCGGTTGACGTGAATGCAGTGCGCGGTGATGGAACGCGGGCCGAGGATTTCGAACTTCTTCAAGCGTTCGACCACGCGTTTGCCATGGTGCCGCAGCGCCCAATCCTGATCGCTCTGCGCCTCGGCGACGTGGATGTGAAAGCCGGTGCGCAGTTCGTGGCCGAGGGTCGCGGCCTTCTCCATCGTGGCGTCGGAAATCGTGAACGACGCGTGCAAACCGAAGAGCGCTTTCACGCGGGAATCATTCTGCCGCTGGCACTGGCGGATGAATGACGCGTTCTCGGCCAGACCTTCCTTCACGATGCCCATGCCGTCGCGGTCCGAAAGCTCATAGCAGAGGCAGGCCCGCAAGCCGGATTCCCGCACGGCCCGCTCGATCGCACCCAACGAGCCGATCACCGCACGCGGGCTGGCATGATGATCAATCAGCGTCGTCGTGCCGTGACGAATCGAGCCGAGCAACGCGATCAGCGCGCTATAGTAACAATCTTCCGTCGTCAGCGCGGAATCCAGCCGCCACCAGAGATTCTTGAGCACCTGGTTGAAATCCTTGGAGGGCCTGGCCTTGGTCAGGCCGCGCGCGAAACTGCTGTAGAAATGGGTGTGCGCGTTGATGAAGCCCGGCAGGACGACCTTGCCCGTCGCATCAATGCGCTTGCCGCGGAAATTTTTGATGGCCTTCTTCGGCGCGACCTTCGCTACCAAGCCGTTCTCGATGAGAACCGAATGGCCACGCAGGACCCGGGAGGTTTTCCCCAGAGTCAGCACCGTTCCGTTTTCGATGAGCAGGGAATCGGGCATGATTTCAGCCTTCGTTTAGCGCAGCCAGTTCCTGCGGCGTGCGGTCGCGCATCGAGATGGCGCCGGCAAAGCATTTCTGCGCGCAGAGCGAGCAGCCGACGCAGTGACTCGCATCAAACGTCGGAACGCCGTGACTGTCCAGCACGATGGCCTGATACGGACAGCGTGCGCAGTTGCCGCAATGCTGGCAGAGCGTGGCGACGACCCGCGGGAGCTTCTTCGTGGGCGATAACGCGCTAAAGTCGGTGATCGGATTGGGCAGCGCCGAGCCGATGAGTTCTTTCACCGAGCGGAAGCCGCGCTCCTCCATCAAATAGCTGAGGCCGCAATGAAGTTCGTCCACGTAGCCGAGGCCATACTTCATCACCGCGGTACAGAACTGGACGGTCTGCGCGCCGAGCGCGAGGAAGTTCGCGGCGTCCTGGTAACTCATCGCGCCGCCGTTGCCCGAGACGGTGATGCCCATGCTGGAAACTTTGGCGAGTGTGAGATTACTGATCGGCAAAACGCCTTCGCCCGACATGCCGATGACGACGCCTTCCTCCCAACGGCGGTTTTCCACTTTGCGAAACGCGAGCGACGGAAAACTGTTGGCAAGCGTGACGCCGGCCTTCTTGTTCGGATAACGCGCGAAAACTTCCTGAATCGCTTTGATGATCGGCTGAATCGCGGTAACGGCGGCGGTGAGCTTGAACAGCTTTGGATTCTCGTCTGCGCTCGCCTCCATGACCCAATCAATAATCTTCGCGGTCAGTCCGGCGTTTTGCGAAACCACGTCGCCGTTTGTGCCGTCGCCACCTTGCGGACAGGACAGGCTGTATTCGACGCCCATCGCTCCGGCGTCTTGCAGTTTATGCGTGTTGGATTGCCAGACGCGCTTGTCCGTCTCGTCGTGACCAGTGACCGGCCCGCCGGTCGAGGCGAGCGTGAGGCGATCGGGAAATTCCTTCACGAGTTTCGCGACTTCGCGGCAGACACGGTCGAGCGAATGGCCGGAAACGTTGTCGCAATTGCCATAGGTCGAACGCGTCAGCGCGAACATGTAGTCGGCGGGAATGTGAATCGGCACGTTGTCGAATGCGGTCTTCATCACGCCCCCGGACCAACCGCGCTCGTAGGCCTCGTGCATCTGCTCGTAACCGTCTGAATGCGGCGCGGCGGAGAGCAGGAACGGCGAAAGAATCCTGCGGCCAAAGAAATCGGCATCGAGTGGCACAGGGCGCAGCGGCACACCGGACAGGATGACCCGGCTCTTTGCGCGATTCTTGAACTTCGGTCGCGCTTCGCCGCAAATGAACGCATCGGCTTCAACGGCGGCGTTCTTGCCGCTGGCGACGGACTCCACCACCGTTGCTGCGCCGAGCACCATGTCGCCGGCGTAGAAAATTCCCCTGGCTTTAGTGACGGGCAGTTTGGGACGGCTGCCGATGGCGGAAATCACCAGGTCGAACTCACGAAAGACCGGCGATTCCCTTTTGTTGATGACGAAGTTCTCCGGTCGCGACTCCTTGCCGGCGGGCAGCATCATGCGCGCGATGCGAAGGCCAGTGACGCGCCTGCCTTGATGAACGACGGCCAGCGGCCTGGAGCAAGTTGCGATCTCGACGCCGTGTTCAAGCAGCATGTCGCGCTCATATTGCGTCAACGGCATGTCCTGCTGCCGGCGCCGATAAATCAATTCGACCGACGCCGCGCCGAGCCGCCTGGCCGTCGTCGCGCAATCCGCGGCCACCGCTCCACCGCCAAGGACGGCGACCTTTTTGCCTTTGAGCTTGAGCTTCTTCTGGTTTTCCAGAAACGCCTGCCACGACAGCGCTAGCTCCCCGCCGGGAATGTTCAGCTTGAACGGTTCAGTCAGGCCGGCGCACACGACGACGGCATCGTGTTTCGCCAGTAGACTCTGCGGGGCTGGCCACGACCTTGCCGGATTTGAATTCAATATCACCCAGCGTTTTCAGAAACGCGATGTCCGCGCGAACCACCTGCTTGTTCAGCCGGAAGTCGGGGATAAGATGCATCGCTCCGCCCGGCCGTTTCTGCTGTTCGTGAATCGTGACTTTGTACCCGCGCTGGGCGAGCACGCTGGCCGCGCCCAGGCCGGCGGGTCCTGCGCCGATGATGCCGACGGTTTTCCCGTTCCACTCTGCGCGTTTGAATTCAGCCGTCCCGACTTCATTGGCTTTTTTGAGGACTGAGGCTTGAACAGCCGGAATTTCAATCGGCCGGTCGAAAGTTCGCCGCGCGCACGCTTTCATGCAGAAGTAATCCGGGCAAACCACGCCGCAAACCCAGCCGAGCGGATTTGCGCCCATGATCATCGCGGCGGAACGTCGCCAATCTGATTTCCCGCCAACCCGCGCGGCCATGATGAAATCCGCCGGCGAACAATGCGCGGGGCAGGCTTCCTGGCAGGGCTTTTCCTCGCAATAGATACACCGCTCCAGTTCCGCCCGGAACCGGGCGTCGGTGAGAGAACCGTCAGCTTTTTTCATAAACCACCGACCGTAGCAGCCAGAGTATCATGGTGTCAAAATCTTGGCTCCCCCACACGTTTATTGGCCAGTGTTTAGCATTTTTTGGTATGCAAAGACTCTTTGATTGACACCAGCCGGCTACCGGCCATTAGTGAAGCATGTCGGTCACTTTTGAGGACATCCAAACGGCGGCGGAGAGAATTGCGGGTCAAGTCATTCAATCCCCGTGCCCGCGTTCCATTCCGCTGTCCGAAGCTACGGGATTAAACGTCTATTGCAAACTGGAATACCTGCAACGCACCGGCAGTTTCAAGGAACGCGGCGCCCGCAACGCCCTCCTGTCACTTCCGGCGAAACAGAAAAAACACGGCGTGATCGCTGCGTCCGCAGGGAATCATGCCCTCGGCCTGTCTTATCACGGCCAGTTGCTACGCATCCCGGTCACGGTCGTGATGCCCCGTTTTGCGCCGCTGATGAAAGTGGCAAATTGCCGGCGCCTGGGAGCCACGGTCGTGCTGCACGGGTCCGATCTCGCCGAAGCGCGCCTGCGTGCGGACGAAATCGCCACCGAAAAAAACCTCCGGTACATCAACGGATACGACGATCCCGCCATCATCGCCGGGCAGGGAACTCTTGGCCTGGAGATTGCCGCGCAGGTTCCGGACGTCGAGGCGGTGATTGTTCCCATCGGCGGCGCCGGGTTGGTTGCCGGGCTGGCACTCGCCTTGAAAACCCTCAAACCACGGGTGCGGATAATCGGAGTGGAACCCGAACGCGCCGCCAGCTTCACTGCGGCTCAAGCTGCCGGCCGGCCGGTGCCGGTTGAAGTTCAATCCACACTCGCGGACGGATTGGCGGTGCCACAGGTCGGCAAACATGCCTTCGCCATCGCCCGCAAACTGGTGGACAAAACCCTGCTCGTCGGCGAGCACGAGCTTGCGCTTGCGATATTGCGTCTCATGGAACTTGAAAAGGCGGTGGTCGAAGGCGCCGGCGCCGCCCCGCTTGCCGCCTGTCTGGCCGGCCTGGTGCCGGAACTGAAAGGCAAGAACGTCGTGCTGCCATTGTGCGGCGGCAACATTGACATTCCCATTCTCGGGCGGATCCTGGAACGGGGCCTGGCCTCGGACGGACGGCTTTCCCGCTTCACGGCAACGATCAGCGATCGTCCGGGCGGGCTGGCACGGTTTGCCGGGCTGCTCGCTGAAACCGGTGCGAGCATTCTGGAAATTTCCCACGATCGCGCATTCTCCAGCGATGACATCACGACGGTAAGTGTGCATTGCGTGGTCGAAACCCGGGACGCCGCTCACATCGCCATCATCCGCGAACGCCTCGATAAGGAAGGGTTTCGGGTGTCGGCACAATGAACGCCGTAAATTCCCAGTGAAAACGCTCGTCATCGCCATCGGCGGCAACTCGCTCATCACGAATGCGCAACACATGAGCGTGCCCGACCAGTATGCCGCCGTGGTCAAAACCGTGCATCCTATCGCCGACCTGCTGGAACATCGCTATCGCGTCGTCATCACCCACGGGAACGGACCGCAGGTGGGTTTCATTCTGCTTCGCAGCGAACACTCGCGCGGCATCCTCCACCAGGTGCCCCTCGATTCCATTGTCGCCGATACCCAGGGCGCGCTCGGCTACCAGATTCAGCAGGCACTGGAGAACGAGTTCCGCCGCCGCCGCTTGAAGAAATCGGTGGCGACCGTGGTGACCCAGACGCTCGTGAACCGCGACGACGCTGCCTTTGCCAGTCCGGGCAAACCCATCGGTGAATTTTACACGCGCGAACAGGCGGAGGACCGGATGCGGGTTGAGAAATGGACGATGATGGAGGACGCCGGCCGCGGCTGGCGGCGGGTGGTCGCTTCGCCAATCCCGGTGCGCATCATCGAGTCTGAAGTTGTCGGGCACCTGGTCAAGGACGGCTATGTCGTCATTGCGGCGGGCGGTGGTGGCATTCCCGTGGTGGCAGACGAGAAAGGCATCCTTCGTGGAGTTGCGGCCGTGATTGATAAAGACCTTGCTTCTGCTGTGTTGGCCAAGGAAATCGGCGCCGACATGCTGGTGATTTCCACCGCCGTTGAAAAGGTTTGCCTGAACTTCGGGACACCCGGGCAACGGGCGCTCGACTCGATGACCGTGGCCGAAGCCAGGCGGTACATGGCCGAGGGCCATTTCAAACCAGGTTCGATGCTCCCCAAAATTGAAGCGTGCGTCCAATTCGTCATGAACAGCCGTCGTGAAGCCCTGATTACCTCCCCCGAAGCACTCCCAGCCGCATTGGACGGCCACACCGGCACCCGCCTGGTTCCTTAGCTCCGTCCCCATCGAATCTCTACAGCGGAACTGTGAGTTTTGGAGACGGGAAACTTTCGTCGGTATCGCCTGCACTCGTTGTCTTGCCAGCCCCATTGACCCGTTGCTTCTCCACCTCTGGAATAGATTGTTCGCCTGCCGCACAATCAAAGTTTGTAACCGTGAGCCTTGGCCGGCCAGGCGGCGACGAACAGAAGCGTTCCAATTATTGCGCAGACAATCAATCCCGCAAAGCCCGCGTTCCAACCGTAATGTTGGACGACATATCCCAAGCCCCAGCCCGAAAGCACGGTGCTGGCGTAACCAAAAATACTGGTCAAGCCGACGGCGGTAGCGGCGGCGCGCTTGGTGGCAAGATTGACGCAGGCGATGGCCAGCAGACATTGCGGGCCGTAGACAAAAAATCCCGTGGCGCAAAGCAGGCCGGTAATGAGCAACCCTGATTGCGTTTGAATTTTCCACAATAGAAAAACCGAGACGCCTGCGAGTGCCATATAAACGACGCAGGCGCGCGCGGCGCGTCCGCCGAGAAAACGGTCGGTGATCCAGCCACCGAGGAGAGCGCCAATTGCCCCAAATCCTTCAAAACCCGCCATCATCCAGGCAGCTTGCATGATTTTGATGTGTTTGGCTTCCAGCAGCATGGTCGGTCCCCAATCAAACACGGCGTAGCGGATGGTATAGACGAAGAAGTTCGCCATCGAGAGCATCCAGATGTATTTGTTGCGAAAACACCTGCCGGAACACAAAAGCCTTGAAATCCTCGCGCGATTTGTTGCTCCGGCAAGTCAACGTGCGTGCCTTCAAATTCCGGCAGCCCGACCGAGGGCGGCGTGTCGGGGAGCATGAACCAAAGCAAAACGGCGACGGCAATCGCGATCGCCGCCGGAACAAAAAAACAGAGCCGCCAGTTGGCCGCGAAAAGATATCCGCTGACGAGAAATCCGCAAAGCAAAACAATCCGATGCTGCCGACGTTGTGGGATAGTTCCAGATGGAAAATTTGGTCGCGAGCTGTTTGGGTGGAAACCAGTTGGCAATCAATCGCGCGCACGGCGGAAAACCCATGCCCTGAAACCAGCCGTTCAGCATCCAGACGAGGCCGAACGCCACGACGGTCGAACTCAAGCCAAACCAGATGTTGAGAAGCGCCGAGGCCAGCAGCGCGGTGGACATGAAGACGCAGGCATTCGCGCGATCGGCGAGAAAACCGTTCGCAAATTTGGAGACGCCGTAAATGATGCCGTGCAGCGTCAGAAACAGTCCGAGGTTTTCCTTGGTGATGCCGAGGTCCTTCTCCATGAACGGCATGGCGATCCCGAGATTTTTGCGGACGAAATAAAACGTGGCGTAGCCGACAATGGAGAAAAAGAGAACGCGCGTCTGCCAGCGGCGGTATTTCGCCGCGATTTCCTCCGGGTCGGTAAGCGTGACCGGTGCGGGCGGTGCGGGCTGAAAAAATCCCAGCAAGCCTCTGCGCGAGGCGCGAACCACTGGTTTGGCGCTGGCTGGTTCGGGAGTCATGTGCGGGTAAATTGTCAGACAATTCGAGGTCCGTCCAGCAGCGCAAAGAGAAATTCCCAAAACATGGGAAAGACCGGGAACATCGTGACCCCCTGATGAATTTGCGAAGCGTCCTCCGATAGGTTACCCTCTCGCCATGAGGATCAAGCTGCTTTTCGTCTCGTCTGGAGTTGTTTTCCTGCTCATTGCTGCGCCCCCGCTCCGTGCTGACCAGGTGGAAATGCAAAATGGCGACCGTTATTTCGGCAAGGTGCTGTCCGTGTCCGTGGACACCGTGGTGTTGGAAAGCGAGGTGTTGGGCAAAATAAATGTGCCGCGCAAAAAAGTCGCGAGCCTTGCGATTGGCACAAACGCCGCCGCACCGAAAACGGCAGCCAAGGCCGAGCAAGTCTCCGCGCCAACCAATCTTCCATTCGCTGCTTCGTTGCCTGCCTTGACGGGCACCAACGCGGATTTGTCCGCTGCGTTTCGTAGTCTGGGTGAGAACACGAATTTTGTCCGGCAAATTCGTGAGCAAATGCTCTCCGGCAGTCCCGGAGCGGCCAGCAACTACGACGAGATGCTCAGTGGCTTGATGACCGGGAAGCTGAACATGAATGACCTTCGACGCGAAGCAAAATCGTCGGCAGACCAACTGCGGGCGCTCAAGCGCGACCTCGGTCCCGAAGCCGGCGATTCACTCGATGGCTATCTGGAGGTGCTGGATAATTTTCTAAAAGAAACTGCCGCCGAGCCAACGAGCAGCACCCCCGCTCCTCAGCCACAAACGCCAGTCCATTAGACCGAATTCACAGGAAACTAACCGCTGATGCATCGGCTGGTCATCTTAATCTTTTTGTATTCACTGACTATCTTCGGTACAAGACCGTTTCTGATTCTCGGAAACATTGATTTTAATGTGAGCATATTTTTCATATAACCTTTCTCGTTGGGCGAGAAGTTTCTCAAAAGTCATTCCCACAGCCATCCCTACCAAATGGGGTTCACCCCGGTTATCAAAGCGCTTTTTTATATTTTTCAGTGAGTCAGACAGATAAACAATGAATGAAATCCTGTCCAACACCTCCATCGCCTTCGGTGAATATATGACGCTGCCACCGGTATCAATAATAGTATTGGTTTTGTCCTGCAAAGAAACGATCAACACTTTCCTCCATCCCAATAAACGCCGTGTCGGATAGCATATTCTTATCGGCGCCCATTTTCCCGGCTTCTCTGGTGATCAGCTCATCGGCAGAAACATATTTATAATCTAATTGGTCCGCTAACGCCCTGGATGTAAAACTTTTCCCCACCCCAGCCATCCCGATCAGGGAAATATTTCTTTTCATGACTCTAATATAACAAAGTTCGGGTGTTCATTTAATCAAAAAAATATCTGGCGTTGTTGAGGTCTGGTGCGTTTGCAGCCGACGGTAATGTGCAGACGGTTTGTGTTATTTGCCGTGGCCTGTTCCCGAAGTGGAAGAAGAAAAAATTACCCGCAATAAATCGTATCAAAATGCCCCCTGCGCTCGCCACAATGCCCTGCTCTACGCCCCATTTGCCCCTGGCGCGACGATTAGAACTGTGTGGCAGGACGGGGAAACACCGTTTTCACCCAATAACTCCTGAATTCCCGGATTGGCTTCACAAGACAATGTCATTGACTTGTATCGGAGTTGCGTAAACAAAGGCTGTCATCTATGTTAACACAGCGAAAAACAGGGAACCCAATGGATGCACGCCAAAAGCAGTCTCCGCGGGTGACTTTTGATAGTCGTTTGAAGCTGGCGTTTCACGGCGCGCAGGTCACGTCAGACGCCGGGTTGTTGGCCGATCGGGAACCGGATGCAGCGCCGGGTCTGACCGATTGGCGCACGGGCCGCGTCAACCGCGCCGCAATGCCGGCCGGCTTCACCTTGATTGAACTGCTGGTGGTCATTGCCATCATCGCCATCCTGGCGGCGATTCTGTTGCCGGCACTGCAGTCAGCCAAGGCCCGGGCGATCCAGATGCAGTGCGCGTCCAATATGCGCCAGTGCGACCTGGGATTTCCCAATTTTGCCAATGACCATGGCGATATGTATCCGCCGGCGGGCTGGGCGGGCGCGTCTTTTCAATTGTCCTGGGATAGCTGGATTAACCGATACATCGGCGGCAATCTGTCGGATAATGAAATTGTGAACGGCGGAGGCGTTTTTTTCGACGGAGATTTCCCCGGAGCGGACGCGGCTCCGCATATTCTGGTATGCCCGGCCGATCAATTCCCCAAAGTGAATTGGATGGGCGGCATCAGTCCCTGGTTTTCACTGCGGTCTTACGCCATGGTGGCGTGTGGCCCCACCTGGCAATCGCAGTGGCAGGTTCCCACGACGCAGCCGCTGCCGGACCTTACGAAGCCCGGGGCCTTGGGCGTTGGCATTTATTGGCAGGACAGCAGTTCACCCGGCACGCCCAACTGGGATGCCAAAGGTTATCTAACAACCGTGGTGCGTGATCCGGCGGGAACCCTCCTGCTGGTGGAAAACACCAGCGGACAGCAATGCGCGGGCAATATTTGGACTTGTGTTTGCTACGGGTGCCAGACTTCGGCCAATGGCGCAGCCGGCGGCCAGATGTATCAGGTTGACACGACCGCGCCGCCACAGAACCCGGAATCGGGCACCAGCATGAATCAAGGCAATCTTTTGTATAAAGCGCATCAGAACCATTTCAGTTATGCCTACCACGACGGCCACGTCGAAATTCACAGGATGGAGGAAACGATTGGAACCGGAACCCTCCTGGCTCCCAAAGGAATGTGGAGCGCCGCGGTGGGAGATTGAGATTCCGGCCGCGGGCCGCTTTTTGAATTGCCGATTCACAATTTGAATGGCCGGGCCGCGACCTGGCCGGACATCGGCTGTCGGAGTGACCTGTGCGGTCGCGGACGACCAGCCCGTCCGCAGCTGTGCTGCGGTGGACAGGTTGTCCCTGCCAGCCCCCCCCAACAACTCATGTCTTGTTTTTTTATAAAACCGATGCGAAATGGCGGGTTCGTCCAGCGAAGTTCACCGATGAAAGCGGACAGGTGATGTCTTACTCTGAACCGTTTCAATGTCCATGTTTTCACAAAAACATTGAATTTATTCCACTGAAGGGAAGTGGCGACCGGGGGCGGAATCGGTCTGTACTCTTGACCCCGCCACTTACTCGCAACTTGTTGAACGACACTAAGAAACCACTGCCAGCTGGACAGATGCCTTTTGTTTTCATGGTATGTGAACGTCTATCCTGGTTGTAAGATGAAGGTAATGGTCGCGTTTGGCGGACATTGGTATTTGACGAATTCACCACGTAACCAGACGCGCACGAACGTTTCGTGGTCTTTGAGATTGAGCACGACAACAGCGATTTTGCCGTCGGGGTTGAGAGCAGCGGTGGCGATAAAGTCATCGCTGTTGGAAGTACAGACGATGCGTTTGGCTCCGGGATGGATGAAGCGGGAAAACTGGCCTAAAACATAATACGGGGGATTGTAAGTGATTTCGTCGGTGGTGGTGTTGGCGTTGACGATGGTGTTTCTATGTATGCCGGGGACATCGCCGGCGTGACGCGGGCCGTTGTCTTGGTCGAGGATAAGGTTCCACACATCCCAGCCTTCGGTCCAATTGTTGAGGTCGGTGATGATGCTTTTGGAGAGGCGCAAGGCGGCGGGCCAAGTGCCACTAATACCGCCTTCGGTGTAAAGGAGATGTTTGTCGGGGAAGGCATCGTGCACCATACGAACGTTATCGAAGTGTTCGCCGGTATACCAGTGGAAGGCGGCTCCCCAGATGTACTTGGAGGCTTCATCGTCGTCGTACGCAGGTTGGACACGCTCGTAGATGAGGCCGCGATTGTGGTCCCAGATCATGAGCTTGACGTTGGAGAGGCCAGCCTTTTTGAGGGTGGGACCCAGGAAGTTCTTAACGAAGTCGCGCTCTTCATCGGCGGTGAAGATGCAGGATTCCCAAGTCTGGGTGGCGAGAGCCTCATTTTGGACAGTCAGGCCCCATATGCGAATGCCCTCAGCGGCGTAGGCCTTGATGTATTTGACGTAGTAGTCGGCCCAAGTCTGGTCGTATTCAGGCTTGAGTTTGCCGCCGTGCAACATTTCGCCGTTGGTTTTCATCCAACCGGGGGGGCTCCAAGGAGAAGCATAAAGCTGGAGGTTGCCCTTGGCGGCAGCCTGAGCGCGCTTGATGAACGGAATGCGGTCCTTGCGGTCGTGGTCGATGGTGAAGCTCTTGAGTTCCTTGTCGCCGACAGTGTCATCATAGGTGTACATGTCGCTGGAGTAGTCGCAGCTGTGGATCGTGGTGCGGCAAAGGGTATAACCGTTGCCTTCAACTGGATCGAAGCAGGCTTTGAGGAATTGCTCCTGGGCGTCCTTGGAGAGCTTGGCGAAGACGGAAGCGGCGGCATCAGTAAAGGCACCACCAAAGCCCAGGATGGTTTGGAAGGTCTTTTTGTCATCGATGATGATCGTGGGGATATCCTCGTCGGGCTCCTCGAGCGGTGCGAGGGCAAAGAAGCCGTGGTCGGTTAACAGTTGTGCGGGGAAGGGAGTAGGGGCCGGGAAAGCTGTGGTGGTTGCCGGGGCGGAAACCGGCGGCGCCGTGACGTAGACGCGGGCTTCCCTGTAATCCCGTTCTTGGGCGGATACGGAAACGAGAAGAAGGCCAGAGGTGATGATGGTAAACAGCGTTCGCAACGCTACGCGAGAAGCAGTGAGGGTTGATGTTTGGAGTTTCATGGAGCTTTTGGGGTTGGAGGCATAATTTGGATGACCGGAATATTATCTTAACTATTCCCGGGGTAAAAGAAAGCGCACCGGATCACGAGAATAGTAAAAATGCGCTTCATGTGTGAGCCGCCTAACGCTCCAATATAGGTTATCCGAAGTTATTCATGGGCTGCGAGCGGGCCAATGAAGAGCGAGCGCAGCAGCCAGTGAATAACTTCGCCGCGAACCGGGCGGCGACCGTATCGGATTGGCCTTTGGGTTTCAATTTCGGTATCGGTTCTCTCTGGTTGCCCGCCCCGGCGGGTCAGGCCTGCTAACGTCCAGTCGCCATAACGACTTTGAGCTTTATCGGCCGGCCCGTCGGGCGGGGCTTGACCCTCTAACGACTACTCAAGAGGGCGTCCTATATTGCATGACGACTCTTCTATATTGCCGTCGCCGGGTCAAGCCGATTGCGGGAGCCAGCCCACACCAAAAAAACAACCCACCAACCTCATGAACACTCCGCATCCTTACGAGCTCGTCATCGGTCTGGATCGTTCCGACCAAAAGGCCGACCTCTGTTTGATTGACACGCGCACCGGCGAACGCCGGGCGGAAGTCATCGCCACCACGCCCGAAGCCCTTTGGGAATGGCTGCTGGCACTGCGCCAGCAACGTCCTCTGGCCCGCGTCGGCCTGTGTCTGGAACAACCCGCCGTCCACCTCATCCCGTTCCTGGAGGCGTACGACTGGATCACCCTGCACCCCATCAACCCCATCACGCTCCAGAAATATCGCGAAGCCTTTGTCACCAGCCGCGCCAAGGATGATACCAAGGACGCGGACTTTCTGGCAGACCTGCTGCTGACGCATCACGCCCGGTTGCCGGTGTGGTCGCCGGAGGACAGCGCCACCCGGGCGGTGCAACAACTGGTGTTCCATCGCCGGGCCGTGGTGGATGAACGCACCGGTTTGAGCAACCGCCTCATCGCCCTGTTAAAACAATACTTTCCGCAAGCCCTGGTGCTCTGCGGCGAAGATTTGTGGCGTCCGTTGGCCACCCGGTTCCTCCTCAAATGGTCCAGTCTGCAGGCGGTACAAAAGGCCAGGCCGGCCAGCTTGAAACAGTTCTATTATGTTAATGGCTCGCGCAGCGCCAGGTTGTTGGCGCAACGGCTGGCCTTGGTCCGGCAGGCCGTGCCGGTCACCGACCAAACCGCTGTAATTGAAAGTTTTGTCCTGCGGGTGCAGCTGGTTTGCCGGCAACTGCAACTGGTGCAGCGCAGCGTGACGGAGTTTGACCGGCAGATCGCCGCGGCCTACGCGGTGCATCCCGACCGCGAGATTTTTGCCAGTCTGCCGGGGGCGGGAGCGGTGCTGGGCACGCGGCTGCTGGCCAGTATCGGCTCCCGGCGCGAACGCTTCGGGGCGGCGGCGGACTTGCAGCGTTACACCGGCATCGCGCCGGTCACCAAAAAGAGTGGCGGGTCCTGTTACATTCACCGGCGTTACTTGTGTCCCAAGTTCCACAAGCAAAGCTTCCACGAATTTGCCAAGGAAAGCATTTTGTGGAGTCGCTGGGCGGCGGCCTACTACCTGCAACAACGCACCAAAGGCTGTCCGCATCAGACGGCGGTGCGCGCGCTGGCCTACAAATGGCAGCGCGTCATCTTCCGCTGTTGGCAGAGCCGCACGGAGTATCGGGAAGAAATCTACGAAGCGGCCTTGCGCAAACATGGCAGCCCCTTGGTGGCGCTCTTTGATCGCGTGGAACTGGGCAAAAGTCCCTTCAAAAACCCCGTGAGAAAATCCTAAAAAACCGTTGACGGATTACCTC